>NZ_JACBZD010000001.1:2557500-3757500 GCF_013407765.1 Allostreptomyces psammosilenae
CGTAGGTGGCGGCGACGCGGATCTCGTCGGGCTGTTCGAGTGCCTGGGGCAGCAGGCTGTGCTGGAGGGTGACGGCCATCCGGCGGTGCTTGCGCTCGCTCTCCCGCAGGCGTTCGGCGGCGAGGAACTGGTCGGTCATGTCGGCGGCGAAGACCAGCACGCCGCGGACCGCGTCGCCGTCGCGGCCCTGGCGGGGTGTGCCGTGGGTGAGCGGGGCGAGGGAGCCGTGGCGCACCGCCTCGGTGAGGCCGTGGGCGCCGCGGCGCAGCAGCGCGCGGACGCCGCCGCGCCAGGCGGGTGCCGTGATGGTGGCCGGGCCGCCGTCGGCGCGGGTGGCGGGGAGCGGGGCGTGTGCGGGGACGGCGGGCAGGGAGTTGAGCAGGCCGCCGGCCGGGCCGCCGTCGCCGGGGGCGGGCAGCAGGGCGGAGGGCAGCAGGACGTCCGGGGTGGCGGGCTGGTCGGCGTGGGTGGTGGGGCCGGCGGTCTCGCCGGGCAGGCGGATCCAGACCGGGCGCTGGGCGGCCTCGGGTGATCCGGCGCGCAGCTCGTGGGCCGCCCGGTCGGGCCGGCCGTCGTGCGGCGCGGGCCGGGCGGGGTGTGGTGCGGCGTGGTCCGGGGCCTCCCGGGGCACGGGCAGGCCGGCGGGTCCGCAGTCGACGAGCCAGTCGGCCGGGTGCTGGTCGCCGGCCAGGATGGGGGCGCAGACGAAGCCGTAGTAGCCGTAGCCGCGCCCGGCGGTGGAGGCGAGCAGGGTGTCCGGCGGGCCTTCCGGGCGGTGCGCGATGCGGCGTGGGCGCAGTGCGCGGGCGGTGCCGCTGCGCAGGACCTGGTCCATCAGGGGGAGCAGGCCGAGCTGGTCGAGTTCGGGCAGTGCCTCGCGGGCGGGTGCGCCGGGTTCGCGTGGGCCGAAGACGGCGGCGTAGGCGGAGTTGACGTAGGCGAGGCGGTGGGTGGGGCCGAAGGTGACGGCGATCAGGGCGGGGGCGTGGGCGAGGAGGTCGTGCAGCCGCAGGACGCGCTCGCCGGGGGCGGGGGCCGTGGCGGCGGGCTGGTCGAGCGCCGCGCTCGGCGGGGTGGCCGGGGAGGGCCGGCCGCCTGTTCCCGGGGTGCCGGTTGCCCGGGTGCCGGCGCCGGTGGCGGCCGGTTCGGTGGGGTCGGCGGCGGGCTCCGGGGTGGCGGGGGCGTGGGCGGCCTGGCCGTCGCCGGGGGCGGTGTCCCGGACGGCGGCGTGCCAGCCCCGTGCCCGGATGGGGTCGGGGGCGCCCGGCGCCGGCAGGGCGTCCTCCGAACGAGCGGCGTCCTCCGAAAGAGGAGTGGGCTCCCGGTGTGGCGCCGTGTCGGGAGGGGGGTGACCGGCTCCGTCGTCCTCCTGGTCCGCGGGGCAGGCGGTGTCCGTGCCGGTGCGCCGACGAGGGGACCGTGAGCCGCGGGCCGACGGGTTGGCGGCGGTGCGGCCGCCCCCGTCACGCCGGGTGCGGCCGGCGATGCGGTGGGTCCAGCGGGTGAGGTTCAAGCTTCCGATTCCTCGTGTTGTCACGCTTCGTACGTGCGATGGCACTACTCGTCACGCCCCAGTGTGACCGATCGGATGGGCGGACGGAATTCCCCGGTGTTCCGGCCGGGCGTCGCGGGCCCTCTCCCGAGCCTCCCGCCCCGGCGATGCGCTGGTGTCACTCACCCGCCGCGACCGTCGTCGCTTCGCTGTCGTCGGGAGGCGGATCCGTCGGAATCGTTCCCTCCGGAAGGTCTCTCTCCACTTGCCGGCGGAGTGCCACCTCGTTCGGCTGGCCGGTCCCGGTCGCTCTCCGCCGCGCGGCGGAACTCGGCGCGCGGGTGTTCCACGTCGCCCAGGGAGACGATCTCGCGCTGGAAGAGCGCCGCCAGGGTCCACTCGGCGAGCACCCGGGCCTTCCGGTTGGCGGTGGGGACCCTGCTGAGGTGGTAGCCGCGGTGGACCAGCCACGCGGGCAGCCCGGTGAGTTTGACGCCGTAGACCTGGGCGACGCCCTTGTGCAGGCCGAGCGAGGCCACCGAGCCGGCCTGGCCGCGCCGGTACTGGCGCAGCGGGCGGCCCTCCAGGGTGGCGGCGAGGTTGTCGGCGAGGAGGCGGGCCTGGCGGGTGGCGTGCTGGGCGCTGGGCGGGCAGATCGGCGTGTCGGGCGCCGGCGTGTCCGGGTCGCCGGTGGTGTGGGCGGCCGGGCCGGTGACGGGGGTCCGCCCGGGCCCCGCCGACCGCGTCGCGGCGGTCCGCCGCCCGCCGAGGCGGGAGCCGCCACGGCGGGGGCCGGTCTCGCCGGGGCGGGCCGCTCCGCCGGGCGCCGCGGCCGTGTGGTCGGCGGGGAAGGGTCCCCGGGCGACGGCCCCGGCGGCGGGGTGGTCGAGGTCGGGTACGGCCGCGCAGTCGCCGGCGGCCCACACGCCGGGGCGTCCCAGGGCGCGCAGCGAGGCGTCGGTGGGGACGCGCCCGTCGGCGTCGCGTGGCAGCCGGAGGCGTTCCAGGATGGGGTGTGCCTTGACCCCCGCCGTCCACACCAGGGTGCGGGTGCCCAGGCGGGTGCCGTCGGTCAGGTCCACGCCGTCGGCGTCGGCGCGGGCCAGGCGGGTGCCGAGGCGGACGTCCACGCCGCGGTCGCGCAGGGCGGCGAGCGCGTAGGCGCCGACGCGTTCGTCGGCCTCGGAGAGGATCCGCTCGCCGGCCTCCACCAGCACCCAGCGCAGGTCGTCCTCGGCCACGTTGTGGTAGTGGCGGGCCGCGTGCCGGGCCATGTCCTCCAGTTCGCCGAGCGCCTCTACCCCGGCGAAGCCGCCGCCGACGAAGACGAAGGTCAGCGCGGCGTCGCGGAGGGCCGGGTCGCGGGTGGAGGAGGCCGCGTCGAGCTGGGACAGGACGTGGTTGCGCAGCCCGATGGCCTCCTCCACGGTCCGGAAGCCGATGCCGTGCTCGGCCAGGCCCGGGATGGGCAGGGTGCGGGAGACGGAGCCGACGGCGACGACCAGGTGGTCGTAGTGGAGCACCAGGGGCCGCGCGCCGTCCTCCTCGCTGGCCCGGGTGGCGACGGTGACGGTGCGGGCCTCGGGGTCGGCGGAGGTGGCCTCGCCGGTGACGATCCGGGCGTCGGGCAGGACGCGGCGCAGCGGCACCACGACGTGTCTGGGGGAGACCGCTCCGGCGGCGGCCTCGGGCAGCAAGGGCTGGTACGTCATGTAGGGCTGGGGCTCCACGACGGTCACCCGGGCCCGGGCCGCACGGACCTGGCGCTTCAGACGCAGGGCCACGGACATACCGACGTGGCCGCCGCCGACGACGACGATGTGCGCTGGCTGCCTCATTCGTCTATGACGCCCGCGGCACCGAAATTTGTCCACAGTTTCGACAGGTCCCGCTGCGCGGGATGACCCGATCGGGGGACGATGGTGCTCGTGGGGTGTCGTTGTTCCCCACATCGGGCGTTGGCGTGATAAGGCATGATCGGCCGCCCTTCCATGCTGACTCCCAATCAGATATGTTCGATTGCTCGACACGGCGACGGCGCCCGCGGTGTGCCTGACGCGAACCTGCCCGATGTACCGCCGTTGGCGGGAACGGGGCGGGCGGGGCGTGGGTTCGGGGCACGGAGCCCGTGAGTCGGGCGCGGTCGGCCGGGTGGGGCCGGGCGCGAGTCCGAAAAACACACACGACGTGCGGCGCGCCCCGGACGTGCGGGGCGCGCCCGACACGGGGAAGGCGCGGTACCGCGGCGCGCGAGGGCGGTCGTGGCTGTGTCATCCCTAGGGGGAGGACTTGATGGGTCCGGGGCAATACCACGAGCCGGACGCGGTGACCGGACGCCGGGGCGCCGAGCAGCGCGCCGAGGCGGCGGCCGCGGCGGCCATGGGCGTCGGCGGGACGGCCGGCCGAGGGCCGGCGGCGGCACGGCGGCCACCCGCACTCCGCTCGGACGCACAGGCCAACATGGTGCAGATCCTACGCGCCGCGCGTGAGGTGTTCTCCACTCACGGTTACGACGCGTCGGTGGAGATGGTGGCGCGGCAGGCCGGCGTCGGCATAGGGACGGTGTACCGCCGCTTCACCGACAAGCAGGGGCTGGTGCACCGCATCCTGCTGGAGGAGACGCTGCGGCTGACCGCCCGGGCGGAGGCGGCCGCGGCCACCGGCCACGATCCGTGGACGGCGCTCGCCACGTACGTGCGGGACTGCGCCGTCTCGGGGGCCGGCAGACTGCTGCCGCCGCATCTGATAGCGGCCGCGGCCAGACAGGTGGCGTTGCGTCGGGATGCCGGCGTGGGGGGCCTGCGGGCACCGCTGGGGCGGGTACCGACGGCCCGCGGCGGCGTCGCGGCGGCGGGGCGGCCCAGGGCCACCACCACGCAGCGGGCCGGGACGGGCGGTCCCGGGCAGCCCGGCCAGCCGGGGCCGCCGGGCCCGGGCGGGCAGCCGGCGGGGCGTCCCACGCCACTCGGTGCGCAGCTCGACGGCGCGGCCACGCGGCTGGTCGAGGCGGTGGAGCGGCTCGTGCTGCGCGCCAAGGCGGTGCGGGCGCTGCGGCCCGAGGTGACGACGGGGGACGTGCTGCTGCTGGTGGTCCAGGCGGCGCCCTCGCCGCTGGTGCCGCCGGAGTGGCGGCCGATGGTCACCGAGCACCTGATCGGGGTGCTGCTGCGCGGGCTCCAGGTGAGCCCGACGCCGAGCCCGTTGCGGAGGACCCGCACGATGCCGCTGCCGGGGGAAGCGGGGCCGTCCCAGGGAGTCTAGGCCGCGTCGTCCGCCTTTCTCCCCCGATTTCCCGCACACTTCTCCCACGTTTTCCACGGTTCGGTGCCATTCCGGGTCTGCGGCGCTCCCCACCCGTGTCGGAAGTTCCCGGCGTGCCCCTGGATCACACGGACGAGTGAATTCGGCGGCTTCGCCGCGCCTGCTCCGCCAAAGCGCTCCGATGGCCGGAAAGACATCCCCACCGCCGTCGGCACGGCACCTTTGGCACCGTCATATCCCTTTTGCCTTGCGAATTGGTGTTCCCGAACACCCCGCGCCGGGGGACGCCACACGGACCGGCCGGCAACCGCACGGCCAACTCCGCTCCGAAACAATGCGCACGAACGGCACGGAACGGGGCGCGGCACCGGGCCGCCGACGCCGGGCCACGACGACGAGGCGGGGAAGGGCGGGGGCCGGAGCCATGCAGCCGGAGCCGGAGGGCGGTGCGAGCGGCGTCGGACGGCGGGGGCGCATCCCCCGCCCGGCGTCCGCCGAGGGCGGGGCGCTGGAGGACGGGAAGGGGGCCGGCGTGGACCCGGAGGACGTCGCCCCGGCCGGCCCGGACACCGGCCCTGTCAGCGATCCGGACACCGGTCCGGCCCGCCCCGGGGAGCCGTCCGACGCCGAGCTGGTGCGGCGCGTGCGGAACGGCGACGACGCCGCGTACGCCGAGCTGTACCGGCGGCACCACGCGGCGGTGCTGCGCTACGCCCGCACCTGCTGCCGCACCCCGGAGACGGCACAGGACCTCACCGGGGAGGTCTTCGCCCGGACGCTGCACGCGCTGCGGGCCGGGCGCGGCCCGACCGTCGCCGTCCGCGCCTACCTGCTGACCGGTGTCCGGCGGGTGGCGGCGGGCTGGCAGGGCAACGAGCGGCGGCTGCGGCTCGTCGACGACTTCGCCCTGTTCCTCGCCACCCGGGAGGGCAGCGCCACCGAGCCCAGCACGGAGGCGGCGGCGGAGGTGCGGGCCATGGAGGAGGCGGACCAGTCGCTGGTGGTGCGGGCCTTCCGCTCGCTGCCGGAGCGCTGGCAGGCCGTGCTGTGGCACACCGCCGTGGAACAGGAGCCGCCGAGCCGGGTGGCGCCGCTGCTCGGGCTGACCGCCAACGCCACCTCCGTGCTGGCCCACCGGGCGCGCGAGGGGCTGCGCGAGGCGTACCTCCAGGCGCACGTCTCGCGGTCGCTGGCCGAGCACGAGCGGTGCCGTGCCTACGCGGACCGGCTCGGGGCCGCCACCCGCGGCAGCCTGGGAGCCCGGGCGGACCGCTCGCTGCGCCGGCACCTGGACGACTGCCCCCGCTGCGCGGCGGCGTACGCGGAGCTGACCGACATCAACAGTCAGCTGGGGGCGCTGCTTCCGGTGGCCTTCATCGGGTGGTTCGCCGGGGGCCAGGCGGCGGCGGTGCTGGCCGCCGGGGCGGCCGGTGTCGCCGGGGCATCGGGGGTCGCCGCGGTCTCGGGAGTCAGCGTGGTGGGTGGCTCCGCCGGGGCCGGGGCCGGGGCCGGGGCGGGGGTTGGTGCTGGTGCGGCGGGGGCGGGCGCCGGTTCGGCGGGGGGCGTCGGGGGCACCACGGCGGTCGGGGGCAAGGCGGTGGGCGGGCCGCTGCGGATGTGGCTGGCGGTGGGGGCGGCGTCCACCGTCGCGACCGCGCTGGCCTGGGCGCTGATCGGCGGCGAGGCGCAGCAGCGCCCCGACGCGGCGCCGCCACCGCCGACCGTCGAAGCACCGGCGCGCCCCGCGCCCGACCCGCCGGCTCCGCGCCGGGACGCCCCCGCCCCGCCGGAACCGGCGCCGGTCACGCCCCCCACCGGGGTCCCGGTCCCCCCACCCGAACCGCCGCCGCCCACGCCGACCCCGCCCCCGAGCCCGAGGCCGGCGCCGAGCACCCCCTCCTCCCCGCGGCCGGAGCCGTCCGCGGCCCCGAGCGCAGGAGCCACGCCCCCGCGGCCGGCACCGTCCCCGTCGTCCCCGCCGCCCACGCCCGCGCCCGCGCCGCCGCGGCGGCCGGTCGTCGTGCCGGTCAGCTCCGTGGCCTGGGCGGAGACGGCGGGTGGCGCGCTGGCCCCGGCCCGCGCGGACCGCGCGGTCGGCTGGTCGTTCCTGCTCGACGCGCCGCGGCGGCGGGAGCGGGGCCTGCCCGACCCGTGGCTGCACGGACTCACCGAACCCACGCCCTGGGAGGCGTTGTGGGAGTCGCCCCACGGCGGGGGGCCGCTCACCATCGGCGGGGTGCGGCACGATCACGGCATCGGGGTGCTCGCCCCCTCGACGATCACCGTGCCGCTCGACGGGCGGTGCGACCGGTTCCGGGTGACCGTGGGGATCGACGACGAGACGGCCGGTCTGGGCGCCGCCACCTTCCGGGTGAGCGCGGACGGGGAGGTGCTCGCGGACTCGGGGGTGCTGCACGGAGGCGAGCCGGGCACCACGTTGGCGGTGGAGGTGACCGGGCGGGAGCGGCTGGAGCTGGAGGTGCGGCCGGTGGCGGCGCCGGCCCTGCCGCTGCCCGTCTCGGTGGGGCTCGACGCCGACCTGTTCGCCCACGCCGACTGGGCCTCGGCCCGCCTGACCTGCGCCGGCGGCTGAGCCGCGCTACGCGCCCGGCTCCCCGGCGCCGTCCGAGTCCGTGGACGGGTCAGCGGGGACGATGGTGTGGACGGCGTTGCGGATCAGCTCGTCCACGGAGGCGAGGGAGAGCGTCTCCGGCACCGTGAGGTGGCCATGAACGCGGAGTACCCGGACGTGGGCATCTACCTGGCCGGCGGCAGGCGAAGTGACCGCCGGCCGGGCGTCCGCCTCTTCCGTGCCGCGGCCGGTCACCCGCGCGTCGTCGCCAGGGTGACCGGCCGCGGTCTGGTGGCGGCCAGCGTGACGCAGCAGGTGGCCGCGCCGATCGTGGCGAACGCCCCGAGGCAGACCGCGCCGAGCATCCCCCAGGGAACGGCGACGGCCGGCTCACCCAGCACGGCCATGGTGCTGGTCGCGATTCCGCTCAGCGCCCCCGCCACGACCAGGCAGCCGAGGAACAGGCCGATCAGCGTCACCGACCACGCCTCGACCAGGGCGGTCCACACCACCTGGGGACGGCTCAGCCCCGCCAGCCGCGCCGCCGCGAACTCCGCCCCGCGATCGGCGCCGGCGATCACCACGGCGTTGACCACGGCCACCAGGGCGTACAGGCCCCCCAACCCCATCAGCACCCCCAGGACGGCCAGGTTTCCGCGCTGCGCCTCCGCGGCCTTGGCACCGGCCCACTCGGCCACCGTGCGAACCTCCCCCAGGCCCGCCGAGCGGATCGCCTCGGCGACCACCGCCGGTTCGGCGCCGGGCAGCAGGCGTATGACGGTCTCGGCGGGGGCGCGGGCCGCCAGCTCCGGGGGGACCAGATCGCGGGGCACCAGGAAGGCGTCGGCGCCGTTGTCCAGGATCTCGGGCAGCGCGGCGACGATCCGCAGCGGCACCTCCCGGCCGTCGATGCGCGCGGTTGCCGTGCCGCCGACCCGCAGACCCTCGGTGGCGAGGGCGGGGCCCACCGCGATGGTCCGGCCGCGCAGGTCCTCCAGGGATCCGGCGCGGAGCGGCTCCCAGCGGTGGGTGCGCCGGTAGCCGAGGGCGTCCACCGCGACGACGCCGGCGTGGTACTCCCGGCCGTCCACGGCCACCGTCATCTCCACGGCCAGCCGCGGCGCGGCCGTCTCGACGCCGGCCACCGAAGCGAGGCGGTCGGCCTGCGCGCCCGTCGACTCCACCACCAGGTCCCCCGCGAGGATGCGGTGCTCGTACTCCGCCGCGGCGGCGGTGGACAGTGACGCCAGCGTCCCCCACAGGCCCAGCGACAGCGCGACCAGGACGATCAGCGGGGCGGCGACGGAGGCGCTGCGACGCACCCCGGCGCGGAGGTTCGCCATGGCGAGCCCGCCCAGGGTGCTGCCGCGCAGCAGCACCCCGAGCGCCCGGCCGGCCAGCGGGACCACCACGGGGCTGAGCGCGCTCATCGCCACCGGGCCGGTGAACAGGACGGCCAGCGCGATCACCAGCGCCCCGAGCAGGTCGGTGGCGGCGGCCGACACCCACACCATCGCGGCCGAGACGGCCAGGAACAGCAGGCCGCGCAGCCAGCGGCCGGCGGTCATCACCCTGGCCGCCGCGCCGACCTCGCGCAGCGCCTCCAGGGGGCCGACCCGGGCCGCCTGGCGGGCAGCCGCCCGCACGCCGAGGAGCGCCACCGCCACCCCGAGGCCTCCGGAGACCCACAGGACGGAGCCGTCCCAGCCCACGGCGGCGCCCTCCGGAAAGAACCCGAGGGCGGTGAGCAGCCAGGCCTGCGCCCCGGTCGCGGCGAGCCCGAGCGGGATGCCGGCCAGTGTGCCGAGCAGACCGAGGATGAGCGCCTCGGACAGCAGCAGCAGTCGGAGTTGGCCGCGTTTCGCGCCGACCAGCCGGAGCAGCGCGAGGTCGGCACGCCGCTGGGCGACGGTGAAGGCGGCCGTGGAGCCGACCACGAAGACGGCGAGGAAGAAGCAGATCAGCACCGTCATGCCCATGAGGGTGGCCGCCCCGACATACCCCTCGCTGATCCGGTGCCGCTCCACCGCCGACAGCCCCGGAGGGAGCCGGGGCTCCTCGGTGGCGAGGAGCACGAGCAGCGAGGACTGCGTCAGGGCCACGCCCAGCGCGATGGCGACGATCGCTCCCAGGAAGAGCTGCCAACGCTCCCGGACGGTGCTCAGCGACAGCCGGATCACCGGTCGGCCTCCATCCCGGCCAGCCGGTCGGCCACCTCGCGGGCGGAAGGGCGGCTGAGGACGTCAGTGATCCGGCCGTCCGAGAGGAAGACCACGGCGTCGGCGCTGGCCGCCGCGACCGGATCGTGGGTCACCATCACGATGGTCTGCGCGGTGGTGTCGACCATGGAGCGCAGCAGTCCGAGGACCGTGCGCGCCGAGGTGGAGTCCAGGGCGCCGGTGGGTTCGTCGGCGAACAGCACCGCCGGCGCGGTGACCATGGCCCGGGCGATGGCCACCCGCTGCTGCTGGCCGCCGGAGAGTTCGCGCGGCCGGTGACGCAGTCGGTCGCCGAGCCCGACGCTCTCCAGCGTCTGGCGGATCCGGGCCCTGGGTACCCGGGCCCCGCTGAGCTTCAGCGGAAGGGCGACGTTCTGTTCGGCCGTCAGGGAGCCGATCAGGTTGAAGTTCTGGAAGACGAAGCCGATGGTGTCGCGGCGCAGTTCGGTGAGGTCGTTGTCGGAGGCCGTGGTGATGTCCCGACCGGCCAGCAGCACCCGGCCGGCACTGACCCGGTCGAGGCCGGCGGCGCAGTGCAGCAGGGTGGACTTGCCGGAGCCGGAGGGGCCCATGACGGCCGTCCAGGAGCCGGTGGGGAAGGCGATGGTGACGCCGTCCAGGGCGCGCACCGTGGAGCCGGACGCGGGGTAGTGGCGGGTCACCTCCCGTAGCTCCACGGCCGGTGGGGGACGGTCCACCGGCCGGCCGTTCACCCGGAGGGGTGCTGTGGCCGTGGTGCTGGGGTTCGGCGCCGTGGTCATCGGCCTGCCTCCGCCGCGACGCGTTCCCGCAGGGGTGCGGGCCCCTCGCCCAGCCGGCCGGTGAGGAGCACCCACGCGGCGACGGCGCCGAGCGGCACCAGCCCCAGCGCGTTGACCGCCGTGGCACTCATTCCGCCGGACTCCATCAGCACGGATTCGGACAGGACACCGATCACCATGTTGTTTCCGGCGTGGGCGAGAGAGGGCACCCAGATGCTTTTCGAGCGCCGGAGGAGCCAGGCCAGAATGACGGCCTGGAACACGCAGGAGACGGTCCAGATCGCCATTCCGAGGGGAAGGTCGTCGAAATCGGTGTACCCGGTGAAGGCCAGTGGGTAGTGCCACACGCCCCAGATGAGACCGGTGAGCAGGGCGGCGGACACCGGCCCGCGGCCGAGGCGGTCCTGCAGGTAGCCGCGCCACCCGAACTCCTCACCCCAGAACACCGGGACCAGGACGACGGAAAGTGCCAGGAGGCCGAGCCAGACCGCCGGTTCCGGCAGGTCGGCCGGCAGTTCGGGCCGGTACAGGCCCAGGGCGGCGGCGAGCGCGGCGGTCGCGGCGAGAACCAGGGGTGGTCCGAGCCAGGCCAGGAGGTAGGAGGACCATGCCTCGGCGAGGCGGGGGGCCAGTCGGGCATCGCGGAACCCCTCTTTGGTGACCTTCCGCCGCACGACGATCGCGGCGATGGCCGGGGCGAACCCCATGGGCAGCTGCACCAGTGGGTTGTCCAGCGGTATGCCGAGAACGGAGTAGGCGAACAGGATGGACGCCCAGGAGATGCCGAAGGCCAGGAGCAGGAATACCGGAACGCCGGTGTTTTCGCGATTCATGGTGCAAGGGAACCGCGCCCGGGGCGGCCGACACACTATCCCCAGCAACCGAATACGAGGTATAGCCAGCACTACCTCGAAGACTCGTGCCAGCCGTATGGGTGCCATCGCCCCGACGGGCTAGCGTGAACGGGTGATCAACGGAAAACCGCGGACGGCGCTGGAGTCGGTCAGCTGGCGCCGGTTCCTCCTCAGCAGCTGGCCGTGGCGCTCCGTCGGCTACCTGCTGACGACCCCGCCGGTGGCGTTCGCCGCCGCCGTGCCGTTGGTGCTGCTGGGCATGCCCTGGGGGGTGTGGCTGACCCGCGTGCGGGAGGGGCCCGCGCTGCCACTCGGGTCGCAGCTGAGCCTCATCCTGCTCGGCCTGGCGCTGATGACGGCCCTCGGGCCGCTGGTGGCCATTCCCCTGGGGGCGGTGGAGCGCCGCCGGCTGCGCATGGTGGACACCCGGCCGGTGCGCTCCCCGCACCGCCGGCCACCGCTCGGTGGCCGGCGGCCGTGGGTGCGCACCCGCTACAACGAGGCCGCGACCTGGCGCGAGCTGACGTACGCCTGCGTCCTCTCGGTACTGGCGGTGGTGCCGGGCGGGATCGCGCTGCTGGCGGTCCTCGTGGTGGGCGCGCTGGTGGCGAGCCCGTTCCTGGCCGGCGGCGGCCGGGGCCCGGTGTCGCTGGGCGCCGCCCGCCCGGACACCTTCGGCGAGGCGCTGCCGTACGGGATCGCCGGCGTGCTGCTGCTTCCCGCGCTGCCCTACCTGCTGGCGCTGCTCGCCGGGGCGCACGCCGTGGTGGCACGGGCGCTGCTGCACGGCGACTCCGACGAGCTGCGGGCCGAGTTGGTCCAGGTGTCCCGGTCCCGCGCCCGGCTGGTGGACGCCTTCGAGGCCGAGCGCCGCCGGATCGAGCGCGACCTGCACGACGGCGCACAGCAGCGCCTGGTGAGCCTCACCCTCCAGCTCGGGCTGGCCCGCCTGGAGGTGCCCGGGGACTCCCCGGCGGCCCAACGGCTGTCCGACGCGCACCAGCAGGCCAAGCAACTGATGGCCGAGCTGCGGGAGCTGATCCGCGGCATCCATCCGAGGGTCCTGTCCGACCGCGGGCTGCCGGCGGCCCTGCCGGAGCTCGCCGACCAGTGCCCGGTCCCGGTGCGGGTGCGTACCGAGCTGCCCGTCCGGCCGCCGGCGCACCTGGAGGCCACCGCGTACTTCGTGGTGGCCGAGGCGCTGACCAACATCGCCAAGCACAGCGGGGCGAGCGCCGTGGAGGTGACGGCGCGCCTGCGCGACGGGCTGCTCACCGTGGAGGTGCGCGACGACGGGGCGGGCGGGGCCGATCCGCGCCGCGGCACCGGCCTGACCGGGCTCGCCGACCGGGTCGCCGCGTTCGACGGCAGAATGCTGCTGTTCAGCCCGGTCGGCGGGCCGACCCTGCTACGTGTGGAGCTTCCGTGCAGCCAGGATGTGCTTCCCTCCCGGTAGTCCGCGTGGTGCTGGCGGAGGACGGCGTGCTGCTGCGGGAGGGGTTGGTGGGCCTGCTCGGCAGGTTCGGCTTCGAGGTGGTGGCCGCCGTGGGTGACGCCGAGGCGCTGCTCGCGGCCGTCGCCGAGCACGCCCCGGACCTGGTGGTCACGGACATCCGGATGCCGCCGGGCTTCGCCGACGAGGGGCTGCGCGCGGCCGTGCGGCTGCGCCGGGCCGATCCGAACCTGGCCGTGGTGGCGCTGAGCCAGTACGTGGAGCAGGGCTCCGCCTCGGAGCTGCTGGACTCCGGAGACGGGCGGCGGGTCGGCTACCTGCTGAAGGACCGGGTGGTCGATGTGGAGGAGTTCGTCGGCGTGCTGCGGCAGGTGCTCGATGGCGGGACGGTGGTCGACCCGCAGGTCGTGCGGCAGTTGCTGCGCCGCCGGGAGGACCCGCTGTCGCGGCTGTCGCCCCGGGAGCTGGAGGTGCTCGGGCTGATCGCCGAGGGCCACTCCAACACCGCGATCGCCCGGCGGCTGGTGGTCTCCGAGGCGGCCGTGGCCAAGCACGTGGGGAACATCCTGGCCAAGCTGGACCTGCCGCCGACCGAGGACAGCAACCGCCGGGTGCTGGCGGTGCTCGCCTACCTCAGGAGCGGGGCCGGCCCGAGCGGCGGCTGAACTCGGGCAGACGGCTTCGGCGGTGGCCGCCACCCCACTAGCGTGGTGGCACAGGCGCTGCGGAGCACGCGGACCGGCCCGGCCCACGACGGCGGGCGTCCGTCGCGCGGCGCGACGACACCAGCGCGGGGGCGAGCCATGAACAGGCGACCACACCCATGGACCACCCGCGGCGGCACCGGGCGCGCCGGTGGCCGGCCGTCCGGACCGGTGGCGCGGGCGCACACCGGGCTGTCCCCGCTCGCCGCCAGGAGCGCCAGCGCGGCCCTCACCGTCGCGCTGCTCCTGCTGGACCTCGGGGCGGGCTCGCTGACCACCGCGCGGGCCGTCTTCTGGGTCCTGGTCGGGCTGGTCGCCCTCGCCGTGGTGCACCCGGTGCGGGTGTGGGCCGACGCCGAGCGGATCGGCACCCGCGGTCTGCTGCGGAACCGTTCCGTGTGCCTGGACCGGCTGGTCTGCGTGCGCGGCTCCACCACGCTGGTGCCCACGCTGCGGCTGCGCGACGCCGACGGTGACGCCGTCGAACTCGATGTGGCGACGTTGATCGACCACCCGCTGCTGTGGCACGCCCTGGAGCGCGGCATGCGCCGCTCCCGCGAGGCGGACACCCTCTCCGCCAGCGCCGTGGAGGCCTGGGCGATACGGGCGGTCCGCCGTGGTGTCGACGACGACCTCGCCCGAGCCATCCTCGCCCGCTCGGACCTGGCCCTCGGCCGCGACCGGGACTAGCCGCCCACGCTCTCCCCTGACGGTCCTCCGAACGCGCCCCCCAGCGTGAATCGGGACGCTGACCCACAGCCGGTTGCCGGCCCCTCCCCGGCCTCGCGCCGCCTGGCCACCGGGCGGCGCGGTCAGCCGCGCGGAAGGCCGACCGAGGGCGCCCGGTGCGTCCGCGGGCGCTCCGTCCAGCAGCTGCCCCGGCGCAGCTGGAGCCGGCGCAGCCACACCTCCGTCCCGACCACCTCGATCAGGCCGCGCAGGGCGTCGTGGGGCACCTCGGCGCCCTGGGTGACGGCGCGCAGGGTGCTGAGCGCGGCTGCGCGGTCCACCACCCCGGCCGCCGGGAGCAGCCCGGAGCCGAGCAGTTCGGCCAGCCCGGCCGCCGCCGCACGCAGTCCGGTCCGCGCGGCGGCGGCCGGCGGGGTGCCCGCGTTCCCGGCCTGACCGGGCTCGCCGCCCGCGGCGTGGCCGGCCAGGACTCCGGGCAGGCCGCGGCCTCCGGCGTGCCGGATGACGCGTTCCAGCAGCGCCCGGCGGGCGCCGGGGTGCAGCCGGGGCTCGATGGGCAGGGCGCGGCAGGCGCGCACCACCTCGTCGTCGAGGAAGGGGGCGTGCAGTCGCTGTCCGGGGGCCTCGGCGAGCTGCTGGAGCACGCGGTGGTCGGCGGCGTAGCGGGCCAGGGCCAGCCGGGCGCGGCGTTCGCCTGGGCGGGTGTCGGGGGCGGGGCGTTCGGCGGCGGCGCGCAGCTGGGCGGCGGCGGTGGCGAGGGCGTCGCCGGTGAGCCAGGCGGCGGCGGGGCCGGGGGCGCTCCAGCTGATGGCGCTGTAGACGTCCTGCATGGCGAAGCCGGTGCCGCCGCCGCGGCGCCGCCCCCGGGGGGAGGTGCGGTGCAGCATCCGGGCGGCGGTGGCGGCCATGCCGTCGGCCCAGGTGGTGGCGGCCAGCCGGCGGGCGGCGAGCAGGACGCCGGTGGCGGTGGCGCCGGACCACTCGGCGCCGGGGCGGGTGAGCGCGCCGACGCCGCGGGCGGCGTGCCGCAGGCCGCGGTCGAGCGCGAGGTCGGCGAGGCGGGCGGGGTGGCGGTCCAGGACGTGTCGGGCGCCGTGGCCGACCAGGTGGTCCCGGCCGCCGGCGGCGAGGCGCAGCCGGGTGGCGTCGCCGTCGACGAGCGCGGGGCCGGGGTGGTCGGGCAGTGGTCCGGCGAGCGGGTCGTGGTCGGCGCTGGGATCGGTGAAGGCGGCGAACGGCAGCGCGCTGGCGGGGCCGGTGATGACCCGGTGGCGCATGCCGGCCTCGGCGGCGACGGCGCGGGCGCGTCGGACGGCGCGCTGGGCGGGCGTGGGCGTGGCGGCCGGGGCGGGCTCGGGGTGGGCGGGGGTCCAGGTGATGGCGAGCGGCGCCTCGCCGTCCGGGGCCGGCGGCTCGACCGGGGCGGGGCCGTCGGGCGTCCCGGGGCGGTTGGAGCACGCGTGCGGGTGCGGGGCGGCGCCGCCCGCGGGGGCGGTGGTGGGGGCGGCGGCCAGCAGGGCGAGGGTGGCCGAGGCGGTGCCGCCGGAGAGGTCCGCGCCGAGGGGGACGGTGGGGGTGCCGGGGCGGGCGGCGGCGCTGCCTCCCGGGGCGTGGGCGGCGCCTTCGGGGGCGTGGGTGGAGTCGGGGCCGTGGCCGGGCGCCGGGTGGGGGCCGGTGGGCGCCGGGTGCGGGGTCAGCCGGGCCGCGACGGCGTCCCGGAGGGCCTCGGCGAGCCGCTCGATGGCTTCCTCCACGGGCAGCCACGGGGCGGCGCCGACGGCGGCCGGGGGCCGCTCGTAGCGGGCCTGGCGGGCGGTGCCGGCGCGTATCTCCAGGGCGTGGCCGGCGTCCAGCCGCCGGACGCCCCGGTAGGGGGTGCGGCCGTCGAGGACCTCGGGGATCTCCGGGCAGGCCAGGGCGGCGGCCAGGTAGCCGGGGTCGAGGTCGGCGTCGACGAGGTCGGCGAGCGGCAGTGCGGCCGTCGCGTAGGCGGTGCCGCCGCGCCAGGGGGTGTGGAAGACCGGGCGCAGTCCGGCGAGGTCGCCGATCAGGCAGGTGCGGGTGCCGATGCTGAGGACGGTCCAGTAGCTGCCGGGCCAGCGGGTGAGGTGGCGCAGGGCGCCGGCGCGGGCGGCGGCCAGGGCGACGGCGAGCTGCTCGTCGGTGGCGTGGCAGTGGCCGACCACGGCGAGGCGGGCGGGCGGTGTGGGGCCGGTGCGGGGGCCGCCGGCCGGGCCGGTGTGGTCGGCGCCGTCGTGGGTGGCGGTGGCCGGTCCGGTGCGGGTGACGGTGCGGCCGTCGGGGAGCATCTCGACCCGCCGGAGTTCTTCCGGTCGCCAGTCGCCGACGGCCCACAGCGGCTCGGGGCCGGTCCACAGCGGGAGGCCGCCGACGGGCTCCGGGCCCGGGGGCTCACCCGGGTGGTGGGGGGAGCGGGTGCCGCTCCAGCCGACGATCCAGCGCATCACCGCCTCCACCTGTCCGCCGGGTTGGGTGCCGGGTGGGTGAGCGTAGCCCGCGCGGGTGATTCCGGCGGGGAGGCGGGGCCGGGTAGGCGCGTCGCGATCCGCCACCCGCGGGGGTGAATTCGGGAGGAAAGGTGATGAACCGACAAGTGCCGCGGTGTGATCGGGATCCCGTGCGGATGCGGGTGCGCTTGCCGGTGCGGCTGCAGGTGCCGAATGGCCGAATATGCTCGCCGCCTCCGGGCCGCCCCCTCGACGGCCCGGACGGCGGGCGGCGGGACAGCAGCGGGCTTCCCAGGCGGCTCATCGAAACAGGCCAGGGCAGATGAGGGCAGGCGCATGCGCGAGGCGCACCACAGCACGGGGTGGGAGCACGGCTTGCGCCGTTCCTTTCACGCCGAAAATTGCCGCGGCGGCGCGTATTCTCGCCATCTGGGATACGCACTCTTAACGCTCGGGATGGACGGAACTACGCTGGGTCTACGGCGCCGTCATACCGAGGGGGTGGCCGAGCTGTGAGCAGGGAACCCAACGAGAGGCTCGGCGCGCTGCTGAGCCGAGCCCAGATCAGCAATGCCGGCCTGGCGCGCAGGGTGAACGACCTCGGCCGGGTCCGGGGGATGACACTCCGCTACGACAAGACGTCGGTGGCCCGCTGGGTCACCAAGGGCATGGTTCCGCAGCGTCCGGTGCCGAGCCTGATAGCGGAGGCGATCTCCGCCAAGATCGGCCGGCCGGTGGCGTTGCACGAGATCGGCTTCCGGGACAGCGATCCGCATCCCGACGTCGGCCTCGCCTTCCCACGGGACGTGCCGGGGGCGGTGCGCGGGGCGACCGACCTGTGGCGGCTGGATCCGTCGAACCGACGCGGCCTGCCGGCCGGCGCGTTCTCGGTGAGCCTGTACTCCACGCCGGTGGCACGCTGGCTGATCCACCCGTCCGATCCGTCGGTGTTGCGCTCCCCGGCGACGGTGCCGGACGCCTCCCCCGTGGAGGTGACCCACACCGACGCCGCCAAGCTGCGCGAGGCCGCCCGGGACGCCCGGCGCTGGGACAGCAAGTACGGCGGCGGCGACTGGCGTTCGGCGATGGTGACGGAGTGCCTGCGGCTGGAGGCCGTGCCGCTCGTCCTGGGCACCTACAGCGACGCGGTGGGCCGCTCGCTGTTCGGCGCGACCGCCGAGCTGAGCCGGCTGGCCGGCTGGATGGCGTTCGACACCGGCCACCACGAGGCGGCGCAGCGCTACTACATCCAGGCGCTGCGGCTGGCCCGGGCGGCGGCGGACGTGCCGCTGGGCGGCTACGTGCTGGCCTCCATGAGCCTGCAGGCCACCTACCGCGGCTTCGCCGACGAGGGCGTCGACCTCGCCCAGGCGGCGCTGGACCGCAACAAGGGCCTGGCCACCTCCCGCACCATGGGTTTCTTCCACCTGGTGGAGGCGCGGGCGCACGCCCGGGCCGGGGACGCGGCCTCCTGCCGGCGCTCCCTCGGCGCGGCCGAGGCGCTGCTGGAGCGGGCCCGGCCGGGGGACGAGGATCCGGAGTGGATCAGCTTCGTCGGGCCGGCCCGGCTGGCCGCGGACGCCGCCGAGTGCTACCGGGACCTCGGCATGCCCAAGCAGGTGCGCCGGTTCACCGAGAGCGCGCTCGCCTCCTCCAGCGACGAGTTCACCCGCTCGCACGGGCTGCGGCTGGCGGTGGCGGCGGTGGCCGAACTGGACTCCGGCAACCTGGACGCCGCCTGCGCGGCCGGGACGCGGGCGGTGGAGATCGCCACCCGGGTCAACTCGCAGCGCAGCGTCGAGTACATCAAGCAGCTGCTGGACCGGCTGGAGCCGCACAGCACGGAGCCGCGGGTACGGGAGCTGGCCGAGCGGGCGAGGACGGTGCTGGCGACCCCGGCCTGAAGCGAGGAACGCGCCGGCGGGGCGTGAGCGGCGCGGACCCCGGACTACCGGCCGACGAGCACCGGCCGTCGAGCACAGCCGGTGGAGGCGAGGGCGGCCCCATCCCGGGCGCTCTCGCCTCCCCGGCCAATCGGCCCACCGGCCAATCGGCACAGCCGGTGGGCGCTCTCGCGCCCGGTCGATGCAGCACAGCCGGTAAAATTCCGACATCGTGCCGAACTCAGAGTCGCTGCTGCCCACGCCGCCCACGCCCGCCGCCGTTCCCGGCCAGACCGAGCGCCCGGGGGCGTCCTTCGGCGTGTTCGCCGACGAGCGGCGGGTGCGCAGCTTCCATCCCCGGCGGGGCCGGCTGACCAGCTCGCAGGCGGACGCCCTGGACCGGCTGTGGGAGCGGCTGGGCGTGGAGATCGACGGCACTCCGCTGGATCCGCGCGCACTGTTCGACCGGCGGCTGCCCGTGGTGCTGGAGATCGGCTTCGGCATGGGCGAGACGACGGCGGCGATGGCCGAGGCGGATCGGGACACCGCCGTGCTCGCCGTGGACGTGCACACGCCCGGGCACGGGAACCTGCTGCGGCTGATCGGCGAGCGTGGCCTGGACAACGTCCGGCCGGCCTTCGGCGACGCCGTGGTGCTGCTGCGCGACATGCTGCCGGCGGCCTCGCTGGCCGGCCTGCGGGTCTACTTCCCGGACCCGTGGCCGAAGAAGCGGCACCACAAGCGGCGGCTGATCCGGCCGGAGTTCCTCGACCTGGCGCTGCCGAAGCTCGCGCCGGGGGCGCTGGTGCACTGCGCGACGGACTGGCTGCCGTACGCGGAGCAGATGCTGGAGGTGCTGTCCGCCGATCCGCGGCTGGAGAACCTGCACCCGGACACCGGCTTCGCCCCGCGGCCGGACTGGCGTCCGGTCACCAAGTTCGAGCGGCAGGGGCTGGCCAAGGGGCACGAGGTGCGCGACCTGCTGTTCCGGCTGCGCTGAGCAGCGGGGCCCGCTCCGGGGACCGCCCCGGGGGGTCGGCATGGGGGTCAGCCGACGGCCTTGAGCGAGAACCACACGCTCTTGCCGGAGCCGACGGGCTCCACGCCCCACTCGTCGGCCAGCGCGTCGATCATCATCAGGCCCCGTCCGTCGGTGCGCCACAGCGCGGGCCCGCTGGGCCGGCGCGGCCCGGGCAGGCCGGGGTCCGGGTCGGGGTCGACGACGCAGAAGCGTATGGCGGTGCCCCGCGGCTCCATGATCACGGTGCAGCGCGCGCCGCTGGTGTGCCGCAGCACGTTGCTGAGCAGCTCGGTGACGCCGAGTTCCGCGACGTCGCTCAGCGAGGGCTGGTCCCACAGGGCGAGGTGGGCGCGCACCACGCGCCGCATGGAGGTCAGCGTCTCCGGTCTGACCACCAGGTTGATCCAGCACATCTCGCCGGTTTCGTCGAGCAAGGGTCGCACGTGTGTCCTCCGCACGGTGGCGTCACCCCCAGCCCGTCCGACAGCACAGCGCCATGGACGCTTCACTGTGAGTGACGTCACGCCCTTAGATAATGCCCGCCATTCGGACAACCTTCAAGCCGCGCCCAGCGAAATTTTTCACCGGCGGGGGACGGCGACACAGTGAAACGGTTACTCTCTGATCCCCCGCCATTCTCGTCCGTCACACCCCGTCCGTGGAAGGGTTCGGCGCATGCCAGAGGTGAAGCCGACCGTACGCCAGCGCCGGCTGGGGCTGGAGTTGCGCCAGTTGCGGCGCAACCGCGGCTGGACGCTGGAGGAGGCCGCCAAACGGCTGGAGTACTCGGTGGCGTCGCTCAGCAAGATCGAGAACGGCAGGCAGCGGATCAGTCCGCGGGTCCTGCCGTTCATCTTCGACGCCTACGGCCTGGAGATCCCCGAGCAACGGGCGGCGATCGTCCAGCTGACCCGGGAGGCCAGCCGGAAGAACTGGTGGCAGGCGTACAAGGGGGTGGTCTCCGACCCCTTCGACGACTACCTGTCGCTGGAGTCCACCGCCGTCGGCCTGAACGCCTACACCCCGGTCGTCATCCCCGGCCTGCTGCAGACGGAGGAGTACGCCCGCGCGGTCACCGAGGCGAGCCGCGCCTGGGAGAACCGGGACGACATCGAGCGGTTCGTGCAGGTGCGGATGGCCCGGCAGGAGGTGCTGCGCGGCGACCATCCGCTGCGGCTGTGGGTGGTGCTGAGCGAGTCGGTGCTGCGGCAGCGCGTGGGCGGACCGGCGGTGATGCGGGCGCAGTTGGAGCACCTGGCCGCCACCGTGCACGCCATGCCGCACGTGATCGTCCAGGTGCTGCCCTTCGAGGCGGGCGCCCACGCGGGCATGGACGGTCCGTTCACCCTGCTGCGGTTCGACGCCGGGAGCGACGTGGTGTGCATCGAGTCGATGCGTGCGTCGTTGTACCTGGAGCAGAGCGACGAGGTCGAGCTGTACGCGCAGACCTTCGACCACCTCTCGGCGGCGGCCCTCACGGCCCGCCAGTCGCTCGACCTGATCACCGAACTCGGCAAGGAGACGTGACCATGAACGACACCATGATCCTGGACGGCGCGCGGCAGCGGCGGGTCGACCTGGCGGGTGCCGCGTGGACGAAGAGCAGCTTCAGCAACGGCGGCACCAACTGCGTGGAGGTCGCCTTCGTCGACGGCATGGTCGCCATCCGCGACTCCAAGAGTCCGGACCAGCCCGCGTTCGTGTTCACCTCCGGCGAGTACGACGCCTTCCTCGACGGGATCGCCGACGGGGAGCTGCGCCGCCCGTAGGGACCACGGCGGGCCGGCCGGACGGGATCCGGCCGCACCGGTCGGAGGGGGCGTGTCCCGTGCCGGCGGCTCCCCCGCCGCGGCTCCCCGCCAGGACGCGCCCCGGCGCTCGACCGGACTCGCTCGACCCTGGCGCGCCGGACCGGGCGCCCGTCCAGCTCGGGCGCGCCGGGCGCGGGACGTGGCCGTCGGCCGGCCGTGGCCACCACCGGCCGCCTGGCGCCGCGTGCCGGAGAGGGCCGCGCGCGGGGAGGAGCAGGGGGAATGACGGCGGCCCCGGCGTGGGGGGGGTGTACGCCGGGGCCGCCTGCCCGTAGGGGCTTAGCCTCGCCTACGGGCTCTGCCGGTGGTCTCGGTGTCGGGGGGGGATGCCACCGAGACCACCGGGTTTGTGGGGCGCCGCTTTCGCGGTGCCGTGCTCCCTTACAACCGTAGCCGACCGGGAGCCGTAGGGCGACGATCCGCCCGTGTGATCTGTGCGTGTTGGGGGATTTCTCTCCCGACCCGCACAACGAGCACGATACGTCAAACGTTCGCGCCTCGGTTCCGGAGCCATGCCAGCGGGTCGACGTGCGAGCCACTGGCCGTCCGAACCTCGAGGTGAAGATGAGCCCCGCTCACATTACCAGTCGCCCCGACCCTGCCGATCAGGTCCCCGGCAGCCACCTCCCCGGACGCCTGGACGATCGAGGAGAGGTGGCAGTACCAGGTTTCGGTACCGTCGGCGTGCGTGACGACGATCCGGTACCCGTAGGCCCCGGACCAACCCGCCGAGGTGATAGTACCCGCTGCGGCGGAGACCACCGCCGTCCCGATCGGGGCGGCCATGTCCAGCCCGGTGTGGTAGCCGCTGGACCACATGCTGCCGGCCTGCCCGTAGGTGGAGGTGATCGCGTAGTTGGAGGTGGGCACGACGGTGAGGTTGGCCAGCCGCTCGGCTTCCTCCCGCGCCCGGCGCTCCGCCTCCTCGCGGGCCCGGCGCTCGGCCTCCTCCCGCTCCCGCCGTTCGGCCTCCTCCTGGGCCCTGCGCTCGGCCTCCGCGCGCTCGGCGGCGATCCGCGCGGCCTCGATCTCGGCCTCCCGCTCGGCCTGCTGCTTGGCCGCCTCCTCGGCGTCCGCGCGCTGCTGGTCGGCCTGCGCCAGCAGCCGGGCACGGAGCAGCTCACCCGGATCGGTGACGTCGGTGAAGGCCGTGTCGGTGGTCTCACCCGTCTGGCTCTGGCCGGAGTCGGCCACTTCCTCGCCGGCCGTGGTGACGGCGGTCACCCCGTCCGCCGGCGCGGTCTGCTCGTCGGCGGCGGCGCCGGTGAGGTCGGCCAGGCGGTCGACGGCGGCGTCGGCGATGGAACGTTCCTCCGCCGCGGCGCCGGTGTCCGCCCGGACGGCCTGCGAGCTCATAATCCCGCCGGCGCCCACGGCTGCCGCGGCGGCGACACCGAGCACGGCGGACGGGCCGCGCCCGACGCGCTGCCGGCGGACCCGGTGCCGGCCCCGGGCGGGCCGGGAGGCACCGGTGGACTGGGAGAGGGTGATCCGGGAGTCGGGGCCGCCCGGGGCGGGGCGCTCGCCGGGAGGGCCGAAGGGACCGGAGGGACCCGGGCCGTGGGAGCCGTGCGGTCCGTACGTGCCCGACTCGTCCAGGAGCCAGGGTTCGGGATGACGCGCGTGCGGAACCTGCGACGCCACTGCTGGCGTTCTCCTTTCCTTCCCTCTCGCCTACCGGGTTAGCTGACGGGTTCGGAGCAGGAAGGTCTCCTACGTCCGCGCGCGGGGAATCCGCTCCGGGATCTCCCGGTTCGGATCGCCCTCGCGTCGGACGACTCACCCCAACGAGAAGGTGGGTCCCCGGCTCTCCACGGCGCACGGGCGCCGCCTCGACTCGGCGATGCTCAGCGGCAGTCGGGCGGCGCCCGACATAACGACCGCATCACGGTGACCAAACGTTAATGCAATGATCTTTCGATTCCAAGGCGAGTTGGCCACCAGTTCCGGGGTAAATAAAGGACAAAAGCGGCATTGCACCCGCGCTTCGGAGGCCGCGACCGGCGCACCAGCCTGTGACATGGGTCACCGCACCCCTCGCCGACGGCCACCGGCACCGCCCACGGACACCCGGATGAACACGCTCCGCAACCGCGTCTGCGCGCCGCGCCGCGCCGCCACGACGGGGCCGATCACGGGCCCGATCACGGGCCCGATCACGGGCCCGATCACGGGCCCGATCACGCGTACGTCACGCGTCAGCCAAGCCGCGCCGTTCCTCCGCGCCCCCGTCACCACCGTGCCGCTCCCGCGCCCCGGGCGACGTTTCCGCCCTAACCGTCGACAAATTCCCGGGAAATGGGCAGAGTCGCAGCGTGCCCTGGAAAATCACCTCCGACCCGCACGAACACGCCGCCGCCGTTCTGCCGCTGCTCCGCTCGGACCCGCAGCGGCACACCCTGGCGCTGACGGTGTTGGAGAGCCTCCAGGACGGACACGCCTACTCCGCCGAGTCCCCGCTGTTCGCCCACTGGACCGACTCGCGCGGCACGGTGTGCGGCGCCGCCGTCCACACCCCACCGCACGAACTCCTGCTCAGCACGGCGCCGGCCCACTCCATCGCCCCCCTCGCCGAGGCCCTCTACGAGGCCGGACACGCCGTCGGCGGCATCCACGCCGCCCGCTCCGCGGCCGAGACGTTCGCCCGCCGGCACGCCGAACTGACCGGCGCGGCCTGGCGGACCTTCGCCCGACACCGGCTCTACCGGCTGCGCACCCTGCTGCCGCCCGAGCCCGCCCCCACCGGGCGGGCCCGCCTCGCCACCGGAGCCGACCGCGCCCTGTTGCGGGAGTGGCTGGACGCCTTCCGGCGCACCACCGGGCAGATCAACGCCGACCTCGAACGCGACGTGGACCGGGGCCTGCGCCGCGGGGCGTACGTGCTGTGGGAGGACCCCCGCTCGGGGACGGCCGGACCGGTCTCCATGGCCGGCCGCACCGAACCCGCCTTCGGCACGGTCCGCATCGGCCCGCTCTTCACGCCCGCGGAGCACCGCCGGCGCGGCTACGGCGCCGCCGTCGTGGCGGCGGCGAGCAGCATGGCGCTGGCCGACGGCGCACAGGGCGTCGTGCTCTTCGCCGACCTCGACAACCCGACCTCGAACCACATCTACCAGCGGCTCGGCTACGCGCCGGTGGAGGACCGGTTGATCGTGCACTTCGCGTGAGGCCGACCGCTCCGACGCCTATCCCGCCCGGTTACCGGCTGGTAATCTCCGGCGCATGACGATCCCCCCGGAATACCAGGCCGTGGCCGCCGGCCTGCGTGACTCCGTCCCCTTCGTCCGCACCCTCGGCCTCGTCTTCGAAGAGCTGTCCGCCGAACGCGCCGTGCTGCGCCTGCCCGACGAGCCGGCCCACCGCAACCACGTCGGCGGCCCGCACGCCGGCGCCATGTTCACCGTGGCCGAGTCGGCCTCCGGCGCCGTCGTGCTCGCCTCCTTCGGACACCTCCTGGACCGGGCCACTCCGCTGCCCGTCAACGCCCAGATCCACTTCCGCAAGATCGCCCTCGGGCCGATGGTGGCCGAGGCCGTCCTGGGCCGGCCGGCCGCCGAGGTGATCGCCGAACTCGACGCCGGCAGCCGTCCCGAGTTCCCGGTCGAGGTCGAACTGCGCACCGAGGACGGCACGCCCACCGGGTCGGTCACCGTGGTGTGGACCCTGCGCCCCAACCGCCGCGACTAGCTAGCCCGCAGGGCGGCACGGCCCGCGCGGGCGGCACGCGCCCGCGCGGGTTGGCCGGTCGGCGCGGGTTGGCCGGTCGGCGCGGGTTGGTCGGTCGGCGCGGGTTGGTCGGTCGGCGAGCCGGTCAGTCCGCGAGGAAGTGGGCTCGGTACTCCTCCGCGTGGGCGAGCACGTGGGCGATGTCCCGCTCGTACAGGGCGTCGTGGCCCTCGGCCAGGTGCCGCTGGAACGCGGCGTTCCCGGCCGCCGCCTCGGAACGCATCCAGTCGACCAGCCAGCGGAGCCGGTCCGCCACCGCCTCCGGGAGCCCCGCCCGCACGGCGGGGTCGAGCAGCACGGAGCCGTAGGCGTCGCAGAACGCCCGGACGCGGGCGCCCTGCTCGGCGAGGCCACCGAAGTTCTCGACGTTGTCCGGGTGGGTGAGCGGGGCGAACCGGTACAGCGCGTAGGCCACGTCCCACAGCCGCGACGCCGGGTGGGCCGTGTCGAAGTCGATCACACCGGTGAGCAGCCCGTCGGTGAACACGCAGTTGTACGGGGCGAAGTCGCCGTGGCAGATCACCTCCGCGCCGGCGCGCGCCGGGAACTGCCAACCGTCCTCGCGGCCGGGGAGGAAGTCCGCCGTGGCGTCGTGCAGCGCGCGCAGCCCACGCGCCGCCGAGTCCAGGGCGCCGGGGTCGCGCAGTGCCGGAGCGAGCGGCGGGTGGCCGACCTCGCCGTCGAGGTAGCTGAGGATCTCCCGGCCGTCCTCGTCGAAGCCCAGCGCGCGGGGCGCGGCGGTGAAACCGTGGGCGTGCAGGTGGGTCAGGAGTTCGTGGACGCGCGGGGTCCACGGGGCGGTGGGACGGCGCACGGTGCCGCCGACGCGGACCACGCTGTTCACGCCGCCGTGCAGGACCTCGGGTACCTCTGGCCCCCGACCATGCGGGTCCTCACCGGCCTCGGCGGGGTCCGGCGCGTCGGTGGTGGGGGTGGTCACGGTGTCCGTGGTGTTGGTGATGCCGGTAGTGCTTTTGATGCCGGTGGCTTCGGTGGTGCCGAGCAGGAGTTCGGAGACGTCCGGGCGCAGCAGGCTGGCGACGCACCACTGGAAGTGGCCGTCCTCGCCCGTGGGGCTGTAGGCGTTGCTGGTGACCAGCGCGTAGGCGGCGCGGTACAGGGTGAGCAGTTCGGGCGGGTAGCCGAAGCGCTCGGCGGCCGCGGCGCGCAGCTCGGTCCAGACCGTTTCGGCGTGCGGGCTGTACATGTCGAAGACGGCGGCGGTGACCGCCGCGTCGAAGGCGGGGTCGCCGACGGTCGTGAGGAAACCGAAGTCCAGCACGCTCAGCGGGCGCCGGTCCCCGTCCACGAGAATGTTGGGAGGGCACAGGTCGCCGTGGATCAGGGCGTTCCGGCCGTCGATCCCAGCGGCGGCGAGCAGCTCGCGGAGTCGTGCCACACGGCGGTCGAGGTCCGGCACGGCGGCGCGGAGCCGCGGGGCGTGGGCGTCGAGCCGCCTGTCGATCAGGGCGAACAGCGCCTGGGACCAGGTGTCATGGCCTGACCAGAAGGGTCGCGGCTCGTCCAGGACGGCCAGCCCGCGCAGCGGTGCGGCATCCCGGACCCTGGCGAAGCCGTCCAGGACGTCCAGCACACAGCGCTTGGTCTCCTCCCAGCCCGGCAGGTCCGGCCGGGCGTCGCGCTCGTTCAGCGGCGTGCCGGCGAGTTCGGCCTCGACGGTGTAGGGGCCGTCCGGTGTCGTGGCGACCCGGAGGACGCGGGGCGTGGCGAAGGGCGGTGACTGAGCGGCGAGTTCGTCGTGGAACTCCCGCATCCGGTGGAGTTCGTCGGGCGTTCGGCGCGCCCACACCTTGGCGACCAGGCCCCGGCCGAGCCGGTAGACGGCGCCTTCCATGCCGACGGCGAGGGGTTCCACCTCGTGGTGGCCGAGCGCGGCGAACCGCTCCAGCCATGCCTGTCCGTGTTGTTCCATCAGTTCCCGCCGCTGTGTGGGTCGCCGGCCACTGGCTGCCGGCCGGCGCCGGCCTGGTCCGGGTCGGAATCCAAGCACGGCGGCGTGGCCGGGGCGAGCGCTTTTCGGCCGGGGGCAGTGCCCGGACCGGCGGCCCAGGACTCCCAGGTCAGGCACCTTCGGGCCAAGGACGGCGACGCCTGGCCGCCTTGGCCACCAGGGTTGGTGGGGCTGGTCGGGCTGGTCGGGTTGGTGGGGCTGGTCGGGCTGGTGGGGCTGGTCGGGCGGTGCGGGCGGCATGGGCCGGCCGCCCACATGCCGGTAAGGGGCCCGAAGGGGGACCCCCTTATTTCAAGGATTTCACGGAATGATCACTCGCCGCAGCCCTCTTCCTCCGGCCTGTGGATAACTTCGAGGACGCCGGGCACCGGTCCCGGTCACGGGGTGCCCCGGGAGTGCCCCGCGCCCTCGGCCGTGCCGGCCGAGGGCGCCTCGGATGGGGAGGTGCAGCGCCCCGGCCGCAGGGACCGGGGCGCGGGCGTCAACCGAGGTGGGACTCGGTCACGGGATCAGCACGACCTTGCCGACCGTCCCCCGGTTCTCCACGGCGGCGTGCGCGGCGGCGGCCTCGGCGAGCGGGAAGCGTGAGCCCACCACGGGGGTGAGCCGGCCGCTGACCACGGCGGCGAGCGCCCGCTCCTCCAGGGGACGCAGGCTCGGGTACCGCCGCATCGCGGCCGGGCCGATGGCGACCGTGGCGCTGATCCCCCGAGCGTAGAGGTCGTCCGTGGAGACCTTGACGAAGCCGCCCGAGGAGGCACCGCCCGAGGAGCCACCGAAGATCACCAGCCGGCCCCCGGCGCCAAGCAGCCCCATGGCGGCGCGGCCCAGCTCGCCGCCGACACTCTCCAGCGCCAGCGTCACCTCACGCCCGCCCAGCTCCTTGCGCACCGTGTCCGCCCAGTCCGGGACGGTGTAGTCGACGGCGACGGTGGCGCCGAGCTCACGCACCACCTCGACCTTGGCCGGGCCGCCGGCGGCGCCGACGACCACCGCGCCGACGGCACGGGCCTCCTGCACCAGCAGGTTGCCGATGCCGCCCGCCGCGGCGGTGACCAGCACGACGTCGTCGGGGGTGATCCGCGCGGTGTCGAGGATGGCCATGGTGGTCCGGCCCGTCCCGATCATCGCCACGGCGGCCTCGTCGGTAAGGCCGTCCGGGATCTCCAGCAGCGAGCCGACGGCGGCCACCGCCTTCTCCGCGTAGCCGCCGCTGGCCGGGCCGAGGTGGGCCACCACCCGCTTGCCCAGCCAGCTGCTCTCGACGTCGGCGCCGAGCGCCTCGACGCGACCCGCCACCTCGCGGCCCGGGACGTGCGGGAGCGCCGGCGGCGGGAAGGGGCCTCCCGCCATGCCGGCCCGGAGCTTGGTGTCGATGAGGTGGACTCCCGCCGCCGCGACGGCGATCCGTACCTGGCCGGGGGCCGGCTCCGGATCCGGCACCTGCTCGTAGCGGAGGTTCTCGGCGGGGCCGAACTCGTGCAGTCGGATTGCGCGCATCAGGTCCTCCTGGTCGATGAGGGCGGGTGGCCGTGGTGCCACCGCCGGGCCGGCAGGCGCCGTGACGCGCCGGCTTCCGGTCTGCCAGTGATCACCTTTCAACCTGAACCTTGGTTTAGGTCAAGAGCGCGAGCGGGCCGGGGCGGGGAGAGGGCGCGCGAGGTGGGAGCGGGCCGGTGCGGAGAGGGGGTGGGCTGGAAGGGGATGGGAGCCCGCTGGGAGGGGGGTGAGAGCGGGCTGGGAGGGGGTGGGTCAGAGTTATCCACAGGGGGAAAGTTGGGGGCTGCGCCGCGCCAACGCAGCATGGGATCCTGAAATCGGGGGTCCCCCCAGGTCAGGGGCATATCTGGGCGCGGCATCGTGGCATGTCCCCGGCGAGGAAACCAGGAAGCCCGGCGGCGATCGCGTGGCGCTCAGCCCGAGCGCGAGCCGCCCCGCCAGGACGCCCGGCCATGGACGCTCCTGCGTGCGGTAGGCACGGGCGGGCGGCGCGGGTTGGGCGGGCGGCCATGGACGCTCCTGCGTGCGGTAGGCACGGGCGGGCGGCGTGGGTTGGGCGGGCGCGGCCCGCCCCCTACCGGGGTGAGCGACGGGGCGGCATTCCGGCGGCACGCACCAGCCAGCCACCGCCGGCCAGCGAGTAACCCCTGGCATCCGGCGGGCGGCACCAGCAATCCGCCACCGAGCCGCCACGCCACCGCCGGGCAACCGGGTCACCAGGCCACCTGGCTACCAGCGACCGGGTCACCAGGCCGCCGCCATGAGCCGGGTCACCAAGCCACCAAGCCACCAAGCGCGATCGTGGCACCTGACCCGGCCGCAATTCGCCGGTTACCCGCCTGCGGCGGATTCCGCCGTCTCCCCGGCGTCCCCCCGCCCCGACTCGGGACCCGCCCCGTCCGCCACCTCCGCCTCATCCGTCACGCGCGTGGGGCGGGGCTCCCGTGCGGCGGTGGCCTCCGGGTCACGGAGTTCCTCGGCGGCGTCGGCCACCCGCGCCATCAGGCGCATCAGCGTCTCGCGCTCCTCCGGACCCAGCGGGGCGAGGAACACCCGGTTCATCCGCGCGGTCCGCGTGACCAGGCGTCGATGCACCCGCACGCCCTCCTCGGTGAGCCGCAGGACGTTGCGCCGCAGGTCCTGCGGGTCGCGCACGCGGACCAGCAGCCCCCGGCGGGCCAGCCGGGCGACGACGTCGGCGATCGTGGAGCGGTCCAGGTGCACGCACTCGCTGAGCGTGCGCTGGTCGATCTCCGGCTTCTCCACCAGCGTGTTCAGCACGGCGAACTGGGGCGAGGTGGTCTCCTCGGACACCATCGTGCTCCACAGCAGCGCGTGCGCCTGCTGCATCCGCCGGGCCAGGTGCCCGGGATGGGTACTCAGATCGACTGGAGGCACCTGCCGCCCTTTCGCCGCGTGAGTTGGTGGTGCACGGATGGATTCCGCTGCTCCACGGTACCCGCGCCCGACGGTCGCCGACTCCCACCATGCCGCCTCGCCTTCCGTGGGACGAGCAGGGCACGGAAATGCGTGATGTCCCCCTTGACGGCCCGGGGGCGCGGTGGCAGCCTGCCGGAACGTCGACGAAATAGTCAGTGCACTGAGCATCTCGGAGCGAGCGTCGCCGCCCCCTCGGCTCGGCGCACCAGCACCAGCACCAGCACCAGCACCAGCCAGCGACGCATCATCCGCGCCCCACCCACCACACCCGCACCACCCCTGACAGGCGGAGTGACGATGGCCGACATCCGTACCCTGCACGACGCCGTGGCGGAACTGGTCCACGACGGCGACACCGTCGCCATGGAGGGCTTCACCCATCTGATCCCGTTCGCCGCCGCGCACGAGATCATCCGCCAGGGCATCACCGACCTCACCCTCGTCCGGATGACCCCCGATGTCATCTACGACCAGCTCATCGGCATGGGACTGGTGAAGAAGCTGGTCTTCTCCTGGGGCGGCAACCCCGGTGTCGGCTCCCTGCACCGCTTCCGCGACGCCGTGGAGAACGGCTGGCCGCGCCCGCTGGAGCTGGACGAGCACAGCCACGCCGGCATGGCCAACCGCTACGTCGCCGGCGCCTCCCGCCTGCCCTTCGCGGTGCTGCGCGGCTACCGGGGCAGCGACCTGGCCACCCGCACCGACACCGTCGCCAGCGTCACCTGCCCGTTCACCGGCGAGGAACTGGCCGCCGTCGCCGCCCTCAATCCGGACGTGACCGTCATCCACGCCCAGCGGGCCGATCACGAGGGCAACGTCCAGCTGTGGGGCCTGACCGGGGTGCAGAAGGAGGCCGCGCTCGCCGCGAGCCGGGTGCTGGTCACCGTCGAGGAGATCGTGGACCGGCTCGACGCCCGCCCCGGCGCCGTCGTCCTGCCGGGCTGGACCATCGACGCGGTCGCCCGCGTCCCCGGGGGCGCCCACCCCTCCTACGCCTCCGGCTACTCCGTCCGGGACAACGACTTCTACCAGGCGTGGGATCCGATCTCCCGGGACCGCGACGCCTTCGCGGCGTGGATGCGCGAGCACGTACTGGACCGCACGGCCCCCGCCCCGGACGGCGGAGAACCGCACGGCACCCCCGGCGAGGCGGAAGGAGCGCTCAGCCAGTGACCGCGACCGTGAGCGGAAACCCGGAACCGGGTTTCACCCCCGACGAGCTGATGACGGTCAACGCCGCCCGCGCCCTGGCCGGCGCCACCACCTGCTTCGTCGGCATCGGGCTGCCCAGCACCGCCGCCAACCTCGCCCGCCGCACCCACAACACCGACCTCATCCTCATCTACGAGTCCGGCACCATCGGTTCCAAGCCCACCCGGCTGCCGCTCTCCATCGGCGACGGCGAACTCGCCGACACCGCCGACGCCGTGGTCTCCGTGCCGGAGATCTTCAACTACTGGCTCCAGGCCGGACGGATCGACGTCGGGTTCCTCGGCGCGGCCCAGGTCGACGCCCACGGCAACATCAACACCACCCTCGTCGACCGTGGCCCCGGCAGGCCCTCCGGCCGCCTCCCCGGCGCCGGCGGCGCCCCGGAGATCGCCGCCAACTGCGGCCGGGTGCTGATGGTGCTCCGCCACACCACCCGCAACTTCGTGCCCCGCCTCGACTTCGTCACCACCGTCGGCCACGGCTCCGGCCCCGGCGACCGGGCCCGCCTCGGGCTGCGCGGCGCCGGCCCGACCGCCGTCATCACCGACCTCGGCATCCTCACCCCGGACCCGGCCACCGCCGAACTCACCCTCACCCACCTGCACCCCGGGGTGACCGTCGAGCGGGTGCGGGCGGCCACCGGCTGGGACCTGGAGGTCGCCCGCACCCTCACCACCACCGAGCCGCCCACCACCGCCGAGCTCGACGCCCTGCGCGCCCTCCGGGCAGCCGGAAAGGACGACCAGCGATGACCAGCCCTTCCGGCAGCTCCGGCAGCTCCGGGAACCCCGTGGCCAGGGCCGGCTCCCGCGTCCGCGACGTCTACGTCGTCGACGCCGTCCGCACCCCGATCGGCAGGTACGGCGGTGCGCTGGCCGGCGTCCGCCCCGACGACCTCGCGGCGCACGTCGTCCGCGCCCTGGTGGACCGCACGCCCCACCTGGACCCGGCGCGCGTGGACGACGTCGTCCTCGGCAACGCCAACGGCGCCGGTGAGGAGAACCGGGACGTGGCCCGGATGGCCGTGCTGCTCGCCGGGCTGCCGGTGACCGTGCCCGGTGTGACCGTCAACCGGCTGTGCGGCTCCGGCATGGAGGCCGTCATCCAGGCCGCGCGGGCCATCGCCGTGGGCGACGCCTCGATCGTGATCGCCGGCGGCGTGGAGTCGATGAGCCGCGCCCCCTGGGTGCTGCCCAAGCCGGAGCGGGCCTTCCCGGCGGGCCACGCCCAACTGCACTCCACCACCCTCGGCTGGCGGATGGTCAACCCGCGCCTGCCCGAGGAGTGGACCGTCCCGCTCGGCGAGTGCGCCGAACTGGCCGCCGAGCGCTACGGCATCACCCGCGAGGCCCAGGACGCCTACGCGCTCGCGAGCCACGCCAAGGCCGCCCGCGCCTGGAGGGACGGGCTGTTCGACGGCGAGGTCGTCGAATACCCGGGCGTGGAGCTGCGGCGCGACGAATCCATCCGGGAGAACACCTCCCCGGAGGCGCTGGCCGCCCTGAAGCCCTCGTTCCGACGCGACGGCACCGTCACCGCCGGCAACTCCTCCCCCCTCAACGACGGCGCGGCCGCGCTGCTGCTGGTGGACGAGGAAGGGCTGGCGGCCACCGGTCGCGAACCGCTGGCCCGGATCCGCGCCAGCGCCGTGACCGGCATCGAGCCGCAGTACTTCTGCGCCGGCCCGGTCCTGGCCGCCCGCAGGGCGCTGGACCGCGCCGGTCTCGGCTTCGGCGACCTGGACGTCGTCGAGCTCAACGAGGCCTTCGCCGCACAGGCGCTGACCTGCCTCGGCGAGTGGCCCGAGCTGGACCCGGCGATCGTCAACCCGCGCGGCGGCGCCATCGCCATCGGACACCCGCTGGGCGCCTCCGGTGCCCGGGTCACCGGCGCGCTGGCCCACCAGCTCGCGGCGGCCGGCTCCGGCACCGGTCTGGCCACCCTCTGCATCGGCGTCGGCCAAGGGCTCGCCCTCGTCCTCGAACGCTGAGCCCGCCCACCGATGCCGACGCCTGGCGCCAAGGCCCGGCCCGAGGCCCGGTGCCGGCGCCCGTGCCGAACAGCCTCCCCACGAACCCCGAGCACCCGAGGGACCCCATGACCGCCGCCTACACCCACGTGCCACCACCCAACCCGCTCTCCCAGGCCGACATCGACCAGGAGGTCGCCGAGGTGCACGCGGCCGCCGCCGACGCCCGCGCGGCCGGCGCGCCGGCCGTCCACCACCCGCCGCGCGACTTCGCCCCCTACCGCAGCAGCCGGCTGCGCCACCCCAAGCGACCACTGGTCGCCGTCACCGACCCCGAGGCCGTGGAGCTGCACGGCCCCGTCTTCGGCACCACCGACATCACCCCGCTCGACTCCGACCTCACCGCCCAGCACCCGGGCGAACCGCTCGGCGAACGCATCACCGTCTCCGGCCGCCTCCTCGACCGGAACGGACGGCCGGTGCGCGGCCAGCTCGTGGAGCTGTGGCAGGCCAACGCCTCCGGCCGCTACGCCCACCTGCGCGACCAGCACCCCGCGCCGCTCGACCCCAACTTCACCGGCGTCGGACGCTGCCTCACCGACGACGAGGGGCGCTACCACTTCACCACCATCAAACCCGGGGCGTATCCCTGGCGGAACCACACGAACGCCTGGCGCCCCGCGCACATCCACTTCTCGCTCTTCGGCACGGCGTTCACCCAGCGGCTGGTCACCCAGATGTACTTTCCGAACGACCCGCTCTTCGCCTACGACCCGGTGCTGAGTTCGGTCACCGACGAGCGGGCCCGGCAGCGGCTCGTCGCGGCCTACGACCACGAGCTGTCCCGCCCGGAATGGTCCCTGGGCTACCGCTGGGACATCGTCCTCGACGGGCCGTCCGCCACCTGGATCGAGGAAGGCCGCTGATGTCCACCACGACCCCGCCCACCAACCCGGTCCCGTCCCCCACATCCCCCACATCCGCCGCATCCGCCGCATCCGCCTCCGCCTCCGCATCGGCACCGGCACCGGCACCGGCCTCCACCGGCGTGCTGGCGCCGACGCCCTCGCAGACCGTCGGCCCGTTCTACGGCTACGCCCTGCCGTTCCCCGGTGGCGGCGACGTCGCGCCGGCCGGGCACCCCGACACCATCACGGTGCACGGCCACGTCCACGACGGCGACGGCGCGCCGGTCCCCGACGCGCTCCTGGAGTTCTGGCAGGCCGCACCGGACGGCTCGCTGCGCGGCGCCCCCGGCTCCCTCCGCCGCGACCCGGTCACCGGGGCCGTGATCGGCCGCAACGGGGTCGACTTCACCGGCTTCGGCCGGGTCCCCACGGACGCCGACGGCCACTGGGCGCTGCGCACCCTGCCGCCGGGCGCGCCCGCCGGGGCGCCCGGCGCCGTGCCGTACATCAGCGTGTGCGTCTTCGCCCGCGGCCTCCTCCACCACCTGTACACCCGGATCTACCTGCCCGAGCACGCCGGGGCGGGCGCCGCCGACCCGCTCCTGGGCTCCCTGGAGCCGGACCGCCGCGCCACGCTGGTCGCGACGGCCGAGCCCGGACGGCACCGCACGTACCGCTTCGACATCCGCCTCCAGCAGGGGACGGACGGCTCCGGGGAGACGGTCTTCCTTGACTTCGGCTGAACCGGGCGACGAGCCGCCCCACGCACCACCCGGCGCACCCTCGGCCGGGGGAGAGCGGGCCGGCGACGATGTCGGCCTGCTCTCCCCGGTCAGCGTCGACTCGGCCGCACGGGCCGCGACCGGTGACACCGCGTTCCTCCAGGCCATGCTGGACGCGGAGGCGGCCCTGACCCGGGCGCAGGCCGCGCTCGGCCAGGCCCCGGCAGACGCAGCGGCGGTGGTCACCGCGGCCGCCCGCGCGGACCACTACGACGTCCGCGACCTGGCCCGGCGGGCCCGCGCCGGCGGCAACCCGGTGATCCCGCTGGTCGCCGAGCTCACCGCCGCGGTGGCCGAGCGCGATCCGGCGGCGGCGCCGTTCGTCCACCGGGGCGCCACCAGCCAGGACATCCTGGACACCGCCGCGATGCTGGTGGCCGCCCGCACGCTGCGCATCGTCGTCGCCGACCTCGAGCGCACCGCCGAGGCGCTGGGGCGGCTGGCGCGCGGGCACCGGGAGACCGCCCTGCCGGGGCGCACCCTCACCCAGCACGCGGTGCCCACCACCTTCGGGCTGAAGGCCGCCGGCTGGCGCGACCTCGTGCTGGACGCCCTGGACCGGCTCGACGCGCTGCTGCACGGCGGCCTGCCCGCCCAACTCGGCGGCGCGGCCGGCACCCTGGCCGCGTTCCACGCCCACGCCGCCCACGCCGCCCGCGACGCGGCCGACGCCCCCGACACGGCCGCCAGGGCCGACACGGCCGGGCGGGGTGAGGGTGACGGCGGCGTGACGGGGTGGGGCGAGGGCGACTGCGGGCTGGCGCTGCTCGCCGGCTACGCCGGGGAACTCGGGCTGGCCGAGCCCAGGCTGCCGTGGCACACCCTGCGCACGCCCGTCGCGGACCTCGGCTCCGCGCTGGCCTTCACCACGGGCGCGCTCGGCAAGCTGGCGGCCGACGTGCTGCTGCTCTCCCGGACGGAGATCGGCGAGGTCGCCGAGGGCAGCGGCGGCGGGTCGTCGGCGATGCCGCACAAGAGCAACCCGGTACGGGCCACGTTGATCGCCGCCGCCGCCCGGCAGGCCCCCGCCCACGCCGCCGTGCTGCTCGGCGCGCTCGCCGCGGAGGACGAGCGGCCGGCCGGGGCCTGGCACGCCGAGTGGGAGGCGCTGCGTCAGCTGCTGCGGCTGGCCGGCGGTGCCGCGCGGGACGCCGCGGAGCTCGTCACCGGTCTGCGGGTGTTCCCGCACCGGATGCGCGAGCACCTCGACCTGACCGGAGGCGCCGTCGTCAGCGAACGGATCGCGGCCGTGCTGGGGCCGCTGCTCGGCCGTGGACCGGCCAAGCGGGTCCTCGGCGCGGCGACGCGCAGGGCCGCCGCCGAGGGGCGCACCCTCAGCGAGGTGCTGGCGGAGGACCCGGAACTGGCCGGCCACCTGACGCGGGAACGGCTGCGCGAACTCGTCGACCCCACCGGCTACCTGGGCTCGGCGACGGCACTGACCGACCGCGCGCTGCGCCGCCCCACCCGGCCGCGCCCGCCCGCCGGCGGTCCGGCGCGGCACCCGGACGCCCGTGACGGCTCCGCGGACGTCGCGGAACCCCGAGGAGGAAGGAGCGACCATGGCCGATGACCCGCTGCCGCACCACACGCTCGACGGTCCGGCGGAGGGCCGGCCGCTCGTCCTGGGCCCCTCCGTGGGAACCTCCCTGGCCGTGTGGCAGCCCCAGGTGGCGGCGCTCGCCCGCACCCACCGGGTGCTGCGCTGGGACCTCCCGGGGCACGGCGGATCCCCGGCGGAGCTCGTCCCGCTCGACGGCTCGGCGCGCATCGCCGACCTCGCCGCGCTGGTGCTGCGCCTGGTCGACGCCCAGGGCTGGCGGCGCTTCGACTACGGCGGGATCTCGCTGGGCGGCGCGGTCGGGCTGTACCTGGCCGTGCACCACCCGGACCGGTTGTCCTCGCTGACCATGGTGTGCTCGTCGGCGCGCTTCGGCGAGCCGTCCGCGTGGCGGGAGCGGGCCGACGGGGTCCGCCGGGAGGGTGTCACTCCGCTGCTGGACTTCTGCCGGCAGCGCTGGTTCACCCCGCGGTTCGCCTCCTCGGCGGCGGCGGACGCGCTGGTGGACGACCTGCGGCGGGTCGACCCGGCCGGGTACGCGGCGTGCTGCGACGTGCTCGGCGGCTACGACCTGCGGGCCGAGCTGGCGTCGGTGACCGTGCCCACCCTGGTGGTGGCCGGCCGGGACGACCCGGCGACGCCGCCGGCGCACGCCCGCCGGATCGCCGACGGAGTCCCGGGCGCGAGCCTGCTGGAGATCCCGGGCGCCGCGCACCTGGCCGGGGTGGAGCGTCCCGAGGCACTGACGGCCACGTTGCTGGCGCACCTGGCGGAGACCGCCCATCCGGGCGCGGGCCCGTCCCCGGCACGGGGCGCGACCACTGGCACGGGCACCCGAGCGGGCACCGACACCGGCACCGACACCGACGCGGGGCGCCACGCCGCCGGGACGGCGGTCCGCCGTGCGGTGCTCGGAGACGCGCACGTGGACCGGGCGATCGCTCGCACCACCCCCTTCACCGCGCGTTTCCAGGACTTCATCACCCGCTACGCGTGGGGCGAGATCTGGACCGGCTCGGGCCTGGACCGCCGCACCCGCAGCTGCGTCACCCTCACCGCGCTGGTGGCCCGGGGGCACCACGAGGAACTGGCCATGCACGTGCGCGCGGCGCTCACCAACGGACTGAGCCGGGAGGAGATCGGCGAGGTGCTGCTGCAGTGCGCCGTGTACTGCGGGGTGCCGGCGGCCAACTCGGCCTTCGCGGTGGCCTCCCGGGTGTTCGACGAACTCGACGCCGCCGGTTCGGCAGACGGAGAAGCCGGAGCAGACGGAACAGCCGGCCCGACCGACGCCGCAGGGTGATTCGTACGGATTCATCACCCTCCATGGCGGTGAGTCCGCAACGCCGGCTAGGGACCCGAAGGGGGTCCCCCTGTTCCAAGCATTCCACGCGGCGTCGGCGCGCCGCAGCCCCCGTTCTCCGCCTGTGGACAACTCCCGCCGCCCCGGCCGGCGGGAGTTGTCCACAGGCGGGCGCGAACCCGCATGAACCTGCCTGGAGGGTGAACACCTGCGCGGCTGCGCACGGATCGGCACCGGCGCCGCGCCCGGCCCCGTCACCCGAGCGCGCCCGGCCGGAGAACGGCCGCATCACGCCAGGGGCGCTCATTGACCGCCCCCGGGCACCGCCCTAGCGTCGATTCGCGTGACCCCGCCAGCGCATGATGACACCCTCTTCGACTTCTGCCCCTGGCTCTTCACCAAGGACGCCTCCGACGAACAGCGCGCGGCGCAGCACGAGCGCCAGCGCGCGCTGACCGCGCTCGGCACGGTGGCCATCGGGGAGCGCTGCTTCGTCTCCGCGAAGGCCGCCGTCTACCCGGACCACCTCGTGCTCGGCGCGGACTCCTACATCGCGGGCTACGCCTACGTCACCGGCGACCTGCGCACCGGTGCCGACTGCACCATCAACCCCTACGCCACCGTTCGGGGCACCGTCACGCTCGGCAACGCCGTCCGGATCGGCGCGCACACCTCCATCCTCGGTTTCAACCACTCCACCGCACCGGACCGGCCGGTCCACCGCCAGGCGATCACCAGCCGCGGCATCACCATCGGTGACGACGTGTGGATCGGCTCCCACGTGGTGATCCTGGACGGCGTGACGATCGGGGACCACGCCGTCATCGGCGCGGGCGCCGTGGTCACCAAGGACGTCGCGGCCTGGGCCATGGTGGGGGGCAACCCGGCGCGGCCGATCCGCGACCGCCGCACCCCGGCCGGCTCCCCCAGGCAGGCCGCCCCCACCAATCCGGCCGGCAGCCCCGCCGACGTCACCGGCCACCGCGCACCCGCCGGCGTCGCCGAGGCCTCGCCGGCCGTTGGTTCGCTCGCGGAGGCGTTGCGTTCGTTCGCCGCCACCGCCCGCGAGCAGGCCGCCGATCTCCTCGCCCGCTGCTGGGATCCGGAGGCGCCGGGAGGCGGCCGTTACGTCGACCACCCGGGGGCCGCGCCCACCATCCGGGCGCACTGCGACGCCGTCGAGATCGCCGACCTGCTGCTGCGCGACGTCCCCGCCCAGCTGTCCGCCGCCGAGCACGCGGAGCGGCTGCGTGCCGCCCAGCAGCCGGACACCGGCCTCGTCCCGGAACTCGACCCGGTGACGGGTCTTCCGCGCCCCCTGCCCGCCCCCGCTCCGGACGGCTTGGTCGACGACGGCGCGGCGCTCTACCACGTGCTGGCGGTGGGCTACGCCCTGGACCTGCTGGGCACGGCGTTCCTGCATCCGGTGTGGCCGGTGGCGCGGATGACGGCCGAGCAGCTCACCGCCCGCCTGGAGCGGCTGCCCTGGCGGGAGCTGGCGTGGCACGCGGGCAGCTGGGTGGACTCCTGGGCCACGGCGGCGCACTGGAACCTGCGCCGCGGGCCGGCCCCGGACGGGACCGGACACGCGCGGGACGACCTGGCGGCCCAGCCTGGGGCGGTGGAGGCGCTCTTCGGCTGGCTGCTGACCCGGGTCGACCCGTGGACCGGGATGTGGGGCGCCGCCTCGCCCCGGACCGGCCGGCTGCAGCCGGTCAACGGCTACTACCGGCTCACCCGCGGGTCGTTCGCCCAGTTCGGGCTGCCGGTGCCGCATCCGGAGCGGGTGGTGGACACCGTCCTGGACCACGCGCGGGACCCCCGCTACTTCGGCGCCGACCGGGAGAACGCCTGCAACGTCCTGGACGTCGCGCACCCGCTGTGGCTGGCCGCGCGGCAGACCGACCACCGTTCGGCGGAGGCCCGCGCGTGGGCCGAGCGGCAGCTCGTCCGGGCGCTGGGGCGCTGGCGGGACGGGCGCGGATTCGGCTTCGGGCCCGCCCCGGACGGCACCGGGCCGGGACGGGAGCCGGGGCTGCAGGGCACGGAGATGTGGCTGGCCATCGTCTGGCTGCTGGCCGATCTCGTGGGCCACTCGGACCTGCTGGGCTACCGCCCCCGGGGCGTCCACCGTCCCGAACCCGCCCCCGGCCTGGCGGAACGGCTGGCCGGCCCCTGGGGGTGACGGCGGCCGGCCGCGCGGACACGCCACGCCGACACGCCGCGCGGCCGGGCGCCGTCAGGAGCCGAGGTAGCGGAGCACGGCGAGGATGCGGCGGCTGTGCCCGGTCCCGGGCGTCAGTTCGAGCTTGTCGAAGATGGCGTTGACGTGCTTCTCGACGGCGCTCTGCGAGACGAACAGCCGCTCCGCGATGGACGCGTTGGTGTAGCCCTGCGCCATCAGGTCGAGCACCGTGCGCTCCCGCTCGCTGAGGCGGCCCAGCGGGTCCGTGTGGGTGCTGCGGGAGAGCAGCTGCCGCACCACCTCCGGGTCCAGCGCGGCCCCGCCGGCGTGCACCCGCTCCAGCGCCACCAGGAACTCGTCCACCTGGGCGACGCGGTCCTTGAGCAGGTAGCCCACGCCCTCGGTGTCGGCCAGGATCAGCTCGGTGGCGTAGCGCTTCTCGACGTACTGCGACAGCACCAGCACGCCGATGCCCGGCCAGCGGCGGCGGATCTCCAGCGCGGCGCGCACCCCCTCGTCGGTGTGCGTGGGCGGCATGCGCACGTCCACCACGACCACGTCCGGCTGGTCCCGGGCGACGGCGTCGAGCAGCGCCGTGGCGTCGGCGACGTCGGCGACCACCTCGTGGCCCTCGTCCTCCAGCAGTCGCACCAGGCCCTGGCGCAGCAGCGCCGAGTCCTCGGCCAGGATCAGACGCACGACGACTCCGTTCCGACGGGCCCGGCCCCGCCTCCCCGGCGGACCGGCTCCGCCTCACCGACCACCACGGCCTCACGCATCCCGGTCTTCCCGGTGGGCAGGACCGCGGTGATCGTGGTGCCGCCCGCGGCCGGGCTGTCCACCCGCAGTTCGCCGTCCAGGGCGGCGACCCGGCGGGCGAGGCCGGACAGGCCGCCGCCCGCGGGGTCGGCGCCGCCGATCCCGTCGTCCCGCACGCGCACCACCACGGTCTGCTCCTCCTCACGGCCGGCCGGCTCGGGGCGCGCCACCGTCTCGCGCACCTCGATCCGGATGGTGTCCGCCCGGGAGTGCTTGACCGCGTTGGTGACGGCCTCACAGGCGACGAAGTAGATCACGGTCTCGATCGCGTTGGGGAGCCGGCGGTCGCCCAGGCCGTAGTCCAGGCGCACCGGCACACCCGCGTGCTCCGCCACCGTGGTGAGGGCCTCGGCGAGGCCGCCGCCGTCGTCGAGTGCCACCGGGTAGACCCGCCAGGCCACCTCGCGGAGGTCGCGCAGCACGCCCTGGGCCTCCTCGTGCGCCTGCCGCAGGAGTTCGTCGGTCTTCTCCGGGGAGCGGCTGCGGCGGGCTCGGCCGATCACCATGGCGAGGGCGACGAGCCGCTGCTGGACGCCGTCGTGCAGGTCGCGTTCGATGCGCCGGCGTTCGGCGTTGACGGCCTCCAGCACGCCGGCCCGGCTCACCGCGAGTTCGGTGATCCGGCGTTCCAGCAGTTCCCGGGGGGACGGCCCGAGGAAGTGCCGGGCCAACCGCCGTTCCAGCTGGTCCAGGCCGACGAAGCCCTGCACGTTGAGGAAGAGCAGCACCAGGCCGAGCAGGATCTGGGGCAGCAGGCCGGCCACGATCGCGTACTCGCCCTCGATCAGCCGGAGCGGGATCGTGGCGGCCACCAGGACGGCGAGGACGAGGCCGGCGCCCATCAGGCCGAGGACGGCGGCGCCGAGCAGGCCGAGGGAGCCGCGGGCGGCGAGGTAGCGCAGCGTCGCGCCGGGGGCGTGGTGGTCGGAGACCTCCTCGTCGAAGAAGCGCAGCAGGCGCCGGCGCTCCAGTCCGAGCAGGCGGCGGGCGCCGGCGAGCAGCGGCACCAGGGCGCGTCGGCGGAGGGCGGGGTGGACGGAGGCGATGCCGAGGGCGAGCCCGCCGCACACCAGGAGGAGCAGTTCGAGCGGCGCGAGGAGTGCCCCGTAGCCGAGTCCGCGCAGCCGCCGGGACCACGTGGCCATGGTTGGCGCCCCCTTTCCGCCCGGCTCGCCGTCGGCGGGGCGCATCGCCGTGTTCGGGTCCCCACCGGCCGCGAACGACCCCTCCACGGTAGGCGGTGACCGGCGGGCGGTGGATGGGGGCCTCCTCCCGATCGGCTGTGCCGGTCCGCACCCGGTCACCTGTGGAAATCCACAGCGGCCGGGCCGTCAGCCCGTCGGGACAACGGTGTCCCGCCTGGTCCGCTGCGAGTGCCACCGACTCCCTTCCAGGGCACGGAGCCGCAGGTCCCATGGATCTTTCTCATGACATGACAACGTGTCCGACGTATTGACAACGATGGACTCGGCCACGGATGGTGACACCAGCTCACCCCCTCCGGAACGGAGCAGCGGATGTTACGAAGACGCGGAGGGCCGCTCGCCCTCGTGGCGACCGCCGTGGTGGCCGTCGCGCTGTCCCTGGCCGCGATCGCGGCGGGCGGCGCCACGGCGGCGGCCGGTTCCCCGGACACCGACCACCCGCACCGCCCGCAGCTGCACTACACCCCGGCCCAGAACTGGATGAACGATCCCAACGGGCTCGTGTACCACGACGGGGTTTATCACCTCTTCTACCAGTACAACCCGCAGGGGAATTCCTGGGGGAACATGTCGTGGGGCCACGCGACCAGCCCCGACCTCATTCACTGGACCGAGCGTCCCGTCGCCATTCCGTACTCGCCCGAGGAGGCGATATTCTCCGGCAGCGTCGTCGTGGACACCGCCAACACCTCGGGATTGGGAAGTCCCGGAAATCCGGCGATGGTCGCCGTCTACACCAGCGTCTACGGCCCCGGAACCGGCCGTGAGGGAATCCAGGCGCAGTCCCTGGCCTACAGCACCGACGGCGGCGACACCTGGACGAAGTACCAGAACAATCCGGTGCTGGACATCGGCGAACGGGAGTTCCGCGACCCCAAGGTGTTCTGGTACGAACCGGGCGGCTACTGGGTGATGGCCGCCGTGCTCGCCGACTCGCGGGTGGTGAAGTTCTACCGGTCGGGCGACCTGAAGAGCTGGACGTGGCTGAGCGATTTCGGCCCGCACGGCGCCACCGGCGGCCTGTGGGAGGTTCCGGACCTCTTCGAGCTGCCCGTCGACGGGAATCCGGCGAACACCAAGTGGGTGCTGACCGTCAACATGAACACCGGCTCGGTGGCCGGCGGCTCCGGCGGCCAGTACTTCGTCGGGGAGTTCGACGGCACCACCTTCACGGCGGAGAACGTGCCGCCGCCGGGGCCGGAGGTGCCGCCCGGCGTGGTCTTCGCGGACTTCGAGAACGGCTACGGGGCGTGGACGGTGCGCAACGACCCGGCCGGCGGTGACGGCCCGTTCGGCACGGCGCCGGCGGCCGGCACCCTCCCCGGCCAGCAGACGGTCAGCGGTCACCTCGGCGGACACCTGCTGAACAGCTTCGTCGGCGGCGACGCCCCGCAGGGCACGGCGTCCTCGCCCGAGTTCACCATCGGCGAGCCGTACATCAACCTGCTGGTGGGTGGCGGCGCCCACCGCACCCCGCCGGCGGAGACCTCCGTCAACCTGATCGTCGACGGGCAGCGGGTCCGCACCGCGAGCGGCCGGGACAGCGAGCGCCTGGACTGGGTCGCCTGGGACGTCCGCGACCTGATCGGCCGCCGGGCCCGGATCGAGGTCCGCGACCTGGTCTCCGGCGGGTGGGGACACATCCTGCTGGACCAGGTCACCTTCTCCCTCGAGCCGGCCCGCTCCGAGCTGGAGCGCTACGACTGGCTCGACCACGGCCGGGACTACTACGCCGCGGTCTCCTTCAACCACGTGCCGGACGGCCGGCGGATCATGCTCGGCTGGATGAGCAACTGGGACTACGCCGGCGCGGTGCCCACCGACCCGTGGCGCGGCACCATGAGCCTGCCGCGCGAGGTGACCCTGGCCACCGTCGACGGCCGGCCACGGCTGGTCCAGCGGCCCGTGCGGGAGCTGGCCCGGCTGTACGAGCCGATCAGCTACCAGCGCGCCGACTGGCGGATCGGCGCCGGCACGTGGACGCTGCCGGCACGCGCCCAGGGCACGCTGCTGGAGATCGAGGCGACCTTCCGACCGGAGACGGCCAGGGAGTTCGGCCTGGTGGTGCGGGGCTCGTCCACCGGCCAGCGGACGGTGATCCGCTACGACCCGGCGGCGCAGCGGCTGTCCCTGGACCGCACGGCCTCCGGCGACGTGGGCTTCCACCCGTCGTTCCCCAGCATCAGTTCGGCGACGCTGCGGCCGGACGCGAACGGCGAGGTGACGCTGCGGGTGGTGGTCGACCGGGCGTCGGTGGAGGTCTTCGCCGACGGCGGGCGGACCGTGCTGACCGACATCGTCTTCCCCGACCTGTCCAGTGACGACGTGGCGGTGTACGCGACGGGAGGCAGGGCCGTGGTGGAACACCTGTCGGTGCGCCCGCTGCGCGGCTACCGCGACGGCCACCCCACCGCCGGCTACCCCACTACCGGCTACCCCGTTACCGGCTGAGACGCCGGGTTCCGGCCCCGCCGTGCGCGGCGTCGGTGGCACGATGCGGGGACGCGTGCTGCCACCGACGCCGACACGAGAGGGGATGCGTCCCGATGTCAGATCCGGAGCCCATACGCAAGCCGGCCACCGTTCGTGACGTCGCGGCGCTGGCCGGGGTGAGCGTCAAGACGGTCTCGCGGGTGATCAACGGGGTGCCGTCGGTCTCCGAGGAGCTGCGGTCCCGGGTGAACCAGGCGATCGCCCGGCTGGACTTCCGGCCCAACCTGGCGGCCAGCAGCCTGCGCCGGGCCGACGGCCGGACCGGGCGGATCGCGCTGCTGCTGGAGGACCTGGCCAACCCCTTCTCCGCCACCCTGCACCGGGCGGTCGAGGACGTCGCGCGCCGGCACCGCAGCCTGGTGCTCGCCGGCAGCCTGGACGAGGACCCGCAGCGGGAGGTCGAGCTGGCCCGCGCGCTGGCCGCGCACGGGGCGGACGGGCTGATCATCGCACCGGCCAGCCCCGACCAGGGCTACCTGAACCGGGAGGTGAGGGCCGGAACGCCGGTGGTGTTCGTGGACCGCCCGCCGCGCGGCCTGACCGCGGACGCCGTGCTGGTGGACAACGTGGCGGGCGCGGCCGCGGCCGTGCGGCACCTCGCCGAGGTGGGCCACCGGAGGATCGCCTACCTCGGCGACTACCTCTCGCTGCCCACGGCCTCCGGGCGCTTCCGCGGCTACCAGGAGGAGATGGGGCGGCAGGGCCTGCCGGTGCCGCCGGAACTGGTCCGGCACGACCTGCACGACGTGACGGCCGCGACGGAGGCGGCGCACGAGCTGCTGACCGGCCCACTGCCGCCGACCGCGCTGTTCACCAGCCAGAACCTGGTGACGACGGGGGCGGTGCGGGCGCTGCGCCGGCTGGGACTCGGGCACCGCGTGGCGCTGGTGGGCTTCGACGACTTCCCGCTGGCCGACCTGCTGGAGCCGGGGGTGACCGTGATCGCGCAGGACGCCGCCCGGATGGGCGAGACGGCGGCGACGCTGCTCTTCGAACGCGTCAACGGGGACCACTCGGACCCGCGCGAGGTGGTCATCCCCACCCCGCTGCTGATCCGAGGCTCCGGAGAGATCCCCCCGCCCGCGGAGCGCTGAGGAGACGAGGTGACGGGTCGGGGGCGGGGTCGGAGGGTCGAACGCGCTCCGGAGTTCCCAGGTTCTCCGCAGCACGGTTTTCCGCAGCACCCCAGAGCTCTGGGAATGCACTCCGGTGTGACTCTGGTGAACAGTGTGACTCTGATGAACTCCCGAGTTCATCGGAGTCACACCAGAGTCACACCGGGAGCCACGCCGAAGTCACACCGGAGTCACACCAGAGTTTTCCACAGGCTGCATTTCCCCCTTGCGTCAACCGCCCCCGCCGGCTTACCCCTGGAGACCAGGGGGGTTCGCGGTTATCCACAGGGAAAAATTCCCTCTTGTGCGGAACACCCACCCCGCCCTACCCCTGGAACAAGGGGGGCGCAGAGTTATCCACAGGAGGAAACTCCCCCTTGCGCAGAACACCCACCCCGCCCTACCCCTGAAACAAGGGGGGCGCAGAGTTATCCACAGGAACAGAATCCACCCTTGCGGAATCCACCCGCGTCCCACAGCGCCAAGCAGGCCACCCACCCCGCCGCCCGCGCCCCGCCCTACCTCCCCAACCCCCCGTCCTCCTCGCCGCCGGGGGCGGCCAGCGTCCAGGTCTCCACGTCCAGCAGGCATTCCCCCGCCCCCACTCCCCGGGCGTACAGCCGCCACGGCGGGATGCCGGTCGGGTAGCAGCGCAGGGTCAGGGTTCGGCCGCTGCCGGTGTACACCTCGACGATCGAGCCGTCCACCACGATCCGCAGCTCCACCGTTCCTCCCGGCACCGCCTCGGGGCAGGGCAGGCGGTAGCCGCCGCCGCGCGCGCGGCCGTCGAGGCTGGCGTGGTCGCGGTCGACCAGCAGGGCGCCGTCGAGGAGGGTGAGGTCCAGGTACTCCCGGGCCCTCCCGCCCTCCTCGTCGGTGACCAGCCGCAGCCGGCAGCCGGCGTCCTCCCGCACGGTGACCCGTGCCAGCAGCTCGAAGCTGCCGCCGACCTCGCCCAGCGGCTCCTCGGCCCCGGGGGTGAGCCCGTGTCCGGCGAGCCGGCGGGCGTCCGGGGCGGGGCGGCGCAGGGTGGCGATCTCGCGGGCGGGGGCCTGGTGAGCGCGGCCGTCGGGGGTGAGGGTGACCTCGCGGGGCAGGGTGAGCACGCCGGCCCAGCCGGCCTGCCGGGCCCAGTCGTCCTGGCGGCCCTCCCAGGACCAGCCCCACAACAGCACGCGGCCGTCGGGGGCGCGCATCAGGGCGGGGGCGTAGAAGTCGGGGCCGTGGTCGAGGAGGAACGGGCTGCCGGCGGCGAGCCGGCCGTCCGTCTCGGGGCCGGTGAAGGCGACGACGTGGCTGGGCCCGCCGCCCTCGTACCAGGCGCTGACGATCAGCAGCCCGAGGTCGCCGATGGTGACGTACTGCGGGCACTCCCACATCACGCCGGTGTCCGGCCCGCCGGCGACCGGTTCGTGTCCGCGCCGGTGCAGGGGGCCGCGGTAGGTCCACCGGTCGAGGTCGGCGGACTCGTACAGCAGGGCGGCCCCCTGCCCGTCGTCGAAGCCGGCGCCGACGAGCATGCGGTAGCCGTCGCCGTGCCGCCAGACGTACGGGTCGCGGAAGACGGTCACCCCGTCCGGGGCCTCGGGAACGGCCAGGCCGGGGAGTTTGCGCCAGGTCAGGCCGCCGTCGGTGGATTCGGCGCGGGCGACCGGCTGCCACCAGCGGTCGCCGCGGTAGGCGGAGTAGAAGGCGACCAGCCGGTCGCCGAGGGACAGGGTGTTGCCGGAGAAGCAGCCGTCCGCGTCGTCGCCGCCGGGGGTGGGGGCGAGGGCCACCGGGTGGTCGGTCCACCGCAGCAGGTCGGGGCTGCTGGCGTGGCCCCAGTGGACGTCGGCGTGGACCGGTGCCTGCGGGTTGTGCTGGAAGAACATGTGGTAGCGGCCGTCGTGGAAGACGGGGCCGTTGGGGTCGTTGATCCAGTTGCGCGGTGGGCGCTGGTGGACGGCCGGTCGGTGGGGGTCGGGGGCGGCCGGCGGGCCGGTGGGAGTGCCGTGTGCCGGGTTCACGGCGGGGCCGGCGGCGGGATCGGCGGCGGGGCTGGCGGCTCGGGTCACGGCGGGGCTCACTCCTTGACGGACTGGGCGGCGACGCCCTGCACGAACGCGCGCTGGAAGATGACGAAGACGATGAGCACCGGGACGGTCATCATCGTGGCGAAGGCCATGATGTCGCCCCACTGGAGGGGCGGCAGGGTCTGGAAGACGGCCATCCCGACCGGCAGCGGGCGCACGGCCTCGCTGCGCGTGACCATCACCGGCCACAGGAACTGTCCCCAGGAGATCAGGAAGCTGAGGATCGCCACGGAGGCGAAGACGGGCCTGGACAGCGGCACGATGATGGTGCGGAAGGTGCGCCACGGCCCGGCGCCGTCCACCTGCGCGGCCTCCTCCAGTTCCCGGGGCAGCCCGAGGAAGAAGGAGTAGAAGAGGTAGATGAAGAAGGGCTGGGCGATGAACGGCACGATCTGCGCCTGGTAGGTGTCCAGCCAGCCCATCTCGGTGACCATCAGCAGCAGCGGGATGGCCAGCGCCTCGAACGGGATGATGATCAGCGCGATCACCACGGCCAGGACGGCGTTGCGGCCGACCCAGCGCAGCCGGGCCAGGGCGTAGCCGAACATGCTGTTGACGACGGCCCCGCCGAGCACGGTCAGCCCGCAGATGACCAGCGAGTTGAGCAGCAGCTGGCCGAAGCGGGACCGTTCCCAGGCGCTGACGAAGTTGTCCGCGCTGACGCTGGTGGGCAGCAGGGCCCGCCAGCTGCCGCCGTCGGCGAGCACGTCGGCGTTGGGCTTGACCGAGCCGGCGAACATGAACAGCAGCGGCACCAGGATGAACAGCGCCGCGCCGATGCTGACGGCGTAGTGCAGCGGCAGGTTGTGCCGGTGGGCGCGGCGGAGCCGGCCGGGGTGGCGGCGGGCGGACGGGGCGGCGGCGCCGGGGCGGGGGCCGGCGCCGGTGGTACCGGGGGTGCCGGGGGCGCCTGTGGTGCTGATGGTGCTCACTGGACGGCACGCTCCTCTCGGCTGAACCGGCGTTGGACCAGGGTGACGGCCAGCACGAAGAGGAAGAAGATCACCGCGATCGCGGAGGCCTGCCCGATCAGCCCGCGTCCGTAGCCGGTCTGGAGGAGCTGGAGCATCATCGTGCGGGTGGAGTCCAGGGGGCCGCCGGGGAACTGCGGCATGATGTACACCTGGTCGAACAGCCGGAAGGCGAAGATCACCGTCACGTTGAGGACGAAGATCAGGGTGTTGCGCAGCCCCGGCAGGGTGACGTTGCGGAACTGCTGCCAGGCGTTGGCGCCGTCCATGGTGGCGGCCTCGTAGAGCGAGGCCGGGATGGCCTGGAGCCCCGCCAGGAAGATGATCATCTGGAATCCGACGCCCTGCCAGATCGAGGTGATCACGATGGCCGGCATGGCCCAGCTGGTGCTGGACAGCCAGCCGGGCTGGAGCTGGCCGAAGGTGAGGGTGTCCAGGACGCCGTTGACCATGCCGCCGTCCGGGAGCAGCAGCAGCTTCCACACCGTGGCGGCGACGGCCATCACGGTGACCGTGGGCAGGAAGTAGATGGTGCGGAAGAGCACCCGGCCGGGGAGCCGGCGGTTGACCAGCACGGCCAGCCCGAGGGCCGCGCCGGTCTGCAGCGGCACCACGATCAGCGCGAAGACCACGTTGTTGGTCAGGGCGCCCCAGAACTGGGCGTCGGTGAGCACCCGGACGTAGTTCTCCAGCCCCACGAAGGAGACCGGACGCGGGGAGACCAGCCGCTGGTCGGTGAAGGAGAGCACCAGCGCGGAGACGAACGGCGCCACCATGAACAGCAGCAGCAGCACGACGGCGGGCAGGGAGAAGAGGAGTCCGGCGCGGAGTTCGCGGCCGCGGCGGGCGCGCCGGTTCTTCGCCGGGGCGGTGGCGGGCGCGGACCGGCCGGGTGGGCCGGCGGCGACGGGGGTGCCGGGGGCGGCGGTGGCGGGGGGCATGTGGTTCACCTCGGTCGACGGGATCGGGCGAGGTCACTCGAAGGCGGGGTAGCCGCCGTTGTCGGTGATGTCCTGGTCGATCCTGCGGACCGCCTCGTCCAGGGCGGCCTGCACGTCGCCGCCGTTGCTGATGTCGTCGACGGCCTGGGCGAACGCCTGGGTGATCGCCGGGTAGGCGGGGGTCTGCGGGCGGGGCACGGCGATCCGGGGCGATTCGCGCAGGCTCTCGGTGACCAGGGCGAGCGGGCCGTCCTCGGCGTAGATCTCGGCCTTCTCCAGGACGCTGATCCGGGAGGGCGGCGCGCCGACCGTCTCGTAGGTCATCAGCTGGTTCTCCTCCTGGAGCAGGAACTCCAGGAAGGCCCAGGCGGCGTCCGGGTCCTCGGTCTCGCGGGTGATGCCGAACTGCCAGGAGCCCATGCCGGTCTTGCTGCCGGTGCCGAAGTCGGGCAACGGCAGCGCGACCAGGTCGTCGCCGGCGGCCTCGTGGTAGCCGTTGGCGTAGGCCCACATGCCGTTCCAGGAGATGGGGCTGGTCTTGTTCAGGAACGGGCTGTCGTCCTGGGCCTCGGTGTCGACGTACCCGTTCTCGAACCACTCCTGGAAGACGCTCATGGCCTCCACGGCCTCCGGGGAGTTGAGCGTGCCGTCGGCGGAGGAGAAGTCGGTGCGGTCGATCAGGTCGCCGCCGGCGGACTGGACGATCGGGGAGAAGGCGTAGGAGAACCACTCGCCCTGGCGGCCGTACCACATGTGCGCGTCCAGCGGGCTGTCGTAGCCGGCGTCCTGGAGCCGGCCGAGGATGTCGGTGAACTCCTCGGCGGTCCAGGCGTCGTCGATGCCGGTGGGGATGCGCGCGCCGACCTCCTCCAGCGCGGAGCGGTAGGCGTAGAGCAGGACGCCGGAGTCGAAGCTGCCGACGCCGTAGAGCTTGCCGTCGTAGGTGCCCTGCGCGGTGATCGAGGGCAGCAGGTCGGCCTTGAGTTCGGGGCTGACGCAGGAGTCCAGCGGGATGAGGTCGCCGTTCCAGGCGTAGTTGTAGAGGTTGGGTCCGTCGAAGTCGAGGATGTGCGGCAGGTCGCCGGAGGCCGCGGCGGCGCGCACCGAGTCGCCGTAGGTGCCCTCGGGGACGGACTGGACCTCGACGGTGACCTGGTCCTGGCTGGCGTTGAACGCCTCGACCTGGGCGAGGAAGGTCTCCTTCTCCGCGCCGCCGCCGTGGTAGAAGCTGGTCAGGGTGACCGGCCCGTCGATGGTGCCGTCGCAGGTGGCCGCCTCGGCGGCGGCGCCGCCGGAGCCGGAGCAGGCGGTGGTGGTCAGCAGGGCCAGCGAGGCGCACCCCGCGGCTACGATTGATCTGCGCATGCTTCGTTCCGTTCGGTTCTGACTGGCGAGTCGGGGTGGGTGGACGGGGCGCGTCTCGTCGCAGGGTCGGGTGGCCGCCCGGCCCTGCGCGCCGCCCCTCGGGTGCCGCGTTCGCGTGGTGTGTGCGCTGTGCGTCGTGGTGTGCGCGGTACGTCGTGGTGTGCGCGGTGCGTGTGGTGCCGTCCGGTCAGCCGTGCGGCGTGGCGGCGGGTGGGGCCACCGAGCCGCGTACCCGCAGCGGCATCGGGACGCGGTGGACGGCGGCTTCCAGCACCGGCTCGGGGCTGAGGATCAGTTCCGCGGCCAGCCGGCCGAGTTCGTAGTGCGGCAGGGCGACGGTGGTCAGGCCCGGGTGCAGCCAGGAGGCGAAGTCCTGGTCGTCGAAGGAGACGACGGAGACGTCGTCGGGGACGCCGAGGCCCACCTCGGCGAGCGCCTGGTAGGCGCCGAAGGAGACCCGATCGGTGCCGCAGACCAGCGCCCGGGGGCGCCGCCCGTCCCGGAGCAGGGCGCTGACCTCGCGGTATCCGTCCTCGGCGCCCCAGTCGGACTCGACGACGCCGGCCAGCCGGGCACCGCCGCCGCGCAGCGCCTCCTGGAGGCCGCGCATCCGCTCGTTGCCGGCGAAGACGCCGTCCGGGGTGGCCGGGATGGCCTGGTGGCCGCCGATGGCGTAGATGCCGTCGGTGTGTCCGGCCTCCAGCAGCACCCGGGCGGCGGTGCGGCCGGCCTCCAGTTCGTCCGGGATCACCGAGGGGGCGTCGAAGCCGGGGGCGAGGCAGTTGAGCAGCACGACCCGGCGGCCGTACAGCTCCTTGGGCGGCGTGACGTACCGGGTGTACATGGCGGCGTAGATGACGGCGTCGACCTGCCGGTCCAGCATGCCGTGCACCAGCTCCGACTCCACCGCGCGGTCGCCGCCGGTCTCGGCGATGAACAGCAGGTTGCCGCGGGCGTGTGCGGCTTCCATCGCGCCCCGGATCACCTCCCCGGCGTAGGGGGTGGTGGCGACGGTGTCGGAGACGAGCCCGATGGTCTGGGTGGACTTGGTGCGCAGGGCGCGCGCGGCGACGTTGGGGCGGTAGCCGAGGTCGGCCGCGGCGGCCAGCACGCGCTCCCGCGCGGCGGCTGAGATGCGCATGTCGGTCCGTCCGGAGAGCACGAACGACGCCGTGGTGGGCGAGACCCCGGCCGCCTGGGCGACCTGGGCCATGGTGACGCGACGACCACTCACAACGACTCCTGGCTAAATCGGATTAGCGGGACGACCGGATCTGAGCTTGGGGTCCCGCGCGGGGGAAGTCAACAGGTCTGCGCGAGCATTTTCGCAGGCGATAACGGGTTGATAACGCCCGTGACGCAGCGGCTTGTTTTAGCAGAGCCGCCACCCACAGCATCGATCGCACCCGATGCTCAAACGATTTAGCACCACGCGGAGCGATCGGCGGAACACCCCCACGCCAGAAAGAGCGACTCTATGACATGGACACACCGAGCCGCTGCCCTACTGCTTCCCGGTGGCGACCGCGGCCGGCCCCACGGCCGCGGCGGACCACCCCTCGGAGGGCGTTGGCCGAGACCGCGGCGCGGCCCGCGTGCCCTCCTCGGCGTCCTCCTCGCCCTGGCCGCCTGCCTCGCCCTCAGCGCCCCCACCGGCGCCGCCCACGCCGAGGCCGCCGCGACGTCCCTGGACAACCCCGGCTTCGAGACCGGCGACCTCACCGGCTGGACGGCCACCGGAACCGCCTTCACCCAGGCGGTCACCGACGAGCCCGGCTGGGGCTGGGGCTGCTGCTTCAACCACGCCGGCCGCTACCACCTGTGGGGCTACCGCGGCGGCGGGGACACCGCCGTCGGCACCCTCACCTCGCAGACCTTCACCCTGGGCGGCACCGGCGTGGTCAGCCTGCTGGTCTCCGGCGGACGGAACATCGACCACCTCTACGTCGCGCTCACCACCCCCACCGGCACCGTCCTGCACAAGGCCACCGGCAGCGAGGACGAGGCGTACCGGCGGGTCATCTGGGACGCCCGGGCCCACCTGGGCCAGGCCGTGCGGATCACCGTGGTGGACGACGTCTCCGGCGGCTGGGGGCACATCAACCTCGACGACATCCGGATCGGCGTCGACGCCCCGGGCACCGGCCAGCCCCCGACGGGTGAGCTGGCCGCGCACTGGAGCTTCGACGAGGGGGCCGGCGCGGCCACCACCGAGCGGGTGAGCCGCAGCGCCGACCCGATCTCCTACGTGTTCAACGACGCCGTCTACAAGCCGGACAGCGACCCGCTCTGGGAGCCGGACGACCCGGCCGCCGGAGTGCTCTCCGGCGCCCTGCTCTTCGACGGCTACTCCACCTGGGTCACCCGCGACGCCCCACGGCTGGCGGTGTCCACCGAGGCGCTGACGGTGGAGGCGTGGGTCGCGCCGCGTGCCTTCGAGTGGGGCGACGGCGGCAAGCCCTCCGCCATCGTCAACCAGCACGACCAGGACGCGAACCAGGGCTTCTCGCTCGGCGTTGGCCGGCACGGCGGCTGGGTGTTCGGCGTGGGCACCGGGGACGCCTGGCGGCAGGTGTCGGCCCCGGCCGCCTCGGCGCTGCGCGCCGGCGAGTGGGCGCACCTCACCGCCACCTTCGACCCGGCCGGCGGGGCGATGCGGCTGTACCTCAACGGGGTCAGCGTCGGCGAGGCACCGGTCCCGACCGGCGCGCGGATGTCGCCGGCGGCCACCAGCCTGCTGATCGGGCGTCACAACCAGCCGGTGATCGTCAACGGCGTCTTTGCGGTCAACATGTTCAACGGACTGATCGACGAGGTGAAGATCCACAACCGGGCGCTCGGCCCGGCGGAGATCGCCGCCGGACACTCCGCCGCGCTGGACACCTTCGCCGACCGGACCATCCCCCGGGCCGACATGGCCATGGACCGCGGCCGCTACGACGGCGACCGCTACCGCCCCGGCTACCACTTCACCGCGCCCAACCACTGGATGAACGAACCGCACGCCCCCATCCAGGTCGACGGGCGGTACCACCTCTTCTACCAGCACAACCCGCACGGCCCCTACTGGCACAACATCAGCTGGGGGCACGCCGTCAGCGAGGACCTGGTGCACTGGCGCGACCTGCCGATGGCCATGGTGCCGACCGCCGGCAGCCCCGCCCCGGACGGCGTGTGGTCCGGCAGCGCCACGGTGGACGAGAACGGCGACCCGGTGCTGTTCTTCACCGCCGGCAACGACTCCGTCCGCCCCAACCAGGCCACCGGCCTGGCCCGCCCGGCCGACCCGGACGACCCGGACCTGACCGAGTGGATCATGCACCCCACCCCGGTCACCGTGCAGCAGCCGGACCTCGACGTCGGCCCCGGGCGGAAGGTGCGCTACGGGGACTTCCGCGACCCGTACGTGTGGAAGGAGGGGGACACCTGGTTCCAGCTGATGGGCTCCGGGGTGCAGACCACCGAGGGCGCCGACGTCGGCGGCACCGCGCTGCTGTACACCTCCACCAACCTCACCGACTGGACGTACGTCGGCCCGCTGGCGGTCGGGGACGTCAACGCCCACCCGGCCACCGGACAGGTGTGGGAGCTGCCCACCTTCCTGCCGATCGGGCGGGACGCGCAGGGCCGGCAGCGGAACGCGCTGCTGATCAACCCGGCCTTCTCCAGCCCGAGCGAGCACGCCAACAAGTACGTCTGGTACTGGGTCGGCACCTGGGACGCGGAGGCCCGCCGATGGACACCGGACCACACCGAGCCGCGCCTGCTCGACTACGGCGACCACTTCACCGGCCCCAGCGGGACGGTGGACGCCTCCGGCCGCTCCCTGCTGTTCAGCATCACCCAGGACCGCCGCACCGAGCAGGCGCACTACGACGCGGGCTGGGCGCACAACGCCGGCCTGCCGGTGCGGCTGACCACGCGCCCGGACGGCGACCTCGGCGTGGCGCCGGTCGCGGAGGTCGAGCGGCTGCACGCCGACGGCGCGCCGCTGGTCCGGATCGACCGCCCGACGGACCTGGCCACCGTCAACCAGCGGCTGGCCGGCGTGCGGGGCGACATGCTGCACATCCGGCTGGAGATGAGCCGCGGGTCGGCGTCCAGCTTCGGCCTCGACGTGCTGCGCAGCCCCGGCGACGAGGAACGCACCCGGCTGTTCTACGACCGGGCCAGCGGGCGCTTCGGGGTGGACCGGACCCGCTCGGGGAACAACTCCTCGTCCTGGACCGACCTCGGGGTGCAGAGCGGGCCGCTCCGGCTGGAGGGCAACCGGCTGGTGCTGGACGTCTTCGTGGACCGCTCGATGGTGGAGGCGTTCGCCAACGGACACAAGTCGATCACCACCCGGGCCTATCCGCACCGCACCGACTCCCTGGGCCTGCGGGTGTGGGGCGAGGGCGCGAAGGTCCATTCGATGACGGTGTGGGAGATGACCCCGATGACCGAGTAGTCGGCCCACCCTCCCCCGGCGGACGGCCGTCCCCGTGATCGTGGCCCTCCTCGCGCGCCCCGCGCCGGGGAGGGCCACGGCGTCCCGGCCGCCCGCCGGTCGCCGGTCGTCGGTCATCCTCGCTGCTCGCTGCTCGCGCCCCTCGCCGCTCGTCCCTCGCGCCGCGATTGATAAACCGAGTACGCGGTCTGATAATGGCGGCATGGTGAACGAGCACCCTGGCCGCTACGCCCCCTACGTCCTCGAACACGCGGGGCACCGCCTCGCGGTGGAGGTCTCCTCGGCCGAACGTCGCAACACCGCCCGGCTGCTGGTCGACGGGCACCTAGTGGACGAGCGGACCGCCCCGCGCCTCGGGCGCGTCCGGCTGCGTTCCAGCGAGTTCACCGTCCTGGTGGAGTGGTGGTGGCTGGGCCGGGTCGCCACCTGCGCGCTCCTGCTGGAGCCCCCGGGTGACGGCGCTGGCCAGAGCGACGGTGAGAACGGCGGCAGCGCCCCCAGCGACGGCGACGGCCCGAGCGACGGTGAGCACGGCGACAGGGGCGGCGCCCCCGCCCCGCGGCGCGGCCCGCGGAAGCTGCCCTTCGAGCCACCCGCGGGCAGCCGGGCGTCCCGGCTGGCCAGGCTGAAGCGGGAGCACCCGGCGCTCTACGCGTCCCGGCACGTCGCGATCGCCGTGCTGGAGGTGGGGCTGGCGGTCCTGGGGGTCGGCGCCCTGCTCAGGGCGCTGCTGCCGCGGATCGACTGGTCGTTCCTCCCGGAGATCGACCTGTCCTGGATCCCACGCCCCCACCTGGACCTGCCGAACCCGCTCTCCTGGATCCCCTGGCCGGAGATCGACCTGCCGGACGTCGACCTGCCGGACATCGACCTGCCCGCCCTGCCGGGCTGGATCTCGGAGATCATGGACTCGGTCGGGTTGGTGATCCCGATCCTCATCGCCGTCGCGGTCGCCGTCGAGGAGACCCGGCGTCGGCGGAGGGTCGGGCAGCGGGCCGAAGCGTCCAACGGCGCGGCCGACGAGGCGGGGACCACCGACGCCGCGACCGCCGCGGCGCCGCCCGGCACTCCGGCGACCACCGCCCGCAACACCGCCACCGAGACGGAAACCGCCCCCGACCCGGCCCCCGAGCCCGAACTGGAGCCCGCCCAGCCCCTCGACCGCCACGGCTGAACGGAACCACGTCCCTCAGCCCCAACCGCCCCACAGCCGCAAGAGCCGAAAGAGCCGCACCGGCCGCCCAGCCACGATCCGCAAGAGGTTCCATGCGCACCGTCGATCCCGTCAAGCACGAGGCCAAGCGCCGCCAGATCATGGCCGCTGCCGCCGCCCTGTTCGCGCGCAAGGGGTTCGAGCGGACCACCACCGCCGACATCTGCGCCCGGGCCGGGATCAGCTCGGGCGCGCTGTTCCACTACTTCCCCAACAAGCGGGCGATCTTCCTCGCCATCTTCGAGCAGGACCGGCGCGACATCGCGGCCTACCTCGCCGGGATCGGGGAGGACGACGACCCGTGGGAGGCGCTGCTCGGCCTGATCGACATCATGGTGGACGGCATCGAGGATCCCGAGTACGCGGGGCTCGCGCTGGAGGTGATGGCGCACGCCGGCCACGACGAGGAGTTCGCCGCCATGGTGAGCGGCTTCGACACGGAACTGCGGCAGGCGCTGACCGGGCTGCTGGAGCGGGCCGCGGCCCGCGGGCGGATCGACGCCGGCCTCGACCTCGCCATGGCGGCCGAGTGGATCTCCGCCATGGCCGACTCCCTGTTCATCCGCGCCGGCGCCCCGGGCTTCGTGCCCGCCGAGCAACTGCGGATGTTCCACCTGATCGTGGCCCGTTTCCTGCGAGTGGAGACACGCTGAGCGGCGCGCCCGATACCCGACAGAGGATGTCGGGCATCGCCGGCACGATGGCTCCATGACATTCAGCTGGGCAGACTTCCACACCGCCGAACCGGAGTTGGCCGGGACGGTTCAAGGACGCTTCCAGGCGTACCGGCACCACGTCCTCGCCACCCTGCGGGCGGACGGGTCGCCGCGCGTCACCGGCCTGGAGGTCGACTTCCGGTTCGGTGAGATGTGGCTCGGCATGATGCCGAACTCGCGCAAGGCGCTCGATCTGATGCGGGACCAGAGGTTCGCGATCCAGGCGAACCCGGGCCCGGGCACGGACATGGACGGCGGCGATGCCCGGGTGTCGGGGCGGGCGGTGGAGGAGACCGACACCTCGGTGATCGCCCGGTTCATCGAGGAGGTCCAGCCGCCGCAGCCGTTCCACCTGTTCCGGGTGGACCTCACCGAGGTCGTGCGCACCTACGTGGAGGGCGAGGAACTGGTGGTGCAGGCCTGGCGACCGGGCCGCCCCGTCCGCACCATCCGCCGCGGCAACGACTCCGCCCCACGCGAGGAGTAGGGCCACTTCCCGGCACGCGGACGCGCCCCTCCCCGCGCCCCGGTTGGCCTGGCTCTCCGGGGTGCCGGCCCTCCCCCGGCTGCCGGGGGAGGGCCGGCACCCTGGGCGCCTCCTGTAGGTCTTCTCGGGTGCTGTTGGGCCTTCCCCCCCCCGGCGCCGCGCCGCCTTCTGGGGTTCTGTTGGGCCTTCCCCGTGGCGCCCGCGGGCCGTCTCGGGTGCTGTTTGCTGTTGGGCCTTCCCCCGGACGCCGATGGCCTTCCCCTGGTACCCGCATGCCTGTCCCCCGGTGCGCGCGAGCCTCCCCTGGGCACCCGCATGCCTGTCCCCCCGGTGCACGCAGGTCCTCCCCTGGGCACCCGCAGGCCTCCCCCTGGGTGCCCGTGGCGTCCGGGGCGTACTCCGTGCCTTATCCACAGCTCAGAGAACCCCTCTTGCGCCGCGAACACCCCCTCACGTACCCCTGGAACAAGGGGGGGCGTGAGTTATCCACAGGGGAAAAGTGGGGCCTGTCGCCACGCCCGGCCCGCATGAGAGCCTGGAAACAGGGGGGTCCACCGGGCTCCCCTGGAGGCGCTGCCCACTGGCCCGCCAAGACGTCGTTTCCTCTGGTCCTCATGAGGCGGGGAGCGGGGCGTCGTAGTCAGGCGCACCGCGAGGCGGCAGCGGCAGCCAGGGCAGCGGCGGCAGCGGCAGCGGCAGCCAGAAGCGTGACGGCTGGCCTTTCAGCAGCGAAACGGGGTAGCAGCCCGGCATGGATGCCCAACCGCGTTTCAGGTTGTCCGCGACCGCACTTGACGCACCGAACGCTCACGAGCTGGCGGAGTTCTATCAGGGCTTGCTCGGGTGGCCGAGGCGCAAGGACGAACCCGACTGGGTGGAGATCGCCCCGCCCGACGGCAGTGCCGGGTTGTCGTTCCAGACAGAGCCGCTCTTCACACGTCCACAGTGGCCTTCCACACGGCACGAGCAGCAGATGATGATGCATCTGGATATCGAGGTGGACGACCTGTCATCGGCGGTTGAACGTGCCCTTGCCCTGGGGGCGACTGCGGCGGACTTCCAACCCCAGGATGATGTGCGGGTCCTGTACGACCCGGTGGGCCACCCGTTCTGCCTCTTCGTGCGCACCGGCTCCAGCACCTGACATGGGCTGCGGCGATGGCGCACGCGACCGGACCAGCCAGCCCCCTCACCGCCCACCCAGGTCCAGGCGGGCCAGCTCCGCGCGCGAGGCCACGCCGAGCTTGGGGTAGGCGTTGTACAGGTGGTAGCCGACGGTGCGCGGGCTGAGGAAGAGCTGCGCCCCGATGTCACGGTTGGTCAGGCCGGTGGCCGCCAGCCGCACCACCTGCAGCTCCTGCGGCGTCAGCCGGGCGAAGGGATCCGCCTCCTCCGTCCGGCGCGGCCGGGCCTCACCGGTGGCGCGCAGTTCGGCCCGTGCCCGGTCCGCCCACGGGGTGGCGCAGACGCGCTCGAACACGTCCAGGGCGGAGCGCAGCGGCGGCCGGGCGTCGGCGCGGTGGCCGGCGCGGCGCAACCACTCCCCGTACAGCAGCTCGGTGCGGGCCCGTTCGAAGCTCCGCCCGCCGCGCTCGTGCGGGACGACGGCCTGTTCGTGCAGCGCCACCGCCCGGGCGTAGAGCGGCCCGGCCTCGTCCTCCGGGGCGAGCAGGGCGCGGCAGCGCAGGGTGACGGCTTCGGCCCACGGCTGGCCGGTGGCGCGCGCCCACTCCTCGAAGCGGGCCAGCGCGTGGTGCGCGGGTGCGCCGAGCCGGGCGGCGGCCTCCACGTGGTCGGGGAGCGTGTACAGCACGACGATGCTGTGCCGGGCGGCGTCCGCGCCCAGCTCCTCGCGGCGGCGCAGCGCCTCCTCGTAGCGGCCGGCGCCGAGGTCGAGCAGGGCGAGGGCGCTGGTGGTCCACTCCTCGCCGGGTTCGGTGCGGTGGGCGCGGACGCCGGCGGTGAGGGCGCGGGTGTTCTCCTCGTCGCCCTCGGCGGCGGCCAGGTGGGCGAGCACGCCGCGGGCGTCGTCGGCGAAGTGGATCTGCCCGGTCTCCTCGGCGACCCGCAGCGCCTCGGTGGCGGTGATCCGCGCGTCGTAGTGGCGTCCGCGGAAGAGTTCGACGCGGGCGAGGTCGCGCAGCACCTCCGGGAGCACGCCGACGGCGCCCTGGTCCCGGCACTCCCGTTCCAGGGCGCGGGTCAGCTCCCCGGCGGCGTCGAGGTCGCCGGTGAGTACGGCCCACTCCAGCACGCAGGCGCGTTCCATCGGCCGCAGCCGGCCGAGCACGCCGCCGGGGTCCTCGATGAGTCGGGCCAGCGCGGGGACTCCGGTGGCGGGCTCGCCGCGGGCGATGGCGGCCATGCCGCCGGCGGCCTCGACGAACGGGGTGACGTCCGGTGCCGCCGGCAGTTCCAGCGCGGTGACGCGCGCCGCGGTCTCCTCGGTGGCGGGGAGGTCGCCGGTGGCCCAGATCACGCCCATGGCGTCGAACAGCATGAAGGCCGCCTTGCCGGGCAGGTGGTCGGCCGCCGCGGAGGCGCCCTGCAGCAGCGTGGCGTGCGCCGCCTTGCGCAGGCCGCGGACGTAGGGGGCGAGCGCGCGCACCTGGGCGAGCTCGGCGCGGGCCAGGGGGTCGGTCAGGTGGGGCGCGGCCTGGTCGGCGAGGACGGCGGCGCGTTCGATCCAGCCGGCGTCGGCGGCGGCGCGGGCGGCGAGGGCGAGTCGGCGGGCGCGGTCCCGGGAGTCGGGGCTGAGCTGGGCGGCGCGTTCGCAGGCGGAGGCGACGGCGGCGTAGCCGCCGCGGGCGCGGGCGTGCTCGGCGGTGCGCTCCAGCAGGGAGGCGACGTTCTCGTCGGGTTCGGTGGTGGCGGCGGCGAGGTGCCAGGCGCGCCGGTCGATGTTGCCGACGCACGGCAGGGCCTCGGCGAGGGCGCGGTGGGCGGCGATCCGGCGGGCGACGGGGGCGCCGCGGTAGGCGGCGGTGCGGATCAGCGGGTGCCGGAACATCAGCTGGCCGTCGGTGAGGTGGAGGAGTTCCTTGCGTTCGGCGGGTTCGAGGTCCTCCACCGAGGCGCCGAGCCGGCCGGCGGCGCCGAGCACGACGGCGAGGTCGCAGGTGACCTCGGCGGCGGCGACGAGCAGCAGGGTCTGGGTGGCCTCGGGGAGTGTGCCGATGCGGTCGGCGAAGGTCTGCTGGAGGCGGGTGTGGTTGGGCTGGGCCGCGGCGCGGTGGGCGTAGGCGGGGATCTGGCCCTCGCGCTGGGCGGCGGTGAGTTCGCGCAGGGCGAGCGGGTTGCCGCGGGCCTCGCCGAGGATCTGTTCCCGGGCGTGCCGGGGCAGGTCGCCGGCGTGCTCGTCGAGCAGCGCCGTGGCGGCGGTCTCGTCCAGCCCGGCCAGGCGGAGTTCGGCGATCCCGGGGGCGGGGAAGGGCGGGGCGTGCAGGTCGCGGGCGGCGAACAGCAGGACGACGCCCTCGGCGTCGAGGCGGCGGGCGGCGAACAGCAGGGCGTCGGCGGAGGCGTGGTCGAGCCAGTGCGCGTCGTCGACGACGCACAGCAGCGGGCGTTCGTCGGCGAGTTCGGCGAGCAGGGTGAGCACGGCTAGGCCGACGAGCGGTCGGTCGCCGCCGGGGATCTCCTCCAGGCCGAGGGCGCCGCGCAGGGCCCGGGCCTGCCGGTCGGGGAGGGCGTCCGTGCGGTCGACGGACCGGCCGAGCAGCAGGTGCAGGCCGGCGAAGGGCAGTTCGCTCTCGGACTCGATGCCGGTGGCCCGCAGCACCCGCATGTCGTGGCCGGCCGCGGCGGCGGCGTGGTCCAGCAGGACGGACTTGCCGATGCCGGCCTCGCCGCGGATGACCACGGCGGCGCTGCGACCGGCGCGGGCGCCGGCGAGCAGCGCGTCGATCGCGGCCAGTTCGTCGTCTCTCCCGTGCAGCATGGTCCGAGAGCGTAGGCGAGTCGTGGGAACGGGCGGCCGGCCGTCCGCCTGTGGGACGGCCGGCGGTCACCCGGCAAGCGGTCACATGGGCGGCGGTTACCTGATGGCGATCCCCCGCCGGCGGTCACCGGACGGTGAGCACGATCTTGCCGCGGCCGTGGCCGGTGGCCAGGTCGCGGTGCGCGTCGGCGGCCCGGTCCAGTGGGTAGGTGGCGCGCAGCCGGGGCCGCACCGCCCCGCGCCGGTACAGCTCGACGAGTTCGGCGAGCCGGGCGGCCGTGCGGGTGCCGCCCCAGTCGCGCAGGCCGAGCCGGGCGGCCTCTTCGGTGGCCACCATGGTGATCACCCGGTCGCGGTCCCTGGTCACCTCCACGGCGGCGCGCAGGCCCTCGGGGCCGGCGGCGTCCAGTGCGGCGTCCACCCCGCCGGGCGCCAGCTCGCGGATCCGCTCCACCAGTCCCTCGCCGTAGGCGACCGGCACGGCGCCGAGTTCCCGCAGGTAGTCGTGGTTGGCGGGGCTGGCCGTGCCGATCACGGTGGTGGCGCCCCAGGCGCGGGCGAGCTGCACGGCGAAGGTGCCGAGTCCGCCGGCGGCGCCGCCGATCAGCAGGGTGTCGCCCGGTCCGACGCGCAGTTCGCCCAGCGCCAGGTGGGCGCCCTGCCCGTTGCCGGAGAAGCCGCCGGCGATCTCCCAGGGCATCTCGGCGGGCTTGGCCACCACCTGGTCGGCCGGGACCACGACGTACTCCGCGTAGCCGCCCAGGAGGCCGAAGCCGAGGACGTCCTCGCCGACGGCGCGCCCGGTGACGCCCTCGCCGAGCTGGTCGATCGTGCCGGCGAACTCGTTGCCCGGGACGACCGGGAACCGCGGCGTCACCCCGGGTGGGGACCAGCCGCCGCGCACCCCCAGGTCGAAGGGGAGCACTCCGGCGGCCCGGACGGCGATCCGCACCTGGCCGGGGCCGGCCACCGGCACCGGCAGGTCCATGGGGCGCAGCACCTCGGGGCCGCCGAACTCGGTGAGCGCGGCCGCTCGCATGGTCATGGGGACTCCTCGCTGGTCGGTGGTCGATCGACGGTTGGCACTCGGGGGCTCAGGGACTTCGGTGGGGCTCAAGGGCTCCACGGCTCAGGGGCTTCGAGGTTCAGGGGCTTCGAGGTTCAGGGGCTTCGAGGTTCAGGGGACCAGCACGGCCTTGCCCACGGTGCCCCGCTCCCGCAGGGCGGTGTGCGCGGCCGCCGCCTCGGCCAGCGGGAACTCCTGCACCGCGGGGACGAGCCGGCCGGACGCGGCCTCCGCGAGCGCGCGCTCCTCCAGGCCGCGCAGCCCGCCGGGGGCCCGGAGCAGGCGGGGGCCGAGGGCCACGGTGGCGGTGAGCAGACGGTCGTAGAGGTCCCGGGTGGTGACCTCGGTCGGCGCGCCGGCCGACCAGCCGAACATGACCAGCGTGCCGCCCAGGCCCAGCAGTTCCATGGCCGCCCGGCCGGCGGCGCCGCCGACGCCGTCGAACGCCACCGTCACGTCCTGGCCGCGCAGCGCCTCGCGCACCCGGGCGGGCCAGTCCTCCTCGGTGTAGTCGACGGCGACGTCCGCGCCCAGGGCGCGCACCCGCTCGACCTTGGCCGCGCCCCCGGCCACCCCGACGACGGTGGCGCCGACCCCCCGCGCGGCCTGCACCAGCAGGGTGCCGATGCCGCCGGCGGCGGCCGTCACCAGGACGACGTCGTCGGGCCCGACCGGTGCGACGTGCAGGATGCCGAGGGCGGTCCGGCCGGTCCCGATCATGGCGACGGCGGTGGAGAAGGCCATGCCGTCGGGCAGCGCGTGCACGGCCTCCACCTCGCGGACCGCCAGCTCGGCGTAGCCGCCGTTGGCCAGGCCCAGGTGGGCGACGACGCGGCGGCCGAGCCAGCCGTCGTCGACCCCGGCGCCGACCCGGTCGACCACACCGGCGACCTCGCGGCCGGGGGTGATGGGCAGTTCGGGGAGCGGGAAGGGCAGTTCCTCGGCGGATCCGGCGCGCAGGGCGGTGTCCAGGAGGTGGACGCCGGCGGCCCGCACGGCGATCCGCACCTGCCCGGGGCCCGGCTCCGGGTCCGGGACGCTCTCCAGCCGGAGGTTCTCGGCCGGGCCGAAGGCGTGCAGTCGGATGGCGTGCATGAGGGGCGCTCCGTTCGTTCGGCACCGCGGCGGGGCCGCCGCGGACAGCAAGGAAGCTACGGACGCGCCCGGCTGCCCCGCCTCGGTCGGATGACTGGGTCGGTGACCGGCCGTCGACCGGCCCGCGGACCCAGTCGGGTGACAGAGGCGCCGACCGGCCGCCCGTCCCTAGCGTCGCGGACATGACGAACCGACTCCCCGAACCGCACGACACACCGTCCCCCGCCACCGACGCCGAGCCCCCCGCCAGCGCCACCCCCGCCCCTGCCCCCGCCACCACCCCCACCACCGACGCGCTCGCCCCCGCCGTCGGGCGCACCCGCTGGGGGCCGATCGTCGTCGTGGCGCTGGCGATGCTGATGGTGACCCTGGAGACCAGCCTGTCCGCGGTCACCCTGCCCGCGATCGGCCAGGACCTGGGCGTCCCGGTCGGTGCCACCACCTGGGTGCTGCTGGCCCACAGCCTGCCGATGGCGGCGCTGTCCATCCCGGCCGGGCGCTGGGTGGACCACGCCGACCACCGGGCGGTCTTCCTGCTCGCCGTCACCGGCGTCGGACTGACCAGCGTCCTCGCCTCGGTGGCGCCCTCCTTCTGGCTGCTGCTGACGGCCCGCGTGCTCCAGGGGGTCACCGGGGCGCTGGTGGTCGCCGTCTACATGCCGATCGTCGCCGGCAGCGTGCGGGTGGAGCAGCGGGGCCGTGCGCTGGGCTACGTGGCGACGATCATGCCGGTGGGTTCCATGGCCGGGTCCTCGCTGGGCGGCCTGCTCGCGGACGCCGCCGGCTGGCGCCCGGTCTTCCTGATCAAGCTTCCGGTCCTGCTGGTGGTGCTGTGGCTGGGGCACCGCCTGCTGGCCCGGGGGCGGGCCGGCCTGCCGGCGCCGGACCGCTCGACGCTGGCCGACGCGCTGCTGCTCGGCGGCGCGGTCACCACGCTGCTGCTGGCCCTCCAGCGCGTGCCGGAGGGTCAGGCGCCGCTGGCCGGGCTGCTGGCGGTGGTCGCGGCCGGGCTCGCCGTGTGGTGGGCGCGGCTGGGTTCGTCGCGGCCGGTCATCGCGCTGGTCCGGCGCCCGGCGTACGCGCTGCCACTGCTGTCGGTGCTGCTGATGGGCTCGTTCGTCGGGCTGTCGCTGTTCCTGCTGCCGTTCTTCGTCGCGGAGGTGCTGGACCACGGCCCCGCCACGATGGGGGTGGCGATGATGTTCTTCGTCGGCGGCCTGGCGCTGGGCTCGCCGATCAGCGGGGCGCTGGCCGACCGGCTGCCGGCGCGGCTGATGGTGGCGGCGGGCGGGGCGATGAGCCTGGGCGGGATGGTCTCCACGCTGGCGCTCGGGCCGGGGGCCGGCCTGGCCGACCTGTCCTGGCGGCTGGCCCTGATCGGTCTCGGGCAGGCCGTCTGCCACGTTCCGACCAACACGGCGTTGCTGGCCGCGGCCCCGCCGGACCTGATCGGCACCTCCGGTGGGGTGTCCGCCACGGTCCGCACCGTCGCGTTCACGGTGGGGCCGGCGGTGGCCGCGCTCGCCTACGCCGTCGCCGACGGCGGCGCCGAGGGCTTCCGTGCCGGGGTGGTGGTGCTGGCGGTGCTCCAGGCCCTCGGGGTGCTGGTCGGCGTGGCGGGGGCGCACCCGGCCCGCACGGCCCGCGCGGCCCGTCCGGCCCGCACCCGCGGCGGCGTCGGCTGAGGCTTGACGGCCGCCCGCCCCGGGCCCGACCGCGCCCGGTTCCGCGGCGGCACCTTGGCGACGACCCGCATCAGCGGCGTCACCATGGCGGTGGAGACCAGGGCCATCAGCGCCAGGGCGGTGAACAGCCGGTCGTCGATGATTCCGGCCTGCCGCCCCATGCCGAGGATGACCACCTCGGTCAGCCCTTTCGCGTTCATCAGGATTCCGAGTCCGCGCGCCTCGGCGGACGACAGCCGGAAAAGCCGCGCGGTGCCGGCCACGCTGAGGAATTTCACCGTCCAGGTGACGGCCAGAAACGCGGTGAACTCCGCGAACCCGATCCAGCCGAGTTTCCCAAGATCGAGGGAGAGGCCGGTGGAGACGAAGAACACCGGCAGCAGCAGCGTGCCGATCTGCCGGAACGGGACCTGCACGTCGCGGCGGAGGGCCGGGGTGGTGCGGCGCGGAATGACCAGGCCGAAGGCGAAGGCGCCGAGCGCCGGATGCACGCCGACCGAGGCGGTCACACAGGCGGACAGGAACAGCCCGGCGCTGATCGCGACGAACAGCAGCGAGGAGTGTTCCCGCCGCTCCTCCCGCCGCACCAGCCACGCCAGCGCCGGGCGCACCAGGAACACCATGGCCAGCGCGTACGCGGTGAGCTGCGCCAGCACCAGCAGCAGCCGCCGCGGACCGTGCGCCCCGGCCGCCAGGGTGAGCGCGATGACCATGCACCAGGCGAACAGGTCCCCGGCGGCCGCCCCGGCCATGGACATCGCCCCCACCCGGGTGTGCGCGATCCGGCTGTCCACCAGCACCCGGACCAGCACGGAGAACGCGGTGACGCCGAGCACGGTGCCGACGAACAGCACGAACACCCCGGGCGGCACGTCGTGCCCGCGCAGGTGGTGGCGCAACGGCCCCTGCCGGGCCAGCAGCACGGAGGCGAGCGCCACGCCCACCGCGAACGGCCCGGCCACCGACACGGCGGCGACCGCCGTGAGCGCCGGGCCGTGCCCGCGCAGCAGCCGGAAGTCCAGCTCCCACCCGGCGGTGCACAGGAACAGCACCAGCCCCACCGTGGCGATCACCGCCAGGTGGGGGCGGGCCTGGGGCGGGAACACCAGCAGCGGCAGCCGGTCCCCCAGGTCGCCGGGCAGCAGCCGGAGCAGGCTCGGCACCAGGAACAGGCCGATCGCGATCTCGCCCACGACCGTCGGCTGCCGCACCCGCCGGCACAGCGGAACCAGCAGCACCCCCGAGAGCATGACCACGGCGATGCCGGCCAGCACCACGTGCACGGCGCACGACGCGTCCGTCTCCACCACTGCCCCTCCCGCCCCCACCCGACGACCGGACGCTCCGCGGAAACACGCCGCGCCCCCCTCGCCCAATCGGGATCACCGCGAATCCCACAGGAAAGATACGGTCCCCCGGGAATGCCCGATCCTTCCGGCCGCGCATTTCACCCGTACGGGTTCCGCGCGGCCTGAATTAGTCGCCCGCCCCGTCGCTCGCGTCACTCTCCCCACGTTTCTCACCATTTCTCCGAGGGAAACCCGCCCGCGCCGTGCGCCCGGAATCCCGAAGACCGGGAAACGCCCGTCCGCCCGCCCCGCCGAACCCCGCCCCCGCCACCGCGGCAACCACCGCCGTGCGATCCGCCACCAGCCTCGCGTCCGTCATCCGCCCGCACCGGCCCCCACCCCCCACCACGCTCGAACATCCGGCCGAAATAACGCCCTTCCGCAACCGGGGCCGGAAATCGCCGTTTCCCCACGAGGCCACCGGCGGCCATGTGATCATTCATCACGTCGGAAATCCGCATCGTCGGAAAGGGACAGACGTCGTGGCACAACCGTTCGAACTCCCGGATTTCTATGTGCCGCATCCGGCGCGGCTGAACCCGCACCTGGAACAGGCCCGGGAGCACAGCACGGCGTGGGCGCGCCAGATGGGCATGCTGGAGGGATCCGGCGTGTGGGACCAGCGCGACCTGGACTCCCACGACTACGCCCTGCTGTGCGCCTACACCCACCCGGACGCCTCCGCCGAACGGCTGTCCCTGGTGACCGACTGGTACGTCTGGGTCTTCTTCTTCGACGACCACTTCCTGGAGAAGTTCAAGAAGACCCAGGACCGGGCCGGCGGAAAGGAACACCTCGACCGGCTCCCGCAATTCATGCCGGCGGACCCGGCGGCCGCCATGCCGGAGCCCGCCAACCCCGTCGAGGCCGGACTCGCCGACCTGTGGCGGCGCACCACCCCCCACATGTCCCGCGACTGGCTGACCCGGTTCGCGGAGAGCACCGAGAACCTGCTCAACGAGTCCCTGTGGGAACTGTCCAACATCAACGCGCACCGCGTCCCGAATCCCGTCGAGTACATCGAGATGCGCCGGAAGGTCGGCGGGGCGCCGTGGTCCGCCGGGCTCGTCGAGTTCGCCGTCGGCGCCGAGGTGCCCGCCGCGGTCGCCGGCTCCCGGCCGCTGCGCGTGCTCCGCGACGCCTTCTCCGACGGCGTCCACCTCCGCAACGACCTCTTCTCCTACCAGCGGGAGATCGAGGAGGAGGGCGAGCTCAGCAACGGCGTCCTGGTCCTGGAGACCTTCCTGAAGTGCACCACCCAGCAGGCCGCGGACGCCGTGAACGACCTGCTCACCTCCCGCCTGCGCCAGTTCGAGGACACCGTCGCCACCGAGCTGCCCCCGCTGTTCCTCGAACACCGTCTCGACCCGGCCGCCGTCGCCGACGTCATGGCGTACGTCGGCGGGCTGCAGGACTGGCAGTCCGGCGGCCACGAGTGGCACATGCGCTCCAGCCGCTACATGAACGGCGGCGGGACCGCCGCGACCCCGCGCGCCCTGCCCTTCCTCCCCGAGGGGATCGGCACCTCCGCGCTGCGCCCGGGCCGCGTGACGCCCCGCGCCGTCGCCGCCCGCGTCCGCTCGCACCTGCACACCCCCTACCGCAGGGTCGGCCCGTCGCAGCTGCCGGACTTCTACATGCCGTTCCGCACCACGCTCAGCCCACACCTGGACGCCGCCCGCCGGCACGTCGTGGAGTGGGGAGCCGCCATGGGCATGCTGGAGCCCCAACCCGGCGTGGCCGGCTCGCACATCTGGGACGAGGACATGCTGGCCGGCTACGACCTGCCGCTGTGCGCGGCCGGCATCCACCCGGACGCCTCACCCGAGCAGCTGAACCTCACCTCCGACTGGCTCACCTGGGGCACCTACGCCGACGACTACTTCCCGGTCGTCTTCGGCCGCCCCCGCGACCTCGTCGGCGCCCGCGCCAGCCACGAGCGGCTCGCCGCCTTCATGCCCCTGGACCTCGGCACGCCGCCCACCCCGACCAACGCCCTGGAGCGCGGCCTGGCCGACCTGTGGTCCCGCACCGCCGGCCCGATGGGCGACGACGCCCGGCGCGAGTTCCGCCGGGCCGTGCGGGACATGACGGCCAGTTGGCTGTGGGAACTCGCCAACCAGGCCGCCAACCGCATCCCCGACCCGGTGGACTACGTCGAGATGCGCCGGCTGACCTTCGGCTCCGACCTCACCATGAGCCTCAGCCGGCTGGCCCACGGCCGCCGCGTCCCGCCAGAGGTGTACCGCAGCGGCCCGATCCGCTCCCTGGAGAACGCCGCGGCGGACTACGCCTGCCTGATGAACGACGTCTTCTCGTACCAGAAGGAGATCGAGTACGAGGGCGAGCTGCACAACGGCATCCTCGTGGTGCAGAACTTCTTCGACTGCGACCAGGCCACCGCCCTGCACATCGTGAACGACCTGATGACCTCCCGGATGCGCCAGTTCGAGCACGTCGTCGCCCACGAGCTGCCCGTGCTCTACGACGACCTCGGATTGGACGCCGCCACCCGCCGCGTGCTCGACGGCTACGTCCAGGAGCTGCGCAACTGGCTGGCCGGCATCCTGGGCTGGCACCGCGGCTGCCGCCGCTACCGCGAGGCCGACCTCGGCCGCCACCCCCGCCCCACCCTCACCACACCCCCCACCCCCATCCCCCGCCCAGCCGCCCCCACCCTCGGTGTCCCCGCCCTCAGCGTCCCAGCCCTCGGCGTCCCAGCCCTCGGCACCTCCGCCCTCCGCCTCCCCACCCCCCTCGCCCGCTGACCCCGACCCAGACCCCGAGAACGCCGAAAGCCCAGGTCAGCCAGTGCTGACCTGGGCTTCGTCGGTAGGGCGCCAGGGGATCGAACCCTGAACCCACGGATTAAAAGTCCGCTGCTCTGCCAGTTGAGCTAGCGCCCCTCGGCGTGCCGGGGCCTTCCGGGGCGGAAGGCCGCGCGGGTTGCCGGGTCCAGCGTAGCGGGCGACGGGGGTGGCACGTGCGGGTGTTCCGCCCGGTGGCGTCACGCCGGTGCCGCGGGCGGGCGGCGGGACGGGTGGTCCCGCCGCCCGCCCGGGAGGGGGCGTCAGCCGTTGCGCTTCCAGCGCGGCTTGCGGTCGCGGTCGGCGCCGAAGGGGCCGCGGTCGTCACGACGGTCGTCGCGGCGGTTGGTGGGGCGGTCCCGGTCGCGGTCGCGGTCGCCGAAGCGGTTGGTCGGGCGGTCACCGAAGCGGCGCTCGCCACGCTCCCGGTCGTCACGGCGGTCGTCACGACGGTCACGGGAGAACGGGCGGTCACGGTCGTCACGACGGTCGCGCGAGAAGCGGTCGCGGTCGCGGTCGCCGAAGCGGTCCCGGTCGCCGAAGCGGTCGCGGTCGCGGTCGCCGAAGCGGTTGGTCGGGCGGTCACCGAAGCGGCGCTCGCCACGCTCCCGGTCGTCACGGCGGTCGTCACGACGGTCGCGCGAGAAGGGACGCTCGCGGTCGTCACGACGGTCGCGGGAGAACGGGCGCTCGCGGTCGTCACGGCGGTCGCGGGAGAAGCGGTCCCGGTCCCGGTCGCGGTCGCCGAAGCGGTCGCGGGAGAACGAGCGGTCGCGGTCCCGGTCACCGCGGTCGCCGCGGTCGTCACGACGGTCGCGGGAGAACGGGCGCTCGGAGCGCTCGAACCGCTCCGGCCGCTCCGATCGCTCCGGCCGCTCGACGGCCTCGGTCCGCTCGGGGCGCTGGACGCGCTCCGGGGCGGCGGCCTCGGCCTGGGCCGGGATGGTGACGTCGGCGGTGGCCGGAGCCGGCGCCGCGGCGTCCGCGGTGGCGTCCGCGGGCTCCTCGGCGGTCAGACCCAGCCGGGCGCGCTCCGCGGCGGCCTTGGAGGCCAGGAAGTCCGCGGTCTCCCGCAGCTCGGCGGCGCGCCGCTCGCTGCGCTCCAGGCGGCGCCGCAGCTCCTCGACGTCCTCCTCGGCGGTGCGGGCGGCCAGGCCGGCGGCCTCCGCCTGCACCTCCACCAGCGAGCGGGCGCCGGTGATGCGCACCAGTTCGGGGTCGAAGGAGCCGCCCACGACGTGCCGGGCGGCGTCCACGCCGGCGTCCTCCAGCAGCCGGAAGACGCTCCGGCGCTGGTGCGGCAGCACCAGGGTGACGACGGTGCCGGACTGTCCGGCCCGGGCGGTGCGGCCGGCCCGGTGCAGGTAGTCCTTGGGGTCGCCGGCCGGGTCGACGTTCAGCACCAGGTCGATGCCGTCCACGTGGATGCCGCGCGCGGCGACGTCCGTGGCGACCAGCACGTTGACCAGGCCGTCCTTGAAGTCGGCCAGGGTGCGGGTGCGGGCGCCCTGGGTCATGCCGCCGTGCAGGGCCTCGGCGCGGGCGCCGGCCTCGCGCAGCTGCTCGGCGACGCGGTCGGCGCCGAGCTGGGTGCGCACGAAGACGATGGTGCGGCCCTTGCGGGAGGCGATGGCGGCGGTGATCGGCGCCTTGTCCTTGGGCTTCACCACCAGCAGGTGGTGGCTCATGGTGGTGACGGCTCCGGCGGACGGGTCCACCTCGTGCGTCACCGGCGACTGCAGGTAGCGCTTGACCAGGGTGTCGATCTCGTTCTCCAGCGTGGCGGAGAACAGCATCCGCTGGCCGCCCGGCGGGACCAGGTCCAGCAGCTGGGTGACCTCGGGCAGGAAGCCCATGTCGGCCATCTGGTCGGCCTCGTCCAGGACGGCGACGCTGACCTCGTCCAGCGAGGCGGCGCCCCGGTCCACCAGGTCCTGCAGGCGGCCGGGGGTGGCCACCAGAATGTCCACGCCGCGCTCCAGCGCGTAGATCTGACGCTGCATCGAGGTGCCGCCGCAGACCACCTTCAGGTCCAGGCCGAGCACGTCGCCGTACGGCTCCAGGGCGTCGGAGACCTGCATGGCCAGCTCGCGGGTGGGCGTGAGGATCAGGCCGCGCGGGCGCTTGGCCCGGGTGCTGCCGCCCGCCAGGCGGGTGAGCAGCGGCAGGCCGAAGCTGAGCGTCTTGCCGGAGCCGGTGCGGCCGCGGCCGAGCACGTCGCGGCCGGCCAGGGCGTCCGGGATGGTGGCGGCCTGGATGGGGAACGGCACGGTCACGCCGCGCTCGGCGAGCGCCCGGACGATCTCCGCGGGCAGGCCGAGGTCGGCGAAGGTCGGGGCGGTGTCGGCCTCGTCGGAGGCGGCCTCGCCGGCGCCGGCCTCGTCGGAGGCGGCCTCGTCGGAGACGGGCGCGTCCACGGAGGTCGCGTCGGCGTCCGTCGCGTCGGCGGCGTCGAGGGGGGTCTCCTCGGCGGACGGGGCGGTGGTGGTCTCGGGGAGTTCGGTGGTGGTGATGTCGCCGGGGACCGGGGCCGTCGCCTCGGACGGGGCGTCCGTGGGCAGGGCAGACCGGTCGACGGTGGTGAACGTCATGCGGAACCTTCCGGGAGATGGCGACGCCCGGACCGCGCAGTACAGCCGAGAACCGCCTCAATGCGGTCAGCCACGGAACACCGGAACGCGCCAGCGGCGCCGAGTTGGGAGGCAGCGCCGGAACTGGGAGTCAAACGATCTGCCAAGATACTTCGTCCGGACGAACAGCGGCAAATCAGTTCATCTGGCGCGGTCCTCGGCGTGGCGCGGCCGAGGTGTCCCGGTCGGCCCGCGACGGTACCGGTCGGCGCCCGCGCGGGGCCCGGATCAGCCCCGGGGCGGCGCCGTCTTGACGCCCGGGCCCGGCTCCGTCCCCCCGCCGCCGGAGGCGGCGTCCGCGTCGCCGGTGGAGCCGCTCCCGGAGTCGCCGCCGGAGGAGCCCGAGCCGTCGGAGCCGCCGGACGCCCCGGAGGAGCCGTCGCCGGAGCCGCCGTCCGTGCCGTCGGAGCCACCGGCGTCCGAGCCGGACGCGCTGCCGTCCGAGCCCACCGTACTGCCGTCGCCGGAGCCGCCGGTCGAGCCGTCGTGGCCGCCGGCGTCACCGGAACCGCCGACCGCGCCGGAGGGGTCCGAGCCGGAGCCCGCGGTGGCGTCGCCCGCGCCGGACGAGCCGCTCGGGGAGCCGGACGCGCCGCCGTCCCCGCCGTCGGAGCCGCCGGCGCCCGAGGTGGTCCCGGCCGATGGGCCGGCGGAGGGGCCGCCCGTGCCGGTGGAGCCGCCGGCGGCGGTGCCCGAGCCGGCGGTGGTGGAGCCGGACGCGTCCTGGCCGCCGGCCGCCGCGCCGGCCTCCCCGGCGCGCTCGGCGCCGTTCCGCGCGCCGCCCGCGTCCTCGGCGGCCCGGCCGTCCGCGGCGGACGGCTCGGCCCCGTCGGGCTCGGACGCGGCGGTGCCACCGGCCACCCGCATGGAGCCGGCGTCACCGCTGCCGGCGACCGTGGCCCCGTCGAGCCCTGCGGAGGTGCCGGAGGTGCTCGCGGCGCCGGCGCCCGCGGAGGCCCCGGCGTCCCGGCCGAAGCCGGCCGGTGCCGGGCTCACCGAGGCGGCCGGGTCCACCGCGTCGTCCGGACGGACCTCCATGCAGCCGGCCAGCGTCGGCGTCGTACACGCCGCCAGGCCGGCCAGCAGCCACGACGCCGCCCTTCGCGGCCGTCCGGCGGCGCCACGGGGGGAATGCTGCACCACGGTCATCTGGCGCCTCTCGTCCGGCGGTCGTCCTCGGCAGGCGTCCGCGGGGAGCCGACGCCGCGGGGCCGGAACCCACGGTCGCCGGCCACCCGGCTCCTGGTCGGAACAACGGTCGCGGGGCGGGAAGGACACGCCCCGGGCGCGGATCGGGTGAGGAAACGGAGACGGGCGGGAGGGCCGGGGGCGACGGGGCCGGCGGAGCAGGCGGGGTGCTTGGAGACGGGTGGAACGGGTGGGGCGGCAGGCGGGCCTCCCCCGGCCGGTCCACGAGCCTCGCCGACCGGGAGGCGGGCTCCTCGACCGGGCGGCGGGCTCCCCCGGTCAGACCGCGGACTCCCCCGCCCGGGCGGCGGACCTCCCCGGCCGGACGGCGGGGCCGGGCCGCGCGGAAGGCACCGGTCAGCCGTAGCCGAGCTCGTGCAGGCGGGCGTCGTCGATCCCGAAGTGGTGGGCGATCTCGTGCACCACGGTCACCTCCGTCTCGGCCACCACGTCCTCCAGCGTCTCGCAGACCCGCAGGGTGGGATTGCGGTAGATGGTGATGCGGTCGGGCAGCACGCCCGCGTACCACTCGCCCCGCTCGGTCAGCGGGGTCCCCTCGTACAGACCGAGCAGGTCCGGATCCGACGGGTCCGGATCGTCCTCGACGAAGATCGCCACGTTGTCCATCAGGCGCGTCAGCTCCGGGGGGATCCGGTCCAGGGCCTCCCCCACGAGCTCCTCGAACTGCTCCCGCGAAATCTCCAGCACGCGCCCATTGTCGGGCCGGCCGCCCCGCCACGGAACTCCGCCACCCCGTCCACCGGCCACCGCCCGCTCCGGCCCGTCCCCGCCCCCGGCACGCGCGAGCACCCGGACCACCCGTCCGATCCACCCCGGTCAGTGTGGATTTCGCCACCTCGGGGCAGGTGTCCCCCGGACCCGACCGCCCGCCCATCTGCAAGGAGGCGAACCCGTGGAGCACCACGCCCGGCCGGGCGGCGGGGCCACCGCCGTCCCGCGCGGCCGCGTCGGCCGCGCCCTGCGCCGCGTCCGCCAGGCCCTCGGCGCGCCGGCGCCACGCCGCGCGGCGCTGGTCGTGCTCGCCGCCGCGATCGGCGGGTGGCTCGGCATGCTGCTGCTGGGCGGGACGGACGCCCGGGTCGGCCCGGTGGACACCTCGATGTCGCTCCGCCCCGCCTGGAGCGGCGGCACCACGGTCGACATCCCGCCGCTGGGCTCCCTGGAGCTGGCCACCCACTACGGGCCGCTGCGGCTCGACGTGGACGTCACCCGGCTGGACGTGGCCGCGGCGCAGGCCATCGTGGAGCGGCCGGAGCAGCTCACCGGCCTGCAGGAGCGGATCACCGCGGACGTCTCCGCGGCCGTCCGCGAGCTGGTGGTCCGCTCGGTGCTCGCCGCGCTGCTCGGCGCGGCCGTCGCCGGCTGGCTGGTGACCCGGCGGCCCCGACGGGCGCTGCTGAGCGGCGGGGTGTGCCTCGGCATGCTGGTGGCCGGCGCGGGCACGGCGGTGGCCAGCTGGAACCCGACCTCGGTGCTGGAGCCGAAGTTCACCGGGCTGCTCGCCTCGGCGCCGTCCGTCGTGGGCAGCGCGCGCTCGATCGTCACCGAGTTCGACGTCTACGGCGAGGAACTGGCCAAGCTGGTCACCAACGTGACCACGCTCTACGAGACCGCCTCCACCCTGCCGACGTTCTCCCCCGACCCGGGCACCGTGCGGGTGCTGCACGTCTCCGACATCCACCTCAACCCGGCCGCCTGGGACGTCATCCGCTCGCTGACCGAGCAGTACCAGGCGGACGTGATCATCGACTCCGGCGACCTGATGGACCACGGGACCAGCGCCGAGAACGCCTTCGCGGGCGAGATCGAGACGCTCGGCGCGCCGTACGTCTGGGTGCGCGGCAACCACGACTCGCTGGTCACCCAGCGGGCCGTCGAGCAGCAGGAGAACGCGATCGTGCTGGACCGGGGCGCCACCACCGAGATCGCCGGGCTCACCATCGCCGGCTGGGGCGATCCGGTGTTCACCCCGGACCGCACCACCGACCAGGGGTCCGTGGAGGAGCTGGAGCGGCAGGCCGGCCAGGAGTTCGCGCAGACGCTCCGCGAACGGGAGGAGGCCGACCCGGACAGCCGGCCGGACATCGCGGTGGCGCACGAGCCGACGATGGCGCGCGAGCTGGACGGTCTGGCCGACCTGGTGCTCTCGGGGCACACCCACACCCGCTCCACCGAGGTGCTGCCGGGCGGCACCCGGCTGATGGTGCAGGGCTCCACGGGCGGCGCCGGCCTGCGGGCGCTGGAGGGCGAGGAACCCACCCCGGTTCAGCTGTCGGTGCTCTACCTCGACCGGGACACCGGGGAGCTCCAGGCGTGGGACGACATCGAGCTCGGCGGGCTGGGCCAGACGACGGCGGAGATCTCCCGGCACCTGGCCAGCGAGCCGCCCGTGCCGCCCGAGGAGGGCGTCTCGCCGTCCCCCTCCCCCACCAGCCCGACGCCGACCGCCCCGACGCCCACCGCGCCCGCCACGCCGACGGTCCCGTCCCCGGCCGCGCCGCGGACCAGCACGCCCACGCCCCTCGGCCCCTCGCCCGCCCCCACCCCGGAGGGCGGCTGAGCCCGTCCGTAGCCCGGCCGGGGGACCGCCCCGAACAGCCGCCCGAACACCGGGGCCGAACCGCCGGGAGAAGAGTTTTGGTGTTCGGCCCCGCATCCCATATGCTTCTCACGTCCCCGACGGCAACCGCCGGGTGGGCCATCAGCCCTCATCGTCTAGTGGCCCAGGACGCCGCCCTTTCAAGGCGGTAGCACGGGTTCGAATCCCGTTGGGGGCACGCAACACCCTGTGTGCAGGAGCCATCTGCACCCTGGTCCCGTGGAGCAGTTTGGAGTGCTCGCCACCCTGTCAAGGTGGAGGCCGCGGGTTCAAATCCCGTCGGGACCGCAGGTTTCGGTACCCCCCGAAACCGTCGCGGCGAAGTAACGTGGAGGTACGCCTCCTCGTCTTCGAAACGGCCAGGTAGCTCAGTTGGTACGAGCGTCCGCCTGAAAAGCGGAAGGTCGCCGGTTCGACCCCGGCCCTGGCCACGCGGACTGCACCGCACCTGGTCCCGTGGAGCAGTTTGGAGTGCTCGCCACCCTGTCAAGGTGGAGGCCGCGGGTTCAAATCCCGTCGGGACCGCATGAGATCGGCCCGGATTCCTCGTGAGTCCGGGCCGATGTGCTGCCCGCTCCGGTCGTGGCCGTCGCCGGCCCGCCGCCGGGGTCCAGGGTTCCGGGACCGCCCCTTCCCCGACCGGTGGGCGGTCCCGGACGGCATCCCCCCTCCCGCCTCCGGCCACCCCGCCCCCACGCCGCCGCGCCCCGGGCCACCCCGCCCCTGAGCACCGAGCCCTCGAGCACCGCGCCGCTGGGCAGCGCGCCCCTGAACGCCGGGCCGTGGCCACCTCTCCCCGGCGCCTCGCCGCCTCCGCGACCTTCTCCGTGCCGCACGTCCCGCGCGCCCCGCAGGCCCGCCGCTCCCGCCGCCCGGGCCGGCGGCGGGCCGTCCCCGCACCGGTCCGACCGGGCGCGGGGGCATGGCCGGATCGGGCCGTCACGCTGCCTCTCCGCCCCCCGCTCGGTCACGCAGCGCACACGACGCTCGCCGGCAGGCCGCCCCGGGGGAGTGACAGAGGAACGTCCGAGCGTCGAATGGAAGTGCCAGAGCACCCGATTCGACTGTGAGTCAGATCACAAAATCCGTTTCCAGGCTGGCGCTCCGGCACCTGACACGGCATAGGCACAATTTTATATATGACATATCAGCCACGCCGGGCCCCGGCGGCGCCCGCCCGCCACCCCGCGGCGCCGCCGCCGGAGCGGGTCCGGCCACCTCGGGCGCAAGCCTGCCTTCCGTGGCGGAATCCCGCCCCTTCACCGGCCGGGGCAGCCGGGGGGTAGGGAAAGCGCTCCCAGAGGCTCCCAGGGCCCTCCAGGGGCCGTTTGGGGGCCATTTGAGGGCTAACGACGGCCTCTCGCCGGGCAACGACGGGTTCGTCCCGCGCGATCCCCTTGCGCCCGGAACCGCCCGCGATCGGTCCCGCTTGACTCCGCACGCCCGAACGACCCCGTGCCGGCCCCCGGCGGCCGGCGCCGGGCCCGCGGGGTCGACCGCCCGGCCGGCCGAGTGTGGCCACGGCGGCGGCGGGCGGCGCGGGCGGAAACGCGTCAGGGCCGCCTCGAACCGTCGTACGGTTCGAGGCGGCCCTGACGACGCCTGCTGATCAGGCCGCCCGCGCGCTCACCCAGCTGACCCGGGAAGACTGGGTCCCGCTCCCGCCGGTGCCTGGCGGGGCGGGTCGAACGCCGCCGGAGTCCTGTCAGGCCGATCGGCCCGGCCTACCGCCGGCCGGCCCACCGACCTCGGTTCCCCCCGCTGACCTGCGGGTTCACCGCGGATGGGATGGCGGACTCACGCCTCGCTGCGCTGCTGCGGGATGCCCGCCAGCAGGGCGCGGACCTCGGTCTCGCGGTAGCGGCGGTGCCCGCCGAGCGTGCGGATCGACGTGAGCTTGCCCGCCTTGGCCCACCGCGTGACCGTCTTGGGGTCGACGCGGAACATCGTGGCGACCTCAGCCGGGGTCAGCAGCGGCTCGGCATCAGGGGTGCGAGCGGTCATGAGCGGCCTCCTCGGGAGAACCGAACCAACACGGTTCTTTCCTTCAAATTCTGCACCTTGACCCGCGATGCCCGAAATGGCGCACGCGAGCCGATTCGGTAATAGGACGAACGGCTTGTCCTCGGCACTACAACTACACCATCGATCGGTGGGTGTCGGCCAAACCGCCCGAAATGCCACGGAAGCGAACAACCATGGACCATTAGGGAGGAAAGCCGCGTAGCGGTCAGCCACAGGCTGATGACTCACCGTTACGACCGACCTACCCGCACCCACCACCCGTCCGGATCGGAGGTCCCGACTGGGGCGAACCGGACATACGGGCGGAAGCGCATCTAAAGCTACATATTGCCATATAGACGGTGGTACCCGGCAACTACCTCAAGAGCCTGGTTAAGCACCTATACCCGGATCGGGACCTTAGATCGGCCCCAACCGGGGGTCAAGGGCCCTTCCCCGGACAGACCGCCCGGACCCGACACCCCCTCCCACCTCGGCCGGCGCTCGCCGGGCGCGGCCCAGCAGGGCCGGACGACCGTTCCCGGGGCCGGAGTTGAGCGGGGGCCCAGGGGAGACGATGTGGCTCACATCACCCGCCGCACACCGTTCGAACGTGCACCAGGTGCGACCCGCCATGCACCCGCAGTGCCCGAACGCCCGAGTTTCGCCGAGGCCGTCAGGCCGGTCACACACTCCGGTCCGCTCCGGCGACATCCAACGGCCAGACGAACGAGCGATCCCCGACGACGGAACGGCGCGGTAATTTGACCGAAAGTGATCATAGAGTTGACCGGATTCCATCGCCTCGGCCCGCCGGCGCGCGCCGCCACCACCGGCGCCCCCCACCTCGCGATGATTACGCGGCGTATCCCAGGAGGTAACGCAAAGCGATATCGCGGATGCGGTCCGGACCAGGAAAAGAGGAGCGCGACCATCCGCTTGCTCCCCGGAAAGGACCCCAATAGCCGCCGCGGGCCGCTTACCCGGAGTTTCGAGCAGGAAAATCCCCGACTGTCAATGCACGGGAGATCTCATTCGAGTGAATACCTGGCCGAATGCGGCGCGGCCCGCTCAGTTGGCGTGCCGCAGCGCCTCCACGACCCGCCACCGGCGGGTGAGCCGGCGGTACGCCCGCCCCGCGCGCAGGCCATCACCGTCCGCCAGCGCCTCCATCCCCTCCACCACGTCGGCCACCGAGCGGTCCTCCACCAGGTGCGCCTCCGGCACGACGTGCACCAGGCCGCCGTAGTCCAGCTCCACCATGGACGTCGGGTGGAACTCCTCCAGCCAGCGGGCCACCGACTCGATCCCGCTGACCAGCGGACCCTCCTCCATGGCGTCCCGGACCACCCGCAGCCGCCGGGCCACCCGCCGCCGCGCCCGCGACATCGACGTCCGGTAGCGCAGCACCGGCCCGGAACCCGCCGCCGCGTCGGCCGGCCGGAACTCGCGCTCGGAGTCCTCGAAGGGCACGAACCAGCGCACCGGCACGTGCCAGGTGCTGGTGCGGATCCACGGCCGCGCCTCGGGGTGCTCCGCCCGCCAGCGGTCCCACTCGGCCGCCGCCTCCTGGCGGACCGCTGGCGGGACGGCCGCGTCCAGCGCCGGCTGCGGAAGGGAACGCTCCAGTTCCTCCAGGCCCAGCTGGCAGCGCAGCCGGGTGGTCCAGGGGCAGATCAGCAGCGTGCCGGCGACGTCCGCCCACAGCGCCTGCTCGCTCTCCCGGCCGGGCACCGGCGCCGGCGGCACAGCCACCAGGGCGGCCAGCCGTTCCCGGGCCTCCTCCTGCCCGGGCTCACCCTCCGCGGAGCTGTCCGCCCGGACGCTGTGCGGATCGAACGGCTGCCGGGAGTCGAACGGGCCGTGCCCGGGCGCCGCGGCCCCCGGGGCCCCCCGGGCACCCGTCGGCTGCCGCTCGCTCACGTAGGCACGCCACCGCTCCCGCTCGGGCTCGGGGAAGGCCACGAGGGGCTCGTAGACGCGCAGGTACGCCGCATAGGGAACCACCACCGAAGTGCGCACGGGAGGAATCGTCGCACGCGCCCCCGTCGCACTGGTACCGCGCCCGGGTGGTGTGGGTACCACCCGGATGCGGGAACTCGGGCGCCCCGCAAGCCGCGTGGCGCGCCCGCCCCGTGCCGGCCGACCCGGTGCCACCCGTCCACGGGGAGCACCCCGGAGCCTTGCGGGAGACCCCCGACCCAGGCCCTACGCTGGCCCCGAACAACCCGCCCCACACCCGGCGGGTCCGGCGATCAGGAGTCACCACAGTGACCGACGTATCCGTACTCCCCTCGCTCATCGGGAAGGACGCCACCCACGAGCAGGTGGTGTTCTGCAACGACCCGCACAGTGGACTGCGCGCCGTGATCGCGATCCACTCCACCGCGCTGGGACCGGCCCTCGGCGGCACCCGCTTCCACCCCTACGCCACGGAGGAGGAGGCGGTCGCCGACGCGCTCGCCCTCGCCCGCGGCATGACCTACAAGAACGCCCTCGCCGGGCTCGACCACGGCGGCGGCAAGGCCGTGATCATCGGCGACCCGAGCCGGGACAAGACCGAGGCGCTGCTGCGCGCCTACGGGCGGTTCGTGCAGTCCCTCGGCGGCCGCTACATCACCGCCTGCGACGTCGGCACCTACGTCGAGGACATGGACGTGGTGGCCCGCGAGTGCGACCACGTCACCGGCCGCTCCCCGGCCCACGGCGGGGCCGGCGACTCCTCCATCCTCACCGCCTACGGCGTGCACCAGGGGATGCGGGCCGCGGCCCGGCACGCCTGGGGCGCCCCCTCGCTGGCCGGCCGGCGGGTCGGCGTGGCCGGCGTCGGCAAGGTGGGGCACCACCTGGTGGACCACCTGGTCGAGGAGGGCGCCCGGGTCGTGGTGTGCGACGTCAACGACGCGGCGGTCCGCCGGGTGGTCGAGCGCCACCCCGAGGTCGAGGTCGTGCCGGACGCGCCCACCCTGGTGCGCGCCGACCTGGACGTGTACGCGCCATGTGCGCTGGGCGGGGCGCTGGACGACCCCACCGTGGAGGCGCTGACCGCCCGCATCGTGTGCGGGGCGGCCAACAACCAACTGGCGCACCCGGGCGTCGAGCAGGCGCTGGCCGACCGCGGCGTGCTGTACGCGCCCGACTACGTGGTCAACTCCGGCGGTGTGATCCAGGTCGCCGACGAGATCGAGGGCTTCGTCTTCGAGCGGGCCCGGGCGCGGGCGGCCCGGATCCACGACACGGCGCTGCGCATCTTCGAGCTCGCCGACGCCGAGGGGGTCCCGCCGGCCGTCGCCGCGGACCGGATGGCGGAGCGGCGAATGGCCGAAATCGGTCGCTTGCGCGGAATCCACCTGCGCGGTCGGTAGCGCGGGGCAGCTCGCACCCGGCGAGCGGAATGGCCGGACCCGGCCATGATTCGGGCACGGGGCCGCGGCGGGCGGCCGGGCCCGTCGACCTCGGTCGACGCCCCCGCCGGCCCCCGCCCGGCGCCCCGCTCGGCCCCGTCGGACGTCCGCCGGACGCCGTCCGGATGCCCTCCGGACGCTCGGCGGGGCCTGCCCGGGGGTTGCCGGCGGGTTGCCGGGGGGTGGCGCGAGCGTGGCGTCCGGCACAGCGCGTGATCCGTCCCACGTCGCCGTGCCTGCGGTCAGCTGTCCGAAAAGGTAGGGTTTAAGGGAGAAGAACGCGGTCCCTGGGCGTGGTTGACCAGCATGGTTCGCCCGACCGGGGGCGTCGTGGTGTGCCGTCGTCGCCCGGGCGACGTACCGTAGGGCGACGGAAGCAGGTACCGTTGTTCATCTAACGGGCTGGCCCGCTCCTACCAGAGGGCTGGCCTACCACCCGAAACTCGTGACAAGACTCGGGGCCGCTGGGCCCCGCCGTTGAGGGGGTCGAGCCATGGGGCGCGGCCGGGCCAAGGCCAAGCAGACGAAGGTCGCCCGCCAGCTGAAGTACAACAGCGGCGGGACGGACCTCGACCGCCTGGCCGATGAGCTGGGCGTTTCGTCGTCGCACAAGTCGCAGGACGTCGATCCGTTCGACGACGAGCGAATGGACGACCCGTACGCCAAGTACGCGCGGATGTACGACGACGACTCCGCCGACGAAGAGGACGGCAGCGAGAGTTCAGGCCCGTCGTCACGCCGCCGGGCCTGAGCCCGGTCGTGACCGGCGCGTGGAGTCCGCGCGCCGGGGAGTGATCCGCGGGAGTGCACCGTCCGGCGCGGCGGGCTCGGCTCGTGGACGCCGTGGGCGCCATCTCGCAGCTGCCGCCTCGCACCTGTCCCCGCGAGCCGGGGGTGGCCACCGCCGCCCCCGGCTTCGGCGTGTCCGCACGGCCGCCCGGGCCGGTGGTTGCGCCGCGGAACACCGGCCCCGCGGCCAACCGTTCGACGGCCACCCGTTTCCCGGCCACCCGTTTCGCGGCCAGCCGTTTGGCAGCCGGCCATTTCGCGGCCAGCCGTTCGGTCGCCGCCGGTCCGGCGGCCGGCCGGCTCACCCATCGGCTCACCGGCCGGTCCATCCGACGGCTCAGGCGCCGTAGGAGCCGAACAGGCCGGCACCGGCGTCCCGCGGAGCGCCCTGCTCCGCCGCCGCCTCGCGGCTGATCACCTCGCCCAGCTCCCAGGCCGGCACCGAGCGGTCCTCCAGCACGTCCAGCACCACGTCCACCGAGTGCTCCGGGACCACCGCCACCATGCCGACGCCCATGTTCAGCGTGCGCTCGATCTCGGTCAGCTCCATCCGGCCGACCTCGCCCACGGTGCGGAAGACCGGCGCCGGGCTCCAGGTGGAGCGGTCCAGCCGGGCGTAGAGGTGGTCCGGGATCACCCGCGCCAGGTTGGCGGCCAGGCCGCCACCGGTGACGTGCGAGAACGCGTGCACCTCGGCGGTCCGGGCCAGGGTCAGGCAGTCCAGCGAGTAGATCCGGGTCGGCTCCAGCAGCTCCTCGCCGAGCGTGCGCCCGAACTCCGCGACCTCCCGGTCCAGCGCCCAGCCGGCGCGCTCCAGCAGCACGTGCCGCACCAGCGAGTAGCCGTTGGAGTGCAGACCGGAGGAGGCCATGGCGATGATCACGTCACCCTCCCGGACCCGGTCGGCGCCCAGCAGCGCGTCCGCCTCGACCACGCCGGTGCCGGCGCCGGCCACGTCGTACTCGTCGGGGCGCATCAGCCCGGGGTGCTCCGCCGTCTCCCCGCCGACCAGCGCGCAGCCGGCCAGCACACAGCCCTCCGCGATGCCCTTGACGATCGCCGCGATCCGCTCCGGCACGACCTTGCCGGTGGCGATGTAGTCGGTCATGAACAGCGGCTCCGCGCCGCAGACCACCAGGTCGTCGACGACCATGCCGACCAGGTCGTGGCCGATGGTGTCGTGCCGGTCCAGCGCCTGGGCGATGGCGACCTTGGTACCGACGCCGTCGGTGGCGCTGGCCAGCAGCGGGCGCTGGTAGCGGGCCAGCTTCGAGGCGTCGAAGAGCCCGGCGAAGCCGCCGATGCCACCGACCACCTCGGGCCGGGTGGCCTTGCGCACCCACTCCTTCATCAGGTCGACGGCCCGGTCTCCGGCCTCGATGTCGACGCCCGCGGCGGCGTACGTCGCGGCCGGGGCGGCGGCGCCGGGCGGAGTGTTCGGCGTGGTCTGGTCGGTCACGGGGAGCGGCCCTCTCGGTGGGAAGGGGACGGGAACTGCGCGGAGCCCGCCCGGGGACGGGACAGCCATGGACGGGGCACCTCGGGTGGGCCCGGGGGCCTCAGTGACCCCGGCGACCCCAACAGCCTCAGCGGCCTCGGGGGACGAGCCGGCGGGGCGGTGATCGGCCGCGCCACGCCCGGTGGGCCCAGCCGGCCGGAACCGGCGGCCCACCCGGCCGGGGCGACCGCCCGGGCCGCGGGCACCGTCCCACCACGGGGGACGGAACCCGGCGCGTCGCTGCCACACACGGCGAACCCGGCCTCACCCACCGCCCGCTCAGACGCGGGCGGCCGGCTTCTCCAGAAGGTGCTTGCCGAGCAGCTGCGGATCCGGCAGCTCCATCGGGTACTCCCCGTCGAAGCACGCCCGGCACAGCCGGTCCTTGGGGAGGGTGGTGGCCTCCACCATGGCGTCCAGCGAGATGTAGGCCAGCGAGTCGGCGCCCAGCGAGGTGGTGATCTCCTCGACGGACAGCCCGTTGGCGATCAGCTCGGCCCGGCTGGCGAAGTCGATGCCGAAGAAGCACGGCCACTTGATCGGCGGGGAGGAGATCCGGATGTGGATCTCCGCCGCCCCGGCCTCGCGCAGCATCCGCACCAGCGCCCGCTGGGTGTTGCCCCGCACGATCGAGTCGTCCACGACCACCAGGCGCTTGCCGCGGATCACCTCGCGCAGCGGGTTCAGCTTCAGCCGGATGCCCAGCTGGCGGATGGTCTGGCTGGGCTGGATGAAGGTGCGCCCCACATAGGCGTTCTTCACCAGGCCGGAACCGAACGGGATGCCGCTCTCCTCCGCGTACCCGATCGCTGCCGGCGTGCCGGACTCCGGGGTCGCGATCACCAGGTCGGCCTCGACCGGGGCCTCGCGGGCCAGCCGCCGGCCCATCTCCACCCGGGACAGGTGCACGCTGCGACCGGCGATCTCGGTGTCCGGGCGGGCCAGGTAGACGTACTCGAAGACGCAGCCGCGGGGGCGGGCCTCGGCGAACCGGGTCGAGCGCAGCCCGTCCTCGTCGATGGCGATCAGCTCGCCCGGCTCGACGTCCCGCACGTAGGCGGCGCCGACGATGTCCAGCGCGCAGCTCTCGCTCGCCACCACCCAGCCGCGGTCCAACCGACCCAGCACCAGCGGGCGGACGCCCTGCGGGTCGCGCGCGGCGTACAGGGTGTGCTCGTCCATGAAGACGAAGCAGAAGGCGCCCTTGACCTTCGGGAGCACCTCGACGGCGGTCTCCTCGACGCTGCGCCCCGCGCCGCCCGCGAGCAGCGCGGTGACCAGGTTGGTGTCGTTGGTGGAGACGGGCTGGCCGCCGCCCTCGTCGACCTCCAGCTCGGCGACCATCTCGGCGAGTTCGGCCGTGTTGACCAGGTTGCCGTTGTGACCGAGCGCGATCGAGCCGGTGGCCGTCGCGCGGAACGTCGGCTGGGCGTTCTCCCAGGTGGACGCACCGGTGGTGCTGTAGCGGGCGTGGCCCACCGCGATGTGGCCCTTGAGGGACTCGATGGCGGTCTCGTCGAAGACCTGCGAGACCAGGCCCATGTCCCGGAAGACGAGGATCTGCGAGCCGTTGCTCACCGCGATGCCGGCGGACTCCTGTCCGCGGTGCTGGAGTGCATAAAGCCCGAAATAGGTGAGTTTTGCGACCTCCTCGCCGGGGGCCCAGACACCGAAGACGCCGCAAGCGTCCTGGGGGCCCTTCTCGCCGGGGAGCAGGTCGTGGCTGAGTCGTCCGTCACCACGTGGCACGCTTCGAGTCTAGGGCAGTCCCACCCGTGCCTCGAACGGGGGCGCGGAGCGGCGTTGATCACAGTCCGTGGCCACGGAGTGTGAGAGCGCCCGGCGAGCCCGGCGTTTCCGCAGGTGGGACGCCCCACCCCGGATGGCCGGAAACGGTCGCCGCAGGGCGCCCGGGCGGGCTCGGGAACCTGGCGACCATGGCGGTGCGCAGCCGTCGGGTCACCCTTCGGACATGGATCCGAGAGGCATTCGGTGCCGCCCGGAGGCGGATGCGGCCCCCGCCGGCCCCAGACGCCCCACCACACCCCCGGCTTTTCGCCTGTCATAGCCGCCACGCACGGCCCCGGCGGCACGGCTCGGCATGACTACGTGCGGTGATCAGTCGGGGTGGTGGTCACGCCGTCGGGGGGAGCTGGTCAGCCCATCAGCGGGAGGTGGGGGGCGAGGTCGCTGCGTTCCCCGGAGGCGGTGACGGCCGCGGCCCCGACCGCCTCCACCCAGCGCGTCCGGCCGGTGGCCAGCCGGAGCCAGGTGAGCGGATCCGTCTCCACGACGTTCGGCGGGGTGCCCCGGGTGTGCCGCGGCCCCTCCACGCACTGCACCACGGCGAACGGCGGCACCCTGACCTCCACCGCCCCGCCGGGGGCGGAGGCGGCCAGCGCGTCGGCGAACAGCCGGACCACCGTGGCGAGGGCCTGCCGGTCGTGCGGGAACTCGGCCGGGAGGGCGGCCGGGAGGGCGGCCACCGCCTGGGGCGGCGGTGCACCGTGCGGGGCTTCCCGGCCTTCCCCTTCCGATTGCCTCTCCGAGTGGGCTGCGAGCGCGCGCTGCAGGTCGTCGCCGTGCACGACGAGCTCCACGATCCGGGTGACCACGCGGTCGCCCAGGGACATCGGCGCGTAGCGGGTCGGCACGGGGCGCTCCGCCGGCTCGGCGGCCACCGCCTCGGCGAGCCGCTGGCGGGCCGCCCGGAAGCGCTCGACCAGCGCGCCCGGAGGCGTCGCGGCGGCGGTCTCGGCGTCAGCGCGGGCCAGCTCGTCGACGGTGGCCGCGGCGCCGGCCGTCGCCCCGATCCAGCCCAGCAGGTCCATCTCGGCCCGCTCGGGCCGGGGTTCGGCGAGGCGCGCCGGCACCTCCTCCATGCCCATCACCACGTGGGCCAGCAGGTCCCGGATGCGCCAGCCGGTCAGCCCGCTCGGCGCGTCGAGCAGTTCCGCGGCCCGGTGGTGGTCGGCCAGCCGGCGGACCACCTCCACCCAGGCGTCCGCCTCGGCGAGCAGGGCTCGGGCGGACCGGGCGGGATCGAACCGGCGCAGTCGAGGACGGGAGGGGCGCGGTGGTCGACTCGGCATGGTGGACAGCCTAGGACGGCCCTCGGACCGCCGGGACAGAGCAGCGGGCCGGAGCAGCGGGCTAGAGCAGCGGGCCGGAGCAGCGGGTCGACGGGGCTACCCGAGGGCGGATACTCGGCGCAAGAGGGGTTCCCCGACCTGTGGATATCCACAACCCCCCTGGTCAACAGGGGTAACCGATGCCAGAGGCGCGGCGCAAGAGGGGTTCCCCGACCTGTGGACAACCACGAACCCCCCTGGTCAACAGGGGTAACCGATGCCAGAGGCGCGGCGCAAGAGGGGTTCCCCGACCTGTGGACAACCACGAACCCCCCTGGTCAACAGGGGTAACCGATGCCAGAGGCGCGGCGCAAGAGGGCCGCTTCGGATTGTGGACAGGGGCTGCGGCGGAGGGGTTACGGCGGACGAGGCCATGGCGGACAGGCTTCAACGGAGAGGCTGCTGGGGCCGGCTCCGCAGGGACGGGATACCGGCGCCCGCCGTGCGGACACGACGGCCCGGGCCCTCACCGATCGGTGAGGGCCCGGGCCGTCGTCCGTTGGCCGCTTAGTCGCCCGTTGGCGGTGGGGTCGCCCGTTGGCCGCGGGGTCGCCCGTTGGCCGCGGGGTCGGCCGCGAGGCTGGCGGCCGTCCGCCGTCCGCCGTCGCCCCCGCGGGCCGGCCCGCGGGGGCGTTCGCTCAGGCGAGCAGCTTCGGCAGGGTGGCCTCGGAGGTCGCGCGCAGCTCCTCCAGGGAGACCGAGAACTGCCCCTGCACCTCCAGGGCGTCGCCGTCGACCACGCCGATGCGGGTGGCGGCCAGGCCCCGGGCGCGGCACATGTCCGTGAAGCGCAGCTCCTCGCTGCGCGGCACGGCCACCACCGCGCGGCCGGCGGACTCGCTGAAGAGGGTGACGAACGGGTCGGCGCCCTCCGGCAGCACCACTCGGGCGCCGCGGCCACCGCGCAGGCAGCTCTCCACCAGGGCCTGCGCCAGGCCGCCGTCGGAGAGGTCGTGCGCGGCGTCCAGCATGCCGTCGCGCGAGCCGGCGATCAGCACCTCGGCCAGCAGCCGCTCCGCCTCCAGGTCCACCCGCGGCGGCAGGCCGCCCAGGTGGTCGTGGACGACCTGCGCCCAGGCCGAGCCGCCGAGCTCGTCGCGGGTCTCGCCGAGCAGGTAGAGCAGCTGGCCGTCCTCGGTGAAGCCGATCGGGGTGCGGCGCTCCACGTCGTCGATCACGCCGAGCACGCCCACCACGGGAGTGGGGTGGATCGCCGTCTCGCCGGTCTGGTTGTAGAAGGAGACGTTGCCGCCGGTGACCGGCGTGCCCAGGGTCTGGCAGGCGTCGGCGAGGCCGCGGCAGGCCTCGGCGAACTGCCACATCACCGCCGGGTCCTCCGGCGAGCCGAAGTTCAGGCAGTCGGTGACGGCCAGCGGACGGGCACCGGTGGCGGCCACGTTGCGGTAGGCCTCGGCCAGCGCCAGCTGGGCGCCGGTGTACGGGTCCAGCTTGGCGTAGCGGCCGTTGCCGTCGGTGGCCAGCGCCACGCCCAGGCCGGTGGTCTCGTCGATCCGCACCATGCCGGAGTCCTCGGGCTGGGCGAGGACCGTGTTGCCGAGCACGTAGCGGTCGTACTGCGCGGTGATCCAGCTCTTGTCGGCCTGGTTCGGGGAGGCGACGACCTTCAGCAGGGTCTCGCGCAGTTCCTCGCCGGTGGCCGGGCGGGCCAGCCGTTCGGCGGTGGGGGCGTCGGCCTGCAGGGCGTCCTGCCAGTCCGGGCGGGCCAGCGGGCGCTGGTAGACGGGGCCCTCGTGGGCGACGGTGCGCGGGGGCACGTCCACGACCTGCTCGCCGTGCCAGAAGATCTCCAGCCGGTCGCCGTCGGTGACCTCACCGATCACGGTGGCGATGACGTCCCACTTCTCGCAGATCTCCATGAAGCGGTCGACCTTGCCCGGCTCGACCACCGCGCACATCCGCTCCTGCGACTCGCTCATCAGGATCTCCTCGGGGGAGAGCGTGGAGTCGCGCAGCGGCACGGTGTCCAGCTCCACCCGCATGCCGCCGGAGCCGGCCGAGGCCAGCTCGGAGGTGGCGCAGGACAGGCCGGCGCCGCCGAGGTCCTGGATGCCGACGACCAGCTTCTCGGCGAACAGCTCCAGGGTGCACTCGATGAGCAGCTTCTCCTGGAACGGGTCGCCGACCTGCACCGCCGGGCGCTTGGCCGGGCCGGTGGAGTCGAAGGTCTCCGAGGCGAGCACGGAGACGCCGCCGATGCCGTCGCCGCCGGTGCGGGCGCCGTAGAGGATGACCTTGTTGCCGGCGCCGGAGGCCTTGGCCAGGTGGATGTCCTCGTGCCGCATCACGCCCACGCAGAGCGCGTTGACCAGCGGGTTGCCCTGGTAGCAGGGGTCGAAGACGACCTCGCCGCCGATGTTGGGCAGGCCCAGGCAGTTGCCGTAGCCGCCGATGCCGGCGACGACGCCGGGCAGCACCCGGCGGGTGTCCGGGTGGTCGGCGGCGCCGAACCGCAGCGGGTCCATCACGGCGACCGGGCGGGCGCCCATGGCGAGGATGTCCCGGACGATGCCGCCGACGCCGGTGGCCGCGCCCTGGTAGGGCTCGATGTAGGACGGGTGGTTGTGCGACTCGACCTTGAAGGTCACGGCGTAGCCCTGGCCGACGTCGACGACGCCGGCGTTCTCGCCGATGCCGACGAGCATCGCCTCGCTCGCCGGGGCCTTCTCACCGAACTGCCGCAGGTGCACCTTGCTCGACTTGTAGGAGCAGTGCTCGGACCACATCACCGAGTACATCGCGAGCTCGGAGGCGGTGGGGCGGCGGCCGAGGATGTCGCGGATGCGCTGGTACTCGTCCGGCTTCAGGCCCAGCTCGGCCCAGGGCTGCTCGACCTCGGGGGTCCGCGCGGCGCGGCTGACGGTGTCGAGGTGGGTGTCGACCGTGTCGGACATCAGGCGTTGACCAGCCTCTTCAGGATCGAGGTGAAGAACCCGAGGCCGTCGGTGGTGGGACCGGTGAGGGTCTCCACGGCGTGCTCGGGGTGTGGCATCAGGCCCACCACGTTGCCGGCCTCGTTGGTGATGCCGGCGATGTCGCGGCGCGAGCCGTTGGGGTTGCCGCCGAGGTAGCGGAAGACCACGCGGCCGGTGGCCTCCAGCTCGTCGAGCGTGCGCTCGTCGGCGACGTAGCCGCCCTCGCCGTTCTTCAGCGGAACGGTGATCTCCTGGCCGGTGGTGTAGTCGCCGGTCCAGGCGGTGTCGGTGTTCTCCACCCGCAGCCGCTGGTCGCGGCAGATGAAGTGCAGGTGGTCGTTGCGGGTGAGCGCGCCGGGCAGCAGGTGCGACTCGCACAGCACCTGGAAGCCGTTGCAGATGCCGAGCACCGGCATGCCGGCCCTGGCCTGCTCGATCACCGAGTCCATCACCGGGGAGAACCGGGCGATGGCGCCACAGCGCAGGTAGTCGCCGTAGGAGAAGCCTCCCGGCAGCACGATGGCGTCGACCTGCTTGAGGTCGCGGTCGCGGTGCCACAGGGCGACCGGTTCACCGCCGGCCAGGCGCACCGCGCGCTGGGCGTCCCGGTCGTCCAGCGAGCCGGGGAAGGTCACGACTCCGACGCGGGTGGTCACGAGGACTCCTCCACGCGGACGGTGAAGTCCTCGATGACGGTGTTGGCGAGGAAGGTCTCGGCGGCCTCGCGGATCCGCGCGACGGCGGCCTCGTCGGCCGGCCCGTCGAGTTCGATCTCGAAGCGCTTTCCCTGGCGGACGTCCGCGATTCCCTCGAAGCCGAGGCGGGGCAGTGCGCGCTGCACCGCCTGCCCCTGCGGGTCGAGGATCTCCGGCTTGAGCATGACGTCGACAACGACGCGTGCCACAGGCACTCCCGATGGTGTCTTATGTCTGGAAGGCGGGAGTTTCAGCGTACAGTCCGCTCGCCGCGTACTGTTCCGCGCGGGGTTCACGGAGCGTTCCCGACGGGAGTTCCCGGCGGCGTTCCCGAGCGGTTGACGCGCGTTGATCCGGCTGCCGGAAGTGCAGGTCAGCGGCTGGACAAAAGACGCGAAAAGGGCGCTTGACCGACCCCGGGGGATTTTCCGGAAGAGCGCTTCTTTTCCGCTTGCGGGAACACCACGCGACGCCCGGAGACGGCACAATGTGAATGCCGGAACGCCTTCTCGCCCCACGCGGGCCCCGCCAGCGCAGGGCGCCGTCGGCGACTCCGGTGGCGGTCGATTCCGCGTCGACCGCGGCGGTACACCAGCGCAACCAGCGCACGCTTCAGCGCCCGGAAGGACGGCCAGCCATGGCTCAGCGCGTAGTGGTCAACCTGTACGACGACATCGACGGCAGCGCCGGCGAGGAGACGGTGGTCTTCGGCCTCGACGGCCAGCGCTACGAGATCGACCTGTCCGCCGCCAACGCCGAGCAGCTGCGCTCCCTGCTGGCCCCGTACGTGCAGGCCGGCCGGCGCCGCACCCCGCAGGGCCGTCACTTCCGCCGCACCACGGTGGCGTCGGACCCGGCGACGGTGCGCGCCTGGGCGCGGGCGCGCGGCATCGAGGTGCCGACCCGCGGCCGCATCCCGAAGAGCGTCTACACGGCGTTCGCCGAGTCGACCGCCTGAGCCGCCCGCCGGGCCCCGGGCCGGTGGGGCCACACGCCCGCGCGGGCGTCGTCGGCAGGACCGGCCCGGACCCGAGCTGACGGATCGGGTGATGATCCGCTACAGTTCTGATCAACGCACCGCGGGGGTTCGAAACCCCGGTGGGCATGCGGGTGTAGCTCAGTAGCAGAGCGCCGCCTTTCCAAGGCGGAGGCGCAGTGTGCGATTCCTGTCACCCGCTCGATCGGATACGGCTCCGTTTTTCGGAAACCGCTATTCGACTCGCGGGTGTAGCTCAGTAGCAGAGCGCCGCCTTTCCAAGGCGGAGGCGCAGTGTGCGATTCCTGTCACCCGCTCCACCACGCTCTTCCCGGCCGGGCCCGTGTGAGGTCGACCACTCCGCCTCGCACGAGCACCCCGGCGGATCGGGTAGAGTGGTGGTCGCCATCGCGGTTCGGCCCTTCGGGTGTCGGACGGCGAACGGCATCATGCGGACGTGGCTCAGTTGGTAGAGCATCACCTTGCCAAGGTGAGGGTCGCGGGTTCGAGTCCCGTCGTCCGCTCCACTCCTCGGCGCGGCGGCCTACGGGTAGCCGCGGACGGGATCGATGCTCGCGCCGGGCATCGACGCGCCCCACGGGTGCGGTTCACGGCGACCACATGCGGACGTGGCTCAGTTGGTAGAGCATCACCTTGCCAAGGTGAGGGTCGCGGGTTCGAGTCCCGTCGTCCGCTCCATGTAGAAGGGCCTCCCGGTCTCCGGATCGGGAGGCCCTTCGGCTTTCCGGAGGCCCTTCGGCTGGTCGGCGTGCCCCCCGCTCCCCGCCCCCGATCGGCGCTCCCCGCGGCTCACTCGCGGCCGCCCCTGCCGCCCCTTTCGGCACGGCAGCAACCTTCCGCAGCGCTTGCACGATGCTTCCGGCATGCCTTCGCGACCAAATCGCGACCTTTCCGGCGCACACTGGCTGCGGCGCCACCGAAGTCGCCACGCGGGGCCTCAGCCACTGCGGATCGTCTCGCTCCGTGGTCTCCATAGCACACTGAGGCACCTCGCGAGGTGTCGACGCGCGGAGTCCCGTGCAACTTCTTGCAGAATTTTTCCGCAAGACTGTTTACGGGGCTGCAAAACGGTTGCTAGCTTCCTCGCCACAGCCCCTCGTCCGCAACGGCGCGGGGCATCCGGCGGGCCACTACGGGAGTGGCCTCGCGCGTGGACAAGGAGGGGCGACATGCGTCGCATCCATCTGCTCGGAGTCGTGGCTTGCCTGGCCCTGACCGCCACCGCGTGCGGTGGAGGCGACAGCGGTGACGGTGGGAACGGCGGCAACGGCGGCAACGCCTCCGCCGACCCGGCGTCGGTGAGCGGCACCGTCACCTACTGGGACACCTCCGACGCGACCAACGAGGCTCCGGTCTTCGAGGAGCTCATCGCGCAGTTCGAGGAGCAGTACCCGAACATCGACGTCGAGTACGTCAACGTGCCGTTCGACCAGGCCCAGAACAAGTTCAAGACGGCCGCGCAGAGCGGCGACGGCGCCCCGGACGTGATCCGCGCCGAGGTCGCCTGGACCCCCGAGTTCGCCTCCCTGGGCTACCTCGCCCCGCTCGACGGCACCCCCGCCATGTCGAACTACGAGGACTACCTCGCCGGCCCCGCCGCCACCGGCGTCTTCGACGGCGTGACCTACGGCGTCCCGCAGGTGACCGACACCCTCGCCCTGCTCTACAACCGCGAGATCTTCGAGCAGGCCGGCGTCGAGGTGCCGACCACCTGGGAGGAGATGGCGCAGATCGCCCCCACCATCAAGGACAAGACCGGGGCCGACGCCACCTACCTCAACCCCACCGGCTACTACTCGCTGCCGTTCATCTACGGCGAGGGCGGCGACCTGCTGGACGTCGAGGGCCAGAAGATCACGGTCAACTCCCCCGAGGCGGTCGCCGGCTGGGAGACCATGAAGTCGCTGATCGACGAGGGCGTCTCGGTCCGGCCCGACCTCGCCCAGGGCTACACCAACATGCAGGCCGCCTTCGGCGCCGGTGACGTGGCCATGGTCATCGAGGGTCCGTGGGGCGTCGGCCAGATCACCTCGGGCGAGGCCTTCGGCGGCTCCACCGAGAACCTCGGCATCGCCCCGATGCCCGGCGGCAGCGCCGGCGCCGGCACCCCCGTCGGCGGCCACAACTACGCCGCCTACGCCGGCTCGGACGCCCTCGACGCCTCCTACCTGTTCATCGAGTTCATGAACTCCGCGGAGAGCCAGACCACCCTCGCCACCGAGCTCGGCCTGCTGCCCACCCGCTCCAGCGTGTACGAGGCCGACGGCGTCGCGGAGAACCAGCTGATCGCCGACTTCAAGGCGGTCCTCGACGGCGCCGTGGCCCGCCCGTCCATCCCCGAGGCCGGCCTGCTGTTCACCCCCCTGGACGTCAACGTCCCCGAGATGATCGGTGGCGAGGACCCGCAGAAGTCCCTCGACGACGTCGCCGAGAACTACCGCGAGTTCCTCACCGACTGGTCCTGACGCGGCAACGGGATAACCCACCATGGCTGAGCATTCGCTGAAGCCGGCGACGCCGGCCCCCCACCGGGGGGCCGGCCCCGCCGCCACCGCTGTCCGATCCGGCGCCAAGGGCGCCGGCCCCGTCCCCGACGCCGCACGGCCCACCAACGGCCAGCGGCTCGCCCGGAGCATCCGCCGGCACCGCTACGCGTGGGCCATGGTGGCGCCGGTCGTCATCGTGATGGTCGGGATCATCGGCTACCCACTGGTCAACGGCCTGTGGCTGTCGCTGACCAACGCCAACGAGCGCAACGTCGCCAAGACCATCGGCGTCAACGAGATCCCCGCGACCTACGAGCTGATCGGCTTCGAGAACTTCTCCGACGTCCTCACCAGCGGGGTCTTCTGGGACAAGCTGCTGTGGACGCTGGTGTGGACGATCGGCTGCGTCGGCGCCCACTACCTGATCGGCCTGGCGCTCGCGGTCCTGCTCAACCGGCGGATCCGCGGCCGCGGCATCTACCGGGTGCTGCTCATCATGCCGTGGGCCGTCCCGCCCTTCGTCTCCGCCTTCGCCTGGCGCTTCCTCTACAACGGCGACGGCGGGCTCTTCAACGCCGTGCTCACCTCGGTGGGCCTGCCGGCGCTGGACTGGCTCAGCGAGCCCGGTCTGGCCCGGCTCTCCGTCATGCTCGTCAACATCTGGATCGGCATCCCGTTCATGATGGTGGCGATGCTCGGCGCCCTGCAGTCCATCCCCGGCGAGCTGTACGAGGCCGCCGAGATGGACGGCACCTCCCCGTGGCAGCGCTTCCGCCACGTCACCCTGCCCGGCGTGCGCACCGTCTCGATGACCGTGCTGCTGCTCGGCACCGTGTGGACCTTCAACCAGTTCCCGATCATCTTCCTGGTGTCCGGCGGCGGCCCCGGTGACTCCACCGAGATCCTCGTCACCTACGCCTACCGACTGGCCTTCGAGGGCATCCGCAACTACTCGGTGGCCTCCACCTGGGGCGCGCTGATCCTGCTGATCCTCACGGTCTACGCGGTGATCTACCGCCGCGTGCTCCGCAACAACGGAGAGGATGTGTGGTGACCATGTCCGCCACCGCCGCCCCCGCCACCCCGGCGACCGCCACCGCCACGCCGGCCCGGACCGCCAAGGCCCCGCGCGGCCGGGGCCAGCGCTCCCCGCTCGCCTCCTTCGGCATCCACGCCACGCTGGTCGTCACCGCGCTGATCGCCATCCTGCCGATCATCTGGGTGGCCCTGACCTCCTTCAAGCCCCGCGGCACCTGGAACAACGCCAACCCGATCCAGGACCCGACGCTCGGCAACTACCGGCAGGTGCTGTTCGAGACCGAGCTGCTCACCTGGTTCGGCAACTCGCTGCTGGTCGCCGCCGGAACCATGGTGCTCGGCGTGTTCCTGTCCGCCACGGCGGCCTACGCGCTCTCCCGGTTCCGCTTCCCCGGCCGCCGGCCCATGCTGTGGAGCTTCCTGCTCACCCAGATGTTCCCGGTCGCGATCCTGATCGTGCCGCTGTACAACCTGATGTCCACCTACGGCCTGCTGAACAACTTCGGCGGCCTGATCCTCGCCTACTGCACCACCGCGGTGCCCTTCTGCACCTGGATGCTCAAGGGCTACTTCGACTCGGTGCCGGTGGAGATCGACGAGGCCGGCCAGGTCGACGGGCTCACCCCGCTGGGCACCTTCTACCGGCTGGTGCTGCCGCTGGCCCGCCCGGGCCTGGCCGTCACCGCCTTCTACTCGTTCATCACCGCCTGGGGCGAGGTGGCCTACGCCTCCGTCTTCATGACCGGCAACGAGAGCTACACGCTGCCCGTCGGCCTGTCGACCTTCGTCGACCAGTACAAGACCGAGTGGGGCCTGATGACCTCGGCCAGCGTCCTGATCACCATCCCCGCCGCGATCATCTTCCTGATCGCCCAGCGCGGACTGGTGCAGGGCCTGACCGCCGGCGGCACCAAGGGATAGCCCCGGCCCGTCGTCGTCCGCACCGCGCAGCGTCCGTCCGCACAGCGCACCCCGCCGACCGCACCGCGCACCGCCGACCGCAGGGGCGGCCCGCCGTGGCCGCCCCGGAACACCCTCCACGTGGGCTCCTGCCCCGTCCGCGTAGAACAGGACCACCCGTGCCCGAATCCGCGCCCGTCCGCACCACGGCCGACCAGACCGGTCTGCCCAGCGACGCCACGCCGCTCACGCAGGCCGGCACCACCGGAGCCGACGCCGACCGCGCCGCCTGGTGGCGGGACGCCGTGATCTACCAGGTCTACATCCGCTCCTTCGCCGACTCCGACGGCGACGGCGTCGGGGACATGGGCGGCATCCGGCAGCGCCTGCCCCACCTGGCCGACCTCGGCGTCGACGCCGTGTGGATCACCCCCTTCTACACCTCCCCGATGGCCGACGGCGGCTACGACGTCGCCGACTACCGCGACGTGGACCCGCTCTTCGGCGGCCTGGAGGACTTCGACGCGATGCTGGCCGAGGCCCACCGCCTCGGCATCAAGGTCATCGTCGACCTCGTCCCCAACCACACCTCCGACCAGCACCCCTGGTTCGTCGAGGCGCTGGCCGCCGAGCCCGGCTCCCCCGCCCGCGAGCGCTACATCTTCCGCCCCGGCCGCGGCGAGAACGGCGAACTCCCGCCCAACGACTGGGAGTCCGTCTTCGGCGGCCTGGCCTGGACCCGCACCACCAACCCCGACGGCACCCCCGGCGAGTGGTACCTGCACCTGTTCGCCCCCGAGCAGCCCGACCTGAACTGGCGCAACCCCGCCGTGCGCGAGGAGTTCGCCGACATCCTCCGGTTCTGGCTGGACCGCGGCGTGGACGGCTTCCGCGTCGACGTCGCCCACGGCATGTTCAAGGCCGAGGGGCTGCCGGACGTCGGCACCACCGGCCAGGCCGAGATGCTCACCACCGCCGTCCTGCCCTACTGGGACCAGGACGAGGTGCACGGCGTCTACCGCGAGTGGCGCGCCCTGCTCGACTCCTACCCCGGCGAGCGGATCTTCGTCGCCGAGGCGTGGGTGCCCAACGCCGAGCGGATGGCCCGCTACCTGCGCGCCGACGAGCTGCACCAGGCCTTCAACTTCGCCTACCTGCACGCCGAGTGGTCCGCCGAGGCGCTGCGCGCCGTCATCGACGACTCGCTGGCCGCCACCGCCCAGGTCGGCGCGCCCACCACCTGGGTGCTCTCCAACCACGACGTCGTCCGCCACGTCACCCGCTACGGCGGCGGCGAGCAGGGCACCCGCCGGGCCCGCGCGGCGGCCCTGCTGATGCTCGGCCTGCCCGGCTCCGCCTACGTCTACCAGGGCGAGGAGCTGGGCCTGGAGGAGATCCAGGACCTGCCCGTGGAGCTCATCGAGGACCCGCGCTACCACCGCACCAACGGCGAGGACCCGGGCCGCGACGGCTGCCGGGTGCCGCTGCCCTGGTCCGGCACGGCGGCGCCGTTCGGCTTCGGCCCCGAGGGGCTGGAGAAGGCCTGGCTGCCGGCCCCGGCCCGCTGGGCCGCGCTGACCGTCGAGGCGCAGCGCGAGGACCCCGCCTCGATGCTCTCGCTGTACCGCGAGGCGCTGCGGCTGCGCCGGCAGTGGGGCGGCGGCGAGCTGCTGAACTGGCTGCCCTCGCCGGAGGGTGTGCTCACCTTCTCCCGCGAGACCGGACTTGAGGTTACGGTCAACGTCACCGACAAGGACGTCGAACTGCCGGCACCGGGTGAGGTGCTGCTCGCCTCCGCACCGGTGGAGGTCACCGGCGGGGTGGCGCGCATCCCGGCCGAGACCGCGGTGTGGTGGCGGGGCGCCGGCGCCTGACCCGCGGCACCGCCCGCGCCCGACGCCGGTCGTCGGGCGCGGTGTGGACCCTCGGTGCCGGCGCCTGAACGCATCGGCGCCGGCACCGAGCCCCCGCACGGCGTCCCTTCCTCCTCTCCCGCCTGACGGCGAGGAGGGGCCCAGCGAACAAACGGATAGGTTGAGCCCATGACCACCCGACTGGCCGACATCGCCGCCCACGCCGGCGTCAGCGAGGCGACCGTGAGCCGGGTCCTGAACGGCAAGCCCGGCGTCGCCGCGGCGACCCGGCGGGCCGTGCTCGGCGCCCTGGACGTGCTGGGCTACGACCGTCCCGCGAAGGCGCAGCAGCAGCGGGCCGGATTGATCGGGCTGATCGTCCCGGAGCTGAGCAACCCGATCTTCCCGGAGTTCGCCGAGGTCATCGAGACGTCGCTGTCGATGCACGGCTGGACGGCGGTGCTGTGCACCCAGACGCCCGGTGGGATCACCGAGGACGACTACACCGACCTGCTGCTGGACCGCGGCGTCTCCGGGATCATCTTCGTCAACGGCCTGCACGCCGACACCCGCTCCGACCCGGGCCGCTACCGCCGCCTGGTGGACCGCGGGCTGCCGATCGTGCTGATCAACGGCTACATGGCGGGGGTGGACGCGCCGTTCCTCTCGCACGACGACGTCTCCTCGATGGAACTGGCGGTGACCCACCTGCACTCGCTGGGGCACCGGAGGATCGGGCTGGCGGTCGGCCAGGACCGGTACACCACGGTGGTGCGCAAGACCGAGGGCTTCCGGCGCACGGCGCGGCGGCTGATCGGCCGCGACCCGCTGGAGGAGGGCCTGATCATCAACACCCTGTTCTCGGTGGAGGGCGGCGCGGCGGCGGCCGTGCAGCTGTTGGACGCCGGCTGCACGGCGATCTGCTGCGGCAACGACCTGATGGCGATCGGCGCGATCCGGGCGGCCCGGTCGCGGGGGCTGCGGGTGCCGCAGGACGTGTCGGTGATCGGCTTCGACGACGCGCCGCTGATGGCCTACACCGACCCGCCGCTGACCACGGTGCGGCAGTCGGTGCGGGAGATGGGGCTGGCCGCGGTCGGCGCGCTGCTCGGCGAGATCGCGGGCGAGAAGGCGCCGCGCGGCGAGCTGATCTTCCGCCCGGAGCTGGTGGTGCGCGGCAGCACCGGCGCCGCGCCGGGCGTCGAGCCGGCGCCGGGGGCGGAGGGGACGCCTGGTGCCAAGGGGGCGCCGGGGGCGCAGGCGGTGGCTGGGGGACAGGCGGTGGCCGGCGGGGAGCCGGGAGCGCAGGTGGTGGCCGGCGGGGAGCCGGGCGGGGAGCCGACACCCCGCGCGGAGCCGTCGGGGGCGGAGGCAGCGAGTGCCACGGGTGCCGGCCCCGCGCTTTCCGGGGGTGCGGACGCGCCCGCGGCCAGCGAAGCGTCCTGAGAACGCTCTCAGCCCTCCCACGCAGGCCGCACCTCCCCACCCCAGCGCCTCCTCCAGCCCAGCGCCTCCTCCAGCCCAGCGCCCCCTCCAGCCCAGCTCGCACCCAGCCCAGCCCGCACCCAGCCCAGACCAGACCGCCAACAGAGTTATCCACAGGCCGCACATGGAGGGCTGCGCCGCGCCACCTCCCCATGGGATCCTGAAAAAGGGGCCCAAAAAGCCCCCCAAAGGGGGTTTGGGGCGAGATTCGGCAGCCCAACTCCAGCCCCGCCGGACGGAGTTATCCACAGGCGGCAAGTAGAGGGCTGCGGCGCACCTTCCCCCCGTAGGATCCTGAAGAAGGGGGTCGAAAAGCCCCCCAAGGGGGGTTTGGGGGGAAGTTCAGCAGCCCAACTCCACCCCCGCCGAAGGAAGTTATCCACAGGCGGCAAGTAGAGGGCTGCGGCGCGCCATCCCCCCGTGGGATCCTGAAGAAGGGGGTCGAAAAGCCCCCCAAGGGGGGTTTGGGGGGAAGTACGGCGGGCGGGTCGAAAACCCCCGAGTGAGGCCCGGGAAAAGGGGCGGGAGCCGTCTTCGGGGGGCGCGCGCGGTCATGGGCTCGGGCTCGCTCCGCCCGCCCGCTCGCCCGCTTCGCTCACCCGCTCACCCGCCCACTCCGCTCACCCGCCCACCCGCTCACCCCCTCACCCACCCGAGGGGGCACACGTGCTTCACACCCATGCGGTCGCCAGCCAGACGGTCACGGCCGCGACCAGCATGAGCGTGATGTTGAGGGCGATCCGGCGGTCTCCGAGGGCCAGGTGCACCCTGGTCGCGCCGATCTGCAGGGCCACGAAGCCGATCGCCGCGGCCAGGGCCAGCCAGGGCGCGACGCCGGTCAGCGGCGGGAGGATCAGCCCGATCGCGCCGAGCACCTCGATCAGCCCGATGGCCCTGACGGCCGGCATCGGCGTGCTGTCCACCCACGCCATCATCGGCCGGAGCCGCTCGCGGCTCCGTACCACCTTCACCCCGCCCCCGTACAGGTAGAAGAGGGCGAGCAGGCCGGCGACGATCCAATATGCGACGTTCATCAGTTCCCGTTCGTGGTGGCCAGTCAGAGTTCGCGTACGCGGTCACCGCGTGAACGCCGGCTCGGAGCACCCGCGACAGCCAGGAGCTCCGGAGGCGGTCACGGCCTCGGCCCCTACCCGAATTCGGCGGCGGGCTCGGTGGCGTAACGGCTCATCGCTTCGATGTTCGCCTTCGGGGTCAGTTCCCGGCCGCCCGCGATCATGTCCCGCAGGTCCCGGAAGTACCGCACGTACAGGTCCGGTGTGAACGTGCTGAGCATGACGGCCGGTTGGTCGGTCGTGTTGGCGAACGTGTGCGGCACCCCGGGCGGGACCATCACGAGCGTGCCCGGCGTCGCGTCGTACTCCTTCTCGCCGACGGTGAACCGCACGGTGCCGGAGATGACGTAGAAGCCCTCGTCGTGCTCGGCGTGACGGTGCTGCGGCGGTCCCGGTGTGTGCGGCGCGAGGACGGACTCGGCCAGCCCGAGGCGGTGCCCGGTGTGGCTGCCGTCCTCCAGGACGCGCAGTCGCGTGCTGCCCAGGAGGATCGTCTCGCCCTCGTCCGGGCCGACCACCGACACGGCGGGGGCTGCCACCGCCCCGGCGGGGGCTGTCACCGACACGGCGGGGGCCGCGGTCGGCCCGCCGGCCTTCGTTTCTTCGGTCATGCCTCGATTCCACGGCCGGAGCGCCGCGGCCGTCCAAGACCCGTTCCGCCGCGGCGATACCGCACGGGTATCGTCGCAGCGTGGAACTACGCACGCTGCGCTATTTCGTGGCGGTCGCCGAGGAGCTCCACTTCGGCCGGGCGGCCGGCCGGCTGCACATGAGTCAGCCGCCGCTGAGCCGGGCGATCAAGCGCCTGGAGACCGAGGTCGGCGCCGTGCTGTTCGTCCGGTCCCCCGCCGGCGTCACGCTCACCCCGGCGGGGGCGGTGCTGCTCGACGAGGCACGCGCCCTGCTCGACCAGGCGGACCGGGCGCGGGTACGCGTGGCCGCGGCGGCCGGCGCCGCGACCATCACCGTCGGCGTCCTGGGGGACGGCGCCGACCCTGGCGCGGCCCGGCTGGCCGCGGCCTTCCGCCGGCGGCACCCGCACGTCGAGGTGCGCGTCCGCGACACCGACCTGACCGACCCCACCTGCGGCCTGCACGCCGGACTGGTGGACGTCGCCCTGACCCGCGGGCCGTTCGACGAGACCGGCCTGGACGTGCGCGAACTGCGCGCCGACCCGGTCGGAGCGCTGCTGCGCGCCGACGATCCGCTGGCCCGCCGCGACAGCCTGCGGCTGGCCGACCTGGCCGACCGGCGCTGGTTCCGGTTCCCGGAGGGAACCGATCCCCGCTGGCAGTCGTACTGGAACGGCGGCCGGCGACGCGAGGGTCCGGTGGTGCGGGCGGTCCAGGAATGCCGGCAGGCGGTGCTCTGGAACGGCACGGTGGGCCTGACTCTCCTGGACCACGAGCCGGCGGACGGCCTCACCGTGCTGCCGCTGGTCGACATGCCGCCGAGCCGCGTGGTGGTGGCGTGGAGGGCGGGCGACACCGATCCACTGGTCCGCTCGTTCGTCCGGATCGCGATCGCGGCCTACCGCGATCAAGCGCCCCACCGGCGGCACCCCGACGGCCGCCCCACCGGCACCCCCGTCCCCGACCGCCGCGCCTGCCCTGCCGCGTCGTCATGACATCTGTCACCGCCCGGCCGTGCGGCGTGCACGCGGACCGGTGAGCGACCGCACTGCCGCCGGCGCCCGGCCGCCGGCAGGCTCGTGGGCATGGTGAATCCGATCGAGGTGGCCGGCCTGAGCCGGCGGTACGGCGGGCCGCAGGGCTTCGAGGCCGTGCGCGACGTCTCGTTCACGGTGCGCGGCGGGGAGCTGTTCGCCCTGCTGGGCACCAACGGGGCGGGCAAGACCTCCACGGTGGAGGTGCTGGAGGGGCTGGCGCGACCGTCCGCCGGCACGGTGCGGGTGCTGGGCCACGACCCGTACCGGGAGCGGGCGAAGGTGCGGCCGCGCACCGGGGTGATGCTCCAGGAGGGCGGCTTCCCGTCCGACCTGACGGCGGCGGAGACGCTGCGGATGTGGGCCGGCTGCACCACGGGCGCCCGGCCGGTCGCGGAGGCGCTGGACCTGGTGGGGCTGGCCGGGCGGGCGGGGGTCGCGGTCAAGCGGCTGTCCGGCGGCGAGCGGCGCCGGCTGGACCTCGCGGCGGCCCTGTTGGGCCGGCCCGCCGTGCTCTTCCTGGACGAGCCCACCACCGGCCTGGACCCGGAGAGCCGGCGCGCCACCTGGGACCTGGTGCGTTCCCTGTTGAACGAGGGGACGACGGTGCTGCTGACCACCCACTACCTGGAGGAGGCGGCGGAGCTCGCCGACCGGGTGGCGATCATGCACGCCGGGAGCATCGTGCTCTCCGGCACCCCCGCGGAGATCGCCGCGGCGCAGCCGTCGTCCATCTCCTTCGAGCTGCCGGTCGGCGTGACCGTGGCGGACCTGCCGGCGCTGTCCGGCGAGTGGAGCACCGGCCCGGCCGGGCGGACGTCGATGACCACCGCGCGGCTCCAGGCGGATCTCGGCGCGCTGCTGGCCTGGGCCGACGCCCGTGACCTTACGTTGCCGGGGCTGGACGCCCGCTCCGGCTCGTTGGAGGAGGCGTTCCTCGCGGTGGCCCGGCGGGAGCGTGCGACGGCGGCCGGCCCGGCCGCGAAGCGGGGCGGCACGGCCCGACGCGGGTTCGGCCGGCGCGGCGACAGGAACGAGGTGGCGGCGTGATGGCGGTGTCCCGACTGGTGGCCATGGGCAGGGCGGAGCTGCTGCTGTTCGGCCGCAACACGATGGTGGCGTTCACCGCGCTGGTGCTGCCCGCGCTGTTCGTCTGGATGTTCTACGGCATGGCGGAGAGCGGCTCGCTGCCGCTGTCCGAGTCCGCCCTGGGCAGCGGGGAGTTCCTGCTGACCGGGATGATCGGCTTCGTGCTGCTGCTCGTCGTCTACCAGAACATGACGAGTGTGCTGGTGGGACGGCGCGAGGAGCTGGTGCTCAAGCGCCTGCGCACCGGGGAGCTGACGGATCCGGAGATCCTCACCGGCACGGCGCTGCCGTCGGTGGCGCTGGCGCTGGCGCAGACGGTGCTGGCGGTCGGGGTCGGCGCGGCGCTGCTGGACGTGCGGTTCCCGGTCAACCCGGTGCTGCTGGTGGTCGCCGTGCTGCTGGGCACCCTGCTCTGCGTGCTGCTGGCGGCGCTGAGCTCGGCGTTCACCCGGACCGTGGAGATGGCGCAGATCACCACCCTGCCGGTGTTCATGGTGTGCATGGTGGGGTCGGGTCTGACGGTGCCGCTGGACGTCCTGCCGGAGACGGCGGCCCAGGTGTGCCGGCTGCTGCCGCTGACGCCGGTGGTCGAACTGGCCCGACTGGGCTGGCTGGGCACGACCGGCGAGAGCGCCCCGGTGGGTTTCGGCGGCACGATCGTGGCGGCCTGGCCGCACCTGCTGGTGCTGGCGGCCTGGCTGCTGCTCGGTCTCCTGGCCTTCCGCCGCTGGTTCCGCTGGGAGCCGCGGGGCTGAGTCGCCCGGCTGAGTCGCCCGGCTGAGTCGCCTGGCCGAGCGGGGAGGTGACCGACCGGGGCGCCCAGGAGCGCGAGGGGGCTGCTGGACGGCCCGGTCGGTGTGACACCGTGGCGGGGGACGACCGACGTCCCCCGCCCCCGCCGTGCGCCCACCGCCGTCCGTCCGCCACGCCCAGCCAGTCCAGGAGGCCGCCGTGCCGAACCGCCTGCGGGCGCGCTGGTCCAACTGGGACCAGCTGCGCCGTTTCGACTTCTACACCCGCTCCTCGCTGTACTTCGTGGTGCTGATCGAGCCGCTGGGTGTGGTGGCCGCCGCGCCGGCGCTGGCCGAGTTGTCGAGCGGCCTGCTCTCCGCGATCGTGCTGTCGGTGCTGGCGCACATGGTGCTGGTGATGCGGGTGACCTCCAAGGAGCTGACCCGTCACACCCGCGGCGGCCGGACCGAGCGGTGGTCGGTGATCGGGATGCTGGGGTCGGCCACCGTCTGCGTGGTGTCGCTGACCTTCGCGTTGCAGCCGCTGCCCCCGGAGTTCGGCGCCCCGGTCGGTGGCGTGCAGTCCGTGGTGATGTCGATGACGGCGGGGTGCTGCTCGCTGCTGCCGGCCGGCCGGTGGGCGCGGTTCGGGCTGATGTGCGTGGTGCCGGCGGCCAGCGACGTGGCGCTGGTGCTGGCCGGCGGACCGATGTCGGCGTTGGTGGTGCTGACCGTCGCCGCCGGCGTCAGCTGTGCGGCCGTCGTGGCCGGGTACCGGCTGACCGTGTGGATGCTGCTGCTGATGATCCGCCTGGACCGGGCCAAGGACAGCCAGGCCCGGCTCGCGGTGGCCGAGGAGCGGCTGCGGTTCGCCCGGGACCTGCACGACGTGCTGGGCCGCAACCTCTCGGTCGTCGCGCTGAAGAGCCAGCTGGCCGCCGAACTGGCCCGGCGGGGGCGGCCGGAGGCGGCGGAGCAGATGGACGAGGTGCACGCCATCGCGCAGGAGTCGCTGCGCGAGGTGCGCGAGGTGGTGCGGGGCTACCGGTCCACCGACCTGGCGGTGGAGCTGGCCGGCACCCGGGCGCTGCTGGACTCGGCGGGGGTGCGCTGCCGGGTGATCGGCGAGGGGACGGAGCTGCCCGTCCCCACGCAGGAGGCGCTGGCCTGGGTGGTGCGGGAGGGCACCACCAACGTGATCCGGCACAGCTCGGCGAGGAACTGCACGGTCGCGTTGGAGGCCACGGAGGGGGCGGTGACGCTGGTGATGGAGAACGACGGGGTGACGGCGGAGCGCGCCCGGTCGTCCGGCCCGTGGGGCGGTGCCGGGGGTGGTGCCGGCAGCGGGTTGACCGGGTTGCGGGAGCGGCTGGCGGCTCAGGGCGGGGTGATCACGGCCGGCCCGCTGTCGCGTGGCCGCTTCCGGCTGACCGCCCGGATGCCGTACCCGTCCGGGCCGGTGCCCGCGTCGACCGGCGGGGATGCGTCCGGGACGCGCCGCCCGGACGCGGTGGACGCCGTGATGGACTGAGCGCGCTCGGGGAACGGGTGGACGGCACGGCGAGGATGGACGGGACGACGGACATGGGCGCGGGGAACGGTGCGGGAGACGACTCGGGGGGCGCCACCGGCCGGATCCGGGTGCTGCTGGCGGACGACGAGCACCTGATCCGCGGGGCGCTGGCCGCGCTGCTGGCGCTGGAGGACGACCTGCTGGTCGTCGCGGAGGCGGCCTCGGGGCCGGAGGCGGTGGCGGCGGCCCGCGCGCACCGCCCGGACGTGGCGCTGCTGGACCTCCAGATGCCGGGCCTGGACGGGGTGCAGGTGGCCGCGGAGCTGTCGCGGGAGCTTCCCGGGTGCGCCTCGGTGATCGTGACCAGCCACGGCCGGCCGGGTCACCTGAAGCGGGCATTGGCGGCGGGGGTGCGGGCGTTCCTGCCCAAGACGGTGTCGGCGCGGGTGCTGGCGGAGGCGGTGCGCACGGTGCACCGGGGCGGGCGCTACGTCGATCCGGAGCTGGCGGCGGAGGCGATCAGCGCCGGTGACAGTCCGCTGACGCCCCGGGAGGCGGACGTGCTGGAGCTGGCGGCGGAGGGGGCGCCGGTGCAGGAGATCGCCCGGCGGGCGTCGCTGTCGGCCGGCACGGTGCGCAACTACCTGTCGGCGGCGGTGACCAAGCTGGGCGCGGCCAACCGGCACGAGGCGGTGCGGATCGCGCGGTCCCGCGGCTGGATCTGACGCGGAATCCACACCCTCCCAGCCCTCCGACTAAATCCGCACACCGATCCGAGTTACGCCACCGATTCCGTCGCATTTCGCGATCTGTAACACGCAAAAGTCTTGCTGCGCCCACCGGCCTCCGGTAGAAATCAGCAGGTCGACGCCCCGCGCCGGGGCCCGCGCCCGCCTGATCGGAGGACGCTTTTGTCACAGACACATCTGCGGTCCGAACGCCCGGAACCCCACCGAGCGGGCGCGGCGGCGCCGACGCGGCGGGCGACGGCACCGGGCGCGCACCCGGGGCCCACGCCGACGGCCGCCCCGCCGCTGAGACGATCGATCGGCGTCGCCGGCGGCACCCTGCTGACGCTCTCCTGCGTCACCCCGGCCTCGTCACTCTTCGTCATCGTCCCGGGGCTGTTCACCGACCTCGGCACCGGCACCGCACTGGCCGTGCTGGTCGCCGCGGTCATCGGCGTCGGCGTGGCGCTGTGCTACTGCTCGCTGGCCAGCGCGGTGCCCAGCGCCGGCGGCGAGTACGCCATGGTGCACTCGGTGACCGGACGGCTGACCGGCTGGCTGATGTTCGTGCTCTCGCTGATCCTGGTGATGATCATTCCGCCGATCATCGCGCTGGGCACCGCCGACTACCTCGCCCCGATCCTCGACGTCGACGCGCAGTTGGCCGGCGCGGTGGTGATGCTGGCGGCGATGCTGGCCGGCCTGCTGGACCTGCGCGCCAACGCCTGGATCACCGGCGTCTTCCTGGTGCTGGAGGTGGCCGCGGCCGCCGTGGTCGCCGTGCTCGGCTTCCGCAACGCCGAGCAGTCCCCCGATGTGCTGGTCCGGCCGGTGATCAGCGACGGCGCCGGCCTGGAGCAGGCGCTCACCGCCGGCGCGATGGTGGCCGGGCTGGCCGTCGCCCTGTTCGTGCTCCAGGGCTTCACCACCGCCGTCTACCTCTCCGAGGAGATGGTCCGTCCGCGCCGCACCGTGCCGCGCACCGTGCTGTGGACGCTGGGCATCAGCGCGGCGATCATCCTGCTGCCGGTGGTCGCCATCACCCTGGCCGCCCCGGACGCCGGCGCGCTGGTCGACGCCGACCTGTCCGCCATGGTCCAGGCGTGGAGCAACTCCGCGGTGGGGACGTTCGTCAGCCTGTGCGTGGCGCTGGCCATCATCAACGCCTGCATCGTGATGGTCATCCAGAACTCCCGGGTGCTGTACGCCTCCGCCCGCGACGCGGCCTGGCCGGCGCCGGTGAACCGGGCGATGACCATGCTCAACCGCCTGGGCTCGCCCTGGCTCGCCACGCTGGCGGTCGGCCTGCCGGGCGCCGTGCTGTGCTTCGTGCCGGTGGAGACGCTCAGCGGGGTGACCGGTGTGGCGGTGGCGCTGCTGTACTTCGGGGTGGCCGCCGCCTGCGTCGTCTCCTGGCGACGCGCCCGTACCGCCGCCGCTGCCCCCTCCGCCGCCACCCCTGACCCGGACCGCGTCCGGGTGCCCGGCGGACCGCTGATCCCCGTGGTGCTGCTGGTGATCCTGGGGTACGTGATGGCCGTGCAGGCCCCGCTGGACCTGCTGATCACGGCCGGCATCCTGCTCGCCGCCGCCGGCTACCACCAGTTCTACCTGCGCCGCCACCCGGACACCCGCTGGCTGGTCACCGTCCCGGAGGAGGAACGCTAGCCCGCCCGGGCCCCGGCTCCCCGACCACCGACCGCCGACCGCCGACCGCCGACCGCCGACCACGAGCCTCCAGGCCGACAGCGAACCCCGAACGCCGGGGGCGGCACCCGCTGCGGGTGCCGCCCCCGGCGTTCCACACCTGTCCTCGTTCCCGGCTCACGCCATCGCGCTCTCCCACCCATCCTCCGTGTGCACGGTTTCAGGTGAGCCGATGTTCAGGGGGGAAGGTGCAGCGCCCACCTGGTGGAAGGTGCAGCGCCCACCAGTTGACCTGTGCACATCCCGAGTTATCCACAGCCGCCGGAAAGGGGGCTGTGGAACCCCCCTGTTTGTGAAAGCCTTGAAATAAGGGGTCCCCCTTCGGGCCCCCTAGGGGCGTTCTTCCCAAAACAGAAGAACGAGACATACCCGCCACGGACCCGCTCCCTCATCCACACCCAGGTGCGGGCCCGTCCCGGCGCCCTCAGGCCTCAGCCCTCAGGCCTCAGCCCTCAGGCCCCAGCCCTCAGCCCTCGGTGGCCAGCCGGGCCAGGGCGGCGTCGATGCGGCGCAGGGTGCGCTCGCGGCCCAGCACCTCCAGGGACTCGAACAGCGGCAGCCCGACCGTGCGGCCGGTCACCGCCACCCGGACGGGGGCCTGGGCCTTGCCCAGCTTCAGCCCCAGCCCTGCGCCGGCCTGCTCGATCTCGGTCTTCAGGCCGTCCGCGGTCCAGGCGGCCCCGGCCAGCCGCTCCCGGGCGGCCCGCAGCATGTCGGCCGCCCCGGCCTTCATCGCCTTGGCCCAGGACGCCTCGTCGATGTCGGGCTCGTCGCGGAACAGGAAGTCCACGTAGCCGGTGATCTCGCCGAGCAGTTGGAGGCGGGTCTGCGCCAGCGGCGCCACGGCGGCGAACGCCTTCTCGTCGAAGGCGTCCTCGGCCCAGGTCGCGTGCGGCGCGGTCAGCCACGGACGGCAGGCGGCCAGGAACTCCTCGGTGCCCAGGGCGCGGATGTACTCGGCGTTGAACGCGGTGAGCTTCTTGACGTCGAAGAACGCCGGCGCCGAGCCCACGTCCTCGATGCGGAAGAGCCGCTCCAGCTCCGCGTACGGGCGGATCTCCCGGTCGTCGCCCGGGCCCCAGCCGAGCAGCATCAGGTAGTTGACCATCGCCTCGGGCAGGAACCCCTCGGCGAGGTAGTCCTCCAGCGCCACCTTGTCGCGGCGCTTGGACAGCTTCTGCCGCTTCTCGTTGACGATCACCGGGAGGTGCGCCCACACCGGCGCCCGCTCCGCGCCCAGCGCCTCCCACAGCAGTTGCTGCTTCGGGGAGTTGGACAGGTGCTCCTCGCCGCGGATCACGTGGGTGATCCGCTGGTCCATGTCGTCCACGACGTTCGCCAGGAGGAACACCGGGGTGCCGTCCCCGCGCGCGACGACGAAGTCCTCCATCGACGCGTTCGGGAACTCCGGCTCGCCCCGGATCAGGTCGACGACCCGGGTGACACCCTCGTCCGGGGTGCGGAACCGCAGCGCGCGCCCCGGCGCGTACTCCAGGCCGCGGTCCCGGCAGTGACCGTCGTAGCCGAGGTGCTCCGAGGCCGTCCGCTCCTGCACCTGCTCCCGGGTGCAGTCGCAGTAGTAGGCGGCGCCGGAGGCGAACAGCCGGGCCGCGGCCTCGCGGTGCTTGTCGATGTTGGCGGACTGGAAGTACGGCCCCTCGAAGGCCGGGTCATCCGCCGCGATGCCGATGGCGGCCAGCGCGCGGACGATCCCCTCGGTCCACTCCGGGCGGTTCCGCTCGGCGTCGGTGTCCTCGATCCGCAGGACGAACCGGCCCCCCTGCTGTCGTGCCACCGCCCAGTTGTAGAGGGCGGAGCGTGCGCCGCCGACGTGGAACATGCCGGTCGGCGAGGGAGCGAAACGAACGCGGACGGTACTGGACATGCGTCCGAGGATAGTGCGCGGACTTCCCTCGACGCGCTACCGCTCCCGCCCGGCCGGGCCGGAGCACGGCTGCCCGGCGGACGACTGCCCGGCGGACGACTCACGCCAGGACGACTGCCCGGCGGACGACTGCTCAGGCACAGGGAGGGACGACCGCCCAGGCACGGGGACGGTCGACCGCTCAGGCAGGGGGACGGTCGGGTCGAGGAGACCGGCGAGCCGGGCGTGGGAGGCGTCCCAGCTCCACTCCCGCTCCACCCAGGCGCGGCCCCGCCGTCCCATCGCGCGGGCGCGCTCGGGGTCGGTGAGCAGGGCGGCCAGTCGTTCGGCGACGGCCTCCGGGCGGGTGCCGTCGACGACGTGTCCGGTCACGCCGTCCAGCACGGCGTCGACGGCGCCGCCGGAGTCGCCGACCAGCACCGGCAGGCCGCTGGCCGCCGCCTCCAGGTAGACGATGCCGAGCCCTTCGGCCTCCAGCCCGCCCTTGCGGGTGCGGCAGGGCATGGCGAAGACGTCGGCGGCGGCGAGGTACGGCGGCAGGTCGCGGTGCGGCCGGCCGCCGGTGAAGACGACCGCCCCGGCGGGCAGCAGCCGCCCGGCCAGGGCGCGCAGCCGCGCCTCCTCGGGTCCCTGGCCGACGATCAGCACGGTGGCCTCCGGGACGGCCCGCCGGACCAGCGGCAGGGCGCGGATCAGGGTGTCCTGCCCCTTCCTGGTGACCAGCCGGGAGACGCAGGCGATCACCGGCCGCCGCCCGTCCAGGCCGTGCCGGGCCCGCACGGCCGCCCGGCCGGCGGTGTCCGGGCGGAACAACTCCGCGTCCACCCCGGGCACCAGCCGCACCATCCGGGCGCGCGGGCCCAGCGCGGGGGCGATCCGGGCCCGGGTGTACTCGCCCAGGTAGGTGACCACGTCCACCCCCTGGCCGATCCGGCGCAGCGCCTGGCGGGCCAGCGGGGTCCGGGCCCACCAGATCTCGTGGCCGTGGCTGGTGGCGACCATCCGCCGCACCCCGGCGCGGCGCAGCGCCGGCGCCAGCAGGGCGAGCGGGGCGGCGGCGCCGAACCACGCCCGGTCGCAGCCGTGCGCGCGGGCCAGTTCGGCGGCCCGGCGGGCGGTGCGGGGCGTGGGCAGCAGGGTGTGGGCGCGGTCCCGCACGACTGGGAACGGCAGCGTGGCGTCGAACGCCGCGGCGCCGGGCTCGGCGGAGGTGTAGACGACCACCTCCTCGGCCGGCATCCGCGTGGTGAGCTGGTGGACGAAGGTCTCGATGCCGCCCTGCCGGGGCGGGAAGTCGTTGGTGACGACGAGCGTCGATCCCATGGCGTGGGCCTCACTTCCGGCGGGGGGACGGGACGGGCCGGTTCGGGACGGTGAGCGGGCGGGAGCGCCGCACGGCGGCGGGCTGCGCCGGGAGGAGAAGGCGGCGGAGTGCGGGGAGGAGACGGAGTGCGGGGAGGCGCGGCGCGGGGAGGCGCGGCGCGGGGAGGCGCGGCGCGGGGAGGGGGAGGCGGCGTCCGGTGGCCAGCCGGGGCCACAGCGCCAGCACGATCGGCAGCGCCAGGTAGCCGAAGCGGCTGGCCGGGGCGAGCAGGAAGGCCACGGTGAGCCCCACGGCCAGCACGTCGCAGGCGCCCACCGCGTCCGCCGGCGGCCGGCGCAGGAGCCGGACGGCGACGGCCACTGCCCCCGCGGCGAGCAGCGCCAGCGCGGCCGCCCGGCCGGCCCCGCCCAGTTCGGCCAGCAGGTGGCCCGGCAGCGGGCTGGCGGCCGGGGTGGGCAGGTCGGCCAGCCCCAGCGGGAAGCGGAAGACCTGCTCGACCGTCGGCCCCGGCGCGGTGATCGCGAACGGCACGGTCAGCACGGCGGCGACGGCGGCCAGCACGGCGGCGCAGCGGACGGCGGCGCGCGGTCCGTGGGCCCGCCACAGCAGCACGACGGCGACCGGCGCCAGCGGCCAGGCCGTCCACTTCAGCGCGCAGGCGAAGCCGGCCACCGTCCCGGCCCAGCCGGCGCGGCCGCGCCCGGCGAGCGCCAGCGCCAGGCAGCAGGCCCCGGTCAGCGGCAGGTCGATGCCGCTCACCGCCATCGGGAACGCGACCAGCGGGGAGGCCGCGAGCGCGCCGAGGGCCAGCGGCAGCGGGGTCAGCGGCGCCGGGGGCGACGGCCGGGCGGCGTGGCCCGGCGGACGGGAGCGCAGCAGCCGCCAGCTGACGGCCAGGCAGCCGAGGAGGAACGCGCCGGACCACAGCCGCGGATCGCCCAGCAGGCCGGTCAGCGGGCCGGTCAGCGCGCCGGCCGACGGGTCGGCCGACGGATCGCCCAGCACGGCGGCCGGGAGGCCGAACAGCGCCATCGCCGGCAGGTAGGGGTTGTAGTCGTTCACCTCGCCGGGGTGCGGCAGGTACGGGCTGCCGGTCTCCAGCAGGAGGTCGGCGGAGCGCGCGACGACCAGCACCTCCGGCTGGCCCTCCCCGCGCGCCGCCAGCACGGCGAGCGGCAGCACGGCCGCGCCGAGCGTGGCCACCGCCACCGCCACCGCCACGGCCGCGCGGGCGCGCGGGGCGCGCGGGGCGCGCGGGGCGCGCGGGGCGCGCGGGGCGCGCGCCGCCGGGAGCAGCGCGGCGGCCAAGCCGGCCAGGGCGTAGCCGGCGGTGGCGATCAGCCCCCAGGTCCGGTGCGGGGCCTGGGTGGAGGTGAGGAAGAAGGCGAATGCCCAGCCGGCCGCGAGCAGGCAGCCGACGGCCCACGGCGCGGTGGTGGGAAGCCGACGCCGGCCGGACTGACGTCGGGCGGGCCGCTCGGGAGCAGTTGGTGGGCAGGAAGGGACGGACGGAAGCGGAGGGGACAGCGTCGCAGACACGCCGATGACGCTAAGTAGCCGCGAACCGCCCCGTCGTCACACTGTGGAGTCCTCTTCGGGTCCCTCTCAGGTGGCGCCCCCGTCACCCTCGCCGGGGCCTCCCGCCTCACCGGGCCCCGCGTCTCCGGTCAGCCCGTTCTCGAAGGCGAACACCACCGCCTGGGTGCGGTCGCGCAGCGACAGCTTGGTGAGGATGCGGCCCACGTGGGTCTTGATGGTCTCCTCGGAGAGGAACAGCCGCTGCCCGATCTCGGCGTTGGACAGGCCGCGCGCCAGCTGGCGCAGCACGTCCAGCTCACGCGGGGTGAGCGCCTTCGCCGCCTCGGGGCGGAAGGCGCCCGAGCGGCGCCGCCGGGCGAACGTGCCGATGACCCGCTTGGTGACGGAGGGGGAGAGCAGCGCGTCACCGGAGGCGACGATCCGCACGGCGGCGATCAGGTCGCGCGCCGGGGCGTCCTTGAGCAGGAAGCCGCTGGCGCCGAGCGCGAGCGCCTCGTAGACGTACTCGTCCAGGTCGAAGGTGGTCAGCACCAGCACCTTGGGGGCGTCCTCGGCCGGGTCGGGGCCGACGATCCGCGCGGTGGCGGCCAGGCCGTCCATCTCCGGCATGCGGATGTCCATCACGATGACGTCGGGGGCGAGTTCGCGGGCCAGCCGGATCGCGTCGAAGCCGTTGGCGCCCTCGCCGACCAGCTCGATGTCCGGGGCGGACGCCAGCAGCGCGCCGAGGCCGTCCCGGACCATCTCCTGATCGTCCACCAGCACGACCCGCACCCGCCGCCCGGACGCGTTCCCGTCCGGGCGCTGCGGAAGGTGATCTGTCATGCCGAAAGCCTACGGAGCGCGGTCCGGCGGCTACCCGGCCCGCCGTCCACCCGGCCACCGTCTAGCCCGCCGCCGCCATGGCGATGGGGACCGGCACGCCGTGGATCGTCGGTGGCACGACGTCGATCCCGTCCAGCGCCAGCAGCAGGGCCGCCCGCCGCTGCGCCTGCAGGCGCTGCTCCTCCTCACGCTGCCGTGGGTCACGCTGCCCTGCGTCACCCTGCCCTGCGTCACCCTGCCCCGGGTCACGCAGCAGGTAGGGGCGGATCAGGGCGACCTCCTCCCCGTCCAGCGGTGCCCCGACGGCGCTGGCCTCGGCGTAGGGACTGCGCGGCGCCTTCGCGATCTCCTCCCGGTACCGCCGGGTGGTCGGCGGCTCCGGCGAGGAGGGCGCGGGGGGCCGACGGTGGGGCGCTGGCCCGAGGCGGCGATGGCGGCCGCTGGCCGGCAGGCAGAGGGCGAGAACCGCGAGGATGGGCGCCATGAGGGCACGCGCGATAAAGTGACGCACGTCGTCAGCTCCTTGACCATTAGCTGGTGACCGCGCCCCGGGGGTGTTCCAGCACCCGCCGGGGTTCCGTCTGTCGTTGTGAACGCGAGACTAACACAGAGTCAGCGCCCGGTAACCGGAATCGTCGACACCGTTACGTTCGGCGCGCACCCGCGTCCGGTGAGCGGGCTTGAGTCTCCCCCGTGGGGAGACCCGAGGGTGTGGGCATGGACGGCGACACGCTCTTCACGATCGGCGACCTGGCCCGGCGGACCGGGCTGACGGTCAAGACCATCCGGTTCTACTCCGACACCGGGATCGTGCCGCCGACGGACCGCAGCCCGGCCGGCTACCGCCTCTACGACATCGACGCCCTCGCACGCCTGGACCTGGTGCGCACCCTGCGCGACCTCGGCCTCGACCTCGCCGCCATCCGGCGGGTGCTGGAGCGCGAGGTCTCGGTGTCCGAGATCGCGGCCGCGCACGCCGACGCACTCGAGGTGCAGATCCGCACCCTCCGGCTGCGCCGTGCCGTGCTGCGCGCGGTGGCCAAGCGGGGCTCCACCCTCGAGGAAACGGACCTGATGCACAAGCTCGCCAAGCTCTCCGACGAGGAACGCCGACGCCTCATCCACGACTTCATCGACGACACCTTCGGCGGCCTGGACGCCAACGCCGAGTTCGTCGACATGATGCGCTCCGCCATGCCCGAACTGCCCGACGACCCCGAGCCCGAGCAGGTGGACGCCTGGGTGGAGCTCGCCGAACTCACCCAGGACCCGGACTTCCGCGCGGCGGTGCGCCGCATGGCCGAGTACCAGGCCGCCGAGCGGGGACGGGGCGACGGCACCGGCCTGCACCACGAACTCACCGAGGCCGTCCGCGACACCGTCGGCCGGGCACTCGACGCCGGCACCGCCCCGGACTCCGCCGAGGCCGCCCACGTCGTCGCCGCCCTCACCGCCCGCTACGCCCAGACCTTCAACCGCCCCGACGACGCCGACCTGCGCACCTGGCTGCTGACCCGCCTGGAGGTCGCCAACGACCCCCGCACCGAGCGCTACTGGCACCTGCTGGCCTCGATCAACGGCTGGCCCCTCCCGCCCACCCTGGCCCCGGTCTTCACCTGGTTCACCCAGGCCCTACGCACCCACCCCGAGCCGTAGGTTCCGGACCCGAGGGTCCCCGCGGTCCGACCACCGGCCGCGGGGATCCTGAGGGCGACGCACGTCGGGATGAAAGCCGCGTGCCGCACAGCTTGGCGCCCTATGCTGGTTCTCACTGGCCCGGCAATCCCATCCACACTGGAGGTTCCCGTGAACGCACCTGCCGCGGACCACTCCGGTTACCCCGCGCCTCGGCCCCGGTTGTCGGTCGAGGAATTGCTGGCGGCCAAGAACACCCAGCCGATCCGCTCACTCGACGACCTCACCGCCGACACCTTCGAGTCGGATGAGGAACTGGAAGAGTTTCTTGCGTTCACGTACGCGGAACGCCACCGGGACGCCGCCTGAGCCGTCATGCAGCCCGTCCTCCTCGACACCGACGTCGCCTCGCTCTCTCACAAGGGCAAACTCACCGGATCACTGGCTACTCGGCTGATCGGCCGCAGGCCCCTGATCACCTTCGTCACTTTCGGTGAACTGACCAAGTGGACCGAAATCCGCCACTGGGGAACCCGCAGCCGCCAAGAACTCGCCGACTGGCTCTCGGGCATCCCGATCCTGCCCGGTGACGAGGCTGTTGCCGCCACCTGGGGCCGCCTCTCCGCCGCCGGCATCCAACGTGGACGCCCGCGGCCCGATCAACGACATGTGGATCGCGGCCTGCGCCATCACCTACGACCTGCCCCTCGCCACGCTCAACTTCAAGGACTACGACGACTTCCAGGCCCACCACGGCCTGCGCATCCTGGGTGCGGAATAGCCAGATAGCGGTGAGCGGAAACCCGGCCCGGCGCGGGATGCGAAGGCCGGGGTACGCCGCTGAGCCCCGTACACATCCGCGCCGCGATCATCGCCCGCCCGGACAGGTAGCCGGGTATCGATCTTCAGGTCCTGCCGTTCGCGATCGGAGCGTCCGGCGCATATTCCAAGCCCGTCGCCGTGCTGGCCTGCGAGGACTCCCCACGGTGCTCTATGCGGATGGTCCGGGGGAGGCCGCCTGTATGACTCACCGAGAACGGTCGCCCTGCACCTGGACTCCTATGCTCGGCTCAGGGCACACGCGCTGTCGCCTGAGGGGTCGATGGACCTCATCGAGACTCTGCTGAAGGAGTACAGAACATGAGCCACGATGTCGCCATCGGTACCGCTCGATGGGTCAAGTCCTCCTACAGCGACGGCGACGGCGGCGAGTGCGTCGAGGTCGCCCTCAACATCGCTGCCTCCGGCGTGGTGCCCGTCCGGGACAGCAAGGACCCGGACGGCCCGATCCTCGTCTTCTCCGCCAACGACTGGGTCCACTTCGTGTCCGCACTCGGGCGCTGACTCATCCCTCTCGGGCGGGGGGAGTTTCGGGGCTGCGAAGCGGCAGTTCGGCCAGGATCTCGAAGCCGCCTTGCCCTGTCGGGCCGGCTTTCAGGGTGCCGCCGAGCATCGTGGCGCGTTCGCGCATGCCTACCAGGCCGTGGCCGCCGCCGGAGGGGCCGGGGCTGTCCGCGTCCCGCGTCGCCTCGCCGGCGCCGTCGTCGGTCACGCGGATGCGCACGGACTCGGCCGACCTCGTCACCTCGATGCGCACCCGGGCGCCGGGGGCGTGGCGGCCGGCGTTGCTCAGGGCCTCCTGGACGATCCGGTACGCCGAGACGTCCACGGCGATCGGCAGCGGCTCGCCACTCTCACCGCCCCCGCCCCCGCCTCCGCCCAGCATGGTGAGGTCCACCGCCATCCCGGCGTCGCGGGCCGCGTCCACCATCCTCGGCACCTCGGCCAGCCCTGGCTGCGGTGCCAGCTCCACCGGGTCGTCCGCGTCGCCCTCGCGCAGCAGCCCCACCACCCGGCGGATCTCGGTGAGCGCCGTCGTCGACGCCTCCCGGATGGCCTCCAGCGAGCGCAGCGTGCGTTCCGGCAGGCCCGGCTCGCGGTAGGGCGCCGCCTCCGCCTGGATCGCGATCATCGACATGTGGTGCGCCACCACGTCGTGCAGTTCGCGCGCGATCCGGGCGCGCTCCTCCAGCACGGCCTGCCGGGCGAGGTCCCGCCGGCGTCGCTCCTCGGCCTCGGCCAGGTGGCGTTCGGCCTCGCGGCGGGAGCGCTGGCCGCTGCCGTAGGAGAGCGCGGCCACCACGACCAGCGCGAGCAGCACCGCCACCGCCAGCGGCATCGCGGTGACCAGCATGGCCGGCACGACCAGGGCGAGGACGCTGACCGCGCCCATGCCGTCGGCGACCCGCCGGTCGTGTGCCCGGGCGCTCAGGGCGAGCAGCAGCGGGTAGGCGACGCAGGAGGCGAACGGCCACGGCCAGTTGCTGGTCTGGGCGGCCCACAGCGAGAGCACCATCCCGACCAGGGAGATCCGCCAGGCGGTCAGCGGGCGCCGCTCCACCAGCAGCAGCGGCAGCACCTGGAGGACGCCGAGGGCCCAGGCCAGCGGCACCGTGGAGACCTCGATCATGCCGGTGAGCTGCCCGGTCGCGGTGCCCGTGCCGATCAGGACGGCGGTGACGCCGAGCGGGCGCCCCACCCGCAGCCGCCACCGGGGCATCGGCGGGGGCGGCGGGGCCGGCCGGGCGGGCTCCGCCCACAGCGCCAGCCGGACGGCGGCCGGCCACCACCGGGCGCGTTCCGCCACGGAGCGGCCGGCGCCGGGACCGGGACCCGGGGTGATGCCGGGACCAGGAGCGGCGCCGGGACCGGGGGTGGTGCCGGTGCCGGTTGCGGGACGCGGGTCGGTGCCGGGGGCGGCGGGGTGGTGGCCGGGGGAGGATTCCATAGCCGTCGCAGCGTATTCCGGGCGGCGGGCGCGGTGCGTCCCCCGTGGGCCGGTGGGGTGCCTCCCCCGGGGGAGCTACCCGCGGGAGCCGCCTCCCGGCGGACGGCTCCCGGGAGGACGTCCGCCGCTAGATCAGCTTCCAGGCGTCGGTCAGCACCGAGCGCAGGATCTGCTCGATCTCGTCGAAGGTGGACTGGTCGGAGATCAGCGGCGGCGCCAGCTGCACCACCGGGTCGCCGCGGTCGTCGGCCCGGCAGTACAGGCCGTTCGCGAACAGCGCCTTGGACAGGAAGCCGTACAGGATCCGCTCGGACTCCTCCTCGTCGAAGGACTCCTTGGTGGCCTTGTCCTTGACCAGCTCGATCCCGTAGAAGTAGCCGTTGCCGCGCACGTCGCCGACGATCGGCAGGTCGAGCAGCTTGGCGAGGGTCTTGTGGAACGCCGCCTCGTTGTCCAGGACCCGCTGGTTCAGGCCCTCCCGCTCGAAGAGGTCGAGGTTGGCGAGCGCCACGGCCGCGGAGACCGGGTGGCCGCCGAAGGTGTAGCCGTGCAGGAACGTCTCGCCACCGCCGTAGAACGGCTCGGCGATCCGGTCGGAGATGATCGCCGCGCCGATCGGCGAGTAGCCGGAGGTCATGCCCTTGGCGCAGGTGATGATGTCCGGCACGTAGCCGAACTTGTCGCAGGCGAACGTCGTGCCCAGCCGCCCGAACGCGCAGATCACCTCGTCGGAGACGAGCAGCACGTCGTGCCGGTCGCAGATCTCCCGCACCCGCTGGAAGTAGCCGGGCGGCGGCGGGAAGCAGCCGCCGGCGTTCTGCACCGGCTCCAGGAAGACCGCGGCGACCGTCTCCGGCCCCTCGAACAGGATCTGCTGCTCGATCTGGTCGGCCGCCCACCGGCCGAACGCCTCCGGGTCGTCGCCGTGCACCGGCGCCCGGTAGATGTTGGTGTTCGGCACCTTGTGGGTGCCCGGCACCAGTGGCTCGAACGGCGCCTTCATCGCCGGCAGCCCGGTGATGGACAGGGCGCCGTGCGGGGTGCCGTGGTAGGCCACCGCCCGCGAGATCACCTTGTACTTGCTCGGCCGGCCGGTGAGCTTGAAGTACTGCTTGGCCAGCTTCCAGGCGGTCTCCACCGCCTCACCGCCGCCGGTGGTGAAGAACACCTTGTTGAGGTCGCCGGGCGCGAGGTGGGCGAGCCGCTCGGCCAGCTCCACCGCCGTCGGGTGGGCGTAGCTCCACACCGGGAAGAACGCCAGCTGCTCCGCCTGCCTGCGGGCGGCCTCGGCCAGCTCGGCCCGGCCGTGGCCGGCCTGCACCACGAACAGCCCGGACAGCCCGTCCAGGTACTCGCGCCCCTCGCTGTCCCAGATGCGGGTGCCCTGACCGCGCACGATGGTGGGCACCGGCGCGTCGGCGTAGGACGACATCCGGGTGAAGTGCATCCACAGGTGGTCGTAGGCGGCCCGGTCCCTCTCGCCGCGCTCCGTCGTGGAGGCGACCGAACCGCTGAAGCTCTCGGCGCTGACGCTCATCTCGTACCCCAGGTGTAGGTCTTGGCCACCCTCGCACTCTGACATTCGGGCACGACCGGACGCAAGGATTCCGTTGCTCATACCCGCCGAACGTGTCGGTTTTCGTGGAATTAACGGCATGCTGCTGACGGATTCCTCAGCCCCGTTCTACGCTGTCCAAAAGCTGGACGCGAGGAGGCGAGGAGTGCCGATGAACACCCTCCGGGTGCTGCACAACGTCGTGAACGGCAAGCCGCAGGCCGCCGCCGACGGCCGGACGTCCGAGGTGGTGAACCCGGCCACCGGCCGGGCCTACGCGACCGCGCCGCTGTCCTCGGCGGCCGACGTCGAGGCCGCCATGCAGGCCGCCGCCGAGGCCTTCACCACCTGGCGCCGCACCACGCCGTCCGAGCGGCAGCGCGCCCTGCTCAGGATCGCCGACGCGGTGGAGGAGCGCGCCGAGGAACTGATCGCCGCGGAGGTGGAGAACACCGGCAAGCCGGTCGGCCTCACCCGCACCGAGGAGATCCCTCCGATGGTCGACCAGATCCGCTTCTTCGCCGGCGCCGCCCGGCTGCTGGAGGGCCGCTCCGCCGGCGAGTACATGGAGGGCCTCACCTCCTACGTGCGCCGCGAGCCGGTCGGGGTGTGCGCGCAGGTCGCGCCGTGGAACTACCCGATGATGATGGCGGTGTGGAAGTTCGCCCCGGCCATCGCCGCGGGCAACACCGTCGTCCTCAAGCCCTCCGACACCACCCCGGCCTCCACCGTGCTGCTGGCCGAGATCGCCAACGAGATCCTGCCGCCCGGCGTGTTCAACGTCGTCTGCGGCGACCGCGACACCGGGCGCGCCATGGTGGAGTCCGAGATCCCGGCGATGGTCTCCATCACCGGCTCGGTGCGCGCCGGCCGCGAGGTCGCCCACGGCGCCGCGGCCGGGCTGAAGCGCGTGCACCTCGAACTCGGCGGCAAGGCGCCCTGCGTGGTGTTCAACGACGCCGACCTGGCCGCCGCCGCCCAGGGCATCGCCGAGGCCGGCTACTTCAACGCCGGCCAGGACTGCACCGCCGCCACCCGCGTGCTGGTCGCCGACGAGGCGCACGACGCCTTCGTCGAACTGCTCACCGAGGCCGCGCAGAACACCCGCACCGGCGCCCCCTCGGACACCGAGGCCGCCTACGGCCCGCTGAACAACCCCACCCAGCTGGCCCACGTCACCGGCATGCTGGAGCGGCTGCCCGCGCACGCCACCGTCCTCACCGGCGGCCACCGCGTCGGCGAGGAGGGCTACTTCTTCGCCCCGACCGTCGTCGGCGGACTGCGCGAGGGCGACGAGATCACCCGCACCGAGGTGTTCGGGCCGGTCATCACCGTGGAGCGGTTCACCGACGAGGCCGAGGCGGTGCGCCGGGCCAACGACGTGGAGTACGGGCTGGCCTCCTCCGTGTGGACCCGCGACCACGCCCGCGCCCTGCGGCTCAGCCGCGACCTGGACTTCGGCTGCGTGTGGGTGAACACCCACATCCCGCTGGTGGCCGAGATGCCGCACGGCGGCTTCAAGTCCTCCGGCTACGGCAAGGACCTCTCCGCCTACGGGCTGGAGGACTACACCCGCGTCAAGCACGTGATGAGCAGCCTGGAGGGGTGAGCCCCCGCCGCGCCGGCCGGTCCGGGGACGTTGACCCGAGACCGGCCGGCGCTGGGCCGCGGACGAGCGCTCCGGCCCTGGTCAGCGCCAGGTCAGGGTGGTGAGGCGCTCGTAGGCCTCGATGTACTTGGCGCGGGTGCGCTCGACGACCTCGTCCGGCAGCGGCGGGGGCGGGGTGTCGGCGGCGCGGTCCCAGCCGGAGGCCGGCGAGGTCAGCCAGTCCCGGACGTACTGCTTGTCGAACGCCGTCTGCGCGCGGCCCGGCTGCCAGTCGTCGGCCGGCCAGAAGCGGGAGGAGTCGGGGGTGAGCACCTCGTCCGCCAGCACGATCCGGGGCTCCTCACCGACGGCGGCCGGTTCCGCCGCCAGGTCGGCGGTGCCCGCCGCCTCCCCCGGCTCGACGCCGAACTCGAACTTGGTGTCCGCCAGGACCAGCCCGCGGTCCAAGGCGATCTCCTTCGCCCGGCCGTAGATGGCGAGCGTGAGGTGGCGCAGCCGCGCCGCGGTCTCCGCGCCGACCGTGCGGGCCACGTCCTCGTAGGTGACGTTCTCGTCGTGCTCCCCCACCTCGGCCTTGGTGGCCGGGGTGAAGATCGGCGCGGGCAGCTCGCTGCCCTCCTCCAGCCCCTCCGGCAGCGCGATCCCGCAGACCGTCCGCGACTGGCGGTACTCGACCAGGCCGGAGCCGGCCAGGTAGCCCCGGGCCACGCACTCCACCGGCAGCATCCGCAGCGGCCGGCAGACCAGCGTGCGGCCCTTCCAGTGCGCCGGGGCGGCGTCCGGCAGCTCGGTCGAGATCACGTGGTGCGGCACCAGGTCGGCCAGCCGCTCGAACCACCACAGCGACAGCTGCGTCAGGATGCGGCCCTTGTCGGGGATCTCCGTCGGCAGCACCCAGTCGTAGGCGGAGATGCGGTCGTGGGCGACCATGACCAGGTTGCCGTCACCGTCCCGGTACAGGTCGCGCACCTTCCCGGTGTGCACATGGGTGAGGCCGGGGACCTGCTCCGGCTCCGGCACGGTCACGAATCCGCTCATGGTGGCGTGGCACTCCTCTGCTGGGGCTCCCCCCGAGTCCGAAGTCTGCCACGCCACCGCGGCGGGCGGCCGGGGTGGGCCGCGCCGGTGCCGGCCGTGGGCCAGCCGCAGGCCCGCCGCCTGCGGCTGGCCTGCTGGGTTGGGCTGGGCTGGGCTGGGGCGGGGCGGGGTGGGCTGGGGCTGGGGTGGGCTGGGGCTGGGGTTACTCGGACTTGCGGATCCGGTCCAGCAGGTTCGCGGTGGCGCGCTGCACCCGCTCGTCCACACAGCCCGGACGGTCCAGCGCCGGCGTCCAGGCGAACGTCCCGGAGGCGAAGACCCACGCCCCGCTGGGCGCGCGGTACAGCGACGTCTGCTGGTGCCGCGGCCGTCCCTCCTCGTCCCGGTACGGCGAGTGCGACAGCAGCACCCGTCCGCTGCACTCCGGCAGCGGGACCCGCGGCATGTAGCGGTCCGCCTCCGCCGCCACCAGCCCCGGCAGCGTGTCCTCCTCCGCCAGCCCCGTGCCCTCCCACAGCCAGTGCCCCGCGTTGCGCACCACCAGCGGCACCGGCTCCGCCACCCGGCGCTCGTACTGCACCCCGAGCACCAGTTGCTCCGGCTCGCCGCAGACCCGCCAGTGCGCGGTGCGTCCGGAGCGGTCCGGGTGGTTCTTGCGGCAGGACACCAGCCGGTCCGGCTCACCCGACGGCGACGCGCTCACCTGCACCTGCCAGTACATGGTGTTGGCGCTGAGGAACACCAGCGAGGTGCCGGCGTCCCGCGCCGCCTCCACGGCCTGCCGCATCGGCGCCGACCAGTACTCGTCGTGCCCGGTGAACACCAGCCCCCGGTAGCGCGTCGGATCCACCCGGCCGGCGTGCAGGTCCAGGGCACTGGCGTACGCCAGGTCGAGACCCTGGCGCTCGGCCCACCGGATGAAGTCGTATGCGTGGCCGACGTGCAGCGGCAGACCCGAGCCGGCGTACGGGCGGTCGAACGACACGGTGGTGGCGGCGTCCCGCTCCCCGAGCAGCCGCCCCCGCTCGTCCCAGGAGTGGTACAGGCTCGCCCCGGTGCGGCCGTTCTCCGGGAAGAGGTTGTACGCCTGCCAGGTGATGTCCGGGATGACCACCAGGAAGTCGGCCGGCTCGTCGTCCCGCACGGTGAACGGTATGTGGCTGCGGTGGCCGTCCTCCGAGGTCAGCACGGCCACGTAGGCGCCGGGACGCCAGTCCCGGGGCACGCTCAACCGCCAGCTGCGCCACCAGTGGTGGCAGGAGACGGTGCGGCCCGCCACCAGCGGCTCGGGCTGGACTATGCCGGACAGCCGGGGGCTGCCGCCGACGCGATGCGCCCCGTTGCCGCCGTAGTGGCCGATCCGGTACCAGTCCATGGTGAGGTTCTGCGGCGGATTCGCGGTGATCTTGAAGTCCAGGCGTTCGCCCGGGCGCACCGAGACGGCCGTGGCGAAGCCCTTGATCTGCTGGTGGACGTCGTCCGCGTTGCGCAGCTCGCCGGGGCGCGGACGGACCGTGCCGGGCGCGCCGGCGGAGTCCAGGTCCACGTACCACGGGACCATCGAGCCGGAGCCGTCCACGTAGCTGTCCCGCCCGCGCAGCCAGGGCAGCGGGCCCTGGCCGAACGGATCGGCCACCCCGTGGGCCAGCGCGCCCGACTCCCAGCGCTGCGGCGGGGAGCCGGCGCAGTCCCGACCGGGCTGCTGGTGCTCCGTCGGCGGCTCGTGGTGCTCGGCCGGCACCCACCGCGTCGGCGGCTCGTCGGGGTCCTGGTGCCGCGGTTGGTCGTGCTGCTGGGTGTGGTCGTGCTGCTGGGTGCGGTCGTGATGCTCGGTGTGGTCCGGGCGCTGGGATGGTTCCGGGCGCTGGCCGGCTGTCGTGCCCTCCCGCGTGCGCGCCTGCGGCCACCCCGCCGCCTCTTCGGATGCACGGCCGGCGCACGGCCCCGTCTCGTGCCACGGCTCGCGCCGATCACCGCCCCGGGCCCCCACCTGTGCCACCCGGCCCTCGCCGGCCCCACCGTCTTGCGACATTCCTTGCCCCTCCGGGCGACGCCGGACCTTCCCCCGTCCGCACCGCCGCCGCTGTTGTCGAAGGACCAATACATCACACCCTGCCCCCGCCATATCACCCAATGCAACGAAAATGGCTCGAGAGAGTGGCGTTCGGTGCGTCACACCGTACGGACCGTCACCGGCGCTGGGAAGGGTGGCGCACCGTGGCGGGACCGTGGCGGAGTGGAAGGGGTGCGGTGGGCCAAGCGAGGGGCGCGCCGGGGCGCGGGGGCGCGTGCCGGGGCTGGCGTCCGTGGCCAGTGGGGGTGGCGCGGGGCCCTCTCGGGGGGCCGGCGGGGGATGCGGCGGGATGTGGCGGAGGGATGCCTCGGGGTGCCGGGGCGGGGGGTGGGAGGGTGGCGGGGGTGTCAGGAGGGGTTGGTGCGGGGGTGGCGGAGGGGTTCGGTGCGGGGCCGTTTCGGGTTAGGGGCGTTCGGGGGCGGGTAACCCGGGGCGGGCATGCCGCGCAAGGGGGAACCCGAACCTGTGGACAACCCAGACGCCCCCGTGTCCCAGGCGTAACCCGAGGCGATCACGCCGCGCAAGAGGGCAAACCAAGGCTGTGGACAACCCGGCGCCCCCTTGTCCGAGGGGTAACCCAGGCGGGCATGCCGCGCAAGGGGGCAATCAAAACCTGTGGACAACCCAGACGCCCCCTTGTTCCAGGGGTACCCCGGGGCAACCCCACGGGGCAATACAGCAAGGGGACGGAATCAGCCTGTGGAAAACCAGTGGAGAACCAAGGCGCCCCGGATCGGGCGAGGCCGTCGCGAAGAACCAGGCAGCTCGCCCCACGTCAACCAGCCGAGCGCGCCGCGTCAGCCGGGAAGGCGGACGGGGACCTCCAGGTGGACACCGACTTCTTCCATCCAGGCCCGCAGCAGGGTGTGGTCGCCCTCCTCCACGGCCTGCAGCACGGCGAAGGACAACCCGGGGGCGCGGCGGCCGTCCACCCGCAGCACCGGCCCGTCCAGCCAGTCCAGACCCGGGCGAGCCCCGGCGGTGTCCACCGCGGCGCAGCAGATCATGGCGCGGACGTGGTCGGCGAGCAGTTCCTCCCCGGTCTGGTCCCCGAGCCCCGGGTACTGGCCCGATCCCCCGTGCGGCCGCCCCCGGAGGAGTTCGGCGGCGAGCGCGGCGGCCAGTTGGTCACTGCCGCCCGTGCCGATCGGGCGGAGCAGCCGCGCGACGGTGCTGCGCGCGTCCGTGCCGCCGGGTGTGGCGGACGCCGCGGCCGGTACGGCGGATGCGCCGGCATTGGTGATGCTGCCGGGACGAGTGGGGCGGCCGGCACCACGGCGACCACCAGGCCCACCCGGGCTACCGAGGCCACCGGGGCCGGCCGTGCGGCCGTCGAGGCGGTCCAGGGCGGCGTCGAGGGCGGCAGCGCGACGACGCCAGAGCGGGTCGACGACCCTGCTCGGGTAGTCCTCCCAGGCCAGCGGCGCGCGCAGCGGCCCGCCGTGGAAGAGGTGGGCGGCGAGCAGCGAGACCTGGGCGTCCACGTCCGCCGGGTCGGCCAGCAGGTCGCTGGCGGGCCGCCGGGCGAGCCGCCGCTCGTAGCCCTCGGCGAGTCGGTCCCGGCGGGAGAGCTCGGTGAGGGCGTACACCACGCCCTCGTTCAGCCCGGTGGGCCACAGACCCTGCTGCCAGCAGGGCAGGGCGACCCGGGTGAGCAGCCGGTCCCAGCAGGCATAGGCGAGACCCACCTGCTCCTGGGCCCGCACCCGCCGACCGTAGTCGACCAGCTGGGCGCGGGCGGAGGCGAAGGCCGCGACGAATCGTTCCAGCTCAGCGGCGTGTGGGAAGCAGCGCAGGAGGAGTCGGCGGCGTACGGCGGCCACCCCCGGCAGCGGTCGGCAGCCCAGCGCGAGCAGGAACGCGCGGACACGTCGCAGCCAACCCTCGGAGCCGGAGCCTGAGCCGGCGGCCTGCTCGGCGGCGGGCAGCCCGGGGGCCGGCCGGCCGGCCGCCGACCCCACGGGGCCGTGGGTCTCCAAGTCGCGGACGAACGCCCGCGCGGCCTGGATGTCCCGGTCCACGGCGGCGGTGGTGCCGGCGACGACCGGAGCGAGCAACGCGCGTAGCTCGTCGACACGCATCCACCACAGGAAGGGCGAACCGATGACCAGGACGGGGCCGGCCGCCTGCGGCGTCTCGTCCAGCCAACTGTCGCAGTCGGGGGTCAGCGCGATCAGCCCGGGCTCCGGCACGTCCAGCTCCGCCGCGAGCCCGCCGATCAGCGCGTAGAGCTCGGGGGCGGACTCGGGCGGCAGCGCCACCGTCGTCCCCAGCCGACCGGGATCGGCGGCGCCGGGGGCACCGGCAGGTACCGCGGAGGCCCCGGCGGAGCCTGCGGAACCGGTGGCGTGCCGCGTGAATCGTCCCTCGCCCGCCGGACGCAGCGCCGACAGCACCACCCAGCCGACCGCGACCGCGACCACGAACCCGGAGGCGGCCGCCCAGGCGACCGGACCGGCGGCGGCGCCGAAGACGCTGCCGAGGATGCCGCACAGGGCCGCCACCAGCAGCACGCCAGCCAGCGCCCAGCTCGCCCAGACGACCGTGAGGGCGGCGCGGCGCAGGCGCAGAATGGCCGCGGCACGCGCCCGCGCCGCGCGGAGCCCGCGTCGGGCGATCTCTTCGGCGTCGTTCACCGTCCACTCACCTCGCCTTCGGTTACCGTCGGCCGCGCGCGGCCCGTACCGGTACTGCCCGCGGCCCTTCCCGCTCCGTCGCGGTGGAAGTGCGTGTGCTTTCCGTTCGGTCGACGATGGCACATCGAGCCGCCGTCCACCGTCCGGAAGGGGCAGTTGGCGGCATCCCTACCCTGGGTTCGCCGCGTCGCGCGTCAACTCACGCTTGGGTGCGAAGCGGCAGGCAGCCGCGCGCCGTGCGTCTGTGCGGCGTTCTGGCGACGATCACACGAAAACGCCCGGACTTCTGTCAGAGCCGGGCAGGTGTCAACCATATGCGGGCACGAACGAACATGAATCCGTCGGTCGTCTGTTCCCCTCCCGGCCCGCGCCCCCGCCTGGGGCCGCCGGCGGTGCGGAAGAGCCAGGGTGGGGGAACGGAGAGCTCCGTTCCCCCAACCACTCCCGGCCGACCCGCCCCACCCACCCCACAGGGAGCAGCGGGCAGGGGAAACGGACGGGGCGCACACGGCGGATCGCGGGGGGCGCGGACGGTCGCCGGGCACACGGCTGGTCGCACGGGGCTCGGCTGGTCGCACGGGGCCGCGGAGGGGGTGCCGCACCGGGTCGCAGAGGGCCGCAGGAGCACGGGGGGCTACCGCGAGTGGCAGTGACACGGGCGGATTGGCAGGTGCACAGCACAAAACCGAGGTCCGAGGGGGACCCCCGATTTCAAGCCTTCCACGAGAATTCGGCGTGGCGACAGGGGGGATCACAGGCTGTGGATAACTCCTGCCTGAGGCATGACATCCCGGCCTGCCCTTGGCACGGTGTCCAAAGGCTGCCCTGTCGGCCTGCCCGAGGCGTCACGCCCGGCGGGTCCGAGGCATTACCACCAAGGCATGGCGGCCCGGTGCGCCCAGCCTGGGCCCCGGGCCGTGCGAGCCCGGGCCGACCGAGCCCGCGCCGTGCGAGCCCCGAGGGGGCGCCTGGGCGGCGCCCCCTCGGGTGGGGCTCATGCCTACGGGTCACGGCCTGGGCTCAGGCCCGTGGCTCAGACTTGAGCCTCACGGCCTGCGGGCTCAGGACCAGGGCCAAGGCTCCAGGGCCGGGCCTGGGGCCAAGACCTGGACACGAACGGCCAAGACCCGGGGCACGAAGGGCCAAGGCCTGTGGCTCGAAGCCCGGGCTCAGGCCTCGTCGGGAGCCGTCGCCGGCCCGGCCTCCGTGCCGCCGCCCTCGCCCGCCGCGGCGGCGGCGATGGCCTGCTCCTGCGCCTCGGCGGCGCGCAGGGCGATGTCGGTGCGGTGGTGGGAGCCGGCCAGCCGGATCCGCTCCACCCCGCGGTAGGCCCGGCGGCGCGCCTTGGCCAGGGTGGAACCGGTCGCGGTGACGGAGAGCACCCGACCGCCGGCGCTCACCACCGCGCCGTCCTCGCCGAGGGCCGTACCGGCGTGCAGCACGTGCACGTTCTCCAGCGCCTCCGCCTCCTCCAGGCCCTCGATCGGGTCACCGGTGCGCGGCGACGCGGGGTAGCCCTCCGAGGCGATCACGACGGTGACCGCCGCGCGCTCGCTCCACCGCAGCGGCTCGATCTCGGACAGCCGTCCGGTCGCCGCCGCCAGCAGCAGCCCGGCCAGCGGCGTCTTCAGCCGGGCCAGCACCACCTGCGTCTCCGGGTCGCCGAAGCGCGCGTTGAACTCGATCACCCGCACGCCGCGCGAGGTGATCGCCAGCCCCGCGTACAGCAGGCCGGAGAACTCGGCGCCGCGGTGGCGCAGCTCGTCGACGGTCGGCTGCAGCACCGTCTCGGTGACCTCGCGGACCAGCTTGGGGTCCGCCCACGGCAGCGGCGAGTAGGCCCCCATGCCGCCGGTGTTCGGGCCGCTGTCCCCGTCACCGACCCGCTTGAAGTCCTGGGCCGGCTGGAGCGGCACCACGGTGCTCCCGTCGGTCACCGCGAACAGCGACACCTCGGGGCCGTCCAGGTACTCCTCGATCACCACCCGGTCGCAGGCCAGCGCGTGCGCCCGCGCCGCCGCGACGTCCTCGGTGACCACGACGCCCTTGCCGGCGGCCAGCCCGTCGTCCTTGACGACGTAGGGCTGGCCGAAGGCGTCCAGCGCCTCGTCGATCTCCGCCTCGGTGGTGCACACGTAGGAGCGGGCGGTCGGCACGCCGGCGGCGGCCATGACCTCCTTGGCGAACGCCTTGGACCCCTCCAGGCGGGCCGCGGCGGCGGAGGGGCCGAAGCAGGGGATGCCGCGGGCGCGGACGGCGTCGGCCACACCGGCCACCAGCGGCGCTTCGGGGCCGATCACCACCAGGTCGGCGGCCAGCTCGGCGGCCAGGTCGGCCACGGCGGCGCCGTCCATCTGATCCACCGGGTGCTGCTCGGCGATCGCGGCGATGCCGGCGTTGCCGGGCGCGCAGTGCAGCGACCGGACGTCTGGGTCGAGGGAGAGGGCGCGTACGAGAGCGTGCTCCCGAGCGCCATTGCCAATCACGAGGACCTTCACCGCACGTAGCGTAGTGCCCCCTGCCGGGATGAGGGGAACCACTCCCACGGGTGAAACCGCGCGGGGCCGCTTGCCCGCTGAGCTGCCACTTACCAGGGTCGGGGAGTTGGGGGGCACCGCCTGGTCAGCCATTCGGCGGTAAGAAATGGAGGCCAGTGTGCGGCGAGTAGGCCTACTCGAGTAGGGAGCAACACCGTGACGGATCCGGACATGCGGCCGGAGCAGCCGCCGCGGGCTGGGCCGGACGACGCCTTCCCGGCGGGAAGCGCGGTCCAGCCGCCGGCGGGTGGACCGCAGCCTCCCGTGGGCGGCCCGCCGCCCGAGGACGCCTACCCCATCTGTGACTGGCAGCAGCCGGGCGACTCCCTGGAGGCGCTGTACCAGTGGACGCAGGCCAAGGCCCTGGGCACCGTCGAGTGGTACCTGTCCGGGCGGCAGGAGAAGCGCCGCTGGGCCAAGGGGCTGCGCACCGCCGCGCTGCTGGTGGGCGCCACCGGGCTGCTGGTGCCGTTGCCGGCGGTGGCGGCCGGGGCGGCGGGCTCGGTCGCGCTGTGGGGTTTCGCGGGTCTCGGTCTGGCGGCCGGCTGTCTGGGCCTGGACCGGCTGCTCGGCCTCACGGCGGGGTGGATGCGCGACATCGCCACCGCGCAGGCGGTCCAGCGCCGGCTGGACACGCTGCGTTTCGAGTGGGAGACCGAGATGGTGCGGGACGTCCTCGGGCCGGTGGAGGAGTCGGCCGCGGAGGTCGTGGAGCGGCGGCTGCGGATGCTGCGGGTCTTCCACGAGGACCTGGCGGAGATCATCCGCACCGAGACGGCGGACTGGGTGCGGGAGTTCCGTGGCACGGCGGCCGCGCTGCACGCGGCCGGGCCCGGTGGTCCGGTGCGGCGCGGTGACTCCGAGGGCCGGAGCCGGCCGAACCCGCCACCCGGCATGCGCCCGATGATGCCGCGGCAGCGCCCGCCGGAGCCCCCGATGCGCTGACGCCCGGATCGGCTTCCCACCGCTCCCCAGCTGGCTGGGACTCGTGTTTCTCGTGAGCCGGGAGAGACGGGTGTGGCTGGTGGGAAGCCGAGCGACGGATGTCAAGTCGCCTTGCACCCGAGGTGGCGGACCCGACATGCTGTCCAGCGATCGGTACCCTCTGCGATCGATAGGACACGTGAAGTGGCCACTTCTCTGGGGAGGCACAGCTCCTCGGGCAATCCGCGCCCGTCGCGCCCGTCACACCAGACACGGGAGTCTCACCGGCCGCCGGCGCCACGCCGCCGGGACGTACGGTGAGCGCACCGGAGCCCGTGACCACCCGCTCCGCAGCGGAGCGCCCGCCCCCGCACGGCACGTGAAGTGGGGGGTCAGGATCCGAACAGCTGCCTGGGATGCGGCGTGTTCCTCGCGGTCGTGACGGCGCTCATCCTCGGCGGGGGCATCGCCGAGTTCCTGGGCCTGGTCTGAGGCGGGCCGGTGGCTGGGGGTCGGTGGCCGAGCCACCGGTGGCCGAGGGGCCAGGCAGGCGAGCAGGCGAGCAGCCGAGCAGGCGAGCAGGCGAGAGGACCAGCGGCCGAGCGGCCGCCGGCCCTCAGGAGGACGACGGCGCCGACCGTTCGCGCAGCGGGGCGACGCCCTCGGCGGCGAACCGGTGGTAGGCGCGCATCTCCTCCGCCACCGCCGCCCAGTCCCCGCGTTGCAGCCCCTCGACCAGCTCCATCTGGCGGCCCCACAGGTGCCCGCGCAGCGGGGCGAACGGCCGCACCCGCGGGACCAGGAACATCCAGGCCAGCACCCGCAGGTTGTCCGCGAAGTCGGCGACCCGCCGGTTGCTCAGCAGGCGGTTCAGCTCCCACCAGTACCTGAGGTCGCACACCACCATGACGTCCACGTCCCCGGCCTCCGCGGCGCGGCGCGCGTCCATCGCCCGGCGGCGCACGGTGGTCAGCTCGCCCTCCGGGAAGCCGTCCGGCACGCGCCCCGGCAGGCTCGCCAGCATGCCCTCGGTGAGGACCCGGCGCGCGTCGAGGATCTCGTCGAAGTCCTCCCAGGTCTGCTGCCGCACCTGGAAGCCTCGGTGGTGCACGATCTCGACGAGCTGGAGCGCCGCCAGCTCCACGAGGGCCTCGCGCACCGGCGTCGCCGAGACCCCGTACCGCTCCGCGATGTCCCGCACGGTGAACCGCTCACCGGCCGGCAGGCGGCCGGTGACCATGTCGTCCCGCAGCGCACGGGCGATCTGCTCCCGGAGGCTGCTGCGGTGCACCAACGCGTACCCGGACGGCATGCCGCACCTCCCCCACCTGTCCGTCGACGACCGCCCCCCATCATGCCAAGCCGGCGCGCGGACGGGGGTGGCGGCGTCGACGCCGCCGGAGGAGCCGGCCCGGCGACGGCGGGCCGGCGCGCATCGATCAGAGCAGGTCGTGGATCTGGATCGTCTCGTCGCGGCCCGGGCCGACGCCGATCGCCGAGATGCGCGCCCCGGACATCTCCTCCAGCGCCTTGACGTACGCCTGGGCGTTCTTCGGCAGCTCCTCGAAGGTCTTGGCCTTGGAGATGTCCTCGCTCCAGCCCGGCAGCGTCTCGTAGATCGGCTTCGCGTGGTGGAAGTCGGTCTGCGTGGTCGGCAGCTCGGTCACCCGCTGGCCGTCCACGTCGTAGGCGACGCAGACCGGGATGCGCTCCCAGCCGGTGAGCACGTCCAGCTTGGTGAGGAAGAAGTCGGTCACACCGTTCACCCGGGTGGCGTAGCGGGCGATCACCGCGTCGAACCAGCCGCAGCGGCGGTCACGGCCGGTGGTGACGCCGTACTCGTGGCCGATCTCGCGCAGCTTGGCGCCGTCCTCGTCGAACAGCTCGGTGGGGAACGGGCCGGCGCCCACACGGGTGGTGTACGCCTTCAGGATGGCGATCACCCGGTCGATGCGGGTGGGGCCGATGCCGGAGCCGGTGCAGGCGCCGCCGGCCGTCGGGTTGGAGGAGGTGACGAACGGGTACGTGCCGTGGTCGACGTCCAGCAGGGTGCCCTGGCCGCCCTCCAGCAGCACGACCTTGCCCTCGTCGAGGGCCTGGTTCAGCACCAGCGTGGTGTCGGCGACGTACGGGCGCAGGCCCTCCGCGTACTCCAGGTACTGCTCGATCACCCGGTCCGCGGACATCTCGCGGCGGTTGTAGAGCTTCACCAGCACCTGGTTCTTGTAGTCCAGCGCGCTCTCGACCTTCTGCCGCAGGATCGAGGGGTCGAACAGGTCCTGCACCCGGATGCCCACGCGGTTGATCTTGTCCGCGTACGCCGGGCCGATGCCGCGGCCGGTGGTGCCGATGCGGCGCTTGCCGAGGAAGCGCTCGGTGACCTTGTCCAGGGTGGTGTGGTACGGCGTGATCAGGTGCGCGTTCGCGGAGATCATCAGCCGCGAGGTGTCGATGCCGCGCGCCTGCAGGCCCTCGATCTCCGAGAAGAGCACGGACGGGTCCACCACGACGCCGTTCGCGATCACCGGCGTGCACTCCGGGCTGAGGATGCCGGACGGCAGCAGGTGGAGCGCGTACTTCTGGTCGCCGACCACCACGGTGTGCCCGGCGTTGTTGCCGCCCTGGTAACGGACGACGTAGTCGACGGAGCCACCGAGCAGATCGGTGGCCTTACCCTTACCCTCGTCACCCCACTGGGCGCCGAGCAGCACAAGTGCCGGCACAGGCGTACACCCCTTTCCCCCGGGGCATTCTCGACGAGGAGACGGCTTGACGCCGGCCCGCCCTCGCCCCGGAATGGACCAAGCCCCTGACGCGATCGCGCAAGGGGCTCTTGCGTGGAGAGATTACCTGAGGAAGGACGGACGTGTCGGAGGCGCTCGCGCTGCTGGTGGTGGTCGACCCGGTCGCGCGGGCGGTGGACGGCGAGTCCGTACGGGTGGCCCGGGACGTCCTCGGCGCCGGAGCCGACGTCAAAACCGTGCTGCCGGAAGGCCGTGAGGAACTGGAACGGGTGCTCGCCCACCGCGGCCGGCGCCACCCCGTCGCGATCGGCGACGACCACACCCTGCACCAGATCGCCCAGGTGCTCCACCGGCGGCGCGAGCTGAGCGGGACCGTTCTCGGCCACGTCCCGGTGGGCCCGCGGCGGCAGGCCACGGTGGCCTGGACGCTCGGCCTGCCCCGGGAGCCGGCCGCCGCGGCGCGCGTCGCCCTCTCCGGGGTCGCCCGCCGGCTGGACCTGCTGGTCGACGACGTCGGCGGCATCGTGCTCGGCTCGCTGCACCTGTGCCCCTTCGCCCGCCAACCGCGGCTCGGCGGCGCGGTCGACCGGCTGGACCATCGCCTGGACCATCGCCTGGACCACGGGCTGGGCCACGGCCTGGACCATGGGCTGGACCACGGAGTGGGCCATCCACTGGGCCCTCCGCACGGAACGGGCGGGGGCGGGCTGGGTCGGCTGGGCGGGCTGAGTGGGCTGGACGGCCGGGGCGGGAACGGCCCGGAGGCGGGCCGGGACGGCTACCGGCGCGGGCTGGGACGTGGTCTCGGCCGTGCCGGGGAGCACGACGCCGACCTCGCGGACCACCAGCGGGAACAGGAAGGGCCCGGTGAGCGCGGGTTCGCCGCCCTGCTGCCGGGTGTGCTGCCAGGAGTGCTGCCCGCGGCGCTCTCCGCCCGGCTGGCCGAGGCGCTGCGCGAGTGCGCCGACGGCGGACGCCGAGCGCTGGCCCGCGCCCTGGCCGTGCCGCCCGCCGGCGCCTACGTGCGGCGCCGACTGCGGGTGGAGGCCGACGGGACGATACTCGCCGACCCGACGCACCCGGTGCGCGGCGTCGGGCTCGCCAACACGCTGCCGCCGGGCGACGCCCACCTGTCCCTACCGGAGGGTGCGCCCCGGCCGCGACCGGACGACGGGGTGGTCGAGGTCGTGGTCCGCCGCGGCCCGCACCAGGGACCGGTGCGCGTCCAGGCCAGCCGCGTCGGCATCAGCGGCCAGCCGTTCTGCTACCGGGCGGACCGGGAGATCACCGGACCGGTCCGCTCCCGGGTGTGGACCGTACGCGAGGGCGGCTGGGCAGTCCGCGTCCCGCCGAGCTGAAGGCGCTGGGGTGGGGTTCCTGGGGTGGGGGACCTGGGGTGGGGCCCCTGCGGTGTGGCCGCCGAGGTGGGGTTCCTGGGGTGGGGCCGCTGAGCTGAGGCCGCTGAGGTGGGGTTCCTGGGGTGGGGGCGCTGAGCTGAGGCCGCTGAGGTGGGGCTGTCGAGCTTGTGTTACCGAGCTGAGGACCGCCGAGCGGATATCCACAGGCGACGGATGCCCCCTTGCACCGAACCCCGCCCACCGGCTACCCCTGTTGACCAGGGGGGCTCGCAGATATCCACAGGCGGCAGGCGCCTCCTTGCGCTGAGCACCCGCATCGGCTACCTCGCTCCCACACACACGCACCTCCCATGCCCACGCCCACCCGGTGCCCCCACCCCCTCCACCGGGGCTCGCGGCAGCCTGGCGGGGCGGTGGGCTCTCCGGGGCTGCGGGGTGGGGCAGACTGGGCGCATGTCTGTGCACCAGAACCTCCTGGGCGAGCCCGACCCCACCCTGCTCCCGGACGAGCCGGGGCCGCGTGAGGCGCTCGCCGCCGGTACCGACCCGGCCGAGGTGGCCGCCAGCCACCCCACCTCCTCGCTGGCCTGGGCCCGACTCGCCGACGACGCCTTCGCCGCCGGCCGGGTCGTCGAGTCCTACGCCTACGCGCGCACCGGCTACCACCGCGGCCTCGACGCGCTGCGCCGCAGCGGCTGGCGCGGCCACGGGCCCGTGCCGTGGGAGCACGAGCCCAACCAGGGCTTCCTGCGCGCCCTGCACGCGCTGGGCCGGGCCGCCGCGGCGATCGACGAGAAGGACGAGGCCGAGCGCTGCGCGACCTTCCTGCGGGACAGCTCCCCCACGGCCGCGCGCGAACTCGCCGGCGCCTGAGTCCCACCCCGTCGCGTCCCCCGGGGCCGGCCGCCTCCAGCCCGGCCAACCGTGCCGAGGCGGCCGGCCCCGTACGTTCCGGCGCGACCGGCCGCGTCCTCCGCCCCTCGGCCCCGCCCCTCGGCCCCGAGCCCTCGGCGCGGGACGGTCCCGAACAGCCCAAGGCGGGCGGCCGGCGGCCCGGCGGCAGCCGGCAGCGCTCAGTGCACCTCGGAGTCGGGGTGCTCGGCGTCCCACCGGCGGCGGGACGCGACCAGCCGGGCGTGGTTCTCCCCCGCCCACTCGAACAGCGCGCGCAGCTGGGCGGTCAGGCCGCGCCCCATCGGTGTCAGCTCGTACTCCACCTGCGGCGGGACCGTGGCGTGCACGGTCCGCTCCACCAGCCCGTCGCGTTCCAGGCGGCGCACCGTGAGGGTGAGCATGCGCTGCGAGATGCCGGGGATCGCGCGCTGCAGCTCGCGGAAGCGCCGCACGCCCTTGGCCAGCTCCACCATGACCAGCACGGACCACTTGTCGCCGATGCGGTCCAGCACGTCGCGGATGCCGCAGTCGTCGTACTCGTCCGCGCAGGGGCCCGGCGTACGGGTACCGGCCGGGGGCGGACCGGCGGTCTCGGCCGCCGTGCCGGGGGTGGTTACCGCCGTGTGCCCGACTGACATGCAAGTGCCTCCTTCACCGCGCGGCCGTGGTTCCCGAGGATGGTTCGCAGTTGCCGAAGAGAACCGCCGGGTACGCGCGGAGGCCGTGGACGGCGGTTCGTCCGGTGCTCCCGCACGCCCAGGCCCGCCCCACGGGAGCCCGAAATGATCCTAGTCACCGGCGCGAGCGGCGCCCTCGCCCGTCTCGTCACCGCACGTCTCGCCACCGCCACCACCCCCACCACGGCCCCCGGTGGCCGGCCGGCGCTCGTGGTGGGCAGCCACGATCCGGATCGGGTGGCCGGCACCGTGCCGGAGGGGGTCGAGGTGCGCCTGCTGGACCTCGACGCCCCGGCCACCCTCGCCCCGGCCTTCCGGGGGGTGGACGTCGTCCTGCTCGTCTCCGCCGGCTACGCGGAGGACGACGTCGTGACGGCCCGGCACGGCGCCGCCATCGAGGCCGCCGAGTCCGCCGGGGTGCGCCACCTCGTGTACACCAGCCTCACCGCCGCCGGGGACCACCTCCGTTACGCGCTGGCGCACCGCTGGACGGAGCGCCGGCTGGCGGCGTCGTCGCTGGGGTGGACGGTGCTGCGGAACGGCCTGTACGCCGAGCTGCTGGCCCCGGAGGTGGCCGCGGCGGCCGCCTCCGGCACGCTGACGGCGCCGCTCGGGCAGGGGCGGCTGGCGGCGGTTGCGCGGGAGGACCTCGCCGACGTCGCCGCCCGCGTCCTCGCCGAGACGGACGCCGACCTCGCCGGCGGCCCGGGCGCGGCCTCCCGGCACGCCGGTCGCGCCTACGAGCTGGTCGGCACCGAGGCGCTGGGCCCCGCGGACCTCGTGGCCGCGGCCGAGCGGGTGCGCGGCGGCGCCGTGGACTACCGCCCGGGCGACTACGCGGGGGTGCGCGCGGGGCTGGTCGGGCTGGGCGTGCCGCTGTGGCAGCCGGACATGCTGGTCTCCACCTACTCCGCCGTGGCCGGTGGCTTCCTCGGCGGTACGCGGACCGACCTGCCCGGGCTGCTGGACGGGGCGCCGCGCCCCGCCGTCGACGTGCTGACCGAGGCGGCCGCGGCCCTGGTGTCCGGGGCGAACGCGATCGAGGCGAACGCGGCCGGGGCGAACGCGGCCGACGCCCCGGCGGGGTCGGTGGAGCCCACCGGCGCGGCGTGACGCGACGGGGCCCCGCCACCCGTCCACACGGTGGAGCCGTGGGACGGGTGGCGGGGCCCCGGTGTCGCCGGGCGCCGCCGCCGGTGGGGCCGCCGACTGGGCCGGGGGCGGGAGGCGGGGGCGCGGTGGCGGAAGGTTACTTCAGGCGGGTGCCGGCGGAGCGGAGGTCCTGGGCGGCCACCACGACGCGCTCGGCCATGCCGGTCTCGGCGGCCTTGCCCCACACGCGCGGGTCGTAGGTCTTCTTGTTGCCGACCTCGCCGTCCACCTTCAGCACGCCGTCGTAGTTGCGGAACATGTGGTCGACGACCGGGCGGGTGTACGCGTACTGGAGGTCGGTGTCGATGTTCATCTTGATGACGCCGTAGTCCAGCGCCTCGCGGATCTCCTCCAGCAGCGAGCCGGAACCGCCGTGGAAGACCAGGTCGAACGGCTTCTCCCGGCCCACGACGGCGCCGACCGCGTCCTGGAGGTCCTTCAGCACGGTCGGGCGCAGCTTGACGTTGCCCGGCTTGTAGACGCCGTGCACGTTGCCGAAGGTGGCGGCCAGCAGGTAGCGGCCCTTCTCGCCGGTGCCGAGGACCTCGGCGGTGCGCAGCGCGTCGGCGGTGTCGGTGTACAGCTTCTCGTTGATCTCGGCCTCGACGCCGTCCTCCTCGCCGCCGACGACGCCGATCTCGATCTCGAGGATGATCTTGGCGGCCTGGGCCTTGGCCAGCAGCTCCTCGGCGATGGAGAGGTTCTCCTCCAGCGGCACGGCGGAGCCGTCCCACATGTGGGACTGGAACAGCGGGTTGCGGCCGGCGTCCACGCGCTCCTGCGAGATCTGGATCAGCGGACGGACGTAGCTGTCCAGCTTGTCCTTCTGGCAGTGGTCGGTGTGCAGCGCGACGGTGACCGGGTACTTCTCGGCGACCACGTGCGCGTACTCGGCGAGCGCGACCGCGCCGGTGACCTTGTCCTTGATCGTCGTACCGGACAGGAACTCGGCACCGCCGGTCGAGACCTGGATGATGCCGTCGCTCTCCGCCTCGGCGAGGCCGCGCAGGGCGGCGTTCAGGGTCTGGGAGGAGGTGACGTTGATCGCCGGGTAGGCGAACCGGCCGGCCTTGGCCCGGTCCAGCATCTCGGCGTAGGCCTCGGGGGTTGCGATGGGCATGCGATGCGCTCCTCGTGGTAAGGCGATCGACACGGTCATGCGATCGTCGCGCCGCTGGTCGCTCCACGTCGAGGACCCGGCGTGTTCCGGTTCATTTTCGCAGACGCCGTGGCACGGGAGCGACCCCGGCACCGCCCGCCGGGGCGGGTGGTGCCGGGGGGCGCCGCGGGGCTCGCGCGGGGCGGCTGCCCGGGCGGGGCACCCGGCGCGGCGTGGTGTGTCACCGGGCGGGTCGCCGGTGTGTCGCGCGGGGTGCGGGTCGGCGGGTCAGTCCAGGTCGAGGTCGTCGAGCGTGAACGCGGCCAGGTAGGGCAGGCCGGCCTCGGCGATCGCCGGGGCGGCGCCGCGCTCGACGACGACCGCGACGCCCACGACCTCGGCACCGGCCTCGCGCAGCGCTTCCACGGCGGTGAGGACGGAGCCGCCGGTGGTGGAGGTGTCCTCGACGGCCAGCACCCGGCGGCCCTTGACGTCGGGGCCCTCGATGCGGCGCTGGAGGCCGTGGGCCTTGCCCGCCTTGCGGACCACGAAGGCGTCGAGCTGCCGGCCGCGGGCGGCAGCGGCGTGCAGCATGGCGGTGGCCACCGGGTCGGCGCCGAGGGTCAGGCCGCCGACGGCGTCGTAGTCGAGGTCCGCGGTGAGATCCAGCATCACCTGGCCGACCAGGGGGGCGGCGACGGCGTCCAGGGTGATGCGGCGCAGGTCAACGTAGTAGTCCGCCTCGCGCCCGGAGGAGAGGACGACCTTGCCGTGCACGACGGCCTTTTCCTTGATCTGCGACAGCAGCGCCTCGCGGTTCGCGCTCATGCGCGCACCCCGTGGGAGACGGGCCGGCGCTCGCGCGACGTGCGGCTTTCGAAGTTGTGCTCGCTCATGAGCCACAGAGCTTACTTCGCGTGACGGCCGCCGCCGCTCCCCACCGCGCGGCGGGGCGGGTGGGGCGGGGAGGGTCGGGGCAGCCGGCTGGGGTGGGCGGGTTCGGTGGGGCGGGCGGACCAGGCGGGGGTGGGCCGGGGCGAGTGGGGCAGGCGCGGTGGGTGGGGTGCCGGGGGCGGGTGGGGCGCAAACACGCCCAGGGGGCCCGAAGGGGGACCCCCTGTTTTCAGCCTGCCATGTGGTTCGGGCGCGCCGCAGCCCCCCTCCACAGCCTGTGGATAACTTTCGGCGCGCAGAACCCCGCCCCGCAGCGCGCAGAACCGCCCGCAGCGCCCAGCCCACCCCGGCGGGGCGGGCTCCCGTTCCGTCGGCCTCGCGCTCCCTCGGGGAACGCGCCTCACCCCACGTGGGCGGCGCGGGCGCGGCGGACCACGCCCACGGCCCCGGCGGCGCCCACCGCGCCCACGGCGAGGGCGGCGAGCACCACCCAGCGCAGCTGCGTCCCGCCCGGTGCGGTGACGGGCTGCCGGTCACGGGCGGCCGGCACCGGGGCGTAGCGGCCACGCGGCGGGGCGTGGTCGACCTCCTCCTCGGAGCGGGTGATCATCGTGCGTGCCGCGGCGGACGCCGCGGCCGGCTCCTCCGGGATGGTCTCCTCGGCGACCTCCCCGGGGACGACCCGGCCGACGGCCGCCTCGGCCACGCCCTCGCGGTACCCGCGGCGTTCCTCCGCCGCGTCCGGCGGTTCGATGCCCTCCGCCGCCCCGGCGGCCCCCACGGTGCCGGGCGCCTCGGCGGCCTCCGCGAAGGGGTCGGGCGCCCCGGCGTCCTCGCCGTCGGGCTCGGTGGCCGCCCCGGTGGTCGACAGGTGTTCGGTCAGGCCCCGCCCGAACCGGTCCAGCAGCCGGCGCAGCGCGGTCTCCCGGGTGCGCGGGGCGAGTGCGCCGAGGCGTCCGCCGGCCTCGCCGACGATGTCCAACACCAGCAGCGTGCTGCCGGCGTCCGCGGCGGACGGGCGGGGCGCCGGGGACAGCCGGATGTCCACGACGGCCGCGACGGGCTCGCCGCCGCGCACCTCGCGGGCGGTGAGGTCGGCGCGCAGGGTGTGCGGGCCGGTGTCCTCGACCCGCAGGCTCCCCCGGTAGGTCACGGTGGCGGTGCCGGCCCGCACCCGCAGGCGGCCGGCGAGCAGGGGGCCGGGGTCGGCGTCCTCGGCGGGGTCGGCGCCGCCGGTCTCCGCCCGGGGGCGGGCTCCCGCGCCGGTGGCCGCGTCCTCGTCGCCGGGCTGGAATCCGGGCAGCGCCGCCGCGAGCGCGGCGGGGTCGTGCAGCACTCCCCAGACGCGGCGCAGGGGTGCGTCGACGGGAATCTCGTGTCGCATGGCTGATCGACTCCCTGGCGTTCGGCGGCAGTTGGTCCTCTCGGGCCCCGCGGGTCCCCGTGGGGACGCTATTCCCCCCCTACCCCTTCGCGGAACAGTGGAGCCCGGCCCGTGGGACAAACCGTGGACGCCGGGAACGCGCGGCCATACGCTGATGAACAGTCATTCACCTGCGGCGCTTCAGCGGTCGGGGGGCCGTTCCCATGCTGTGTCCACGTTGCGCCACCACGACCCTCACCGCTTCCGGGCAGTGCCCGCGCTGCGACGGGGTGGCGGCGCCCGCTCTCGGCTCGTACGGCTCCTACCCGGTGGCCTCCGGTGTCCCGCTGATCAGGCAGGCGTCCGGTCTCGCCGTCGCCAGCCAGGTCCTGCTGGGGGTGTGCGTGCTCGTCCACCTGGTCTCGGTCGTCCCGGCGTGGAACGCCTACGCGCTCTTCGACGAGCTGGCCTCGGACCGCTACGCCGTGTTCGTGGTGGACGGCACCCAGGAGGGTCAGGCCCTGCTGACCGTGAGCCTGCTCCAGGGGCTCGCCTGGATCGCCACCGCCGCGGTGTTCATCTGCTGGTTCCAGCGGGTGCGCCGCAACGCGGGCGTGTTCCAGCCCCAGTGGCAGCGGCACGGGCAGGGCTGGAGCATCGGGTCCTGGTTCGTGCCGTTCGCCGCCTACGTGCTGCCGGCGCGGATCGCCTGCGACGTCTGGCTCTCCAGCGAGCCGCACCGCCAGTCGGCCGGTGCGCGACCGCAGCGCATTCCGCCGCTGGTGGGCACCTGGTGGACGACCTGGGTGGCGGCCAACATCCTGTCCCTGGTCAGCGGCCTGCTGACCGGGAACACCGCTCCGACCGCGGACGACTACACGCTGCTGGCCGGGGGGTACGGGCTGCTGACGCTCTCCCAGCTGTTCGCGGTGGCGGCCGGTGTGCTGGGGCTGCTGGTGGTGCGGCGGGTCGACCAGATGCAGCGGGTCAGCGCCTCCGGGTTCGCGGGCGGCTCGTGGTCGCCGTCCGGCTACGGCGGCGGCGCCTTCCCCACGGAGGGGGGACGCGAGCGGGGCTACGGCTACCCGTACGGTTCCTCCGGCTACGGGCCGGGCTACGGTGCGCCGGGCGCGGGCTACGGGCCCGGGAGCGGCGCGGGCGGCGGTCAGCCGGGGTACGGCGCGCCCGGCTACGGCTCGCCGGGGTACGGCCAGGGTGGCTACGGGCCGGGCGGCAACGGCTAGACCGGTGGACGGGACCGGCCGGTCGGCCGGTCAGCCGTCCCAGTGGGGGTCGCCCTCGGGGTGCGGCAGGGTGGCCGGGGGCGGGAGCGCGGCCGGCCGGGACGCCCCGAGTTCGCCGCCGCCGCGCGGCAGTGACGCGTCGAGGTGGCGGAGCGGCGGGGCGTCGGCGGGCAGTCGGAGCGGGGGTGGTTCCCTGCCGGCGAGCACGATGCCGGGGTCCGCGGGCCGCCCCTGCGGCGTCCCACCGTCCGGTGGGGTGCCATCGGGGGTGGGCGCGGTGGCGGGGGCGGGGGGACGGTAGGGGGTGGTGTGCAGGCCGGTGGCCTCCAACGTCGCGGTGATCCGCCAGAGGTCCGCCCGGCCGGCGGCGGCGGACGCGTCCAGCGCGCCGGTGCGCACGGCGATCCGGCCGTCGGGCGCGAGCACGCTGCCCAGCATCCCGTAGAACTCGACCGTGTAGAGCTTGGCGGCGTCGTCCACGGAGGGCGGTGGCAGGTCGCACAGCGCCACGTCGTAGCCGGGGGCGTCCGCGCCGCCACCGGCGCCGCCGCCCCGGGCGCGGTCGCGCAGCCAGCCGAAGGCGTCGGCGTGCACCACCTCGACCCGGGGGTCGTCGTAGGCGTGCCGGTTGAGCGCGGTCAGCGCGGGGTGGGTGGCGGCCAGGCGGGTCACCGCCGGGTCGACCTCGACCAGCGTCACCTCGGTGACGTCCGGGTAGCGGAGCACCTCGCGCAGCGCCATCCCGTCCCCGCCGCCCAGGATCAGCACCCGGCTCCGGGGGCCGGCGAGCGCCGGGTGGACCATGGCCTCGTGGAGGCGGCGCTCGTCGGCGGAGTCCAGCACGGGCGTGCCGTCGAGCAGCAGCACCACGCCGGACGGGGACGCGGGCGTCCCCCCGGAGTCCGCGGGGCCGCCCGGGGGCGCGGAGGCCACCAGGGTCACCTGCTGGTACTCGCTGCGTTCGGCGTGCAGCACCGCGCCGGGGTAGAGGGCGCGCCGCGCGGCGGCCTCGAAGTGGCCGGTCAGCGACCACGAGACGGCGAGCACGGCCAGGGTGGCCAGCAGGCCGGACCACAGCAGGGCGCGCGGCCGGCGGCCGAGGTCGGCGCGGAAGAGCCACAGCACGACGACGGCTCCGGCCAGCGCGTTCACCCCGCCGACCACGATGGCGCCGGCCAGTTGCCCGAGCACCGGCAGCAGCAGGAAGGGGAAGGCGAGGCCGCCGATCAGGCCGCCGACGTAGTCGGCGGCGAAGACGTCGGCGACCGTCCGGCACAGGGCCTGCTGGCGCAGCCGTTCCAGCAGGGCCATGATCAGCGGCATCTCCGCGCCGATCAGCGTGCCGACCACGAAGGCGCAGGCCACCAGGGCCGGGCGGTAGGCGTCCAGCCAGACGAAGCAGGCGTAGAGGGCGGCCACGGAGAGCCCGCCGACCAGGCCGAGGAGGAGTTCGACGACGGCGAAGGCGGCGGCCGCCCGGCTGGTGAAGCGTTTGGCGAGGAGGGATCCCACGCCCATCGCGAAGACCATGACCGACAGCACCACGGAGGCCTGGGTGACGGAGTCGCCGATCAGGTAGCTGCCCAGTGCCACCAGGGCCAGCTCGTACACCAGGCCGCAGGCGGCGCAGAGGAAGGCGGCGAGCAGCAGGACGGCGCGGGCCCGGCCCGGCCGGAGGGCGGTGGTGGGCCCGCCGGGCGGGCGGGGGCCCTCCGCGGCGGGGGTGGGGGGCGCCGACGGGACTGCGCCGGGGGGCGCCGACGGGGCGGCCGGCGGTGGGGTGCGCGGGGTCGGGGGGACCGGGGAGCCGGAGGGCGTCGCGCCGGTGTCGGGGGGCGGCGGCGCTTCCGGTTCCTGGGTCACGTCTCGACGCTATGGCAGGGCACGGATCCACCCCTGTCACTCCGGATGATGAATCGAGCGGCAGGCGTTCGACCACGGTGACGTGGGGCGGCGGCGGGACGGCATGCCCGGCACCGTGCCGGCCGGCCGACGCGCCGGGGCGATCCGGCTGCGGGTGACCACCACCCGGCCCTCCTGCGGGTAGGTGTGCCAGGTGCGCCACTGGGCGACGGGCCCGCCGGGGCCGTGGCGCACCGCGCCGATCAGCGCGGTGACGGCGAGCTCGTTCCCGGGGAAGCGGCCCACCAGTCCGCCGGCGGCCGTCCGGGCCAGGGTCACGGCCCGCCTGACCTCGGCGGTGAAGGCCGGTCCGGCCAGGTGGCGGGTCTCGCCGTGGAACTCGTAGGCCCAGCCCTGGACCCGCTCCACGGCCCGGCCGGGCATGGGCGCGGTGACGTCCGGCAGGCAGGCCACGGTCTCGCTGAGGCGGCCGATCGGGGAGTCGATCAGCACCTGGTGGGAGGCCCCGATCAGGCGGAGCTGGAGGGTGAGCCCGCCGCGGGCCCGCCCGGTCGGGGTCCGGTCTCCGGTGGCCGGATCCGGGGTGTGGGGGTCGGGGGTGGCCAGATCCAGGGTGGCCAGGGCGGGGAGCGGTTCGAGTCCGAGGCTCCAGCTCAGCTCCTGCGCCCGGGTGTCCACGTACGCGGTCTCTAGGTCGATCAGCAACGGTCAGCTCCACGTTGGGGCCGGTAGGTGCCCCGACAGGATTACCGGATTGTGCGGCAGATCGAGGGCGTTCTTCGCCATTTGGGCGGAATTGCTCGTGGACGTCGCACTTGGTGGCTGTTCGCGGTGGGAATCAGTTTTCGACATCGAGCGCGGGGAGCCGCGCGAGTGCTCCACGTTAGTACGAAAATCAGCGGCTCACTTGTATGACGGATCGACACTGCTCGAATATCGCTCAAGTCCGATCATTTGCGGCGCGGGAAATGTTCGTCGAACAGCAGATCGTCCGTTCACCCGACCGCCGGGGAAGACACGCCGAACACACGAACGGCGGCGACTGCGGTGCTCGGACCGATCGCCCGAACACCGCAGCCGCCGCCGTCGCGGGGCCTGGCCTGCTCTCGCCAGGAGCCTGCCCTTGGCCAGGAGCCTGCTCTCGCCAGGAGCGCGCTCGCCTCAGGAGGCGGGCGCGTCGCCGCCCGGGCCGCCCTCCGCCCCGCCCTCCTTGGACTCGGCGGACTGCTCGATGCCCAGCCGCTCCTTCACCCACTTGTCGCAGGCGACCGCGGCCCGCACCCAGTTGGCGGTGCTGGTCACCCAGTACTCCAGGTTCACCCCGGCGGCGATCACCATCTGGGTCTCGCCGATCAGCCGGACGACGCCGCTGTCATGGGTGTGGGTGTAGAGCTTCGGCCACAGCGACTGCCGGTTCCACTCGTCCGCCACCTCCAGCAGCCGGGGCTTCTCGTCCAGCGTGTACTGGTGGTCGTAGAAGGTGCGGACGGAGAAGAGCTCCTTCTTCTCGCCGCGGAACATGAAGTAGACGCGGAAGCCCTCCCAGGGGGCGACCACGTCTCCCTCCTTGTCCAGCACGTACTTCAGCTTCATCTGGTCCAGCAGCTGCTTGACCAGGTCCGGATTGGGGACCACCACGGCGGTCCGCGGGTTCGGGGCGCCCGAGGCGGACGGAGCGCCCTGACCGCCCGGCCCCGCGTCGCCCCTGGGCTGCGGCTGCGGCTGCGGCTGCATACCGAAATTCGGCAGGGATGCCGGATCGATGCTCACGTGAGATCCCTTCTCTGGCTGCCTGCCCATCCTGCCCCATCGCTCCGCCGGGCGGCAGGGCCCGGGGGCGGCGATCCGGGGTGTGGCCACACCCGCCGGCCGCCGCCCGCCGGGCCGCTCAGCCCTGCTTGACGGTGGAGACCGCGCCGCCGCCGTCCCCCGGGGCCGCGGCGCCCACGGCCGCCTCCCGGAGGGCGAAGACGGTCAGCCGGTCGCCCTTGTCGTCGAGGTCCACGCGCACGGTGTCGCCGTCGCGGACCTCGCCGCCCAGGATCTTCCGGGCCAGCTGGTCGCCGATGGCGGACTGCACCAGCCGGCGCAGCGGACGGGCGCCGTACGCCGGGTCGTACCCGGTCAGCGCCAGCCACTCGCGGGCCGCGTCGGTGACCTCCAGGGTCAGCCGGCGGTCGGCCAGCCGGGCCGAGAGCCGGTCGACCTGGAGGTCGACGATGCTGGCCAGCTCCTCGGTGCCGAGCGCGTCGAAGAGCACCACGTCGTCCAGCCGGTTGAGGAACTCCGGCTTGAAGGCGGCGCGCACCGCGTCCATCACCAGGTCGCGGCGGCGCTCCTCGCTCAGCGAGACGTCCACCAGGAACGGGGAGCCGAGGTTGGAGGTGAGGATGAGGATGGTGTTGCGGAAGTCCACGGTGTGCCCCTGGCCGTCGGTGAGCCGGCCGTCGTCCAGCACCTGGAGCAGCAGGTCGAACACCTCGGGGTGGGCCTTCTCCACCTCGTCCAGCAGCACCACCGTGTACGGGCGGCGGCGCACCGCCTCGGTGAGCTGACCGCCCTCCTCGTAGCCGACGTACCCGGGGGGCGCGCCGACCAACCGGGAGACCGTGTGCTTCTCGCCGTACTCGCTCATGTCGATGCGCACCATGGCGCGCTCGTCGTCGAAGAGGAAGTCGGCGAGGGCCTTGGCCAGCTCGGTCTTGCCGACGCCGGTGGGCCCGAGGAAGAGGAACGATCCGGTGGGCCGGTCCGGGTCGGCGATGCCGGAGCGGGAGCGCCGCACCGCGTCGGAGACGGCGGCCACGGCCTTGCGCTGCCCGATCAGCCGGCGGCCCAGCCGCTCCTCCATGTGCAGCAGCTTGGCGGACTCGCCCTCCAGCAGCCGGCCGGCCGGGATGCCCGTCCAGGAGGCGACGACGTCGGCCACGTCGTCCGCGCCGACCTCCTCCTTGACCATCGCCCCGCCGCCGCTCGCGCCCCGGCCGCCGGCCGCCTCGATGGCCTCGGCCAGTTCCTTCTCCGCGGCCGGGATCTCGGCGTACATCAGCCGGGAGGCGGACTCGAAGTCGCCGTCGCGCTGGGCGCGCTCGGCCTGGCCGCGCAGCGCGTCCAGCCGCTCCTTGAGCTCGCCGACCCGGTTCAGGCCGGACTTCTCCCGCTGCCAGCGGGCGGTGAGGGCGCTGAGCTCCTCCTGCTTGTCGGCGAGGTCGCGGCGGATCCGCTCCAGCCGCTCCCGGGAGCCCGGGTCCTCCTCGCGGGCCAGCGCCATCTCCTCCATCCGGAGCCGGTCCACCACCCGCTGGAGCTGGTCGATCTCCACCGGGGAGGAGTCGATCTCCATGCGCAGCCGGGAGGCGGCCTCGTCCACCAGGTCGATGGCCTTGTCCGGCAGGAAGCGGGAGGTGATGTAGCGGTCGGAGAGGGCGGCTGCGGCGACCAGGGCGGTGTCGGCGATCTGCACCTTGTGGTGCGCCTCGTAGCGGCCCTTGAGGCCGCGCAGGATGGCGATGGTGTCCTCGACGCTGGGCTCGCCGACCATCACCTGCTGGAAGCGGCGCTCCAGGGCCGGGTCCTTCTCGATCCGCTCGCGGTACTCGTCGAGCGTGGTGGCGCCGACCATGCGCAGCTCGCCGCGGGCCAGCATGGGCTTGAGCATGTTGCCGGCGTCCATCGCGGAGTCGCCGCCGGCGCCGGCGCCCACCACGGTGTGCAGCTCGTCGATGAAGGTGATGATCTGGCCGTCGGAGCTCTTGATGTCGTTCAGTACGGCCTTGAGCCGCTCCTCGAACTCGCCGCGGTACTTCGCGCCGGCCACCATCGCGCCGAGGTCGAGGGCGACCAGGCGCTTGTCGCGCAGCGACTCGGGCACGTCGCCGGCGACGATCCGCTGGGCCAGCCCCTCCACGACCGCCGTCTTGCCGACGCCGGGCTCGCCGATCAGCACCGGGTTGTTCTTGGTGCGCCGGGCGAGCACCTGGACGACCCGGCGGATCTCCTGGTCGCGGCCGATCACCGGGTCCAGGCGGCCGCTGCGGGCGGCCTCGGTCAGGTCGGTCCCGTACTTCTCCAGGGCCTGGTAGGTGCCCTCCGGGTCCCGGGAGGTCACCTTGGCGCTGCCGCGCACCGCGCCGAAGGCGTCGAGCAGCGCCTTGGGGGTGGCGCCCTCGGCGCGCAGGGCCTCGGCCACCGGGTCGTGCCGGCCTGCGGCCAGGCCGACCAGCAGGTGCTCGGTGGAGACGAAGGCGTCGTCGAGGTCGCGGGCGTGCTTGCCGGCCTCGTTCAGCGCGGCGAGCGTGGCGCGGTCCACCTGGGGGGCGGCCACGGTGGAGCCCTGGGCGGAGGGCAGGCCGTCACGCAGCCGCTCGGCCGCCGCCCGCACCCGGGCGGGGTCGGCGCCGACCGCCTCCAGCAGGGGGACGGCCGTGCCCTCCGGCTGTTCCAGCAGGGCGAGCAGCAGGTGCACCGGGGAGACGTCCGGGTTGCCCGCGGCCGCCGCCTGGCGGATCGCGGCCGACAGCGCCTCCTGGCTCTTCGTGGTCAGCTTGCTGGCGTCCATGCCGTCTCTCGCGCTCCTCGTCGTCGTCCTCGGCGCCGTCCGCGTGGGGGCGGGGTCCGGCGCTTCGGGGAGTCGTCACCACGTGGGGAGGATCCGCGGGCCCGTCGCCGGCGCGTGGCGTGCCACGGCGCGGCGGAGGAGGGCCCGTCGGCCCGCCCCTGCTCTAACCAACAGAAGCTAAGTTGAGTCTATGCCACTCAACCCGGTATCCGGGAGGGCGGCGGGGGCCGGGGGTGCGGCGGCCGGACTACGGTGGCGGCATGCCGTTCGACGTGTCCTCCCTCGCCCCCGCCTACCTCGCCTTCTGGCGCGAACGCCACCTGTGCACGCTGACCACGCTCCGTGCCGACGGCTCGCCGCACGTGGTGCCGGTGGGGGTGACGCTGGACCCGGACGCCGGGGTGGCCCGGATCATCACCGGCGCGGGCAGCCGCAAGGTCAGGCACGTGCGCGCGGCGGGCGCGGGCGGGGCCCGGGTCGCGGTCTGCCAGGTGGACCGGGCGCGCTGGGCGACCCTGGAGGGCGTGGCGGTGGTCCGGGACGAGCCGGAGGTCGTCGCGGAGGCGGTCCGGCGCTACGCGGAGCGGTACGGACGGACCCCGCGCCCCAACCCGGAGCGGGTGTGCGTCGAGATCACCGTCACCCGGGCCCTCGGACGGCCCTGACGGCCGGCCGCCCCGGGCGGTCCTCCCCGCGGCCGGCGGCCGGGCCGCCCGGCGGGGTCAGCAGCTGGAGTCGCGGGACGGCGGCTCCTCCGCCTCGGCGGGGCGGGGCACGCCGCGCCGCCGGGCCCGGGCCGGGCCGCCGGTGCCGGAGGCGCGGCGGCGGCGGGCCGGCTCGCCCATCCCGGCCAGCGCCGGGTGCTCGCGCACCTCGCCGGCCTTGGGCAGCGGCACCGACCGCAGCGTGATCACGGTCGCGCCCACCGGCCGCTCGTCGGCCTCCTCCAGGCAGGCCCGCCAGCCGAGGGAGAAGCCGCGCATCTCCGCGTCCTCGGCGACCTCGTCCGCCGACCGCCGGACGGCCTCCAGCACCGCGGCCGCCTGCTCCTCGGAGACGAGGCCCTCGATCGCCTCGCGCACCCGGGCCACGGCAACCTCCACCGCCTCCTGGCGCCAGGTCACACGCCCTCATCTCCCACCGCTGGCTCCCCCGGCCTTCCCGACGCCCTGGCCCTCCTTCGGGCTGGGGAGGGTACCCAGCGGCGAGGAGAAGGCGAAGCGTTTCCGCACCATCCACCGACACCCGCGGCGGCGACGGCGACCGCCCCGTCCGCGCCATCCTCACCGACCCGGATGACCCTCCGCGCTCCTTCCCTCTCCCAACGCCTACCCCGCCGGCACCGGCGCCGGGCACGGGCCCGGAGTCCGGGCAGCCGTCGCACGGCACGCCGAAGCGCGGCCCGCCGATGGGCCGGCCGGCCGCCGTGACCGGGAAGGCCCTAGCCTCTCACCCGCCCCCGCCGTCGGCTATCGGCGGCTCCGGAGTCGCGGAGCAGCATCTCCGCGAAGTCCACGAACAGTTGACGGTGACTGGGCGGGACGCCCATGGCCACCGCCGCCTCCGCCGGCGACATCAGCCGCCGGGGCGGCTCCGCGGCCGGCAGGGGCAGGTCCTCCTCGGTCACCCGCCCCGTCCTGATCAGCATCTCCCGCACGCTCACCCCGAGCGCCGGGGCGAGCCGCCGCAGCGTCTCCAGGTCCGGCAGCGACTGCCGCTGCAGCATCCGGGTGATCGCCGCCCGGTGCACCCCGGAGTCCTCGGCCAGTTGCGCGCGCCCGCCGCCGCGCGGGCTGTCGATGTCGTAGCCCTGGCTGCGCATCAGCCCTTCGACCCAGGACGCGAATCGCTCGATGTCATGACTCATCCGTATCTCCACCTCCGCCAACTCCAGGTTAGCGATCGCTCACGCAACAACACAAGGAGCGTTCGCGGGCGCAACGGGCGCAGGGGGAGCAAAGGGACACGCGCCCGAAATCTTCACGAGATCTCCGCCTCGGAGCCACCGCACGGACCTCCCGCAGACTTGTTGCGCCCGCGAATCGGCGTGGTTACGTTGTTTGCGAGCGCGCAACTAGAGCTCCCGTGATCCACTGCACCGATCCGGAGAGGCACCATGCCCGCACCTCCCCCCGACGTCTCCGACTGGCGCACCCAGGCGGCCTGCGCGGACCTCCCCCAACGCACCGTCTTCGCCACCCGCCGCCAGCACGCCCTCCCGGCCCTGCGCGCCTGCGCCGCCTGCCCGGTCCGCGCGCGCTGCCTGGAGGTCGTCGCGCCACAGGACAACTGGTTCGACGGCGTCAGCGGCGGACGCCTGTGGCGCAACGGCAGGGAAGTCCGCGTCCTCGCGGCGCAGGCCGAGTGAGCGGCCCGGCCCCCCGGCGACCAGCGGCCCGGCGACCAGTCACCCGGGGCCCCATCACCAGGCGACCCCCCAGAGGCGACCGACAAGGAGTACCCATGGCCATCAGCCACGACCGTGCCCCGCTGCCGACGGACGCCGGCCGAACACCGCCCACCCCGCGCAGGCCCCACCCCCCGGGCGCGGCCGCGGCCGCCGGGCCCGGCGACGGCGACGCCCCGCGGTGCGTGGCGCAGGCGGCCGCGCACCTGGACACCCTCGTCCGCCTCTTCCCCCGGCTCGTCGACGAGCTCGTCCCCGGCCGCCCCTCCCGCTCCTCCGCCGCCCCGCTCGGCTCCGCAGCCCTGGCCCGCCAGGCCGCCCGCGCCCGCGCCGAGCGGCAGGACGCCCTGCTGGGCGAGCGCATGGGCGTGACCATCTCCGGCAGCCACGCCGCGCCCGTCCGGCTCTCCGTCTCCGACGCGATCCGCGACGTCACCGACGGCGTCATCGAACTGGAGGAGGCCGTCTGCGAGAAGCTGCGGATCCGCCGCCCCCGCCGCGGCACCGTCCCGGAGCGCCTGGAACGCATCCGGGCGGTGCTCGACCGCGTCGCCGACCACCCCGTGCTCGCCGAGCACGTCCGCGACGAGACCCGGCGGATGGCGGGCCGCTGCCGCCGCTGCCTCGGCGAGACCGCCGCGCTGCTCCGGCTGGACGGCCGGTGCCCGCACTGCGACTCCGTCTCGCTGCGCGCCGTCCCCGAGCACGAACTGGTGCTGTGCGCCAACCCCGGCTGCCGGTGCGCGGAGGCGGACTGCCCCTGCCGCGTCGAGGAGGCGTTCCGCCACGCCTGGGGCCGCGAGGAGTGGCCGGCACTCGCCGCCGGCTGCGGCCTCGACCTCGCACGGCTGCTGGCGCTCGCCGAGGGAGCCGCGGCGTGAACGCGCGACCGCCCTCCGCCCGCCCGGCGCTCTCCCTGCTGCCCGGGGCCGACACCCTGCTGACCACCGAACTGGCCGCCGCGGAGGCCGGGGTGGCCCCCGCCACCATCCGCAAGTGGGTCCAGCTGCACCGACTGGTCCCGGCCGGCCGCGCCGGGCGCAGCCTGACCTTCCGGCTGGAGGACGTCTTCGCCGCGGAGCGCGCCGCCCGCCGCCCGGCCCGCGCCGGCTGATCCCGCCCACCGAGCCGACGATCCACCCGACCCACCGATCCGCCCCAGCATCCGAGCCCCGCCGAACTCCCCCGGCGGGGCTCGGGCCGTTTCGCGCACGCCCGCGCAAGCCGAGGAACCGCAGGTCAACGGCCGATTTCCGCGGTGAGTTGCGCGGCGGGTGAGGCCGGATCACACTTGGACGCAGCGGCGGAGCTGTGCCCGGACGAGGGCGCGAGCGACCGCCGCTTCGTCGTGAGTGCCCACGGTCCACGGCCGGCGCCCCGCGCCCGCCGCGTCCGACGCCCTCCGCCTCCGCCCCAGGCGGGCGCGGCCGCCGTCGGCCCCCGCGACCACCGCCCCACACGCGCCCGAAGGGAGCATCCGTGTGAGCGATCCCCTGCTCGGACTGCCCGACGTCGAACGACTCGTCGTCGACCACCTGCGGTACCGCCCCGAACTGATCAACGTGACCGTGGACAACCGGGTGCCCCCGGGCTTCGACGGCACCACCAACACCGTCCTGGTCTCCCGCATGGGCGGCGCCTGGGTCGACGACGAGCACCTCGACAAGCCGCTGCTGGAGCTGGAGATCTACGGGCCCGACAAGCCCACCGCGCACGTCACCTCGATCGCGGTGCGCGAGGCCCTGCTCCAGGCCCGGGGCACCACCTACGGCACCGCCTTCGTCTCCGACGTGGTCGAGACCGAGGCCAGCCGCTGGTACCCGGACTACAACCGTCCGGCCGGCGCCCGCTACCGGACGATCGTGCAGCTGAACGTCCGGCCCGCCCCGCCCGCGGCCTGACCCCGCGGACGCCCGCCGCCCGGCCCCCGCGCCGGCGGGGGCGGCCCGCCCCACCAACGAGCCCCGTCGGTCCCGCCGGCGGGGCTTCGGCGTTCCACCGCCACTTCACCCCGCACCCCTACCGAAGGAGTTCCCATGGCCGGTTTCAACCCCAACGAGATCCGCGTCGCCGGCACCGGTCGCGTGCTGGTCGCCCCGCTCAGCTCCGCCGCCCCCACGGACACCGCCACCCAGTGGGGCTCGGCGTGGAAGGACCTCGGCTACACCACGACGGACGGCATCAAGTTCACCAAGAAGGACAAGATCGACCCGGTGGACACCTGGCAGTCCGTCAGCCCGGTCCGCTTCGTCTACGCCGACCGCGAGCTGACCCTGAAGTTCTCGCTGCTGCAGTTCAACGAGGACACCCTGCCGTTCGTCTTCGGCGGTGACGCGGTGACCGAGACCCCGGCCGAGAGCGGGGTCTTCACCTACGAGATCGCCAACAACCCGAAGTTCGACGAGCGGATGCTCGGCATCGAGTTCTCCGAGGGCGACGCGATCACCTACCGGTTCGTGATCCACCGCGGCCAGGTCACCGACACCGACGAGGTGCAGCTGACCCGCACCGCGGCCACCAAGCTGGGCCTGACCTTCACCGCCCTGTCGGTGGACAACAACGCCCCGCTGGCCACCTGGATCATGAGCGACCCGAACTACCGGGTCGGCTGAACCACGGGCTCCTAGCAGCCCCCTCCCCGCGGGGCGCCGCCCGGCCCCTCCCCTCCGCCCTCGGGCGGCGCCCCGCACCCTCCCCCCACCCCACGCACCCACCCCGAGGAGCCACTGATGCCCGTGTTCGACGTCAACGCCGCCCGAGCCCAGCGCCGCGAGGCACTCGGCGTCACCACCTGGAGCTTCCGCGCCGACGACGAGGTGTTCACGCTCCCCGTCGAGCTGCCCCGACAGGTCGTCCGGCAGCTGTCCGCCCTCCCCGAGGACGACGTGGACGGCCTGCTGCGCCTGCTCCTCGGCGAGGAGCAGTACGAGCGGTTCGACCGCCTCCAGCTCACCGTCCAGGACGTCGCCGCCGTGCTGGACGCCTACGGGAAGGAGACCGGGCTCAGCGTGGGGGAAGGCTGAGCCTCGACGCGTTCGTCGACGAACACGCCGAGGCACTCGAAGCCGACCTGCTGCGCCACTACGGCGTCGACCTGCACGACTGGCACCGCGGTGAACTCACCACCCGCCGGCTCGCGGTGCTGATCCGCCACCTGCCCGAGGACTCCATGGTGGTGCGGACCGAGCGGGGCGAGGCGGCCGACTGGGGACTGGCCGAGCACCTCCTCGCCGCCGTGGTGGACCACCTGGCCGCGGCCAACTGGATGTTCTCCGTGGTCCACCGCGACGAGCACGCCGAGATGCCGGACCGCCCCGAGCCGGTGTCCCGGCCGGGCGACCGCGCCGACGGCGTCGGGGCGGCATCCCACCGGGGCGCGAACACGCCCGACGCCGGCGACCTGGCCCCCGCGTCCGCCACCCCCGAGGAGATCGCCCGCTTCTTCCGCTGAGCGGCGCCCGCGTGAGGACCGGCCGCGGGCCGCGACCCACACGAACGGAGAACACCATGTCGGAGAAACCGATCACCGAGCGCATCGCCGCCCTGGAAGGCAAGGTGGTGGACCTCGAGGACAACGTCACCGCCATCAAGACGGAGGCCACGGGCGCGAAGGCGGAGGCCGTCGGCGCCAAGGCCGAGGCGGACGGGGCCGTCGGCACCGCCGTCGGGGCGAACGTCGCCGCCACCGGCGGCTCCGCCGAGTTCACCTTCGCCAACGCCGGCCTGAAGATCTTCAACGCCGAGAAGGCGATCTTCGACCTCGACGAGATCCGGAACCGCCTGGCGCGGCAGGACCCGGAGACCCTCCGCCGCGACCTGGACCTCGCCTACCGGGCTGCGGTGCAGGGCAACAGCCGCGCCCTGGAGGTCCGCGGGATCGCCACCCGGGCGCACGACCGCATCACCGCGCTCCAGGGGCGGGTCGGCGGCCTGGCCACCGACATCCGGGCGCACCGGGACACCCTGCAACGCCAGCAGGCGGCGATCCGCCGCATCAAGGACGACGCCTCCCTGGCCTCCAGCGAGCTGATCCACCTGGGAACGCAGGTGGCCTCGCTGACCACGCGCATCGGAGGCGGCGGGCTGTGACCACCACCGTCGCCCCCACCACGCGTCCCACCGCCCTCGACACACCGAGAAAGGGGCTCCCGTGTCCCTGACCACCTCACTGAACAGCGCCTCCACCGCGCTGCGCCGCTTCCGGCAGTCACTCTCCCAGGCCGGTGGCGGCGCACGCACCCTCCAGACCTCCACGACCCAGGCGGACCGCTCGGTGGGCGCCCTCGGCCGCGCCTCCGGCACCGCCGCCGGGCAGGTGAACCGGCTGCGCACCCCGATCACCCAGGTGAGCACCGCCGCCGGGCGGCTGCGCAGCGGTGCCACCTCGGCCGGCAACGCCGTGCGCACCCTCGGCACCCGCGCCTCCACCACCGCCACCTCGGTCAGCCGGGTGGGCAGCTCCGCCGGCACGGCCACCGGCCAGCTGAACCGGCTGCGCACCGCCGCGACGCAGGCCGGTGCCGCCGCCCGGACGCTCGGCACCGCCACCTCCACCACCGGCCGCTCGGTCAGCCAGGCCGGGCAGAACGCCTCGCGCGGCGGCTCGCTGTTCAGCCGGCTGCGCACCGGGCTGCAGGGCGCCACGGTGGCGCAGCGCGGCCTGAACACCGCCATGAAGGCCAACATCTTCGGCGCGCTGGTCGCCCTGGCCATGCCGCTGATCACCAAGTTCATCGAGATGGCCGCGCAGTCCAAGACGCTGCGGGCGGTGCTCAGCGCCGCCTGGAACGGCATCCGCTCCGCCGTCGGCGGCGTCATGAACTGGTTCAACAACACCGTGATGCCGGCGTTCCGGCGCTTCGGCGACTCCCTCAAGGGCATCTGGAACGGGCTCGCCGGCGCCGCCCGGACCGCCTTCCAGGCCGTGGTGGGCGCCGTGCGCGGGCCGGTCAACGCGGTGATCGGGCTGGTGAACTCGGCGATCCGCGGGCTGAACGGCATCCGGGTCAGCATCCCGGGCTGGGTGCCCGGGATCGGCGGGCGGTCCTTCGGGGTCAACCTGCCGACCATTCCGATGCTGGCGGAGGGCGGCATCGTGATGCCGCGCACCGGCGGCACCACCGCCATCCTCGCCGAGGCCGGGCAGCCGGAGGTCGTGCTGCCGCTGAGCAAGCTGAACCGGCTGCTGGAGGGCGGCGCCCCGGCCCGCAGGGGCCCGGCGGTGACGGTCAACAACTACTACCCCGTGAGTGAGCCCGGGTCGGTGGCCACCGCCCGCGCGCTGACCCGCCTCGCCCAGTTGGGAGTGATCGGCCGATGATCGGCATCACCGTCGACGGCGTCTCGCTGGACACCCTGGCCTGGGGCGTGCGCACCCGCACCGGCCTGCACACCACGCCCGGCCTGCGCGGCTCGGACACGCCCGTGCCCGGGCGGCACGGCGCGCTGTGGCGCCCGGACAAGTTCCACGAGCCCGCCGAGCTGACCCTGTCCATGTGGGTGGCCGGCTGCCTGCCCGACGGCACCGTGCCCTCCGACGAGGCCCGGCTGACGCTCTACCGGGCCAACCTGGACGCCCTGCACCGGCTGTTCACCACCCGGCAGCGGCTGCTCGACCTGCGCGTCGACTACGGCCCGCCGGTCGGCGAGCGGCAGGCGTTCGCGCAGGTCACCGGGAAGATCGAGCCGGAGCAGCTGGACCCGTACACCGCCCGGTTCAACGTCTCGCTGAGCGTCCCCGGCGCCTTCTGGCAGGACGCCGCGGACAGCGAGTACGCCAGCCCCGCGGGCGTGACCGGGGGCGCCGAGCTGCCGCTGGAGGTCTTCGCCGGGGCCACCGCCCCGCTGGACGAGCTGGTCTACGTGGTCTCCGGCCCGGCCACCAACCCGCGGCTGACCGACGCGGTCACCGGCCAGTGGGTGCAGCTGGCCGCCGCCCTGGCCGACGGCGAGGACTGGCAGGTGGACGCCCGCTACTGGACGTCGACGACCGGGCCGGGCCTGGGCTTCGGCACCGGCGGCAGCAACCGGGCCGGCGTCACCACCCACGGCGGCCCCGGCACCCGGCTGCTGGAGCTGGAGCCCGGGGAGGGCGGCCCCGTCCTGCGGCTGTCCGCCTCCGGCACCGGCGCCACCACCCGCGTGCTCGTCCGGGGACGGAGGAAGTACCTGTCATGAAGTGGACATTCAACGTCTACGACCGCTCCGGCGAGCGGCTGGGCTGGCTCGGCGAGTACAGCGCCGCCGAGCTGTCCTTCGAGTTCTCCGAGGTGGGCGGGCTCAAGGTCACCGTGCCGCGGGAGGCCGCGGCGGCCGGCCTGCTGGCCGAGATGCGGGAGATCGCGCTGTGCGTGGACGGCGTGGAGGTGGCGGACGGCCGCTGGCTGCTCCAGGCGCGTGAGGCGGACGAGGCCGACCCGGTCACCGTCGACTGGACCGGCAAGAGCCTGCTGGTGCTCTTCGGCAAGGCCGTGGTGCACCCGCTGCCCGGCTCCGGCGGTGGGGACGGCGGCGGATCCGGTGGCGGTGACGGCGAGGAGGGCGAGGGCGGCGGCGAGGCGCCCAAGCGCGAGTTCGTCTCGGCCACCGCCGGCTCCCTGCTGCTCACCCTCTTCGCCGAGGCCCGCGCCCGCGGCGCCCTGCCCGGGCTGACCTGGTCCTCCTTCGACGGCGCCACGGACTCCGCGGGCGCCCCGTGGGCGAGCAGGGTCAGCCTCTCCTACGACCTGGGCGTGGACTACCTGTCGATCCTGCGCAACCTGGTCGAGCAGGGCGTGGTCGAGCTGCGGATGAACGGGCGGGACCTCGAGGTGTACAACGCCGGCGGCCTGGGCGTGGACCGCACCCGGCAGGCGCCGCCGGTGGTGCTGCGGCGCGGCCGGGACATCATCGAGGCGCCGGTGACCGCCAGCGTCGAGGAGCTGGCCACCGCGGCGCTGGTGATCGGCGACGGCGGCGTCACCCGGCAGCTCAGCGACGCCTCCGCCGCCGCCCGCTGGGGCGGCCGGTACGAGATGGCGATCAGCCAGGGCGGCGTCAGCGACCCCGGCACCCTCGGCGTGCTCGGCGCCAGCAGCCTGGAGCTGCGCAAGAACACCCGCGCCGAGCACACCCACGGCATCGACCTGGCCGCCACCGCGCACACCCCGCTGGTGGACTACCGGGTGTCCGACCACCTGTGGTCCGAGATCGACGGCCGGCTGCGCCGCTACCGGGTCCGGCAGATCACCGTCACGCTCGGGCCGGAGGGCCCCACCACCGCCTCGGTGGTGCTGAACGACAAGTTCCTGGAGCGGGAGATCCTGCTGACCCGGCGGATCGACGGCATCACCGGCGGCGCCTCCGGCGGCGGGAGCTCCGGCGGCCTGCCGGCCCCGGCGGACCCGGGGACCGACCGGCTCGCCCCGGCGGTGCCGCGGGGCCTGGCCGCCACCGCCGAGCCGTACACCGACGACCGCGGGGTGACCCGGGCGGCCGTGGTCGCCGGCTGGCTGCCGGTCACCACCAACGCGGACGGCACCGCCTGCGACGACCTCGCCGGCTACTCGCTGGCCTGGCGGTACGACAGCGAGGAGGACGACCGCTGGCGCTACGTCAACCCGGGCACCAGCGACCGCGCCTACTTCTCCGACGTGCTGCCCGGCCGCAACGTCCGGCTGACCGTCTCCGCGGTGGACACCAACGGCAACCGCTCGCCGTGGTCCGCGCCGTACGTCTTCCTCACCCCCACCGACCCGACGCCCCCGCCGGCGCCGTCCGCCCCCGTGGTGAGCAGCCGGCTGGGCAACCTGCACATCACCTGGGACGGGCGGGACGCGAACGGCGCCGCGATGCCGCCGGACTTCTCCCACCTCGAAGTCCACCTCGGCACCGTGGACGGCTTCACCCCCACCCCGCAGACCCTGGTCGACCAGCTGAGCGGCCCCGGGGTCGCCGCCGCCCCGGACGTCGCCTACGACACGCCGTACCTGGTGCGGTTCGTGGCCGTGGACACCAGCGGCAACGCCTCGGAGCCGTCGGCGCAGACGGCGGCCGAGGTGGAGCGGCTGGTGGAGACCGACGTGGACGGCAACGTGATCGGGCTGCGCCACATCACCTTCAAGGACTTCGGCAACCTGGTCGAGGACGGCTCCTTCGAGCTGGCCGAACTCCGCGAGCGGCGCGCCGGGGGCGGCTGGTCGTTCGTGCGGGACGGCACGGCCGCGCACGGGGACTGGCTGCTGCGGATCGAGAACCGCGGCGGGGGCGAGCAGCGGCTGGTCCTCTCCGGTGACGCGCTGCCGGTCACGCCCGGCGAGCGGCTGTGGTTCTCCTTCCAGTACCAGCGGCCGGACGCCGACGGCGAGCTGTGGCTGCGCCCGCTGTTCCACTACCCGCAGGGCGCCACCACGCCGGTGGCCCTGGCGGCGGACGCGCAGGCGGTGGCGCGGGCGGACGCGGCGGCGCCGGGCCTGGGGACCTCCGCCGAGGAGGGCTCCTTCACCACGGCCGCCGAGTGGACCACGCTGTCCGGCTACACGACCGTGCCGGCCGGCGCCGTCTCCATGGAGCTGGCGCTGCTGACCATCGGGCAGACCACCGGCGCCTGGCTGGTGGACGCCGTGCAGGTGCGCCGGGTCACCGGGACCGCGCTGATCGACGACGCCGCCATCACCAGCGCCAAGATCGCCGACCTCGCGGTCACCAACGCCAAGATCGCCAACCTGGCGGTCAACGACGCCAAGATCGCCAACCTGAGCGTCGGCAAGCTGCTGGCCGGCACCCTGGCGGCGAACGTGGTGGTCGGCGGGCGGATCGCGACCGCGCTGAGCGGCGCGCGGGTGGAGATGAACGCCAGCGGCATCGAGGCCCGCAACAGCTCCAACGTGCGCACCTTCCGGGTCTCCGGCACGGACGGCACGGTGGACATCACCGGGACCTTCCGCGCCGGCACCTCCGCCGGCACGGAGGTCCGCATCGACGCCACCACCTGGGCCGGCTCCCCCGGCATCACCTTCGACCTGCCGACCACCCGGGACTTCCAGCCCACCGTCTACGCGGAGACCGATGGATCGCTGCGGCTGATCTCGGCCGAGACCGTCTCGAACTCCTCCGGCCGCTCCCAGCTGTGGCTGTTCCGCGACCACTGGTCGCTGGAGCAGATCTTCGGCGGCACCGGCCAGAGCGAGATCGTCTCCGGTGGCCGGCTGGTGATCCGCGGCCAGCTGCCCTCCGGCAACTGGTCCGACTCGCTGTTCATCGGCGGCGTCTACACCACCACCAACAACATCGTCGGCGTCTCGATGACCTACGGGCCCACGATGGAGAGCATGCCGCTGGTGGTCCTCACCCCCTACACCGCCTCGGCCCCGGGCAGTTGGCGGATCAGCGCCCAGAGCACAACGGGGTTCAGCTACGCCCAGACCAACGCCCTCAACATGTGGCTGAGCTGGCTGGCGGTCCGTCACTGACCGACCGGCCGGCCACGCGGCCACGCCACGCGCAGGAGGAACCATGACGGAACCGACCGCGACACCGTCCACCGTCGTCGTCACCGGCTGGCGCCCATGCCTGGTCGAGGGCCTGGGGCAGTGCTGGGAGTACGCGCAGGAGCGCGACGGCGAGCCCCACGCCCATGTGATCCCGCAGGCCGCGTTCGAGTGGCGCGCCGCCGAGTACGGGATCGACGACATCACCGAGATCACCGAGATGCTGCTGCTGGAGCCGTTCCTGCCGTCGGACGCGCCCCCGCCCGTCACCTACCTGGACGAGCCGGTGGACCAGCCGGCCGCCCCGGGAACGGCCGCGGCCCGGGCCGCGCTGGCCGACGGCACGGAGACCGCCCCGCTGCCCGGCCCGGACCTCGTCCGGGAGCCGCCCGAGGTCAACCTCGCCCGGCAGCGCGCCCGGCTCGCGGCCGTGCGCGGCGCGGTCACCGTGGTGATGCCGGCCGCGCCCGTGGCGGCGCGCGCCGCGACGTCCGACGTGCCGGCCGCCCCGGCCATCGACCCGGAGAAGGTCGCCGCGAAGGCGCGCTACCTGGAACTGCGGCGCCGCCTGGCCTCCGGGGGCGCGCTGACCGAGGCGGAGGCCGAGGAACTGCGGCGCTTCGCCCCGTGACCCCGCCTCCGCCCCGTCGAAAGGGATCCGGATGTCCCTGACCTCCTCCCTCAACCAGGCCACCGGGGCGATGAACCGCCTCCGGCAGGCCTCCACCAACGTGTCCACCGCCGTGGGCCGGGTGCGCACCGGCGTCACCCAGGCCAACGGCGCGGTGAGCACCCTCGGCCGCACCGCCGCCAACACCGCCGGACAGGTCAACCGGCTGCGCAACCCGCTCACCCAGACCAACACCGCCGCCGGCCGGCTGCGCACCGGCGCCAACCAGGCCGCGGGCGCCCTCCGCACCCTCGGCACGCGCGCCCAGGGCGCGAACACCTCGGTCGGTCGCCTCCGGGGCGGCGCGGCCACGGCCACCACCCAGCTCAACCGGCTGCGCACCGCCGCCAACCAGCTGAACGGCGCCACCCGCACCCTCGGCAGCAGCACCAACACGACCACCTCCGCCGTGAACCGGGCCGGCCAGGGCGCCTCGGCCGGCGGCGGCTTCTTCAACCGGTTCCGTGACGGCCTGCGCGGCGCCACCACGGCGCAGCGCGGCCTGAACACCGCGATGCGGGCGAACGTCCTCGGCGCCATCGCGGCCCTGCTGATGCCGCTGATCACCAGGATCGTCGAGATGGCGGCCCAGTCGCAGACGCTCCGCCGGGTGGTCCGCGCGGTCTGGGACGCCATCAAGAACGCCGTCTCCGCGGTCGTGGACTGGTTCAACAACACCGTGAAGCCCACGATCACCCGGGTCATCGACGCGGTGAAGGACGCCTTCGGCGGGCTGCGGGACAAGGCCCGGGACATCTTCAACGGCCTGATCGGCATCGTGAAGGGCCCGCTGAACACCGTCATCGAGCTGGTCAACTCGTTCATCGGCAAGATCAACAACATCCAGGTGGACATCCCCAGCTGGGTGCCCGGCCTGGGCGGCAGGAGCTTCGGCATCGACATCCCGCTGATCCCGAAGCTCGCCGAGGGCGGTGTGGTGCTGCCGCGCTCCGGCGGCACGCTGGCGCTGCTCGCGGAGGCCGGCGAGGCGGAGGCCGTGCTGCCGCTGAACAAGCTGGACGCCCTGATGGGCCGCCGGGCCGCCCTCGGCGCGTCCGGCACCCGGGAGCACCCCCCCTTCACCATCCACAACTTCCACGCGACGCACACCACCTCTCCCCGGCAGATCGCCGAGGAGCTGTGGTTCCTGGCGAAGGCACGAGGTTGATCACCATGGCCACCACCTCCACCCCCGGCGGCCCCACCGCGCTCCGCCGGCCGACCACGGCCGCCCCCGGGTCGCTGATCACCCGTGACGGCCAGGTGCAGTTCGGTCCGCTGCTGCTCGGCCCCGGCACCCCGTACGACCTCAGCGCCGAGGGGCTGACCGGCTGGATCGACCTGCCCGCCCTGGACACCGCCGACGTGCTCCGCCCCTGGGAGCACGGTGCCTGGCCCGGCGACCAGTGGGCCCAGCCGCGCACCGTGGCCGGCACCGTCTGGCTGCTGCCGGACGCCGCCCGCGCGCCGAACCGGGTGCTGGACGACCTGCTGCTCGGCACCGCCGCCCGGGACACCGAGGAGTGGCTGGCCGTCCGGCTGCACGGCCACACCACCGCGGCGCTCGCCCGGGTGCGCCAGCGGGTCCTGCCCGCCGACCGCGCCTTCGCCACCCAGGGCGTCGGCAAGGTGTCGCTCCAGTGGGTCTGCACCGACCCCCGGCGCTACGCCCCCCAGCCCGGGTTCGCCGACACCACCCTGCCGGTCTCCGGCGGCGGCCTGGAGTACCCGATCGGCTACCCCCTGGGCTACGGCACTCCGCGCTCCTCCGGCTCGGTCACCGCCGCCAACGACGGCAACGCGCACACCCACCCGGTGCTCACGATCACCGGCCCGGTGGTCCGCCCCTCCGTGTTCAACCACACCACCGGCATGCGCCTGGAGTACGACATCACCCTGACCGCGGACGAGACGCTGACCGTCGACACCGCCGAGTCCACCGTCGTGCTCGGCGGGGGCGGCTCCCGCCTGCACACCGCGACGCCGCTGAGCGACCCGGAACGGCTGTTCACCCTGGCCCCCGGGGACAACGCCCTGGACTTCCGCGCCCCCGAGGGCGGCGAGCAGGCCCGGCTGTCCGTGACCTGGCGGTCCGCCCACCTCTGAACCCGCGCGCCCCGCCGCACCACGCCGACTCGCGCCGCGCCGCCCCGGCCCACCGTCTCCAAGGAGCACCCATGACCGTTCGCGTCGGCCGCCTCACCTCCGGGATGTCCCCGGAGGACCACCGCCTGGCCGCGTCCCTGCCCATGTCCCCCGCCGGACCGCTGCTCTCCCGCGGCGGCACCCTCCCCGTCGGCCTCGACCTCACCCCCGTCGCCGCCATGCAGGCGACCCTCAGCCCAGGCCAGCTGTGGGTCGCCGGCACGGCCACCTCCACCCAGGGCGGCTACGCGGTGACCGTCGACGCCGAGGAGACGCTGAGCTTCGCCGAGGGGCACGCCTCGCTGCCCCGCGTCGACGCCGTCGTGGTCCGCGTCTACGACACGGCGGCGGACGGCTCCGACCGCACCGCCGGCGTCGTGGAGGTCCTCCAGGGCGAACCGAACGCCGCGCCCACCGCCCCCGCCGCGGACCGCAGCAGCGAGGTGCTGTACGAGGTGACGGTGCCCGCCGGCACCTCGGCCGGTACCGGCGGCATCGACTGGGGCAGCGCGGTGGCGGACCGCCGCCGCCGCACCGCCGCCCTCGGCGGCATCATCCCGCCCGGCTGGTCCGGCGGCCACACCGGCGCCTACCCCGGCCAGTACCGCGACTCCGGGGGCCGCCTGGAGCGCTGGGACGGCTCCGCGTGGACGCAGTACCCGCCCCGCGAGGGCGTCTGGCAGTCGTACACCCCCACCTGGACGGCGGCCACCACCGCCCCGGTGCTGGGCAACGGCTCCCTGGTGGGCCGCTACACCCGGATCGGCGACACCGTGCACGTCCAGGTGCAGCTCACCGTGGGCACCACCACCCAGGTGGGTACCGGGGCGTGGCAGTTCTCCCTGCCGGCCCGCACGAGCCAGCTGGGCGCCTACCACCTCGGCACCGCCCAGACCAGCGGGGCGGGGGGACGCGTCTCCGGCCACACCCTGGCCGGTCCGGGCACCACCTCCTGCGGCATCTTCCTCAGCGCGCCCGACAGCGCCCGGATGACCGCGCTGTCCCACGCCCACCCCTACACGGAGTGGGGCGCGGGCAACCTGCTGCGCTTCGCCTTCACCTACGAGGCCGCGCGGTGAGCACGCTCCCCGGCCCGGTCCCCGGCGCCGGCACCGCCCACTACCGGGTGGTCCTGTGCGACCTGCGCACCGACCGGGTGCTGGAGGTGCTCCCGGTCACCCAGCTGTCCTTCGACGACTTCATCGGCAAGTCCGGTTCGCTCACCGCGACGGTCCCGGTGCCGAACCGCGCCCTGGCGGTCCGGCTCCGCGCCGTCCTGGTCACCGGCCGCACCGCGGTGTGGGTCGAGCGCGACGGCGACGTCTGGTGGGGCGGCCTGCTGTGGACCAGCACGGTCTCCAGCGACGACCGCGGCGTCGTCCAGATCGAGATCCAGGCGGGCACCTTCGACTCGTACCTGGACCACCGCATCCTGTACCAGTCGCTGACCGCGACCGACGTCGACCAGTTCGCCATCGCCCGCGCCCTGGTGGAGCACGTCCAGGCGGCCGAGGGCGGCGACATCGGCATCCGGACCGGCACCGAGCTGTCCGGCGTCCGGCGCACCCTCGGCTACTCCTTCGCCGAGGCGGCCCGGGTGCGGGAGCTGCTCGACAACCTCGCCGCACTGGAGAACGGGTTCGAGTGGCGGATCGCCTGCCACCGCGACCCGCACACCGGCCGGCGGGTCAAGCGGCTCCAGCTCGGCCACCCGAAGATCCGGGTGGGCACCACGGACACCGTCCTGGACTACCCCGGGCACGTGCTCACCTACAGCCTGCCCGGCGACTCCACCGTGCAGGCGAACGTGTGGCTGGCCCGCGGTGACGCGCCGGAGGCCACCGGGGAGGAGCCGGCCCAGGAGCCGGGCCCCACCCTGTCCGAGCTGTGGTTCCACCACTCCTCCATCGCCGCGGGCTGGCCGCTGCTGGACGGCACCTCCGACCACAGCGCGGTCACCGACCCGGCCGTGCTGAACAGCGCCGCCCGGGCCGCGCTGCACCAGTACCACCGCCCGGAGGTGATCCCGGAGGTCACCGTGCGGCTCGACGGCCGCATCACCCCCGCCCTGCTCGGCTCCACCATCCGCTTCCGCTTCCGCGACCTGTGGCACACGGCCGAGGACGACACCCGCTACCGGGTCGTCGGCCTGGCCGTCACCGCCCCGGTGCGCGGGACCGCGGAGACCGCCCTGCTCTACCTGGAGGTGCCCTAGATGCCGGCCCTTCCGCTGGACCTGCTGGACCGGGTGCGGGAGATGGAGCGCCAACTCCGCGCCCTGATGGGGAGTGCGAACGCCCGCCGCCGGGGAACCACCACCGTGGTCGCCGCGATGGCCGGGACGGCCGCGGTGCCGGGCTCGGACGCGGAGGCGGCCTCCGGCACCCCGGGTACCCCGGGCATCGTCTGGGCCCCGCCGGACGACCGGCTGCGTCCGCTGTTCCCGCCGGTCCCCCCGCCCGCCGCGGAGCCCCCGGCCGCCCCGCTCTGACCCGCTCTCACCCGCACCAGCCAGGAGGAGCACCTTGGCCACACCGCTGTCCGCCGCCGCCTTCGAGTCCGCGATCCGGAAGGAGGGCGTCGCCCGGATCACCGAGCACACCGGCTGGACCACCCGCAACCGCAACCACGTCGGTGCCTGGGGACCGGTGCGCGGCGTGATGCTCCACCACACCGCCGGCCGCGACTCGGTCGCCTACTGCCGCACCGGCTCCGCCTCGCTGCCCGGGCCGCTGTGCATCGGCGTCATCTCCAAGGACGGCACCGTCCACCTGGTCGGCTACGGCCGCTGCAACCACGCCGGCCCCGGGGACCTCGACGTGCTGAACGCGGTGATCGCCGAGACCGCCCCGCCGGCCCCGAACCGCGACGACGTGGACGGCAACGCCCGCTTCTACGGCTTCGAGATCGAGAACCTCGGCAACGGCGACGACCCCTACCCGGAGGCGCAGCTGCTCGCCACCGAGCAGGTGTCCGCCGCGATCTGCCGCGCGCACGGCTGGTCGGAGCGGTCGGTGATCGGCCACAAGGAGTGGACGACCCGCAAGATCGACCCCTCGTTCTCGATGGCCGCCATGCGCTCGCGGATCCGCGCCCGGCTGGCCGCCCCGGCCCGCGGCACCGCACCCGCACCGGCCCCCGCCCCGGCACCGGCGCCCGCGCCCGCCGTCAGGTACGAGCCGTTCCCCGGCGCCGCGTTCTTCGCGATCGGCCGCGTCTCACCGATCATCACCGCGATGGGGCGCCGGCTGGTCGCCGAGGGCTGCGGGCGCTACCGGGTCGGCCCCGGGCCGAGGTGGACGGACGCGGACCGGCAGTCGTACGCCGCCTGGCAGCGCAAGCTCGGGTTCACCGGTGCCGACGCCGACGGCATCCCCGGGCGGACCAGCTGGGACGCGCTGCGCGTCCCGAACGTCTGAACCACCGCGTCGGGCCGGTCGGTTCGCGGGCCGGTGGGCTCGCGCCCGGCCCGGCGCTCCCCCGCCGGAGAGGAGAGCCACGTGTACACCCAACGATTCCCGCTCGATCTGCTGGAGCGCACCCTGTGGACGGCCGCCCAGGCGGCGGCCGGCGTGCTGCTGGTGGCGGTCGGTGACCTGCCGCAGTGGTGGGCGCCGGTGCTGGCCGCCGCGCTGGCCGCCGTCAAGGGCACGGCGGCCGGCCTGGTCGGGGTGCCGGGCAGCGCCGCCACGCTGCCCGCGCCGCGCGGCCCGGCCGCCGCGCCGGCCGCGTCGGAAGGCGTGCGATGAGCGGCGCGGAGGGCGGCGGGGAGGTGACGGTGGAACTGATCTCGCTGCGGCGCACCGTCGAGGTGGGCTTCACCCGGATCGACGGGCAGCTCGCCCTGCTGGTGCAGCGCTCCGACCGGACCGACCGGGAGATCGAGGAGCACGACCGCCGGATCAGTTCCCTGGAACGCTCCCGCTGGCCCCTGCCCGCGCTCGGCGCGCTCACCGGGATCGCCGGCGCCGTCGCCGCCCTCCTCGCCCTGATCCAGGGCTGACCCAGCCGGGCCGTCAAAGAACCGAGCCCAATTAAAGCGGCCGTCACGACCATGACAGTGGTCGTGACGGCCGGTTTCTCGCGTTCAGACGCGGCGGCGCGTGCTAGCGGTCGCGCCGGTTGGGGCGCCAGACCACCAGGGCGCTGCTGCGCTGGATCTGGTGCATCGGCACCAGGTCGCGGCGGTAGGAGGCGTGCACCGCGGCCTCGCGGGCGCGCACCGCGCTGGTCGCCTCGTCGAGCGCGGCCTCCATCTCGGCGATCCGCTCGCGCAGGGCGGCGACCTCGTTGCGCAGCTCCACGATCCGCTTGATCCCGGCGAGGTTGATGCCCTCCTCCTGGGAGAGCCGCTGCACCTCGCGGAGCTGCTCGATGTCCCGCGCCGAGTAGCGGCGGCCCCGCCCGGCCGTGCGGTCGGGCGAGACCAGGCCGATGCGGTCGTACTGGCGCAGCGTCTGCGGGTGCAGCCCGGACAGCTGCGCGGCCACCGAGATGACGTAGACCGGGCTCTCCTCGGTGAGCTCGTACGGGTTGCGGGCGCCGGCGCGGCGTCCGCCCAGCGGGCCCGCCCCGGCGGGGGTGTCGGGGCCGGGCGGGACGCCCATGCCGCCGCCGGCCCCCAGGCCGGCCGCGGCGCCAGTGCCGAGGGGTCCGGCCGTGCGGCCGGACTCCGGTGTGGAGTTGTCCATCCGTCACTCCCCTCTCGCGGCCGCGTCCAGCAGACCCGCCCGCGGGTCTTCCCCGGCGGTCGCCTCGCGGTACGCCTCCAACGCCTCGCGAGCCTTGCCGGAGAGCTTCTGCGGCACCACCACCTCCACGGTGACCAGGAGGTCGCCGCGGGTTCCGTCCCGGCGCACGGCTCCCTTGCCGCGGGCCCGCATGGTGCGCCCGGTCACCGTGCCGGGCGGCAGCTTCAGCGTCACCGGCTGCCCGCCCAGCGTCGGTACCCTGATGGTCGCCCCGAGGGCGGCCTCCGGGAAGGTCACCGGCACGGTGATCGTCAGGTTGTCGTCCTTGCGCCCGAAGACCGGGTGCGGCTTGACGTGGACCACGACGAACAGGTCTCCGTTCGGGCCGCCGCGTTCGCCGGGGCCGCCCTTGCCCTTGAGCCGGATCCGCTGGCCGTCCGAGACGCCGGCCGGGATGCGCACCTGGAGGGTGCGGCTGCTGGTCTGCTTGCCGGAGCCGTGGCAGTGCGGGCAGGGGTCGTCGACGACCAGGCCGCGCCCCTTGCAGTCCCGGCAGGGTTCGGAGAAGGCGAAGCTGCCCTGGCTGCGGCTCACCTGGCCGCTGCCGACGCAGGTCGGGCAGACCCGCGGGGTGGTGCCGGCCTTGGCGCCGGTGCCGGCGCAGGAGCGGCACGGCTCCCGGCTGGTCAGCGGCAGCGGGACGGTGGTGCCGTCCACCGCCTGGGTGAAGGTCAGCGTCACCTCGGACTCGACGTCCTGGCCGCGGCGCGGCTGGGTGCGCGTGGGGCCGCGGTTGAACAGGCCGCCGAAGACGTCGCCGAGGCCGCCGCCGAAGCCGCCGGTGCGGCCACCCTCGCTGAACAGGTCGCCGAGGTCGAAGGAGAACCCGCCGGGGCCGCCCGGGCCGCCGGCGCGGAAGCCGCCGTTGCCGAAGAGGGCGCGGGCGTCGTCGTACTCCTTGCGGCGCTTGGCGTCGGCGAGGACGTCGTATGCCTCGGAGATCTCCTTGAAGCGCTCCTCGGCGCCCGCGTCGCCGGTGTTGGCGTCCGGGTGGTACTGCCGGGCCAGCTTGCGGTACGCCTTCTTGATGTCCGCCTCGGAGGCGTCCTTGGGCACGCCCAGGACCTTGTAGTAGTCCTTCTCCAGGTAGTCCTTGGTGCTCACCGACGCCCCTCCTCCCGGTCCGCCCCCATTGTCACTGTCTCCTCCGCGCTTCCCCGTGACGCGCCGGTGGCGCCGCCGGCGTCACCGGCGGCCCCACCGCTGGCGCGGGGCCGTTCCGGACCGGGCGGCTGCCCGGCCGGAACGGCCCCGCGACGGCCATCGAAGGCTTCCGTCCTACTCGGCGTCCGAGCCGGCCTGCTGGCCACCCTCGGCGCCCTCCTCCCCGGCCTCGTCCGCGGCGGCGGAGGAGGCGGAGGGGGCCGGCGCACCGGGCTGGGGCTCGGCGACCGCCACCCGCGCGGGGCGGATGACGCGCTCGCCCAACCGGTACCCCGGCTGCAGGATCTGCACGCAGGTGGTCTCGGTGACCTCCGCCGAGTAGCTGTGCATCAGCGCCTCGTGGATGGTCGGGTCGAAGGGCTCGCCCTCCTTGCCGTACTGGGCCAGGCCCATCTTGGCGGCCACCGACTCCAGGGACTCGGCGACCGACTTGAAGCCGCCGACCAGTTCGCCGTGCTCACGGGCGCGGCCGATGTCGTCGATCACCGGGAGGAGGTCCTGCAGGACCCCCGCCACGGCCGCCTCGCGGACGGTCTGCCGGTCGCGCTCCACGCGCTTGCGGTAGTTCTGGTACTCCGCCTGGAGCCGCTGCAGGTCGGCGGTGCGCTCGGCGACCTGCCGACGCAGCGCCTCCTCCGCGCCGCCGCCGGCGGCCGGGGCCCCCTCCGGTCCGGACGGGGCCTCGGTGGACGGGGCCTCGGCGGCACGCGCCGCGGCCTCGTCCGCGTCGGCCTTGGCGGCGTCGGACGCAGCGCCCTCGGGTCCGAGGGGCGAAGTCGCGTCGTCCGTCACCGGGCCGCACCACCCTCCGTCTTGTCGTCGTCCACGATCTCGGCGTCCACGACGTCGTCGGCCTTGGCGTCGCCGCCGGCGGCGGCACCGGCCGCGGCGCCCTCGGCGCCCTGGGCGTTGGCGTACAGCGCGGAGCCCAGCTTCTGGCTGGTGGCGGCGACCTTCTCGGTGGCCTCGCGGATCGCCGCGATGTCGTCGCCGGCCAGCTTCTCCTTCAGCTCGGCCAGGGCGGCCTCGACCTCGGCCTTGGTGTCGCCGGGCACCTTGTCCGCGTTGTCACCCAGGAACTTCTCGGTGCTGTAGACCAGCTGCTCGGCCTGGTTGCGGGTCTCGGCGGCCTCGCGGCGGCGGTGGTCCTCCTCCGCGTACTGCTCGGCCTCCCGCATCATCCGCTCGATGTCCTCCTTCGGCAGCGCGGAGCCGCCGGTGACGGTCATCCGCTGCTCCTTGCCGGTGCCGAGGTCCTTGGCGGAGATCTGCATGATGCCGTTGGCGTCGATGTCGAAGGTGACCTCGATCTGCGGCACGCCGCGCGGCGCCGGCGGCAGGCCGGTCAGCTCGAACATGCCGAGCTTCTTGTTGTAGGCCGCGATCTCCCGCTCGCCCTGGTAGACCTGGATCTGCACCGACGGCTGGTTGTCCTCCGCCGTGGTGAAGATCTCCGAGCGCTTGGTCGGGATCGTGGTGTTGCGCTCGATCAGCTTGGTCATGATGCCGCCCTTGGTCTCGATGCCGAGGGACAGCGGGGTGACGTCGAGCAGCAGGACGTCCTTGACCTCGCCCTTGAGCACACCGGCCTGCAGCGAGGCGCCGATCGCCACGACCTCGTCCGGGTTGACGCCCTTGTTGGGCTCCTTGCCGCCGGTCAGCTCGCGCACCAGCTCGCTGACGGCCGGCATGCGGGTGGAGCCGCCGACCAGCACCACGTGGTCGATGTCGGACAGCGCGATGCCGGCGTCCTTGATCACGTTGTGGAACGGGGTCTTGCAGCGCTCCAGCAGGTCGGCGGTGAGCTGCTGGAACTGCGAGCGGGTGAGCCGCTCGTCCATGTGCAGCGGGCCCTCGGCCGACGCCGTGATGTACGGCAGGTTGATGCTGGTCTCGGAGGAGCTGGACAGCTCGATCTTGGCCTTCTCGGCGGCCTCGCGGAGGCGCTGGAGGGCCATCTTGTCCTTGGAGAGGTCGACGCCGTGACCGGAGTGGAACTGCTTGACCAGGTGGTCGACGATGCGCTGGTCCCAGTCGTCACCACCGAGGTGGTTGTCGCCGCTGGTGGCCTTGACCTCGACCACGCCGTCGCCGATCTCCAGCAGCGAGACGTCGAAGGTGCCGCCGCCGAGGTCGAAGACCAGGATGGTCTGGTCGTCCTTCTCCAGGCCGTAGGCGAGCGCGGCGGAGGTCGGCTCGTTGACGATGCGCAGCACGTTCAGGCCGGCGATCTCGCCGGCCTCCTTCGTCGCCTGGCGCTCGGAGTCGTTGAAGTAGGCCGGGACGGTGATCACCGCGTCGGTGACCTTCTCGCCCAGGTAGGCCTCGGCGTCACGCTTGAGCTTCTGGAGGATGAAGGCGCTGATCTGCTGCGGCGTGAAGTCCTTGCCGTCGATGCCGATCTTCCAGTCGGTGCCCATGTGACGCTTGACCGAGCGGATGGTGCGGTCGACGTTGGTCACCGCCTGCCGCTTGGCCACCTCGCCGACCAGCACCTCGCCGTTCTTGGCGAAGGCGACGACGGAGGGCGTGGTCCGAGCGCCCTCGGCGTTGGTGATGACGGTGGGCTCACCGCCCTCGAGAACACTGACGACGGAGTTCGTCGTACCGAGGTCGATTCCGACCGCGCGTGCCATCGTGGAACCCTCCAGAGAGTTGAGTACTACGCGCTCAAGAATGCCGCGCCGGCACGTCGCGGTCAAGGACATGAGCCACTGTGACTCAACTTACCTGCATCCGCCCACCACATCCCCCGGAAGGGCCGATTGCGGGGCGCGCGGCGCGGACGACTTCCCCCGGGAAGTTACCGACGGGTAGACTTCCGGCTGGGGCAGACTACGGTCCGCTCCGAACCACACCGCCCGTCCCCGTCAGGAGGCCCCGGTTCCGATGCAGCTCGCCGCGATCATCGTGAGCCTCGCCGTCAGCGTGGTGGGCGTCGCCCTCTTCGCGCGCACGGTCGCCCGCATCGTCACCTTCGTCCGGCTCGGCCAACCGGACGCCACCCGCACCGACCAGGTGGGCACCCGCGCCCTGACCCTCGTCCGGGAGACCCTCGGGCACACCAGGATGCTGCGCTGGGGCGTCGTCGGCGCCGCCCACTGGTTCGTCATGGTCGGCTTCGGCGCCCTGCTGCTCACCCTGGTCACCGCCTACGGGCAGCTCTTCGACCCGCACTTCGCGCTCCCGCTGATCGGGCACTGGGTGGTCTTCAACGTGATCACCGAGTTCTTCGGGGTCACCCTGGTGCTGGCCATCGTCGTGCTGATGCTCATCCGGCTCGGCAACCTGCCCAGCCGGGCCGGCCGCAAGTCCCGCTTCGCCGGCTCCAACGCCTGGCAGGCGTACTACGTCGAGTGGACCATCCTCGGCGTCGGCCTGTGCATCGTCGTGCTGCGCGGCCTGGAGTACGCGCTGCTCGGCGAGGAGGGCTACGTCGCCGACTTCTTCGCCACCTACCCGCTGGGCCTGGCCTTCTCCGGCATGGACGAGGCCACCCTGGAGGACCTGATCGTCGCCGTCGCGGCGCTGAAGATCCTCATCTCCATGGCCTGGTTCGTCACCGTCGCCCTCAACATGAACATGGGCGTCGCCTGGCACCGCTTCTCCGCCTTCTTCAACATCTTCTTCAAGCGCAACGCCGACGGCGCCACCGCCCTCGGCCCGCTGAAGCCGATGACCTCCGGCGGCGAGCCGATCGACTTCGAGACCGTCTTCGACGACGAGGAGAAGGCCGCCGCCACCCGCTTCGGCGTCTCCCAGGTGGAGGACTTCACCTGGAAGGGCCTGCTGGACTTCGCCACCTGCACCGAGTGCGGCCGCTGCCAGTCGCAGTGCCCCGCCTGGAACACCGGCAAGCCGCTCTCGCCGAAGCTGCTGGTCACCACCCTGCGCGACCACGCCATGGCCAAGGCCCCCTACCTGCTCGCCGGCGGCGGCAAGGACGCCGAGGGCAACGAGAAGGCCACCCCCGAACAGCTCGCCGGGGTGCCGGCCGCCGCCCTCGCCGAGGCCGAGCGCCCGCTGGTCGGCACCCTCGCCGAGGGCGGCGTCATCGACCCCGAGGTGCTGTGGGACTGCACCACCTGCGGCGCCTGCGTCGAGCAGTGCCCGGTGGACATCGAGCACGTCGACCACATCCTCGACATGCGCCGCTACCAGGTGATGATCGAGTCGTCCTTCCCCTCCGAGGCCGGCACGATGCTGCGCAACCTGGAGAAGAAGGGCAACCCCTGGGGCCTGGCCGCCAAGAAGCGGCTGGACTGGGTCAAGGAGGTCGACTTCCCCGTCCCGGTCGTCGGCGACGACGTCGAGGACCTCACCGAGGTCGACTACCTCTACTGGGTCGGCTGCGCCGGCGCCCTGGAGGACCGCGCCAAGAAGACCACCAAGGCCTTCGCCGAGCTGCTGCACATCGCCGGCGTGAAGTTCGCGATCATGGGCAAGGAGGAGTCCTGCACCGGCGACTCCGCCCGCCGCCTCGGCAACGAGCCGCTGTTCCAGATGCTCGGCCAGCAGAACGTCGAGACGCTGAACGCCGCCTTCGGCGAGAAGAAGACCAAGCGGATCGTCGCCACCTGCCCGCACTGCTTCAACACCATCGCCAACGAGTACCCGCAGCTCGGCGGCGAGTACGAGGTCATCCACCACACCCAGCTGCTCCAGCACCTGGTGGACGAGGGCAAGCTGGTGCCGGTCACCCCGGTGGACGGCCTGATCACCTACCACGACCCGTGCTACCTGGGCCGCCACAACAAGGTCTACACGCCGCCGCGCGAGATCATCTCCAGCGTCCCCGGCCTGCGCAACGAGGAGATGCACCGGCACAAGGAGCGTGGCTTCTGCTGCGGCGCCGGCGGCGCCCGGATGTGGATGGAGGAGCGCGTCGGCAAGCGGATCAACCACGAGCGGGTGGACGAGGCGCTCTCCCTGAACCCGGACATCGTCTCCACCGCCTGCCCGTTCTGCCTGGTCATGCTCTCCGACTCGGTGACCGGCAAGCAGCAGTCCGGGCAGGCCAAGGAGTCGCTGGAGGTCGTGGACGTGGCCCAGCTGCTGCTCCGCTCCGTCACCCAGGACTCCCCGCCCCCGGCCGCCGCCGAGGAGCCGGCCCCGGCACCGGAACCCGAGCCCTCCCCGGCCGGCTGAGCCGCCGTCCTTCCCGACCCCCGGCCCCGTGGGGCGGCCCGTCCCCGCGACGGACCGCCCCACGGGGCCCTTCGCGTCACAGCTTTGCTGCAAGCGGAAGACGGCCCGCGCGCGGGCCGTCCGCACGGCACGGCGACCCGGTACCGTCGCAGTGTGGCAGGAAACGGACACCCCCCGCGGCGCGGCGCCGACCCCCGGGGCGGCGGGCAGTACGGCGCTCCCGGCGGCTACGGCCAGCCGGGACACGGTGCGGGCGGCTACGGCCAGGGCGGCCCCGCCCCGGCACCCGGCTACGGCGGACCCGACACCCCGGCCGGCGCCCCCGGCTACGACCCACGGCACGACCGCCCCGGCAACACCCGCGCCTGGGAGGCCGCCGAGGCCCCACCCGGCTTCCCCGGCGCCCCCGCCCCGGCACCGGGCGGCCACGGCGACCCGTACGGCCCGCCCGGCCAGGGCGGATACGGCCAGCCCGGATACGGCCAGCCCGGATACGGCCAGGGCGGCTACGACCAGAACGCCGGCTACGGCTACGACCAGGGCGGCTACGACCAGGGCTACGACGACGGCACCACCTACCGCGCCGGCCGGGCCGCCGCCACGGGCCCCAAGCCCACCTGGCAGCAGCTGCTGACCGGCATCTTCCTGCGCCCCGTGGCCACCTTCGAGGCGGTCCGCGGCCACCAGGTGTGGGTGCCCACCCTCGTCGTCTCGGCGATCTACGGCGTCCTCGGCCTCTTCGGCATCGAGGACTCCCGCGAGCAGCTGTTCTCCTCCACCCTGACCACCGCGATCACCACCCTGCTGGGCGGCGTGATCGGCTTCTGCCTGGCCGCGCTGGCCCTCGGCTCGGTCACCCACGCCGTGGCCCGGCAGTTCCAGGGCGACGGCGGCTGGGCAACCACCGTCGGCCTGGCCACGCTGATCGCCTGGCTCTCCGACCTGCCCCGGCTGGCCGTCGCGCTCTTCGTGCCGGCCGACAACATGGTGGTGCAGATCCTCGGCTGGGCCTCCTGGGCGCTGTGCGCCGCGCTGATGACGGCCATGGTCAACCGGGTGCACGACCTGCCGTGGGCCCGCGCGCTGGGCGCCTCGGCGATCCAGCTGCTGGCCCTGCTGGTGCTGATCAAGCTCCCGCTGCTCACCTCCTGAGGCCCCTCCCGGCCCACCGGTCCCCCGAGCTCGCCCGGCTCCCGAGCCCTCCGGTTCCCGAGCCCTCCGGCCTCCAGCGCCTGCCCGCCCGGCGGGTCCGCCGTCGACGTGACGGCGGGCCCGCCGACGTGGTTCGGTGGGACGCGGCGCGCCAACCCGGCGCCCCGCGTTCCGCCGATTCCCGCCGTTCCGTCCGCGCTCCCGGGAGAGCCGCATGCCCACCCCGTCCCCCGCCGTGCCGGCCACCACCCGGGTCGGCTTCCCGTCCGGCGCGACCTCGGACACCTCCACGATCGTCGCCGCGCACCCGCTGGGCGAGGGCCGGCTCGGCGTCGTCACCGCCGCCACCCCGTTCCACCCGCTGGACCACACCTGGCCCGACCAGCCCGGGGACACCGGCACCCTCACCCTGCCCGCCGACGGCCGCGAGCTGCCCGTCGTGGACTGCCTCACCGGCGCCCTGGGCCCAGCCCCGGCCGGCACCGCGGCCGACGCCTCCGGTGTCCCGGGTGCCCCAGGTGCCCCCGGCCTTCTGATCGGCCCGGACATCCCGGTGCGGCGCGGCGAGGAGGGCTGGGCGTGGCTGGTGGTGCACGTCGTCACGGCGCCGGCCGGCGACCCGGCCGCGCTGCCGGAGCCGTCCGCCCTGCTCGGCGCGGAGGCGCTGCTGCGGGTGGACACCGCGCGTCGGGCCGCGCTGAGCGCCGCGCACACCGGCTGCCACCTGCTGGCGCTGGCCCTGAACGAGGCCCTGGTGCCCCGCTGGCGCAAGGAGGCGCGCGCCGACGCGTTCGGCCACCCGGACTTCGACGGCCTCGCCATGGACACCTCACGGATGGGCGTCGAGGCGAGCACCGACGTCTACCGGATCGGCAAGTCGCTGCGGAAGAAGGGCTTCACGGCGGACGGCCTGGCCGAGGAGCTGCCGAAGATCCAGGACGCGGTGAACGAGCGGCTCGCCGGCTGGCTGGCCGCCGACGCGCCGGTGCGTGTCGAGACCGACGGGCCGGAGCTGACCGCCCGGCGCCGCTGGGTCTGCGAGCTGCCCGAGGGCACCGCCTCGCTGTTCTGCGGCGGCACCCACCTGACCCGCCTGGGCGAGCTGGCCGCGCTCACCACCGAGCTGCAGCTGGGCGCGGACGGCACCGAGCTGACCGCGGTGACCACCCCGGTGCTCCGCGGCTAGCGCGGTGCTACACGGCCAGCCCGGCCGGCGTCAGGCGTCCAGGACCTGGCCCTCGCGCCGGGTCACCGGCGGCTGGTCCGACCACGGGAAGTTGATCCAGCGGTCCGTGCGCCGCCACACGTACTCGCACTTCACCAGCGAGGACGGCTTCTCGTAGACCACCGCGCAGCGCACGTCGGCGACGTGGTCGGCGCAGAAGTCGCGCACCAGCTCCAGCGTGCGGCCGGTGTCGGCCACGTCGTCGGCCACCAGCACCCGCTTGTCCGACAGGTCCACGGCGTTCGGCACCGGCGGAAGCATCACCGGCATGGGCAGCGTCTTGCCCACCCCGGAGTAGAACTCCACGTTCATGACGTGCAGGTTCTTCACGTCGAGCGCGTAGCCCAGCGCCCCGGCGACGAACAGGCCGCCGCGGGCGATGGACAGGATGATGTCCGGCTCGTAGCCGTCGTCGGCCACCTCCTGGGCCAGCGCCCGGCTGGCCTCGCCGAACAGCTGCCAGGAGAGGATCTCGCGGTCGGTCACGGTCTCGCTCATCGGCGCGCTCACACCTCGGTCCGGTGGAAGTTCTGGTACGACCGCGACGGAGTGGGACCACGCTGCCCCTGGTAGCGGGAGCCGTAGCGCTCGGAACCGTACGGGTACTCGGCGGGGGAGCTGAGCCGGAACAGGCACAGCTGGCCGATCTTCATGCCCGGGTGCAGCTTGATCGGCAGGGTGGCCACGTTGGACAGCTCCAGCGTGACGTGGCCGGAGAACCCCGGGTCGATGAAGCCGGCGGTGGAGTGGGTCAGCAGGCCCAGCCGGCCGAGGGAGGACTTGCCCTCCAGACGCGAGGCGATGTCGTCCGGCAGCGTGATGACCTCGTAGGTGGAGGCGAGCACGAACTCGCCCGGGTGCAGGATGAACGGCTCGGCCGGGTCCACCTCGATGAGCCGGGTGAGGTCGGGCTGCTCCACCGCCGGGTCGATGTGCGGGTAGCGGTGGTTCTCGAACACGCGGAAGAACCGGTCCAGCCGCACGTCGATGCTGGACGGCTGGACCATCCCGGCGTCGTAGGGGTCGATGACCACGCGGCCGGAATCGATCTCTTTCCGGATGTCCTTGTCGGAGAGCAACACGCGGAAAGGGTACGTGCCGCTGCGCCGCCCCCACCAATCCGCCCCCCGGCGCCCCGCCGCCCTCCCCCTCCCGGACCAGCGGCGGGAGCCCCGCCCCGCCACCCCCTCCCGGGGCGGCGGAACGGGCCCCCGCCGATCACGGCCCCGCCGGCGGCGCTAGGACCGGTGCGGGTCCCCGCCCTCCGCCACGGAGTGCGCGTACTGCCCCGCGTTGCCGGCGGGCACACAGCTGCGCAACCGCCCGCACGCCGGGCAGCGCAACAACCGGCCGGGCCCGATCCGGCCCTGGCCGAGGTTCTGCATCGGGAACGTACTGGTACTGAACAGGTGCCCATCGGCGCATCGGACGACGGTGCGATCCATCGATGACCTCAATTCCCCACGAGTGGTCGCCACGGGTAACCCCATGGACGCGTCACGCTCGCGCTCCGGCCTACGGCGGAGAAGGGGCGGGCCACGGCACGACGACCCCACGGGCCCGGCCGGCCTCACCACCCCAAACGAGCAGCAACCGCCACATTAGGGGATCAACCAGACGCCCCGCAGACAGGCTCACCGCCCGACCCGGCCACGACGGACCACCACACGGAGAACGAGACTAGATCCCCCCACCGACAACGCCACGGCCCGAAGCCGGCGCCCAGAAGGTCGGTGCACACCACCGACACGATGCGGTAAGGTGAGCGCAGCCGCCTCTCACAGGGGCCGCGCGGGTGTAGTTCAATGGTAGAACATCAGCTTCCCAAGCTGACAGCGCGGGTTCGATTCCCGTCACCCGCTCTTGTCCGAAGCCCCAGGCCAGTGGCCTGGGGCTTTCGGTGTTGCGGCCGAACGGTCGTCAGAGCGGGAGGTCGTCGGGGAGCACCCGGAATGCCTTGTGGCGGCCGAGGGGGCGCACGGCGCGGAAGTCGCGGCGGTCGAGCGTGAGGATCGCGTCGGTGTCGTAGTCGGAGGCGAGGGCCACGTGCACCGCGTCGGCGAGGTCGAGGTCGAGCGTGTTGTAGCGGGCGCGGACGAACTGAGCGGCGCCCAGGTGCCCTTCCGTGATCTCCGGTACGACGACGCGGCCCGCACGCACCCAGTGGCGGATGTCGTCGATCGCGCTCACGGCCGCGGCCCGGCCGAGTTCCCGCGTGGCTACGTGGTCCAACTCGGCGAGGAGCAGCGGGGACATGACGAGGAGCCCGGCGTGCAGGATCGCCTCGTTCGCCGCAGCGTGTTCCGGGTGCGTGGAGTCGAGAGCGGCCAGCAGGCCGGAGGTGTCGGCGACGACGATGATCACGCGGCGGTACCCGGCTCCGACTCGCGCCGGACGGCGTCCGCCACCGCGTCACGGACCTCGCCCCTGGACGGCGTGCGCCCCGGGCCCTCGAAGGTGCGGGAGAAGAGGGGCTCGTCCCACACCCGGTTCGCCATGGCCGCGAGGTGGATTCCCTGGCGGATGATCTCGGCCTCGCTCACCCCCCGGCGCTTGGCCGCCTCCTTGATGATCGCCAGGTCCTCGGGGTCGGCGTACACGTTGGTGCGCTTCATGGACATGTACCAAGGATAGTCCATGTACCAGAATGGTGTATGGCTGCGGCGCGGGCCGGCGCAGAGGTCCTGTGACCTGGGGTTCCGCTGTCGGGTCTCAGACCTTCTCCGCCGTCACCCGGGGGTGGCCGGCCGTCAGCGCTGCGATGTCATCGACGTCGGAGGTGAGGACGACAACTCGCCCGGGGTGGGTGAGCGCCGTGGCGCACAGCATGGCGTCGATGGCGTACTTGTGCCCGTGCAGGCCGGCGGCACGCAGCAGGGCTGCGGCTGAGTGGGCGACGGGCGCGGTGATGGGCTCCACGCGGATGCGGGAGAGCGTCCACTTCAGCGCGGCGTCGTTGATCCTCGGATGGATGACCTCGACCAGCACGGCGGCCGAGGTGATCACCGGGAGGTCGGCGTCGCGGGCGGCCGTCAGCCACTCGTGGATCTCGCGGTCCCGCTGCACGACCTTGGCCAGGCCCTCGCTGTCCAGGACGAGGGCACCGCTCATGCGACGTCCTCAACACCGGACGCGCCAGCGACGAGCCGGGCACGCTTGTCGGCGACGGCCGCCGGGTCCGCGGGACCGTACACCTGGTCGAAGGCGGCGATCAGTTCGTCGAGGTTGTCGCGCTCGATCTGGCGCTGCGCCGCCCGCTCCAGGTACGCGGAGACGCCGCGCTTGCCCACCCTCTCGCGGATCGCCTGCAGGGTTCCGGCCGTCAGGGTGACGGAGATGCCACTGGTGGGTCCGTGGCCGGGGACGAAGTCGGCGTCGTGATCCATGGCACCATTATGCCATTTCAGATGCCATACAGCGGAGGGAGGGGCTCCGGGGGGTTTCGGGGGGGCTTCGGTGGGTAATCGGGGGCTTGGGAGCGCTCTCATGCATGGCACCACTCGACTGTCACCGAAGACGGAGACCGGATCCATGAATTGTCATGTTCACGCGAAGGCACCGCGCTGGGTGTTGCACGCCCTGGCGCTGGTGTCGGCGGCCCTGCTGTGCCTCGTCCCCTGGACGGACACCGCCCACGCCCACGGGTCGGTCGTCGACCCGGCCTCCCGCAACTACGGGTGCTGGCAGCGCTGGGGCAGTGACTTCCAGAACCCGGCGATGGCCACCCAGGACCCGATGTGCTGGCAGGCCTGGCAGGACAACCCCAACGCCATGTGGAACTGGAACGGCCTGTACCGCAACAACGTCGGCGGCAACCACCAGGCGGCCATCCCCAACGGCCAGCTGTGCAGCGGCGGGCGGACCGAGGGCGGCCGGTACAACTCGCTGGACACGGTGGGGCCGTGGAAGACCACCAACGTCGCGGACAACTTCACCGTCCGGCTGTACGACCAGGCCAGCCACGGGGCGGACTACTTCCGGGTCTACGTGACCAAGCAGGGCTTCAACCCGGCCACCGAGCCGCTGGGCTGGGACGACCTGGAGCTGGTGGCGCAGACCGGGCGCTACGCGCCCAGCCAGAACTACGAGATCCCGGTCAGCACCTCCGGGCGCAGCGGCCACCACGTCGTGTACACGATCTGGCAGGCCTCGCACATGGACCAGGTGTACTACCTGTGCAGCGACGTGAACTTCAGCTGATCCGCTAGCCAGCGGCACCGGCTCTCCCCGCTGACCGGGCGGGCCGGAACGAGCGCCCCGCCGGGTGTCGTCACCCGGCGGGGCCTCGTCGTCCCACCAGGCGGCGTACCGCGGGGTTCGTCCTCCCGCGCGGTGGTACGGCCCGGGACCCGATCGACAACTGGGAGGACGACGTGGCGACGGAGGAGCGGACCCGCCCCGAGGCGGCGGAACAGGATGTGGTGGCGCTGCTGATGCAGCAGCACGGCGACATCCGCAACCTCTTCGACGAGGTGGAGGCCAGCACCGGGGACGCCCGGCGGGACGCGTTCCGGCGGCTGGTGCGGTTCCTGGCCGTGCACGAGACGGCGGAGGAGGAGGTGGTCCACCCCCTCGCGCGGCGCGCCATCGAGGGCGGCGAGGAGGTGGTCGCGGAGCGGCTGCGGGAGGAGAACGAGGCCAAGCAGATGCTCGTCCGGCTGGAGGAGATGGACCCCCAGGCGCCGGAGTTCGCCACGGCGTTCGCCGCGCTGCGGGTCGACGTGGAGGCGCACGCCCGCGCCGAGGAGCGCTACGAGTTCACGCAGCTGCGCCGGGTCAGCGAGCCGGGACGGCTGGCGGCGCTGGCCCGCGCGGTGAAGGCGGCCGAGGCGACGGCGCCCACCCGTCCGCACCCGGGCGTGGAGTCCGGGGCGGAGAACGTGGCGCTCGGGCCGCTGGCCGCCGTGGCCGACCGGGCCCGGGACGCCATCCGGCGGGCGATGGGCAAGGACGGCTGAGCCGGCGCCGGCACGGGAGGGAGCGGAACGGAGCGACCGGAGCGGAACGGGCGGGGCGGCACCGTGGGTGCCGCCCCGCCCGTTCGGGGGCCAAGGCGCGCTGGCCGGGTCAGCGCGCCGACCGGGTCAGCCGCGCAGCGCGGGGACCGGGTGCTCCCCCTCGGTCTGCGCCCGGTACTCGCCGCCCTGGTACATCGCCCGGTGCTCGTCGATGATCCGCTCGCTGGGCGGCTGCTCCCCGCCGTTGATCGCCTCCTGCATGCGCTCGAAGCGCTCGTGCGCCTCGCGCACGTAGCCGGCGCCCAGCGTGGTGAGGTCGATCTGGGTGTCCAGCAGCTCCCGGACGTACGCCTTGTTGGGCTCGAAGGTGAGCACGTTCGGCAGCTCGGGGGCGACCACCTGCTCGGGCTCCCGGCCGTCGTGCCGGCGCATCAGGTCGCAGGCGATCCGCAGGTGCTCCAGCTCCATGTTCAGGTGGAGCTCCCAGATGGCCTTCACCCTGGGGTCGCTCTCCTGCTCCATGAAGGAGTAGTAGAGGTAGCACTCGTTGTACTCGTGGTTGACGAGCTGCTCCCACCAGGTCTCGCCCGGGTCCACCAGGGACTCGTAGTGGGTGACGTGCTCCTCCTCCACCAGCCCGATCTCCTGGTACAGCTGGCGGGCGATCGGTTCCATGTACTCGGGACCGACGTTCATGTAGAAGTTCATGGTCTGCTGCTCGGCCGACATGATGGTCAGCGCGTGCAGCTTGGAGAGCGGGTTGGCGGTCGTGCGGTCGTACGGGTCGCGCACGTTGTCGACCGGGTCGCGGTGGTGGAACTTGGTCGGCCGGCCCGGCATCACCTCGGTGAGGCCGTCGACGACCACCTCGGCCTTGCGGTGCTCGATCATCTCGTACAGGTTGGCGTACCGGTACAGGTGGTCGAAGTCCTCCAGCACGCCGAACTGGTAGGCCTGCTTCAGGTACGGGTCGGGCTCCATCCGCGCCACCCAGGCGGTCAGGTCCACGGCGACCTGCTCGTAGGCGATGGTGGTCTCCAGCACCGACGCCAGCCCGGGCAGCAGCCAGTTGACGGCCTTCTGCTGCTGTTGCTCGATGTAGCGGGTCTGCGCGAGCTGACGCCGTACCTCGGCGTCCGGGCAGTGCCGGGCGAACTGGTGGCTGAAGAGCGACGCCTCCACCTCGATGCCGTTCATGGTGATGATCCGGCACCGGGTGTAGGGGTCGGCGCGGTCCGGGTCGATCGGCGTGACGTTGAGCTCGCGCCAGTTGCGCACCTGGCGGTCCAGCGGGATGCCGCGCTGCTCCAGGGGGTTGAAGGTCACGGGTTGGTCCTCCTCCTCGTTCGGCATGGGCGCCGAGGGTCCGCATCCCGTTACCCTCGGCGACCGCGGAGAACCTTCCGCCGCCCGGCATTCGAGCGGATGGCCGAGTCGCGGCACCGGACCGGAGGACCACCGCGCCCGTCGCGGCCGGGGCGCCGCGGTGGCGACGCACCCGGCCGCGACGGGCGGCGACCGATGGCCGGCGCGACGGTCGGCGCGCTGGTCAGTGCTTGTGGTGGAGTTCGCGCAGGGCCTCGGCCAGCTCGTCCTTCTTCATCCGCGACCGGCCGGGCACGTCCTCCTCGCGCGCCTTCTGGTACAGCTCCTCGCGGGACATCCCCTCCTCGTCGGCGCCGCCCTGCTCGAACTCCTGGAGCACCTGCCTGCGACGGCTGTCGAACTGGCTACCGAGGTCGAGCAGCCGGTCCCGGTCGACGGCCTCGCGGAGCGCCGGGAGCACCTCCGTCTCCTCGGTCTGCACGTGGTGGGTGACCGCGTCCACGAGCTGCTCGACGAGGGTGTCGAACTCCTTGGCGCCCGGATCGGTGCCGCGCAGCCGCTCGACGAGCTGCTCCGCCTCCGCGTGCTCCTCCTCGCTGTGCCTGACCTGGCCCTTCTCGTCGGGCGCCGCCTTGGCCACGATCGGGTAGACCCGTTCCTCCTCGGCCTTGGAGTGTGCGACGAGCAGCCGGCCCACCTCCTCGACCAGGGCGGAGCGGTCCCCCTTGCCGGACTTCAACTTGTCGAACAACTTCTCGATCACCCGGTGGTCCGCTGTGATCAGGTCGATGACGTCCTTGGCCACGGCAACTTCCCTTCCGACTTCCACGACAGTGGTGCTGCTCGCCCCGGGGCGCCCCGCGTCGGGGCGTCCGCCCGTAGGGCGCCGGACGGCTACCACCGGTGCGAGCGGATAACCCTCCGCCACCGGCCCGCGTCCGTTGCGGCCCGACTCGCCCGTTGCGGCGGACGCGCCCGTTGCGACGGGACGCGGCTGGTGGAAGCGTGGAGGGGAGGGAAGGAGGTGGCTCGGCATGCTGGAGGCCAAGAACACCCACCGGGCGGACGAGCACCGGGAGTTCCCGCACGGCCACCTGGACGTGGTGGAGCTGCCCGGGCTGGAGTTCGGGGTCGCGACGTTCGAGCCGGGCTGGCGCTGGTCGGAGTCGGTGAAGCCGATCGCCGGCACGGAGTACTGCGAGTTCGCGCACAAGGGCTACGTGCTCAGCGGCCGGCTGCACATCAGGATGGCCGACGGGCCGGAGCAGGACTTCGGCCCCGGTGACGTCTTCGTCTGCTCGCCCGGGCACGACGCCTGGGTGGTCGGCGACGAGCCGGCGGTGGTGTTCGACTTCGCCGAGGAGCAGCGCGGCTACGCCAAGCCGAAGGGGTGAGACGCGGTCAGGCACCGCGGGCGGTCGGCGCAGGCCGGCCGCCCGCGCCCGCGCCACGGGCGGGGCGGGGCCGGGCCGGACGGGGCCCGGCCGGGCGGTGCCGCGTCAGGCGGGGGCGGGGCGGCGTCACCAGCCTCCGGACTCGGACGGGCCGAGGCGGCGGACCACGGGCCGCGGCGCGTCGGTGGCCACGGGCACGGCCGGCGGGTCCAGCGAGTACGGCCGGCCGCCGGGGTAGAGGGCGTCGGCGATCTCCTGGGCCAGCGTCTCGGGCGTGCCCTCGTGGGTGAGCGTGCCGAAGGCGTCGCGGACGTACCGCTCCAGGCCGCACTCGCGGGCGTAGGCGCGGGAGCCGAGCACGGACATCGCCTCCTCAGCCACCTCGATGGCGATCCGGTCGGCGAAGAGCTTGGCGACGGCGGGGCCGTAGGAGGGGGTGGGCAGCAGGTTGTCCACCTGGTGGGCGGCCTGGAGGTAGAGCAGCCGGGCCGCCTCGATCTTGGAGCTCATCTCGGCGAGCTTGCGGGCGCCCGACTGGTGGCGGAAGAGCGGGAGGCCGCCGAGGCGGCGGTGCGCGCTCCAGCGGTGGGCGATCTCGAAGGCCCCGCGCGCCACGCCGGTGGAGATGGCGGCGACCGAGGCCCGGATCAGGTTGGACTGCAGGGCGCTGAGGTGTTCGCCGTTGCCCTCGCCGGCCACGACGTTCTCGGCGGGCACCCGTACCTCGGTGAAGTCCAGGTGGGCTTCGAGGCAGGGCCCGTGGCCGGGGCCGTCGGGGGTGTCGCTGCGGGTGACGCCCTCGGCGTCCAGGGGGACGATGAAGGCGGTGAGGCCGACCGAGCCGGAGCGGCCGACCAGGTTGGCGTAGACGCAGGCCCAGCTGGCCAGCCGGCCGTTGGTGACGTGCCGCTTGTGACCGTTGATGATGTAGTGGTCGCCGTCCCGCCGGGCCACCAGTCCGTCGTCGACGAGCGCGAACCGCCCCTGGAGGACGACCTCGGTCGTACCGGTGGTCTCCTCGGTGACCACGTTGCAGGCCAGGGCGGGCTCTTCGTCGGCGAAGGTGGTCAGGTACCGGGACTGCAGCAGCGGGTTGCCGGAGAGCAGCACGGCGGCCTGGGCCAGGACGTTGGCGCCGAAGACCAGGGCGGAGTTGGCGCAGACCGCGGCCAGTTCCTCCATCACCACGGCGGTGCCGAGGATGCCGTGGCCGAGCCCCCCGTACTCCTCGGGCACGATCATGCGCAGCAGGCCGATGTCGTGGCCGGCGTCGAGGACCCTCTGGTCGAACCCGCCCCGGCCGTCGTCCGCCCGCTCGGCCGCCGGGCGCAACTGGGTCTCGGCGAACTCCCGCACCCGGTCCCGCAGCAGCTCCACCGCTGGGGGGAGCGCGAAGAAGGACGGTGTCCCGGTGCTGCGGAGCGCCCGGTAGTCGGAGAGCGTGGGCGCGACGGAGGTCATCTCGGGTGTTCCCTTTCGTCCGTCCGGTTCTGGTTGTGACCGTGGCGTGGGGTCAGGCGACGGCGGCGCGGGCGGAGATCAGCGGGTAGCGCAGGAACGCCGGCGCGAGGATCTGGAAGACCTGGAACACGCTCGGCAGGTGGCCGCGCACGACGAGGCGGCCGGTGTCCAGCGCCACGACGAGCGGGAGTCGGCCTCGCCAGAAGTGGTGGGCGTCCTCGGTCGACAGGTGCAGGGCGATGCTGGCGGGCTCCGGAACCTCGTCCACCAGGACCTGCCCGGGTCCGACGAAGATGTCGATCTCCGGGTCGGTGTGGGCGAAGTGCAGCGTCAGCCCGCGTTCCAGTAGCCGTTCGGAGAGGGAGTCGTAGGTCTGGAGTGTCTCGAACAACTGCTGGAAGGCGGATACGGCCTGGTCACGGGAGGTGTAAGGGCTCAACTCGGGACACCTTTCTGTGCTGCCGTGTTCGCTTCCGAGCGTGACGGGACGGCTCGGTGGGCGCGGCTGTCTCCGCGAGGGCGCGGTGCGCGGCCGGGGGTGCCCGCGCGCCGGTGGCGGACGGCGGGCACGTCCGCCGGCGGCGACAGCGACGCAGGCGGTGTTGAGCTCGGTGTGCCGCGTCCGCCGGCGGAGCCGGGGCGAGGCCACACCATTTACGCACGCTTGTCTGAAGAGTCGCTCAAGGACGGCTCTCGCGGATGCTGAACGCGCCTCGAAGGGGGCCCCATGCCAGCCCCCACCGGGGACGCGAGCGAGGCGGAGGACCGGGCGGGCGAGCCGGACTAGATGGCCTGGCTGGTGATCCGGCCGGGGGCGCGGCGCCGCGGTTGCCGCTCGGGGACGGGCTCGGGGTCGGCGTCGCGCATGAAGGCCCAGACGTCGCTGCCGCGGGCGATCTCCCAGGCGTGGCGGAGCGCGGCGTCGGCCTCGGCGATGCAGCCCATCTCGCGGTAGGTCTCCGCGATCACGGCGTAGGTCCGGGCCTGGAGGACGTCGTCGCCGTGCTGGTGGCTGATCCGCCGTGCCCGGGCGAGGGTGGCCAGGGCCTGGCTCCACCAGTCGTCACCGCGCAGCACCACGGCGAGGCCGTGCAGCGCCATCACCAGGGTGCGCACGTCCCCCGGGGGCCGTTCCGCCTCGGAGATGGCCGCGAGGAAGCACTCCCGGGCCCGGGCGGGGTGGCCGAGTTCGGTGTAGGTCTGGCCGAGCAGGTAGAGGCTGCGGGCCGGGTCGGGGTCCTCCCCGGGGGCCACGGCGGGCACGGGGCGCAGTTCGGCGGCGTCCGGGCGGCGTCCGCTCCGCTGCTCGCCGAGGGCCGGGGCGGGGTGGGCGTCCCGGTGCCGGCCGGTTGCGGCGGCGTCGCCGGGCAGGGGGCGGGGGCCGGAGTCGTCGGCGATCCGGAGCACGTTGCCGGGGGCGGCGGGTTCCGGGCCCGGGTCCGCCGCGCCGTCCGGCCGCGGGGTGTGGTCGGCGGTGTCCGACGCCGCGGCGGTGTCCGACGCCGCGGCGGTGTCCGACGCCGCGGCGGTGTCGCCGTCCTCCCGCGCCACCGGCTCCGGGTGGCCGCCGGCGCCCTCGCCGGGGTCCGTGCCGGGGTCGGCCGGGGGTTCGGCGGGGCGGCTGTGCTCCTCGCGGTCGGCGTCCGCCAGCACCTCGCGGTGGATCCGCTGCAGCTCCGGGCCGGGCTCGACGCCGACCTCCTCGACCAGCAGGGTGCGTCCCTCCCGGTACAGCTGGAGTGCCTCGGTCTTGCGGCCGGCGGCGCTGAGCGCCCGCATGAGCTGGGCCCGCAGCCCCTCGTGCAGGGGGTGGGTGGCGACCAGGGCGCGCAGTTCGCCGAGCACGCGCAGGTGACCGCCGCGGTCGAGTTCGGCGCGGGTGTACTTCAGGGTGGCGAAGAGCAGGCGCTCCTCGATGCGCGGGACGTCCACCAGGCACAGCGCCTCGGAGCCGACGTTCCCCAGCACGGTGCCGCGTTGCAGGGCGAGGGCGGAGCGCAGCAGCGTCACGGCGCGGTCCGGGTCCTGCGCCTCGATGGCCCGGTCCGCCTCGGCGACGCGCTGGTCGAACAGGTGCAGGTCGAGCTCGCCGGGCTGCACCGTGAACAGGTAGCCGCCGGGACGGGTGACCAGGCGGTCGGCCAGCTCGGCCCCGCCGGCCAGCCGGAGCCTGCGCCGCAGCCCGCTGACGTGGGTGTGGAGGGCGGCCGAGGCGGAGTCGGGTGGGTTGTCCGCCCACAGGTAGCGGCGCAGCTGGGCCGTGGTGACCAGCCGGTTGGCGTGCAGCAGCAGTACCGCGAGCAGCACCTGCTGCTTGCCGGCCAGTTGCTCGACCCGACCGCCCCCCGGCAGCAGGACGTCCAGCGGCCCCATGATCCGGAAACGGACGAATTCCCCCATGAGCTCCCCCCATCCCCCCTGATCAGTCGATGTCTTCGCATCGAAAACATCTTCGACCGATTATCAACATAAGGTTCAGGCCAACCAAGGGCAATGGGGGTCTCCGTATTCGGGAGAGTTTCGGCCAGGCCGTCAGTTGACGCGGGCTCCGTCCCGGCTCTTCCGCCGGGCGTAGACCTGCTTGCGGACCCGCGCGACGACCGTGCCGTCGGCGGCCACCACGTCCGTGTCGAACCAGACGAGCGCCTTGCCGCCCTCGGCGGTGAGGGAGCGGATCTCGGCCAGCCGTTCGTCGGTGAGGTGGAAATCCGCGAAGACGTCACCGCGCCCGGGGCTGACGTACTCGATCTCGGCGGCCTTGTCCCACACGGTGTAGTCGCGGCCGAGGTTGTGCATCACCAGCAGCATCCAGAACGGGTCGGTCATCGCGTAGAGGCTGCCGCCGAACTGCGTCCCGACGTAGTTGCGGTTCCATCGGCGCAGGCCGAGGCGGACGCGGGCGCGGCGGAAGTCGTCGGACAGTTCCAGGACGCGCACCCCCGTGAAGCTGAACGGGGGCCAGATGTTCATGGCGCGGCGCAGGGTTCGCGGGTTCATGGCCGGCAGTGTGGCACAGCTGATTACCGACCAGTAACCCTGGTTCCACGTGAAACACCGCACTGTTCCGGAACGCGGAGAACGCCCCCGCCGCCGGTTTACCGGTGACGGAGGCGTTTCCTCACCCGCACACTGCGTGGCGGTTCAGCCCTGCGCCGGGATCTGCCCGAAGCGGCCGGCCTTGAAATCCTCGAAAGCCTGCGCCACCTCGATGTGCGAGTTCATCACGAACGGCCCGTACTGGAAGACCGGCTCCCGGATCGGGCGCCCGCCGAGCAGCACCACCTCCAGGGCGGGGGTGTGGCTGTCCTGGCTCTCCGCGGCCCGGAGGGTCAGCGCGTCACCGGCCCCGAGGACCGCGGCCTGCCCCAGCCCGAACGGCCGCTGCTCGGTCCCGACGGTGCCGCGCCCGGCGAGTCCGTAGACCAGGGCGTTGAAGTCGGCGGGCCAGGGGATGGTGAGCTCCGCGCCGGCGCTCACGGTGGCGTGGATCATCGTGATCGGCGTGCGGGTGATGCCGGGCCCCTGGTGGCCGTCCAGCTCCCCGGCGATCAGCCGGATCAGCGCGCCGCCGTCCGGGGTGGTCAGCAGCCGCACGTGGTTGCGGCCGATGTCCTGGTACCGCGGCGCGGTCATCTTCTGCTTCCGGGGCAGGTTGACCCACAGCTGCAGGCCGTGGAAGAGCCCGCCGCTGACCACCAGCTCCTCCGGCGGGGTCTCGATGTGCATCAGACCGCTGCCGGCGGTCATCCACTGGGTGTCGCCGTTGGTGATGGTGCCGCCACCGCCGTGGGTGTCCTGGTGGATGAAGGCCCCGTCCATGATGTACGTGACGGTCTCGAAGCCCCGGTGCGGGTGCCAGGGCGTGCCCTTGGGCTCGCCGGGCGCGTAGTCCACCTCGCCCATCTGGTCCATCAGGATGAACGGGTCCAGCAGCCGCGCGTCGATGCCGGCGAAGGCGCGGCGCACCGGGAACCCCTCGCCCTCGAAGCCGGAGGGGGCGGTGGTCACCGAGCGCACCCGGCGGACGGCGGTGGTGGCGAGGTCCGGGCGGCGGACGCGGGGCAGGGTCAGCGGGTTGTCGACGGTGACGGCGGGCATGGCAGCCTCCTTTTGGGTGCGCGCGTTCGGGCGGGCACGGACCAGGATAGTTCAAAAATCAACTTTCGCCCAGTGCTCCCGCGCGCCACCCCGGCCGCCCGCCACCGCCGCCGCCCGCCACCCGTCACCCGCGCGCACACGACGGGCGGGGGAGGACGGCCGTCCGTCCTCCCCCGCCCGGTGCGGCGCCCGCCACGGGCGCCCCGCTACGGCACGCGTCCGTAGAACGACGGCGTGTACCCGTTGTCCAGCGAGGAGATCCGCACCTTCTTGCCCGGCCGCGGGGCCTCGATGTACCGGTCGTCGCCGATGTAGATCGCCACGTGGTGCACCCCCCGCTCGCTGCCGTCGGTGGACCAGAAGACCAGGTCCCCGGGGCGCAGCTCCGACCGCTCGATCCGGATCGTGGCGGCGGCCTGCTCGTTGGCCACCCGGGGCAGGTAGTGGCCGGCGCTGAGGTACGCCTGCTGCACCAGCCCGGAGCAGTCGTAGCCCTCCGGCCCGTCGCCGCCCCACATGTACGGCTTGCCGAGCGCCGCGTAGGCGTACGCGACCACCTGCTCGGCCTGCTCGGTGGTCAGGCCGGGCGCCCCGTCCTCGGTGGCGTCGGTGGAGGTCTGCGTGGTCGTCGTGGTGGTGGCCGTGGGCGAGGTCGTGGTGGACGCCGGGTTGGTCGGGGTGCTGCCGGAGTCGGTGCCGCCCTGGCCGGGCAGGGCGGTCACGGAGAAGCTGGAGACCTCGGTGTCGTCGTCGGTGCTCCCGCCCCCACCGCCGCCCGGGCCACCGCCGACGCCGCCGCCCTGGCCGCCCCCGCCGTCCCAGGGGCCGTCCTCGTTCCCGTCGGGGCGCAGGCCGGGGAAGGTCGTGCCGTTGCCCAGACCACCGGCGGCCAGGTGCGCCTGGTACTTGCTCCAGTGCGACGTCCAGTACCAGTGGTTTCCCTTGAAGTACCAGTACCGCACCGGCTTCTCGGCCTCGGTGGCGGAGGCGCCGGTGGCGGCGTCGCCTCCCTGGGGCGCGGCGCTGCGGTCGAGGTCCGGCCCGGCCGTGCCGTTGCCCACGCCGCCGGCCGCCAGGTGCGCCTGGTACTTGTCCCAGTGCGACGTCCAGTACCAGTGCCCGCCCTTGAGGTACCAGTACCGCACCTGCTCGGTCGCCCGGGATCCCCCGCCGCCGGAGGGGGAGGCCGGGGCCGTGGCGGTCTGGTCGGCGCCGAGGGTCAGGTCCGGCCCGGCCGTGCCGTTGCCCACGCCGCCCGCGGCCAGGTGCGCCTGGTACTTGTCCCAGTGCGACGTCCAGTACCAGTGCCCGTCCTTGAGGTACCAGTACTGGACGCTCTGCTCAGCGACCGCGGCGGCGGCCGGGGCCGCGAAGGCCGCCGGGGCGGCCGCGGCACCCGCGAGCGCAGTCACCGCCGCGCTCCGCCGCAGCCCGCGCCCGGAGGGGGGTCGGGCGTGCCGCCCCCTGGTGCGCACCGCCCCGAGGCCCGCCGGCTGGGGAACGCTGTGGTGTTCTGTCATACACGGATGGCTACCAACCGGGGACCACGAACCCACCAATAAGCACACTTTTAGACCAACTGAGCGCGTTTCAGCGTGTCGGTGCTTGACAGAGGGTCAGCGCCCCTCCGGCGCCGCGTCGATGGCGGCTCAGCCGTACATCCGCCGCATCATGAACTCCACCATCTCCTCCACCGCCTTGGCGTCGAACACCATGCGGTGCTCGCCCTCGAGGTCCAGCACGAACCCGTAGCCGGTGGGCAGCAGGTCGAGCGCCTCGGCGCCGGTGATGGCGAAGTGCTTGGACTCCTCCCCCGCGTACCGGTGCAGTTCCTTGAGCGTGGAGAACATCGGGATCACCGGTTGGGCGGTGTTGTGCAGCGCCAGGAAGCCCGGCCGCTCGCCGCGGGGGCAGTACACCTTGGCGGACAGGAAGATCGCCTGGAAGTCCTCGACGCTCATGCCGCCGGTGGTGAAGGCGCGCACGGCGTCGCTCAGCGACGGAGTCTGCGGTTCCGGATAGTAGGCCTGGTCCGGGTAGCCCTGCTGCGGCACGCCGCCGTAGCCGGCGCCCGCACCGGCGTCGGCGGTGCCGTAGGACTGCTGGCCGTAGCCGGCGCCGGAGTCGTAGGTGGTCCCGCCGGCCCCACCCGCACCGGGCGCGCCCGCGTCGGAGTACGGCGGAACACCCCCGCTGCCGGGGGACTGGTATCCGGTGTTCCCGCCGGGGGCGGACTGCTGGTAGCCGTACACCCGATCCAGGTTAGCGACTCCGCGCGGCGGCGCGGGGGTGGCCGGCCGGCCGAATCGGCGCCTCCTGGCGCTTGAACATAGTTACCGGCGGGTAGCATCATATTGGCTACCGGCTGGTACTCCCGCCGGCCCCCTCCTCCCACCGAGCGGACCACGGAGCACGACATGGGCCACTACAAGTCGAACCTGCGCGATGTGGAGTTCAACCTCTTCGAGGTCTTCGGCCGCGACGCCGTGTACGGCACCGGGCCGTTCGCCGAGATCGACGCCGACACCGCCCGCAGCATCCTGAGCGAGGTGGAGCGACTCGCCTCCAACGAGCTCGCCGCCTCCCTCCTCGACTCCGACCGCAACCCGCCGGTGTTCGACCCGGCCACCAACTCGGCCACCCTGCCGGAGGCCTTCAAGGACTCCTACAAGGCCTGGATGGACGCCGAGTGGTGGCGGCTGAACCTGCCGGAGGAACTGGGCGGCACCCCCGCCCCCATGTCGCTGCGCTGGGCGGTGGCCGAGCAGGTGCTCGGCGCCAACCCGGCGGTGTGGATGTACGCCAGTGGCCCCGACTTCACCAACATCATCTGGCGGCTGGGCACGGAGGAGCAGCACAAGATCGCCCGGCAGATCGTGGAGCGCAAGTGGGGCTCCACCATGGTGCTGACCGAGCCGGACGCCGGCTCGGACGTCGGCGCCGGCCGCACCAAGGCGGTCAGGCAGGAGGACGGCAGCTGGCACATCACCGGGGTGAAGCGTTTCATCACCTCCGGTGAGCACGACCTCTCCGAGAACATCATCCACTACGTGCTGGCCCGACCGGAGGGCCACGGCCCCGGCACCAAGGGCCTCTCCCTCTTCCTGGTTCCCAAGTTCCACTTCGACTGGGACAGCGGCGAGCTCGGCGAGCGCAACGGCGTCTTCGTCACCGGCGTCGAGCACAAGATGGGCCTGAAGGCCTCCACCACCTGCGAGGTCACCTTCGGCGAGACCATCCCGGCCAAGGGCTGGCTGCTCGGCGAGGTGCACGACGGCATCCGCCAGATGTTCAAGATCATCGAGACGGCGCGGATGATGGTCGGCACCAAGGCCATCGCCACCCTGTCCACCGGCTACCTCAACGCGCTGGAGTACGCCAAGCAGCGCGTCCAGGGCGCCGACCTCACCCAGATGGCCGACAAGAGCGCGCCGCGGGTGACCATCACCCACCACCCGGACGTCCGCCGCAGCCTGATGGCCCAGAAGTCCTACGCCGAGGGCCTGCGCGCGCTGGTCTACTTCACCGCCTGCTACCAGGACCGGGTCGCCGTCGCGGAGGCGGAGGGCCGCGAGGACGCCGAGGCCGCGCGCGTCAACGACCTGCTGCTGCCGATCGTCAAGGGCTACGGCTCGGAGAAGTCCTACGAGCAGCTCACCCAGTCGCTGCAGACCCTGGGCGGCTCCGGCTACCTCCAGGACTACCCGATCGAGCAGTACATCCGCGACGCCAAGATCGACACCCTGTACGAGGGCACCACGGCCATCCAGAGCCAGGACTTCTTCTTCCGGAAGATCGTCAAGGACGGCGGCCAGGCCCTGATGACCCTGGCCGGCGAGATCCAGGCCTTCCTCACCGCCCAGACCGGCGGCGAGGAGCTGGCGGCCGAGCGGGCCCTGCTCGCCCGCGCCACCGAGGACCTCCAGGGCATCGTCACCGTCATGCTCGGCCACCTCGGCGAGACCGAGAAGGACGTCAAGGCGCTGTACAAGGTCGGCCAGAACACCGTCCGCCTGCTGTACGCGGCCGGCGACGTCGTGGTCGGCTGGCTGCTGCTGCGCCAGGCCGCCGTCGCCCTGGAGAAGCTGCCGACCGCCTCCGCCAAGGACCGGGACTTCTACCTCGGCAAGGTGGCCGCGGCCCGCTTCTTCGCGGCCAACGTGCTGCCGCTGCTGACCGGTCAGCGCAAGATCGCCGAGCGGATCGACAACTCCCTGATGGAGCTGCCCGAGTCCGCCTTCTGATCCGGGCCCGATCCGGCCTCCTGATCCGGGCCGATCCGGCCTCCTGATCCGGCCTGCGGCCCCGTTCCCGACCTTCCCCCGGTCCGGGAACGGGGCCCTGCCCTGTTCGGGGAGCACCGGCCCCGGACCGCCTCAGCCTCGACCTCCGCCCGAGCCCACTCCCGGCACCCGCCGGCCGGCCCGCCACACCGCCCGCACCAGCGGCACCCCCGGCCGGTAGGCGAGGTGCACGTGCGAGGGGGCCTCCAGCAGCATCAGGTCGGCCCGGGCACCCGGCACGATCCGGCCGACGTCCTCCCGCCGCAGCGCGCGGGCCCCGCCGGCGGTCGCCGCCCAGACCGCCTCATCCGGCGTCATGCCCATCTCACGCACCGCCAGGGCCACGCAGAACGGCATGCTGCTGGTGTAGCTGGACCCCGGGTTGCAGTCCGTGGACAGCGCCACCGTCACCCCCGCGTCCAGCAGCCGGCGGGCGTCCGGGTAGCGCCCCCGGGTGCTGAACTCGGCGCCGGGCAGCAGGGTGGCCACGGTCTCGCCGTGCGCCAGCGCGTCCACGTCGGCGTCGTCCAGGTGAGTGCAGTGGTCGGCGGACGCCGCGCCCAGCTCCACCGCCAACCGCACCCCGGGGCCCGGCCCCAGCTGGTTGGCGTGCACACGCGGCACCAGCCCCCGCGCCATCCCGGCGGTCAGCACGGCGCGTGCGGCATCGGCGTCGAAGGCGCCCCGCTCGCAGAAGACGTCCACCCAGCGGGCGTACGGTGCGCAGGCGTCCAGCATCGCCCCGGTGACCAGCTCCACATAGCCGCCCGGGTCGTCCGCGTACTCCGGCGGCACCACGTGCGCGCCCAGGTAGGTCACCTCGTCCACGTGCCGGGCGGCGATCCGCAGCGAGCGCGCCTCGTCCGCCACCGTCAGCCCGTAGCCCGACTTGCACTCGACGGTGGTGGTGCCCTGCCGCAGCGCCTCGCCGACCAGCCGGGCGAGGTTCGCCTCCAGCGCGGCGTCGTCCGCGGCCCGGGTGGCGGCCACCGTGGTCCGGATGCCCCCCGCGCCGTACGGCCGGCCGGACATCCGGGCGTTGAACTCGGCGGTGCGGTCCCCGGCGAAGACCAGGTGCGCGTGCGAGTCGACGAACCCGGGGAGCAGCGCCCGGCCGCCCGCGTCGTACCGCCGGTCGGCCGCCGGCGCGTCCGCCGACCGGCCCACCCACACCACCCGGCCGCGCTGCACCACGACGGCGGCACCGGTCAGCACGCCCAGCGGGCCGCCGTCGCCCCGGGCCGGGTCGTCGGTGACCAGGCCCGGGTCGTTGGTGACCAGGGCGCCGACGCCGTCGATCAGCTCGGCCGTCACCGCCGGCCCCCGGCGGGCAGCACGTCCAGCGCCGCGATCGCCTCCCGCAGCGCCGCCGGGACGTCCTCCACCAGCAGGTGCGTGCCGTCCCGGACCACCGGCCGCCCGGCCACCACCACGTCCCGGACGTCCGCCGCGGACGCCGCGAACACCGCGGTCTGGGCGCCCAGCTCGGGCGGCGGACCGGCCGTGCGCACCGACTCCAGGTCGACGCAGACCAGGTCGGCGAGCGCGCCCTCCGCCAGCCGCCCGGCCTCCGGCCAGCCCAGCGCGGCGTGCCCGGCCTCACCGGCCGCGCCCAGCAGCTCGGCGGCCGTCCAGTGGCCGCGCCGCCGGGTGCGCAGCCGCTCGTCCAGCTCCAGGGCGCGCGCCTCCTCGAACGGGTCGATCACCGCGTGGCTGTCGCTGCCCAGGGCGAGCGGGCACCCGGCCTCCGCCAGCTCCCGGGCCGGGCCGATGCCGTCCGCCAGGTCGCGCTCGGTGGTGGGGCACAGGCACACGGTCGCCCCGGCCGCGCCCAGCAGCCGGACGTCCTCCACGGTGAGGTGGGTGGCGTGCACGGCCGTGCTGTCCGGCCCCCAGAAGCCGTGCTCGGCCAGCAGCCGGGTGGGGGTGCGGCCGAGTTCGGCCAGGCACGCCTCGTTCTCCGCCGGCTGCTCGGACAGGTGGACGTGCCGGGGCACGCCCGCCGTCCAGGAGACGAACGCCGCGTAGTCGTCCTCGGTGGCGAAGGCGCGCACCGAGTGCAGCGCCGCGCCGATCCGCACGCGCTCGGACCCGCCGCCCCCGGTGCCGTGCCCGGCCCAGCGTTCCCGCAGCAGCGACCAGCGGGCGTGCCAGCCCTCGGCGTCGCCGTCGCCGAACCGCAGCTGCGCCCCCCGCAGCGGCCGGTACCCGGCGGTGCCGTCCAGCCCTCCGCGCAGGTAGCAGGTGTCCAGCAGGGTGATCCGGATGCCGGCCTCGCCGGCGGCCCGGATCAGCGCCTCCCCCATCGCGTTGGGGTCGTCGTAGCGGGCGCCGCCGGGGGCGTGGTGCAGGTAGTGGAACTCGCCGACGCAGGTGATTCCGGCCAGCGCCATCTCGGCGTAGACGGCCCGGGCCAGCGCCAGGTAGCGGTCGGGATCCAGGGCGGCGGCGTACCGGTACATCGTCTCCCGCCAGCTCCAGAAGGTGCCGCCGCCCGCGTGCGCCCCGGCGTGACCGCTGCCGAGGCCGCCGCCGTGGCCGCCGGGGTGGGCTTCGCCCGGCGTGGCGTCGCCCGGCGCGTCGACGAGCTGGGCGCTGCCGCGCAGCGCCCGGTGGAAGGCGTGCGAGTGCGCGTTGGCCATGCCGGGCAGCACCAGCCCGTCCAGCCGCACGGCCCCGGCCGGCGGCGGGCCGCTGTCCGGGCGCACGGCGGCGATCCGGCCCCGCGCGTCCACCTCGATCAGCACCCGCGGGGCGACGACCGGCTCCCCGTCCGGGCGGCCCGCGGCCGTCCAGGCGTGCCGGGCCCAGTAGGCGGTCACCGCGGCACCCCCGCGACGCCGCCGACGGGCCCGCCGTCGCCGCCCGGCCCGCCGTCGCCGCCCGGACCGGCGTCGCCGCCCGGTCCGTCGGCGAGCAGTCCCGCGAGGACGTCCGCCAGGGCCGCCACTCCCGCCAGGCAGTCGTCCTCCTCGGCGTGCTCGTGCGGGGAGTGCGAGACACCGGTGGGGTTGCGGACGAACAGCATGGCCGTCGGCACGGCGGCGGCCAGCACGCCCGCGTCGTGCCCCGCCCCGGTCGGCAGCACCGGGGGCGCCACCCCGGACGCCGCCCGCAGGGTGGCCACCAGCCGGTCCCGCAGCGCCGCGTCGAACTCCACGACCGGCGTGTACGACTCCCGGGCGACCTCCACCCGGACCCCGTCCCGCGCGCCCCGCTCCCGCGCCGACCGCTCGATCTCGGTGACCACCTCGGCCAGCGTGCCCTCCTCCGCCGCCCGGGAGTCCAGCCAGCCGGAGACCCGGGAGGCGATCGCGTTGGTGCCGCCCGGCTCGACCTCCACCCGGCCGAAGGTGGCCAGCGCCCCGGCCAGCCGCGCCTTCTTGCGGGCGGCCAGCACGGTGTTGGCGTAGCTCAGCATCGGGTCGCGGCGCTCCTCCAGGCCGGTGGTGCCGGCGTGGTTGGCCTCGCCGTGGAAGTCGAACCGCCAGCGGCCGTGCGGCCAGATCCCCGAGGCGACGCCGACCGGCGAGGGGGTGAGGGCCAGCCGGCGCCCCTGCTCGATGTGCAGTTCGACGAAGGCGCCGACCCGCGCCAGCCGCTCCGGGTCCGGACCGAGCAGCCCCGGATCCCGTCCGGCCCGCGCCATCGCGTCGGCCAGGGTGAGGCCGTCGGCGTCCCGCAGCCGCCGGGCCGCCTCGGGGCCGAGGGCACCGGTCGTCAGCCGTGAGCCGACGCAGGCCGCACCGAACCGGGCGCCCTCCTCCTCCACGAAGTTCACCACGGCCAGCGGACGGGCACCCGGCGCGACCCCACGGTCCGGCAGCACGTCCGGACGGTCCCGCAGCACGTCCAGCGCGGCGAAGCCGGCGACCACGCCGAGCGGGCCGTCGAAGGCGCCGCCGCCGGGGACGGAGTCCAGATGGGACCCGGTCAGCACGGCGCCGCCCGCCGCCGGATCGCCCCACCAGGCCCACTGGTTGCCGTTGCGGTCCACCTCGTAGCGCAGCCCGCGCGCCTCCGCCTGCCGGCGGAACCAGTCACGGCACTCGGCGTCGGCGGCCGTCCAGGCGTGCCGGGCGTAGCCCCCCGAGCCCAGGCGCCCCACCGGCAGCAGCTCCCGCCACATCAGCCGGAAGCCGTCGGCGGCCCCGCCCAACCGCTCCTCGACCGCCAGCGGCATCATCGCTTCCCCCCGCCGTCCTCGGCGCGCCGCCCGGCGGGCGGATCACCGGGCAGCCCGGCAGGCTGCCCGCCGGGTGGGGGATCCTCCGGTCCGTCCGGGTCCTCCCGCATCGGAATCCGCATCCGACGTTCCTCCGCGACCGCCACCGCGCGGTCGTAGCCGGCGTCGACGTGCCTGAGCACGCCGGTTCCCGGGTCGTTGGTGAGCACCCGCCGGATCTTCTCCCCGGCGAGCGGGGTGCCGTCGGCGACGGTCACCTGCCCGGCGTGCAGCGACCGGCCGATGCCGACACCGCCGCCGTGGTGGACGGAGACCCACGAGGCGCCGGAGGCCACGTTCACCATGGCGTTGAGCAGCGGCCAGTCGGCGATGGCGTCCGAGCCGTCCAGCATTCCCTCCGTCTCCCGGTAGGGGGAGGCGACCGAGCCGCAGTCCAGGTGGTCCCGGCCGATGACCAGCGGCGCCGCCAGCTCCCCGGCGGCCACCATGTCGTTGAAGCGCTCCCCGGCGCGGTCGCGCTCGCCGTAGCCCAGCCAGCAGATCCGCGCCGGCAGCCCCTGGAAGCGCACCCGCTCGCCGGCCAGCCGGATCCAGCGGGCCAGCGACTCGTTCTCCGGGAACAGCTCCAGCACGGCCCGGTCGGTGGCGGCGATGTCCCGCGGGTCGCCGGAGAGCGCCGCCCAGCGGAACGGCCCCCTGCCCTCGCAGAACAGCGGGCGGATGTAGGCGGGCACGAAGCCGGGGAAGTCGAACGCCCGCTGGTAGCCGGCCAGCCGTGCCTCGCCGCGGATGGAGTTGCCGTAGTCGAACACCTCCGCCCCGGCGTCCCGGAACCCGACCATCGCCTCGACGTGACGGGCCATCGACTCCCGGGCGCGCTCGGTGAACTCGGCCGGCTCGGCGGCCGCGTACGCCGCCATGTCCGCGAACGCCACGCCCAGCGGCAGGTAGGCGAGCGGGTCGTGGGCGCTGGTCTGGTCGGTCACCACGTCGATGGGCGCCCCCATGGCCAGCAGTTCCGGCACCACCTCGGCCGCGTTGCCGAGCAGGCCCACGCTGAGCGGGCGGCGGGCGTCGCGCGCCTCGACCGCCAGGCGCAGCGCCTCCTCCACCGAGCCGGCCCGGACGTCCAGGTAGCCGTGCTCGATGCGCCGCTCGACGCGGCTGGGATCGCACTCGACGCAGATCGCCACGCCGCCGTTCATGGTGACCGCGAGCGGCTGGGCACCGCCCATCCCGCCGAGACCGGCGGTGAGGGTGATGGTGCCGGCCAGGCTGCCGCCGAAACGCTTCGCCGCCACGGCAGCGAAGGTCTCGTAGGTGCCCTGGAGGATGCCCTGGGTGCCGATGTAGATCCACGAGCCGGCGGTCATCTGCCCGTACATGGTCAGGCCAAGCGCCTCCAGCCGGCGGAACTCCTCCCAGGTGGCCCAGTCGCCGACCAGGTTGGAGTTGGCGATCAGCACCCGCGGCGCCCACTCGTGGGTGGTCAGCACCCCGACCGGGCGGCCCGACTGCACCAGCATGGTCTCGTCGCCCCGCAGGTCGCGCAGGGTGCGCACCATGGCGTCGAAGGACCACCAGTCGCGGGCCGCCCTGCCGCTGCCGCCGTAGACCACCAGCTTCTCCGGGTGCTCGGCGACCTCCGGATCCAGGTTGTTCATCAGCATGCGCAGGGCGGCATCCTGCTGCCATCCGCGCGCGCTCAGCTCCGTGCCGCGCGGCGCCCGCACCGTGCGGGGCCCGTGTGCCGTCTCCTCTGGCCGGTGTGCCGTCGGCTGTGGCCCGTGCCGCTGCTGCGCCATGCTCACGACCTCCTCGCCTCCCGCGCCACGGCCACCCCGTCGCCGGGTCGGTCGGGTGCCGGCTTTGCGCGCCGCCCACGGATCGGCGCCCTCCCCCGCATCATGCCTCCCGGGCGGGGGCGACGGTGGCTGGCGGCGCCGGGATGTCCACCGGATCGCCCCGGATCGCACCGGATCACCTCGGATCACCTGGGACCGCCCCGGATCGCACCGGGCCACGGCCGGGCGGCGCCCGACGTCGGACGTCGGACGTCGAACTCACCGCCGGGGGTCACACTGCCGGGGGGTCACCGCCGGGGGGGCACCACTGGGGAGTCACACCCGGAGGGGGCGACGGGAGGTCACCGCCGCCGCCACAGGAGCGGGCCGCCGCCCGCGCAGTCACACGCCTTCCCGACGTTCTCGGGGTGCTTCTCGCACTGTTCCTTGCACCACTGCGCCCGGTCGAAGGCCGGGGCCGCCCACTGCCGGGCGGAACCACGGTCCTGGACGGCCCGGTTCACCATCGTGGCCACGGCCGCCGTGGCCGCGACGGAGAGCACGGTGGCGGCCGTTCGGTTGCTGGTCAAAGCCATGCTCGTGTTCCTCTCACTCGTTCGACGTCGAGGACCACCCCTCTCCAGGGGAGCACAGCCCTGCCCGGCGTGCAGTCCGGGGATCTCGCGGCATGGGCGTGCCGGTCAGGGCGTCCAGACCATCGTGCGCTGGTGAACGCGCCGGCCGTCGTGCCGGAGGCCGGGGATCAGTGGCGTGGGGCCGTGCTCGACGAAGCCCATCCGCCGGAAGAAGCGCACCGCCCGGGTGTTCTCGGCGACGGTCTGGAGGTGGCAGCCCGGGGAGCCGTGCTCCCGGAGGCGGTCGAACCAGCGGTTCATCAGCGCGGCGGCGGCGCCCGTGCCGCGGACGGACGGTGCCACGTTGATGTGCAGGTGCGCCGGCCATCGCCGGTCGTCGAGCTCCCCGGCGGTGGGCTGACGCCGCAGCGCGGCCCACGCCGAGTCGGCGGCGGCGCGGGCGAAGAAGGCGGCGGGTCGGCGCCGGAGGACCAGGCGGTGCCGCCGGATGGCGCCCTCCATGCGCGCGCTCTCGCTGGGGAAGGCGGCGCCGTCGAGGCACCCCGCCAGGTAGCCGACCAGCGCGCCGTCGACCACCGCGAGGAAGAGTGAGTCGGGCTCCCGGTCCATGTAGGGGGTGAGGTAGATGTCCGCCTCGGACTCCGCGTGGCCCCACAGCGCGGCGGTCGGAGCGCCCTCACCCGCGCGGGCGAAGAGGCCGAGCAACTCGGCACGGTCCGTCTCCGCGAACGTACGGATCTCCATCGTGCGGAACCCCCGTCAGTTATTGTGTAGCCCGTACACTATAGGACTTACACAGTAAGGGGTGTTCCGTGGCCGCGGCGCGCCGAGGGCCGCTCTCAAGACCCGAGCCGACGGGGAGGCGGGGGCGGGGAGGACGCGGGGATGACGGGGAAGGCGGGGCGGGCGGAGTTATCCACAGGGCGAAGTTGGGGGCTGTGACACGCCGTCGCCACATGAAATCCTGAAAAAGGGGGTCCCCCCAGAACACCTGCAGGAATCCGCGAGAAATCCTGGCATGCTCCTGGCGAATCAACCCCCCCAGGCAATTCTCCCTAACCAGGAGCGCACTCCGCGCCAACCCACACCCCCGAACGGAGTTATCCACAGGGCGAAGTTAGGGGCTGTGACACGCCATCACCACATGAAATCCTAAAAAAGGGGGTCCCCCCAGAACACCTGCGGAAATCCGCTTGAAATCCTGGCATGCTCCTGGCAAATCAACACCACCCCCACCAGCCAATTCCCCCCCATCACCCGGAGCGCAGTTCCCCCGCCCCCGCATCCCCCGCCCGGGTCGCATCTGCCCCCGCCTACACATCCCCCGCCCAGGCCGCGTCCGCCCCCGCGTCCGCCCCCGAGCGCCCTCCCCCGGAGCCGGCCGCCTTCCGCGCGGCCAGAACGATGAGCACGCCAGGGATGACGCCCACGAAGTACGGAGACGGCACGAGCAGCACCCCGCCGACGAAGCACCACGCCGCGAGGCCCCAGCCGATCGCGGCGGGCACGGCCACCCCGCGCCCGGCGAGGTGCCAGGTCAGGCAGCCCAGCAGGACCAGTGGCACGGAGAAGCTCCCCGGCCCCGACCAGAAGGCGACCTGGTCCCGCACGGACTCGACCGCCGCGCCCGCGCCCACGTCCGACAGCGCGAGCGGGACGGCCGCCCACGGTCCGCCCTCCACCCAGCGGGCGAAGTCCTGCCGGAGCAGCAGCCCCACCAGCAACAGGTGCCCCGCGCCCAGCACGAGCATGATGCCGCTCGCCCAACGCAGCAGCGCTCGCACACTCCCGCGCACCGGCCGCTGCCCCACCGGCAGCCCCGTCCGCTGCTCCGTCGGCCGCTCCGTCTGCCGCGCCGCGAGGTCGTCGCGCTGGCGCCAGGCCAGCTCCCACTGCCGGGCCAGCGCCGGGTAGACGACGAGGTGCCGGAACGGCGCGATGGCGGCCATGTAGAGGCGCCCGAACCAGCCGTTCGGCTTGACGAGGACCGCCATCCGCAGCTCGTGGTCACCGTCCGCTGCCGGCGCCCAGCCCAGGTGCATCACGGTGTGCACGGTCCTGTTCGCCAGTTCCCGGGCGGACTCCGTGGCGGTCTCGTAGACGGCCTTCAGGGGCATCTCGTCGCTGTCCGGCCCACGGTCGGCGTCGCGGAGGTCGCCGGGCAGACGGTCGCGGAGGGAGGGCACCCGCGCCCCGACGCCCGCCGTCGGGTCGTCCCAGCCGAGGAGCGCGCCGAGCTTCCAGCGGACGGCGAACAGGAACCGCGCCGCCCGGCCCTGCCGCGCGAACCCGCCGGCCGCCCGCATCGCCGCGAGCATCGTCGGGAAGTCGTCCGGGCCGGCGCCCGGGGTGCGGAACGCCCACACGTCCTCGACCCGGAAGTCGGGGGCGAGCGCGTGGATGCGCCAGGGGTGCTCCGTGTAGGCGGACTTCGCGAGTCGTACCACGCTTCGACCTCTCGTTCTGTACGCAGCCGTATATCGCATCTGTACGGTACCGTACACCTCCGTCGGACGACACCCCGAGAGCAGTCGGACAGCCCCCGAGAGCAGTCGGACAACGCCCCGAGAGCAGGTGAACAGGTGCCCCCCACCCCACGGACCCCCCGCAGTCGCTGGATCGAAGCGGGCCTCGACGCCCTCGCCAGGGGCGGGCCGGACGCCGTCCGGGTGGAGGCCCTGGCCGCCGAGCTCGGGGTGACCAAGGGCGGCTTCTACGGGTACTTCGACGGCCGTCCCGCGCTGCTCGCGGAGATGCTCGACGAGTGGGAACGCCGCTGCACCCTCGACGTCCTCGCGCGGGTCGAGTCGGAGTCCGGCGACCCCGTCGAGCGGATCCGGCGCGCCGGCCAGCTGACCTTCTCGGCCGACCTGCACCGGATCGACCTCGCGGTCCGCGAGTGGGCCCGCCAGGACCCGGAGGTCGCTGAGCGGCTGCGGCGGATCGACAACGCGCGGATGGACTTCCTCCGCGCGATGTTCGCGGCCTTCATCGCGGACCCCGACGAGGTCGAGGCGCGGTCCACGCTGGCCTTCGCCCTCGCGATCGGACGCCACTTCATCGCCGCCGACCACCCCGGCCGCACCAAGCGCGACGCCGTTCACCTGGCCGGGGAGTTCATCCTGCGCCCCCACCCCTGAACGCGGCGCCGCACGCTCCCCGGCAGCGCGGGTCGGCTCACCGGGGCCGGACCGCCACCTGACCGGCCAACAGGCGCAGGGCGGCCTCCGAGGTGGGATCGGGGGCCGCCGTGTGCACGATCAGCGTCTGCTCCGGCGCGGACATCACCTTCAGCCCCTGCCACCGCACGGTGAGCGGTCCGGCGACCGGGTGCTCGAAGCGCTTGCTGCCCCGGCTCATCGCCCGCACGTCGTGCCGGGCCCACCAGCGCCGGAAGTCGGAGTCGGCGGCGGACAGCTCCGCCACCAGCGCCGCCAGCCGCGGGTCGCGCACCCTCGGCCCGGCCGCCATCCGCAGCAGTGCGACGCTGGTGCTGGCCACGCACGCCCAGTCGGCGTACAGCCCGCGGACCCGCGGGTCGAGGAAGAGCAGCCGCACCAGGTTGCGGTGCTCCACCGGCACCGTGGCGAAGTCCAGGAACAGCGCCGTGGCCACCGCGTTCCACGCCAGCACGTCCATCCGGCGCCCGAGCACCATCGCGGAGGCGTCGCCGATGGTGTCCAGCAGCAGCCGGGTCTGTGGGTCGATCGGTCCGTCGGGATGGGAACCGTCGGAACCGCCGTAGCCCCCGGGACCGCCGGAACCACCGGAGGCGTCGCGGACCGACGCGTCGTCAGCGCCCCCGGCGCCGCCGCCCCCGCGCGCATCCGGTCCGCGGCGGCCGAGTTCCAGCAGGTAGGTGGTCTCGTCCGGGCCCAGGCGGAGCGCCCGGGCGATCGCGGTCAGCACGGAGTCCGACGCCCCGGCGGTACGGCCCTGCTCCAGGCGAACGTAGTAGTCCACGCTCACCCCGGCCAGTTGGGCGACCTCCTCGCGCCGCAGGCCGGGGACCCGCCGGGGCTGACCCACCGGTGGCAGGCCGACCTCCTGCGGGGCCACGGCGGCGCGCCGAACCGCCAGGAAGGCCCCCAGTTCCGTGCGGGGGCGCGGCTGTCTCCCCATGCCGCCCAGTATCGCCCGCCCGGGGTGGACGTTCCTGGTACAGCCGTTCCCGGTAACGGCCGTGCTCTGGCTGACGCCCCCTCGCCCCGACGAACGTGTCAGGGGCCGGCCCGGCGAGCGGGTCGGCGGACCCGCGCGGCGACGCCGGGTTGCCGGACAGCACGGAGGAAGCAGCACATGACCACGTTCCCGCTCGACGAAGCCGTCCGCCGCACCGAGGCCGGTCTGGTCAGGGCCCGCGAGATGGGCGTGCCGATGAACATCGCCGTCGTCGACTCCGCCGGCCATCTGGTGCACTTCGCGCGCATGGACGGCGCCCTGCTCGGCTCCGTCGACATCGCCGTGCGCAAGGCGCGGACGGCGGCGCTGTTCCGCCTGCCGAGCGCGACCATCGGCGAGCTCTCCCGGTCGGGCGGTCCGGCGTACGACCTGCACCACAGCAACGGCGGCCTGGTCCCGTTCGGCGGCGGGCTGCCGGTCCTCGGTGCGGACGGCGACGTGGTCGGGGCCGTGGGGGTCTCCGGCGGCACGGTCGAGCAGGACGTGCTGGTCGCCGAGGCCTGCCTGTCGGCGACGCCGACCGCGACGGTGCCGGAGGCGACGGCGTCCGGCGCGTAACCGGCCACCTCCGGCACGCGGTCGGCGCCCACGGACGGCGCCACGCGAACGGCGCCACGCGAACGGCGCTGCGCGAAAGGCGCTACGCGGCCGGGCTCACCGGCTCGGCCGCGGCGACCGCGGTGTCCGGAGCGTCGGGCGCGTCCGGCCCCAGCTGCCGCAGGGACCGCGCCAGCCGTTCCCGGGCGGCGGTCTGGGCGGCGATGCGGGCGTCCAGCACGGCGAGCCGGCGCCGGGCGACCTCGATGCCCTCCGGGGAGGGCGGGGCCGTCGCCATGTCACCGTCCAGGCAGGGCAGGAAGCAGCGCACGTCCTCCAGGGTGAGGCCGGCCGCGAGCAGGTACCGGATGTTGCGGACGCGCCCCACGGCGGACTCGTCGTAACGGCGGTAGCCGTTGTGTTCCCGGGTGGAGCCGATCAGCCCCTCCCGCTCGTAGTGGCGCAGCGCCCGGACGGTCGCGCCCGTCGCCCGCGCCAGAGGGTCTCCAGTTCCCCGCCGCGCACGACGGCCGCGTTGTTCACCAGGACGTCGAGCCGGTCGTGGTCCCGGAGGACGTCGCCCACGATGCGCTCCGGCGCCCCCGGCGCGGTGACGTCCGCGACCAGCGGGCGGATGGCGTCCGGGTCCGCCTCCGCGCACTCGGCGAGCGGTTCGGGGCGACGGCCGAGCGCCACCACGCGGGCGCCGTCGGCGGCCAGGGCCCGGGCGGTGGCCCGGCCGATCCCGGTGCCGGCCCCGGTCACCAGGGCCACCCGGCCCCGCAGCGTATCGGGGTCGGTGGCAGAAGCGGTGGCGTGGCCGGTGGCGGGGGAGCGGTCGGTGCCGGGCTCGGAATCGTGGTCGGTGGCGGGGGCCGTCACGGCGGTGCCGGTGTCACGGTGCTGGTCCATGCCGGTGATCGTGGAACCCTGCCGCCAGTGTCAGGGTCAAGCCCGGCGACCGCCGATCAGCCGGCGACCGCTCGTCAGCTCTCCTCCTTGAGGTCGGGCTCCAGCAGGGCCTTCGCCGCCGCCGCCAGGTGCCGGCGCAGCGTCTCCTCGGAGACGGCCACCAACCCGGGCATGCGGAAGACGCTGCGCAGCATGCTGCACCCGAGCAACCAGGCGACGAACAGCTCCGCCCGCACGCCGGCGTCGGGTCCGCTGAGCCGCTTGGCGAAGGACACGCTGAAGATCCGGGTGAGGTGCTCGCGGAACCGCTCGGTGGCCTCGTCGCGGTTGGCGGACCGCAGCAGGCTCATCACCGGGTGCGGCCAGCCGGGATCCGTGGGCTCGTTGACGATGAATTCGGCCACCCAGGCGGGTATCTCGTCGAGTGGCATCTCCAGCAGCGGGTCGAAGAGGGTGCCCACCACCGACGCGGCCTCGAACAGGGCTTCCTTGGAGCCGAAGTAGCGGTAGACCAGCGCCGCGTCCACCCCCGCGTCCCGCGCGATGTCACGGACGCTGGTGTTGTCGTAGCCGTGCCTGGCGAACCGCATGACGGCCGCCCCCAGCAGCGCGGCGCGGGTCGCGCCGGCGCTGCGCCTGCGCACGCACGGGTTCAATTCGCCGGTGACGTCCGTTTCGTTCACCTGTCAAACCTCCATGCCGTCCCGGCTCACCTGCGCTGACCTCGCCTGCCATGGTGCAACCTCCAAGCAATGTCTCAAAGTCATCGGGCGTTGTCATCCATCGTTGACTCCCAATCAGGAACGCGCTTACGTTGAGGAAGTCATCAGTCGATGACTTCGCATGGCGAGCGCGGAGACCCCGGAGCGCGAGGGGCCCTGCGCGTGCGGTGCACCACCGGCCGCACGCGGTACACCCCGTCGCGACCAGCGACGAGTCCCCGCCGTGCGCCCCTCCTCAAGCGAGAATGGTGGTTCTCGATGCGCGAAAGAAGCATCGCCGTCATCGGTACCGGTTACGTGGGCCTCACCACGGGCGCCAGCATGGCGGCCCTGGGGCACCGGGTGGTGTGCGCGGACGCGGACGCGGGCAAGATCGAACGGCTCCGCCGGGCGGAGGTGGACATCCTGGAGCCCGACCTACCCGAGCTGGTACGCGACGGAATAGCGGCGGGCCGGCTGAGCTTCGTCCGCGACACCACGGCCGCCGTCGAGGGCGCCGAGGTGGTCTTCCTCTGCCTGCCCACCCCCATGGGAGCCGGCGGCGCCGCCGACCTGGCCGCCGTCGAGGCGGTGGCCGGGGACATCCGCGCCGCACTCCCGCCCGGCTGCGTGGTGGTCAACAAGTCCACCGTCCCGGTCGGCACCTCCGAGCGGGTCGCCGCGCTGCTGGACCGGTCGGACGTGGCCGTCGTCAGCAACCCGGAGTTCCTGCGCGAGGGCCGCGCCGTGCACGACTTCCTCCACCCCGACCGGATCGTCGTCGGTTCCGCCGACGACGACGCCGCCCGGCTGGTGGCCGACCTCTACGCCGACCTCGACGCCCCCGTGGTGCTCACCGACGCGGGCAGCGCCGAGCTCGCCAAGTACGCGGCCAACTGCTTCCTGGCGATGAAGCTGTCCTACGCCAACAGCCTGGCCACCCTCTGCGAGACCTTCGGCGCCGACATCCGCGACGTCACCGAGGCCATCGGCCACGACCCCCGCATCGGCGCGTCCTACCTCCAGCCCGGACCCGGCTGGGGCGGCTCCTGCCTGCCCAAGGACACCCACGCGCTGCTGACCGTCTGCGAGCAGGCCGGCGTCGACTTCCCGCTGCTGCGCGCCACCATCGACACCAACGAGGCGCACCAGGACCGCCTGGTGGCCCGCATCGCCGACGCCCACCGCACCACGGAGGCGACCGGGACGACCGGGACGACCGAGGCCGCCGAGGCCAACGAGTCAGCTGGGAAGACCGACGCGACCGACGCCACCGGATCCGCCGGCGACGGCGACTCGCTGCGCGGCGTGCGGCTGGCCCTGCTCGGCCTCGCCTTCAAGGCCGGCACCTCCGACCTGCGCGACTCGCCGGCACTGGCCGTGGCCCGCCGGCTGCGCGACCGCGGCGCCGAACTCGTCGCCTACGACCCGGCGCTGACCGGGCAGCACCCGGCCGCCCTCGACGACCTGGTCACCGTCGTGGACACCCCGGAGGAGGCGCTCAAGGGCGCCGGCGCCTGCGTGGTCCTCACCGAGTGGCCGCAGTTCCGCGAGCTGGACTGGGAGTCCCTCGCCGACCTGCTCGAGGTGCCGACGGTCTACGACTACCGCAACGTGCTGGAACCGGAGCGGCTGGCCCGCGCCGGACTGTCCTGGCAGGGCATCGGCCGCCCGCTCGCCGTGGCCGGCTGACCCGCACACGCCCGCTCCCCGTACCACCGCCACCACCAGCCCCAACGGCACCACCTCCGCAACGCGGCCCCCCAACCCGGCCGCCCAATCCGAAAGGCGCCTCCCATGCGGGTCCTGTGTACCTCCCTCGGAAGTCCCTCCCACGGCCGCGCCATGCTGCCCCTGGCGCGTGCGCTGGCCGCGGCCGGACACGAGGTGCTGGTCGCCACGACGCCGGCGCTCGCCTCGGTCTTCGCCGAGGACGACCTCACCGTGAACGTGTGCCTCCCCGAGCTGGAGCCGGCCGCCCTGACGGACGACTCCGAGTCCGCCGACCGCTCCGCAACCACCGACGGCTCCGCAGGCGCGACGGCCGGGGACCCGATGGCCCCCCTGCTCCGACGGATGGCCGTCGGCCTGACCGGGCCCATGCTGACCACGATCCGGGAGCACGTGGCCCCGCTCGCCCAAAAGTTCCGTCCGGACCTGCTGCTGCGCGACGGCATGGACCTGCACGCCGTCCTGCTGGCCGAGGAGCTGGGCGTCCCGCAGTTCGCCATCCCCTCCGGGGTCGTCAACATCTTCCCGCCCGAAGGGCTGCTCCCCGGCCTGAACGCGCAGCGCGCCAAGCTCGGCCTGCCGACCCAGACCGACCCGCTGTCGCTCTTCCCGCACGGCCGGCTCGACTACGTGCCCGCGGAATTCTCCTTCGCGGGCAACGACGCGCCCCTGCGCTCCTACCGGCAGACGCTGGTGGACCGCAGCCCCGTCCTGCCCGAGTGGGTGGCCGAACTGCCCACCGACCGCCCGCTGCTGTTCGCCGCCATCGGCACGGCGCTGCCCATGGTCACCGAGCAGCTCAAGGACAGGGCCCGGGGGAGCGCCGGCCTGCCCGACTTCCCCGACCCGGCCGATGTGCTGCGCTCGATGGTCGCGGGGGTGTCGATGCTGCGGGAGTGCACCGTGATCGTGGCCACCGCCGGCGTGCCGATGGAGGGCGTCGAGGTCCCGGAGCACGTCCACCTGACCGAGCGGCTGCCGCAGCCGCTGCTGCTGGAGGCCGTGGACCTCTTCGTCACCCACGGCGGGTTCAACAGCATCCGGGAGTCGCTGCGCAGCGCCACCCCGATGGCGGTGCTGCCGGCGTTCGGCGACCAGATGCACAACGCCAGGCGCGTGGAGGAGCTCGGCCTGGGCCGGGAGATCACCGACCGCACCCCGGAGGGCATCGCCAAGGTCTGCCGGGACGTCATCGCCGACCCGGCGATCACCGCGCGGGCCCGCCAGGCCCGGCTGGCGATGCTGGCGCTGCCCGAGCTGGACAGCGCGGTGACCGACCTGGAGAAGCTGGTCGGCTAGCGCCCCGGCGTGGTGGCGGGCCGCGCCCCGGGCCGGCCCGCCACCACCCACCGCCGCCTTCCCTTCCCCCCGCCACCTCCCTCCGCCCCCGGCCCGACAAGGAAGCGACTGTGACGTCCTCACAAGCCACGGCACCCCAGGCCGCCGGCGACCCGCCCACCCGCCTGACCCACCGACAGGTCGTCACGGTGCTCTCCGGGCTGATGATCGGGATGTTCCTCGGCGCGCTCGACCAGACGGTGATCTCCTCCGCGCTGCGCACCATCGCCGACGACCTGGACGGGCTGACCGCCCAGGCGTGGGTCACCACCGCCTACCTGATCACCGGCACCATCGCCACCCCGCTGTACGGCAAGCTCTCCGACATCTACGGCCGCCGCCCCGTCTACCTGGTCGCCATCGTGCTCTTCGCGGTCGGCTCGCTGCTGTGCGGCTTCGCCACCTCGATGTACCAGCTCGCGGCGTTCCGGGCACTCCAGGGCCTGGGTGGCGGCGGACTGATGTCGCTGGCCATGACGGTCATCGCGGACATCACCTCACCCCGCGAACGCGGCCGCTACCAGGGCTTCTTCATGGCCGTCTTCGGCACCGCCAGCGTGGTCGGGCCGCTGCTGGGCGGGCTGCTCGCCGGGCAGGAGAACCTGCTGGGCATGGCCGGCTGGCGCTGGATCTTCCTGCTCAACGTGCCGCTGTCGGTGGTGGCGATGGCCGTGATCACGCGGGTGCTGCGCCAGCTCCCGCACCAGCCGGTCCGCCACCGGCTGGACTACGCGGGCGCGGCGGCGCTGGTGGTCGGGCTCGTCCCGCTGCTGACCGTCGCCGAGCAGGGCCGCACCTGGGGGTGGGGCTCCGCGCGCTCGGTGGCGATGTACCTCGTGGGCGCGGTGGGTCTGGTGGCGTTCGTGCTGATCGAGCGCCGGATGGGCGACGCCGCCCTGCTGCCGCTGCGGCTGTTCCGCATACGGACGTTCCGCCTCGGCAACATCCTGCACTTCATGGTGGGCATCGGGATGTTCGGCGCGATGACCACGCTGCCGCTGTACCTCCAGCTCGTCCAGGGCATGAGCCCGATCGCGGCCGGCCTGGCCACCCTGCCCACCATCGCCGCCAACCTCGCCGTGACGCTGCTGGTCGGCCGGCTGATCTCGCGCACCGGCCGGTTCAAGGTGCACCTGGTGGCCGGCATCGGCAGCTTCGTGGTGGCGATGGGCGTCTACGCCACGCTCGATGTCGACACCCCGCTGTGGTACACGGCGATCGGCATGGTGTTCGTCGGCGCCGGCATGGGCGCGGCGATGCAGACGCTCACCACGCTGGCCCAGTCCGAGGTGCCCCGGCAGGACATGGGCGCGGCGACGGCGTCGGTGAACTTCTTCCGCTCCAACGGCGGCACGGTGGGTGCGGCGGCGTTCCTGTCCATCCTGTTCTCCCTGGCCGGGGGCCGGATCACGGACCGCCTGGCCGGCGCGCTCGGCGACCCGTCCTTCCGCGCCGCCACCGAGCAGGCACCGAACGCGGAGGCACTGGAGGGGGTGCTGCGGGCGGACGGCTCGGTGAACCTGGAGGACTCCACGTTTCTCGGCGTCCTCGACCCCGAGGTGGCCCGGCCGTTCCTGGAGGGCTACGCCTCCTCGATGCAGGTGGTGTTCCTGACCGGAGCCGCCGTGACGCTGGTCGCCTTCGTCGTGGCGGCGCTCCGGGTCCCCAACCTCAAGCTGTCCGACAAGTAGCGGCGGAGGCGACCGTGCGGGCGGGCCGCTGAGTTCGTGACGGTCGGCTTCGATGGCCTGGACCGTGATGCCCTCCGGGTCGGAGGACATCGGGCGGGTGGCCGACACACGGGGCGTTCCCGTGCTGCCCGGTTGGGCTGTCGCCGCAGATCGAGAGGAGTGTCGAGAGGCCCTGTCACATTCCCGCGCCGCCATCCGTCAGGGCAGTGACAGCAACGGCAAGCAAGCCCGAAGGGGACAACGATGACGGAAGCACGCTCGATCACCGCCGAGATCCCGATGCGCCCGCGGATGGCGCAGGACCCCGCGCAGCTCGTGCCCGAGCTCGCCGGGGTGTCGGCGGCGCTGTTCAAGGCGGTGGGCAACGGGTCGGTGCCGCGGAGCACGATCAGCCTGGTCCAGCTGCGCGCCGGGCAGATCGTCGGCAGCACCTACCTGACCGTCCTGCACACCGGATTCCTCCGCAAGGCCGGGGAGTCGGAGGAGCGGATCACGTCGGTGGCGTCCTGGCAGGACTCGCCGTACTTCACCTCGGCCGAGCGCGCCGCGCTGGCGCTGGTGGAGGCGGTGCTCCAGCCCTCCACGCACGGCGAGCGGGTCTCCGACGAGCTGTACGCCCAGGTGTCGGAGCACTACGACGACAAGGCGCTGAGCACCCTGACCTTCGCCATCGGGCAGGTCAACTTCTTCATCGCCGTCGCGCTCGTCGCCAAGCCGGTCCCCGGACGGTCGTTCAGCGACCCGTGGGCGTGACGCCGGCCGCGTGATGCCCACCCGGTCCGGGGCCCTGAAGGGTCCCGGACCGGGGCCGCACGGCGTGCCGTCAGTTGCCGTACTGCTTGGTCTCCGGGTGTTCGAACAGGAGGGTGTGGGCCGGTTCGTCGGCCACGGGGCGGTGGCGCAGGCCCCTGGGGACCACGAAGAGCTCGCCGGCCCGCAGGGTCACCGGGGCACGGCCCTCCAGTTCGATGCGGAAGGTGCCGTCCCAGCACAGGAACATCTCGTCCTCGTCGTGGTGGTGCCAGGGGAACGCCCCCTCCAGGCGGGCGACGCGGACCACGGACTCGTTGACCGTCGCGAGGGTGCGCTGCTGCCAGGGGCCGGGGAGGGCGGCGACGGTGTCGGGGACGGAGACGGGGGCGGCGTCCGCCGGGGCTTCGTGGTGTGTCGTCATGGGGGAGATCCTGCGGGCGGGGGCGCGGCGGGCGTAGAGCCAATCGGGGAGAATTGGTCCGACCATGGAGCCAATGGAGTTGATCGCGACCGACCTCGCCGAACGCCTGGGCCGCTGGTCCTCCGGGCGCGGGCCGTTGTACGTGCTGCTCGCCGCGCGGCTGCGGCGGCTGATCGACGAGGGGGAGCTGCCGCCCGGCGCGCCGCTGCCCACGGACCGGGCGCTCGCCCCGGCGCTGGCCGTCGGGCGGGGCACGGTCGTCGCGGCCTACGACGAGCTGCGCCTCCAGGGGCGGATCGTGCGCCGGCAGGGCAGTGGGACGCGGGTGGCCGGGCCCCCCGAGGCGGCCCTGACGCGGGGCACGACCGGGGCGTCGGTCTTCCTCCACCTGCTGGAACCCAAGCAGGACGTGATCATGCTGGCCTGCGCGGCGCCCGACTCGCCGCCGCCGGAGCTGGCGGAGGCGTACGCCCGCATCGCGCCGCGGCTGGCGGCGATCAGCGGCGACATCGGCTACCACCCCTCCGGCCACCCGGCGCTGCGGCGGGCCCTGGCCGAGCACTACACGGCGCGCGGGGTGCCGACTCAGCCGGAGCAGATCCTGGTCACCGGCGGCGCCCAGCAGGCGTTGTCGCTGCTCGCCCGCGCGTTCGTCCGGCCCGGGGACCACGTGCTGGTGGAGGCGCCGACGTACCCGGGCGCGCTGGAGGCGTTCCGGGAGGAGGGCGCCGTGGTGCGGGGGCTGCCGGTGGGGCTGGCGGGCCTGGCGGCGGCGGCGCGCGAGCGGCGGCCGGTGCTGGCCTACGCGGTCCCGACCTTCCACAACCCGACGGGCGCGGTGCTGTCCGCGCTGGCGCGCCGGCGGCTGGTGGAGGAGGCGGCCGGCGCGGGGGTGCCGCTGATCGACGACGAGGTCCTCGCCGGGCTGGCGTTCCCCGGAACGGAGGCGAGCCCCGGCGGGGAGGCTGGCCCCGGCGGGGAGGTGACGCCTCCTCCGCTGGCGGCCTACGCCCCGCGGGGGGAGGCGGTGGTCTCGGTGGGTTCGCTGTCCAAGGTGGCCTGGGGCGGGTCGCGGGTGGGCTGGGTGCGGGCGGCGGCTCCCGTGGTGGCCCGGCTGGCCCGGCTCCGGGCGGTGCGGGACCTGGGCGGTGACGTGCCGGCGCAGCTGGCCGCCGCCGAGTTGCTGCCCCGCCTCGACGCCGTGCGCCGGCGGCGGGCCGTGGAGCGCCGGGCGCGCCACGACCGGCTGCGGGCGGAGCTCGCCCGGCACCTGCCGGAGTGGGACGTGCCGCCGGTGGCCGGCGGGCACACGCTGTGGGTACGGCTGCCGCAGGGCGACGGCACCTCGTTCGCGCAGGCCGCGCTGCGGCACGGGGTGGCCGTGCTGCCGGGCGGCGGGTTGGACGCCTCCGGGGGGAGCCGGGAGTTCCTGCGCCTGCACTTCGTGCTGCCGGAGGAGGAGCTGAGCGAGGCGGTCCGACGGCTGGCGGCGGCGTGGCGGGCCTACGATCCGTCCGCCCGGCGGGGCGGTGCGCCCCCGACCATGGCGGTGTGACGGGCCGGCGCGCGGCGGGGCTCAGCCGAGGAAGCGGGCGACGAGGAGGTCGAGCCGGACGCGCTGGTGCTCGGGCGGGATGCGACCGCCGCGGGCGAGCGAGGCCAGGCCGTGCAGCGCGCTCCAGAAGACCTCCGCGTGCAGGGGGGCGTTCGGGACGTGGTCGTCGAAGGCGGCGACGAACTCCTCGAAGGCGGCGCGCAGCGGTGGCGGGGTCTCGTCGCTGGCGAAGGCGAGGTCGGTGGGGAGCACGAACATCGCCTGGTAGAGGGCGGGGCGGGTGGCGGCGAACTCCAGGTAGGCGGAGCCCACGGCGTGCAGCGCCGCGGTGGGCGCGGCCGGATCGCCGCCCTCGGGCGCCGCGGTCTGGCGGGCCCGACGCACCTGGGTGGTCAGCTCCTCGAACCCCTCCAGCGCCACCGCGCGGACGATGGCGTCCTTGCCGGAGAAGTGGCTGTAGAGGACGGGCTGGCTGTACTCCACCCGCTCGGCCAGCCGCCGGGTGGTGACGGCCTCCCAGCCCTCCGCCTCGGCCAGTTCCCGCGCGGCCGTGATGATCAGTCGGTGGCGCTGGGCTCGTTCGCGCTCGCGGCGCTGGGCTACGGACATGGCTCGATTCTAGCAGCGCTAGGCAATCTAGTGTCGGCCACTCCAGCGCCTCGGCCACCGGCGGGGAGGGAGAACGCATTCCCGACACGGCGGCCGGGGGAGCGGTCGAATTCGCCGACTCCGCGACCAGGGGGACCGCTCGCCGAATTCCTCACCGAATATCGCACAATCGGTCCGACGAGCATTTCCCTACGCCGATCGGAGGCGTTTCCACCCACCGGCACGAATTCCCGCACCCCGGGTGACCTCCTCGGCGGGCTCACTGACCTGCTCCCTGGCCGCGCAGGTAGCCGGCTCGGGCAACCGGTTCGCCAAGGACGCCTTCACCGAAGCGGAGTGTCCCGGCGGAAAGCCGGCGGTCGGCGGCGGAGTCACCTCGACGGACATCACCGTTCCCACCACCGCGAACACCGCGAACACCGCGATCACCGCGCCGCCGCCGTCCTCTTCCCCGCCCCGGTCGTCCGCGCGGACGGCGACGGCCCCGGTGGCCGACTCGCCCCGCCGAGCACGGGCCCTCCACCCGGCCCACCCACCCCGCCGCGGCGCGGGCCGTCACCGTTCCCCCGTACACCCGGACATACCGCCCTCGCGGCCCGGGATGTCCGCGCCGTGGGGGAGAATGGAGCGCATGAGTGTGCCGATGAACGACGGATCCCAGGAACACCCCCAGGTCCTGATCGTCGGGCCGGACGGGATGGCGATGGGCGGCGGCCGAGCCCGCCGCGCGACCGGCTCGGGGGAGGACACCGAGAACGCCGAGCAGGGCGGGCAGACCCCGCTGAGCGAGATGGTCGAGCAGCCCGCGAAGGTCATGCGCATCGGCAGCATGATCAAGCAGTTGCTGGAGGAGGTGCGCGCCGCGCCTCTGGACGAGGCCAGCCGCGCCCGGCTCAAGGAGATCCACGCCAGCTCGGTCAAGGAGCTGGAGCAGGGGCTCGCCCCCGAGCTGGTGGAGGAGCTGGAACGTCTCTCCCTGCCGTTCACCGACGACGGAGTGCCCAGCGACGCCGAGCTGCGGATCGCCCAGGCGCAGCTGGTCGGGTGGCTGGAGGGCCTCTTCCACGGCATCCAGACGGCGCTGTTCGCCCAGCAGATGGCCGCGCGGGCCCAGCTGGAGCAGATGCGGCGGGCGCTGCCGGCGGGCGCCGGGGTCCTCTCGGAGGACGGCCGCGAGGGCCGCGGGGAACCGGGCGGTTCCGGCTCCGGTCCCTACCTGTAGGTCGGCTCCGCAGCGCGACGGCGGGGTCTCCGGCTCTCCACCGAGCCGGACGCCCCGCCCCTTCCGGTCACCGGGAGGGGTCACCGTGAGCCGTCGCCGAAAGCCGGTTACCGAGGGGTACCCGGGTATCCGCACGCGCGCGGGTGAGTAGCCCGCATGAGTAGGACGCACCAGGCACCGGTCACAGGCCGGACACGATCACGCGCCGACCCCTCGATCCGGGGGGCCGCGAGTACCCAACCGCAGATGGCGCGCGCTACCGTCGGTCATCCACCAGGTGTTTCCCAGGGGGAGAGTAGAAGCAGATGGACGGCGGAGCGGACCTTCCCGGCCGCGACCAGCACGGCGGTGACGCCAGGGGCCGCTCCGTCGGCCACGGCCGATACCTGCTCCAGGACCTCCTCGGCCAGGGCGGCATGGCCTCCGTGCACCGGGCCCACGACACCGTCCTGGACCGCACGGTGGCGGTGAAGACGCTCCACACCGAGCTGGGCCGGGAGCAGTCCTTCCGGGAGCGGTTCCGGCGCGAGGCGCAGGCCGTCGCCCGGCTGAACCACTCCAACATCGTCTCGGTGTTCGACAGCGGCGAGGACGTCCTCGACGGCGCCAGCGTGCCGTTCATCGTCATGGAGTACGTCGAGGGCCGCTCGCTGCGCGAGGTGCTGGACGAGGCGGTGGCCACCTCCGGCGCGCTGTCCGTGGAGCGCGCCACCACCATCACCACGCACGTGCTGGCGGCCCTGGAGGCCAGCCACGAGTGCGGGCTGGTGCACCGCGACATCAAGCCGGGCAACGTCATGGTCACCGGCCGCGGCGAGGTCAAGGTCATGGACTTCGGCATCGCCCGCGCCCTCCAGTCCGGCGTGACCTCCATGACGCAGACCGGCATGGTCGTCGGCACCCCGCAGTACCTCTCCCCGGAACAGGCCCTCGGCCGCCAGGTGGACGCCCGCTCCGACCTGTACTCGGTCGGCTGCATGCTGTTCGAACTGCTGACCGGCCGCACCCCGTTCGACGGCGACTCGCCGCTGGCCGTGGCCTACCAGCACGTGCAGGCCCCGCCGCCGCGCCCGTCGGAGTTCAACCGCTCCGTGCCGCCCGGGGTGGACGCCCTGGTGGTGCGGGCCCTGGCCAAGGACCCGGCCGAGCGCTTCCCCAGCGCCGAGACGATGGCCCAGGAGATACGCCGGGTGATGTCCGGCGGCGGCGCCCCGGTCGGCGGGCCGGCCGGCCCCGCGACGCCCCCGCCCCCGCCCCCGGTCGGCACGGGCGCCGGGACCGGCGCGGGCGGCGGCTACGCCACCCCCCAGCCGCAGACGCCGTCCACCGCGGGCCCCGGTGGCTACCCCGGCCAGCCCTCCTACGGCCCGGCGACGCCCGCCCCCACCGCGACGCCCTACGGTCCGCGCCCCGGCGCCTCCACGCCCCCGCCCTACCCGACGGCGCCCCGGCCCGCCCCGGCGCCCACCCCGCCGCCCGGCTCCTTCACGCCGGCGCCCTCCCGCCCGGGCGGCAGCGGCGGGTCCACCGCGCTGATCGTGATCGGCGCCGTCGTCCTGGGCTTCTTCGCGCTGCTGCTGATCCTGATGGCGATCGGCATCAACACCAGCGACGACGCCAGCGGCTCTGGCGGCTCCTCCGGCGGATCGAGCAGCAGCTCGGGCTCCGCCGGCACCGACGCCCTCTCGCTGGACGCCGACGACCTGGACATCCTGTGCAGCCCGGAGGAGGAGGACGGCGAGGTGTACGTCCCGGCGGTCACGCTGATGACCATCGCGGACGCCCGCACCTGCGTCGAGAACGCCGGCCTCGTCCTGGACGAGCAGGTGGCCGAGGAGGAGTCCCTGTTCGACTCGGGTGACGTCATCGAACAGGACCCCGGCTCCTACGAACTGGTCGAGCCGGGCAGCACCGTCACCGTCTGGGTGGTTCCGTAGCCGCCGCGAATGACCTGGTCACAGCGTTCACGGCGGCTCCGTCGGCGACGGGTGCAGACCCCCCGCCCCGGTGGACCGGTCCGATGCCGGAGCCGAATCTTTAGTAGCGTTCGGCAATCGGCGTGCGCGCACCGTGCGTCGACGGGGCCTTGCAGCGCATGGGCCCGCCCACCGGAGGACCCCCCTCCGCGCTCCGGGCCGGTCGGGCCGCCCGCGCGGAGGACGGACAATCGTGGGCGGGGAGGATGGCACCGGCACGTCCAACGCGGCGTCGCGTCGGGCAGGAGGACGAGGACAGCGTGTACCAGCCGACCGGGAACGACGGCGAGGAGTGATGGCACAGACGCCGCAGGGAGACCCTGACCACGAGCGGACGCCGTACGGCGGCGCCACCGGGCCGGACGGCTCCGGCGAGACGGCCGGCACGGGCGGTAACGGCTCCGGCAACGGCCGGACGGGCACCGTGGGCGAGGGCCGCTACCAGTTGCAGCGCCGGCTCGGTCGCGGCGGCATGGCCGAGGTGTACGCCGCCGAGGACCTCCGGCTGGGCCGGATAGTCGCGGTGAAGATGCTCCGCGCCGACCTCGCCGAGGACGCGGTCGCCCGCGCCCGCTTCACCCGCGAGGCACAGGCCGTGGCCGGCCTGAACCACCACGCCGTGGTCGCCGTCTACGACACCGGCGAGGACATCGTCGACGGCGAGTCGGTGCCGTTCATAGTCATGGAGTGCGTCGAGGGACGCACCATCCGGGAACTCCTGCAGACCGCCGAGGCGCCGCCGGTGGAACAGGCGCTGCTGGTCGTCTCCGGGGTGCTGGACGCGCTCGGCTACAGCCACCGGCACGGCATCGTGCACCGGGACATCAAGCCGGCGAACGTGATCATCACCAACACCGGCGCGGTGAAGGTGATGGACTTCGGCATCGCCCGCGCCCTGCACGGCGCCTCCACCACCATGACGCAGACCGGCATGGTGATGGGCACCCCGCAGTACCTCTCCCCCGAGCAGGCCCTCGGCCGCGCCGTGGACGCCCGCTCCGACCTGTACGCCACCGGCTGCCTCCTCTACGAGCTGCTCACCGGCCGGCCGCCGTTCACCGGCGAGACCCCGCTGTCCGTCGTCTACCAGCACGTGCAGGACGACCCGGTGCCGCCCTCCGAGGTCACCGACCGGGTGCCGCCGCTGCTGGACGCGCTGACCCTGCGCGCCCTGGCCAAGGAGCCGGACGACCGCTTCCAGTCCGCCGAGGAGATGCGCGGCGAGCTCCAGCGCACCCTGCGGGCGCTGCGCGCCGGCGCCTGGACGGCCGAGGACGCCGGCTTCGCGGCCGGCGGGGCGGCGGCCGTGGCCGCCGCCGGCTACGCGGGCAACACCCCGCCGGACGGCACGCCCGTCGACGGCACCACGCCGATGCCCGACGACCCGGGCGCCACCGCGATCGCCCCGGCCGGCGCGGTCGGCGCCTACGGCACGGACCAGTACGGCGCCGCCGCCCAGTACCCGGGGGAGCAGTACCCCGACGGCCAGTACGGCGCCCAGGACGGCGGCGCGACCTACGGCACCGCGGCCTACGGCGCGGGCGGCGCCTACGCCGACGGCGGGGCGTACGGCTCCGGCGCCGGCGGGCCGGGCGGGCCCGGCGGCCCGCTGATCCCGCAGCGTCCCGGTGACGACGACGACGGCGTGCCCGGCGGCGGCTCCGGCGGCCGCTCCCCCTGGCTGTGGGTGGCGCTGCTGGTCGGCGCCATCGTCGCGGTGATGGTCGGCGTGCTGCTCGCCACCAACTCCGGCGGCGAGGGCGAGGGCACCGACCCGAACGGGACGCAGAGCCCCAGCCCGTCCGTCTCGCAGTCGGAGAGCTCCACGCCGTCCCCGTCCCAGGACGACGAGGAGGAGACCCCCTCGCAGGATCCCCCCTCCGGCAACACCGACGACAACTGGAACAACAACCCGCCGCCGGACAACGGCGGGTGGACCCCGCCGCAGGACACCTACTCGCCGGAGCCGTCCCCGGACCCGAGCGACTCCACGCCGTCCGCCGAACCGCCCACGGACCCCGCGACCACCCCGGGCGACGACAGCGAGGGCGGGACCACCGAGGGCGACACCACCGAGGGCGGGACCACCGAGGGCGACACCACCGAAGGCGGAACCACCGAGGGCGAGACCGCCGACGGCGGAACCAGCGACGGGGGCACCTCCGACGGCGGCGCCGACGAGGGCGCCACCACCGACGGCGGCACCAACGAGGGCAGCGGTGTGATCGCCGGCATGAGCGACGGCGGAACCAGCGAGGGCAGCAGCTCCTCGGAGGGGAACACCACCCCCTGACCGCCCACCGGTCACCTCCCCCACGCGGCACCACCGGGCGCCGCACCCCACGGGCAGCCGCGGGGTGCGGCGCCCGAGCCGTGCCGGGGGCCGGTCAGGGGCCGGTCAGGGCCCGTAGCGGCGGCGCTGCCCGGCCTGCCGCCGGGCCACGTAGGCGGCGGCCTGGGTGCGCCGCTCCATGCCCATCTTCGCCAGCAGGCTGGAGACGTAGTTCTTCACCGTCTTCTCCGCCAGGTGCAGGCGCGCGCCGATCTGCCGGTTGGTGAGCCCCTCGCCGATCAGCTCCAGGATCCGGTGCTCCTGCTCGGTCAGCTCCGCCACCCGGTCGTCCGCGCGCTCGCCGGACTCCACGCCGTGCCGCAGCCGCTCCATCACCCGGCCGGTCGCCACCGGATCCAGCAGCGAGTTGCCGGCCGCCACCTGGCGGACCGCGCTCAGCAGGTCCGTGCCGCGGATGTCCTTGAGCACGTAGCCGGCCGCACCTGCCATGATGGCGTCGAACAACGCCTCGTCGTCCGCGAAGGACGTCAGCATCAGGCACTGCACCTCGGGCAGCTGGGAGCGCACCTCCCGGCACACCTCCACCCCGTTGCCGTCCGGGAGGCGGACGTCCAGCACGGCCACGTCGGGTCTGGTGGCCGGCAGCCGGTTCAGCGCCTCGGCGGCCGTGCCGGCCTCGCCGACGACCTCGATGTCCGGCTCCCCGCAGAGCAGCTCGTGCACGCCCCGGCGGACCACCTCGTGGTCGTCCAGCAGGAAGACCCGGATCGCGGCGTCCTTCGCGTCCCTCGCGTTCTCGCTCACATGATCAGCGTGGCACATGGGGGGTGACCGCGCCGCGCGCACCCCACGGACCAAGATCGTCACGCACAGTGGCGAGATCGTGAGTGCGGGAGCGGCCCGGCGGCCTGCGGCGGAAGAATCGTAGGAAGGTCAGGCACTTTGTAGGAAGTCCCAGTTTCCCGGCTGCCGGACAACTTTCTTGATCCCGTTTTTGTGCGGGTCGTCCTAGAGAAGTGCACCCGGACGGTTGCAGAGTTCTTACGACGACACCGGTTGGCGGGCTAGCGTGGGATCCGTGTCCGGTTCCCCGACCGATCGGTGGACCCCGCGAGACCCGCGTGACCCTCGCCGGTACCCTTGCCCGGTCACGATCGGTCATCGGAACGAGCTCCGAAACGGCCGCCGCTACCGCGCCCACCCCGCGTGGCAACGACAGACCGCCTCGGGGGCGCGGCCACGCGCGACGGCGACGGAGCGGCAAGCCCCGGAGCCGGCGCCGCGTTCCCGCGTGACGCGCTGGCGGCTCGGCACGGGCAGACCGTCCGGCCGACGCCGGAAGGAGCCGTACCGCTGACCGGCGCAACCCGCCGGGCGGCCGGTGAGACCGAGGAGAGAACGTGACCGTCGACAGTGCAGCCGGGGCGCCGACGGCGCCTGCCCCTCACAGCGAGGGGGACCTCGTCCCCGAGGACTTCCCGAGCGTCCAGCCCCCGGGTGGCCACCCGGACTACGTGCAGCTGCTCACCCCCGAGGGGCGACGCGTCGAGCACCCGGGCTACTCCGTGGACCTCTCCCACGACGAGTACCGCTCGCTCTACCGCGACATGGTGCTGACCCGGCGCTTCGACGCCGAGGGCACCGCGCTCGCCCGCCAGGGCGAGCTGGCCCTGTGGGCCTCCCTCGCCGGCCAGGAGGCCGCCCAGATCGGCTCGGGCCGCGCCCTGCGCGCCGACGACCACGTCTTCCCGACCTACCGCGAGCACGGCGTGGCCTGGTGCCGCGGCATGGACCCGCTGAGCCTGTTCGGCCTCTTCCGCGGCGTCACCCACGGCGGCTGGGACCCGAAGGAACGCAACTTCCACCTCTACACCCTGGTGATCGGCGCGCAGACGCTGCACGCCACCGGCTACGCCATGGGCGTGGCCAAGGACGGCGCCGACTCGGCCGTCGTCGCCTACTTCGGCGACGGCGCGACCAGCCAGGGCGACGTGGCCGAGGCGTTCAACTTCGCCTCCGTCTACAACGCGCCGGTGGTGTTCTTCTGCCAGAACAACCACTACGCGATCTCCGAGTCGATCGAGCACCAGACCCGGGTCCCGCTGTTCCAGCGGGCCTCCGGCTACGGCTTCCCCGGCGTTCGGGTGGACGGCAACGACGTGCTGGCCTGCCTGGCCGTGACCAAGGCCGCCCTGGAGCACGCCCGCTCCGGCGGCGGCCCGGTGCTGGTGGAGGCCGTGACCTACCGGATGGGCCCGCACACCACCACCGACGACCCCACGCGCTACCGCACCTCCGCCGAGGAGGACGAGTGGCGGCGCAAGGACCCGATCGACCGCTACCGCACCTGGCTGCTGGACGCCGGCCTCGCCGACCAGGCGTTCTGCGACGAGGTGGACGCGGAGGCCGAGGAGCTGGCCCGCCGGGTGCGCGTCGGGGTGCGCCAGATGCCGGATCCGGAGCCCACCGCGATGTTCGACCACGTCCACGCCGAGGGCCACGCGCTCGTCGAGGAGCAGCGCGCCGGCTTCGTCGAGTACCACGCGGGCTTCGCCGACGCCACGCCCGCGACCGCCGCAGGTTCCGGAGAGGGCCGCTGAGATGACCGTCACCACCTCTTCGAACGCCGCCGAACCGGGCCTGGCGTCCCCCGCCGGCCCCGCCGCCGAGGGCCTTCCCGGCGCGGGCGCCACCGCGCCGGGCACCACCGCGCCGACCGCCCCGGGCGGTGACGGCACCGCCGCGCACCCGGGCACCGCCACCGGCGCCTCGGACGCCCCCGGCACCGTGGCCGAGGCGCCCGCCCCGGCGGTCCGCACCCTCACCCTGGCCAAGACCATCAACGAGAGCCTGCGGCGCGCGATGCGCGAGGACTCCCGGGTGGTGCTGATGGGCGAGGACGTCGGCCAGCTCGGCGGCGTCTTCCGGGTGACCGACGGGCTGCTGAAGGAGTTCGGCCCCGAGCGGGTGATGGACACCCCGCTCGCCGAGTCCGGCATCGTCGGCACCGCCATCGGCCTGGCCCTGCGCGGCTACCGCCCCGTGGTGGAGATCCAGTTCGACGGCTTCACCTACCCGGCCTTCGACCAGATCGTCTCCCAGCTGGCCAAGATGCCCAGCCGGTCGCACGGGCACGTCAAGCTGCCCGTCGTGCTGCGCATCCCGTTCGCCGGCGGCATCGGCTCCGTGGAGCACCACAGCGAGTCGCTGGAGGCGTACTTCGCGCACACCCCCGGCCTGAAGGTGCTCACGCCGGCCAACCACGCGGACGCCTACTGGATGCTCCAGCAGGCGATCCGCTCCGACGACCCGGTGATCTTCCTGGAGCCCAAGCGGCGCTACTGGGACAAGGCGGAGCTGGACACCACCGCCGAGCCGGTGCCGATGACCGGCGCCCGGGTGGTCACCACCGGCACCGACTGCACGCTGGTCGCCTACGGCCCGATGGTGAAGCTGTGCCTGGAGTCGGCCGCCGCCGCGGCCGAGGAGGGCCGCAGCCTGGAGGTCGTCGACCTGAGGTCCGTCTCGCCGCTGGACGTGGAGACCGTGGCCGCCTCGGTGCGCCGCACCGGCCGGCTGGTCGTGGTGCACGAGGCCAACACCTTCGTCGGCCTCGGCGCGGAGATCGCCGCGGCCGTCACCGAGCGCTGCTTCTACTCGTTGGAGGCCCCGGTGCTCCGGGTGGGCGGCTACCACACGCCCTACCCCCCGGCCCGGCTCGAAGGGCAGTACCTGCCGAACCTGGACCGAGTACTGGACGCGGTCGACCGCGCCCTGGCCTTCTAGAGGAGCGTGTGCCGTGGCCGCTACAGACAACGCCGGAACGCTCACGCAGCGGTTCCGGGAGTTCCGCATGCCCGACGTCGGCGAGGGGCTGACCGAGGCGGAGATCCTCAAGTGGCTGGTCAAGCCGGGTGACGCGGTGACCGACGGCCAGGTGGTCTGCGAGGTGGAGACCGCCAAGGCCGCCGTCGAACTGCCGATCCCCTTCGACGGCGTGGTGCACGACGTCCACGTCCCCGAGGGCAGCACGGTCGACGTCGGCGCCGCCATCATCACGGTGGACACCGACCCCGGCGCGGAGGGCGGGGCACCGCCGCGGCAGGGCGGGGCCGCCGCCGAGGCCGCCGCGCCCGCGCCCGCCGCACCCGCGCCCGCCAACGGGGCGGCGCACCCCGCCGCCGACAGCGGCGCCGCGGAGCGCAACCCGGTGCTGGTCGGCTACGGCCCGACCGCCGTCGGCACGCGCCGCCGCCCCCGCCGCCCGGCCGCCGCCCCGAGCGCCCCGAGCGCGCCGGTGGCCCCCGCCGCGCCGGCCGCCGTGGCTCCGGCCCCTGCGCCGGCTCCCGCGCCGACACCGGCTCCGGCCGCCGGCCGGCCGGCTCCGGCCCACGCCGCGCCCCGGCAGCCGGCTCCGGCCCAGCCGACGACGGAGCAGCCGCCGGCCGCCGCGCACACCCACCCCACCGGCCCCTCGGACAGCCAGTCCCGGCCGCTGGCCAAGCCGCCGGTGCGCAAGCTGGCCCGTGACCTCGGCATCGACCTGTGGGACGTGGCGCCGACCGGCCGAGGCGGCGTCATCACCCGTGAGGACGTCCAGGCGCACGCCGCCCGGGCCGCCGAGGAGACGGCCGGGGCCACTGCCCGGGCCGCCGAGGAGACGGCCGCCGGCCCGTCCCCGGCCGAGGCCGCCCCGGAGGCCGTGCCGGCCCCGGCCGGTGGCCGCGCGGAGCGCCGCGAGCGCCGGGAGCCGATCCGCGGGGTGCGCAAGGCGACCGCGCAGGCGATGGTGGCCAGCGCCTTCACCGCCCCGCACGTCACCGAGTTCGTCGAGGTCGACGTCACCCGGACCATGAAGCTGGTCCAGGAGCTGCGCGAGGAGCCGAGCCTGGCCGGGCTGCGGATCACCCCGCTGCTCATGGTCGCCCGGGCGCTGCTGCTGGCGATCCGTCGGCACCCGGAGATCAACGCCTCCTGGGACGAGGACAACCAGGAGATCGTGTTCAAGGAGTACGTCAACCTCGGCATCGCGGCGGCCACCCCGCGCGGCCTGCTGGTGCCGAACATCAAGGACGCCGACCGCATGACGCTGCCCGAGCTGGCGGTGGCGCTGGAGGAGCTGATCGGCACGGCGCGGGCCGGCCGTACCACGCCGCAGGACATGTCCGGCGGCACGGTCACCATCACCAACGTCGGGGTGTTCGGCATCGACGCGGGAACGCCGCTGCTGAACCCGGGTGAGGCCGCGATCCTGGCGTTCGGCGCCGTCCGGGAGAAGCCCTGGGTGGTCAAGGACCGGAACGGGAACTCCCGGATCAAGCCGCGTCAGGTCACCACGCTGGCGCTCTCCTTCGACCACCGGATGGTGGACGGGGAGCTGGGCTCCCTGGTGCTGGCGGACGTCGCGGCCATCCTGGAGCGGCCGAAGCTGCTGATGGCCTGGGCCTGACCGCCGCCCCGGCGGACGGATCGGATCCGGTGCACACACGGTCAGGAGGCGTCCGTTCAGGGCGCCTCCTGACCGTCGTGGCGTCATGATCGAACACATCTCACACCTACCGGAAGACGCGTTCCGTTCTGCGGGAAAGGTGTGCTGTATACGATGGACATACCATGCCTGCCGCCTCAGCCTCCGGTCCGTCCCCCACGACTCCCTCTGATTCGGCCACCCCCCTCCCCACCCCCTCCGCCCCCGCTCCCGCCTCCCCCGCGCCCGCGCTGGCCTGGGGCATCTGGGCGATCGGGGCGCTCGGCTACGCCGTGGCCGTGCTGCACCGCAGCAGCCTCAGCGTGGCCGGCATCGCCGCGGCGGAACGTTTCGACATCGGCGCGTCCGCGCTCACCGCCTTCACCGTCATCCAGGTGCTGGTGTACGCCGCGCTCCAGATACCCGTCGGCATCCTGGTCGACCGCTTCGGCCCGCGCCGGCTGCTGGCCACCGGCCTGGTCACCATGCTCGCCGGGCAGGCGCTGTTCGCCTTCAGCGCCGACTTCCCCACCGCCGTCTCCGCCCGCGTGCTGATCGGGGCCGGCGACGCCACCATGTTCGTGAGCGTGCTCCGGCTGGTCGCCGCCTGGTTCCCCTCCCGCCAGGTCCCGCTGGTCACCCAGCTCACCGCCATCGTCGGCATGCTGGGCGCGATGGCCGGCGCCACCCCGCTCGGCTTCCTGCTGAATCGTTACGGCTGGACGTGGGCCTTCGCCACCGTGGCCGGCACGGCGGCGCTGGTGCTGCTCCCGGTCGCGCTCGTGCTGCGCAACACCCCCGCGCCACGCCCCTCCCGCGCCGAGCGGCCCTCCCGCGCCGACCGGCGCGCCGACCGCCGGGCGGGCCGGGCCGGTGCCCCCGGCGTCCGGGCCATGCTGGTCGACGGCTGGCGCGAGCCGGGCACCCGGCTCGGCCTGTGGACCCACTTCACCACCCAGTTCCCCGGCAACGTCTTCCAGCTGCTGTGGGGCTACCCGTTCCTGGTGCAGGGCCAGCACCTCTCCCCGGGCACGGCCAGCGGCCTGGTCACCCTCCAGATCGGGGTCAGCGTGCTGGTCGGCCCGCTGCTCGGCCGGGCGATATCCGGCCGCGAACGGGTCCGGCTGCCGCTCGCGCTCACCGTGATCGGGGCCACCGCGGCGGTCTGGGCGGTCGTCCTGGCCTGGCCCGGCGGGCGCGCACCGCTGTGGCTGCTGGTGGTGCTGGTGGCCGTGATGGGCGCCAACGGCCCGGCCTCCATGCTCGGCCTGGACTTCGCCCGCACCTACAACCCGGGCCACCGCCTCGGCACCGTCTCCGGCATCGTCAACGTGGGCGGCTTCACCGCCTCGATGCTGCTCCTGCTGAGCATCGGCTGGCTGCTCGACGCCGTCTCCGACGGCACCGGCTACGACACCGGCGACTTCCGGATCGCCATGTGCGCCCAGTTCGTCCTGGTCCTGCTGGGGGTCACGCAGATGGTGCGGATGCACCGCAAGGCCACCCGCCGCACGCTCCCGCCGTCCGACTCCGCCTCCGCCTCCGGCCCGGGTTCCGCCCCGGTTTGCGCCCCGGGGCGCGGCTCCGCCGCCGGCGTCCGCTGGCGCGTGGGCTCCCGCCCGGACGCACGACCGGACACCCCCGCGGACGCCCAGGCGGACTCCCGCCCGCCGTCCCGGGTCAGCGGGTGACGGCGAAACCCCCCAGCACCTGGCGGGCCAGCGCCTCGTCCCCCTCCACCTTCACGTCCGCCGCCGCCGGGCGGATCCGACCGCAGGCCAGCCGGGCGAACAGCTCCCAGTCGAAGGTGAGCTGTGCGTCCGGCGCCAGCGGCACCTGCTCCTGAAGCCGGCCGACGCCGTCCTCCACCCGCACCGTGCGCAGGAACTCCACCGGGCCCTGCACGTCCAGCACCACCGTGGCGCCGTCCGCCACCCGCCCGGCGATCGCCCCGGCCAACCCCGCCAGGAGCACGTCACGGGCGATCAGCGCGGCCGGGGAGTCCAGGTTCGCCGGCACCCGCACCGCCCGGCGGACGTCCTGCTCGTGCACCCACACGTCGAAGGCCCGCATCCGCAGCAGCTCGCCCAGCGGCCGGGCGCCCCACGGCGTGGCCACCACGTCGTCGTCGCCCCGCCGCTCCGCCTCGATGGCCCGCTGCCGCCGGCGCAGCGTCTCCTCCAGCTCCGCCAGCATCTCCGGCCCGGTGTGGCAGCGCCGCACGTCCACCTGCACCTCGTTGCGCCGGCCGTGCTCGTCCCGGACGTGCGCCAGGTCCGTGGGCAGCGCGTGGATCGGGCGCGGATCGCCCAGCAGCTCCCGCTCCATGCCGATCACGTGCGAGATGACGTCCCGCACCGACCACCCGGGGCACTCGGTGGCGACGTTCCAGCCGCGGTTGGTGAGCAGGCGGGCGAGGTCGAGCAGCGACGTGAGGGACTGCTGCCAGGCGCCGGCGGAGCGCCGGAATATCTGATCTTCCACCACGGAATTCGAGGACCCCTCGGAGAGCGGCCTCGCGGCGGTCGGCGCGCGCGGCGAGGCCGGCGGTCGGCTGGTGAGCTGTCAGGGCGGTATCCGTTACGCTGCCCGGAACGGGCCCGGGCAACGGTTCGGCAGTCCGATCGTATGTCCGCGACAGGTCCCGGCGACAGTCCCGCCGGGCACGGAGTGTGGCGGATCGGCGGCCAACAGGAGGCTGATGCGCGATGCGGGTGACGCTCGCTCAGGTCGACGTCGACCGCCACGAGCCGGTCGCGGACCGCCGCCGGCGCGTCGCCGACCTGGTGCGGGGCCGCGGCGGGGACGACCTGGTGGTGCTCCCCGAGCTCTGGACGACCGGAGCGTTCGCCTCCCCTGCCTGGCGCGAACACGCCGAACCGGTCCCGGACGGCCCCACCTCCGCCGCGCTGGCCGAGGCCGCCCGCGCGGCCGGCGTGTGGCTGCACGGCGGCAGCGTCCCCGAGCTCGGCACGGACGGCGCCCTGTACAACACCACCCTGCTGTTCTCCCCCTCCGCCGCCGACCCCGCCCCGCTGCGCACCTACCGCAAGATCCACCGCTTCGGCTTCGACCGCGGCGAGGCCGCCCTGATGTCCGCCGGCACCGAGGTCGTCACCGTCGACCTCCCGCGGGCCAGGCTGGGCGTGGCCACCTGCTACGACCTGCGCTTCCCGGAGCTCTTCCGGCTGCTCACCGCCGCCGGCGCCCAGCTCGTGGCGGTCTGCGCCGGCTGGCCCGCCAGCCGCGCCGAGCACTGGCGGGTGCTGGCCCGCGCCCGTGCCATCGAGAACCAGGTGTACGTCCTGGCCTGCGGCTCGGCCGGCAGCCACTACGGCGTCCGGCAGACCGGGCACTCCATGGTCGTCGACCCCTGGGGCGAGGTCGTGGCCGAGGCCGGCGAGGGGGAGGAACTGCTGACCGTCGAGATCGACCTCGAACGGGTCGCCGAGGTCCGCCGCACCTTCCCGGTCCTCCGCGACCGCGTCCTCGGCCTGCCCACCCCCGAGTAGCCCCCGGCCCGCCCGCCGCACCGGCGCCCCCGCCCGGTCCGTCGGCGCCACAACGCCCCGGACTTCCTCGCCGCGCACCCCCGCATCCGGCCGTGAGCCATTCCACATCGCCCCCGCGGGGAAGGAGAACCGCAGGTCACGGCAGTACCCAGGTCGTCACAGCGGGGCCCCACAAAATAGCGGCGCGGCTGTTGTCCGCCGCGGCACCTGACTCGACGCCGCGTCAAACGCACTGTTGAGGAGGTTTCCCCCAACCAAGACCCACGCCCCGCCGGTAGCCCCCCTTACCGGCGGGGCGTGTGGCGTCTCCCCGGCCCTCGGGCGCCCCGGACGCAACGCGTCCGCTAATCACCGCCCCCGTTCCCCTCAGACGCCACCGCACGCCACTCCGCGAGCACACGAGCCGTGGCAAGGGTGTGCGGATGCTCCCGACCGAGAATGCGCCGACGGTCGTCGAGCAGCGCCTCCAGGGCACTCACCGCCGCAGCGGGATTCCCGGCTCGTCCCCTCCATTCAGCGAGACTTTGCCGAGTCATCAACGTGTTCGGATGGTCCGAGCCAAGGAGCCGTCGCTGGTCATGGAGCAGTTCGGCGAGATCCGTGACGGCGCTCTGTGGATCGCCGGCCTTGCCCCGCCAGACCGCCAGGCTGGACCGAGTCGCCAGGGTGTTCGGGTAGTGCTCGCCGAGGACGCGCTGTTGGTCGGCGAGGAGGGTGTCGTAGTCACTCACCGCGCCCTCCGGGTCTCCAGCCCTGCCACGCCATTCGGCCAGGCTCGCCCGAGTCGTCAGCGTGTTGGGGTGATCCGCCCCCAGTACCCGCTCCTGGACAGCCCGCACCTCCTCCAGCGCTGCCGTTGCCCCCGCGGGATCCCCTGTCTCCCCCCGCCGCAGGGCCAGGTATGCCTGGGTACTCAGAGTGTCGCGGTGTTCAGCACCAAGCACCCGTCTCTGTGCGGGAAGGAGTTCGATGTAGTCCGTGTCCGCGCCGTTCCTGTCCCCCGCCCTGCGCCGCCAGTAGGCGAGGCTGGCCCGCGTGGTCAGGGTGTTGGGATGGTCCAAGCCCAGAATTCGTTCCTGCTTGACCCGCACGGCCTCCAGGGCGGCGACCGCTCCCGTGGCGTCCCCCTTCTTGCCCTGCCAGTGAGCAAGGTCGGAACGTACAGTCAGGGTGTCGGGCGCATCAGCTCCCAAAGCCTTGCGAACGTGCCGGAGGAGTTCCTCGTAGTACTCCACTGCGGTGGCCACCAGGCCCGTGTTGCCTAGGCTTCCGCCGGCACGGAACAGCACCGGGTGTACGCCGGAGCGCCACAGGACGTCACCCGCAAGCTGTCGGAGGGCTTCCACATTGGCACGCAAGGCTTGCCCAAGGGAACGCTCACGCTCGAACTCCGGCCATGCGCTGTAGAGGGCGTCTGCGGCCGCCAGGTAAACACCTTCGAGGCGTTCGTCGCTCAATGACTCCCGTGTGGCTCGCTGAACCAGGCTGGGGATTCGCACGGTCACAGGTGGCGAGGGAGACCGGTGCTCCTCATCGGCAAAGTCGGCGAGACTCAGTCGGCGTAGGCAGAACCGGGCGTCGCGGGCGTCCGCAGGACTCACCGCCCTGCCCTCTTCGCCGCCCTCAACGCCAGTGCGGTACCGGGCGAGATACGTGCGGGCCGGTTCGGTGATGAAGACACTGGCCGGGATACCGTTCGGGTCTAGCACACTGGCGAGTTCCAGCAGCGGACGAGCCAGTCCGTAAGGACGGATACGGTCAGCCTGTTCGATGGACAGGGACCAAGTGGCGGCAACGGTGCTCCGGTGACTCTCGGACATGGTGCCCCTGAGTAGGACCTGCTCCAGACGCTGGGCCTCGAAACGCTCGCGGTACGCGGCGCAGTCCAGGTTGTACTCCAGCATGTACGCGGAGGCTTGAGCCAGCGCCAAGGGCAGGTGGTCTAGGTCGTTAGCGAGCTGCGCCACGTCGGCGGCCCTCTGTGATCCACCGAGCCGGTCATTGAGGTAGTTGACGGCTTCGGCGTGCGAGAACGGGCCGACCTTGATCAGCAGTCGGTCCCGGGCGTTCCTGAGCACGGCGTCGCTGTGCAAGGTGGTGATGAGAACCCGGCCGTTGTCTCGCCGCTGCGGCCGTAGGTCTCGCCCTGACTCCGTTATGGCGGCCGGATCTGTGAGGTGGTCCAGCACCAGGAGCCACCGTCGCTCGGTGGTCGCCAGCCAGCTGAGGAACCGGTTCGCGGCCGCCTGTGGATCGGCATGGTGCAGTCCGACGGCAGCGGCGGCCTCCGCGTAGCCAGAAAGGACCGCTTCCCTGCTTTCCGCTGTGATCCAGACGACCAGGTCGGACTCACCCCCGTCCAGGACCCGGTTGACGTACTGCACGGCCAGCTGGGTCTTGCCCACCCCACCGAGACCCGCTAGGACGACCTCCCGTGCTCGGAGGTCGCTCGTCGGGGCCATCACGTCGTAGAGCCGGTCCGCGATTTCCCGGTGTTGAAAGGGATCCACCTGAGGAGGGGGCAGCAACGGCAAGGGGGTGATTGGTGAACGACCAGCCGAGTTTCCCGACGCGGCCGGTCCGTAGATGTGGACATCATTGCCCGCGAGAATGGCCTGCCCAGTGCCACTGGCCCTGGCATCCATGCGCAGACGCTCCCAACCGCCCCGCAGGCGCCCTCCGGCGCCGTCAGACGATCGCTCCCGTCCGGGATCGGCAGCGGCATCGGTGGTCACTTCACAGCCGTCCTCAGCACCAGCGTCGCCCAGGCCGTCGTCACTGAATCCATCCATTCCCCCACACTGAGTCCCGGAAGACCGGCGTATCACGCGGCTCAGGCGCAGAGCAAGCGACCCACGGAGGGCCAAGTCCAGTCCCCGCTTCGAGTGGTGCCTTGCGCCGGAACTGGAGCCGCCGGGTGTGTTCTGCCATGGCGACACAGGAGCACCCGGGTGACCAAACAGACGCCCACCCCGGTCGCGATCGGGCCCGGGGATTCTGCATGCTTGTGGGGTGAACGTCCAACCATCCCGGCGCCCCCGGGTTCGCGCCCCCGAGCCGCAAGGCCGCGGCGGCTGGCTGAACACCGGCGGCGAACAGCTCTCCCTCTCCGCCCTACGCGGCCGCATCGTCGTGCTCGACTTCTGGACGTTCTGTTGCATCAACTGCCTGCACGTCATCGACGAGCTGCGGGAGTTGGAGGAACGGCACGCCGACACCGTGGTGGTGATCGGGGTGCACTCGCCCAAGTTCGTCCACGAGGCCGACCACGAGGCCGTGACCGCCGCCGTGGAGCGCTACGGCGTCCACCACCCGGTGCTCGACGACCCCGAGCTCACCACCTGGAAGAACTACGGCGTGCGGGCCTGGCCCACGCTGGTGGTCATCGACCCGGAGGGCTACGTCGTCGCCCAGCACGCCGGCGAGGGGCACGTGCACGCCATCGAGGCGCTCGTCCGCGAGCTGGAGCGCGAGCACGACGCCAAGGGCACGCTGCGCCGCGGCGACGGCCCGTACCGCCCGCCGGAGCCCGAGCCCACCGACCTGCGCTTCCCCGGCAAGGCCGTGCTGCTGCCCGGCGGCGGCTACCTGGTCGCCGACTCCGGGCACCACTCGCTGGTCGAGCTGGCCCTGGACGGCGCCACCGTCGTCCGGCGGATCGGCACCGGCGAGCGCGGACTGCTCGACGGACCCGCCGACCTCGCCGCCTTCAACGAGCCGCAGGGCCTGGCCCTGCTGCCGGCCGAGGTCGCCGGGCGGCTCGGCGCCGACGTCGTCGTCGCCGACACCGTCAACCACGCGCTGCGCGGCGTGCGCCTGGCCGACGGCGCGGTGACCACCCTGGCCGGCACCGGCCGGCAGTGGTGGCAGGGCTCGCCCACCGCCGGGCCGGGCCGCGAGATCGCGCTGTCCAGCCCGTGGGACGTCGCCTGGTACCGCGACCGGGTCTGGATCGCGATGGCCGGCGTGCACCAGCTGTGGACGTACGACCCGGCGGACGGCACCGTGCGGGTGGCCGCCGGCACCACCAACGAGGGGCTGGTGGACGGCCCGGTCGAGCAGGCGTGGTTCGCCCAGACCTCCGGCCTCGCCGTCTCCCCCGACGGCGAGCGGCTGTGGCTCGCCGACTCCGAGACCTCCGCGCTGCGCTGGATCGACGCCGACCCCGGCACGGTCGCCGAGCCCACCGCCCCGACCGCGCCCGGCGAGGCCGTCGCCGTGGACGCCGCCGAGCCCACCGCCGAGGACGCCGCCGGCGCCCCGGGCGGCGGGGAGGGCGACGCCGGGCCGCGGCTGTACGTGCACACCGCCGTCGGCACCGGCCTGTTCGACTTCGGACACCGCGACGGCCCCGCCGCGCAGGCGCTGCTCCAGCACCCGCTCGGCGTGACCGTCCTGCCGGACGGATCGGTGGCGATCAGCGACACCTACAACTCCGCGCTGCGCCGTTACGACCCGGCCTCCGACGAGGTCACCACGCTCGCCACCGAGCTGCGCGAGCCGTCCGGCGCCGTGCTGCTGCCGGCAGGGGCCGAGGGCGCGGCGGGCGCGGGGGAGGAGGCCGCCCGGCGCGAGCTGGTGGTGATCGAGTCCGCCGCGCACCGGCTGACCCGGGTGCGGCTGCCGGAGGAGGCCACCCGTCTGGACGCCGGCGCGCACCGCACCCAGCGTCCGGTCACCCCCGTGGGCCCGGGCAAGCTGCGGCTGGACGTGGTGTTCAGCCCGCCGCCCGGCCAGAAGCTGGACGACCGCTGGGGCCCGTCCACCCGGCTGCTGGTCAGCGCCACGCCCCCGGAGCTGATCGCCGACGGCGCCGGCACCGGAACGGACCTGTTCCGCGACCTGGTCCTGGGCGGCACGGTCACCGAGGGCGTGCTGCACGTCTCGGCGATGGCCGCGTCCTGCGACGACGCCGCCGACGTGGAGTTCCCGGCCTGCCACATGCACCAGCAGGACTGGGGCATCCCGGTGCGGATCGAGCCGGGCGCCACGGAGCGCCTGCCGCTGCTGCTGGCCGGCCTGGACGCGCCGACGGCGGAGTAGTCGGCGCGGTCGCGGAAGCCGCCGGGACCGGCGCCCGTCGCACGGCCAGGCCGTGCGACGGGCGCCGTCCGCGTCCCTCCCCCACCCGGGCGCTCGTCCCGCCCGGGGGCTCGCCCCGCCCAGGGGCTTGAACCTGACACCGGTGACAACTTCTACCGTTCCGGCATGACGAACACACCGGTCACCTCCACCGCCCCCCGCCTCTTCGAATCCACCCGGCTCGGCAACCTGTCCCTGCCCAACCGCCTGGTGATGGCGCCGATGACCCGCAACCGCGCCGACGACGACGGTGTCCCCGGCCCGCTGATGGCCGAGTACTACGCCCAGCGCGCCACCGCCGGCCTGATCGTCGCCGAGGCCGCCACCCCCAACGCCGTCGGCCAGACCTACCCCAACATTCCGGCCATCTACGACGAGGCCCACGTGGCCGGTTGGCGGCGCGTCACCGAGGCCGTGGCCGCCGCGGGCGGCCGGATGTTCCTCCAGGTGCAGCACGGCGGCCGCATCGGCCACCCGGACAACAACGGCGGCCGGACGCCGCTCGCCCCCTCGCCCGTCCCGCTCCCGGACACCATCTACACCCCCACCGGGCACCAGCCCGCCGTCACGCCCCGGGGGATGAGCCCCGACGACATCCGGGCCACCATCGCCGACTTCGCCGCCGCCGCCCGCAACGCCGTCGCGGCCGGCTTCGCCGGGGTGGAGGTGCACTCCGCCAACGGCTACCTGCTCCACCAGTTCCTGGCCCAGGGCACCAACCACCGCACCGACGGCTACGGCGGCGACGCGCACGGACGCGTCAGGTTCACCGTCGAGGTCGTCCGCGCCGTGGCCGACGCCATCGGCCCGGAGCGGGTGGGCGTGCGGATCTCCCCGGGACTCACCGTCAACGGCATCCAGGAGGGCGACACCGAGGAGATCTACCCGGCGCTGCTCTCCGCGCTCTCCGAACTGCCGCTCGCCTACCTGCACGTCGTCTACGCCGACCCGGACCAGCCGCTCTTCCAGCGCATCCGCGAGGACTGGGCCGGCACCCTGATCGCCAACCCCGTGCTCCCCCGCGACCGGATCCCCGCCGACGGCGGCCGGCGCGAGGCCGAGCGGTTGCTCGCGGCCGGCGCCGACCTGATCTCCCTCGGCCGTCCGTTCCTGGCCAATCCCGATCTGGTGGAGCGGCTGCGCACCGGCGCGCCGCTCAACCCGGTCCGCGACCAGTACCTGATGTACGTGGGCGGGGAGACCGGGTACACCGACTACCCCACGCTGGCCGCGGCCCGGTGACCGGCCGCCGGCGGCCGGTCACCGGGGCGGCGCGGGTCGACCGCCCCGGCGACGGCTCACAGGGCGCGCTCGTCGGAGGTGCCGCGCTGCTCCACCACCGCCCCGGCGCCCGGGGTGATGATCCGGCGGCGGCGCAGCACCGCCATGTACACCAACATGCCGATGAGGCCCACCACCATCAGGATCCAGCCGATGGTGTCCAGGTCGGCCCCGGAGATCTCCCAGTCCACCCCGAAGGTGAGGATCGCCCCCACGGCCATCAGGATGATGCATCCGCCGATACCCATGTCGTTCCCTCCCGGCGCGGTCCGCGCCGTGGCTACCTCTGGGCTTCCCCTGCACCCGCCGGTCGGCCGCAGCCGGCGGGGAGGTCAGGTCCGCGGGGACGTCATCCGTCCCCGCTCAAGGGGCTGCTACCCCGTCATGTGATCGACACTCCCCCGTGCCTCCAGCCGGGGCGGCGTCCTGATCCGGCGTCCTCGGCGTCCTCGGCGCCGGTGCGGAAGGGGCGGAACGGGCCGCTCCCAGGCCGTCGCTGCACGCGTATTGACCGCCTGTCGGGCCGGGCGGACGATGACGGGACGGAGATACCTGCCGGTAACCTTCCGCCGGCGCAGGGCTCCCGGACACCGCCACGTCCACTTTCGTGCCGCCCCCACCCTCGCTCTCGCCTGCCTCGTTCCCGCCTGCCCCGCGGCGCCGTGCGTGAGACCGCGCCGCCGTGCCGCGACCGAGCAGTCGACGCGCACCCGACCACGGAGGTCCCCCGTGACACCCTCTCCCTCCCGTGAGCCACACAGACCCCATCAGTCACACCGGAACCACGAGTCCCGTCGGCTCCGCGCGAGCCGCCGCCCCACACGCCGCCGCCTTGTTGTCGTGCTCATGGCATTAATGGCGCTGGTGGCCCCCACCGCCGCCACCGCCAGCGCCGCGACGGGCGTGGGCGCCGCCGCCGTACAGCGCTACGTCGCCCTCGGCGACTCCTACGCCTCCGGGGCGGGCGTGCCCAAGCAGGTGCACCTGACCTGCCTGCGCTCCAACCGCAACTACCCCTCGCTGGTCGCCGCCGAGATCAGCCCCGGCGCCGTCCGGGACGTCACCTGCGGCGGCGCCACCACCGCCGCGATGACGAAGTCGCACCTGTTCCAGTACCCGCAGTTCAACGCGCTGACGGCGGACACCGACCTGGTGACGCTGGGCATCGGCGGCAACGACATCGACTTCATCGAGATCGTCATCCGCTGCACCACGCTGGCCGTCATCAACCCCACCGGCTCCCCCTGCAAGAACAGCTACACCAGCGGAGGCACGGACCAACTCGCGGAGACCATCGCGGAGACCGCGCCGCTGATCGCCGCGACGCTGGACGGCATCCGGCAGCGCGCCCCGCAGGCCCGCGTCCTGCTCGTCGGATACCCCTCGATCGTGCCCGACGACGGCAGCCGCTGCCGGCCCTACGGGCTGCTCGCGGACGGCGACATCCCGTACCTCAGGGACACCACCAAGCTGCTCAACGGCATGCTGCGCGCCCAGGCGCTGGCGCACGGCGCGGAGTACGTGGACACCTACACGCCCTCCATCGGTCACGACGCCTGCCAGCCGGCGGCCGACCGCTGGGTGGAGCCGCTGATCCCGGCCGCCCCGGCCGCCCCCTTCCACCCCAACGCGGCCGGTGAGGCCGGCATGGCCGAGGCCGTCCTGGCCGCCCTGGCCGGCTGATCGATCCCGGGGCGCCCCCGGCTCACCAGCCACGGCGGCCCGCCGGACCCCCGGCGGGCCGCTCACAGGGTTGGTCGCTACCGCGACTCCGTCGCCGCGACCAGGTCCAGCAGCCCGGGGAAGCGGTCGTTCAGGTCCTCGACCCTGAGGCGGCTGCGCCGCTCCAGCCCGTACTGGCGCTGGTGGATGACGCCCGCTTCGCGCAGCACCTTGAAGTGGTGGGTGAGGCTCGACTTGGGGCGGTCGAAACCGAACCAGCCACACGGGTGGTCGAACTCGTCCGAGTGGAGCAGCAGCTTGCGGGCGATCGTCATGCGCAAGGGCTCGGCGAGCGCCGCCATCACCGCCTCGAGGCGCAGCTCGCTCGCGGCGGGCTCCGGCAGGAGGGGCGGCAGCTCAACGGCGTCGACGGCATCCACGAGGGCAGCCTACCAACTTGTACGAGCATTCTCGTACTGCTACCTTCCCGGTACGAAAATTCTCGTACAAGGAGACGGTGGTGACGACGCGAACAGCTCCGGCCCGGTCCCGGGCCGCTTCCGCCTGGCAGATCTCGCGCGCGGCCTGGGCGGTGACGGCCGTCTTCGCGTTGTCGAACTCCCCGACCCCGCTGTACGTGTACTGGCAGGACAGGATCGGGTTCTCCTCCGGGACGCTGACGGTGATCTTCGCCGCCTACATCGTCGGACTCGTCGCGGCCCTGCTGGTCGCCGGACGGGCCGCCGACTTCTACGGCCGCAAGCGGGTGGTGGTGCCGGGGATCCTCGTGGCACTGGCTTCGGCCGCCCTGTTCGTCGTCGCCGAGAGCGTCGCGGTCCTGCTCGTCGCTCGACTGCTGGTGGGCATCGCGGTCGGCATCGTCGTCTCCGCCGGCATGGCCGCCGTCGTCGACCTCGGCGGCGAGCATCGACGGCACCTGACCTCGCTGCTCGCGTCGATCGCGATGGTCTTCGGCGCCGGCCTCGGCCCACTCCTCGGAGGAGTCGTCCATCAGGTCACACAGGCGCCGGTTCTCCCGGTGTTCGGCATCAACGCCGTGCTGCTGCTCCTCGCGCTCGGCGGGTACGTCGGCCTTCCCCTGGCGCGATCCGCCCCGACCGCCGGATTCCCGTGGCCGCGTCTTCCGAGCGTCCCCGAGCAGCACCGCGGGCACGTCTCGGGCGGCGCCGCGGTCTTCGCGCCCGGCCTCACCGCGACTTCGTTCGTGCTCTCGCTCGGCCCGTCCCTGCTGGTCCTCGCCGTCGGCAACACCTCACCGCTGCTGGCGGGCGGAGCGGCCTGCGTGATGTTCATGGCGGCGACCGGATCACAGCTCGCGCTCACCAAGCTCCCGGTCCACCGGCTCTTCGCCCTCGCAACCGCGGGCACAGTCCTCGCCGTGTCCGCGGTCGTCATGACCGTCGCGACGAAGGACGCCTGGCTCTTCGTCGCCGCCGCGGTCTTCGCGGGTACCGGACAGGGCCTCGGCCAACTCGGCGGACTCCGACTCATCGCCCACCACGTCGACGGCAACCGCCGGGCCGAAGCCAACGCCGCACTGAACATCAGCGCCTACCTGCCCGCCGCCATCCTCACGGTCGCCACCGGCTACGCGGTCGGCCAGTGGGGCATGCCAACGGCGGCCACCACCCTCGCCGGAATCCTCGGTGCGCTTGCGCTCGCCTTGGGAATCGCAAGCTACCGACGCAGTTCGGAAGAGCGTTCGGGAGAGTAGCTGCAGCTCGATGACGCGCCGCACTGCCCCGCCCCCGCCGGACCGCCATGCGACATGGGCTGTCCACAGGTAGCCACGGGTTGTCCACCGATGGCAGAACTCCCTTGCGGAACACCCCGTCCAACCCTTACCCCTGGGAAGAAAGGGGGCCCAGAGTTATCCACAGCCGAAAACTCCCCCTTGCGCTCCCCACTCCCACTGGGGTACCCCTGAAACAAGGGGGCGTTCGAGTTATCCACAAGGCAAAATGCCCCCTTGCGGAACACCCCCACACCCCCACGAGGCCTTACCTCCGGACAGAAAGGCGGTCCTGCCTTCATGAATCTGGGTGCCTCACGGAACTCAGGGCGGCGACCCGCGGGGCCCCCTCCATGGAAGGGGATCCCCCGGGTGTCTGCCTCGGCAACCGCCCGCCGTCGCCCCTCGTACAGTGAGGGCTCGGGGACCTCCGTGGTGACGAACGGACCCGCCTCTGCCTTACAGGGTCTGCTCGATGTGCTCGAAGATGTCCGCGTCCGTCTCCTGCTGCCACCGGGGCAGCGCTTCCCAGTCGGCCGCGTAGCTTGGCTTGGGCGAGTCGAAGTGCCGGTGGATTTGCGCGATCCAGCAGAGAGCCACAAACCGCCCCTTCTGCTCACGTGACAGTTTGGCCGTCTTCCCCTCGCTCACTTCCACGAAGCCACGCACCTGACCGTACACAGCGGCAGCAGCCCGACGTTCCCACTCGGGAGTTTCCTCCCACGGAGCGATGTAACCGGGCTTGGGCTCACCCGGATAGTACTTCTTGACACCCGAGATCCACGCCTCTCGGAAGACACGGCCATGCTCGTCGTCCACGGGGAATCCCTTCTCAACACGGCCAGGGTATCCGCGTTGGACGCCCAGTAGGGCGAGATCCGTGAACACGCTGCCCCGGCGACGCACCCTCCCACCGGGGTACCCCTGGAACAAGTGGGCGCTCGAGTTGTCCACGACGGGGAAATGCCCCCTTGCGGAATCAGCCGCCGGCCCGACCGCCCTTCCTCACCGGCGGTCGACCAGGGCGGGGCGGAGCAGGGCGAAGGCTCGGTCGGTGAGGGCGGCTCGGTCGGCGGTGCCGCCGGAGCGGAGCCACTCGCGCGACGCGACCTCCAGGGCCGTCCCGGCGGCGCTGGTGAGCAGGTCGGCGGTGAAGGCGTCCAGCCCCGGGCGGTCACCCGCGCGGGCGCCATCGCCAGCACCGCCAGCGCCTCCGGAACCAGCACTGGCGCCGCCGCCGGCACCCGCCCCGGCGGCACCGTGCCCGGCGTCCTCCTCGCGACCGGAGCGATGGCGCAGGGCCTCGCTGACCCGCTCGCGCACCCGCTCGCGCCGGTGGTGGAGGCCGGCGCGCAGCGACGGGGTCGACTCGATCAGCCGCAGGCTGGCCAGCTCCAGCCGGGAGCGCTGGATCCGTCCCTCCCACCGACACAGCACGATCCGCAGCGACTCCCACGGGTCCTCGTCGGCCGGGCGCGCGCGGAGGTCGTCGACGACCTGCTGGCCCAGATCGTCCACCTCGCCGAGGACGGCGTCCTCCTTGGTCGGGAAGTAGCGGAAGAAGCTGCGCTTGGACAGCCCGGCCGCCCGCGCGATGTCGTCGACCGTCGTCTCGTCGAAGCCGCGCTCGAGGAACATGCCGAGAGCCAGCTCGGCCAGCTCGGCCCGCACCGCCCGTCGGGTCCGCTCGCGGAGCCCACCACCGCCGGCGCCACCACCACTGCTCATGCCGCCGAGTGTATGTCACGACACTCAGACGATAATGTGGCATCAAGTGCCAGGGGACCTGGGCACTCAGCGGGAGAGGTCTCAGCCGCGGGGGCGGACGTGGAGGTCCAGCCCGCTCGTCCCCGGCTCCTCCACACCGGGCAGCAGTCGCATGTCACGGCCGTAGTCGCCGCCGACGAGCGACCGGAACGGCACCGGCTCGTCCGTGAAGAGCCCGTCGAGCCGCCGCCGGTACTCCCGCTTCGCCGCCGCGAACCGCTCCTCCGGCAGGTCGTTGGAGCCGTACACGGCGAACGGTTCGAGCGGCGCGATGCCCGTGAACCAGAACAGGCCGTGCTGGAGCGGGTGGAGGACGTCCGTGAGCCGCCCGTGGATGCCCCGGTCGGAGAACGCCGACTCCCGGGCGCCGATGGTCACCGACACCAGCGCACGCCGCCCCGCCAGAGGGCCCTCGCCGTACGGCGGCGGGACGTTGGGGCCGTAGCCGAACCCGGCGGTGAACACCCGGTCGATCCAGCCCTTCAGGATCGCCGGCGCGGAGAACCACCACATCGGGAACTGCAGGATCACCGCGTCCGACCAGCGCAGCTTCTCCTGCTCCGCCACGATGTCCGGCGACAGCCGTCCCGCCAGCGTGGCCCGCTCCGAGGCGTCCATCACCCGCAGCCGCTCGTCGGCCGGGTGGTCGGGGTAGTCGTCGGCGTCCACCGCCGCCTTCCACTTCATCGCGTAGAGGTCGGACACCCGCACCTCGTGCCCCGCCGCGCGCAGTTCCTCGACGGCGAAGGCGGCCAGGGCGGCGTTGAGCGAACGGGGCTCGGGGTGGGCGGTGACGATGAGGATCTTCCTGCCCTGCTGGGGCGTGGTTTCGGTCATGACGCCACGTTCGCGCGCGCGGTACGGGGTAGCCAGCACCCCGTTCGACCGGCGGAACCGCGTTCCTGGTACTGCCAGGGCCACGCATACTGGGGCCCATGGAGGGCGTGAACCACGGCGAGCGCACGGACGGCGCCACGATCAGCACCACGAACGGCGCCACGACCGGCGTCGACGGAGCCACCGGATCCGGCCAAGTGGGCGGAATCCACGGAGCCGCCGGAGTCGACGGAATCGGCGACCCCCACCGCGCGCTCGGCGCCTTCCTGCGCGCCCGCCGGGGCCGCGTCACGCCGGAGTCGGTCGGGCTCACCGTCGGCCGTCGCCGCCGGGTGCGCGGGCTGCGCCGCGAGGAGCTGGCCCAGCTCGCCGGGATCAGCGTGGACTACTACGTGCGCCTGGAGCAGGGCCGGGCCACCCAGCCCTCCGCCGAGGTGCTCGACGCCCTCGCCAGGGCGCTCCGCCTCGACGCGGCGGAGCGCGGACACCTCGCCACCCTGGCCGGCGCCGGTCGCGGCCCCGCGCCCCGCGCCCGGGTGAGCCCGCTGCTGCGGCGGCTGCTGGACTCCATGGAGGGCTTCCCGGCCTTCGTGACCAACCACCGCCTCGACGTGGTGGCCTGGAACGACCTCGGTGCCGAGCTGGTGGGCGGCCTGGACCGGCCCGGGCGCCGCGACCGCAACAACGCCCGGTACCTCTTCCTCGATCCCGCCTCCCGAAGCGTCTTCCCGGAGTGGGAGGACCGGGCGGCGGAGTCCGTGGGCCAGCTGCGGGTCTCCGCCGGGCGGTACCCCGACGACACGGAGCTCGCCGCGCTCATCACCGAACTGTCCGCGCGCAGCGCCGAGTTCCGGCGGATCTGGACCAGCGGCGAGGTGGTGATGTGCGGGGCGGGCCGCAAGCGGCTGCGGCACCCGGTGGCCGGGCTGCTCACCCTGGACTACGAGACGATGCACATCCCGGCCGCGCCCGGGGAGACGGGCCTGGTGGTGCACGTGTTCAGCGCCGCCGAGGGCAGCCAGGACGCCGTCGCCCTCGCCGGGCTGGCGTCGGCCGTCACGCGGTTCCCCGAGCCGCGCGCGGGCTGACGGCCGGACGGTCCCCGGCCCGCGCGGACGTTCCGGGTGACGCGGACGTTCAGGTGACGCGGATGTTCCGCGAGTCCACCCGGTTGCGCGCCTGGCAGCCCGGACACCGGACGAGGGTCTCGCCGCCGTAGCGCACGCCGTCGATCCACTCCCGCTCGCACCGGCCGCAGCTCACCCCGACGACGAAGTTGTCGATGATCCCCCGTTGGGCCAGCAGCAGGTTGTGCACGCCGTCGATCAGCGTGGTGAGCTCGCCGTCGCAGTCGGCGTCCCTCGTCCGCAGCTGCCAGGGCCGCAACTGCTCCAGGTAGATGCTGTTGCTGTCCGTTCCCCACACGCCGTCGGGCGTCTCCACGACGACGTAGTAGCGGTCGTGGGGCACGGGTTCCTCGCGTAAGAACGCCTTCGCCTTCTCGGCGTCCGTCCCGGTGAACGTCACGTAGGTGTTCCCGGCGTTCTCCTTCTTGCCGACGAAGGTCAGCCCCGCCTCCGCCGTCCTGCGCTTCCAGTCCTCCAACGCCGCGTCGTCCGCGAAGACCATCCCCGACCACGTGGTCTCTTTCCGCCGTCGCAGCCATGCCACAGCGTGCTCCCCTCGTCGCACCGGGCTGTGCATCGGGCCACCGAGTCTAGGCATCCCGGACGAATCCGCCTATGCCCCGCACGCCTCTGGGCGTCTCCAGGGGTCTGATGTCACTCGGATGAGAAAGTGTCACCGGATGACATATTCTTCATTCGGAGCAGGCGTACGCCCACCACGCGACCACGAGAGGCGAGGGTGACGGCCATGAACACGTCCATGCGCGGCAGGACCGTCCTGATAACTGGGAGCACCGGCGGGATCGGCAGGGAGACGGCGCGGGGGCTCGCCGGGCTGGGCGCCCGGGTGATCCTGGTGGGGCGGGACGCCGGCCGGGCCGAGGCCGCCGCCCGGGAACTGCGCCGCGACACGGGCAACGACGCCGTCGCGGCGCTCACCGCCGACCTGACCCGCCTGCGCGACGTGCGCCGGCTCGCGGAGGAGGTGGCCGGCCGCTGCGACGCGCTGCACGTACTGGTCAACAACGCCGGGGCGAACACGGCGCGGCGGCAACTGACCGAGGACGGCGTGGAGACGGCGTTCGCGGTGAACGTCCTGGTCCCGTTCACACTGACCCACCTGCTGCTGCCCCTGCTCCGCCGGGGCGCGCGGCGTGGCGACGAAGGTGGCCGTGGAGGTGGCGCGGAAGGTGGCCGTGGAGGCGGCGGTGCAGAGGGCGGCGCGGGCGGCGGGGAGGGCTCGGGCGGCGCCGCGTCACGCGTCGTCAACATCACCGGCGGCATCCCGCGCGGGCCGATCGACCCGTCCAACCTCCAGGGGGAGCGCCGCTACCTGGGTTGGACGTTCAGTCAGTACAACCACAGCAAGGTCGCCCTGATGGCGATGAGCCGCCGCCTCGCGGAGCGCCTGGCGGGCAGCGGGGTGACCGTCAACGTGGCGTACCCCGGCCACGGTCACACGCCGGGCAACCGGGCGATCCCCACGGCCGCGTTCCCCTTCGTCTACCGGCCGCTCGCCCCGCTGGTGCGGCTGCTCGCGCCGGTTCTCCTGGCCGATCTGAGCAGGCCCGCGAGGTCCAGCGTCTACCTGGCGTCGAGCCCGGAGGTGGAGGGGGTGACCGGGACGTACGTCGACACCAACTGCCGGCGGGCGGCCTGGCCGGCCGGCGCCCTGCGGCCGGGCGACCAAGAGGCGGTCTGGGAGCTGTGCGCGAGGCTGAGCGGGCTTCCCGCGGCGTAGCCGGCCCGGGAAGGCAGGCGTCGGCCCCCAGGAGACGGCGGGGAGGGGCGGGACGGGGCCATGTGGCCGTCGTCCCGCCCCGGCGATGCCCGTCCCCTTCCGTCCGGGGTGGGCGGGGCCTCGGCGGCGGACCTCAGCCGGCCAGGAAGGCCGCCAGCGCGGCGCCGAGCAGGTACGGGTCGTCGGCGCCGCACAGCTCCCGCGCGGAGTGCATGGAGAGCGCGGCGATGCCCACGTCCACGGTGCGGATGCCCAGCCGGGCCGCCGTGATGGGGCCGATGGTCGTGCCGCAGGGCATGGCGTTGTTGGAGACGAAGCTCTGCCACGGCACCCCGGCCCGCTCGCAGGCGGCGGCGAAGACGGCCCGTCCCGAACCGTCGGTGGCGTACCGCTGGTTGACGTTCACCTTGAGGATCGGTCCGCGGTTCGGCAGCGGGTGGTGGCCGGGGTCGTGGCGCTCCGCGTAGTTGGGGTGCACGGCGTGCCCCATGTCGGAGGAGAGGCAGACGGTGCGGGCGAACGCCCGCAACCGGTCCTCCGCCGAGCCGCCGCGGGCCAGCACGGAGCGCGTCAGCACGTTGTCCAGCAGCGGGCCCTGGGCGCCGGTGTCGGACTCGCTGCCCGTCTCCTCGTGGTCGAAGGCGGCGAGCACCGGAATCCTGGTGGCACTGGACCGCGCTGCCGCGTCGATCAGCGCCCGCGTTCCGGCGTGCACGGACAGCAGGTTGTCCAGGCGGGGGGCGGCGAGCAGTTCGCCGTCGCGGCCGAGGTAGCCGGGGGGCTGCACGTCGTGCGTCATCAGGTCCCAGCCGGCGACCTCGTCCGCCGGAACGCCCGCCTCCTCGGCGACGAACCGGATCAGCGCGCCCTCCTCGGCCCCGCCGAGACCCCAGATCGGGGCCATGTGCCGCTGGCGGTCCAGCGTCAGGCCCTCGTTGACCGAGCGGTCGAGGTGGATGGCCAGCTGGGGGACGCGCAGCACGGCGCGGTCCACCCGCACCAGCCGGTGCGAGCCGTCCCGCAGGGTGAGCCGCCCGGACAGGCCGAGGTCGCGGTCGAGCCAGGAGTTCAGCAGCGGCCCGCCGTAGATCTCGACGGCGACCTGCCGCCAGCCGACGGCGGCCGTGTCCGGGTTGGGCTTGACCCGCAGGTTCGGCGAGTCGGTGTGCGCGCCGACGATCGAGAAACCGGTGGAGGGGTCGGCGTCCTCCGGCGCGAACCAGGCGATCAGCGCCCCACCGCGACGCACGTACCAGCCGCCCCCGCCGGCCACCCAGGCGTCCTCCTCGCGCAGCTCCCGGAAGCCGGCCGCCTCCAGGCGCGCCACGGCGCTCGCCACGGCGTGGTAGGGGGACGGGCTCGTCGACAGGAAGTCGATGAGGTCGTCGGTGTGGGAGCGGTCGAAACGGACCGGGGTCGGGGCGGTGCCGTCTGGCGCCTCGTGTCGCGGGGTCATGCTGCTCCTGCCGTGCTGGGCTGCTTAGCTGGTTGCCCGCCTATCGTGCCGTACCGGCGCGGAGCGCACCCCGCGGCGCCACCCCGACGCGCCCCACCCTCGCCTCCGCCGTGCCGCCGCCCGCGTGCCGCCGCTCCCGCGCTGACGCTCACGTGCCGGCGCTACACCGCGGCCAGGCGGAGCACCAGGGCGGCGACGGCCAGCAGGCCGAACGCGACGGGCGGGACCACGGACGGTCTGCGGGAGCGCACGTGGGTGATCACCGCACCGACGAAGTACAGGACGAGGCCGATCGCCGCCGCGATCCCGAGCAGCGGCACCCAGGTCCCGACCAGCAGCCCCACCGCGCCGGCCAGCTTCAGGGCGCCGAGCCCCGGCAGCCACGACTCCGGCACCCCCATGGCGGCCATGTCCCTGAGGAAGTCCTCGCGGCGGGTGAAGTCGAAGACGGAGGAGGCGGCGAGGAGCAGGGCGAGCAGGGCGCTGACGACCACGTAGGCGGTGAACACGGGCACTCCAATGATGGATGATCCAAGACCGTTGAACGGTATCAACGATTAAAGATCACAAACAATCGACGCTCTGCTACCATATCGACATGGCAACACAGGGCACCGGCTCCCCGACGGACCGCCTCGGGCTCCTCCTCGCCCGGCACGGCACGGCCGCCGAGTCCCGGATCCGGGCCGCCCTCGCCGCCACCGGCCTGAAGCCCCGTCAGGCCATGGCGTTGACGTTCCTCGCGGACGGCCCGGTGACCCAGCGGGCCCTCACCGAGCAACTGGAGTGCGACCCCAGCGTGCTGGTCGCGATCCTCAACGACCTCGAGGACCACGCCCTCGTCCACCGCCGCCGCGACCCCGGCGACCGCCGCCGGCACATCGTGGAGATCACCCCCGAGGGCCTGGCCGCCCTCCGGAGCACCGACGCCGCCGTCGCCGAGGTGGAACGCCAGCTCTTCGCCGACCTCTCCGACGACGAGCGGACGACGCTCCGCGCGCTGCTCAGCCGGGTCCGCACGCCCGGCGACCACGACGCCTGCGCCGGGGACTAGCCCCCGTCCCGCGGCCCTCGCCGGGCGGGGAACCGCCACGGCCCGCGCCGCGCGGATGGCAGGCGGATGGAAAGGTGTGGAGGTCACATCCGCTCAACGGGGAGAATCCTCGGCATGGCCGTCATCCACCGCACCACCGTCAAGCCGACCAAGCTGGAACTGCTCACCTCCTGGCTGCCCTCCCGGCCGTGGTACTCCGGCGCGGGCGAACCGCAACTGGCCAAGGCCGGCGGCTTCCGGCTGGACGACCCGCAGGGCGAGGTCGGGATCGAGTTCATGGTGGTCACCGACACCTCCGGCACTCACCCGGTGAGCTACCTGGTGCCGCTCACCTACCGCGGCGCCCCGCTCGACGGGGCGGAGCACGCCCTGGTCGGCACCATGGAGCACGGCGTGCTCGGGCGGCGCTGGGCCTACGACGGCTGCCACGACCCGGTGCTGGTCGCCCAGTTGCTGGCCCTGATCGAGGGCCGGGCCGAGGCCCAGGACCAGAACACCAGCGACACCCCCGACCGGGAGGTCGCCCGCTCCTACACCGGCGACCACGCCACCCCCGCCGACTTCACCACCAGCGCCGCCGACGACCACGAGGGCACCGAACTGCCCGCACCGCACGGCACGACGCTCCGCGTGCACCGCGTCCTGCGCCCCACCCCGGACCACGCGCCCGTCCCGCCCCCGGGGGCGACCGGCCACGTCGCCGGCTCCTGGCAGCTGCCGGACGGCACGCGGGCGCGGGGACTGTTCGCCGTGCTGCACCCCGGTGCCGGCGCCTAGCCCCAGTCCCAGTCCCAGCCCCAGCCCGACCGAAACGCAGGCTGCAACCATCCGCGCGGAGGCCCGTCCGCCGGCCTCTGCCATGCTCTGCGCCGTGATACTCCGTACCGCCACGCGCCAGGACCTGCCCGCGATCATCGCGCTACTCACCAACGAGGACACGGTGGTCGACCCGGGGGTCGTCGAGGTCGACGAGGCGTACGAGCGGGCCTTCGCGGCCGTGGACGCGGACGACCGCAACGAGATGCTGGTCCTGGACGCCGGGGACGGCACCGTCCTCGGCTGCCTCCAGCTCACCTACATCCCGGGCCTCGGGCGGCACGGTCAGGAACGCGCCCTGGTCGAGGCGGTGCGCGTCCGCCCCGACCGGCGCGGGGAGGGCCTCGGCCGGGACATGCTCCTCCGGGCGATCGGGCGGGCACGCGCCCGCGGATGCACCCTGGTGCAGCTGACCAGCAACAAACGGCGCACCGAGGCCCACCGCTTCTACGCCGCGCTGGGCTTCGAGCGCAGCCACGACGGCTTCAAGCTGACGCTGTAGGAGGAGCGGGGGGCGGTGGGGGTGAGGACCGATGGCGTCGTGGGCTCCGCGGGTTTCCGCTGCTGCGCTCACCGCCGCAGGGACCCTGACTGCCGCCGGCTTCACCGGCCTCCGCTGGCTTCGCTCAACGCCGCTGGTTTCCCTGACCTCCGCTGGATTTCCCGACCTCCGCTGGCTTCACTGACCTTCGCTGGCTTCGCTGGATTCCGCTGGCTTCACTGGATTCCACGGGCAAGTTATCCACAGGCTGCGAGAGGGGGGATGCGCTCAGTGATCCTCAGGTGGGATCCTGAGAAAGGGGGTCCCCCCAGGCCAGAGGCAGGTTCCTGGGGAGAACGCTGGCATGTTCCTGGCGAGAGTACGGAAGTTATCCACAGGCCCTCGCAACCTGCCCACACCCCACGCCTCAGAGCCTGCCCGTGACCAAGCTGTGGCCGCTGGAGCCACACTGGGGTTGCTGTGCCACGTGCCGCCGGGGTGCCAGTCAGGGCGTGGGGGCCGGCACCAGGCACGGAGTGGAAGCTGACGATGGAGGAGGCGAGCGTGCGGCCCGGTTGGGAGACACTCCCTCGAGCGGTGCGGCTGTGGGTGCAGGAACAAGCGGGTACGCAGGTGCTCGAGGCCCGTACCACTGCCGGCGGGCTGACCTCCGGGGTGGCCACACTGGCGTCGATGGCGGACGGGCAGCGTCTGTTCATCAAGGCAGCACGCGAGGACGACGACACGGCTGAGTTGTGTCGGGCCGAGGCGCGTGCGGCGTCCGCACTGCCGGTTGCAGTCCCGGCGCCGCGGCTACGGCGGCACGCGGAGATGGACGGCTGGACCGTGCTGGTCTTCGACGCCGTGGACGGCCGACACCCGAGCCTGGCGCCGAGCTCCCTGGACCTCCCCGTCGTGCTGTCCACGGTAGCCGGCCTCAGCGACCTGCTCACGCCCTGCCCGCTCCAGCAAGCGCCCGCAGTCGGAGACGATCTCGCCGCTGACTTCACCGGGTGGCAGCACATCGCCTCCACTCCGCCCAGCGACCTCGATCCATGGGCGCAGCGGCATCTCGAGCAGCTTGTCGAACTCGAGCAGCAGTCCCTCCTCGCCCTGGACGGCTCGACGATGCTGCACACCGACCTACGCGCGGACAACCTGCTGGTCAGCGGTGACCAGGCCTGGATCGTGGACTGGTCCTGGGCCGTGCGCGGAGCGGCGTGGCTGGACGCGGCCTTCCTCCTGCCCCAGCTGGTGCTCGCCGGCCACACGGCGGCGTCGGCCGAGACCGCGATGCGTGCGATCCCGGCCTGGCGGGAGGCCGACTCGACGGCGATCACCGCATTCGCCGCAGGTCTAACAGGCCTGTGGGAGGCCGGCTCCCGCAACCCCACTAGCCCGTCGGCGCTCCGGGCTTACCGCAGGCGCGCTGCAGCCGCTGGCCGAGCCTGGCTCCGCCACCGCAATCCAGTCTGGGGAGGACGCAGGGCCCTCACCGGAAGGTGGCGATGAGGCCCCTGCCACCCTTGCCGTGCGTGGGTGGCTCTTTACGCCGTAGAGACCCACTCAGGGGGAAGGCCGGCCCGCCGCGTCCTCCCTCCAGGCTCGCAGGCCATTGACGGGCACAGGGCTGACGAGGTTCGGCGTCAGGGCATTGATGCCGGGACAGGGCCCCGCACGCCTGCGGAGTAGGCGGTGAAGTGGGCGAGCGCTGCGCGTCGGACCTGGTCGTCCTGCCGGAATCGCCCATGCGGCACCAGGTCGATCACGTGCTCGGCGACCAGCGCGGTCAGACCGCGGCGCAGCACCGAGTGCAGGGCGGGCGTGGGCTCGTAGCCGAGCCAGTCGTGCCCTGCCTCGCCGGTGGGTGCCTGGACGAGGACAGCGACTGCCTCGCTCACGGTCATGTGGGACTGGTGGGTGAGCAGGCTGGTGGCGAGGAGGGCGACGGAGCGCTCGGCGGCGGTGGTGTCGAGGCTGTGCCGGCGCGGATCCCCGGCGAGGAAGACGTGACCGGTGGTCAGGGCATTGAGGACCAGTCGCAGTCGGAAGGTCGTCGTGTTGAGGAAGACGTCGGTCCCGTGCTCGGGCACGGGGCGGACGGTGATGTCGCCGGTCTGGGTGGGGGAGTATCCCTCCAGTGCCAGGGCTCGGTCGACGTCGTGGTCGGAGGCGGCCAGCTTGTTCTCGTATCGCACCTCCGTGTCCAGGCCGAGGCCGTGCCGGTGATGCAGCGCGATGACCGCCCGCGTCAGTCCCGGGAGGTTGACCGGCTGGGTCGCGGGGTGGACGAGGAGGAGGTCCAGGTCGGAGGTGGAGTTGGCATGGCCGGTTGCGTGGGAGCCGTAGGCAATGGCGTAGCCGCCAAGCGGTGTGTACGCGGCGGCGACGGCTGCGGCGTCGTCGAGCAGCGGCAGGCGCGCGGTGGTCATCGCGTCGCCTCCGAACGCTGGAAGTGGATCAGGTGGACGCCGGTGGGGGAGTGCACGGTGCCGTCCGGCCGGCGGTGGGTGACGATGTAGGCCGCGGCGACGAAGCCGTCCACGGACTGCTCGGCGGGAGTGGTCAGAGACATGGTCCAGCTGTCCTTTCAACCGTTGACGCGGGTGAGGGTGGTCAGGCGAGGCCCGTGGTGTGCTCGTGCAGCGCACCGAGGCGCACCACCTCGTCCACCAGCTCCGTCAGGTGCTGGTGGGTGGTGCGGGCGTTTCCGCCGATGAACCGCAGGGGCCACAGCACCGCGCCGCGGGCGACCACGCCGGTGTCGTCCGGGAGGGCGAACTGGTGCAGGTACCAGCGCCCACCGGCCAGCAGGTCGGCGTGGATTCGGCGGTTGATCTCACCGATCCGGTCGACGTCCGGCCGGGTCGGGTCGTGGCCGGCCGGGAGGTAGCAGAAGACCACAGCGGTCATGTCCGGCTCGGCCAGCCGCAGCAGCCGTGCGTGGGCGTCGACCAGGGCGGTGAAGGCGGCGGTTCGCTCCAGACGGGACTCTGCGAGGGCGGCCAGGCCGCTGCGGCCGGCGGCGCGCATCATCCCCCACACCCGCAGGGACTCCCAGGCGCGAGAACCGACGAACGGGGTGACCTGCCCGAACGCGAAGGGCTCGCGCATGATCAGGTCGCTGTGCGTGGTGATGGTGCGCAGCACCCCGGGGTCGCGGACCAGCAGGGCGGCCACGGCATAGGGAATGTCGAGGACCTTGTGGGCATCCACCGTGACGGAGTCGTACTCGGCGATTCCGGTGATCTTGGGGCGCAGCCGGTCGGTGAGCGCGCACAGCAGGCCCCAGCACGCGTCCGCGTGCAGCCACGCTTCGGGGGCCTCGGTGCGGGCGATGTCGGCGACGGCGTCGAGGCGCTCCACGGTGTGGGTGCGGGAATCGCCGGCGTAGGCGACCACGCCCATGATCCGGCCCCGATGGTGGCGCAGGGCTTGGCGCAGCGCGGGCAGGTTGTAGCGGTAGTGGTCGGTGGGCACTTCGATCAGGTGGGTGCCGCAGCCGACCCACGCCGCGGAGGCCTTCACCGAGTAGTGGCCGATGCCCGCCGGCACGACCAGGCCGTGCCCTTCGGGGTCACGAACGCCCGTGCGCATGGTGTCGGGGGCGGTGTGCTCGCGAGCGAGCAGCATCGCGGCCGCGTTGGCGCCCGTGCCGCCGGCAGTGATGATCCCGCCGACCTGCCACACTCCGTTCACCTGGTCCAGGGGCGGGTTGCGGTAGCCGAGCAGGTCACGGAGCCATCGGAGCACCGAGACCTCGGCGAAGGTGGCCGCGGGAGAATCGAAGGACTGGTTGATCATGTTCTGCTGCGTCAACAGCCCCATCAGCCCGCCGGCGAGTGCCGCGATGTTGGCCCCCGTGTCCCCGAATCCCAGGAATCGGGGAGCCGCCTCGTTCTTCGCGTGCGGCAGGAGGCGCGCCACCATCTCCTCCACCACCGCGGCAGCCCCCAGAGTCTGCTGGGGAAGGTCGTCGACCAGGGCGTCCCGCAGTTGCTCCGGCCGAAGCCGGAGACCGGCAAAGACCTCCTCCCCCAGCTTGAAATCCACCCCCGCTTCCAGGACCCGCGCCAGCAGCGCCAGGACCTCCGTCCGGTTCTCCGGCGTCAGCACCGCCCCCAAGGGGCCAACCGGCCGCTCCGAAGCGGCAGCGGAGCGCGGCGTTGGAACGTCGGAGAGCAAGCGGATCGCGTCCATCAGGGCATCCCTCCAGACCAGGTGGTCTCCTGCGCAGCCCTGGCATCCAAGGGCCGCACCATGAGGAAACCGCCTGGTCCGCCCGCTGAGGACGGCCTCGGACGCACCGCGCACACCCCGTGCGGATCCCGCACACCCTGTGCAACCGCGCGCCTCTGCCGCGCCCGCCCACGGCGCCCCTACCGTGAGCAATCTCCCAGCCCGCCGGAGAACTGATGCCGCCTGAACCCACCCCACCGCAGCCGGCCCTCCTGCGACCGGTAGACGTCGGGGCGGTCATCCGCGGCGCACGCGCCGCCGCGCGCCTCACCCAGCGCCAGCTCGGCCAGCGCTGCGGTTACTCCGCCTCCGCGATCAGCCGCATCGAGTCTGGCGACACGCACCCCAACTGGGACACCCTCCGTCGGATCGCCCACGCACTGGACATCCCCGCCACCGACCTGGGCCTCCCCACCCCGCCCCTCGGCCCGCCACCACCCACGACACGGCCGCGCCCCACCGCCAGCCCACCGACGAGGATTAAGGTGGCCAGCGGACTGGCCGCCCCCCGGCAGCAGGAGGACGACGTGCGACGCAGGAACCTACTGGCGGGCGCCCTCGGTATCAGCGCCGCCCACCTCCTGCCCCACCCCGCCTCCGCCGCGTCCCAGCCAACAACCACTAGCTCAGCGACCGCCCTGGAACACGTCCTGTTCCAACCCACCCCGACCGAGCCGCTCCCCCTCCAGCGGCTCGTCGCCGCGCTGACCGCCGCACGCGCCGACTTCCGCGCCGCCCGCTACGCCGACTTCGCAGCCCACCTGCCCGCCCTCATCGCGGCCGCGGAGTCCACCCGCGCGGCCGCCCCGCACGGCCGAACCCGCGAGCAGGCCGCCGCCTGCGTCGCCCGCGCCTACGTCCTGGCCACCGAACTGGCCATCAAATCGCACGCGGACCTCGCCTGGGCCACCGCCGACCGCGCCCTGACCGCGGCCCGCGCCAGCGCCCAGACCGCCCCGATCGCCGAAGCCGCCCGCGTCCTGGCCATCACCATGCGGCGCGCCGGGCGCCCCAACAGCGCCGTCGACCTCCTCGTCCACACCGCCACCACCATCGCCCCCGACCACGGCAACCCCCACCCCGCAGACCTCGCCGCCCGCACCACCCTCCTCCTCACCGCCGCCTACAGCGCAGCCGCCGCCGGCGACCGCACCGCCGCCCTCACCCTCGCCGACGAAGCCGAGCAGACCACCCACCGCATCCCGAGAGGCCGGCAACCCGACCTCTACGCCGTCGAGGCCACCCCCGCCCAATGCGACCTGTACCGCATCGGCATCCACACCACCCTCGGCACCCCCGACGAAGCCGTCCCCCACGCCACCCACCTCACCCCCGCCGACTTCCCCACCATCGAACGCCGCGCCAGATTCCACACCGACACCGCCCGCATGTGGCACGCACTCGGCGACCCCACCCGCACTCTCGCCGCCCTTCGCGCCATCGAGCGTGACGCACCCGAAGAAGTCCGCCGGCCTTCCATCCAGGCGCTGACCGCGAACCTCCTCTATGCCCCTACGAGCCTCCCTGGCCTCAAGGAATTCGCCCACCGAACCGGCGCGCTTCCCGCGTGACGGACCGGCGGTTGGGGCGCGCCCCAAAACAGCAGCGCCTCCCCGGGCGCGTCGCCGTTTCAGGGGACGCGCCCGGGGAGGCCGGGCGGCGGATGGGTCAGCTGGAGCAGGACAGCACGGTCACGCCGGGCGTGTCCGCCCCGATGGTCTGGATCCTCGGTCCGACCGGGACGCTGATCGGTCCGAGCGGCCCGTTACCGGTGACCAGCGCCTCGATCGTGACGGTGGCGGTCACGGAGGTCGAGACGGTGACCGCCGCGCCGTGGCCGCTCGGGCAGGGCACGGAGGTGAGTTCGAGCGGCTGGCCTTCGGTGAGGGTGGTGGCGACCACCCTCAGCGTGACGTCGGTGGCCTCGGGCGTCGAGACGCACAGGTCGTCGATACACGCCTCGACCGGGACCACGGCGGGGAGGTTCACCGGGCCGACGGTGAGGGTGGCGGTGTGGGGTTCGGCGGCGGCGGGGGAGGCGAGTGCCAGGAGCAGTGGTGCGGTGGTAGCGGTGATCACGGCGACGTCGCGGAGCGTGCGTCGTGTGCGCTGCATCAAGTCTCCTCCGGCGGGGGCATTTGACATGCCCTCATCTGATGGGGTCGCGCCGCGGAGAATCCTCGGTGGCGGCCCGGCCGCTGTCCATAGCCGCCGACGATTTCAGACTTTTTGCGGATAACCCAGGCGACTGGGAGGGCGCCGTGCTAGGCACGCTCCGCCGCTGGGGGGACGGACGCGCGCGGGGAGGGGTCTGCCGACCAGCCGGATGCATGGGGGCGGGGGTGGTGGTTATCCACAGGCGGTTTTTGGGGGCTGCGCTCCGTTACCACCCGATGGGATCATGGAAATAGGGGGACCCCCCTGCGCTGGTGGTGGCGTGGCCGCCGGAGTTGAGGTGCTCTTGCCACGCCGTCACACGAAGCCCGCTGGGGCGCGGCAATGTCGGGCACACGCGCCGCCACGCCGCGCCATGTCGGTCTCACGCCATGCCGCGCCAGGCCATGTGGGTCCCACGCCTTCCCGCGGCAGGGCCGGGGTCCTGGCCGGCGCCGCCGCGGGTTTGCCCAGGCGGCGCTGCCGGGGCCCGTCCGTCCCGGCGGGGGCCCGCGGCGCGGCGGTGCCGCGCCGGAGGCTCACCGGCCCGCCGCCCTCCGGCGGCCGGGGTCAGCCGGCGCAGCGTAGGGCGGGGGTGGGGAACTCGCGGGTGGTGGCCCAGGCGGCGGTGAGGCGTTCGGTGAGGACGTCGACCACGGCCCGGTGGTCGCCCAGCGGGGCGGCCACGGCGTCGGCGCCGGCGGCGGCCAGGCGGTCGGCGAACAGCCCGGGGGCGAGCAGCCAGGACGCCACCGACACCCGGCGGGCGCCGGCCTCGCGCAGCCGCGCGACGGCTTCCGGGACGGACGGCGTGGCGGTGGCGGCGTAGCCGACCGGGACGGGCCGGCCCAGCCGGCGGCCCAGGCCGTCGGCCACCGAGGCGACCTCGGCCAGCGCGGAGTGGTCGGAGGAACCGGCGGCGGCCAGCACCACGGCGTCACGGGGGCGGGCGCCGGCCTCGCGGAGCCGGTCCCGCAGGGTGCGCAGCAGCAGCGGGTGGGGGCCGATGGCGTCGGCGACGACGGCGGTGCCACCGTGGGCGTCGGTCGCCCCGGAGACTGCCCCGGAGACTGAATCGCCGACGACCGGCACAGCCCCGACGGGCACGCCCTCGCCGGGCACGGCGCCACCGGCACTACCCACGGCAGCGGTAGCAGGGGCGGCACCGGCGGCGATGCGGCGGCCGGCCAGGGCGAGTTGCTCGGGGATGTCCACCCGGACGTGGTAGCCGGAGGCCAGGAAGGCCGGCAGGACGACGACCGGGCCGGGCACGTCGGCCAGCGCCTCCGGGATCGTCGGGCCGTGCACGTCGACGTAGGCCACCCGCCACGGCAGTCCGTGGCGCTCGCCGACGGCCCGGGCCAGCGCCTCGGCGACCGGGGCGCCGCCGGGGTGGCGGGTGCCGTGCGCGACCAGCAGCACGGTGGGGCGGGAGGGTATGGAGCGGCGGCCGGCGCCGAGGCGGGCCGGGGGGAAGAGCGCGGTCGTCATCCGGTGTCTCCCCGTTCGTGGGTGATGTCGGTCTCGGCCCCGGGCGCGGGGACGGCGGCCCGGGCCGGGGTGGTGGCGGGGGCGGCGGGCGGGGCGGCGCAGTCGCCGGTGTCCAGGGCGAGCCGGTACCCGCGCTTGACCACCGTCTGGACGACGCGCGGGGCGCCCAGCGCGGCCCGCAGCCGCGCCACCGCCGCCTCCACGGCGTGCTCGTCGTAGCCGCCGCCGGGCAGCACGGCCAGCAGTTCGGAGCGCGGCACGACCCGGCCCGGCGTGCGGGCCAGCTCGCGCAGCACGGCCATCGGGCCGGGCGGGACGGGGCGGGGCGCGCCGTCCACCAGGCAGACGGTGCCGCGCACCTCCAGCCAGTGGCCGCCGACCGGCAGCCGGGCGGCGGTCCGCGGCAGGACCTCCACGACGTGCCGGACCAGCGCGCCGATGCGGAACCGTTCCGGCCAGGTGGTGTGGATCCGCCGGGCCAGCAGCGGGGCCGCGGTGACCGGGCCGACGCAGAGCACCTCGGTGCGGGTGCGCAGCGCCTCCTCCAGCTCCTGCTCCCGCCCGAGTTCGCGGGCGCGCAGCAGCAGCCCGGAGGCGGCCGGGGCGCTGGTGAAGGTGACGGCGCTGACCGAGCCGGCGATGACGGCGTCGATCAGCCGGTCCAGCGGTCCGGTGTCGGCCGGCCCGATCCACCGGTACACCGGGACGGGCAGCACCTGGGCGCCGGCGGCGCGCAGCGCCCCGAGGAAGTCGGGGAGCGGTTCGCCGTGCATCTGCACGGCGATCCGGCGGCCGGCGAGGTCCTCGCCGAGGAGGCGGTCCAGCACCTCGGCGGAGGACTCCGATGCCGGCGACCACTCCTCGGTCAGTCCGGCGGCGCGGATGGCGCCGCGCGCCTTGGGGCCGCGGGCCAGCAGGGTGGCGCCGCCGAGGGCGGCGCGCAGGGCCTCGCCGTCGCCCCAGCCGTCGGCGGCCTCCATCCAGCCGCGGAAGCCGATGCCGGTGGTGGCGACCACGGTGTCCGGCGGGTCGGCGATCAGGGCGCGGGTGGCGGCGTGCAGTTCGGCGTCGTGGGCGAGCGGGACGATGCGCAGCGCCGGGGCGCGCAGCACGTCGGCGCCGCGGCGCTCCAGCAGCGCGATGAGCTCGTCGGCGCGGCGCGCGGCGGTGACGGCCACGGTGAAGCCGGTCAGTGGGCCGCACTGGGCGGCTGCGGTCGACTCGGCGGCGGCGGCCGACTCGGCGGTGGCGGCCGAGTCCGTGGCGGCGGCGGCCGACTCGGCGGCCGCCGGCTCCGCGGCGGGGGTGGCGTTCGCGCCGGCGCTGGCGGCGTCGGCGTTCGCGTTCGTGGCGTTGGCGGCGTTCATGGCGGCGTGGTCCTCGTGCGCGGTGGGGGCCGGTGACGTGTGGGCCGAATCGGAACCTGCGGTGGATGGCCTTGCGGACACGGTTGCCTCCCAGGGGACGCCGGGTGCCCGGCGGAGTGGCCCCTGCTCCTCGCGACGTCGCCCCGCACGGCGTCGGGCCGGGGACGGCCGCGGCGCGGGAGGGCCCAGCGGGCCACGGGCCGCGCGGGCCGCACTGACCGCACAGACCCACCGGGGCTGTTGTGAGGAAGTGTCCCGCATTCTCCCCTCGGACCGCGAGGCGTGCCCGCCCCGCCCCGGCCGGCGGGGCGGGCACGGGTCACCTGGTGGCGGCCCGAACCAGCGGACGGTTCGGGCGAGCCGACGGGCGGCCCCGGTCGGCTCACGCCGACGGGACGGCTCTGCTGCTCGGCTGGACGGCGATCCGCACGGCCCCCTCGACGACCTCGATGGGGTAGACCGGCAGGCTGACCGCCGGGTCGTCCAGGCACTGGCCGGTCTCCAGGGAGAAGACCTGCTTCAGCAGCGGGGTGGCCACGGTGGGCACCCCGGCCCGGTCGCCGACGATGCCGTGGGCCATGACGGGCGCGCCCCAGAACGGGTCGATGTTGCCGAGCGCGTAGAGGGCGTCGTCCTGCAGGCGGAAGATCGCCACCTGGGCGCCGTCCGGCAGCAGGGCGGCGCGGCCCTGCTCGGGGGCGAGGTCGGCCAGGGAGCAGACGGTGATCCAGCCGGTCGCGTCGTCCGTCCCGTGGGTGGTCTCGGGAGAGGTGATGGTCATGCGTGGGCTGCCTTCCGGGCTCAGCGGGTGGTGACGGAGGTGGCGGACGGGGCGGGCGTGGCGGCCGGTGCGGACGGGGCGGTGGCGGCCGGGACGCCGATCGACGGCATGCCGAGGGCGACCGGGCGCGGCGCGGTGGGCACCGGCTGCTCCCGCTCGACGGTGAAGCTGATCGTCGGGTCGGGGGTCTCCGGGGCGTTGACGAACGAGGTGAAGCGGGCCAGCTTCTCCGGGTCCTGGAGCACCCCGTTCCACTCGTCGGTGTAGTCGGCGATGTGCTTGGCCATGGCCTCCTCCAGGTCGGCGCAGATGCCGAGGGAGTCGTCCACGATCACCGAGCGCAGGTGGTCCAGGCCGCCGTCCATGGCCTCGATCCAGGCGGCGGTGCGCTGGAGGCGGTCCGCGGTGCGGATGTAGAACATCAGGAAGCGGTCGATGACCTTGATCAGCGTGGCGTGGTCGGCGTCGGCGAGCAGCAGTTCGGCGTGGCGGGGGGTGAAGCCGCCGTTGCCGCCGACGTAGAGGTTCCAGCCCTTCTCGGTGGCGATGATGCCGAAGTCCTTGCCGCGGGCCTCGGCGCACTCCCGGGCGCAGCCGGAGACGCCGGCCTTGATCTTGTGCGGGGAGCGCAGGCCGCGGTAGCGCAGCTCCAGCTCGACGGCGAGGCCGACGGAGTCCTGCACGCCGTAGCGGCACCAGGTGGAGCCGACGCAGGACTTCACGGTGCGCAGCGACTTGCCGTAGGCGTGGCCGGACTCGAAGCCGGCGTCGACCAGGCGCTTCCAAATCTTCGGCAGCTGCTCCAGGCGGGCGCCGAACAGGTCGATCCGCTGGCCGCCGGTGATCTTGGTGTAGAGGCCGAAGTCGCGGGCGACCTCGCCGATCACGATCAGCTTCTCCGGGGTGATCTCGCCGCCGGGGATGCGCGGCACCACCGAGTAGGTGCCGTTGCGCTGCATGTTGGCCAGGAAGCGGTCGTTGGTGTCCTGGAGGGAGGCCTGCTCGCCCTGGAGGATGTGGCCGTTGCCCTGGGAGGCCAGGATGGAGGCGACCGCCGGCTTGCAGACGTCGCAGCCGCGTCCGCGCCCGTAGCGGGCGACCAGCTCGGAGAAGGTGGTGATGCGGGTGGCGGCGACGATCTCGAACAGTTCGCTGCGGGACTGGTCGAAGTGCTCGCACAGCGCCTTGGAGACGGCGACGCCGGAGGCGGCCAGCAGCTGCTTGAGCGCCGGCACGCAGGAGCCGCAGGAGGTGCCGGCCTTGGTGCAGGCCTTGATGGCCGGCACGTCGGCGGCGCCCTCGTGGATGGCGGTGCAGATGGCGCCCTTGGTGACGGCGTTGCACGAGCAGATCTGGGCGCTGTCCGGCAGCGAGGCGACGCCGATGCCGCCGCCCTCGCCGCCGGCGCCCTCGGGGGCGAGCAGCACGGCCGGGTCGGCGGGCAGTTCGCTGCCGATGAGCGGGCGCAGCAGCGCGTACTTCGAGGTGTCGCCGACCAGGATGCCGCCGAGCAGGGTGCGGGCGTCGTCGGAGACGACCAGCTTGGAGTAGGTGCCCTTCACCGGGTCGTTGAGCACGACCTCCAGGGCGCCGGGGGTGGTGGCCTTGGCGTCGCCGAAGCTGGCCACGTCCACGCCGAGCAGCTTGAGCTTGGTGGAGGTGTCGGCGCCGGGGAAGACGGCCTCGCCGCCGAGCAGGCGGTCGGCGACCACCTCGGCCATGGCGTTGCCCGGGCCGACCAGACCGAGGACCCGGCCCTCGATGCAGGCGACCTCGCCGACGGCCCAGATGTGCTCGTCCTCGGTGCGGCAGGCCAGGTCGACGACGACGCCGCCGCGCTCGCCGACGGCCAGGCCGGCGTCGCGGGCGAGCTGGTCGCGGGGGCGGACGCCGGCGGAGAAGACCACCAGGTCGGTGGGGATGCGGGTGCCGTCGGCGAGGGTGACGGCGACGGCGCGGCCGTCCTCCACCTCCACGCCGCCCACGCCGGTGCCGCAGTGGATCTCGACGCCAAGCTCGCTGATCATGCGGCCGAGCAGGGCGCCGCCGCCCTCGTCGATCTGCATCGGCATCAGCCACGGCGCCATCTCGATGACGTGCGGGGTGAGGCCGAGCAGGCGGAGCGCGTTGGCGGCCTCCAGGCCGAGCAGGCCGCCGCCGATGACCACGCCGTGGCCGGTGCCGCCGGCGGCCGCGGCCTGGGCGGCGGCGCGGATGGCGTCGAGGTCCTCCAGGGTGCGGTAGACGAAGCACCCCTCGGCGTCGTGGCCGGGCAGCGGCGGGACGAACGGGTAGGAGCCGGTGGCCAGGACCAGCGCGTCGTAGCCCAGGGTCTCGCCGGTGGAGGTGGTGACGGTGCGTCCGGCCCGGTCGATGGCGGTGGCGGTCACGCCGAGCCGCAGGTCGACGGCGTCGTCCAGGTCGGGCAGGCGGAGCGCGGCCTCGTCGGCGCCGTCGAAGTAGGAGGAGAGCGCGACGCGGTCGTAGGCGGGGCGGGGCTCCTCGGAGAGCACGGTGACGTTCCACTGCCCGTCGGTGTCCCGGGAGCGCAGCGCCTCGACGAGGCGGTGGCCGACCATGCCGTGGCCGGCGACCACCAGGTGGCGGGGGGCCTCGGATCGGGAGTTGGGGTGCTCGGTCATGCGAATCCTCCAGCGATGGCCGGTACCGGAACGGGAGCGGCGGGGTGGTTCGGGGCGTCGTCGTCGGCGTCGTTGCCGCTCGTCGAGGGGGTGGGGGTGGCGTCGGTGCCGTCGGTCTCGGCCAGCCAGGCGGCGATCTTCTCGACGGCCGGGCGGCAGCCGCCGCAGCCGGTCGCGGCACGGGTGGCGCTGCACAGCTGGTCGGCGGAGGTCTCGCCGGCCTTCCAGGCGGCGCACAGCGCGGCCTTGGTGACGGTGTTGCAGCGGCAGACCAGCGCGGAGTCGTCCATCTGGGCGGGGCTGTCGGCGCCGGCGGCGCCGGCCGGCAGGGCCCGGCCGAGGAGGAGGGCGAGGCGGTCGGCGGGGGCCGGGGCGCCGCGGTCGTACAGCTGCACCAGGCCGGCGGCGGCGTCCGGGACGCCGAGCATGATGGCGCCGGTGACCTGGTCGTCGCGGAGCACCAGCTTGGCGTACCGCTCGCGGCTGGGGTCCTCCAGGCGGACCACCTCGTACTCGCCGTCGTCCTCGGCGTGCGGGTCGCCGAGGCAGGCCAGGTCGATGCCCTTGGCCTTGAGCCGGGTCACCGGGGAGCTGCCGCGGTAGCGGGCCTTGGGGTCGGTGCCGGTGAGCCGGTCGGCGAGGACGGCGGCCTGCTCCCAGCCGGGCTGGACGAGTCCGGGCGGGGAGTCGGGGTGGCGGGCGCAGTCGCCGATGGCGGCGACGGCCGGGTCGGAGGTGGCCAGCCGGTCGTCGATGACGATGCCGCCCTCCACCCGCAGGCCGGCCTCGCTGGCCAGTCGGGTCTCCGGGGCGGCGCCGGTGGACAGCAGCACGCCGGTGCAGTGCAGCTCGTGGCCGTCGTCGAGGGTGAGCACGCCGCGGGCGGCGTCCCAGGCGGTGGCCAGGGCGCCGAGCCGCAGCCGGACGCCGACCCGCTCCAGCGAGCGGGCGAGCACCCGGCCGGCGCCGGGGTCGAGCTGGCGGTCCATGACGTGGCCGGCGGGGTGCACGACGGTGACCGGAACGCCGCGGGAGGCGAGGGCGCGGGCGGCCTCCAGGCCGAGCACGCCGCCGCCCATCACCGCGATGCCGCCGTGCTCGGCCGCGGCGCGGTCGACCAGGGCGGCGAGGCGCCGGCAGTCGTCGAGGGTGCGCAGGACGGTGACGCCCTCCCCCGGCGTTCCGTCGGCGGCGCGCACGCCGGGCACCGGCGGCACGATGGCGTTGGCGCCGGTGGCCAGCACGAGCGTGTCGTAGCGCAGGGTCTGGCCGTCGTCGCAGGTGACGGTGCGGGCGGTCCGGTCGATGGAGACGGCGGCCACGCCGGTGCGGACGTCGGTGTGGTGGGTGCGGGCCCAGTCCTCGGGGTGCAGGGCGATGTCGTCCTCGGCCATGGTGCCGGCGACGACGGACGGCAGCAGCACCCGGTTGTAGGCGGGGCCGGGCTCGGCGCCGACCACGGTGAGCTGGACGCTGGCGGCGAACGGGTCGCGGCGGCGCACCTCCTCGGCGAGCCGGGCGCCGACCATGCCGTTGCCGACGACGACGACGCGGACCGGCTCGGGGCGGGCCGCCGGGGCCGGGGGCGTCACCTGGTGGGAGAGCCTGCCGTGCCGGGGGAACTGCCGTACGGTCATGACGCCTCCTGCGTCTCGTCGGTGCGCGGGGGCGGCCCGGCCGGCTCCAGCCGGACGGCGCTCACCTTGAACTCGGGCATCCGGCTGACCGGGTCCAGGGCCGGGTTGGTCAGCGCGTTGGCGGCCTGCTCGCCGGGGAAGTGGAACGGCAGGAACACGGTGTCCAGCCGCATGGACTCCACGTAGCGGACCCGGGCGAGGGTGGCGCCGCGGCGGGAGACCACCCGGGCGTGCGCGCCCTCCGCCAGGCCGGCGCGGCGGGCGGTGTCCGGGTGGACCTCGACGAAGGCCTCCGGCGCGGCGGCGGCCAGCTCCGGCACCCGCCGGGTCTGCGCCCCGGACTGGTAGTGCTGGAGCAGCCGGCCGGTGGTGGCGTACAGCGGGTGCTCGGCGTCCGGCAGCTCGGCCGCGTCGCGGTGTTCCACCACCAGGAAGCGGGCCCGGCCGTCGGGGTGGGCGAAGCGGTCCAGGAACAGCCGGGGCGTGCCGGGGTGGACGCCGCCGCCCCCCGCGCCCTCGGCGCCCTCCGTGCCCTCGGCGCCCTCCGTGCTGCCGGTGCTGCCGGTGCTGCCGGTGCCGGTGCCGGCCGCGGGCACCGGCCAGTGCAGGGCCTCGCCGGCCTCCAGGCGCTCCACCTCGACGCCCGAGTAGTCGGCGATGCCGCCGGCCGAGGCGCGGCGCAGCTCGGCCAGCACCTCGTCCGGGTCGGTGGGGAAGTCCTCGGCCGGCCGGCCCAGCCGGGTGGCCAGGCCCGCCAGCACCTCCAGGTCGGTGCGGACGCCCTCGGGGGGCAGCTGGGCGCGGCGGCGGCGCAGCACCCGGCCCTCCAGGTTGGTCATGGTGCCGGACTCCTCCGCCCACTGGGCGACGGGCAGCACCACGTCGGCCATCCGGGCGGTCTCGGAGAGCACGAAGTCGGCGACGACCAGCAGGTCGAGGGCGGCCAGCCGCTCGGCGACCTGGCCGCTGCGCGGGGCGGAGACCACCGGGTTGGAGCCGAAGACCAGCAGGGCGGCGGGGCCGCCCTGGGTGCCCAGGGCCTGGAGCAGCTCGGTGGCGCTGCGGCCCGGCCCGGGCAGCGAGGCCGGATCCACGCCCCACACCCCGGCGACGTGCGCGCGGGCCGCGTCGTCGCTGATCGAGCGGTAGCCGGGGAGCTGGTCGGCCTTCTGGCCGTGCTCGCGCCCGCCCTGCCCGTTGCCCTGGCCGGTCAGGCAGCCGTAGCCGGAGCCGGGGCGGCCGGGTAGGCCGAGCGCGAGGGCGAGGTTGATCCAGGCGGCGACGGTGTCCACGCCCTTGGCGTGCTGTTCGGCGCCGCGCCCGGTGAGGATGTGCGCGCGGCGGGCGGTGGCCAGGGCGTGCACGGCCTGGCGCATGTCGGCGACGGCGACACCGGTGAGCCGCTCCACCCGCTCCGGCCACCAGCTGGCCACGGAGCGCCGGACGGCGTCCCAGCCGGTGGTGCGGCGCTCCCGGTACGCGCGGCGGCGCTCGGTGTCGAGGTAGCCGTCGACGAGCGCGAGGTGGAGCAGGCCGAGGGCGAGCGCCAGGTCGGTGCCGGGGGCGGGCGCCAGGTGGATGCCGCCGGCGGCCAGGGCGGCCTCGGCGGTGGCGGTGCGGCGGGGGTCGACGACGACCAGCCGCGGGTGGCTGAGGTGCCCCATCAGCGGGGGCATGGTCTCGGCCGGGTTGGCGCCGACCAGCACCACCACGTCGGAGGTGTCCAGGTCGGTGACCGGGAACGGCAGGCCGCGGTCCAGGCCGAAGGCCCGGTTGCCGGCGGCGGCGGCCGAGGACATGCAGAACCGGCCGTTGTAGTCGATCTGCGAGGTGCCCAGCGCCACCCGGGCGAACTTGCCGAGGGCGTAGGCCTTCTCGTTGGTCAGGCCGCCGCTGCCGAAGACGGCGACGGAGTCGGCGCCGCGCTCGGCGCGCAGCGCGCCCAGCCGGCCGGCGACCAGGTCGAGGGCCTCGTCCCACCCGGCCGGCCGCAGCTCGCCGCCCTTGGTGTCGCGCACCAGCGGGGTGGTGAGCCGGTCGGGGGCGGTGAGGACCGTCGCGGAGGTCCAGCCCTTCTGGCACAGCCCGCCGCGGTTGGTGGGGAACTGCCGGGGGGTGACGGTCAGCGTGGGGCGGTCGCCGGGGCGCGCGGCCGGGTTCGGCGTGAGCGTCATCGCGCACTGGAGGGCGCAGTAGGGGCAGTGCGTGTCGGTGGCGGCCTGGGCCTCCCGGGCCCCGGCGCCGGCGTGCGGCGCCGGCGCCGGGGCGGGCCGGGTGGGGGCGGTCACGGTCAGACCACCTCGTGGGCGGCGGGCGCCTGGGCCGGGACGGCGCTGCCGCCGGCGGTGCCGGACGAGGGGCGGCGCAGGTAGACCACGCTGGTCACCACGATGCAGGCCACGTAGTAGACCAGGAAGGCGGCGATGGCGCCGGTGGCGTCGCCGAACTGGTTGTAGGACTCCCGGAAGGTGAGGTTGATCAGCATGCCGCCCAGGGCGCCGACGGCCCCGGCGATGCCGATCACCGCGCCGGAGCGGCGGCGGCCCTCGGCCCGGGCGGCGGCGGGGTCGGCGCCGGCGCCGATGGCGCTCTCGGCGCGGGCCGCGTAGATGCCCGGGATCATCTTGTAGGTGGAGCCGTTGCCGATGCCGGTGAGGACGAACACCACGATGAAGCCGGCGATGAAGACCGGCAGCGAGTCGACGAAGGACGCCGCCAGCACCACGCCGGTGCCGGCCACCATCGCGACGAAGGTCCACAGGGTGACCCGGGCGCCGCCGAACCGGTCGGCCAGCGAGCCGCCCAGCGGGCGGGAGAACGAGCCGAGCAGCGGGCCGAGGAAGGTCAGCGAGGCCGCCTGGAGCGGCGTGCGGCCGAAGTCGTTCTGCAGCACCAGGCCGAAGGCGAAGCCGAAGCCGATGAAGGAGCCGAAGGTGCCGATGTACAGGAAGGAGATCAGCCAGCAGTGCCGGTCGCGCAGCACGGCCCGGTAGGAGGAGTAGTTGGTGCGGGCCGCGACCAGGTTGTCCATGTAGCGCCAGGCCAGGAAACCGGCCAGCAGCACGAACGGCAGGAAGATGACCGGCACGATCTCCGGGTAGGCGGTGCCGGCGACGGCGATCACCAGCAGGCCGACCAGCTGCACCACGGCGACGCCCAGGTTGCCGGCGCCGGCGTTCAGGCCGAGCGCCCAGCCCTTCTCCCGCTCGGGGAAGAACTGGTTGATGTTGGTCATCGAGGAGGCGAAGTTGCCGCCGCCGATGCCGGCGAGCACGGCGACCAGGGTGAACGCCCACAGCGGGGCGTCCGGGTTGCGCACCATCAGGGCGGCGGCGACGGTCGGCACCAGCAGGGACAGCGCGCTGAAGACCGTCCAGTTGCGTCCGCCGAAGCGGGCGACGGCGAAGCTGTACGGCAGCCGCAGCACGGCGCCGACCAGCGTGACCATGGAGACCAGCAGGAACTTGTCGTCCGGGGTGACGGAGAAGCCGTTCTCCGCCGTCATGAACAGGACCAGGACGGACCACAGGCTCCACACGGCGAAGCCGAAGTGCTCGGCGACGACGGAGTGGTAGAGGTTGCGTCGGGCGATTCGGCGCCCGGTGGACTCCCAGAACTCGGGGTCCTCGGGCTCCCAGTCGGCGATCCAGCGAGAGCCGCGACGCTGCGACTCCACCGTGACCGGTGAGGTGGCCGGCTCGGCGGCCAGGCGGCCGCCTTCCGGGGTAACGCTGTCCGTCGACGTCATGTCGTCGGCCTCCTCGGGTCTGGCGTCGGTGGCTTTCGACGCTAAGGACCCGGGATTACCTGACCGTGTCGGCGCGTAACGCGGGAGCAACATGTAACTCATCCACGCGCCCGTCCCCGTGTGAGGAGCCGGCGGCCGTGACATGCCGTAGCCACCGCGTAGCAGAACCGCAACGCGGGCGTACCACGCGCCGGTCAGCGGCCGCCGGAGGTCATCACACCGTCAACAGCACCTTGCCGACGGCCTCGCCGCGCTCCAGCAGGGCGTGCGCGCCGGCCGCCTCGGCCAGCGGGAAGGTCCGGGAGACGACCGGCTTCAGGCGGCCGTCGGCGATCAGCGGCCAGACGTGCTCGCGCACCGCGGCCACGATCGCCGCCTTCTCCTCCGGGGGGCGCGAGCGCAGCGAGGTCGCGGCGACCACGGCGCGCTTCATCAGCAGCTTGGACAGGTCCAGTTCGGCGACCCGGCCGCCCTGCATGCCGATCACCACCAGCCGGCCGCCGAAGTTCAGCGCCTCGATGTTCCGCTCCAGGTACTTGGCGCCGATGATGTCCAGGACGACGTCGGCCCCGGCCCCGCCGGTCTCCTCCCGCACCCGCTCCGGGAAGTCCTCCGTGCGGTAGTTGATCAGGATGTCGGCGCCGAGCTCCCCGCAGCGCTGGAGCTTCTCCGGGCTGCCGGCGGTGACCGCGACGGTGGCGCCGACCGCCTTGCCCAGCTGGATCGCCGTGGTGCCGATCCCGCTGGCGCCGCCGTGCACCAGCAGCGTCTCCCCGGGGCGCAGCGCCGCCAGCATGAACACGTTGGACCACACCGTGCAGACGGTCTCCGGCAGGGCGGCGGCCTCGACCAGGTCCAGGCCCTCCGGGACCGGCAGCAGCTGCCCCGCCGGCACCGCCACCCGCTCGGCGTAGCCACCGCCAGTGAGCAGCGCGCACACCCGCTCGCCCACCGACCAGCCGCTGACCTCGGGGCCGACGGAGGCGATGGTTCCGGATACCTCCAGCCCCATGATCGGCGACCCGCCGCGCGGCACCGGGTACAGCCCCTGGCGCTGCAGCAGGTCGGCGCGGTTCACCCCGGCCGCGGCCACCTCGACGACCACCTCGTCCGGCGCCGGCACCGGATCGGGCGCCGTGCCGAGCACCAGGGCGTCGGCGGCGGGGCGTTCCTGACCGGGGATGTCCTTGATCGTGACAGCTCGCATGCCGCCATTGTTTCCCCGGCCACGCCGGCTGACCCGTCCGGCGCCACCGCCTGGGCTAGCCCTCGGCGCGCTGGACGGTGATGAGGCGGTCGGCGGCCTGCAGGGCGCCGAGTTCGGCGTCGTCGTAGTTGAGCAGGCGGTGGCCGCGGAGCACGGCGACGACCAGGTCGGGCAGCTCCCGGGGCGCCTTGCCCACCTCGGCCTTGACCACCGGGCGCTCCATCAGGTCCAGGCCCTGGCCGTAGGAGAGCAGGTCCTCCATGACCCGGCCGACGTGCGGGGAGAGCATCGACAGGCCGAGCAGCCGGCCGGCCGCGCTGGAGCTGGTGACGACCGTGGTGGCGCCGGACTGCCGCAGCAGCGGCACGTTCTCCTCCTCGCGTACCGCCACCACCACGGTGGCCCGCTTGTTGAGCTGCCGGGCGGTGAGGGTGACCAGCACGGCGGTGTCGTCGCGGTGCGCCGTCACCACGACCTGGCGGGCCCGCTGCACCTCGGCGCGGCGCAGCACCTCGCTGCGGGTGGCGTCGCCGACCACGCCGACCAGGCCGTCGGAGTTCGCCCCCTCGATCACCCGCGGGTCCGGGTCCACCACCACGATCTCCTCGTGCGGCACGCCACGGCTGACCAGCGTCTGCACGGCCGAGCGGCCCTTGGTGCCGTAGCCGACGATGACGGTGTGCTCGCGCAACGAGGACCTCCAGCGGGAGAGTCGGAACTGCTCCCGGGTGCGTTCGGTCAGCACCTCCAGGGTGGTGCCGACCAGGATGATCAGGAAGAGCACCCGCGCGGGGGTGACGATGAAGATGTTGACCAGCCGGGCGGCCTCGGAGGCGGGGGTGATGTCGCCGTAGCCGGTGGTGGAGAGGGTGACCGTGGAGTAGTAGAGAGCGTCGACGAAGGTCAGCGAGCCGCCGGCGTTGTCGTTGTAGCCGTCGCGGTCGAGCCAGACGATTATCGTCGTGAACAGCAGCACCCCTATGGCCATGGCCAGTCGGCGGACCACCTGCCGCAGCGGCCCCGGGCTGATCCTGGGGATGACGATCTGCGAGGACTGCTCCACCCGGTGGCCGTGGAAGGTGACCGCCTCGGGGCTGGTGTCCTCGGCGCCGAAGAAGCCGAGCCGGGCCATCCGGCCCAGCGCGCCGGCCCGGCGCCGCAGCCGGGTCTCCTCCTCGTGCTCCTCCAGGCGGGCCCGTTTCGGTGGCGGGAGGGGGCCCGGTTCGGGTCTGCTGCCCGTGGTCTCGGGTCTGCTGCCCGGCATCAGGTCGGCACCTCCATGATCTCCACGACGTCTCCCCGGCGCGCGCCGGGCGCCGGGACCACGGCGAGCCCGTCTGCGGTCGCCAGCCCACGAAGCATGCCAGGGCCGGTGTGCTCGACGGGCGCCGCCCCCCACTCGGAGAGCACCACCGGCAGCAGCCGGGTGTCGTGCGGGTGGCCGGGCAGGTCGGCGGCGGCCTCGGCGGGGAAGGAGCCGGGCTCCGGGCTGCCGGCGAGGGCGCGCAGCAGCGGCGCCAGCAGGGTGACCACCCCGGCGACGGCGGCCAGCGGATTGCCCGGCAGGCCGACCAGGTGCCGGGTGGGGGCTGGGGTGCCGGGGGTTGGGATGCCTTCTCCTTGGGTCCCGCGGGCTTGGGTGCCGCCGGCTTGGGTGCCGCCGGCTTGGGTGTCCGGGCCCCGGCCGGGCAGGCGGGCCAGCAGCATCGGGTGGCCCGGGCGCACCATCACCTCGTCCACCACCAGTCGTCCGCCGACCAGCTCCAGCGCGCGGTGCACGTGGTCCACCGGGCCGCTGGCCGTGCCGCCGGTGGTGACCACCACGTCGGCCGTCGCCTCCTCCAGCGCGGCGCGCAACGCCGGCAGGTCGTCGCCCACCACGCGGCAGCCGGTCACCCGCGCGCCGAGCCGCTCCAGCCAGGGCGGCAGCATCGGGCCGAGGGCGTCCCGGACGCGCCCGCCGCGCGGCAGGCCGTCGGTGAGGAGCTCGTCGCCGAGGACGAGCAACTGCACGGTGGGGCGGGGATGGGCCGGCAGCGCGTCGTACCCGGCGGCGGCGGCCAGGCCGACCAGCGCGGGCGTGATCGGCGTGCCGGAGGGGACCAGCTCGTCCCCCGTGCGGCACTCCAGGCCGCGCGGCCGGACGTCCCGGCCCGGGGCGAGCACGGCGTCCGGCGTGGGGGTGAGCACCGGCCCGGCGCCCGGCCGCGGGCCGGGGGCGGTGCTGCCGTGCTCGCGGCGCAGCACCGCGGTCGCGCCGACGGGCATCCGGGCGCCGGTGGCGATGCCCACGGCCTGGCCGGGGCCGAGGTGCTCCGGCGGCGGGCTGCCGGCGAGCACCTGCCCGACCACCGTCCACGGGCCGTCACCGACCACCGCCCAGCCGTCCATGGCGGCGGCGTCGAACGGCGGCAGGTCGGTGAGCGCCATCAGCGGGCGGGCCAGCACGTGCCCGACGGCAGCGGTCAGCGGCAGGTCGTCCCGGATCGGCAGCGGGGCGACGGCCGCCGCCAGCCGCCGGGCCTCGTCGAAGGAGCACCGGCGGGCCGGATGGCTCGGCGCCGGGGAGTCGGGCGCCTGGGGGGCGGGCTGCTGGGAGTCCGGCCCGTGGGAGGCGGGCCCCTGGGAGTCGGCAGGGGCGGGGGCGTCCCCGGCCGCGGCTCCCGGACTCACCGCGGCTCGCCCTCGCCGGGGCCGGGGCGCTCGCCGGGGCCGGGGCGCTCACCGAACTCCTCGACCAGCCGCTCCACGCGCCGGGTCAGCTCGGCGAAGTCCACCGCCGCCGCGCCGCCCTCCACGGACCCTGCGTCGGCGTCGGCGGCCTTGGCCTTGGCCTCGGCCTCGGCCTTGGCGAGCGCGTAGCCGACGAGGAAGGTGGTCAGCGGGGCGGCGGGGCGGGCCACTCCGTGCGCCGCGACCTTGGCGAGGTCCAGCACCCCCGGGATGTCCACCTCGAGTTCCTCGATGGCGAGGGCCTTCTTGGCGTTATCGGTCCAGTTCTCCAACACGCCACCATGGTGGCCGATGCGCCGGCCTTCCCCCGCGCCGCGCCACGCCCGGGCGGCCCGCAGGTCCTCCCAGGTGTCGCAGTCGAGGACGGCGCGGCCGGGCGCGGGGACACGGCGCACCGCGAGGTGGGCGGTGAGCGCGCGCAGCGGGGCCCCGGCGAGGCCGTCGGGGCGGGCCGCCGCCGTCCGGGCCAGGGCCCGACGCAGCGCGGGTGCGTCGTAGAGGGCGGTCAGCGGCTGGTCGCGGCCGTCCGCGTCGGTGAAGAGCACGGCGTCGACGCCCGGCGGGCACGGCTCGGCCAGCAGCAGGCGGAGCGCGGCGGCGTCCAGTTCGGGGAGGTCGGCCGCCAGCAGCACGACCCGCGGCGCGTCGGCCAGCTCCAGGCCGGCGGCCAGGGCGGCGACCGGGCCGGCGAGCGGCGGATCCTCCCGGGTCCACCGCACCGGGTCGGCGGTGGGGCGGCGCGGCCCGACGACGACCACGCGTCGCGCGCCGGCGGCCCGCGCGGCGCCGACCACCCGGTCCAGCATGGGGGTGCCGCCGACGGTGAGCGCCGGCTTGTCCACCCCGCCGAGCCGGCGCGCCGCCCCACCGGCCAGCACCACCGCGTCCCAGTCCGCCTCGCCTGCCATGGCGCCATTGTCCGCCTCGCGCGGGGCGTTGCGGCGCACGCCGGACCCCGGTTCATTCGGGTCCGGTGCCCGACTGTTCCGGGCGGGTAGCGGCGGGCAGGTCCGGAGGACCCCCAGGGGCGCGGGCGCGCACCGGGGCCGGCCCGTGAGCCGAGAGGCACGGCGGGGCAGACAGAGGGAAGGGCGGGCACCGCAACGGGGCGGCACGCCCAGCGACGGCTGACACCACACCCGGGACGGGAAGACCTGGGGAGCCAGCCACTCCAGGCTGGTCCCCAACCCCCCGTAGGGGGGTCGCGAGACCCCCTTCTTCAGGATCCCACGCGGGGTCAACCGGCCACAGCCCCCCTTTTTCACCTGTGGACAACTCGATCGGACAACACGGTGGAGGTGCTGGGTGGAGCAGCGAGAGGCGATCGTCGCGGTGCTGCGACGAGAGGACCGGGTGCTGATCATCCGGCGGGGTCCGCTGGCCACGCGGTCGGGCTACTGGGCTCCGCTCAGCGGCAGGCTGGAGCCTGGGGAGACGCAGGCGGAGGCCCTGGTGCGCGAGGTCCACGAGGAGGTGGGGCTGCGGGTCGCCCCGCTGGCGAAGGTGTGGGAGTCGCAGACCGACGACGGACGCTACCGCCTGCACTGGTGGACGGCGCGGATCGACCCCGGCGAGCTGGTGCTCGACCCGGGTGAGGTGAGCGAGGCCCGGTGGGTCACGGTCGCGGAGTACCTGGCGCTGGAACCGATCTTCGCCGGCGACCGGGAGTTCTTCGAGCGGGTGCTGCCGGGAATCTGACACCCCGGACGCCCTCGATGGGGATGCTCCCAGCCGACGTCAGGGGCATGCCATTTCGTTCGCCTGCTCATCCGCGTGTTCTGGGGGGACCCCCTCTTTCAGGATCCCATGCGGTGATGACGGAGCGCATCCCCCCAATTCCTGCCTGTGGATAACTCCGGCGGTCCCGGGGGGGGCCAGCCATCCAGTGACGCCGCACGTCCCGGGGGCCCCGACCGTCCCGGGGGGGCGCCGGCCGGCCGACGCCTCCCCGGGACGTGCGTGCAGCTCAGCGGAAGTCGTCCGCGTGGTCCTCGGCCCACTCGCGGAAGGAGCGGGCCGGGCGGCCGGTGAGGTCCTCGACGGTGGTGGTGACCGGGCCGGGGTTGGCCTCCGTCCAGGCGTAGCCGTTCAGCACGACGTCCGCGTAGTCCGGGCCGAGCCAGCCGAGCAGTTGTTCCCGGGCGGCCTCGCGCGGGATCTCCTCCCAGCGCAGCGGACGGCCGATCACCTCTCCGATGGTGCGCACCTGCTCGATCTGGGTCACCGGCGCCGAGCCGGTCAGTTCGTACTTCCGCCCGGCGTGCCCCTCCTCGGTCAGCGCCCGCACGGCCACGGCGGCGATGTCCCGCTCGTGGATCATCGAGGGCGCGGCGTGTCCGTGCACCCACCGCACCACGCCCTCGGCGCGGATCTGCCGCGCCCACTGCAGGGTGTTGGTGGCGAAGGCGTAGGGCCGCAGGAAGGTCCACTCCAGCGGGGAGTCGACGATCGGCCGCTCCACCTCGGCGTGCACCCGGCCGATCGGGTTGTCCTGCTCCGCCAGCCGGTCGTCGACGGCGGCCGAGGAGAGCAGCACGACGCGCCCGACGTGCTCGCGGATCACCTCCACCACGGCCGGTGCCGCCTCCGCCGTGGGGAAGGGCCACATCAGGAAGACGGCGGCCACGCCGTCCACGGCCCGCGCCAGGGCGTCGGCGTCGGCGAGGTCGCCCTGGACGATCCGCACGCCGGCCGACCCGGCGGCGCCGTCGCCAAGGCCGTCGGCCAGGCCGCCGGCCAGGCGGCGGGCGAGGCGGTCGGGGTCACGCGCCAGGGCGCGGACCCGCACCCCCGCGCCGGCCAGCTGCGCCAGGACGCTGCCGCCGACGTGCCCGGTCGCCCCGGTCACCAGAATCTCGTCGCGCACGGTCATCCTCCTCGGTCGTGCCGTGATGCCAGGGCGACCATCGTGAGACCTCAACAAGCGTTGAGGTCAAGGCGGACGGAAAACCGAGGCGACAAAGCATCCCGGACTGCACATATCACCCAAAAGGGGCATGCTGGTATCGGTGCTCCTAGAGGAAGTGATCAGCATGGCAACTCAGCAACCAGGCATCGAACAGCACCCGGACCTGGTGGGGCTTCACGCGCACGCGCAGTCCCCGGCCGAGCGGTTCGGGCGATCGCCCGCTAGCCAGGCCTTGCAGGGCCTCACCCTGCTGACCGGCATCTGGATGGCCATCTCCCCGTGGGTGGTGGGCTTCGAGGGACTCAACCGGCTGGCGATCAGCAACCTGGTCGTCGGGATCGCCTACACCGTCCTCGCGCTGGGCTTCGCCGGCGCCTTCGAGCGCACGCACGGCCTCGGTTGGGCCGCCGCGCTCCTGGGCGCGTGGATGATCGTCTCCCCCTGGCTGGTGGCCGGAGACGTCTCGACGACCCGCACGGTGGTGAACAACGTGATCACCGGGGCGTTGGCGGCCCTGCTCGGCCTCGCCACAGCGGCCATGGGGCTGATGCGCGGCCGCAAGCGGAGCCGCTGACCCACCCGGTCGGGGCCGACCGGCCCGGGTGGACCGACTCCGGGCCGACCGGAACCGCCGGCCGGCCACGACAACGGGCCGGGGCGCAACCGGCCACGGCGGGCCCGTCGTCTCCCCGCACGAGGGAGGCGGCGGGCCCGCCTCGTCGCGTGGGAACCGGGCCGGAGACGGCTGACACGCCATCAACTCCCGGTTACCGGCACGTATCGGCCACCCGCACCACCCCGTGAAGAAACGTCTCTGTTCTCATTCGGCTTCCCGCTGGTACCGGATCGGTCACAAACGGTCATTTGGGTCCTCCGCCGGACACACTAAGGCGGTATACGACAGTGCACAGCACAACGTGACGCACTCCCCCACAGGTTCACGCAGCGCACACCAGGCAACACACGACCGCTCACCGCCGGCACCGCCGTCACCACGGCAGGACCGGCCACGAGCGCGGGGGCGGCGTCACCGGGACGAACACCGCGGGCAGCACCTCCGCCCGCGGCCCACACGCTACGGCCGTTCACCGGTACGAGGAGGCGGGGGCAGATGACCGCGGAACACCTGGTCAGGAGAGTGCCGAACCCCGGTTCGGCGACGGAACACGAGAGCATCGGGGGACACACCGACATCGGCGGACAGGGCGACATCTCCGGCGCCAACGACGTCCACCACGGCAGAACGCACCACGAAGACGCGATGGACCGGGCGCCCCGGCCGCTGGACCGCATCGACGGGGTCATCCTCCGGCTCCTCCAGGACGACGGACGGATGTCGGTGCGCGGCGTGGCCGAGCGGGCCCACATCTCCCGTGCCAACGCCTACGCCCGGATCTCGCGGATGACCGAGGACGGCATCATCCGCGGCTTCACCGCACTCATCGACCACGAACGCGCCGGCATGGGGACGTCGGCGTACCTGACCCTGCGCATCGTCCAGCACTCCTGGCGCACGCTGCGCCGCCGGCTGTCCGCGCTGAACTGCGTCGAGCACATGGCGCTGGTCAGCGGGGACTTCGACGTGCTGCTCCTGGTCCGCACCGTGGACAACCGGGAGCTGCGGGAGCTGGTGCTGGGCCGCATCCAGTCGATGCCCGAGGTGCTCGACACCCACACCCTGCTCGTGTTCGACGAGACCGACCGCCGGCCGGTGCCGCCGGTGCTGTGAGCCGGCGGCCGTCGTTCCGCGCAGTGGCGGAGCCGGACGGCCGCCGGAACCAGCCGACCCGCCGGGGACCCGGCGAGTCGGACGGGCCGTGGGAGCCCGGGCCAGCGTCGCCCCGGGCTCACACCGCCGAGTCCCCTTCCGGATCCCGGCTCAGACGTCCGCGTGCTGGCGGATCCAGGTGTGCATGGCAATGGCCGCCGCCGCGCCCGCGTTGATCGACCGGGTCGAGCCGAACTGGGCGATCGAGCAGACCCGCTCGGAATGCCGCCACGCCTCCTCGGTCAGGCCCGGGCCCTCCTGCCCGAACAGCAGCACGCAGCGGCGCGGCAGGGTCGTCCGCTCCAGCGGCACGGCGCCCGGCAGGTTGTCGATGCCGACGATCGGCAGGCCCTCCCGCTCCGCCCAGGCGGCCAGCGCGGCCACGTCCGGATGGTGCCGCACGTGCTGGTAGCGGTCGGTGACCATCGCCCCGCGACGGTTCCAGCGGCGGCGCCCCACGATGTGCACCTGGGCCGCCAGGAAGGCGTTCGCGGTGCGCACCACCGAGCCGATGTTGAAGTCGTGCTGCCAGTTCTCCACGGCGACGTGGAACCCGTGCCGCCGGGTGTCGAGGTCGGCGACGATCGCCTCCCGCCGCCAGTAGCGGTACCGGTCGACGACGTTGCGGCGGTCCCCGGAGGCCAGCAGTTCGGGGTCGTAGCGGGGATCGGTCGGCCACGGCTCCGGGTGCGGGCCGACGCCCACCGTCCGCTCCGCGTCGGCGTCGTCGTACTGGTCGCCGAACTGCGGCTCGCCGCCGAGGGCGGCTCCGCCCGGGGCGCCGTGGCCGGGGGCGGTGGGGTCGGTGGGCGTCGCGTCGTCGTCGTACCGGGTCACCGATCGAGGGTAGCGATCGACGGCTCCGCGCCGGCTCCCCGGCCCACGCCGCCGGCACCGCCGTCCGAAGCCCCGGAGGCGCCCGGACCCTCCGCGCCGGAGCGCTGGCCGGGGAGCGCCGGGGCGGCCGGTCCGGTGCCGGTGGCCGCCGCCGGCCCGCCCGGGGCCGCCTTGGGCGCCCCCGCCGGGGCCTCGGCCCGCCGGCCGCCCAGTCGGTCCCACAGCGCCCGGCAGCGCGCCGGCAGGAACCGGTCCACGGCCAGCAGCCACGCCGTGGGCAGGAAGACCAGGTCGACCGCGAGCATCGCCATGGAGAAGAACGGCAGGCCCATCAGCACGGCGATGCCCAGGTGCTCGCCCATCAGCAGCACCAGCAGCACGTTCTTCGCCCGCCGGTTGAGCAGCGCCAGCGGGAACGCGGCCTGGAGCAGCACGGTGGCGTAGGAGGCCACGAAGACCAGCAGCCAGTTGCTGCCGACCAGCTCGGACAGCGCCGGCCAGGGCGAGAAGTAGTCCAGGTGCATCGGGTACCAGACGGCGGTGCCGTCCTGCCAGCGCGAGCCCTGGACCTTGTACAGCCCGGCGGTGGCGTAGATGACGCAGACCTCGACGGCGATCACGAACATCGCGCTGTTGTGCACCATCGACGCCAGCGAGTCGAGCACGGTGCGCAGCTCGGCCAGCCGGGGCGCCGCGCTGACCCGCCACAGCGCCTGGGCGGCGAGCAGGACCGCGAAGAAGGCGGCCCACGGCCAGGTCATCTGGGCGAGGCCGGTGGCGGCGGTGGCCGCGAAGGCCACGGCGAGGAGCACCCAGAGCATCAGTCCGGGCAGGTCGTCGTCGAACCCGCCGGCCGGCGCCGTCCCGGCCAGCCCGGCCGTCTTGCCGGCCTCGCGGCGCTCGGCGGCCCGCCGGGCGCGCCGGGAGTCCAGCGACCACACCCGTCCACAGCGGGTGAGCACCAGGTAGATGGCCATCAGGTGCAGCACGTTGTCGCCGCCGTCGCCCATGAAGACGCTGCGGTTCTGCAACGAGAGCACGCCGATCATGAACAGCACCGAGCTGGCCCGGGTGTGCCAGCCGAGCAGCATCAGCACGCTGGCGACCAGCGCCAGGTGGTAGACCAGCTCGAACCAGAGCTGGCTGTCGCTCCAGATCAGCAGGGTGAAGGCGTCGTTGCCGGCGATGGTGCGCTGGGCCAGCTCGAAGCCCCAGGGGCTGCTGGGGCCGTAGAGCTCGTTGCGGTGCGGCCACTCCCTGATCAGGAAGAGCGTCATGGTCAGGGACACGCCGATGCGCACCACGGCGGACTGGTACGGCGCGAGGGTCTCGCCCATGAAGCGGCCGATGCCGCGCCCCACGGCGGCGGAGGCGCGGGCGGTCAGCGGGCGGTTGTCGGCGCTCAACGGTAGTCCTCCTCGGACACCGGCCACCAGGGCAGTTCCCGGTACTGGGTGGTGGTGTCGATCTGCTCCGAGGTCCACGGCGGCGCGGGGATGGGCGTGGTGGCGCCGCGCAGCTGGATCTCGACGACGCGTCCGCCGTTGACGGTCTCGCCGAACCGCTGGGCGGCGATCCGGCGCATGTAGTCCTCGGCGGTCCGCGAGCGGGGGCCGGTGCCCTCCTCGGTCTCGGCGTCGTGGTTGCCGGTGTAGAAGGACCACGCCCGCCGCAGGATGTTCAGGTCGACGTGGCTGGGCACCAGGCTGCCGCGGATGTTGTCGACGTCCCGCTGGGTGAGGTCCACCCATCCGCTGATCTCGCTGTCGCCCTGCTCGTCGACGACGCGGACCCGGGCGTGCACGGCGACGTCCTGCTGGAGCGGGTTGGGCGCGAACAGCCGCCAGTTCTGCTCGAACTCCGGGTATATCCAGTCGTCCACCGGCTCCTGGAACCGCTCGGAGGCGGTGTTGCTGGGCGCCACGTGGAGGAAGACGGCGAACAGGTGGGCGCAGGTGGCGACGGCCAGCGCCGCCGCGGCGACCGACAGCACGATGAGCGAGGGCAGGCTCAGCCGGGCGGTGAGGACCGGCTGGGCGGGCGCCGCGGCCTCGGGCGCGGGTCCGGCGGCCTGCTCGGCCGACGGGGCCGGCGGGGTGCCGGTGGTCCCGGATCCGGGCGTCGGCGGTTCCGCTTCCGGTGCCGCGCCGGTGGCGGCGCCGGTCGCCGGGCCGCCGCCCTCGGCCCCGGTCCTGGGCCAGGGCTCCCGCGCACGGGGCGCCGGGACGTTCACCGTGTCGGTGGCCCGGTCGCCGTCCTCCCGCTGCTCCGGGCCGCCGGGGCCCGGCTCGGTGTGCTGAGCTGCCGGGGAGACCGGGCCCTGCCCGGTCTCCCCGTCGTCCTTGGGTGCCACCCCGTCACTCCCGCGATCGCGTGTCCTCGACCCGGCCCATCGAACGCCTCGACTCCGTGTGCGGTCGGGCTCGGCCGGTTGCCGAGCCCAACCTAGTGACCGGACGCCGTGCGCGCGAGGCGTGGCGTCGGCCGTACCGGGCGGGCGGGGGCGGTGGGAGGCGGGCAGCCGTGCGGGAGGGGGGTGGTCAGCGGGCGGCGGTTCCCGCGCCCCCGTTCAGGAAGCCGTGCTCGCGGTACCAGTCGGCGAGGTCGGTGATGGTCTCCTTGAACGGGCGGAAGGTGATCCCCAGCTCGCGCTCCACGCGGGCGGAGGAGACCCGGCGCTTGGTGCCCTCGATCAGGGTGCGCACGCCCGCCCGGGTGGCCACCGGCGTGGTGTTGGTGATCCGGCCGCGGAACTCCATGAGTCCCGCCGCGGCCAGCACCACCCGTGCCGGCAGGACGCGCGGCACGCCGCAGCCGGTGGCCGCGTCGATGGCGGTGGCCAGCTCCTCCATGGTGACGAAGCGGCCGCCGAAGACGTAGCGCCGGCCGGAGACGCCCACCTCGGCGGCGCGCAGGCAGCCGTCGGCGACGTCGCGGGCGTCCACCGCGTGGTTGCCGGCGCTGGGCAGCGCCCGCATGGTGCCGCCGGCGATCGCCAGGAAGAGCCGGCCGGCGGAGGTGGGCGCGGCGTCGCCGGGGCCCCACATCCAGGCGGGGTTGACGATCGGGACGCGCAGCCGGTCCTCGGTCTGCAGGAACCGGGCGATGACCTCCTCCGAGCGCGCCTTGCTGTCCTGGTAGGCGTTCTCGTGCCCGGGCCGGACGTTGGGGGTGTCCTCGTCGAGCGGGCCGGTGCCGGCGGTGGTGGAGAGGGCCCCGGTGGAGCTGGTGTGTACCAGCACCCGCACGCCGGCCTTGGCCGAGGCGTGCAGCAGCTTCTCCACGGCGTCGACGTTGGTGCGCATCAGCAGTGCCGTGTCGGCGGCGGGCTGGTAGTACTCGCGGAAGTAGGCGGCGCAGTGGAAGACGGCGTCGAGGTCGCTCAGCTCGTCGCGGAAGCCGTCGATGTCGTTGACGTCGCCGGCGACGAGCTTCAGCCGGGGGTCGTCGGGGAGCAGGTCCCGGGCGCGGGCGGGGTCGCGGACGACGGCGGTGACCCGCTCGGCGCCCCGCTCCAGCAGAGCACGGACGATGTTGCTGCCCAGCAGCCCGGTGGCGCCCGTCACCAGGGAACTACTGGGCGCGACCGGCGTTTGGGCGGGCGTCGAAGGGCTCACGGCCGTGCCTCCTTGGGGGTGCGGCGGCCTCGCGCCGCCGGTTCCGTGACCAGCGGTCACCGAGACCCATCGTATTGGCGACGTACGATCTTTCGCAACGACTGTATGTTCCGCATGCTCTACACGTGAACTACCCTGTTTCCATGACGACACGTGCGAAGGCGGAGGAGCGGTCCGTCACGGGCTTGGACGACCGGGGCGGTTCTCCCCTGCGCGCCCGCACGGCGTACCGGCTGATCAAGGTCGGCGAGCTGATGATGCGGATCGCCGAGACGGCGCTGGCGCCGCTCGGCATCAGGCCGCGCCACTTCAACGTGCTGGCGACGCTCGCCGCGGACGCGACGCTCTCCCAGCAGGAGGTCAGCCGGACGCTGGGCATCGACCCCAACGTCATGGTGGGCCTGATCGACGACCTGGAGAAGCTCGGCCTGGCCCGGCGGGAGCGCAACCCGGAGGACCGCCGGCGGCACGTGATCGTCCTCACCGACGCCGGGCAGGACCTGCTCAGGGAGGGCTACCGGCGGGTGGCGAAGGCCGAGGCGCAGATCTTCGCGCCGCTGAGCGAGGCCGAGCGCGCCACGCTGGACAGCGCCACCGAGACGCTGCTGGGCGGCTACGAGGGCCAGCCGCTGTGCTGAGCGGCTGAAACCGCTCGGACCCCGGCGGAAGTCGGGGAACGACGAAGGGCCGTGGCGTCGACACGCCACGGCCCCTTCGCTCTTCGCTCTCCCCGTCGGGCCCTGGGACTCAGGCCGCGGTGCGCTCCGCGCCCTCGCCGCTGGGGACGAACGGCAGCAGGCCCACCAGGCGGTCCGCGTCGGAGGCGGCGGCGCAGGCGCCCACCACCCCGTCCGGACGCACCCAGGCCACCTCGGCGACGTCGCCGGACGGCAGGGCGCCGCCGGCCACCTCGGCCACGTCGTAGCCGGGGTTGTCCCCGCCGGCCGCCGCCGTGCCCGGCGCCACCAGCAGCAGCACGTCGACCAGGTCCTGGTAGTCGGTGCCGCTCACCCGCTCGCGCAGCCGGGCCGCGACCGCCGAGGCGTCCTGGCCGCCGCCCGCCGCCGGCACGACCAGCAGGGTGTGCCGGCCGGACGCCGAGTAGGCGTGCAGCGACTCGGCCGAACGGCCGGCCACCGCGCGCAGCTCCAGCCCCGGGACGCGGAACCCGGGCCGCAGCCGGCCGGCCGCGGCGCGCCCGGACGGGGCGCCGGCGCGCAGGTCGCGCACCGCGGGGCTGCTGGACAGGTCCAGGTCGTACTGGGCCAGGGTCGGCACCACGCGCTTGGCGAGCAGCCCCGACTGGGACAGCACGCGCATGCCGGTGTCCCGGACGGTGCGGCCGATCGGCGAGCGGACCAGCCACATCCTGGTCTGCATGTCGGCCATCCGAATGGCCGCCACCGAGGTGGGCCGGCGCTCGACGTCGTAGCTGTCCAGCAGCGACTCGTCACCGCCGCGCACCACGCAGGCCAGCTTCCAGCCGAGGTTGAAGCCGTCCTGCACACCGGTGTTCAGGCCCTGGCCGCCGGCCGGGCTGTGGCAGTGCGCCGCGTCGCCGGCCACGAAGACCCGGCCGCTGCGGAAGTTCGGCGCGACCTTGGCGTGCACCCGGAAGCGGCTGCGCCACCAGTCCTCGCGGTACGTCCAGCCGCCCGGCCCGCGGGCGTCCATCAGCGCCTGGATCTGCTCCATCGACGGCTGGTCGCTGCTCACGCCCGCCGCCACGTCGAAGAACACCCGGTGGCCGCCGCCCGGCAGCGGCACCGCGACCATCACGCCGTCCGGCGTCATGTGGTACTGGGCCTCGTCGGCCGGCAGGGAGCCGTCGAAGACGCCGTCGCCCAGGATGAACTCCCGGTCGTAGGTGTCGCCCTCGTAGGCGATGCCGGCGGCGCGGCGCACCTCGCTGTGGATGCCGTCGGCCGCCACCACCCAGCCGACCGTGGGCCGCTCGGTGGTGCCGTCGGCGGACTCCAGCACCGCCTCGACCGCCTCGGTGCCGATCTTCTTCAGGTCGGTGAGCTTGGTCTCCCACTCGACCTTGCCGCCGAGTTCCTCCAGGCGGGCCAGCAGGGCGGCCTCGGTGACCGTCTGCGGGGCGCTCAGCGGGTTGGGGAAGCGGGTGCCGGCCAGCACGTCGAAGCCGATCTGGCCGATCCGGCGGCCCTTCGACCAGTAGCTGGCGTGGTTCAGCGGCACCGAGCCCTCACGGATCCGCTCGGACACGCCGAGGCGGTCCAGCACCTCCAGGGCACCGGTCCACAGGATCAGCGCCTTGGGGGCGGTGGCCGGCGCCTTGCGGCGCTCGACCACCCGCACCGCCACACCGTGCTGGAGCAGCGTGCAGGCCAGCGTCAGGCCGGTCGGGCCCGCGCCGACCACCAGCACCTCGGCAGTCGATCCGGTCATCCCACGCCTCCGGCGGTGAGGTCCTCCACGGGAGCCGGAGCGAACCGCTCCGGAACCTCGATCCCGAGGGCCGCGCAGATCCCGGCCACCGCCTGGGCGGTGTCCTGGAACAGCAGGGCCTGCAGGCCCTGCTCGCGGGCGGCCACGAGGTTCTCCTCGGTGTCGTCCAGCAGCAGCACCCGCTCGGCGGGCACGCCGAGCCGGGAGACCAGCCGCTGGTAGATCTCCGGGTCGGGCTTGCGGACCTTCTCCTCGGAGGAGTCCACGACCAGCTCGAACAGCTCGTCGACCGGCATCTGGGCGCGCCAGCGCGGACGCCACTCCACCACGTTGTTGGTCAGCATGGCGAGCCGGACGCCGCCCTCGCGCAGCTCCTTGAGGAAGTCGATCAGCTCCTGGTTGGGGAGCCGACCGCGGAACCACAGCTCACCGAACGGCTGCCCGGAGAGAACCTCGGCGGCCTCCTCCGGGAGGAAGGGCAGCAGGCGCTCGACGAACTCCGCCTCGGTGATCTCCGCCACCTCCAGCGCGGCCATCGGCGGCTTGCCGTACTTCTCGGTGTGCGCGGCGAGCGCCCCGCCGAGGGCCTCCAGGCTCAGGCCGGTGGTCTGCGAGAACGTCGTGAACGTCTCGATCAGCGGGTTGGTCAGCACACCCCCGTAGTCGCACACCAGCACGTCGACGGGGGCGGTGCCGGGCAGCGACTGCCCGGCACCGGAGTCGGTCAGCGGCACTGAGCCACCTCCAGGCGGATTGACGCCATCACCTTGTCGTTCTGCTTCAGCTCCACCGTCGCGGGCACGGACAGCACGCCGAGCCGCTCGTCGTGGAGGAACTGGCCCAGCTGGGCCTGGACCCGGGTCACCCGGTCCAGCTCGGCGAAGTCACCGAAGTCGGCCTCGACGTCGGTGACCACCAGGCTGTCCGGCGCCATGCCGTTGATCCGGGCGACGGCCGCCACGGCCAGCTGACGGGCCGCCTCGATCTCCAGGTTCCCGGGGACGTGGTCGAGCGGGTGGTCGAACAGGTGCGGGTGGGTCAGGTCCACCACCAGCAGGGCGCTGGCCGTGCCCTCCGTGCCCACGGTGGGCTCGGTCAGCACGACGTTGCGCGCGTCCTGGCGGCCCACCGAGGCGGGCGCGGCCGGGACGAAGCGCGGCAGGATGCCGTCCGCCGGCAGGGCGGCGCCCCGACCGCGGGTGCGCAGCACCTTCCAGGCGGCGCGGCGCACGAACAGCAGCTCGCCGGTCGCCTCGACGGCCAGCCGGCCGTCGATCAGGAACGTGCCGGTGTAGCTGAATCCCTGGACCCGGCCCGCCTTGTTGCGCACCGGGACGGGGCGCAGCCGGACCACCACGTGGGCCGGCTTGGGGCCGACCCGCAGGGCGTCGTGGTCCACCACCCGCATGGACAGGCGGCGGAAGATGAACGCCGAGTCGAGCTCGATGTCGTAGTGGCGGTGGGCGATCAGCACCCCGCTCTGCCGGCCCACCTCCACCAGCAGCATCAGGTCGTAGAAGGCCGAGCTCTCGCCGATGACGTGCGCCCGGGGCAGCTGGGCGGCGACGTCGAAGCGGTCCGGTCCGGTCTCCGCGGAGTCGGTGACGAACACCTCCGCGACGGCGGCCCGGTGCACCAGCTTGCGCGGCACGGTCGCGTCGAAGGACAGGTCGGCCACCGGAGAGTCGTCGGTGACCGGGGTGGTCGTCGTGGTCGTCGTGCTGTTGTCGTCGTTCACCGGGTTGGACTCGGCCACGGTGCCGGCCCCCTCGCCAGCGCCGTCGTTCCCCGGTGCCCCGTGCGGCAACCCCAGTGAGGCCGCGCTTCGGATGGGCGCGAATTCCATGGGCTTCGACATGGTTCCCCCTCGTCGATCGGGCCCCCGCGGAGGGAGCCCTGCTTGGAACGGCGCCCGCGATGGCGGACCGGTCCGGTGCTGCGCTGCCCCCTGAACCGGCTGACGCCGTCCCCACGTCAACGAGACTGCACGACGGTTCTGACGATCCAAGGGAAGGTTCACTGAAGGCCGGCTTCCGCCATCAGAAGACGTAAAGAGACGTAAAGAAATGTTCACCTGGCCAGCGGAACTGAGTTCGTATCATCTGGCGCACGTACGATGCGGTTCGTCCGGTTGTTCGGTACGGCCGCCCGACGTACGGGGCGAGCGGCGGTCACTGACTGCAACGGCCGGGGGGATACCAGGTAACGACGGGGGATTACCATGGTCAGTAACAGCGCGCAATCCACCATCCGGTTCGAGATCCTGGGGCCGCTACGCGCCCAACGACGGGACGAGAGCATCCCACTGGGGCCACCACGGCAGCAGGCGGTGCTCGCCGCGCTGCTGCTCAACCGCAACCGCCCGGTGCGCTACAACCAGATCATCGACGCCGTCTGGGGCGCCGACGCGCCGCAGCACGCCGTCAACCTGGTGCAGAAGTACATCTCCGGCCTGCGCCGCTCCCTCAGCCCGGGCTTCCGGGCCAGAGGGCCGCGGGCGGCCAGCACGGCCCGCCACCCCATCCAGCGCACCAGCTCCGGCTACCAACTCGTCACTCCTCCCGACAGCGTCGACCTCGACACCTTCCAGCGGCTCGTCGACCGCGCCCACCGCGAGCGCGCCCGCGGCGACCTCCTGCAGGCCATGACCAGCCTCGGCGAGGCCACCGCGCTGTGGCGGGGACAGCTCGCCGAGGGCATCTCCGGGGCCCTGGTGGAGCTGGAGCGCGGCCGCTGGGCCGAGCAGCACATGGTCGCCGTGGAGGAGCGCCTGGAGATCGAGATGGCGCTCGGCAACCACGCCCGGGTGATCGGTGAACTCACGAGGCTCACCGCGGAGTTCCCGCTGCGCGAGAAATTGTGGGGACTGCTCATGCTGGCCCTGTACCGCTCCGGGCGGCAGGCCGAGGCGCTGGCCACCTTCCAGGCCAGCCGCACCATGCTCGCCGACGGCTACGGCCTGGATCCCGGCCCGGACCTGCAGGAGATGCACCAGCGCATCCTGCGCGCCGACCCCACCGTGGCCTCCGGCCGGGACACCATCCTGGAGCCCGGCCCGATCCCGCACGCTCCGGCCCTCATCCTCCCCGACCATGACGGAGCGTCACCGGATCGGAGTCTCCCGGAGCACGCCTCACCCAACCCCGAGGAGACGCCCGGGGCGCGCGGCAGTCACGCTGCGCATCCGCCGACCGAGCGGCCCGAGCCGGCCGCGCCCGCCCCGGCGGCCCCCGCGCCGCTGCGGCACAGCCCCGCCCAGCTGCCGCACGACGTCCGGACGTTCGTCGGCAGGAGTGACGAACAGCACATGTTGGACCTGATGCTCCCGGCCGACCCGGAGGCGCCGATCAACGACGCGCTGACCATCGTCACGCTGGAGGGCACCTGCGGCATCGGCAAGTCCGTGCTGGCCGTGCACTGGGCGCACCGCGTCGCCCACCGCTTCCCGGACGGCCAGCTCTACCTGGACCTGCACGGCCACAGCCCGGACCAGCAGCCGCTCGGCCCGGAGGAGGCGCTGCGCCAGGTGCTCGGCGCGCTCGGCGTGCCGGCCGGCGGCATGCCGCTCGGGCTGGCCGGCCTCGCCGGGCTCTACCGCTCCCTGGTGGCCCGCCGGCGGCTGCTCGTGGTGCTCGACGACGCCATCTCCTCCGAGCAGGTCGCCCCGCTGCTGCCCGGCGGGCGCGGCTCGGCCGTGATCGTCACCAGCCGCCGCCGGCTCACCGGGCTGGCCGTGCAGCACGGCGCGCACCGCCTCAGCCTGGGCCCGCTGACCCACCAGGACTCCGTGACCCTGCTCGCCCGGCACCTCGGCACCGACCGCGCCGCCGCCGAGCCGGAGGCGGTGGCGGAACTCGCCGAGCTGTGCGCCCACCTGCCGCTGGCCCTGTCGGTGATGGCCATCCGGGCCGACGCGACGCCGCGCCGGCCGCTGGCCGACCTGGTGGCGGAGCTGCGCGCCGGCTCCCGGCTGTCCGGCCTGGACAGCGCGGGGGACGGGGTGTCGGTGCGCGGCTCGCTGAAGCTGTCCTGCCGCGACCTCACCGAGCAGGCGGCCGTGGTGATGACCGCGGTGGGCCGCGCCGCCGCGGAGAGCGCCGCCTCCGGTGGCGAGGAGGAGATGACGGCCGGCCGGATCGCCCGGATAGCCGGCATGTCCCTGCCGGACACCGAGGACGCCCTGGAGTTCCTGGTGGCGCGCTCCCTGCTGGAGTACGCCGGGGCCAGCGGCTACCGGTTCCCGCACGAGCTGCTGCGGCTCTACGCCGTCGAGCGGGCCACCGAGTGCGCCGGCCGGGACGACGGCGACGCCGACCCGGCGTCGCGGCCGGCCGGTCAGAGCACGAACGGCGCGGACCCGTCCGAGGACTCCATGGGGCGCCCGGCGGCCTCCCAGGACAGCATGCCGCCGTCGACGTTCACCGCCTCCCGGCCGGTCTGGGTGAGGTAGCGCACCACCTGGGCCGAGCGCCCGCCCACCCGGCAGACGACGTAGAGCGGCCCGTCGGCCGGCAGCTCGTCGAGCCGTCCGACCAGCTCGCCCATCGGGATGTGCAGCGCGCCGGGGGCGTGGCCGGCCGCCCACTCGTCCGGTTCGCGGACGTCGACCAGGACGGCGTCGGCCGGCACGGCGGAGACGTCGGTGGTGGGGACCTGGGGCGGGAACATGCGGTGGTACCTCGCTGTGTGGGGGTGGTGGGTCGGCTGGGGGTGGGTGGGTCGGCCCGGGCCGGTGGGGTTCGTCGGGGCCGGCGGCGCCGGTCGGGATGATCGGGACGACGGGGGAGGGTGCGGGCTCGGGGGTGGGGTCAGGGGGTGGCCAGCAGTTCCGCCAGCCGCCTCTCCCGCTCCCGCACCTGGGCCAGCAGTGTGTCCGCCAGCTCCAGCAGCAGCCCGTCCGGGTCGTCCGGCGCGAGCGCCAGCAGCTCGCCGATCGGCCCGGCGGACAGTTCACGGTAACTCCGGTCGACCGCGTCGATCCGCCGGACCAGCCACTCCAGCCGCTCCATCAGCGCGCGGGAGGTGCCGGCCCAGGGGGCCGGGCCGCCGGCCGGAGCGCCCCCGGCGGGCTCCTCGCCGCCGGCCGCCGCGGCGCCGCCCTCCCGCCACAGCCCGGCCAGCCGCTCCAGCTCGGCGACGTCGCCGCGCGCGTAGGCCTCGTTCACCCGCGCCATGAAGGCGCTCCGCCGCCGCTCGTCGTCCGGGTCCCGGGCCAGGTCGGGGTGGGCCATCCGGGCCAGCTCCCGGTACCGGCGCTGGGCCTGCTTCGACGGGCGCACCGGGCCGGGCGCCTCGGCCGCCGGCGGGGCCGAGGCGCCGCCGCCCGCCGCGCCGCCGGAGCCGCCGGCGGCCCGGGCGAGGAACTCGTCCAGGTCCGGCAGGTCGTCCACCAGTGCCCGGGCCTCCCAGGCGCGGCGCACGTCCGCGGGATCGCCGCTGCGCGCGGCCACCGCCTCGGCGATCAGCGCGTCGAGCTCGTCGATCCGCTGGTACAGCGGGCCCAGCCGCTCGTGGTGGGCGTGCGCGAACCGGTCCACGTGGACCCGCAGCGTCTCCAGGGCGACCTCGGCGTCGACCAGGGTGGCCTCGGCCTCGGCGATCCGGCGCAGCAGGTCCGCCTCCTCCGGATCCCGCCAGGGCTCGGCGAGGGCGCCGGCCGGCGCCGCCCGCCACGGCTCGTGGCCGCCGTCACCGGTCATCGGTGGCCCCACCCCCGCCGGAGCGCTCCCCGGCCGCCCCGGAGTCCACGGTGCCGGACCGCACCGCCTCGGTCGCGCCGCCGAACGCCTCCCCGCCGGACGTCGCCGCCTCCGGCTCGGCGGCCCCGGCGGCGGCCTCCGCCTCGGTGACCCCGCCCTCGGCGGCCAGCCGCCCGGACCGCACCGCCGCCAGCAGCTCCGCGTGGTCGCGCTCGGTGCGGTCGGCGTAGGCCACCGCGAAGGCGGCGACGGCCTCGTCCAGCTCCTCGTTCTTGCCGCAGTAGCCGGCCAGCAGCCGCGGGTCGGCGGTGTGGGCGTGCGCCCGGGCCAGCAGCGCGCCGGTCATCCGGGCGTAGTCGTCCAGCTCGTCCGGGGCCAGCTCCACCGGGTCGATGCTGCCCTTGCGGTTGCGGAACTGCCGCACCTGGAAGTGCCGGCCGTCGACCGTCGTCCAGCCCAGCAGGATGTCGCTGACCACCTGCATGCGCTTCTGCCCGAGCACCACCCGGCGCCCCTCGTGCCCCGCCGGCTCCACCGGGTGGCCGATCCGCTCCAGGTGGGGCACCAGCACGGAGGGCCGGGCCTCCTTCACCTGGAGCACCAGCGCCTCGTCCTGGTGGTCGCGGAGCATCACCACGTAGCTGCGCAGGCCCACGCTGCCGGTGCCCACCACCCGGAACGCGACGTCGTGCACGGTGTAGCGGGTGAGCAGCGGGCGCCGGTCCGGCGCCACCGTCCCGGCGTACTCGCCGAGCGCCTCGACGACGGTGGCGACCAGCTCGTCGTCCATGTTCTCCAGCACCGGCGGCGCGGGGACGAACCGCCAGCGGCCGTCCGGCTGGCGCTCGCTGGAGCGGGCGGCGAACCGGGCGCTGGTGTTGCGGCGGGCCTTGTCCACCACGCGGCGCAGCGTGCCGCGCAGGTCGTGGGCGTCGGTGTAGGAGACCAGTTCCTCGTCCGGGATGGCGTTCCAGGCGTCGGCGGCCGACATGCCGGCCAGCGCCCGCATGGTGCGCCGGTAGGCGCCCACCGCGTGGAACGCCGCCTCCCGGCAGACGTCCTCGGCGGCTCCGGCCTGCCGGCCGGCCAGCACGTGGCTGGCGGCGAGCCGCTTCAGGTCCCACTCCCACGGGCCGGGGACGGTCTCGTCGAAGTCGTTGATGTCGATGGTGAGCCGGTCCCGGGCGTCGCCGTAGAGGCCGAAGTTGCCGGCGTGGGCGTCCCCGCACAGCTGCGCGGTGATCCCGGTGACCGGGGTGTGGGCCAGGTCGGCGGCCATCAGGGCGGCGGTGCCGCGCAGGAAGGCGAACGGAGAGGCGGCCATCCGGCCGATCCGGATCGGCACCAGGTGCTCCAGCCGCCCGACGTTGGACTCCCGCACCGCCTCCACCACGCTCGGCCGGTCCGCGTGGTCGGGGAGCGCGGCGTGCGCGGCGCGCGGCACCGCCCGACGCAGCCGCTTGCCGTCCTGCCGGGGCGAGCCGCCGTGCGCCGCCTGGGCGAAGCCGGGGGGCTGGGCGAAGTCGGTGGACCACGGCGGCGGGGGCGGCGTCGTGCCGGTGTCCCACGGCCGTCCGGCGGCGGCCGGACCCCCACCCGACTCCCCGCCCTCGCCGCGCTGGCCGGACGTGGCTCTGGACCGGTAGGCCATCGGTGGCCCTCCCTCCCGCGTGCTCCCGCGATTCGCGAGCCACGGTACCCGGCGGCCGGGGCCGTCGTTCGAACGGAACACGGCGCTCGAACGCTCCGGGGGCACGACGAAGCGGGGCCCGCCCCGGTGACTTTCGTCACTGGGGCGGGCCCCGCCACTGTGCGCGAGGGGGGAGTTGAACCCCCACGCCCTTTCGGGCACTGGAACCTGAATCCAGCGCGTCTGCCTATTCCGCCACCCGCGCAAGGTGTGCGACCGGTTCTTCGCTCCAGGACCCGGGTTCCTCTCCCGTTTCCCGCCGCTCCGTCCGGCGACAGGTGAAACAGTAGCACGACCGCGGGGGGAGATGACAAACCGCTTGTCGGGCGCCCTTGACGCGCCCGGCGCGACACCGCGACCGCCCCCGTGGAACGCCCCGCGCGCCCCCGCGGGAGCCCCTACCCCGGCACGGCCCGCGGCCCGAGCATGGACACCGGGCGCGCCTCGACGGGCGGACCCGGCCAGTCGTCCACGGCGGGCCCGCGACGACGCACACACGAGGTGCGCCGGGCGGGGAAACCGGCACGGTCCGGGTACCGTCGGCTCAGGGGCACGGCGCGGTCGCCCGCCGCGCGGGCCGACGCCTCCCGACCCCGGGTCACCCGTACGGAGGAGGGGCGGCCCGGCGGCGACCTGCCGCGCGGACACCGGGCGGCCGCCCCACCTCGGGGAACCGCCGCCGTCCCGTCCGCGTGGATACGATCAGTAAGACCGCCCGGAGAATGGGGGTTGGGTAGGCCCGAGGGGCCGGACACGGGAAGGAGGTGCCATGGGAGTCCTCAGGCGATTCGAACAGCGGCTCGAAGGCCTTGTGAACGGCACCTTCGCCAGAGTCTTCAAGTCCGAGGTGCAGCCGGTGGAGATCGCCGGCGCCCTGCAGCGCGAGTGCGACAACAACGCCACCATCTGGAACCGCGACCGCACGATGGTGCCCAACGACTTCGTCGTCGAGCTCAGCCCGCACGACTACGAGCGGCTGAGCCCCTACGCGGTCCAGCTCGGCGGGGAACTCGCCGGCATGGTGCAGGACTACGCCCGCCAGCAGCGCTACTCCTTCGTCGGCCCGGTGGAGGTCCACCTGGAGAAGGCCGACGACCTCGACACCGGCCTGTACCGGGTGCGCAGCCAGACCCTCGCCGGCAGCTCCTCCGAACGGCAGGCGCCCGCCGCCAGCCCGCAGTGGGGCCCGCAGGCCCCGGGCGCCGGCGGCTACCCGGCCCCGCCGCCCATGCCGCCGCAGCCGCCCGGCGTCGGCCCCGGCCAGGTGCGCCAGCTCCCCGGCACCGCCCCGGTCGGCCAGACCGGCACCCGCCGCTGGGTGGAGATCAACGGAATGCGCCACGAGCTGACCCGTCCGGTCATGGTGATGGGCCGCAGCACCGAGGCCGACCTGCGCATCGACGACCCCAGCGTCTCCCGCAAGCACGCCGAGCTCCGCGTGGGCAGCCCCTCCATGGTGCTGGACCTCGGTTCCACCAACGGCATCGTGGTGGACGGACAGCACACGCAGCGCGCTACGCTCCGCGACGGCTCACGCATCATCGTGGGCAGCACGACCATCGTCTACCGGCAGATCGAAGGATGAAGCGGGGGCCATGTCAGAGCTGACCCTGACGGTCATGCGGCTGGGATTCCTCGCCGTGTTGTGGCTGTTCGTCATCGTCTCCGTGCAGGTCATCCGCAGTGACCTGTTCGGCACCCGGGTGATCCAGCGCCCACGGTCGCGCGACGGACGCGGCGGACGCCAGGCCCAGCCGCCGGCCGGCCGCCCCGCACCCCCGGCACGCCCGGACCCGCGCCAGCAGGCCGCGGCCCCCGCCCCCGCCCCGGCGCGCCGCCGCGGCGCGCCCACCCAGCTCGTGGTCACCCAGGGCTCGCTGGCCGGCACCACCGTCACCCTCCAGGGGCAGACCATCACCCTCGGGCGCGCCCGCGACTCCACGATCGTGGTCGACGACGACTACGCTTCCAGCCGCCATGCCAGGATCTACCCGGACAGCGACGGCCAGTGGATCCTCGAAGACCTCGGCTCGACCAACGGCACCTACCTCGACCGCACACGGGTCACCTCGCCGGTGCCGATCCCCACGGGCGCGTCGGTCCGCATCGGCCAGACCGTCTTCGAGCTGCGGAGGTAGTGGCGCATGAGCCTCAGTGAGGCGGACACCAGCGGCACGACCGCAGCCGCGTCGGGTCAGGAACGAGCCGGAATCCACCCCGGGGGGACGACCGCATGACTCTGACGCTGCGTTTCGCGGCCGGATCACACAAGGGCATGATCCGGGAGGGCAACGAGGACTCCGGCTACGCCGGTCCCCGACTGCTCGCGGTGGCCGACGGCATGGGCGGGCAGGCCGCCGGCGAGGTGGCCAGCTCCGCGGTCCTGTCCACCCTGGTCGACCTCGACGAGGACGTTCCCGGCGCCGACCTGCTCTCCCTCCTCGAGAACGCCGTGCACCGCGCCAACGACCACCTGCGGGCCATGGTCGAGGAGGACCCGCAGCTGGAGGGCATGGGCACCACCCTGACCGCCCTGCTGTGGAGCGGCAACCGCCTGGGCCTGGTGCACGTCGGCGACTCCCGCGCCTACCTGCTGCGCGACGGCGTCCTCGACCAGATCACCCAGGACCACACCTGGGTGCAGCGCCTGGTCGACGAGGGCCGGATCACCGAGGAGGAGGCCGGCACCCACCCGCAGCGCTCCCTGCTGATGCGCGCCCTGGACGGCCGCGGCCAGGTCGAGCCCGACCTGTCCATCCGCGAGGTGCGCCTCGGCGACCGCTACCTGATCTGCAGCGACGGCCTCTCCGGCGTGGTCAGCGCGGAGACCCTCCAGGAGACCCTGCTCGCCTACGCCCAGCCCGCCGACGCCATCGCCGAACTGATCAGCCTCGCCCTGCGCGGCGGCGGCCCGGACAACATCACCTGCGTCGTCGCCGACGTCATCGACATCGACGGCCCCGACGCGCTCGCCACCCCGCTGCACGCCACCCCGGTCGTGGTCGGCGCCGTCGCCGACGGCCCGCCCACCGCCACCGACAACCGCGTGCTGCGCACCCCCGCCGGCCGCGCCGCCCAACTCGGCCGCGGCGGCGCCGGCGGCGGCGCGCAGGAGCCCGGCTACGGCACCGGCAACGCCTACGCCGACCCCCCCGGCGCCTTCGGGGCGCACGCCGGCATGCCCCCGGCCCCCGGCGCCGCGAACCTCGGCGCCCTGGACGACGCCTACACCTTCGTCAAGCCGCGCCGCCGCGGCCTGTGGGTCTGGCGCGCCCTGGCCATCGTCGTGGTGCTCGGCCTGATCGGCGGCGGCGCCTACGCCGGCTACCGGTGGACCCGCACCCAGTACTACATCGGCATCGACGGCGAGTCCGTCGCCATCTTCCGCGGCATCAACCAGGACCTGCCGGGCGTGAGCCTGTCCGACCTGTACCGCCGCGAGGACATCAACCTCTCCCTGCTCCCGCGCTACCAGCAGGAGGAGATCCGCAAGACCATCCCGGCGGACGACCTCGACGACGCCGAGGACCGCATCGAGGCCTTCCGCCACCAGGCCGAGCTGTGCCAGCTCGTCGCCGACGCCGCGCAGGACGGCGGCACCCAGCAGGAGACGCAGCAGCCCGCGGCGCAGGACGACGGCAAGGGCACCTCCGAGCAGGAACGCTCCCCCGAGTCCAGCACCCCCCCGCAGCCCCCCCAGGACGGGCAGCAGGGCGGGACGTCCACGCAGCCGCAGGCCCAGCCGGTCGCCCACACCGCCGACACCACCGGCGGCACCGGTCCGGCCGCCACCACGACCACCGCCACCGCCACCGCCACCGCCGGCCCGGGAGTCGTCACCCAGCTCCTCGACGTCGTCCAGTCCACCCTGGGCACCACCACCTCCCCCAGCCCCGGCACCACCGACCCGAGCACTCCCACGCCCGACCCCTCCGGGAAGGCCGGGCAGGAGAGCGAGCCGGGCACCGAGTCGACGCCGCAGGAGACCGACCCGCTGGCCTCCCTCTCCCCCGAGGACCGCCAGCTGGCCGAGCAGTGCAGCCAGCCGTAGGGCGGGCCGGCAGGAGGATCGCCTAATGTCAGCGCAGGACGCCTCGCAGGGACGCCGCTCCGCCAACCGGATCGGCACCCTGAGCACCAACACCGGGGCCACCCACACCATCACCCCGCAGGGCGCGCCCAACCGGCGCAACACCGAGCTGTTCATGCTCGGCTTCGCCGTGCTCGTCCCCGTCTTCGCCTACGCCAACGTCGGCATGGCCGAGACCGGAACCGTGCCGCCCGGCATGCTCACCTACGGCGCCGGCCTCGGCGCCCTCGCCGTCGTCGCCCACCTCATGGTCCGCCGCTACGCGCCCTACGCGGACCCGCTGATGCTGCCGCTGGCCACCCTGCTCAACGGGCTCGGCCTGGTGCTGATCTACCGGCTGGACTACGACGACTCGACGGCCTCCGCACCGTCCCAGCTGATGTACTCCGCGCTCGGCGTGGCGCTCTTCCTGGGCGTGATGCTGCTGCTGCGGGACCACCGGCTGCTCCAGCGCTTCACCTACATCTCCATGGTGGTGGCGCTGCTCCTGCTGATCTCGCCATTGTTCTTCCCCCGCAGCGAACTCGACTTCGGCGCGCGCATCTGGATCCGGATCGGCAGCTTCTCGATCCAGCCCGGCGAGTTCGCCAAGATCATCATCTGCATCTTCTTCGCCGGGTACCTGATGGTGCGGCGCGACGCCCTGGCCCTCGCCAGCCGGCGGTTCCTCGGCATGTACTTCCCGCGTGGCCGCGACCTCGGACCGATCTTCCTGGTCTGGGTCCTCAGCCTGATGATCCTGGTCTTCGAGACGGACCTCGGCAGCTCGCTGCTGTTCTTCGGCCTCTTCGTGGTGATGCTGTACGTCGCCACCGAGCGCACCAGCTGGATCGTCGTCGGCCTGCTGCTCTCGGCGGCCGGCGCCTTCGTGGTGGGCTCCATCGAGCCGCACGTGCAGAGCCGCGTCGAGGACTGGCTGAACCCGTTCCACGACTGGGACAACGACGTCACCGGACCCACCCCCGGTGTGCCGGACGGCGAACCGGACCACCTGGTCGGCCAGGCCATGCAGGCGCTCTACAGCTTCGGCACCGGCGGCGTGCTCGGCACGGGTCTGGGCCAGGGCCACCCCGAGCTGATCGACTTCGCGATGAAGAGCGACTTCATCCTCACCACCGTCGGTGAGGAGCTCGGTGTCGCCGGCATGATGGCGCTCTTCCTGATCTACGCCCTGCTCATCGAACGCGGCCTGCGCACCGCGATCGCCGCCCGCGACCCCTTCGGCAAGCTGCTCGCCGTGGGCCTGTCCTCGGTGATGGCCCTCCAGGTCTTCGTGGTCGCCGGCGGTGTGATGGGGCTGATTCCGCTGACCGGCATGACGCTGCCGTTCCTGGCCCAGGGTGGTTCCTCCGTGGTCACCAACTGGGCCCTGGTGGCCATCCTGATGAAGATCAGCGACAACGCCCGCCGCCCCGCCCCAGCCCCGGCGCCCAACCCGGACGTCGAGGAGACCCAGGTGGTGCGGCTGTGAGACCCCGTCCGACGATCGCCCCCACCCCACGGACCATCGCACGACGGAAGGGCCGGGCCCCGGCATGAACAAACCGCTGCGGCACATCGCGGTCTTCTGCATGGTGCTGATAGGCGCCCTGCTGCTCCGCGCCAACTGGGTCGGATTCGTCAACGCCTCCGAGTACCGCGACCACCCCGGCAACAAACGGATCGACATCGCCCGCTACTCCATCCCGCGCGGGGACATCATCGTCGGTGGCGAGCCGGTCACCGGGGCGGAGGAGACCGACGACGATCTCTACCTCTACAAGCGCACCTACACCGACGGCGAGCTCTACGCCCCGGTCACCGGCTACTCCTCGCAGGTATTCGGCGAGAACATGCTGGAGGGCGTGTACGACGACTTCCTCTCCGGAGACGACGAGCGGCTGTTCCTGGACAACGCGCTCGACGTGCTCACCGGCGAGGAGCAGCGCGGCGGCTCCGTCCGGACCACCATCGACCCGGCCGTGCAGCAGGCCGCCTTCGAGGCCATGGGCAACAAGAAGGGCGCGGCCGTGGCCCTGGACCCGACCACCGGCGCCATCCTCGGCCTGGTCTCCACCCCCTCCTACGACCCCAACACCATCGCCGGGCGTGCCACGGACACCGACGGCGAGGCGTGGGCGGCCCTGAACAGCGACGAGAACGAGCCGATGCTCAACCGGGCGCTGCGCGAGACCTACCCGCCCGGTTCCACCTTCAAGGTGGTCACCGCCGCGGCGGCGCTGGAGAACGGCCTGATCGACGACATCAACGCCGAGACCGACTCGCCGTTCCCCTGGGCGCCCCCGACCAGCACCAACGAGCTGGAGAACATCGAGGGCATCCCCTGCGAGAACCAGACGCTGAAGCTGTCGCTGCGCTACTCCTGCAACACCGTCTTCGGCAAGATCGGCTCCGACCTCGGCGTCGAGGAGATGACCGAGCAGGCGCGGAAGTTCGGCTTCAACGCCGAGGAGGACCTGACGGTGCCGATCCGCACCGAGGGCAGCGTCTTCCCGGACTACGCCGACCAGGCGCAGACCGCGATCGCCTCCATCGGCCAGTTCGACACCCGCGCCACCCCGCTGCAGATGGCGATGGTGGCCGCGGCGGTGGCCAACGACGGCGTGCTGATGAAGCCGTACCTGGTGGACCAGTTGGTCGCCCCGGACCTGTCGGTGATCGAGCAGACCAGGGCCGAGGAGTACTCCGAGGCGATGAGCCCGGAGACCGCGCAGAAGCTCCAGGAGATGATGGTCGACGTCGTGGAGAACGGCGGTGGCCGCAACGCGCAGATCCCCGGCCTCACCGTCGGCGGCAAGACCGGTACCGCCCAGCACGGCGAGAACAACGAGTCCACCCCCTACGCGTGGTTCATCTCCTACGCGGAGAACGAGGCCGGCGAGCAGGTCGCGGTTGCCGTGGTCGTCGAGGACAGCGACGCCGCCCGGGGCGACATCTCCGGTGGCGGCCTGGCCGCCCCGGTGGCCCAGGCCATGATGGAGGCCGCGCTCCAGCAGTGAGCGCGTCCGAGACCCGGTGCCGGGCCCGTTCGACGACGTCGGACGGGCCCGCCGCCGTGACGGGGCCCACCGCACCCGGCCGCGCGGGGTGGTTCTCGGCCTTGTCCTACTGTGAGACAGATCACCACGTAGGTCTCGTTTCGGGCACCGCGGGTTGCGCCGACGGCCTGAGTTGCCCGCGGGCCCGGTAGCGTATCCGCATACGGACGATCGGACCGGTGTGCCCGCCGCCCCGCGGCAGGTCTCGGTTGGACCACGATCGCGGTGGACGGGCAACGCTCGGCGCCCGGGACGCGTCCGACTGGGGAGCGGGACCATGCCGGTTCCACCACCCCACCGGATCACTTTCCGGACGACACGGTGGCGTGGCGGACGGCACGCACCGGTGAAGGAGAGGGCTGGAAGCTATGGAAGAGCCGCGTCGCCTCGGCGGCCGGTACGAGCTTGGCTCCGTGCTGGGACGCGGAGGCATGGCCGAGGTGTACCTCGGCCACGACATCAGGCTCGGCCGAACCGTGGCCGTGAAGACGCTCCGGGCCGACCTGGCCCGGGACCCGTCGTTCCAGGCCCGCTTCCGCCGTGAGGCACAGTCGGCGGCCTCCCTGAACCACCCGGCGATCGTCGCGGTGTACGACACGGGCGAGGACTACGTCGACGGGGTCTCCATCCCCTACATCGTCATGGAGTACGTCGACGGCTCCACGCTGCGCGAGCTGCTGCACTCCGGGCGCCGGCTGCTGCCGGAGCGCGCGCTGGAGATGACCGCGGGCGTGCTGCAGGCCCTGGAGTACTCGCACCGCAGCGGCATCGTGCACCGCGACATCAAGCCGGCGAACGTCATGCTGACCCGCAACGGCACGGTCAAGGTCATGGACTTCGGCATCGCCCGGGCCATGGGTGACCAGGGCATGACGATGACGCAGACCGCCGCGGTGATCGGCACCGCCCAGTACCTGTCGCCGGAGCAGGCCAAGGGCGAGACCGTCGACGCGCGCTCCGACCTGTACTCCACCGGCTGCCTGCTCTACGAGCTGCTGGCGATGCGGCCCCCGTTCATCGGCGACTCGCCGGTCGCGGTGGCCTACCAGCACGTGCGGGAGGAGCCGCAGCCGCCGTCGGCGTTCGACCCGGAGATCACTCCGGAGATGGACGCCATCGTGCTCAAGGCGCTGGCCAAGGACCGCGACTACCGCTACCAGAGCGCGGACGAGATGCGCGCCGACATCGAGCGGGCCCTGGACGGCCTGCCGGTGGAGGCGGCGGCCGCGATGGTCGGCGGCGGGTACGACGAGTACGGCAACTACTACGACCAGCCGCAGGCCGCCGCCGCCACGGCGGTCGCCCCGGCCGCGCACCACGCCGCGCCCGCCGCCTCCCCCGGCGGCCCCGGCACGGCGGTGATGCCGCCGATCGAGGACGCCGGCGACGGCTACGGCGGGCGCCGGGCCGACCGGCGCTCCTCCGGCGGCGGCCGGAACGGCAACACCTCCGTCATCCTGCTGGTCATCGCCGCCGTGGTGGTGCTCGGCGGGGCCTTCTTCATCGGCCAGAACATCTTCAGCGGGGGCGGCGACGACGAGGAGCGGACCGTCGCGGTGCCGAACCTGGTCGGCCAGACCTTCGAGGAGGCCCAGCAGTCCGCGCAGTCCGTCCAGCTGACCGTCACCAACGGCGGCGAGGAGGCCTGCGAGGACCAGGACCCGGGCAGGATCTGCTCGCAGACGCCCACCGCGGACTCCCAGCTGGCGCTGAACGGCGCGATCACGGTGATGATCTCCACCGGCCCGGCCGAGGTGCAGATCCCCGAGAGCATCGTGGGCAAGAGCGTCGAGGACGCCGAGGCGGAGCTGGAGGAGCTCGGCTTCGACGTCGAGCGGGAGACGACGATCAACGACAGCGCGGAACCGGGCACGGTGCTGTCCGCCGACCCGCCGGCGGGTTCCTCGCTGGCGCCGGGGGAGACGGTCACCCTCCAGGTGGCCGACCAGTCGCCGACGGTCGCCGTGCCGAACGTGGTCGGCATGACGTCGGCCGAGGCGTCGGCGGCGATCACCGAGGCCGGGCTCCAGGTCCAGTTCGGCACCGCCGAGGTGACGCCGGGCCAGGGCAACGACGTGGTGATCCGGCAGGACATCCCGCCGAACTCCCAGGTGGCCCGCGACCAGATGGTCACCCTGGTGGCGACGCCGATAGACAACGAGGCGCAGGTCCAGCAGCAGCAACAGCAGCAGCCCTCGCAGTCGCCGACCCCGCCCGACCCCGGCCAGGAGAACGCCGGTCAGGACGGCGGCGGCCAGGACGGCGGGATCGACTGGGGCGACTTCCCCTGGCCCGACGGCGGTACCGAGAACGGTGGCAACGGCAACGGGAACGGCGGCGGCGAGGGCGGCGACTGACCCGCCGCCACCGCACGGGAGTGACCAACGGCGCCTGCCCCGGCCTTCGACGGCCGGGGCAGGCGCCGTTCGTTTCGCCGGCCGGCCCTTCGCCGGGCTGCCCTTCGCCTCGCCGGCCGGCCCGGTGGCGGCTCTTCCCTACCGGTCCCTGCCGGCGGTCAGCCCTGGTCGGGGGCGGCGGCCTGGAGCGCGGGCGGCGGGGTGCGCTGGTCGTCCACCGGGATCTCCTCGGTGAGCGAGCCCCAGACCACCATCCGGTAGCGCGAGGTGTACATCGGCGTGCAGGTGGTCAGCGTGATGTAGCGGCCGGGCTCTTCGTAGCCGGCCTTCTCCGGGACGGGGGCGATCACGCCGGTGTCGTAGCGGGTGGTCTCCGGCAGGGTGGCGTCGACGGTGTAGACGTACCAGGTGTCCCGGGTCTCCACCACGATCTGGTCGCCCTCGCGCAGCTGGTGCAGGTTGTGGAACTTGGCGCCGTGGCCGTCCCGGTGCGCCGCCAGGCTGAAGTTGCCCTCCTCCTCCCACGGCATGGCGGCGGCGTAGGGCTCGGTGTAGTAGCCGGCGACGCCGCCGTCCAGCACCTCGTCCGTGGTGCCCTTCTCGATCAGCACCTCGTAGTCGTCGCCGAAGCGCGGGATGTGCAGGAAGCCCAGGCCGCCCTCCGCGTCGAAGGGCACCCCGGGTTCGCTCGGCGGGGCCTCGGCCCACTGGTCGCGGACCTGGTCGGCGGCCTGGTCGGCCTCCTGGTTGGCCAGCACGTTGGTCCACCACAGGGAGTAGACCACGAACAGGCCCATGACCACGCCGAGGGTGATCAGCAGCTCGCCGAGCGCGCTGGTGGCCACCGCGAGCGCCCCCCGGCGCGGTGCCCGCCGGGGCTCCGCGGCGGCCCGGGGGGAGTCCTCCGGGGCCTCCACGGCGGGGTCCGCGCGTGGGGTGTCCGCTCCGGGAAGCTCCCCGGACGCCCGTTCCGGCGTCGGCGCGGCCTCCGCCGAAGTTCCCCTTGCCACCCGTTTCCCCTTCCGCCGTCCGCCCCCGGCCCCATCGGCGGGCCACCGGGTCTACCCGCCCAACAGCGCGTCGGGCTTGCCCTCCTCGCGGGGCCGTTCCTCGACCATCTTGCCCCACACGATGAGCCGGTAGGTCGAGGTGAACTCCGGGGTGCAGGTGGTGAGGGTGATGTAGCGTCCGGGCTCGGTGAAGCCCGACTTGGGCGGGATCGGGTCGATGACCCCGATGTCGCTCGGCGAGGTCTGCGGCAGCATGCTCGTCATCTCGTAGACGTAGTACGTGGTGGCCGTCTCGACGACGATCTCGTCACCGGGCTGCAGCTGGTTGATGTAGCGGAACGGCTCGCCGTGGGTGTTGCGGTGGCCCGCCAGGGCGAAGTTGCCCTCCTCGTCCCACGGCATGGCGCTCTCCAGCGGCGCGGTGTAGTGGCCGACCAGTCCGCGGTCGAGCACCGCCTCCTTGTCCACGCTCTCCGCGATGGGCGCCCGCACGTCCAGCTTGGGGATGTAGATGACGGCGAATCCGGTGCCGGGCTCGAAGGCCCCCGGGTCCCGGGGGTCGGCGAGCTCACTGGCGTCCGGGATGTTCCGCCACGCCTCCTCCAGCTGCTCGATCTGGTCCTCGGCGATCGCGTCGCCCCGGACGTTCGTCCACCACATCTGGTAGACGACGAAGAGCACCATCACCACGCCGAGGGTGATGAACAGTTCGCCGCCGACACGGGCGGCGACGACGCCGGCGGACTCCTTGGGCGCGGGCTGCGCCGGGGCACCCCGGCGGCCGGCCGGCGCCGGACGGCGGTTGCCCCCGCGTCGGCCGCGCCGGGCCTCCTCCTGGGCGGCGCGTCGGCGGGCGGCCCGTCCGCCGGGCTGCGGGAGCGCGTCGGCGGAGCCGTCCGGCTGGGCCGAGCCGGGGGCGCCGGGAGTGTCGGGGGTGCCGACGGTGTCGGCGGTGTCGGGAGCGCTGGGGATTCCGGGGGCGTACGGCGCGCCGTCGGCTTCACCCGGTCGGGTGAGGCCGGTGGGGCGTCCCGCCTCGTCCGGGGTGGTGCCGGCCGCCGCGGCGCCGGCCCGGCGGCGCACGGTGGTGCGGTACTGGATCGGCTCCTCGATCACCGGCATGGGCTGGGTGTGGCCGGCCGCGTCGCGCGGCGCGGCGGCCCGGGGCCGTGGGACGGCGGTCCGGGCCGCTCCGGCGGCCGAGCCGCCGGTGCCGGGCCCGGCACCCGTTGCCGTCCCGGCGCCCGCTCCGGCCGCCGCTCCGGCCCCGCCGAGGGCCGTCGCGGAGGCCGAGGCCGCGCCGTCCGGGGTGCCCGCCAGGCCGGCCAGGCCGGCCGCGCCGGCGCCCGTGGTGCCGGCGAGGGCGGCGTTCCCGGGGCCGTCGGGGGACGCGGGGGCGGGGCGGCCGTGCCGGCCGGACCGCTGGCGCGGCACCGGCTGCTCCGTCGACGCCCCGGGCACCTGGCCGGGCGCCGGACCGGGCGCGTCGGCGGCCGGCGCGCCGGTCTGGGCGCCCGAGCCGTACCCCTGGCCCGAGCCGTAGCCCTGGCCCGAGCCGTAGCCGTGGCCCGAGCCGTGGCCGGGGGCGTAGCCGTCGGGCGTCTGGTAGCCGTTGGTTGGGTAGCCGGCGGTGCCTCGGCTGGCGTAGCCGTCGGTGGACGGCGCGGTGTCGCCCGCCGGATACCACGCCGCGCCCGCCCCGGCGTCCGGGTGGCCGGCGGCGCCGGTGGCGTGCGGCTGCCCGCCGGCGGTCCAGCCCTCCCCGGAGTAGGAGCCCTGTGAGGAGTAGCCGTCCTGGGACGAGTACGCCTCGGACAAGTACGCCTGCGAGGAGTAGCCGTCCTGGGGGGAGTACCCCTGCGAGGAGTACGAGCCCGGCGGGTAGGGGGCGCCGCCGTCGGCGTGGGCGGGGCCGCCCAGCGGGTCCGTGCCGCCGTGGCCGCCGGCCGCCTGGTAACCGGGCGCGGCGCCCTGGTAGCCGCCGCTGCCGTAGCCGTCGTAACCGCCGTAGCCGTCCTGGCCGTGGCCGGCGGCACCGTGACCGGCGTCGCCGTACCCCGTGCCGGGGTAGCCGCCGGCCGGGTACCCGCCGGGGTGGCCGGCGTCCGGGTAGCCGTAGCCACCGGACGCGGCCGTCGCGTCCGGTCGGCCCGGGTACTCCCCGTCGGGCTCCGGGGACGTGCCGCGCTCCGGGCGCACCGCCGTCACGCCCGCACCCGCTGCGGTATGAGGTCACCCGTCCGCCGCGCGTCCCCTGCCCGCCAGTCCACTGTGCTCCCCTGCCCCGCGCTACCCCGCGCTCGCTCCGATGGCCGCCGGCTGCCGCCCGATGACCGGCGCCAGTCCGACGGACCGGTGGACGGCCTCCGGGTCGCCGCAGCGGGCGAGCCAGAGCGCCAGCATTCGGTGGCCGCCCTCGGTGAGGACGGACTCCGGGTGGAACTGCACCCCCTCGACCGGGCGTTCCCGGTGGCGCAGCCCCATGATCACACCGGACTCGGTGCGTCCGGTGATGTCGAGTTCCGGCGGGACCGTGGACTCCTCGACCGCGAGCGAGTGGTAGCGCGTCGCGGTGAACGGGGAGGGAAGGCCCGCGAAGACACCCGCCCCCTCATGGAACACCGAAGAGGTCTTCCCGTGCAGCAGTTCCGGCGCACGGGAGACGACGGCTCCGAAGGCGGTCGCGATCGACTGCAGTCCCAGACAGACCCCGAACAGGGGGATGTCCCGGTCGGCACAGTACCGCACCATCTCCACGCAGACCCCGGCCTGCTCCGGTGTTCCGGGGCCGGGGGAGAGCAGCACGCCGTCGTAGCCGTCGGCGTCCGCGCAGCTCACCTCGTCGTTGCGGCGGACCTCGCAGTCGGCGCCGAGCTGGTAGAGGTACTGCACCAGGTTGTAGACGAAGCTGTCGTAGTTGTCGACGACCAGGATGCGGGCCGGCGTGCCCGGCGCACGCCCGGTCCCCGCACCGCGGGGTGCGTTCACGACTCCGTTTGCTGCCAACGTCCACTTCCTCACAGCGCGGGGGCGGCCGGCACCGCCGCCGGGTCGGTCAGTTCACCGAGGCCGCCCAGGACGGGTTCCTCACCTCCGGCATCGCCGGTGGTGGCCTCGCCGTCCCCGGTCTGGGACGGTGCGTCGGACGGCTCGGTTCCCGCGGAGCCGTCGGCCGGTCCGGCCGACGGGCTCTCGGCCGGGGTCAGGCCGGGGTCGCCGCCGCCGGCGCCGCCGTCGGCGGCGTCACCGATCGAGGACTCGCCGAACGGCAGCAGCGGCTCGGCCCAGGGGAAGACGTACTGGAAGAGCAGGAAGACGGCGCCGAGGGCGAGCAGCACCGAGAGGAACGCTCTGACCAGCGTGTTCCCCGGCAGGTGCCGCCAGATCCAGCCGTACATCCGCTTCCCCTCCGCCTGTCGGGAGCCGCACGCCCGCTGCCGGGGTCCGGCGCGGGCGTTCCGCCAGACAGACTAGTCCGTGCCGAGCGGAGCGTCCGTGGCGTCGCGCTCACGACCGTCCACGCGCTCGGTGGCGGTGAGCTCCATCGGGCCGGAGTAGGCGGGCAGGGTGGCCTCTCCCTCGCTGACCTGCCAGCCGAGGCCGTAGGCGTCCACGTACTCCCGGTAGGTGCGGATCGCGGGGGTGGTCTCCAGGGCGTCGCGCAGCCGGGCGGGGTCGCCGACGGCGGTGATCACGTAGGGCGGGGAGTACACCCGGCCCTGGAGGATCAGGGTGTTGCCGACGCAGCGCACCGCGCTGGTTGAGATGAGCCGCTGGTCCATGACCTGGACGCCCTCGGCGCCGCCCGCCCACAGCGCGTTGACCACGGCCTGGATGTCCTGCTGGTGCACGACGAGGTCGTTGGGCCGGGGGTCGGGCACGCCGGGCAGCAGGGGCCGGGCGTCCACCGGGGCGTCGTCCAGGGTCACGGTGAGGGCGGCGCCGGCCAGTTCCCGGGCCCCGGCCAGCCTCTCCAGGCGGTCCAGTTCCTCCTCGCGGCCGGCCTCGCCGCCCTGCCGCGCGCTGAGCTCGTCCACCTGCGCGCTCACCTCGGCGATGCGCGACTCCAGCTCCTCGTTGCGCTCGTCCTCGTGCCTGACCAGGTCGGACATGCGCAGCAGGGCGCCGTCGTTGCGCAGGTCGGTGCCGGCCGCGGTGCTGGAGCTCACCTGGAACAGGAAGCCCGCCAGGGCGAAGACGAGGGCCGTGGCGGCGCGCAGCGCGACGGTGCGGGCGCGCGTTCTCCGTGATTTCCCCAACCAATCCACGGAACCTGTGTCTCCTCCCGGGGCCGAGAAGCACTACGCTAGCCGACGACAGCGACCGGAAGGCCGCGCCACCGAACCGGGTCGGTACGCACACCGGGCGGGCGGGCAGTCATCGACAGGAGAGTCCCTCGTGCCGAAGTCACGCATCCGCAAGAAGGCGGACTACACGCCTCCGCCGGAGAAGAAGGCCGCCACCCTGCAGTTGCAGAACCGCAACTGGGCGGCTCCGGTGATGTTGGCGCTGTTCGGCATCGGGCTGTTGTGGATCGTGGTGTTCTACGTGACCAACGGCTCCCTGCCGGTCGAGGCGCTGCGCAACTGGAACATCGTGGTGGGCTTCGGCTTCATCGCGGCGGGGTTCGTGGTCTCCACCCAGTGGAAGTGACCGCGGCCCCGCGCGGGCCGATGGTCATATCGAGTTATCCACAGGTTGTCCACAGGCGGGGATAACTCCCCGGAGCCTGTGGACAACCTGTCGTGCCCGCGGGCCGCCGGGCCCTCCTGCCGGCCTGCCCTCAGGCGCCCAGGGGGCTGCTGGCCAGCAGGTTGGTGCCGAGCAGCACGGCGCCCAGCACCAGCGCCAGGGCCACCACGCACACCCCCGCCTGCACCAGGGCGCGGCGCGGGCCGCGCGGCGCGTACACCATGCCGGCGGCCACCAGGGCGCCGGTCACCAGGCCGCCGAGGTGTGCCCGCCAGTCGATGGCGCTGCCCGGCAGGAAGCCGATCACCAGGTTGATCGCCAGGATGACGACCAGGGAGCGCAGGTCGTAGCCCTTGCTGCGGTGCACCACGAAGATCGCGCCGAACAGGCCGAAGATCGCCCCGGAGGCCCCGAGCGACGCCGTGCTGGGGTGCGGGGCGAAGAGGAACGAGGCGGCGCTGCCGCCGAGCGCGGCGAGCAGGTAGAGGCCGAGGAAGCGGGTCCGGCCGAGCAGGGACTCCAGGTAGGGCCCGAGGAACCACAGCGACATCATGTTCACCGCGAGGTGCCATATCGCCTGGTGCAGGAAGGCCGCGGTGAGCAGCCGGTACCACTGGTCGGGGCCCTCGGCCAGGCCGACCAGGCTGTCCCCGCCGTAGTAGGCGCGGCCGACCATGAGGAAGGTCGCGTAGAAGCCGTCGCCGGCGATCTGCCCGAAGAGGAACACCGCCAGGTTCAGGCCGATCAGGATCTTGGTGACCAGCGCCGGGTCGCCCGAGGTGCGTCCGCCGTACTCGGTGCGGGTGGGGCGGAACGTGCGGTTGGCCTCGCGCACGCAGTCCGGGCACTGGAAGCCCACCGCGGCGCTCACCATGCAGTCGGGGCAGACCGGCTTGTCGCAGCGCGTGCACCGCACGCCGGTCTCCCGATCCGGGTGGCGGTAGCAGGTCGCCACGGGCGGCCTGGCTCCGGAGTCGGCCGGCTGCTGGTCGGGGGCCATGGTGTCCTCTTGACTGGGAAGCGGGCGTGCCGCCATACAGGCTCGCACAGCCGTCCGTGGGTGTGGGCACCGGTACGGCCGGCCACCCGCGGGCCACCGATTTTCGGCCATGATCGGGCCGACGGTCGTCAGGCCGAAAATCGGCGGCGGTCACGCGTTCACCGCACCCGGTGCCAGGCCGGTGCGGCCCGCCGGGTCAGCGGCGCTCGATGGAGACCGACTCGATCACCACGTCGTCCACCGGACGGTCCCCGCGGTCGGTCTTGACCTCGGAGATCGCCTTCACCACGGCCTGGCTGGCCGGGTCGACCACCTCGCCGAAGATGGTGTGGCGGTTGTTCAGGTGCGGGGTGGGGCCCACGGTGATGAAGAACTGCGAGCCGTTGGTGCCGGGGCCGGCGTTGGCCATGGCCAGCAGGTAGGGCTTGGAGAACTGCAGGTCGGGGTGGAACTCGTCGGCGAACTTGTAGCCCGGGCCGCCGGTGCCGTTCCCCAGCGGGTCGCCGCCCTGGATCATGAAGCCCTCGATGACCCGGTGGAACACCGTGCCGTCGTAGAGCCGGGCGGTCGTCTTGGCGCCGGTGCGCGGGTCCAGCCACTCCCGGGTGCCCTCGGCCAGCTCCACGAAGTTCTTCACCGTCTTCGGCGCGTGGTTGGGCAGCAGCCTGACGGCGATGTCCCCCTTGTTGGTCTTGATGGTGGCAATCAGTTCCTGGGCCACGATGCGCCTTCCGTCGCGTACAGATGGTCTCGCGCGGCGGCGGACGGCCGCCCGCCACCACGCCCGCATCCTCCCACGCCGCCCCGCGCCCCGCGCCAGGCGCACGGGCGGGCGGGTGGCGGGACGGCGCCGCCGGGACCGCACGGGTGACACGGGTACCCGGACGCTCCGCCGGAGCCCGGTACAACGCGCCGAAAAGACCGCAAATAGGAATGATGTGGTTGCAACGGGAAAGGGGTCACCCGAACACCACCCCAGGAGGAGGTTCTCGTGCCCGACGCAGTGGCGGCACGGCTCGACACCGTGCGGGACGCCGCCCGACGAACAAGGCATCAGCTCGCCCCCCGCGCGGTCGCGGCGCGGGAGGCGGCCATCACCTACGCCGACGAGGCCCGGTCCCGGGTGGCCCCGCGCGTCGAACTGGCGCGCGCGGCGGCCCGCGCCCGCTACCGGTCCGACGTCCGGCCCTACCTGAGGACCGCCCGGAGGAACGTCCCCGTGGTGCTCGAACAGGCCGCCAAGGGCGCGGCCCACCGCGCCCGCGCCGGCGTGGACCGGGCGGCCGAGTACGCCGCTCCCCGGGTCGGCGCCGCGGTGGCCGGTGCCCGGCAGGTCGCCGAGCCCTACCGGGAGGAGGCCGCCTCCCGCGGCGGCGCCGCGCTGGCCGCCCTGCGCGGGCAGGTGAGCGCCGAGGACGTGGAGCGCCTGCTGCGCCGCCGGCACCGGCGCGAACGGCGGGCCCGGAGCGCCCGGGCCCTGCTGCTGTTCGCCGCCACCGCGGCGGCCGCGGCGGTGGCCTGGCGGACGTGGCAGCGCCGCAACGAGCCGGACTGGCTCGGCGACGACACCGCCACCGAGGTCTTCGAGGCCTCCGGCGGCACCGGCGCCCGGCCGCTCGGCAGCGACCCCTCCGGCAGCGGCGCCGACGGCGAGCGCATCGAGGGCGGCGTCACCAACGAGCTGCGCGCCACCGCGGCGCGCACCGCCTCCTCCGCCAAGGAGGCCGTGGGCCACGCCGCCGACGCCGCCAGGAGCAAGGCCACCGAGACCGCCGAGCGGGTGAGGCCGCGGCAGGGCCGGGCGGAGGGGACGGAGGGCCGCGCGCCCCGGCAGGGCGAATCCGGCGCCCCGAAGGACTCCGCCAAGAACTCCGGGGACTCCGCCAAGGACTCCACCCAGCCCGGCCCCGGCGGACTGTGACCCCACCCCTCCCGCCGCACCCGCCGGAGCGAGCGGGCGCCGTACCGCAGGACCCGGTGCGGCGCCCGCTCGCCCGTCACTCCCGGCCCCGGCCGCCGGCCGCGGGCGCCAGGGAGAGGTTCCAGAAGTCGGCGTAGCGGCCGCCGCGGCGCAGCAGTTCGTCGTGGCCACCCTCCTCGACGATCCTGCCGGCGTCGAGGAAGACGATGCGGTCGGCGTGGCGGACGGTGCGCATCCGGTGGGCGACCATCACCACGGTGCGCCCCGCCATCAGCCGCTCGATGCCGGCGTGCACGGCCGCCTCGTTGACCGGGTCGAGCGCGGAGGTGACCTCGTCCAGCAGCACGATCGGCGCGTCCTTCAGCAGTGCCCGGGCGATCGAGACGCGCTGGCGCTCGCCGCCCGACAGCCGGGCGCCGCCCTCGCCGACCCTGGTCGACCACCCCTCGGGCAGCCGCTCGACCACCTCGTCCAGCCGCGCCGCCGCCGCGGCCGCCCGGACCTCGGCACCGGTGGCGTCGGGGCGGCCCAGGCGCACGTTCTCCTCGATCGTGCCGTCGAAGAGGTAGACGTCCTGGAAGACGATGGCGAACCGCGCCATCAGCTCCGCCGTGCCGATGGAGCGCACGTCCGCGCCGCCGATGCGCACCGCGCCCGCGTCCACGTCGTGGAACCGCGCCAGCAGCTGCAGCAGCGTGGTCTTGCCCGCGCCCGACGGCCCCACCACGGCCAGCCGCTGCCCCTCGGGCACGGACAGCGTGAGGCCGTCGAGGACGGTGCGCCCGCCGTGCCGGAAGGCGACCGACTCGAACTCCACCGCGTGGCCGGCCGGTCGGGCCGGTTCGGCCGGCTGCGGCAGCGGCTCGGTGCGCAGCACCGCGTCGAGCCGGGCCAGTTCGCCGCGCGCGGCACGCAGCTTCCCGCCGAGGTCGGCCAGCGACAGCAGCGGATCGGCGCAGCGGGCGGTCAGCACCAGGATCGCCAGCAGTTCCGCGGCCCCGACGCGGCCGTCGAGCGCGAGGTGGGCGCCCAGGACCAGCACGGCGGTGAAGGCCGCCTGCACCGTCAGCGTCAGCCCCAGCGCGCCGGGCAGCGTGGCCAGCGTGGAGCGGCGTGAGGCGCGCTGGACCTCCCGCAGGGCGTCGTCGAGCAGCTGGAAGCGTTCGGCGGTCCGGCCGCCGGCGCGGAGCACGGGCTGGGCGCGGAGGTACTCGACGACCCTCCCGGTGGCCTCGCGGTCGCGGGCGGCGCGCCGCGCGTCCTCGGCGGCCGTCGCCCGTCCGGTCAGGATCTGGATCGCCGCCACGACGGGGACGGCGGCCAGCGCGGCCAGGCCCAGCCGCCAGTCGAGGACGAGGATCACGCCGACGACCGTCAGCGGCGTCACGGCCGCGGAGACGAACGGCGCCAGCAGGTGCGCGATCACGCTCATCGCCTGGAGCACGCCCTGCCCGGCCAGGGCGGAGACCTCTCCCACCCGGGCCGGGCCGTACCAGCCGATCGGCAGCCGGGCCAGGTGGTCGCCGAGGCGGTGGTACACCCCGCGCAGCAGCGCGGTGCCGACGCGGAACCCCGACAGGTCGCTGAGGTAGCGCAGCACCGCGTAGCCCGCGACGGCGGCCCCGAACGCGCCCAGCCAGGGCCGGGCGTCGCCGGGCGCGTCCCCGAGCAGCGCCCGCAGCACGGGCACCAGCAGGGCGTAGGACAGGCCCTCGACGACCGCGGTGGTGGTCATCAGGGCGAGGGTGCGGCGCATCGGGCCGGAGTACCGGTGGCCCAGCACGCGCAGCAGCATCCGGATCATCGCGGGTCTCCCCCTGGTTCGCCGTGCCGTTCGCCTTCTCCGGTGCCGCCCGCCGCCGGCCGGGATCCCCACAGCGCGGAGAACCTCCCGCCCGCGTCGAGCAGTTCGGCGGGCGGGCCGTGCTCGACGATCAGCCCGTCCTCCAGCACCGCGACGGCGTCGGCGCCGGCGACGGTCTCCAGGCGGTGGGCGATGACCAGGACCGTCCGGTTCCCCCGGAGCGTCTCCAGGGCGCGGCGCACCGCCCGCTCGGTGTGCGGGTCGGCGAAGGAGGTCGCCTCGTCGAGCACCAGGACGGGGGTGTCGGCCAGCAGCGCGCGGGCGAGGGCGACCCGTTGGGCCTCGCCGCCGGACAGCCGGGCGTCCTCCCCGATCACCGAGTCGTAGCCGCGCGGCAGTCGCAGGATGCGGTCGTGGACGTTCGCCAGCCGGGCGGCGCGCAGCACGTCCTCGCGGTCGGCGTCCGGCACCGCCAGCGCGATGTTGTCCGCGACCGAGGCGCGCAGCAGGTGGACGTCCTGGAAGACGAAGGAGACCCACCGGTACAGCTCCCGGCTGTCCAGCTCGCGCAGGTCGGCGCCGCCGAGGTGGACCGAGCCGCCGGTCGGGTCGAAGAACCGCGGCAGCAGCTGGACCAGGGTGGACTTGCCGCTGCCGGACGGCCCGACCAGCGCGGTGACCGTCCCCGGCTCCAGCACCAGGTCGATCCCGCGCAGCACCTCGCGGCCGGGTTCGTAGCCGAAGCGGACGCCGCGCAGCTCCACCCGGTGGCCGCGCGGCACCACCGGGCGCGCCGGCTCCGGCAGCGGCGGCACCGCGAGCACGTCGCGGATCCGGCCGACCGCGCGGCGGGCGGCCTGCGTCTCGTCGAAGCCGTGCCCGAGCGCCGCGACCGGGGCGGTCAGCCCGAGGCCCAGCAGCAGGAACGGCAGCAGGTCGGCCGGGGCCAGCTCCCCACCGGTGATCAGTACCGCGCCGCCGGTCAGCACGGCCAGCAGCACGAACGGGGGCGAGAGCACCAGCTGCATCCCCGCGGCGATCGGGGAGATCCCGTGCACCCAGCGGCGGAAGGTGGCGACGAAGTCGTCGGCGGCCGTGCGGAACTCGTGGTGGGCGCGCTCGCCCCCGCCGAAGGCCTTGACCACCGCGATGCCCTGGACGAACTCCACGACGGAGCCCGCGATCCGCGCCATGGCGGCGTCGAAGTCGGCCTGCTCGCGCAGCCGGGCCGGGGTCATCATCAGCGGGACCAGCGCCACCGCCGCGGCCACCGGGATCAGGGTGACCAGCGTCAGCCGCCAGTCGACGGTGAACAGGTAGACCAGGGACACCAGCGGCACGACGAAGGCGGAGACCAGCTCGCCGGGGGTGTGGGCGATGAACGGGTGCACGGCGCCGACGTCGTCGCCCACCAGCTTGGCCAGCTCACCGCTGCGGCGGCCGGAGAGCCAGCCGATCGGCACCCGTCCCAGCCGCGCGGCCAGCTGCCGGCGGAACGCCAACTGCACCCGGGCGTCGAGCAGATGGCCGGTTCCCGCCGCGGCGGCGGTGAACAGCAGCCGGACGAGCAGGCCGACCGCCCCCGCGACCAGGGTGACCCGGACGTGGCCGGGGTCGACCGGGCCGGGCGCGAGCAGGGCGCGGCCGAGCTCGACGACCGCGAGCAGCGGCGCCAACCCCGCAACGGCGCCGACGACCTGGAGGACGATCACGGCGGTGAAGCCCCCCGCGTAGGGACGCAGCAGCCGCGCCAGGCCCGGCCCTTCCGGGGGGTGCTGCGCGGGACCGGCGTCCTCGGGTGGCCGGGTGGACTGTTTCCTCGCGTCGGCGAGCCCTGTGGTGGTCATGGTCCGGACCGTCGCCCCTTCGCATCGGATCCGCAGGAGAGATTCTTACGACGTAAGGTTGCGGCCCGACGCTATATTTACGATGTAAGAATCGTCAACCCGGATCCTGGGGCGTCCGGTACCGAAGGGAAGGCGCCATGGCGGCCAACAGGACTCGCGGGCAGCGCGCGGGGCTCACCCGGCAGGCCGTCCTGGAAGCGGCCGTGCGGCTCGCCGACCAGGAAGGACTGAAGGCCCTGTCGATGCGCCGGCTCGGCGCCGAGCTGGGCGTGGAGGCGATGACCCTCTACCACCACGTGCCGAACAAGGCCGCCCTGCTGGACGGCATGATCGAGCAGGTCGTCGCGGAGGCCGTGCCCCCCGAGTTCGGCACCGCTCCCTGGCGGGAGGTCCTGCGCGCCTACGCCCACGCGCTCAGGGACGCGCTCGCCGCCCATCCGCACGCCGTGCCGCTGCTGCTGTCCCGGCCCGCCATGACGCCCCGCAACCTGCGCACGCTGGAGGGCGTGGTGGGCATGCTGTACGAGGCGGGCTTCCCCCTGCCCCGGACCCTGGACGTCCTCTACTCCCTGACCAGCTTCGTCGTCGGCCACGCCGCCGCCCGGGCGGGCAACGTCGACGACGGCCTGGCCTCCTCGGACCCGGACGCCTACCCGCTGCTGGTCCGCGCCGCCCGGGAGGCGGGCGACGAACCGGCCGACACGCGCTTCCACTTCGCGCTCGACGCGCTGCTGGCCGGATTCGCCAGGGAGCTCGAACGCCCCTGACACCCCGCCCGACGCCCCCTCCCCGCACGGACCGAGGACACACCAAAAAAGCCCCTCCGAACCGCGGTTGCGCGGTCGGACGGGCTTTTCGACGTGGAGCCTAGGGGAGTCGAACCCCTGACATCTGCCATGCAAAGACAGCGCTCTACCAACTGAGCTAAGGCCCCGCGCCCGCGACGGTACACGGGCTGGCTCCACGATACCGGGTGCCGGGGCCGGAACGGCAAGCAGCGCGGGTGCCGCCCTGCGGCATGTGGAGCACACACACTTCCGGTATCCGTCGCCGCTCCGTAACATGCTGTTACGAAAGCGGCGCGCCCCGGCCGCCCGTCTTCCGCCGCCAGCAGGAGCGCTCCAGGTATGCAGACCACCCGGGAGGACCAGCCGCCGCCCAGCCCCGGTGGTGGCGGCGCACCGTCCCGGGACGCCACCGAACGCGCCCGCCAGCTCCAGCGCGCCTGGTACGGCGAACCGCTCGGCGACCTCTTCCGGCGGCTGCTCGCCGACCTGGACCTCAACCAGTCCCGGCTGGCCGGCGTCCTCGGCCTGTCCGCCCCCATGCTCTCCCAGCTGATGCACGGTCGGCGCACCAAGATCGGCAATCCGGTGGCGGTGCGCCGCCTCGACGCGCTGCGCGAACTCGACGCCCGGCTGCGCGCCGGCGAGATCGACGCCGCCGGCGCCGCCGCCCGCGTGGCCGAGATCCAGGCCGGCGGCAACGCCTCCGGCGGCGGCTTCGGCGTCGGCAACCCCCAGCACGGCGGCGCCCACGCGGCCGACGCCACGAGCGGTGGCGCGACCGCCGCCGCGGCCGGCGAGGCCGCGGCACGCCCCGGCCCGCCCACTGCCGTGCCGGTCGTCGTCAGGGAGATCCAGAGCCTGCTGCACACCATCTGCCCACCCGAGGAGATCTCCCGCGCCGCCGGCGAACTCGCCGACGACAACCCGGACCTGGCAGAGTTCCTACGCATCTACGGCACCGGTTCCGCCGAGGAGGCGGTCCGGCACTACCGGGCGCACCTGCCCCGTCCGCCGTCCTGACGGGCGCCGTCCGCACGCGCGCCCCTCCCGACGGCCGGGACGCGCGGGACGGCCGCCCGGACGAGGGGAGTGGACGCGGGCGATGGGTGAGGTGTTCGCCGGCCGGTACGAACTGGTCGACCCGATCGGGCGCGGCGGGGTGGGCGAGGTCTGGCGGGCCTGGGACCACCGGCTCCGCCGCTACGTGGCCGCCAAGATCCTGCAACAGCGCGACGCCCACGCGCTCATGCGGTTCGTGCGCGAGCAGGCGCTGCGCATCGACCACCCGCACGTGCTGGCCCCGACCAGCTGGGCGGCCGACGACGACCAGGTGCTGTTCACCATGGAGCTGGTCACCGGCGGCTCGGTCGCCGGCCTGCTCCGCGCGGGCGGCCCCCTGCCGCCGGGCACCGCCGTGCTGCTCACCGACCAGCTCCTCGCCGGCCTCGCCGCCGTGCACGACGAGGGCGTGGTGCACCGCGACATCAAGCCGGCGAACCTGCTGCTGCGGGCGACCGGCACCGGCCGGCCCCACCTCTACCTGTCCGACTTCGGCATCGCCGTGCGCCAGGGCGAGCCACGGCTCACCGCCGCCTCCTTCGTGGTCGGCACCCTCGGGTACTTCGCCCCGGAACAGCTCGACGGCGCCGACCCGGAACCCCGGCAGGACCTCTACGCCGTCGGCGTGGTGCTGCTGGAGATGCTCACCGCCCAGCGGATGGACCAGAACATGCTGCTGGCGGAGTTCGCCGGCCACTCCCGGCCGCCCGCCCGCGGCGGCATACCGGACCCGCTCTGGCAGGTCGTCTGCACGCTGCTCCGTCCCCGCCCGGAGGAACGCTTCGGCTCCGCGCTGGGCGTGCGGCGGGAGCTGGCCGCGGTACGCGCCCTGCTGGGCGAGGGCGCCGGAGGCGGCGGGTACGGCAGGTACGGCGGGTACGGCGAGGGCCACGGCGGGCCGGACGGCCTGGGGGGCGAGGACCACTGGCTGGACGTCCCCGACCGGATCGGCCCGCTGCCGCCCGGCTACGGGCCCGCCGGGCCGGAGCACGGCGGCACGCGGCCCGCGCCACCGCACGCCGCGCCGCCGCACGCCGCGCCACCGCCGCACGCGGTGCCCCCCTCGCACCCCGTCTCGCCGGCGCCCACCGCCCCGGCGGCGCACCCGGGGCCGCCGACGGCGCCCGCGGGGCCCGGCCCGCTCGGAGGTCCCGGCGCCACCCCGACGCCTGCGGCCGGCGGGTTCGGCGGCCCATCCACGCCGGCGCCCGGCCCCCTGCCCACGCCGACCGGCCCGACGGCCGTCGCCCCGATGACCGCTCCGGCCGGCGGATCCGGTCTGCTGATCGCGCTGGGGCTGCTCTCGGTCGTCCTGATCGCCTTCGGGTTGTGGGCGGTGGCGACCGGCTGAGGCGTCCGTCCTCGCCGGCCGCCGGGCGCGGTTTCACGTGAAACAGCGCCCGGCGCGGCTCACGACGCGGGGTACGCCCCGCCGCCCGGCGTCGGGCCGTAACCGGTCACCCCGACACCGCCCGGGCCGGGGTGACCCTGCCCCGGAAAGGACCGCCCGGTGCCACCGCCGTGGCCACCGGCGTGCCCGAGACCGATCCCGTGCACACTCCCCCCGTGGCCGTGGCCGTGGCCGTGGCCGCCCCCGCCGCCGCGGCCGCTACCGTGGCCCCCGCCATGGCCCCGGCCGGCACGGCCGGCACCGCCCCGCCGCCGTACGGCCAGCACTGCAACCACCGCCGCCAGCGCGACGCCGGCGGCCAGCGAGACGAAGCCGGCCAGTCGCAGCGCCGACGGGCCGGCCGACGTCCCCGAGGCGCCGTCACCGCCCCGGATTCCCTGCCAGCTCTCCTCGGTGACACCGAGCCCGTACTGCTCCAGCGGTTCGGCGTAGCCGGGCTCCGCCGCTGCCTCACCGCTCACCACGGCGCGCAGCGTGACACCCAGCGAGGCGCCGTCGCCCAGCACCCGGGCCACGGACGGGCTCAGCGACACCTGGAGGTAGTACCAGCCGGCGAACCGCATCGGCTTGGTGTCGGGGGCGTACTCCTCCCGGTTGGCGTGGGCGACCGGCACCGTGACGCCGTTCACCTGCTCCGGATCGCCGTCGTAGTAGGCGGTCTCCGGGTAGCCGACCCGCTGCCGGGCGGGGTTGAACAGCTGCACCGCCACGTCGGCGCGCTCCCCGGCGTCGGCCGCCCCCGCCACGCCCGCGAACTCCACCGTGTAGGCCAGGCTCTGCGCCCAGTCCACCGGCACCCGGTAGAACCGGCTCTCCCCGGCCGCCAGGGCGTCCACCCGGACGGCCGAGTCACCCGTCCGGGTGGCGGCCAGCAGTGGGGCGGCGGTGGCGAAGCCCTCCCCGCCGGCGACCTCCTCCGGGAGGTCGGTCGCCACCGGGGGCTCCTCGGGCACCTCGGTCGCGGCCGGGCCGGGGGAGGAGCCGGCGGCGAGGGCCGGCTCCTCGGTCACCGTGATCTCCAGCGGATAGGCGTCCGCGTCGAAGCCCGGCTCGTTCGGGCCGGACCGGGTGACGGTGAGCAGATAGACGCCCGCGTGGGTGCAGGTCTCGACGGCGCCCTCGCGGAGGCTCCGGCCGGCCGTCGCGGTGATCGGGGCGGCGAAGTCGAGGTCGGAGAAGTCGGTCGGCCCCTCGCTGCCGCAGGAGGTGCCGTCGGGCCGGCTGAAGAAGATCTCCACGCCGTCCGAGCCGTCGACCTCGCTGCCCGGCCCGGGCACCAGGGTGGCCGACGCCAGCACCGTGTCGTCCGCCTCCAGCGACATCTCGTAGTAGAGCGTCTCCCCCGGGGCGATGTCGTCCAGGTACGCCCCGCGGGTGAGTCGTGGAGCGCCGGCGGTGGTGTTGGTCCCCTCGACCGGTTCACCGTGCAGCGCGTAGGGCGCCGCCGCGCCGCCGTCGGGCCCCTCCCCCTCGGCGGCCACGCCGACGGCGGGCCCGCCGAGGGGGAGGGCGAGGCCGGCGGCCAGCAGGGCCGGCAGGGCGGTCCGCCACCGGCCGCCACGGCGGCGTCTCGCGGTCCCCCGATGGTCCATGGGTCCTCCCCCGTCACGCCCCCCGGGGGGCGTGCCCGTCGTCGGCCGTGACACCGCCTCCGCGCTGCCGCGGCCCGTGGTCCTGGTCAGGCTAGGGCGTCCGCCCGTCCCGGGGACGGTGCGGGAAAAGGGGCGGGCCCCGGCCGCTCCGGCCGGGGCCCGCCCCTGGTGTTTCCGCGATCCGTGGGGCGCGGGCGCCGCTCTCAGCGCGCCGCCGTCACGGCTGTCCCCACCGCCGCCGAGCCGTTCAGCTGCCCGCGCCGGAGGCCGTGGGAACCGGGTCGGTGGCCTCGGTCCACAGGTCCTGCTCGCGACGGTCGGCCTGGATCTGGCGGTACACGAGGAAACCGCCCACGGCAGCCAGTGCGACGACAAGAAGCTTCTTCACCGCGCGACCTCGTCCTTCTTCACTCTGGAGGGCTGGAACAGGTGCCGTGCCGACAGACGTCACGAGTGGCGAACCCGGTTCCCGCGGCGCCTCCGGCTGCCCGCCCCCCTTGTCCGGGAGGGCCGGTCCGACCGGTCGGTGCGCACGCGGCACCTGACCGCGATGATACACATCGGCCGTGACCCGTCCGATACCTTCCGCCCCGTCACGCGGGGCGCGCACGCCCCCGAGTGTCCCACCGGCACCGCCCGGTCCGGCCCCCGGCCCGGCCCCGGGACGGGCGGACGGGTGAACGGGCGGACGGGACGACCGGGCACCGGCCGACGGCTACCGGCTGCCCCCCACCGCCCCGCCGGCGTCGTCGCGCGCCGCGTCGTCGTGCACGGCGGCGTGCAGCTCCCGCAGCAGCCCGTTGATGTGCTCCAGGCGCTCCCTGGGCACGCCCGCCAGCATCCGGTGCTGCACCCGCAGCCCCTCCTCCGCCGCCTCCTCCACGGCGGCCCTCCCGGCCTCGGTCAGCCGCACCCGCAGCCCCCGCCGGTCGTGCGGATCGGGCAGCCGCTCCACCAGCCCGCTGCGCTCCAGCCGGTCCACCCGGCCGGTCATGCCGCCCGAGGTGAGCATCAGCGTGGCGGCGATCCGCCCGGGCGCCAGCTCGTACGGCTCCCCGGCCCGGCGCAGCGCGGCCAGCACGTCGAACTCGCCGCGGCCGATCCCGTGGCGGGCGTAGACCCGCGCCACGGCGTCCCCGACGGCGCGTGAGACGCGGTGGATCCGGCCGAACACCTCCATGGGGAGGGTGTCCAGCGCCGGCATCTCCCGCCGCCACTGCTCGATGATCGCGTCCACCGCGTCCGCCCGGGGCGGCCCGTCCTGCTGGTCCATGCGCCCATTCTTCCGCCTCCCCGTGTCACCGGTGAGCCAGTGAGCCATAACACTCTTGGCGCTAACTAGCTTAGGAGTAAGCTAGTTAGCGCCAAGCTACCTCGGGGGTTCCCATGTCCGCGTCCCGCGCCACCCGCCAGGCCACCCTGCTCGCCGCCCTCGCCCCGATCAGCTGGGGCTCCACCTACCTGGTCACCACCGAACTGCTACCACCCGACCGCCCCTTCTTCACCGGCGTGGCCCGCGCCCTCCCCGCCGGCCTGCTGCTGCTCGCGGTCACCCGCACGCTGCCCCGCGGCGCATGGTGGTGGCGCGCCCCGCTGCTCGGCGCGCTCAACATCGGCGTCTTCTTCGCCACCCTCTTCATCGCCGCCTACCGGCTGCCCGGCGGCGTGGCGGCCGTCGCCGGGGCCGCCGCACCCCTGGTGGTGATGCTGCTGTCCACCGTGCTCCTCGGCCAGCGGCTCCGGCTGCGCCCCGCCCTGCTGGGCGTCGCCGCCCTCGGCGGCATCGCCCTGGTCGTGCTGCGGGCCACCGCCCGGCTCGACGCCGTCGGGGTCGCCGCCGCGCTCGCCGGCACCGTCTCCATGGCCCTGGCCACCGTGCTCGCCAAGCGCTGGGGCCCGCCCGCCGACGCCGGTGCCCTCGCCCTCACCGGCTGGCAGCTCACCGCCGGCGGCCTGCTGCTGCTCCCGGTCGCCGCCTGGACCGAGGGCGCCCCGCCCGCGCTCACCGCCGTCAACCTGGCCGGCTACGCCTACCTGGCGCTCCTGAACACGGCCCTGGCCTACTGGCTGTGGTTCCGCGGCATCGCCGCCCTCGGCGCCGTCCCGCTGTCCTTCCTGGGCCTGCTCAGCCCGCTCACCGCCGCCACGCTCGGCTGGCTGCTGCTGGGGCAGACCCTCACCGGCTGGCAGCTCCTCGGCGGCGCCGTGGCCCTGCTGGGCACCGTCCTGGCCCAGCTCCCCGCCGCCCGCCGGAACCCCCCACCGCCGCCCACCCAGCCGGCCCCGCGGCCCCCGATCCCCGCCCACGCCCGGACCGCCGCCTGAGCGACCCGATCCGGCCGAGACCTGGACGAGACGCGAGCGGGCCCACAACCGCCCCGTAAACGACCGAAGCCTGACATCCACAACCGGATGTCAGGCTTCTGACCTGCTATTTCGCTACGGTGGGCCTAAGTGGACTTGAACCACTGACCTCTTCCTTATCAGGGAAGCGCTCTAACCGACTGAGCTATAGGCCCGGGGACCGGTTCGGACCGATCCGTTCCGCTCGGGGCTCCCTCGCGGACAAGAGGAGGTTACCGCACCGCCGGGCGTGAGCCCAAATCCATCCCCGTCGCGGCGGTCTCCGCGGGCGGACCCGCGGAGACCGTCCCCGGTCAGTCCTCCTCGGCCAGGGTGACCTCGAGGCCGCCGACGAACTGGGCGGCGATGTTGTAGATGAACGCGCCGATCGTGGCCAGGGCGGTCGCCAGCACCACGTCGATGACCGCGACCACCGCGGTGATCGTCATGACCCGGCCGAACGCCAGCAGGGTCAGCAGGTCCATCCCGTCGCCCTCCTGGCTGCCGGTGACCTCCCGCATGGTCTCGCCGACCGTCTGGAAGACCCCGACCGAGTCCAGGACCATCCACAGCAGCGCCACGGCCACCACGGCCACCACGCCTATCGCTATGGACAGCAGGAAGCTGACCTTCATCACCGACCACGGATCCACCTTGGAGACCCGCAGCCGCGCCTTCCGGGTGCGCGCCGCGCCACCCGTGGCCGGGCGCGCGGCGGCCGAGGGCTGACCGGCCCGCTGCGCCGGCGGCTGGCCGGCCGTGGGCTGGGCGGTGGGGCGGGCGGGCGCGGTCGTGGCGGCGCCCGCGGAGCCGGAACCGTATCCGCCGGAGGAGTAGTTCTGGGACTGGTACCCCTGCCCGGCCGAGGCCGATGAGGAGGAGGAAGAGTACTGGGACGGATTCGCCCCGTACCCGCCGTACTGACCCGCCCCGCCGCCCGTGGACGCCTGCCCGTACCCCGATCCCGAAGCCGAGGCCGAGCCGGACGTGCCGGACTGTCGTGGCTGCTGTTGATAGTTGCCGGACTGCACCCGATGCTCCCTGGCCGGTTGGTGACAGGTGATCCCCGGCGAGGCCGCCGGAGATCACGTGAACCCCTTCCCGCCCGGGTCCGGGCGGGAAGGGGGACGTGTGAGGAGAGCGGGAACCGTGCCAGGTTCCTTCCGCCGCCGGCACCCGGCCGAACGACGGCCCTCACGGACCATGCTCGCCGACCGGGTGTCGTCTCGTCAGCTCTGTGTTTCCTCGTTCGAGCCGGTCGCCTCGTCGGTAGCCGACTCCACCACACCTGAGTCTGCCGCATCGGCGGCTGACCCGGCGTCGGGGGCCTCCTCCTCCGCCGCGTCCGCCAACTCCTCGGCCTCCGCCCCGGCCTCCGCGTTCCGCGCGATGCCGACGACGGCGTCCCGCTTACTCAGGTTGATGAGTTGGACGCCCATGGTGTCACGTCCGGTTTCACGTACCTCCGAAACCCGGGTGCGAATCACACCACCGCCCAGCGTGATGGCGAGGATCTCGTCGGTCTCCTCCACCACCAGCGCGCCGACCAGCGAACCGCGGTCCTCGACGATCTTCGCCGCCTTGATGCCCAGACCGCCGCGGCCCTGCACCCGGTACTCGTCAACCTTGGTGCGCTTGGCGAAGCCGCCGTCGGTCGCGGTGAACACGAAGGTGTCCGGGCGCACCACGTTCATCGACAGCAGCTCGTCGCCCTCCCGGAACGACATGCCCTTCACACCCGAGGTGGCCCGGCCCATCGGCCGCAGCGCCTCGTCGGTGGCGGTGAACCGGATGGCCTGCGCCTTCCGGCTGATCAGCAGCAGGTCGTCGGTCGGCCCCACCAGCTCGGCGCCGATCAGCTCGTCCTCGCCGCCGTCCTCGGCCGCGCGCAGGTTGATCGCGATCACGCCGCCGGAGCGCGGGGAGTCGTAGTCCTTCAGCGGCGTCTTCTTCACCAGGCCCGACTTGGTGGCCAGCACCAGGTACGGCGCCACCTCGTAGTCCCGCACCGCGAGGATCCCGGCGATCCGCTCGTCCGGCTGGAAGGCGAGCAGGTTCGCCACGTGCTGCCCGCGGGCCTCCCGGCCGGCGTCCGGCAGCTCGTAGGCCTTCGCCCGGTACACCCGGCCCTTGTTGGTGAAGAACAGGATCCAGTGGTGCGTGGTGGTGACGAAGAAGTGGTCGACGATGTCGTCCTGCTTCAGCTGCGCGCCCCGCACGCCCTTGCCGCCGCGCTTCTGCGAGCGGTAGAGGTCGGTGCGGGTGCGCTTGACGTACCCGCCGCGGGTGATGGTGACGACGATGTCCTCTTCGGCGATCAGGTCCTCGATGGACATGTCGCCCTCGTAGGGGATCAGCTGGCTGCGTCGGTCGTCGCCGTACTTCTCGACGATCGCCGCCAGCTCCTCGCTGATGATCTGCCGCTGCCGCTCCGGCGAGGCCAGGATCGCGTTGTACTCGCCGATCCGGGTCATCAGCTCGTCGTACTCGGCCGTGATCCGCTGGTGCTCCAGGGCGGCCAGCCGGCGCAGCTGCATCTCCAGGATGGCGTTGGCCTGGATCTCGTCGATCTCCAGCAGCCCGATCAGGCCGCTGCGCGCCTCCTCCACCGTGGCGGAGGAGCGGATCAGGGCGATCACCTCGTCGATCGCGTCCAGCGCCTTGAGCAGGCCGCGCAGGATGTGCGCCCGCTCCTCGGCCTTGCGCAGCCGGTAGCGGGTGCGCCGGACGACGACCTCGATCTGGTGCGACACCCAGTGCCGGACGAAGGCGTCCAGCGAGAGGGTGCGCGGCACGCCGTCCACCAGCGCCAGCATGTTGGCGCCGAAGGTGGTCTGCAGCTCGGTGTGCTTGTAGAGGTTGTTCAGCACGACCTTGGCGACGGCGTCCCGCTTGAGCACCACCACCAGCCGCTGGCCGGTGCGCGAGGAGGACTCGTCGCGGACGTCCGCGATGCCCTGGATGCGGCCGTCCCGGACCAGGTCGGCGATCTTCTGCGCCAGGTTGTCCGGGTTCACCTGGTACGGCAGCTCGGTGACGACCAGGCACTGCCGGCCCTGGATCTCCTCGACCTCCACCACCGCGCGCATGGTGATCGAGCCGCGCCCGGTGCGGTAGGCGTCCTCGATGCCGCGGTGTCCGACGATCAGCGCGCCGGTCGGGAAGTCCGGGCCCTTGACCCGGCGGATCAGCTCCTCCAGCAGCTCCTCGTGGGAGACCTCCGGGTTCGCCAGGTACCACTGGACGCCGGAGGCCACCTCGCGCAGGTTGTGCGGGGGGATGTTGGTGGCCATGCCGACCGCGATGCCCGCGGAGCCGTTGACCAGCAGGTTGGGGAAGCGGGCCGGCAGGATCACCGGCTCCTGGGAGCGGCCGTCGTAGTTGGACTCGAAGTCGACGGTGTCCTCGTCGATGTCCCGCAGCATCTCCATGGCCAGCGGGGCCATCCGGCACTCGGTGTACCGCATGGCCGCGGCCGGGTCGTTGCCCGGCGAGCCGAAGTTGCCGTTACCGTCGACCAGCGGCATCCGCATCGCCCAGGGCTGCGCCAGCCGCACCAGGGTGTCGTAGATGGCGGTGTCGCCGTGCGGGTGGTAGTTGCCCATCACGTCGCCGACGACGCGGGCGCACTTGTAGTAGCCCTTGTCCGGCCGGTACCCGCCGTCGTACATCGCGTAGAGCACGCGGCGGTGCACCGGCTTGAGGCCGTCCCGCACCTCGGGCAGCGCGCGGCCCACGATCACGCTCATCGCGTAGTCGAGGTAGGAGCGCTGCATCTCGGTCTCAAGGCCGACGAGCTCGGTGCGGTGGCCGACGACGGCCTCGGCGCCGGGCGCGGAGCCCTCCTCGCCGGGGGTGCCGCCCGGGCCCTCGGGTCCGGTGGGGGGGTTGCTGTCCACCACGGGTGGTCTGGTCCTTTCGCGGGGCGGAGCTGACGTCTGGGCGGGGGCGCGGCCCTACCCGGCCGGGGCCGGTGGGGCCGCCGCGCCCGTCAGATGTCGAGGAAGCGGACGTCCTTGGCGTTGCGCTGGATGAAGGAACGCCTGGCCTCGACGTCCTCGCCCATCAGCACCGAGAACAGGTCGTCGGCGCGGGCCGCGTCGTCCAGCGTCACCTGGAGCAGGACCCGGTGCTCCGGGTCCATGGTGGTGACGCGCAGCTCCTCGGCGTTCATCTCGCCCAGGCCCTTGAAGCGCTGGATCGCGTCGTCCTTCGGCAGCTTGCGCCCGGCCTGCCGCCCCAGGTTGATCAGCGCGTCGCGCTCCCGGTCGGAGTAGGCGTACTGGAAGTCGTCCTTGCCCCACTTGATCTTGTACAGCGGCGGCTGGGCGAGGTAGACGTGACCGCTCTCGACCAGGGGGCGCATGAAGCGGAAGAGCAGGGTGAGCAGGAGGGTGCGGATGTGCTGGCCGTCGACGTCGGCGTCCGCCATCAGCACGATCTTGTGGTAGCGGAGCTTGTCGATGTCGAAGTCCTCGTGGATGCCCGTACCGAACGCCGAGATCAGCGCCTGCACCTCGGTGTTCTGCAGCACCCGGTCGATCCGGGCCTTCTCCACGTTCAGGATCTTGCCGCGGATCGGCAGGATGGCCTGGTACTGCGGGTTGCGACCGGACTTCGCCGAACCGCCGGCCGAGTCGCCCTCGACGATGAAGATCTCGCACTTCGTCGGGTCGTTGCTCTGGCAGTCGCTCAGCTTGCCGGGCAGGCTGGCCGTCTCCAGCAGCCCCTTGCGGCGGGTCAGGTCGCGCGCCTTGCGGGCGGCGACCCGGGCGGTGGCCGCCTGGATGCCCTTGCGGACGACGTCCGCCGCCTCGTTCGGGTTGCGGTCCAGCCAGTCGGCCAGCTGCTCGTGGACGACCTTCTGCACGAAGGTCTTCGCCTCGGTGTTGCCCAGCTTGGTCTTGGTCTGGCCCTCGAACTGCGGCTCGCCCAGCTTCACCGAGATGATGGCCGTCAGGCCCTCGCGGATGTCCTCGCCGGCGAGGTTGTCGTCCTTCTCCCGCAGCAGCTTGCGGTCCCGGGCGTACCGGTTGACCAGGGTGGTCAGCGCGGCGCGGAAGCCCTCCTCGTGGGTGCCGCCCTCGTGCGTGTGGATGGTGTTGGCGAAGCTGTACACGCCCTCGCTGTAGGCCGTGTTCCACTGCATCGCGACCTCGACCGCGATCCGCCGCTCCGGGTCCTCCGCGGAGAAGTCGATCACCGAGGGGTGGACCGGCTCGCCCTTCTTCGCGTTGAGGTGCTTGACGAAGTCGACGATGCCGCCGTCGTAGTGGTAGCGGACGGACAGCGGCTCGCTCGGCTCGTCGGCGCCCGCGGTGTCCGCGCCGGCGGTCTTCTTGGCCGTCTCCCGCTCGTCGGTCAGCGTGATGGTCAGGCCCCGGTTGAGGAAGGCCATCTCCTGGAAGCGCCGGGAGAGCGTCTCGAAGGAGTAGTCGGTGGTCTCGAAGATCTCGCCGTCGGCCCAGAAGGTGACCGAGGTGCCGGTGCGGTCGGTCGCCTCGTGCCGCTCCAGCGGGGCGGTGGGCACGCCCAGCTTGTAGTCCTGGGTCCAGCGGTAGCCGTCCCGGTGCACCTCCACCGACAGCCGGGTGGACAGGGCGTTCACCACCGAGACGCCGACGCCGTGCAGACCGCCGGAGACGGCGTAGCCGCCGCCCCCGAACTTGCCGCCGGCGTGCAGCACGGTGAGCACCAGCTCCAGGGCGGGCTTCTTCTCCACCGGGTGCATGTCCACCGGGATGCCGCGGCCGTTGTCCACCACGCGCACGGCGCCGTCGGGGAGGATGGTGACGTCGATGGTGTCCGCGTGACCGGCCAGCGCCTCGTCGACGGAGTTGTCCACGACCTCGTACACGAGGTGGTGCAGGCCACGCTCGCCGGTCGAGCCGATGTACATGCCGGGGCGCTTGCGCACCGCGTCGAGGCCCTCCAGCACGGTGATCGCGCTGGCGTCGTAGGACTGCTTGTTGCCTCCGGAGTCGGCCCCCTGCGGGTCCGCGGCCGGCTGCTCGAGGTTCTCGTCCTCGGGCATGGCGTGGTTTGCGCTGTTCTCGCTGGGGTTGCCGGAATCGGCCACGAAGCGCCCTCTCTGGCACAGCACGACCGAGGCAGCACAGCGCTGCACCCGGCCGCGAACTTCCACACAGGAACCGCATTCGGCGGTACGCCATCCAGTCTACCGGTAGCGCCGACCATGGCGGGCGTTTGGAGGGCCCTGAATCGGCATGTGCCGCTCCCAATCCCCTCCATCCATGTCCCCCCTAGCGCCCCGGGCCCTCAGCGCGTCACACACAGCCTCCGTCGCTTGCCGGGCTTGACGGGAGGACACCCGGCGTGGGCCGACCGGGATGCCGGGCGGGACGCCCCGCCGTGGGGTGGGAAGCGGTGCACGGGAAAGGGGGTGAAGCGTGGGCGAATGTGGCGAATCCGACTCGTTGGGGGTGGTGGGTGCTGCGGGCGTGGAGGGCCGGCGGGTACCGAGGGTCAAGCGGGTGTGGCTGGGGGCCTGGGTCCGGGCGGGAGTGGAGCGGCGTCAGCGCACCCGCAGCCGCCCGTACCGCCGGGGCGGCCCCTCCGGGCCCTGCACCTTGATCAGACGGACGGTGCCGTGCCCGAGCTCCGCGTTCAGCCGGGCCACGAGCTGCGGCGCGAGGTAGCGCAGCTGCGTCGCCCAGGAGGAGGAGTCGCAGCGCACCGTCACGGCACGCTCCTCCTCGCTGTAGTGCTCCGGGACGCAGTGCTGGGCGATGTCCCGGCCGACGATCTCCGGCCAGCGGCTCATCACGCCGCTGACCGCCACCGGCGTCTCCCAGCCGCGCTCGGCGATCAGGCGTTGCAGGGCGGCACCGAGCGGCTGGGGGTCGCGTCCGTCCGGCCGTGAACCGCTGCGCAACCCCCGGCCCCGGCGGGCCTCGCGGCGCTGCGCGTTCTGCTCACCGCGCAGCCGGGCCTGCTCCTTGGCCGCGCGCAGCGCGACCCGGGCGAGGTCCACACCGGACGGGCGTGGCTCGGCCGGGGACTGGGCGTGGGCTCGGGGCTCCGCGCCGGCCGCCGGGGTGTGGACGGGAGCCGCCGGGGTGTGGGGGCCCGTCGGGGTGTGGATGGGCGCGGCGCCCGCCCGCTCGTGGTGTTCCGCTCCGGTCGGCATCAGTCGGTCACCCTCTCCACCCGGCCGTCCCGCACGCTGAACCGGGCCCCGGTCAACGCCGGCGGCACGTCCTGCGGCACCGCGGCCGTGACCAGCACCTGCTCGGCCGCCCCCACCGACTCGGCCAGCCGCTCGCGACGGCCGGCGTCCAGCTCGGCGAAGACGTCGTCGAGGATCAGCACCGGCTCGCCGCCGTCCCCCCGCAGCAGCTCGTAGGAGGCCAGCCGGAGCGCGAGCGCCAACGACCACGACTCCCCGTGGCTGGCGTACCCCTTGGCGGGCAGCCCGCCCAGGCCCAGTCCGAGCTCGTCGCGGTGCGGGCCGACCAGCGTCACGCCCCGCTCCAGCTCCTGCGGACGTGCCGCCGCCACGGCCTGGCGCATCGCGGCGGCGATCGCGCCCCGGTCGGCGCCGGCGGCGTGCGGCTGGCCAGCGTGCGGCTGGCCAGCGTGCGGCTGGCCGGCGTGCGGCTGGCCGGCGTGGGACGGGGGCGCCGGGGTGGGCCCCCCGCCCTCCGGGAAGGCGGTCGCCCGGTACTCCAGGCCGGTGCCGCCGCCACCGGGCGCCAGCTGCTGGTACGCCTTCTCCACCAGCGGCTCCAGGGCGGCCACGAGGTCCAGCCGGGCGGCGACCAGCTCGGCGCCGGTGCGGGCGAGGTGCTCGTCCCAGACGTCCAGGGTGGACAGGTCCACCCGCCGACCGGCGGCCCGGCGTGCCATCGCGGCCGACTTCAGCAGGGCGTTGCGCTGCTTGAGCACGCGCTCGTAGTCCTGCCGGACGGCCACCATCCGGGGCGCCCGCGCCACCAGCAGCTCGTCCAGGAAACGGCGCCGGTCACCCGGATCGCCCTTGACCAGGGCGAGGTCCTCGGGGGCGAAGAGGACGGTGCGCAGCAGGCCCAGCACGTCGCGCGGACGGGTGGCGGCGGAACGGTTCACCCGGGCGCGGTTGGCCCGGCCGGGGTTGATCTCCAGCTCCACCAGCGTGGGGCGGCCCTCGCGCACCACGGAGGCGCGCACCACGGCGCGCTCGGCGCCCGCGCGCACCAGCGGGGCGTCGGAGGAGACGCGGTGGCTGCCGAGCGTGGCCACGTAGCCGATGGCCTCGACGAGGTTGGTCTTGCCCTGCCCGTTCGGGCCGACGAAGGCCGTGACGCCAGGCTGGAGCGGCACCTCGGCCGTGGTGTACGACCGGAAGTCGGCGAGGGAGAGATGGGCTACATGCATGCGTGGGTCAACCGCCTGTACTGCCGAACTACCGAGGGGCCGAACTGCCAGGGCCGAACTACCGGGGCACCCGCCCGTGCTGGCCCGGGTGGGTGGGAGGGGCCGGCCGTGCCCGCCGCCTCCTCTCCCAGCCTGCTGCATCCGCGCGCGCGGGGACAGCCGAGCGGGCCGGGGACCGAGGGGTGCGAGCCGCCGGCCCTCCACTCTCGCAGAAGCGCGCACCGGACGCCGCCACCACCCGGTGGTTGGACCGGTTTCCGGCTGCGAGCGGGATCGGCGGTTGCCGGTTGGTCGGTTGCCGGTTGGTCGGTTGCCGGTTGCGGACTGTTGGCCGCCGCTCGCCGACTGCTGGGACCGTGGCATGCGCGGCCCCGGGGCGTTGTACACGGGGCCTCGATGGGTTGTGTACGCGGGGATGAGGAGGGGATCCGCTCGCCGGACGGTAGTTATCCACAGGCTGTGATTGGGGGGCTGCGCCACGCCAACGGCCCATGGGATCCTGAAACAGGGGGTCCCCCCGAGACGAGGGCGGGCCTGTGCCGGGAGTGCTGGCATGTTCCTGGCGGTGTCGCGGAGGAGCTCAGCCCATCCACACCCGTGACGCGCCGCATCCTGACCGGTGGACCGCCACATCCGCACCGGTAGCGCTGGCCATTCACATCGGTCGCACGCGCAACGCAGTCTTGGGGGCTCCGGGTGGGCCCCCCGAATCCAGGATCCCACGGGGTGGTCACCGAGCGCAGGACCCTTCCCACAGCCTGTGGATAACTTCGCGGCGCGCGTTGGAGCCAGGGCTCCACGGCGTGGGACGGGCCAGGGCTTCGCGGCGTGAGCTGTGTCAGGGCGTCCGCGGCGTGAGACGGGTCAGGGCCCCGAGGCGTGAGGCGGGCCGGGCCACGCGGCACACGGCGTGCCGGGGCTTCGTGAGCAAGCGGCGGGCCAGGGCTCTCCGCTGCGTGCGAGGCGGCATGGCGAGGCGGCGCGCGAGGGACCGGGGCCTCCCTGCCTCCGCGCGCGGTCGGTCGCCCGCGCGGGTTGGGCAGCGCCTCCCGCCTGCCGGCCGGCGGCCCGGGCCGGCTGGGCTCAGCCCGGCCGGCCCGGCCGACCCGCCCCGGCCCGGACAGCGCCCCGGCCCTGTCACCCCTGCCGCCGGGGCGGGAGCGACAGGGCCGGCGGCCGGGGCTGCGCTGGGGCTCAGGCGCCGGTGGAGACCCCGTGGCCGCCGAACTGGTTGCGCAGGGCGGCGACCAGCTTCATCTGCGGGGAGTCCTCCTGGCGGGACGAGAAACGGGCGAAGAGCGAGGCGGTGATCGCCGGCAGCGGCACGGAGTGGTCGATCGCGGCCTCCACCGTCCAGCGGCCCTCGCCGGAGTCCTCGGCGTAGCCGCGGATCTTCTCCAGGTGCTCGTCCGCGTCGAGGGCGTCGACGGCGAGGTCGAGCAGCCAGGAGCGGATGACCGTCCCCTCCTGCCAGGAGCGGAAGACCTCGCGCACGTCGGTGACGGCGTCCGCGGCCTGGAGGAGCTCCCACCCCTCGGCGTAGGCCTGCATCATCGCGTACTCGATGCCGTTGTGGACCATCTTGGCGAAGTGCCCGGCACCGACCTTGCCGGCGTGCACGAACCCGTGCTCGCCCTCCGGCTTGAGGGCGTCGAAGATGGGCTGGACGGCGGCGATGTGCTCGGCCTGGCCGCCGACCATCAGGGCGTAGCCGTTCTCCAGGCCCCACACGCCACCGGAGACGCCCGCGTCCACGAAGCCGATGCCGTGCTCGGCGAGCAGGGCGGCGTGCTCGGCGTCGTCGGTCCAGCGGGAGTTCCCGCCGTCGACCACGATGTCCCCGGCCGAGAGCAGTCCGGCGAGCTCGGTGATGGTGCTCTGGGTCGGTGCGCCGGCCGGGACCATCACCCACACCACGCGCGGCCCCTCCAGGGCGTCGACGAGGGCCTGGAGGCTGGGGACGTCGGCCAGCTCCGGGTTGCGGTCGTAGCCGATGACGGTGTGGCCGGCGCGGCGGATCCGCTCGCGCATGTTGCCGCCCATCTTGCCGAGGCCGATGAGTCCGAGCTGCATGACTGAACCTTCGTTTCTGACGTGCTGCCATCGCGGGTGTGCGGCGCACGACGCGGACCGCCATGGTCCGCGCGCACGGCGACCGCGGCCGGCGCCCGCGGCCGGACCGTTCGGGCCCGGCCGTCGCCACGGTGCGCGGATCTCGCGCGGCAGGCGGTTTCGGGGCCGTCTTTTCTCGATATCGAGATTACGCCCTCCCGCCCGGCGCCCCACGTCGAGCCACGCCCGCCGGGCCACGCGGCACGGCCGGCAGACGGCCGGCAGACGGCTGCAGGACGCGCGACGGCCCCGCCGCGGGCCCGTGGCCACCGTCCGGGAGGGACGGTGGCCGAAGGGACCGCCGGGCGGGGCCGTGGGGCGCTGGGACGGCCGGTCAGCCGGACAGCCGGATGGGCATCATCAGGTAGCGGTAGGACTCGTCGGCCTCCGCGTCCACCGCGGGCTTGCCGGAGAGCACGGCGGGCCGGGTGGCGGTGGTCATGGCGAGCTGGGCCACCGGGGCGTCGATCGCGCTCAGGCCGTCGAGCAGGAACTGCGGGTTGAACGCCACGGTGATGTCCTCGCCCTGCAGGTCAGCGTCGAGCCGCTCGGACGCCTGGGCGTCCTCGCCCGAGCCGGCCTCCAGGGTCACCACGCCCTGGGTGAAGGACAGCCGCACCGGGGTGTTGCGCTCCGCCACCAGGGAGACCCGCTTGACCGCCTCGACCAGCGGGGCCGTCTCGATGGTGGCGTAGCCGCTGAACTCCTCCGGGAAGAGCGAGCGGAACTTCGGCAGGTCGCCGTCGATCAGCCGGGTGGTGGTCCGCCGGCCGGCGCCCTCGACACCGATCAGGCCCTCGCCCGCGCCGCCGTCGGCCAGCGCGAGGGACACGTGGTCCGCGCCGGCCAGCGACTTGGCGGTGTCGGCCAGGGTCTTGGCCGGGACCAGGGCCACCGCGGAGGTGCCGGCGTTCTCCGGCTTCCAGCGCAGGGTGCGCATCGCCAGCCGGTAGCGGTCGGTGGCGGCGAGGGTGACCTCGTCGCCGTCGATCTCGATCCGCACGCCGGTGAGCACCGGGAGGGTGTCGTCACGGCCGGCCGCGACCGCGACCTGGCTGACGGCGGAGGCGAAGGTCTCCCCGGTGACGGTGCCGGAGGAGGTGGGCATCGCCGGCAGCGACGGGTACTCCTCGACCGGGAGGGTCATCAGCGTGAAGCGGGCGCTGCCGCAGACCACGACGACCTTCGGGCCCTCGGTGCTGACCTCGATGGGGCGGTTCGGCAGCGAGCGGGAGATGTCCGCCAGCAGGCGGCCGGAGACCAGGACCTTGCCGGGCTCCTCGATCTCGCTCTCCACCTCGACCCGTGCGGAGACCTCGTAGTCGAAGCCGGACAGGCTCAGCCGGCCGTCGCCCGTCTCCAGCAGGATGCCGGCGAGCACGGGCACCGGCGGTCGTGCCGGGAGGCTGCGGGCCGTCCAGGCCACCGCCTCCGCGAAGACATCACGCTCCACCCGGAACTTCACCGGTCACCGCCTCCTGCGCCGCACTGCTCGATGGACTTGCTGCTGGAGACAGTCTGACGCACGGAGCCGACAGCTCGCCGCCCGCCTCGTCAAGTCGGACAGATCGCCCACGGAGCCGTCCATCCACAGCTGACGCGCCGCCCACCGTTTTTCGGGATCTCGCGCTATATGTCTGTGGTCGTAGTAATAGGGGCTGTGGAAACCGTGGATAACTGGTTCCCGCGCAGCTCAGGGGCCCTTTTTTGTCCCCAGGTGCCTGTGGGCGAAGCGGTGGACAACTGCGCGCGGCTGTGGACAGACGACGGTTGTCCACATCGTTTCCACAGGTCAGCCGAGTTGTCCCCAGGTTCGTCCCCAGGTTTTACCCCAGTTCTCCCCAGGCCACACATCAACCTCGATGTGACCGTCTTCACTCCAAAGAGTTAATGCCCCAGGGCGTGTTGTCGAACTGTGGAAAAGCTGGGGACAACCCTGTGCACAACCCCGGATCCCTGTGGGCAACCGGTGGACGACGGGGAGGACACCCGTTCGGCCCAGCGGTTGTCCACAGCCCTGTGGATAATGGTTTCTCCACAGGGCGCACGGCTGTGACCAGGCAGGACGGGACCACCCGCGAGGGCCTGGGGATGCCGGTGGAAGCCCACATCCTGCCCACCGCCTGTGGACAACGCAATCGACGCCGGGCTGTGGAAAACCGGCCGCGCGGGCCCTTCCGTTCGAACGGGGGCGGTGTCGCAGCCGCGTGGGAGGGTGGGCGGGCGTGCCCGTGGAGCCGGGCCGGACGGCGGTACGGGGCGGCCCTGGGGCGAGCTGGGGGCCTTTGTGAGCAGTGAGGCGGCGTGGGCACGCCTGGGACGCCCGGCCACGCCTGGGGCCGCCGGAGAGACGCACAGGGACGTCTGGGGACGCCCAAGGACGCCCAAGGACGCCCAAGGACGCCTGGGGACGCCTGGGGACGCGAAACGGCGGGTGGCGCGGCCGTCTCCGGCGCGCCACCCGCCGCTGTGAACCCGGCGACCCAGGGGATCAGCAGCCCCGGGGGATCAGCTCTCCGCCTTGATGCGGTTGGTGAGCTCGGTGACCTGGTTGTAGATGGAGCGCCGCTCCGCCATCAGCGAGCGGATCTTGCGGTCGGCGTGCATCACCGTGGTGTGGTCACGGCCGCCGAACTGAGCGCCGATCTTGGGCAGGGACAGGTCGGTGAGCTCCCGGCACAGGTACATGGCGATCTGCCGCGCGGTCACCAGCACCCGGCTGCGCGAGGTCCCGCACAGGTCCTCCACGCTCAGCCCGAAGTAGTCCGCGGTCTGCGCCATGATCGTGGTGCAGCTGATCTCCGGCCCGGTGTCGTTCCCACCCGGCATCAGGTCCTTCAGCACGATCTCGGTCAGCTGGAGGTCCACCGGCGCGCGGTTGAGGCTGGCGAACGCGGTGACCCGGATCAGCGCCCCCTCCAGCTCGCGGATGTTGCGGGAGACCCGCGAGGCGATGAACTCCAGCACCTCCGCCGGGGCGTTCAGCTGCTCCTGGATCGCCTTCTTGCGCAGGATCGCGATACGCGTCTCCAGCTCCGGCGGCTGGACGTCGGTGATCAGCCCCCACTCGAAGCGGTTGCGCAGCCGGTCCTCCAGGGTGATCAGCTGCTTCGGCGGCCGGTCGGAGGAGATCACGATCTGCTTGTTGGCGTTGTGCAGGGTGTTGAAGGTGTGGAAGAACTCCTCCTGCGTCTGCTCCTTGGTCTCCAGGAACTGGATGTCGTCCACCAGCAGGATGTCCATGTCCCGGTACCGCTTGCGGAAGCCGTCGGCCTTGCCGTCGCGGATCGAGTTGATGAACTCGTTGGTGAACTCCTCGGAGCTGACGTAGCGCACCCGGGTGCCCGGGAAGAGGCTGCGGGCGTAGTGGCCGATGGCGTGCAGCAGGTGGGTCTTGCCCAGCCCCGACTCGCCGTAGATGAACAGCGGGTTGTACGCCTTGGCCGGGGCCTCCGCCACGGCGACCGCCGCCGCGTGCGCGAAGCGGTTGCTCGACCCGATGACGAAGGTCTCGAAGAGGTACTTGGGGTTCAGCCGGGCCGGCTCGCCGTCCTTGCGCGCTCCGGAGCCGCCCGCACCGGAGGACGGTCCTCCGCCCGAGCGGGCTCCCGGCACGGTGGGCGCGGCGCCCACCGCCGTGCTGGGGCCGCCGGACCCGGAGCCGGGTACGGCGGTGGCCGCGCCGGCCGTCGTGGCACCGCCGGGCAGGGACGCCCCCGGCAGCGGCATGCCGGGCAGCGGCGGGGCCGAGGCCGGGTAGCCCGACCCGCCGGCGCCCGTGCCGCGGCGCGGCTGCCCGCCCTCGCCCGCGGAGCGCTCCACGGCGGAACCGGCGGCCGACGTGCCGCCGCCGTCCTGGGCGCGCTCGCCCGGGGGGTGGTGTGGTCCGCGGGCCCCCTCCGGGCGCGCGGCGGAGCCGCCCGGGGCGTCGTCGCCCTCCCGGGCACGTCCGGTGTCCGCGCCTGCGCCCGGCACGGCGGACGTCAGGGCGTCGGCGCCCGTGCCGGCGCCGTCCTTCCGGCCGCGTTCGGCGCCGCGCCCGGCCGGGGAGGCCGGGGACGACCCGGGGGAGTTCGGGGAGGTCTCCGGCTGACCGCCGGCCCCGTCGGCGGCGTCCCGCTCGGCTTCCCCGCCCGATGGCGGGGCACCGGTGTCGCCCTCCGGGGACTGCGCCTGGTGCGGCAGGTAGTCGCCGGCGCGCGGGAAGTCACGGGGGCCGCGGTAGTCGTCGCCCGTGGGGTAGCCGGGAGCCGACGGGTAGCCCTCGCCGCCCGGCTGGCCCTGGCCCGGGCCGTTCCAGCCGCGGTCGGCGTAGGGGCCGCGTCCGTACGGGTAGCCGGTCGGCGTCCGGTAGGGCTGGCGGTCGTCGCCGTAGCCGCGCTCGTCGCCGTACTCGGAGCGCCGGTACTCGTAGGGGTACTCACCGGGGGCGTAGTCGCCGCGGCGCTGGTAGTCGCCGTAGCCGTACTCGCCGTTCGGGGGGAACTCCCCGGCGGGCGGATAGCCGGTGCCGCCCTGCGGGCCGCCGCCGTAGCCGCCGCCCGGGCGGCCGTACTCCGGCCGGTAGCCGCCGGCGCCGTACCCCTCGCCACCGTAGGAGTCCGGACCGTAGCCCTCCGGGGCCGGCCGGTACTCGTGCGCCGGGTAGTCCGCGTTCCGGCCGCCGCCGTACTCCGACCGGTAGCCGTCCCGCCAGGCGCCGGGCGCGGGGTCGCGCCGGTCCTCCCCCCAGGCCGGGCCGGGGCTGATCGGGCCGATCGGCTGGCCGCTCGCGCCGCCGCCGTCCACCGCGGCCCCGGCCGTGGCGTCCTCCGCCGGGGCCGAGACGTCCACGGTCACCGCGATCCGGATGGCCCGCCCGAACTCGCGGCTGAGCGCGTCGGTGATCATCGGCAGCAGCCGGCCCTCCAGCACGCCCTTGGCGAACTCGTTGGGCGCGGACAGCAGCGCGGTGTCGGAGACCAGGGCCAGGGCCTGGCTGCGCTGCAGCCACTCGCGGTCCTTGGGCTTCACCGAGCTGTCGGCGGCGAGCCGGCCGACCACGGTGGCCCAGACACCGGCGAGGTCGCCGTTCACGTCAGCCACAGTCACGCATCCTCGCTCGTCGGTGCCGTCGTCGTTCCCCCCGGATCGCCCTCGGCGCTGTGAGCTGCCGGTGCGCGGCGTCGCCCCGCGCGAACGGAGGTGCCGGATGTCCAGGATGCCCCGACCAGGGTGCGACCGTATCTCGCGATCCGCACGCGGAACCCCGTGGAACCCGCTGGTTCGCAGCCGGTCCTCCGCCCTCGCCGCCGCCGGAACTCTGGTCGAACCTGAAACGGTAATGAGCCGGGCCGGGCCGGTTCAAGTTCTGTCCACAGGCTGTGGAACCAGCATGGACCCGTTCGCCCGGCGCGTCGCGGGACACCTCGTGGGGCCGGCGGGGCGCGGTTTGACCACGCCTTCCCAGCTCGCGTACCGTGGCCCAGTCGAGGTGTCGATGGCCGCTGCCGCATGCCCGCAAGGCTCGGCAAGCACAATCGCCGGCGGGAGATCTGCGGGCGTCCGGTGACGGCCAGGCATCACGGCCCGCGGCGTGACAAGCCGACCAACCAGCCCACGATTTCTTCCTGGAGCCTCCAGTGAGCAAGCGCACCTTCCAGCCGAACAACCGCCGCCGCGCGAAGACCCACGGCTTCCGGCTGCGCATGCGCACCCGTGCCGGTCGCGCGATCCTCGCCGCGCGCCGCGGCAAGGGCCGCGCCAAGCTGTCCGCCTGATTCCCAGGACCATGCCGTGCTGCCTTCCGACAATCGGCTGAGGCGACGGCAGGACTTCGCGACGGCGGTCCGCCGCGGGCGTCGTGCCGGACGCCACCACCTGGTGGTGCACCTGCACGCCGCGCCAGAGCCGCCCCCGCCCGTCGCGGCGGGAACGACGCACGACCCCAGCCCGCACGGGGCGGCAGGAGCCTGTCCGCCGCCCCGTGCGGGTTTCGTCGTGAGCAAGGCCGTCGGGCCGGCGGTCGTCCGCAACAAGGTCAAGCGCCGGCTGCGGCACCTGGTCCGGGAGCGGCTGGACCGGCTCCCCGCCGGCAGCCTGCTGGTGGTGCGCGCCCTACCCCCGGCCGCGGACGGCGACGTCACCGTGCTGGCCGAGGACCTCGACGCGGCGCTGCGCCGACTGCTGACCCCACGCGGTGGCGGCAGACCCGACACCGCGCCGACGCGGCCCGTCCCGGCCGCCGAGCCGGACCGGAGCGCGCCGTGAAGTACCTGCTCATGGGCCTGATCCGGATCTACCAGTGGACGATCTCGCCACTGCTGGGCCCCGTGTGCAAGTACTACCCGTCGTGCTCCCACTACGGCTTCGAGGCCGTCCGCGTGCACGGCGCGGTGAAGGGCACCGTGCTCACCGGCTGGCGGATCCTGCGCTGCAACCCGTGGAGCCTGGGGGGCGTGGACCACGTACCGCCGCGGAAGCGCCCGCCGTGGCACCAGCTGCTGTGGCAGCGGCTGCGCGGCGAGCGGGCCGATCCCGCCGCCCCGGTCGAGTCCCCGGTCCCCACCCGGGACGACCACGAGGGCAACGGGCCGCCCGACGAGGCCGCCCCCGGTCCCGGCCCCGCGCCGGCCGCGCCGCCGGTTGCGGCGCCCGGCGACGGCGCCGGAGCCGGCCAGGGGGACGGCGGGCGTCCCGGGAGCCCTGGGGACCGCTCCGGACGTTCCTCGGTGGGGATCCCCACATCGACCGACCGCCGGACGCCGCACGCGGAACGTACCGTGAAGGCGGTGCGTCCGCCGGACGCTCCGGCAACGGCCGCCCCCACCAAGCACGCCGGCCGCCCCGGCCGATCCGCCGACCGTCCCGTACGGACCAACGCCCAAGGAGCCTGACCGTGGGGCTTTTGAACCCCCTCTACGACGCGGTGTCGTGGATCATCGTCCAGTTCCACACGCTGTTCAGCCTCGTCTTCCCGGAGGACAGCGGTTGGGCCTGGGGCCTGTCCATCGTCTGCCTGGTGATCCTGATCCGGATCTGCCTGATCCCGCTGTTCGTCCGGCAGATCAGGGCGACCCGCAACATGCAGGCGCTCCAGCCCAAGATGCGGGCCATCCAGGAGCGCTACAAGAACGACCGGCAGCGTCAGTCCGAAGAGATGATGAAGCTGTACCGCGAGACGGGCACCAACCCGCTCGCGAGCTGCCTCCCCATCCTGGCGCAGTCCCCGTTCTTCTACGCCCTGTACCACGTCCTGACCTACACGTCCCAGGGCAAGACCGTGGGCGTGATGGACCAGGAGCTGGTCAACAGCGCCCGTGAGGCGCACATCTTCGGCGCGCCGATCGCCGCCCGGTTCACCGACAGCGCCGCCACGGTCGAGGCGCTCAACGCCGACCTGATCACGGTGCGGATCGTCACGGTCGTGATGATCGTGCTGATGTCGCTGTCGCAGTTCATCACCCAGCGCCAGCTCATGGTGAAGAACGTCGACACGACCGTGCAGAACCCGATGATGCAGCAGCAGCGCATGCTGATGTACCTGATGCCGATCATGTTCGCGATCTTCGGCATCAACTTCCCGGTCGGCGTGCTCGTGTACTGGCTCACCACCAACGCCTGGTCCATGGGTCAGCAGCTCTACGTCATCCGCCGCAACCCCACCCCGGGCAGCAAGGCGTTCCACGAGCGCCAGGAGCGGCTGCGCGCCAAGGGCAAGCTGCCGGAGCAGAAGGCCGCCGCCAAGGCCGCCAAGGCCGCAGGCGAGGACGTGGCCAAGGCCATCGAGGAGGCCACCAAGCCGGCCAAGCCCGCCCCGGTCGCCCGCACCCAGCCCAAGCGCACCACCAAGGCCCAGCGCCAGGGCGGCGCGGCCGGCCGGCCGCAGAGCGGCGCGGCCGGTGGCAAGCAGCCCGGTCAGCAGCCGGGCAAGCCGGCCGGCGGCGCGGACTCCGGCACGGACGCCTCCTCCTCCGGCGCCCGCAACGCCTCGGCCACCCGACCGCAGGACGCCGCGCAGCGCCAGGGCGGAAACCGCACCAAGAGCCCCTCCCGCCCGCAGCGGCCCGGCTCCCCCAAGAAGAAGTAGCCGCGCCCGGTCGGGGCGCGTGCCACACCGCCGCCCCCGACCGGCGCGACCGCAAGCCTCCAGCCATTCCCCAGCCACAGCCCAAGGAGCCCGCCCGTGTCGGAAGGCACCTCGACCCCCGTCGCCGACGGCGACGTCACCGCGTCCTCCCCCTCCGAGGAGGAGATCGCCCGCCTGGAACAGGAGGGTGAGATCGCCGCCGACTACCTGGAGGGTCTGCTCGACATCGCCGATCTCGACGGCGACATCGACATGGACGTCGAGGGGGACCGCGCCGCGGTGTCCATCGTCACCGAGGACGGCGACACCCGTGCCCTGCGCAAGCTCGTCGGGGAGAACGGTGAGGTCCTCGAAGCACTCCAGGAACTGACCCGGCTCGCCGTGCTCCGGGAGACCGGGGAGCGCAGCCGGCTGATGCTGGACATCGCCGGCTTCCGCGCCCGCCGCCGCGACGTGCTCGGCGGTGAGGCCGAGCAGGCGGCCCGTAAGGTGAAGGAGACGGGCGAGCCGGTGCGCATGCGACCGATGACCCCGTTCGAGCGGAAGGTCGTCCACGACGCGGTGGCCGCGGCCGGTCTGCGCAGCGAGTCCGAGGGCGAGGAGCCGCGGCGGCGCGTGGTCGTACTGCCCGCCGAGTAAGCCGGCGAGCGAACACCGACCCACACCGACGGCCCCGCCTGGTCAGCAGGCGGGGCCGTCGCGCGTCACACGCCACCACAGCACCGCCACAGGCGCCCCGCGGCGCCCGCGGGGACGAGGGAGAGCAGAATGTTTCACGTGGAACGCCGAGGATGACCCGAGGATGACCGGAGAGCTGATGCAGGAGTCCCGCCCCGAAGCGAAACCGGACCTGCCCCCGGCCGCGGCCGCCGTCCCAGCGGCGCCCGAGGCGGCGGCGAAGGTCTTCGGCACGAGCCTGCGGAGCGCCGAGAACTACGCCGCGATGCTCGCCGACGCGGGAGTCCGACGCGGGCTGATCGGCCCCCGTGAGGTGGAGCGGCTGTGGGAACGCCACCTGCTCAACTGCGCGGTGGCCGCCGAGGTGCTGCCGGAGGGCGCGAGCCTGTGCGACGTCGGCTCGGGCGCCGGCCTGCCGGGCATCCCGCTGGCCCTGGTCCGGCCCGATCTGCGGATCATTCTGCTGGAGCCCCTGCTGCGGCGGACCACCTTCCTCCAGGAGGCCGTGGACGAACTCGGCCTGTCCAACGTCACGGTCTGCCGCGGGCGCGCCGAGGAGATGATCGGCCGGATCGAGGTGGACCGGGTGACCGCCCGGGCGGTGGCGCCGCTGGCCCGGCTCGCCGGCTGGGGACTGCCGCTGCTGCGGCGCGGCGGAGAGATGGTGGCGCTCAAGGGCGGCACCGCGGAGGAGGAGCTGGCCTCCGCGCGGGAGGAGCTGCTGGCCCTCGGCGCTGTGGAGTGGAGCGTGGAACAGGTCGGTGAGGGTCTGGTCGACCCGGTCACCACGGTGGTGCGGGTGCGGGTGGGCGACGAGCCCGGAGGCCGCCGCGCGGCCGCCCGGCGGGCCGCGGCGAAGAAGCCCCCGCGCGCCAAGGGCGCTCGCGGACGGTCGCCCCGGCGCGCCCGCCAGCGCTAGCACGCGAGCCGCACCGGCGTGGCGCTGCGGCCCGGGCACCCCGGCGCCGGCGCCCCAGCCAGCGGACCCAGCAGCGGATCCAGCACGGAACCCAGCGGGGCCCGCCCTCCCAGGAGGGCGGGCCCCGGCCCCTTTTCCGGGCACGATCCCGCCTCCATTTGAGCGAACACCGGCCCGCCCGGGGGGTGTCGGCTCGGGTTCCGGCGCCGGCGGCGTGAGAGTGGCCAGGTGAAACGGCGGTCACTGATTCCAGGCATCCTGCGGCGGCCCCAGGCCGGGCCCCGTTCCTCCCGCTCGCTGACACCCTCTCCCGAGTTGTCCACAGGTTCAGCGGACCCGGCAGCGTCTGTACGCTCCGAGGACGTACCTTCTGAGGACAAGCCACATCCAGCCGCCCAGTCCGCGGCGGGAGAGGAGAGTGAATCCTTGCCGTCCGACGCTCACTTCCCGGGGCAGTCGCCGGGATCGGCGGGTGGCCCGTTCGAAGGTCCCTACCCGGGGGATCCGATGCAGGGCTATCCGGTCGCCGCTCCCGTGGCACCGTCGCACAGCGGCGTCGCTGGGACGTACGTCGGCGACTCGCTGCCGGGACCACGACTCAATGTTTCACGTGAAACAGGGGCGATCCCTCCGCCGCCGAGAACCCGAATGATGGTGGTCGCCAACCAGAAGGGCGGCGTGGGGAAAACCACCACCACCGTCAACATCGCGGCGGCGCTGGCGATGAACGGGGCCAGGGTGCTGGTCATCGACCTCGACCCGCAGGGCAACGCGTCCACCGCCCTGGGCATCGACCACCACGCCGACGTCCCCTCGGTCTATGACGTCCTGGTCGACGGCAAGCCGCTCGCCGACGTGGTCCAGCCGGTGAAGGACGTGGAAGGGCTGTTCTGCGCCCCGGCCACCATCGACCTCGCCGGCGCCGAGATCGAGCTGGTCTCCCTGGTGGCCCGGGAGAGCCGGCTGAAGCGGGCCCTGGACAGCTACGAGCAGCCGCTGGACTACGTGCTGATCGACTGTCCTCCCTCGCTCGGCCTACTGACCGTCAACGCGCTGGTGGCCGGCGCCGAGGTGATGATCCCGATTCAGTGCGAGTACTACGCGCTGGAGGGCCTGAGCCAGTTGCTGCGCAACGTGGAGCTGGTGCGCGGCCATCTCAACCCGGCGCTGCACATCTCGACCATCCTGCTCACCATGTACGACGCGCGGACCAGGCTGGCCGCCCAGGTGGCCGAGGAGGTGCGGACCCACTTCGCGGACCAGGTCCTGCGCACCAGCATTCCGCGCTCGGTGCGCATCTCGGAGGCGCCGAGCTACGGGCAGACGGTGATGACCTACGATCCGGGGTCGAGCGGTGCCCTGTCCTACCTGGAGGCCGCGAGGGAGATCGCGCTCCGCGGGGCGGGCGCGAACGCCCATCCGGCCAATCCCTACGCGACACAGGCCGGCCCCGGAGAGGGCGGGCACCCCCAGCAGAGCGCGGCGCCGTCGGCGTCGCCCCAGCACTTCGGCATGGTGGAGGAAAACCGGTGAGCGGTCGCAGGGGTTTGGGGAAGGGACTGGGGGCGCTCTTCCAGGCCGACTCGGCGCCCGGAGCAGGGGCCGGCACGGCAGGGCCCGGCTCGGCGGGAGCCGGCGCGGCAGGGTCCGGCGCGGCGACGACGGTCCCGGTACCCGCCGGGCCGGCCGGTGGCGAACAGGGCGGACGGTCGGCCGGAACGCTCGGCACCGGTCCGGCCCGGCGGGCCACCGTCGCCGAACGCGCGGCGGAGGCCGTTTCACGTGAAACATCGGCCAGCCGGGAGCACGGGGTGGCCGGTGCCTACTTCGCCGAGCTGCCGATCGACGCGATCACCCCCAACCCGAACCAGCCGCGTGAGGTCTTCGACGAGGAGGCCCTTGAGGAGCTGGTCCACTCGATCCGCGAGGTGGGTCTGCTCCAGCCCGTGGTGGTCCGTGAGGAGGCTCCCGGCCGCTACGAACTGATCATGGGTGAGCGCCGCTGGCGTGCCACCCAGGAGGCCGGCCTCACCCGGATCCCGGCGATTGTCCGGAGCACCCCGGACGACCGGATGCTGCTGGACGCCCTGCTGGAGAACCTGCACCGGGTGCAGCTCAACCCGCTGGAAGAGGCGGCGGCCTACGACCAGTTGCTGCGGGACTTCTCCTGCACGCACGAGGAGCTGGCCAACCGGATCGGGCGCTCCCGGCCGCAGATCACCAACACGCTGCGGCTGCTCCAGCTCTCCCGTCCCGTGCGACGGCTGGTGGCCGCCGGGGAGATCTCCGCCGGACACGCCAGGGCGCTGCTCAAGCTCTCGGATCCCGAGCAGCAGGACGCGCTGGCCAAGCGGATCATCGCCGAGGGTCTCTCGGTGCGGTCCACCGAGGAGATCACCTTCACGATGACTTCGGAGGAAGGCGAAGGGGGTGCCGAGGGCGAGGCGCGCCGGGCCAAGGGACCCCGCGCCGGCCGCCGGCTCTCCCCCGCCTTCAACGAGTTGGCCAACCGCCTCTCCGACCGCTTCGACACCCGGGTGAAGGTCGACCTCGGGCAGAAGAAGGGGAAGATCGTGGTGGAGTTCGCCTCGGTCGAGGACCTGGAGCGGATCCTGGAGGCCATGGCGCCGGGCGAGCACACCGCCTTCCACCGGGCGGCGTCGATGGCCACCGTCCCGGCCGGCGCCCCCGAGGCGGTGGACCTCTCCGAGGACGACGACTAGCTCCAGGCGCGGGCTCGGGGTTGGGTGTTTCACGTGAAACACCCAACCCCGAGCCCGCTTTACGTGATCGACCGCCGCACGTGAATGGACGGCCGGCCGAGGGGCAGGTCTCGCTGGGTGGACCCAGGCGGTTACCGTGAAGATCCGGGCGCAGGATGGTGATGGATGGGCCGCAGACTGGTTCCGATCACGGTGGACAACCTCCAGGATCTCCCCGCGCGCTGCCGCGGCTGCGTGTTCTGGGAGCTCGACCCCGTGCGTGGCCGCGCGGCCGTCGAGGCGGGGGAGGCCGAGCGCCAGAAGGAGGACTGGGTGTCCGGCCTGCTGTTGGAGTGGGGATCCTGTGGGCGGATTCTCTACGTGGACGAGGCGCCCGCCGGATACATCACCTACGCGCCCGCCCAGCACGTCCCCGGCTCGCTCAGCTTCCCCACCTCTCCGGTGGCGCCCGACGCCGTGCAGTTGGTTACCGCCGCCCTGCTGCCCCGCTACCGCGGCCAGGGGCTCGGGCGGGTGCTGGTGCAGACGGCCGCCAAGGACCTCTCCCGTCGGGGCTTCCGCGCCATCGAGGCCTTCGGACGCTCCGGTTCCCCGTGGCCCGGCACCGAGCGCTCGCGCGGCACCGGATCCGGCGGTGAGGGCAGCGCCGGCGGGGCGGCCACGGGCGAGGCGGGGAGCGGCGAGGCGGGATTCGGTGCCGCCGACCTCGGCGGTGGGGGATTCGGCGGGGGATTCGGTGCTGGGGGGTGCATGGTGCCGGCCGACTACCTCCGGGCCGTCGGCTTCCGCACGGTCCGCACCCACCCCCGCAGCCCCCGGCTGCGTCTGGACCTGCGCACCGCCGCGACCTGGCGGGAGGACGTCGAGGGGGCCCTGGAGCGCCTGCTCGGGGTCGGCGCCGCCGCCCCGGGGCTGCGGCCCGTCTGATCCCGGCCGCCTCGGCGTGGAACGGGCCGGCTGGAGACCGGCCCTGGGATCAGGCGCGCTCCGGCTCCGCCTGGAGTCCGGTCAGCGCCGCCGGCAGCAGCAGGACCCCGGTCGGCGCGTCCTCGCCCGGGGGCAGGTACAGCCGCTGCACCGCCACGGCGATCGCCTCCACGGCCGCCGAGCGGAACTCGGCGGAGGACAGCCGGCGCCGGTCGTGCTCGTTGCTCAGGTAGCCCAGCTCGATGCGGACCGCCGGCATCCTGGTCGTCCGCAGCAGGGTCCACGTCTTCCCGTGGATGCGGTTGTCCCCCAGCCCGCACCGTGCCACCAGTTCGCGCTGCACCAGTCCGGCGAAGCGCTCCCCGGTGGGCGAGCGGCCGGCGGCGTGGTCGGCGCCGTAGTAGTAGGTGGCCAGACCGGACGCCAGCGGGTTGCGGTGCCGATCCACGTGCAACGAGATCACCAGGTCCGCGTCGGTGGCGTTGGCGAAGTCCGCCCGGGTCGCCTCGTCCACCGCGTGGTCGGCCCCGCGGGTCAGATAGGTGCGCACGCCCAGCGCGGTGAGCCGGCCCTCCAGGCGGAGCGCCAGCTCCCACATCAGCTCGGCCTCCACCAGCTCCCCGACCACCACGCCGCGGTCCTCGCCGCCGTGGCCGGGATCCAGGACGACGACCTTGCCCGGCAGGGAGGGACCGGAGCGGTGGAGCAGCTCCCGCTCCCGCATCAGCTGCGCGTCGCCCCCGACCACCGTGCGGGCCAGCCGGTTCAGCGCGGCGAACGTCGCCGGCCCGCAGTTGCCGTCGGCCGGCAGGCCGAGGTTCCGCTGGAGGTCGCGCACGGCGTAGGCGGTGCGCGGGCCGAAGATGCCGTCCACCTGTCCCGGTGAGAACCCGAGGTCGATCAGGCGGCGCTGGAGGTGGGCCACGTCGTCGCCGACCATCGGCCGGCCCACGGTGTGCGCCAGGATGCGGTCCCCGAGCCGCCAGCGGGCCTCCTCCAGGTGCCGGTAGGTCTCCGGCCCCACCACGCCGTCGACGGTGAGGTTGCGGTCCTGCTGGAAGCGGCGCACCGCCAGGTCGAGCACCTCGTCGAACCGCCACACCCAGGAGGGCGGCTCGCTGCTGTGGTGGGTGTGCGGGACGACGGCCGGGAGGTGGCCCAGCCGGGCGAGGCGCTCGCGGATCTCGGCGACGGCGGGCCCGGTGTCCCCGAGCTTCCAGTGGTATGCGGCGGAACGGCTCTGCGCTGTCATGGCGTCGCGCACACCCCCTTGCCCGGGCGCGCTGTCCTCCCTCACGGGCTCGTGCGATCACGCCCGATCGTACGGGCCGGCACTGAGTCATCTGGGTACGGCGCGCTGGAAAACGCGAGCGGCGGGCGGCCCGTTTCCGGGCGCCCGCCGCTCGCTGTGGCGCGGTGGTGCGTCAGCCGATGTAGTCGGCCAGGTCCTGCTCCAGCAGGCGGCGCGGCTTGGCGCCCTTGATGCTGGTGGCCACCTCGCCCTTGACGTACACGTTCATCAGCGGGATGCCGGTGACGTTGTACGCGACCGCGGTGTCCGGGTTCTGGTCCACGTTCAGCTTGGCGATGGTGATGCGGTCACCGTGCTCCTTCGCGATCGCCTCCAGGATCGGGGCGACCTGGCGGCACGGACCGCACCACTCGGCCCAGAAGTCGACCAGCACGGGCTTGTCGCTGCGCAGCACCTTCTCCTCGAAGTCTGCGTCAGTCACGGTGATGACGTTGGGGCTGTCTGCCACGGCGGCAACTCCTTCACAGTCGGACAGCGGGGCTTGGGGGCGGGACCAGACCGGAGGACTGGTCAGATGGCCGCTTCCACCTTCTCCGCCTCGTCGGCGGCCTCCTGGCCGGTGGAGGTGTCGGTGAGGGCGGCCAGGTAGCGCTCGGCGTCCAGCGCGGCGGCGCAGCCGGTGCCGGCGGCGGTGATGGCCTGGCGGTAGGTGTGGTCGACGACGTCGCCGCAGGCGAAGACGCCGGTGAGGGAGGTGCGGGTGGAGGGCGCGTCGACGACGACGTAGCCGGCCTCGTCCAGTTCCAGCTGCCCGGTGAACAGCTCGGTGCGCGGGTCGTGTCCGACCGCGATGAACAGGCCGGTCATCGGCAGCTCGCTGGTCTCACCGGTGACGGTGTCCCGCACGGTCAGGGCGGACAGCTTGGGGCTGCCGTGCAGTTCGACGACCTGCTTGTTCCAGGCGATGTTCAGCTTGGGGTCGTCGAAGGCGCGCTTCTGCATGATCTTGCTGGCGCGCAGCTCGTCGCGGCGGTGGATCAGCGTGACCGAGCGGGCGAAGCGGGTGAGGAAGGTGGCCTCCTCCACGGCGGAGTCGCCGCCGCCGACGACCGCGATGTCCTGGTCCTTGAAGAAGAAGCCGTCGCAGGTGGCGCACCAGGACACGCCGCGTCCGGACAGCTCCTCCTCGCGGTCCAGACCCAGCTTGCGGTAGCCGGAGCCGGTCGCGATGATCACCGCGCGGGCCCGGTGGACGTTGCCCTCGCCGTCCTTGACCGTCTTGATGTCACCGGCCAGGTCGACCTCGATCACGTCGTCCGCGACCAGCTCGGCGCCGAACCGCTCGGCCTGCGCCCGCATGTTGTCCATCAGGTCCGGGCCCATGATGCCGTCGCGGAAGCCGGGGAAGTTCTCCACCTCGGTGGTGTTCATCAGCGCGCCACCCGCCGCGACCGATCCCTCGAACACCAGCGGGTTGAGCGAGGCACGGGCCGTGTACAGGGCGGCGGTGTAGCCGGCCGGCCCCGAGCCGATGATGATCACGTTGCGGACGTCGCTCACGGGAGCAAGCCTTCCTTGTCGTCGTGGCCTGGGCCGGGCGGGGGCGGCCCTGGGGAACCGTACGGTCGCGCCGAGTGGGCTGCCGGTTCCTTCTCCCGCCGGCGCCTGTCTCGCTTCCGCTCCCCTCAACGGAACCCAAGCGTCGCACATTCCCGAGCCGCCCCCGCCGCCGGTGCCGCCGTCGGCGGGCCGCCGGTCCCGGGGGTTCACCCCGACGCACCGGACACCCGGGGGCGGCCGGTTGACGGGCGGGGAGAGCGGACGGGTGGCAGGGCCCGGCACTTTGGCCGGGCTGGGGCCGGACGGCTCAGCGGGTGTCCGCGCGGCTCAGCGGGTGACGGTGCGGTGCACGGCCGCGGCGGCGTCCGCGTCCGCCGGGCAGCCGGCCGGAACCAGCCAGACGTCCAGCAGGGCCGGGTCGCCGGCGTCCTCGAAGACCAGCACGGCGACTGCATCACCCTGGTACGTGCCCTGGTCCACCGCGATCGGGGAGTCCCCGGCGCGGTCCGTGGCCGCCACCAGACAGCCCAGCTCCTCCGGGGAGAACCGCCCGGACGGGTCGGTCGGTGGCTCCCCCGACGCCTCGTCGCCACCCCACATCTCCTCCTCGCCGCCGGAGCCGGAGGGAACGCGGGACGGGGCCGCGGAGGGCGCGCTGTCCGGCGTCCCCATCGTCTCGAAGGAGTCGGAGGGCTGCTGGTCGGGCGTTTCCGGGACGTAGCCCAGGCCACCGGCGCCGGGCGCCTGCGCCTCGACCAGGGCGCGGACCAACTCGTCGAGGTCGCCGTCGGTGTACTCCCGCACCGCCCCGGCCTCCGGAAGGCTCCCGCCGAGGTCCGCAGTCGCGGCGGCCTCGGAGTCGGCCGAGTCACCCCCCGGGTCGACCTGCTGGAGCAGGCCCACGCCGGCGATCAGGGCGAGCACCACGCCGGAGGCCGCCAGGCCGAGCCGGAGCGCCCCCGGGAGCCGTCGGGAGCCGCCGGGGGACCGGTGGGCCAGCGGGACGGCCCTGGGGCGCCCGGCGGCCCGCGCGGGGCCGTCGCCGCGTTCGGTGGGCCGGCGGCCCGGCACCGTCTCCGGGGCGTGGCCCGGGGCGGAGGCGTCCGCCGCGGAGCCCGCCGGTTCCACGTCCGACGCCGGGGCGGCCTCCTCCTCGGGCCGACGCCGAGCGGGCGCCAGCGAGGTTCCGCGCAGGGCGGCCAGTTCGGCCTGGAGTATGGCGACGTCCTCGTCGGACAGACCGAGCCGGCGCGCCTCCTCGATGTCCTCCGGGGTGAGCGCGTCCAGCTCGGCCGCCTCCACGTCGAGCGGGGGCGGGGCGAGCGGGGCGTGGTCGAGCCGGGCAGGGTCCTCCGACCGGTCCGGGCCGTGCTCCCCGGCGGGAGCGTCCGCCTCGTCGCCGTCCGGGCCTTCGCCGGTGCCGGGGGCGGGCGAGCTCAGCAGGGCGTCGAGGAAGTCGTCCAGCCCGGCACGCACCTCCTCGGGCATCGGCCGGGGGCCGAGGAGGTCGCCGAGGGACTCCGACACGGACGGCAGGTCGTCCAGCACGGCGGCGCAGTCCGGGCACGCTTCCAGATGGATCCGGAGCTCTCGTTCGCGCGCCGCGGGCAGCAGCCCTTCGGCCAGGTCCGCGAGGGCGTCCACGTCCGGGTGGCCGGGGTGGCCGGGGTGGCCGGGGTGGCCCGGGTGGCCGGCGGAGGTGGCGGAGTCGGCGCCGTTGCCCGGCATCGCCGGAGTGCCGGGGGCGTCCGGGGACTCCGGAGTCTCCTCCGGACGGTTGGTGTCGCTCATGGCGCCGTACCTCCTCCCGAGTCCGCGATACGCCCGGCCCCGGTGTGTGCCGTGGATGTGACGCCCGAGGGCCGACCTGGGTTCCCTCCGCCGCCCGTGCCCTTCCCCGCGCCCTCGTCGCCCTTCCCGTCGTCGGACGGCGCCGGCTGGCGGAGGTGGCGGACCAGCGGCAGGAGCCGGGCGCGGCCCCGGGCGCACCGGCTCTTCACCGTGCCCGTCGGGACGCCCAGGATCTCGGCCGCCTCGACCACCGAGTAGCCGTCCATGTCCACCAGGGCGAGCGCGGCGCGCTGCTCCTCCGGCAACTGCGCCAGCGCGGCGAACAGCGCGCGCTTGCGCTCGTCGCGCTCCACCACGGCGTCCGGCGGCTCGGAGCTGCCGAGGACACCGTCCCAGCTCTCCACCTCGTCGGGCAGCGGCACCGCCCGCCGCACCGCGTTCCGGCGCATCCGGTCCAGGCAGGCGTTCACCACGATGCGGTGCAGCCAGGTGGTGACGGCGGCCCCGCCACGGAACCGGTGCGCCGCCCGGAAGGCGGACAGCAGGGCGTCCTGGAGCGCGTCGGAGGCCTCCTCCGGGTGGCCGGTGGTGCGCAGCGCGACCGCCCACAGCCGTTCGCGGTGGCGGCGCACCAGCTCCCCGAAGGCGGCGGGTTCGCCGGCGCGCCCCTGAGAGCCGGCGAACCGGTCGAGCAGCTCGGCGTCGTCGAGGCGGGAGAGGTCGGCGGCACCCGACGGCGACGCGGCGCCGGGGCGCCCGTCTTCCTCCCCCGCCATTCCCGCCCCTTCTGCCGTGTTGGTGTCGATCAGCCGGTGACCTCGATCTCGGAGATCCTGGCACGCCACGTGCTGCCGGTCTCCGGCGGCAGCTCGGTGATCCACACGAGAAGGTAGCGCGTTTCCACCGGGCTGTCCGGGCTGAAGATGACCTCACCGGCGCCGCTGCCGGACGCCACCACCTCGTAGTCGTCCGGCGAGCCGGTGGGCATGCGCGTGGTGCCGGTCGGGGCCGCGCGCAGCTCGGCACGGGTGTCGCCGGCGCTGAAGTCGACGGTCACCTCGCCCACCGGGCGCTCCTCGCCGAGGTCCAGGATGATGCCGACGCCGTCCTTCTCGTTGCCGAAGTTGGGACTGCGGTAGTACCGCATCGTCTGCCACTCGGTACTGCTGTCCCCGTCGATGACGTTGGCGACCTCGTCACCGTTCTCCTCGCCGTTGCCTCCCACGAGACCGTTGTCCACGCTCGGGTCGAAGTCCTGAGCGCTGTCGACGGCGATCGGCTCGCCGGTCAGCACGGGCGTCTCCGAGGCCTCCGGCGAGGTCTGTCCCGGGGTGGGCGAGGAGGAGCTGTTCGGGTCCGGGTTGCCGTTGACCGCCTCCAGCAGGCGGTTGGCCACCGTCCAGCTGCCCACGCCGAGCGCGACCAGCAGCACCATCGAGAGGATGAGCTGCACCGCCCGCACCATGAGCCGGCGGCCGCGGCGCGGGCGGCGGGCCGGCGTCGCGGCCGGGGCCGGGGGGCCCGGGCGGAGCGGCGGCACGGGGCCTCCGGGCTGCGCCACGACCGGGCGCGGCTGCCGCGGCGGCACCTGGGTGCCGACGTGCCGGGTGGTGCCCGCCACCGGGGTGGTCGGGCGCTGGGCGGCCGGTCGCGGGGTGCCGGCGGCCGGTGGGGTGCCGCCCGGAGGGGTGCGGCGGGCGGGCACGGTCGGAGCCGCCGGGGTGTGGTGGGTGGCCGCGGTGCGCGGGGCGGCGGGACGGGCCGGCGGGGCGGCCTTGGTGCGGGGCTGGTAGGCCGTGGGCGCCTCGGACGCCGGGGGGCGGGGGCGGCGGATGCCGGTGAGCAGCTTGGCCAGTTCCTTGGGCGTGCCGACCGGGCCGCGGCCGCGCTGCGGGGTGTCGGTGAGCGCCAGCAGGGCCAGCTCGGAGAGCTCCCGGTGCACGCCGGCCCGGACGTGGTCCGGGGCGACCAGCCGGCCGCCGTCCCGCGGCACGCCCTTGAGCTCGTGCGCTCCCTGCTCGGTGGGCCAGCGCCCGCAGAGCGCGGCGTAGAGCAGGGCGCCGACGGCGCGGGTGTCCTCGCGCTCCGCCTCCTCGGAGGTGAGGCCGTGCAGGGCGGCGTCCACGGCGAGGCCGCTGATCCGGAACTGGGCGCCGTCGCTGTGCTGGACGGCGGACGGCACCAGGCGCAGGTGGTACAGGCCGGCCTCGTGGGCGGCGTTGAGCGCCTCGCACAGCTGCCGGACCATCAGGTAGGCGACGTGCGGCTCCAGCGGGCCGTTGAGCAGGGTGCGCCCGAGGTCGACGGCGTCCGGCACCCACTCGCGCACCACGTAGGCGGTGCCGCCGGCGCGCACGGCGTCGAGCACCTGGATGAAGCGCGGGTCGGGCAGCAGGGCGGCCTTGCGGGCGGCGCCGAGGACGGTGGCGGCGCGCGGGTGGTCGGCGTTCAGCAGGTGTATGCCGACCGGGCGGCGCAGCTTCTCGTCGACCGCCTTCCAGGTGCTGAAGCAGTCGGTGCGGGTGACGCACTCCTCCAGCCGGTAGCGGCCGGCGAGGCGTTCCCCGCTGTGCACCTCGGGCGGTGGTGGGCCGCCGGCGGGCGTGGTGGGGCCGTCGGGGAGCCCGGGGACGCTGTGCACGGCGGTGGCGCCGGCCGGGGTGGGCGCGGCGGCGGGGGGCTCGGCGGTGCGCGTGGGGACGGTGCGGGCGGTGGGGGCGTCCGTGCGCGCGAGCGGGGTGGTCCTGGTGTCGAGCCCCGTCTTCCCGTCGACCTTCCCGTCGACGGCCGACCGGTCCGCCCCGGCCGCCTGGTCCGACCCGGCCGACCGGGTGGAGGGCTCGGGTGCGGATGCCGCCTCGGGGGAGTTGGCGAGGGCCTCGGCGTCGTCGTCCCCGACGGCGTCCATCACCACGGTCGCGGCCGGCTCCGCCGGTCGGCCATCCGGGTCGTCCTTGGAGGCGCCCTCCCCGGAGGCGTCGCCACCGGAGGCGGGTTGGTCCTCGTCGTCGGCGCTGTCGTCCCCGTCGCCGGTGGGCTCCGCCGACGGTGGGCCCGTCCGGGTGTCGGTCGGCGGCGCGGCCTCCGTGTCGTCGTCGGCCGTGGACACCTCGGCGGCGACCGCCGTGCCGTTCACGCCGGCGGCGGCGTGGTCGTGGTCCGCGCCGTTCAGCGGTGCGTCCGGGGCGCCGGCCGCCTCCTTGTCGGCGTCGGCCAGACCGACGGCAGCCTTCCCGTGATCCACCACCGTCGTCCCTGCCTCCCCGCGTCGATGAACTGGGAACAGCCGCCGGCCCACCTGGCCGCTCGGCGCCTCGGGTCTTACGATCCACCCGCTCCCGGGGGCAATTGTGCCCACTTCGCCCGCTCTGGTTCGAGTCGTGACGGACCGGGAAGGTTGTAGCGGGCCGAACAACCTGATGGAGCGAATCCCTGTGTGGTCCGTCACGCGTGCACCGTGACGTGGTGCCCGACCGTGCCGGGGCCCGTGCCCCGTCCGTGCCCGGCGTTCCGGGACGGTCGGCGCTCCGGGTCACCTGCCCAGTCGGTTGCGCACCATGCCCACCAGCGAGGTCAGCTCGTCCACCCGCATGCGCTGCGCGAGCAGGACGAACACGGCCACCAGCACCACCGATCCGGCGACGAACGACGCGGCGGCGCCGAGCACGGAGGTGCCGAGCAGCGACTCCAGCCAACGTGCCGTCACGAAGGCCAGGGCCGCCGCCGGGAGGCAGGCACCTACCAGTCTGACGTACGTACGGCGCACCCGCGCACCATCCAGGTCACCGACGCGCTTCCGTAGCCTTCGGGCCGCGGTCACCATGCCGACGACGTAGGCGACCCCGTAGGCGAACGCCATGCCGGTGACCGCCCACTGCGCGGGCAGCAGGAAGTAGGCGACGGCGGACAGGCCGGCGTTGCTGAGCGCCACCCACACGGTGTTGAAGAACGGGGTGCGGGTGTCCTCGTAGGCGTAGAAGCCGCGCAGCAGCACGTAGGTGGCCGTGTAGGGGATCAGGCCGAGGCCGAACGCGGAGAGCATCCAGCCGATCATCCGGCCCTGCTCGGCCCCGGCGCCGGCGCCGAAGAGCAGCATGCCGATCCAGGGGCCGAGGGCCAGGAACGCGAACGCGGCCGGGACGATGGCCACGGCCTGGGTGCGCAGCCCGTAGGAGAGGTCGTCCCGGACGGCCGCCGTGTCGTCGTCGGCGGCGGCGCGGGAGATGCGGGGCAGCACGGCGGTCATCACCGACACGGTGATCACGGCCTGCGGGAGCTGCCAGATCAGCAGGGCGTTGGTGTAGGCGGCGAAGCCGGCGCCGGCGGTGATGCCCTGCTCGACCGCGTTGGCGTTGGCCGCGGTGGCCAGCTGGGTGACGACCACCATGCCGGCCTGGTTGGCGAGGACGAACAGGAACGTCCAGCGGGCGAGCCGGGCGGCCTTGCCCAGGCCGTGGCCGCGCCAGTCGAAGCGGGGCCGGACCCGGAAGCCGACGGCGCGCAGGTAGGGCAGCATCGCCAGCGCCTGCACCACCAGGCCCAGCGTGGTGCCGATGCCGAGCAGCCGGACGGCCTCGGGGCTGATGTTGTCGATGGTGACGCCGGAGCTCCGGGCGGGGCCGAAGACCAGGATGAAGGCGGTGAACGCGGCGATGATCACCACGTTGTTCAGCACCGGCGTCCACATCATTGCCCCGAAGCGGCCGCGGGCGTTGAGGATCTGGCCGGCCACCACGTGCAGGCCCATGAAGAACACCATCGGCATGACGTACCGGGTGAACGCCACGGTGACGTCGAAGTCGCGCGGGTCGCTGGCGAGCTCCGGGGACATCAGCCGCACCAGCAGCGGCGCCCCGACCACCGCGGCGGCCACGCCGACGCCGGTGACCACCATCACCAGGGTCAGCAGCCGGTTGGCGTAGGCGTCGCCGCCGTCGTCGTCCCGCTTCATGGCCTTGACGAGCTGGGGGACGAAGACGGCGTTGAGCGCGCCGCCGCCGATCAGGATGTACAGCTGTGTTGGCAGGTTGAGGGCCACCTGGTAGGAGTCGCCGAGGAGCAGGGTGCCGATCGCGGCCACGACGACCAGGTTGCGGACGAAGCCGGTGAGCCGGGACACCAGGGTGCCCGCGGCCATCACGGCGCTGGAGCGCAGGATGCCGCCCAGTCGGCCGCCGCCCTTGCGGGCGCCGGCCGACTGGGCGGTCTCCGCCCCGGGCCCGCCCGGGGCGCCCTTGCCGGTGTCCGCGGCGCCGGCGGCGGGTGGCGGGTCGCCGAAGACCTCGGCGGCGGCGACCACGTCGTCGCCCGCGGGGTACGGCGTGGAGGTGTCTATCCGGCCGAGGTGGCGGGTGCCGTCGTCCAGGGCGCCGTTCGGAGCGGCGTCGGGCGTGCCCTGGTGGGGATCCTGGGGCTGGTGGGGATCGTGGGGATCGTGGGAGCCGGATGGGTAGGGGGCGTAGGGATCGGCCGGGGGCGCCTCGCGGTAGAGGTAGTCGTAGCCGGCCCCCTCGGCCTCCGGCAGGTCCTCCACGCCGACGTGGCCGGGCGCCGGGGCCCCGCCGTAGCCGCCGTGGGAGCTGTACGCGCTGTAGCCGCCGCCGTAGGGCTGGGCCTGCGGGTCGGCGGGGTGGTGCCCCGGATGGCCGCCGGGGTGGCCGGAGCCGTAGCCGGGGTCGTACGCCGGCCCGTGGCCGCCCTCGGCCGGCAGCCGGCCGGCCGGGTCGTCGTAGGCCGGGTAGCCGTCGGGGGTCACGTACGCGTCGGGGTCCGCGTAGCCGACCGGGCCGCCGTTCGGGTACCCGGCCGGTTCGCCGTAGCCGCCGACCGGGGCGGCGGCGTCGCCGTACTCACCGGGGGCGTACTCCCCAGGGGCGCCGGGCCGGCCGGAGGCGTCGTCGTACGGCGGGGTGCCGCCCGGGGGCCCGGAGGGCCGCCCCTGGGGCGGCCAGGCATCGTCCCTGTCGTACGGCGCGTTCATGCCATCCCTGCCTACGGTCATGTGCGGCACCGCCCCGCCGACGCGGGGCGCGTGCCGCTTCCACGGTTCCCGCGCGTGCGCGGGTGAATATCGATGGTCTCACCCGAACGCGGGAGCCCGGGACCGCCGGGGACGTGTCCGGCCGGGATCACCCGGCGGAGCCGCCGCCCTTCCCGTCGCGTCCGCCCTGGGCGCCGTCCTCCCCGGGCGGCTCCTCCGTCGGGCGCGCCGTCGCGGAGCCGTCCTCGGAGGAGTCGTCCGGGCGGGTGTCCTCCACCGGGGAGGCGCCCTCGCCGGCCCCCTCGGGGGTCTCCTCCTCCACCTCGATGGTGCCGCCTTCGGCCCCGGCCCCCGCGGCACGGTGCGCCCGCGACCGCTTGACGTACATCCGGAACACCGCCAGCGTCACCAGCAGCAGGCCGGTCCCCAGCACCAGCAGCACGTTGTTGCCGATCGTGGTGACGTTCACCTCGAACCGCAGCGGGTCGCCGTACGGGCGCCCGTCCGCCGTGTACAGCTGCGCGGTCACCCACACCCGGCCGTTCGCCTTGGCGTCGACGGTGAACCGGCGCTGCTCCCGGGACCCGGCGGCCACCTCCACCTGCGCGGTGTCCGGCGTCAGGGTGACCCGGGTCGGCTGGCTGGAGGTGAGCCGCAGTTCCAGCCCCTGCACGGGCTGCTGGAGGTCGTTGATCACGGTGATCGGGATGGTGGCGCTGCGCCCGGAGAGCGTCACGTCCTCCTTCGGCGGGATGTCGATCAGCGAGCGCAGGCCGTCCAGCTCGCCGTTCACCACCGTGAGGTACTCCTCCTGCTCCTCGGGGCGCCCGCGCCAGGCGTTGGAGAGGGAGAGCAGCACCGCCGGGGTGAACGGCTCGACGACCCGGTCCGGCTGGGTGAGCACGTCGGCGAACTGCGACAGGGAGGCGTCCAGGTCGGCCGTGGTGTCCAGGTTGCCGACCGGCAGGTCCCGCGCGGCCGTCTGCTCCGGGTAGTCCTCCGCCGGGGGGACCGTGGACGGCGCCCCCTCGGTCGGCTCGTTCCCCAGGGCGTCGCTCACCCCGGTGCCCTCCACCCAACCGCGCTCCAGCGCCGCGCTCACCGCGCGGTGCAGCGCCTGGGCGGTGGTCGTGGTCATCTCGCGCGGCGGCATCACGGTGAGTCCGCGCTGCGCGCTCGGCGCCTCCATGGTGATCAGCAGCGTCTGGGCGAGGAACTCCTGAACGGCCAGGGTGGCCCGGCTCTGCCCGTCGGCGCCGGTGAAGTCCGCGGTGAACAGTGCGTCCACCGCGGGGTCGGAGACCAGGGCGGTGGTGTCGTCGGAGAGCCGGCGGACGGTGTCCGGGGTGCGGTTGAGGCTCTCCCCACCGGTCACCGAGTTGCCGGACAGCAGCAGCGCGTTGGCGCCCGTCGTCCGCGCCGTCTCCACGATGGCGGGATCGGCGGCGCCCTCGGCCGGCCAGGCCACCTCGGTCAGGGCGCCCTCGCCGATCACCCGCTCGGTGGTGTCGGCGCCCATCGAGACGGCCTCGGCCAGTTCGTCGGCGAGCCGCGGGGCGACCGAGCCGGCGCGGGAGAGGGAGGCCAGGTCGGTGTCGCCGTAGGGCAGGGAGACCAGGTCGTCGCCGTCCTCGCCCTGGGTGGCGGTGCGCAGCGCGTCCAGCCACGCCCGGGCGGCGGGTCCGCCGGTGCCCACGCTGCCGGGGCCCTCGGGGACGGTGGGCGTGGCCGAGGGCTCGGTGGTCTCCTCGGCGTCCCCGGTGTCACCCGCGGGCTCACCGGATGGCTCCTCCGAACCACCCGCCTCGTCCGGATCGCCCGAGGGCGACGCGTCGGCGTCATCGCCGTCGCCGTCGCCTGGGGTGTCCTGCGACTCGTCGTCGGCGGCCTCGTCGGAGTCCGTGGGGCCGTCGGGGGAGGGCGAGGCGGAGTCCGAGGGCGTCGGGGAGTCGGTGGGCGGGGAGGCCGAGCCGTCCTCCACCCGGTAGGGGCGGGTCATCGCGTCCACGGCGTCCAGCAGGGCCGGGTCCACCACCCAGCTCACCGGGAGGTCCGAGCCCAGCTCCACCAGCGTCTCCAGCCGGCCGCCGTCGTAGACCTCGGCGGCCAGTTCGTCGTCGGGCAGCAGCGGGGTCTGCGCCGCGTCGTCGAGGGTGCGCCCGGTGAGCGCCGGCTCCTCCACCAGGGGCCACAGCACGGTGAGGCGGGTCGGCTCGATGTCGGTCGGCTCGGGGAACCAGGGCAGGAAGGTGCGGGCGATGCCCAGCACCTGCGCCCAGGGCCGTTCGGAGGTCTGGCCCATGGCGTCGACGCTGAACTGGTAGACGCCGTTCTCGCCCACCCCGAGGGTGTCCGCGGCCACGGTGAGCTGGAACTGCACCGAGCCGCCGGGAGGCACGTCCGCGGTGGTGGCCTGCACCCCGTCCACCCGCTCACCGTCGCCCGGCACCAGAGAGGTGCGTTCTCCGACGGCGGCGATCTCGCTGCGGCTGCCGAACGGCCCACCGCGGCCGATGCGGACGCCCAGGTTCACGTCCCGCAGCGTGCTGGAGCCCGGGTTCACCACCCGGCCGCTGATGATGATGGTGTCGCCCTCGGTGGGGGCGACCGGCGTCATGCTCTCCAGCACCACCTCGGCGGGCAGGCCGGTGGAGGTCTCGGTCGGAGACGTCGTCTGCTGGACGCCGGCGGACGTTCCGGTGGCCACACCGGTGGCCACACCGGTGGACGCCCCGGTGAACGTGCTGCCGGCCGACCCGCTCACCGGGGCGGCGTTCGCCGGGGCGGCGACCGCGAGGCCGGGAAGCGCGGCCGTGGCCAGCAGCGCACAGGAGAGCAGGGTGCCCAGCGCGCGCCGCGGCGACGACGCGGCGCGTCCGGGCGCCACGTCGGCTCGTGCCGGGTTGCCGGGCCGGCGGGCGGTCTGCGGCGCCGCCGGGCGCGTTCCGCCGAGGGCGTGCCGCCACTGCCACTGGGGTGCCGAATCGACCACGCGCCTTCGCCGTCCTCGCTGAGCTGACAGGGCTGTGCTGACAGGGGTTTTGCGATCCCGGTGCGGACCGATGGGGGTGTTCGTCCGGACACCGCGACGCGGATCCCGGCGTGTGCCCGCGCGCGACGCGCGCCGCATTCCGCACCACGAGGTTTCACGCGCGGAAAGCCCCAGGGGGTTCCCACGCATCCGGGTGAAGATCGTCGGAACATCCGGGAAACGGACCTGCCACGCCCGCCTCGACGCTGAGACGCCGCGCGCACCGGATCGGCGCCGCCCCCTGGGGCGCGCCCGAGCGAACCGACGCGACCCCGGCGGTCACTCTAACGATCACCGGTGTGGTAGGTCGCGTCAGTCCGCCCCGACCCGTCCAGCCGCCCTGACAGCCCTCCCACCGGCGCCCCGCCCCCGGCCGCCCGTTGTTCTGCCTCGGCAGCCACGATGCCCTTCCGGCCGACCGCCCAAGGCCGTCCGGTCCGGCCTGCCGCCTGCCGCTTGCCGCCCTGCGTTCGGATTCGCCCGCCGCCCCCGTGTTCGGATTCGGCAGGCGACCACCGTCCTGTTCGAATCACGCCAGGAACATGCCAGTCATGCCCACATAAACCACCCACGTGCCTGGGGGGACCCCCTGTTTCAGGATCCCATGGGGCGATCACGCAGCGCAGCCCCCTCGTTCGGGTTGTGGATAACTCGGCTTGCCTCTGCCCGGAAGGTTCTGACCGTCGAGTCGCCCCGCTACCACTGCCCGGAAGGTCTCCGGCCGCCTCGCCACCCCGCATCCCACTGCCCGGAAGATTTTCTGAGCGTCGAGGAGCCCCGCATCCCAGCTCGACCGCGCCGGCCCCGCCCGCCGCACCCCCATCCGGGCTTGGCCACCGACCACCGCCCCAATCACGCCAGGAACATGCCAGTCATGCTCAAACAAACCACCAATGTGCCTGGGGGACCCCCTGTTTCAGGATCCCATGGAGCGATCACGCAGCGCAGCCCCCTCGTTCGGGCTGTGGACAACTCCGCCCTCGCCCAGATCTCCCGCTGCCACCCAGTAGGTGAGACACCCGCCACCCCCAATCGGCGACACGCCAGCCACCCCCAAGCGGTGACACGCCCGCCGCGCCGATCGGCGACGCATCCGCCCACACCGATCAGCGACACGTCCGTTGCTTTCAATCAGTGACACGCCCGCCGTCCCCAATCCGGCCACAATCCATCGCTTCCGATCCATGACATCTCAGCCGTTCCTGATCGGCGTCGGCGAGCTCCCGATCAGGGGCCGAGAGCCCGTGGCAGGAGTTATCCACAGGCCCGGGACGGGGGCTGCGCCACGCCGGGCGATCATGAGAACCTGGAATCAGGGGGGCCCACCGTGCGGCCCCCGGGCGGCGTTGCCCGTTCGGTGGGCCGGCGACCGTACCCTTGTCTGTCGTGCCCAACGCGAACAGCTCTTCCCACGCCTCCACGACGCCCGCCCGCCCCGCCGCGCCGGACGTCACCGCCGCCGCTGCCTCGCTGAGCGCCGCGCAACGCCGTGCGGTCGGGGAGTTGCTGCGCGTATCCCCCGTCGCCGGTGAACTGGCCCGGCGCTTCGAGGCGGCCGGCCACAGCCTCGCCCTGGTCGGCGGCTCGGTGCGGGACGCCCTCCTCGGTCGGCTCGGCAACGACCTGGACTTCACCACGGACGCCCGCCCCGAGCAGGTCATGAGCATCGTCCGGCCCTGGGCGGAGGCGGTCTGGGACGTGGGCATCGCCTTCGGCACCGTGGGCTGCCGCAAGTCCGACGGGGAGGGCAACTCCTTCCTGCTGGAGATCACCACCTACCGCTCCGAGGCGTACGACCGGACCTCCCGCAAGCCCGAGGTCTCCTACGGCGAGACCATCGAGGACGACCTGCTGCGCCGCGACTTCACCGTCAACGCCATGGCCGTCGCCCTGCCGCAGATCGAGTTCATCGACCCGCACGGCGGCCTGGAGGACCTCGCCGCCCGTGTGCTGCGCACCCCGGGCACCCCGGAGTCCTCCTTCTCCGACGACCCGCTGCGGATGATGCGGGCCGCCCGCTTCGCCGCCCAACTGGACTTCACCCCCGCGCCCGAGGTGGTGCGGGCGATGACGGACATGGCCGAGCGCATCGACATCGTCTCCGCCGAACGGGTGCGCGACGAGCTCAACAAGCTGATCCTCGCCGGCCACCCCCGCAAGGGCCTCACCCTGCTGGTGGACACCGGCCTGGCCGACCGGGTGCTGCCCGAGCTTCCCGCGCTCCGCCTGGAGCGCGACGAGCACCACCGCCACAAGGACGTCTACGAGCACACCCTCACCGTGCTGGAGCAGGCGATCGACCTGGAGGAGCCGCGCGGCACCGACGCCGACGGCAACCCGACCGGCGGCCCCGACCTCACCCTCCGGCTGGCCGCGCTGCTGCACGACATCGGCAAGCCGCGCACCCGGCGCTTCGAGAAGGACGGGCGGGTGTCCTTCCACCACCACGAGGTCGTCGGGGCGCACATGACCAAGGCCCGGATGCGCAAGCTGAAGTACCCGAACGAGCTGACCGCCGACGTCTCCAAGCTGGTCGAGCTGCACCTGCGCTTCCACGGCTACGGCACCGGCGAGTGGACCGACTCGGCGGTGCGCCGCTACGTGCGCGACGCCGGGCCGCTGCTGGCCCGGCTGCACAAGCTCACCCGCTCGGACTGCACCACGCGCAACAAGCGCAAGGCCATGGCGCTCTCCCGGGCGTACGACTCGCTGGAGCAGCGCATCGCCCACCTCCAGGAGCAGGAGGAGCTGGACGCCATCCGTCCGGACCTGGACGGCAACCAGATCATGGAGATCCTGGGCGTCCGCCCCGGCCCGCTGGTCGGCCGGGCGTACAAGCACCTGCTGGAGCTTCGGCTGGAGCACGGCCCGATGGGGCACGACGCCGCCGTCGCCGCCCTGAAGGAGTGGTGGGCGGCCCACCAGGAGGGCTGAGCGGTGGTCGCCGCCGACCGTTTCACGTGAAACACGAGCGGCAACGCGCCGGGGGCCGGGAACGACGATCGTTCCCGGCCCCCGGCTGGTCAGTGATCCGTGGGATCGCTGTTACGCGGGCTCACCCAGGCAGAGGAGGAACTCCGAGGAGCCGTAGACCTCGGTGTAGCTGGCCACGTACTCCGGGAACTCCTCGCACCGGGAGTCGTCGGTGGTGTCCTCGAACTTCGCGAGCACCAGGAAGGTCTCACCCTCGGTGCTGCAGTCGACGATCTCCAGGTTGGCGTCGCTGGCGCTGGCCTGGTTCTGCACGCAGTCGCCGACCTCGGCCTGGTTGGAGTCGCTGTTCTGGTTGGCGACGAAACCGCCGATGGCGATGATCAGGCCGAGCACCGGGATGCCGACGTTGCGGATCAGCTTCATGGGCGAGCGGCGACGCTGCTGCGGCTGCTGCGGCGGCACGGGGCCGCCCGCCTGGTTGAAGTAGGGCGACGGCTGGCCCTGGAACTGGCCCGGGGCCTGCCCGGGGAACTGGCCCTGCTGCTGCGGGTAGGCGGGACCGCCGGGCTGCTGGCCAGGGTTGTACGGCGCGCTCAAGGTAGACCCCCGATTGGATTACTCGTGTGGCAAACGCATGCACACTATCCACGGCGGGTATGACATCGAGTTAACCCCCACGGCTTTCGTGGCGTAGTTGACGGTGAATCGTCATGTGATCGTGAGCCGGGGCCCGCTGCCCGGGTGTCGCGCCGCCAGCGCTTGGGCCAACGCCGTGACGGCGTACAGAACCGCCGTGACCAGCACCGGAACGGCCGATCGGCCGTCAGGCGGAAGCACCGCGGCGGCCACCGCGGCGGCGGCGACGAACGAGGCGTTGAACAGGACGTCGTAAACGGAGAAAACCCTTCCCCGGTAGTCGTCGTCCACACCGCGCTGCACCACCGTGTCGGTGCTGATCTTCACCCCCTGGGTCACCATCCCCAGCACCAGCGCCGCCGCCACCGCGAGATCCTGGCGGAACGGCAGTGCCAGCGCCGGCACCAGCACGGCTCCGGCCGCCGCGCAGCACACCGTCCAGCCGCCCTCCCCCAGCCGGTGCGCGAAGTACGGGGTGACCAGCGCGGCCAGCAGGAAGCCGGCCCCGGAGGCGGCGACCACCACGCCGAGCAGTGCCATGCCGGCCTCCGGGTCGGCCGGGTCGTTGAAGGTGTAGCGGCTGAGCATCAGCAGGGTGACGGTCAGCAGGCCGTAGCCGAACCGCATCGCCACCACCGCCAGCAGGGCGTGCCCGGCGCGCGGGCGCTCGCGCAGGTGCCGGACGCCGTCGAGCATGCCGCGGGCGGTGCCGGCGAGTTCCCGGCCGACCGGGGCGCGGGCCAGGCGCTCCTCGGTGCCCGGGCCGAGGGCGCCGGGGCGGAAGCCGGCGGCGGCCAGCGCCGAGCAGCCGTAGAGCAGGGCGGTGGTGATCAGGACGGCGCCGGTGGTGACCGCTCCGGTGGGCAGCAGCAGGCCGACGGCCAGGGCGAGGCCGCCACCGGCGGTGGCCGCGATGGTGCCGGCGGTGGGCGAGACGGCGTTGGCGGTGACCAGGATGGCCGGCTCGACGACGCGCGGCAGAGACGCGGAGAGCCCGGCCAGCACGAACCGGTTGACCGCCAGCACCAGCAGCGCCGCGGTGTAGAAGGCCCAGGTGGGCGCGTCGGCGACGACGAGTGCGATGACCGCCGGCATGGCGGCGGCGCGCAGCAGGTTGCAGACGACCAGCACGCCGCGTCGGGAGAACCGGTCGAGCAGCACCCCGGCGAACGGCCCCACCACGGAGTAGGGCAGCAGCAGCACGGCGAACGCGCCGGCGATGGCGGCCGGGGAGGGCAGCCGTTCGGGGGAGAAGATGACGTAGGAGGCGAGCGCCACCTGGAAGGCGCCGTCGGCGCACTGCGAGGTCAGGCGGGTCGCGAAGAGCCGGCGGAAGCCCGGCAGGCGCAGCAGGGTGCGCAGATCCGACAGGTGGGCCACCCGCCACAGCTTGGCATGCGCGGTGGTCGGCGGACGGCGCGAGGGGCCCGTGGCCGGGGTGCGGCCGACGGGCCCCTCGCGGGCGCCGTTGACGGGTTCCCCGCCGGGACGGCCGCGGCGGGGTGGGCCGTCACGGAGCGGGGATCAGGGGGTCAGCGGGCGGTTCAGCGCTCGACGTCGCCCTTGATGAAGGCCTCGACGGCGTTGCGGGCCTCGTCGTCGAAGTACTGCACCGGCGGGGACTTCATGAAGTAGGAGGAGGCCGAGAGGATCGGGCCGCCGATGCCGCGGTCCTTGGCGATCTTCGCGGCGCGCAGCGCGTCGATGATCACGCCGGCGGAGTTGGGGGAGTCCCAGACCTCCAGCTTGTACTCCAGGTTCAGCGGCACGTCGCCGAAGGCGCGACCCTCCAGGCGCACGTACGCCCACTTGCGGTCGTCCAGCCAGGCCACGTAGTCGGACGGGCCGATGTGGACGTTGCGCCCGGGCATCTCGTAGCTGGTGACCTGGGAGGTGACCGCCTGGGTCTTGGAGATCTTCTTGGACTCCAGCCGGGTGCGCTCCAGCATGTTCATGAAGTCCATGTTGCCGCCGACGTTCAGCTGCATGGTGCGCTCGAGGTGGACGCCGCGGTCCTCGAACAGCTTGGCCATCACGCGGTGCGTGATGGTGGCGCCGACCTGCGACTTGATGTCGTCACCGACGATCGGCACGCCGGCCTCGGTGAACTTGTCCGCCCACTCCTTGGTGCCCGCGATGAACACCGGCAGGGCGTTGACGAACGCCACCTTGGCGTCGATGGCGGCCTGCGCGTAGAAGCGGGCGGCCTCCTCGGAGCCCACCGGCAGGTAGCAGACCAGGACGTCGGCCTTGGCGTCCTTGAGCGCCTGCACGACGTCCACCGGCTCCTCGGTGGACTCGTCGATGATGTCGCGGTAGTAGGAGCCGAGGCCGTCCAGGGTGTGGCCACGCTGCACGGTGACGCCGGTCGGCGGCACGTCGCAGATCTTGATGGTGTTGTTCTCGCTGGCGACGATGGCGTCGGCCAGGTCGAAGCCCACCTTCTTGGCGTCCACGTCGAACGCGGCGACGAACTCGATGTCGCGCACGTGGTAGTCGCCGAACTGGACGTGCATCAGGCCGGGCACCCGGCTGTCCGGCGCGGCGTCCTTGTAGTACTCGACGCCCTGCACCAGCGATGCCGCACAGTTGCCGACACCGACGATCGCTACGCGAACCGAACCCATATTCGGCTGCTCCCTACTCTTGAATCAGTTGTTGGAAATCAACTGGTTGCCGTGGACGGGTCCGTGGGCCCGTCCGACATGGTGCGCCGGGTGGCGGCACGGCGCCGCGGGGTCGCCCGCGGGCCGGCGCCGAGGCTCCGGCGGCTCTCGTTCGGTGCCGCGCCGGTCGTCGGCGCCGTACCCGTCGAGAAGTGTGTGGGGCCCGCGTCGTGCGGGCCGTGGGCGTCGACCGTCCCGGCGGGGCCGGGCGCCCCGGGGGCACCGGGGTGTTCGTCGCCCGCGCCGGCCCCCGCGCCGCCCTCGGGGCGGGGCGGGCGCGCGGTGTTGCCGCGTTCGCGCTCGATCAGCTGGCCCAGCCAGTTGACCTCGCGTTCGATGGACTCCAGGCGGTGCCGCTGCAGCTCGAAGCTGTAGTCGTCGAGCCGTTCCCGGGAGCGCGCCAGCGACTTGCGCAGCCGGTCCAGCCGCTCGTCGAGCCGGTTGCGGCGGCCCTCCAGGATGCGCATCCGCACCGCGCCGTCGGTCCGGCTGAAGAAGGCGAGGCGGACGCCGAAGTCGTCGTCCTCCCAGGAGTCCGGGCCGGACTCGTCCAGCAGCTCCTGGAAGCGGGCCCGGCCCTCGTCGGTCAGGCGGTAGACGATCTTCGAGCGCTTTCCGGCCAGGGCGCTCGGCGGCGGCGTGGAGGCCGGTTCCTCGGCCAGCCAGCCGTTGGCGAGCAGCGTCTTCAGGCAGGGGTAGAGGGTGCCGTAGGAGAAGGCGCGCAGCGAGCCGAGCAGCACGTTGAGGCGCTTGCGCAGCTCGTAGCCGTGCATCGGGGTGTCGTGCAGCAGGCCGAGGACGGCGAATTCCAGCATGCCGGAGCGTCGTGCCATGCCTGTCCTCTCCTCCCTGTCGCCGGTGCCCCGTCCCGCCGGTGCCCTGTCGTGTCGATACCTCGCCCGGATGTATCGAGTCGATACATCGTGACGATAGCGGCGACCATATTCGCTGGCGGCCTCGGAGGGCAAGGGCGCCCCCGGGGACGGGCGGGACTGGAGTTCCGGGGTGGGGCTCTGCGTACCCTGTTCGCCAGACCCGGCGCAGTCCGGCGTCGGAATCCGGACGAAGGTGGACGAAAGGGTTGTGATGGGCCGCCAAAACGGGTCCAGGGGACGTCGTGTCTCCCACTTCCCCCCGCTCCGAACCCTCGCCGCCGCACCGCGGAACCGCGAAAGGGAGCGACGTAGGTCACATCCCGCGGCGGTGTGTGAACCAGCCGTTCCGTTTGCCGGCCGGTGCGGAACCGGCACCGCCCCCCGGGCGTCCAGCACTGGGGGCTCCCGTACGCCGACAGGACGGCGGCGGTACGGCCCGGTCCGGACCACACGCACCGGAGCCCTCGGGCCGCCGGGCGGGCGACCCACCGCCGGCCCACGCGGCAACGAGTTCCCACCCCACCCCCTCACGGGATCCGGACACGCCCTGGCTGAGCGTCCCGAGGGCGCTGAGCGTCCCGAGGACGGAGAAGTCGCACGATGAGCGAGCGAGCCCCCCGCCTTGCCCGGCAGCGGGCAGGAGGGGTTCAGTACACGGCCCTCGACACGGAACGAGGGACCACATGAGTGACCACCGACGCCGGGCCGCCGAACCCACACCGCCGACCGGTGGACGCGCCGCCGCCCGCCGGGCCGCGCAGGCGCAGTCCCGACGGGGCGGCGCACGGCGCCGGGGCGCCCCGCCGCCCGCGGCGGCCGCCGCGGCGGCACCCGTAGCCGGCCGGGCCGCGAGCCGCGCCGCCGCCCGGCGCGGTGGCCGCGGGGGCGGCGGACGGGTCTACGAGCACAACCGCTGGCTGGACTACCCGCGCCGCGGCAAGTCCGGCTGGCGCCGCTTCGTCCCCTCGTGGCGGCAGTGGGCCAGCGCCTTCCTGGTCGGCCTCGCCACCATGGTCGGCGGACTCACCGTCGCCTACGCAATGACCGACGTGCCGGACCCCCAAGCCGCGGCCACCCAGCAGAGCAACGTCTACTACTGGGCCGACGGCACCGAGATGGTGAACTCCGGTGAGGTCAACCGGCAGAACGTGCCGCTCAGTGACGTCCCGGAGCACGTGCAGAACGCCCTGATCGCGGCCGAGAACGACGAGTTCTGGACCGACCCGGGCGTCGACCCGCGCGGCATCGCCCGCGCCGTGGTCAACATGGTCACCGGCGGCCCGGTGCAGTCCGGTTCGACCATCACCCAGCAGTACGTGAAGAACTACTTCCTCACCCAGGACCAGACGGTCAGCCGCAAGTTCCGCGAGATCATGATCTCGATCAAGGTGGACCGCGAGGAGAGCAAGCAGGACATCCTGGAGGGGTACTTCAACACCACCTGGTACGGCCGCGGCGCCAACGGCATCCAGGCCGGTGCCCAGGCCTACTACGGCATCGACGCCCGCGACCTCAACCTCGCCCAGGGCGCCTACATGGCCGTCCTCGCCAACGGCGCCGCGCTCTACGACCCCTTCGGCAACGACGAGGCCACCAACGCCGCCAACCTGGAGCGCGCCCAGATCCGCTGGGAGTGGACGCTCGACCGGATGGTCGAGGTGAACCTGCTGACCGCCGAGGAGCGCGACCAGACCCTCGCCGAGGGCTTCCCGATGCCCCAGGAGCCCCGGCTCTCCTCCGACCTCGGCGGCCAGATCGGTTACCTGAAGGAGGTCGTCGACAACTACCTCGAGGCCGAGCTCGGCATCACCGACGCCGACCTCGCCAAGGGCGGCTACCAGATCACCACCACCTTCGAGAAGGACAAGGTGGAGGCGATGGAGCGGGCCGTCAACGAGGAGCTCTACGCCACGCTCGACCCGGAGAACCGCGAAGGGGACCGGTTCGTGCAGGTCGGCGCCGTCTCGGTGGTGCCGGAGAACGGCGCGGTGGTCGCCCTCTACGGCGGCCAGGACGCCGTCACCCAGTACATCAACAACGGCATCACCACCGCCGCCCAGGCCGGCTCCACCTTCAAGCCGTTCGTGCTCGCCGCCGCCATGCAGGACGGCGTCCGGGACCAGGACGGGGACACCCACATCCTCGACCCCAACACCAGCGAGTACAACGGCGACGACGACCTGCTGATGCGCAACTACGACGGCACGGTCTGGGAGGACGAGAACGGCGACACCTGGGAGCAGACCAACGAGAGCGACACCGACTACGGCTGGATCACCATCCGCGAGGCCATGCGGGTCTCGGCGAACTCCCCGTTCGCCCAGCTCGGCATGAACGTCGGCATGGACGTCGTCGAGCAGGCGGCCATCGCCGCCGGCCTGCCCGAGGACACCCCCGGCTTCGGCGGCGTGCACGGCCCGGCCTTCGCCCTCGGCGTCGCCCAGCCCTCCCCGCTCGACATGGCCAGCGCCTACGGCACCTTCGCCAACAGCGGCGTGCAGGTCGACCCGTTCGTCTTCACCGAGGTGCTCTACAACGGCGAGCCGCAGGACCTCCCGGAGCGGCAGACCACCCAGGCGTTCGACGAGGACGTCGCCAACATGGTCACCGACGTGCTCCGCGAGGTCGTCGACGACGGCACCGGCACCAACGCCGAGCCGGTGGACGACCTGCACGAGACGGCCGGCAAGACCGGTACCACCGACGAGAACCGGTCCGCCTGGTTCGTCGGCTACACCAAGCAGCTCTCCACCGCCGTGATGCTCCGCCGCGAGGACCCGGAGAACCCCGGCCCGCTGCCGATGTACGGCCTCGGCGGCATGGACGAGGAGGAGGGCGTGCACGGCGCCGGCTACCCCACGTCGATCTGGACCAGCTTCATGCTGGCCGCCCTCGACGGCGAGGAGAACATCCCGTTCCCCGAGCCGCCGGAGAACTTCGGCGAGGAGGTCAACGCGGGCGGCGCCCCGAGCCCCTCCGCCAGCCCGTCCCCGTCCGCCTCCCCCTCCACCGAGGCGCCGGAGCCGAGCAACTCGCCGGAGCAGTCGCCGTCCACCCAGGCACCCCCGCCGCCGACCCAGTCGCAGTCGCCCAGCACCTCGCCCAGCACCCAGGACCCGCCGTGGGGCAGCTGGCCGACCGGCGGCAACGGGAACGGCAACGGCAACGGCAGCGGAAGCGAGGGCTCCGACACCGAGGGCACCAGCGACGGCAGCGCCTCGGAGGGCTCCGACACCGAGGGCACCAGCGACGGCAGCGCCTCGGAGGGCTCCGACACCGGCTCCGACTCCAACGGCGGCTCCGAGGGCGGCAGCACGGACGGATCGGACTCCGGCGGCGACACCAGCACCGACGTCGGGACCGACCAGGGCACCGAGAGCCAGGGGTCGATCTTCGGACAGGGCTGACGAGCGGCCGACGACCGGGGCCGGCTGACCCCGGCCCGCCCCACCGACGACGGACGGCACCGCACGGGAGAGATCCCGGCGGTGCCGTCCGCGTTCTCCGGACACATCCCGTGCGGCAGGATTGGCCCATGACCTCATCGGTGACGCCATCGCCGCAGGCCCCCCTGGAGTCCGCGCCCCCGGAGCCCACGACGGGCCCCGCCGCCCACCGCTCCGGCCGCCCGGTGCTGCCCTCCGACACCGATCCGGTCGCCGCGGCCGGCTCCGAGGTCCTCGGCGGCCCGGCCGGCCGCCGCATCCGCTTCTCCCCCGGGCTGCGCGCGCCGCTCCAGGTGCTGGCCGTCCTCGCGGTGGTCACCTTCGCCATCGGCATGCTGCAGAAGGCCCCCTGCTACAACGGCGGCTGGTTCTTCGGTGCCAACACCCAGTACGTCTCCGCCTGCTACAGCGACATCCCCCACCTGTACACCCAGCGCGGCTTCGCCGACGGCCTGCGCCCCTACTTCGACTCCTACCCGGGCTCCATGCCCTACCTGGAGTACCCGGTGCTCACCGGGCTCTTCATGCAGGTCGCCGCCTGGATCACCGCCGCGTTCGGCGCCCAGGACCAGGCCGCGCAGCAGCTGTACTGGTTCGTCAACGCCGCCATGCTGATGGTCTGCTCCGTGGTCGCCGTGGTGGCCACCGCCCGCACCCACCGGCTGCGCCCCTGGGACGCCCTGCCGTTCGCCCTGGCCCCCGTGCTGGCCTTCAACGGCACCATCAACTGGGACATGCTCGCGGTCGCGCTGGCCTCGCTCGGACTGCTGCTGTGGGCCCGCCGCCACCCGGTGGCGGCCGGCGTGCTGATCGGCCTGGCCACCGCCGCCAAGCTGTACCCGGTGCTGCTGCTGGGGCCGCTGTTCATCCTGTGCCTGCGGGCCGGCCGGATGCGCGAGTTCGGCCAGGCCCTCGCCGGGGCGGCCGCCTCCTGGCTGGCCGTCAACCTGCCGATCGCGCTGCTCGCCTTCGACGGCTGGTCGGCGTTCTACACCTTCAGCGAGGACCGCGGCGAGGACTACGGCACCTTCTGGCTGATCCTGATGCAGACCCGCGGCGAGTCACTGGAGTCGCTGAACACCTGGGTCGCCGTGCTGCTGGTGCTGTGCTGCCTGGCCATCGGCGCGCTCGGGCTGCTCGCCCCCCGCCGGCCCCGGCTGTCCCAGCTGGCCTTCCTGGTGGTGGCGGCGTTCGCGCTGACCAACAAGGTGTACTCGCCGCAGTACGTGCTCTGGCTGCTGCCGCTGGCCGTGCTGGCCCGGCCCCGTTGGCGGGACTTCCTGATCTGGCAGGCCGGCGAGATGTTCTACTCCCTCGGCGTGTGGCTGTACCTCGCCGGCAACGTCGGCGACGAGCAGCAGGGCCTGCCGGAGGCCGGCTACCACCTGGCCATCACGGCGCACCTGCTGGCCACGCTGTGGCTGTGCGGGGTGATCGTGCGCGACGTGCTGCGCCCCGCGCACGACCCGGTGCGCGCCGACGGCTCCGACGACCCGGCAGGCGGCCCCCTGGACGCCGCCGACGACCGCTTCACCCCGCGCGCCCTCGCAGGACGGGCGGACGCCTTGGAAGACGCACCGGAGACACGACACACCACCGAGCAGTACGGAAAGTAGTGATTCGTGAGTTTGGAGTGACTGTCGCCCTGGCGATGTGGTCACATTGGTGGTAATAATTGAGCATGGAGAGCATTGGCCTTCGTGAACTGAGCCACCACACCGCCCGAGTCGTGGCGCGTGTTCGCGACGGGGAGACCATCCAGGTCACCGATCACGGCAAGCCCGTGCTGCGGCTGGTGCCCGAGAATCCCCAGCACCTCGGGTGGCGCGAACGCCTCATAGCGGCGGGTGAGTTGATACCGGCAACCGATCCGACGCCTTTCGCGACGCCTCTCGTCGTCGCTGATCCGGGAAGAAGCGTCTCTGACGCCCTGTCCGAGATGCGGGACCAGGAACGCTGGTGATCTATCTCGACAGCTGCGCCCTGGTGAAGCTGCTGGTCCGGGAACCAGAGACTCCGGCCCTGGAGGAGTGGCTCCGCCGCGCGGCCGGTACGCCGCTGGTCACCAGCGTCCTCGCCGAAGTCGAGTTGGCCAGGGTGCTCACGCGCGAGGCGCCGGCGGCTCTGGCGGCGCTTCCCGCGGTGCTGGCCAAGATCGACCGGTACGAGATCAGTGCGACGGTGCGGGCGCGAGCCGCCAGCTATCCCCTGGCGCACCTTCGCAGCCTCGACGCGATCCACCTGGCGACGGCCGATCTGCGGCGATCGGACCTCGTCGCCTTCGTTACCTATGACAAGCGGCTCGCTGACGCCGCCGTCAGCATCGGTCTGTCCACGACCGCGCCGGCATGAACACCGCGACCGCCCGGGTGCCCCCGGGCGGTCGCGGCGGTTTCGGTGGGTGGGGCGTGGGCCCTACAGGTCCACCACCCGGTCGAAGTGGGTGGTGGTGTGCCGCAGGTGCGCGGTCAGCTCCTCGCCGATCTGCGGCGGGCGCACCTCGCCCGGCAGGAACAGCAGGCTGACCTGCATGTGCGGCGGCTCGGCGAACCAGCGCTGCCGGCCCTCCCAGACGAACGGCGACAGGGTGCGGTTCACCACCGCCAGGCCGGCCCGGGCCATCGACTTGGCGCGCGGGGTCACCCCGTGCATCCGCTTGGGTGCCTCCAGCCCGACGCCGTGCGCCGTGCCACCGGCGACCACCAGCAGGTGGCCGTCCTGCGGGGCCTTGAGCTGCCGGTAGCCGTAACGGTCGCCCTTGGCCACCGGCACGACGTCCAGCACCGCGCCCCGGCAGCGCATGGCCTTGTGGTCGCCGAGCCACAGCCGGGTGCCGATCCGGGAGCGGAAGCGCACCCCCGGGTAGCGCCGGTGCAGCTCCGCGACGCCCTCGGCGTCGAGGTGGCTGACGAACATGGTGAACAGCGGCAGCCGCGCGGCCTGGATCTGGTCCACCCACCAGGCGACCTCCTCCACGCCGGAGGAGCCGTCCGGGCGGTCCAGCGGCAGGTGGACGGCGAAGCCCTCCAGCCGCACGTCGTCCACCGCGCTGCGCAGCTTCGGCAGGTCGTCCGGGGCGATGCCGTGCCGCCGCATGCTGGTCATGCACTCGATGACCACCCGGGCGCCGACCAGGCCGCGCACGTCGTCCACGGAGCTGACGGTGCGGATGACCCGGGGCGGCAGCGGCACCGGGTCCTCGCCGAGCCGGTAGGGGGTGAGCACTATCAGGTCGCCGCTGAACCAGTCCTTGGCCTGCGCGGCCTCGTAGGCGTTGCCGACGGCGAGCAGGTCGCAGCCCAGCCGGGCGGCCTCCTCGGCGAGCCGCTGGTTGCCGAAGCCGTAGCCGGTGCTGCCCTTGGCGACGGGCACGAGGCCGGGGAACGCCTCCAGCACCGACCTGTGGTGGGCGCGCCAGCGTTCGGTCTCCACGTAGAGAGTGAGCGCCATGCCGTGTCCTGGGCCTTTCGCGAGCGGTGGTTCCGCAGGTCCGGGGTATCCGGGGCGGACGGGGGGTTCAGCGGTGGGAGGGGTGGTGTGCCCGGGGTTCCGGGCGGGGGTGCCGCGCCGGGGTGGCGGCGGCTTGCCGTCAGCGCCGGGACATGTACATGTCCAGGGCCTTGTGCAGCATCTTGTTCAGCGGGAAGTCCCACTCGCCGATGTACTCCGCGGCCTGGCCGCCGGTACCCAGCTTGAACTGGATCAGCCCGAAGAGGTGGTCGTCCTCGTCCAGGCTGCTGCCGATGCCCCGCAGGTCGTAGACGCTGGCGCCCATCGCGAAGGCGTCCCGGATCATCGCCCACTGGATGGCGTTGGACGGCCGCACCTCGCGCTTGTGGTTGGCCGAGGCGCCGTAGGAGTACCAGGAGTGCTCACCGACCGTGATGAAGGTGGTGGCGGCCAGCACCTCGCCCTCGTGCACCGCCAGGTACAGCCGGAAGCGGTTCGGGTCCTCGCTGGCCAGCGCCCGGTACTGGCGCTGGAAGTACTCCAGCGGGCGCGGGGTGAACCGGTCCCGCTCCGCGGTGACCTTGTACACCTCGTGGAAGGCAGGCAGGTGCTCGTAGCCGCCGACCACCACCTGCACGCCGGCCTTCTCGGCCTTCTTGATGTTGCGGCGCCACAGCTGGTTGAAGTTCTTGTGGACGTCCTCCAGGCTCCGCCCGGCGAGCGGCACCTGGAAGACGAACCGCGGCTGCACGTCGCCGAAGCCGGCGCCGCCGCCGGTGTCCTGCTGCCAGCCCATCTCCCGCAGCCGGGCCGAGACCAGGTCGGCGCGCGGGTCGTAGAAGTCCGGCTCCACGTCGCGCAGCTGCTTGGCGGTCTTGTCCGCGATGGCCTTCTTGATGGTCGGCGCCTCCCAGCGGCGCACGATCACCGGCGGGCCCATCTTCACCGAGAACGCGCCGCGGCTCTTCAGGTGGGCCAGCAGCGGCTTGATCCAGCGGGTCAGGTCGTGGTCGAACCAGTTGATCAGCGGGCCCTCGGGCATGTAGGCGAGGTAGCGCTTGATCCGCGGCAGCTGCCGGTAGAGCACGAGGGCGGTGCCGACGATCTGCCCGGAGTCGTCGACCCACCCCAGGTTCTCCGAGCGCCACTCCGCCTTGACGTCCGCCCAGGATGGGCACTGGAGGAAGCTGGCGGAGGGCAGGCTACGGATGTAGGCCAGGTGCTCCTCCCGGCTGATCGTCCTCAGACGCAGGGTCATGCGCGGCGCTCCCGGGTTGTCGGCCGCACGGCTTCGCCCACCACTCGGCGGCTGCCACTCGGCCGGTTTGCTCGTCAACGGCAGAGCCTACTGCCCCCATATCAGGCTCCGTCCGCCTCCGGCCCCGGTAACCGGTGTCCTCCTCCTCCGCGGCGCCGCCCGGCTCCGGTCCGCGGCCGTCGCCGTCCGCGCGGCGCGGTCGCCGCCCACGGTCGCGACCCGGTGGGGAGGGGGCCGATTTCTGCCCGGGCCGGCCCAGCCGTTAGGCTGGGGCTTCCGCATCGTGTGCGCACGCGCCGTCGCGTGCCCTCCCACCGGTCCCCGCCGGTGGACGGCCCGCTGTCAGTGGCGAGCGTTACGGTGCAGACGCACCAACCCTCCTGCCACGGAGAGACCGTGGCCGCCAAGACCAGAGGAGGTGGGTTAGCGCATGCGTCACTACGAGGTGATGGTCATCCTCGACCCCGATCTCGACGACCGTGCCGTCTCCCCGCTCGTCGACGGGTTCCTGGGAGTCGTCCGCAACGCGGGCGGCACCGTGGAGAAGGTCGACACGTGGGGCCGGCGCCGCCTCTCGTACGAGATCAACAAGAAGTCCGAGGGCATCTACTCGGTCATCGACCTCAAGGCCAAGCCGGAGGTCGTCAAGGAGCTGGACCGTCAGATGAACCTGAACGAGTCGGTGCTCCGGACCAAGGTCCTCCGCCCGGACCAGCACTGATCCGTCCGATCAGCTTCGGCTGACTCGACGGACACCACCGACCGGAACAGCACCGAGAGGTTCACCCACCATGGCAGGCGAGCCCGTCATCACGATCGTCGGCAACCTGGTCGACGACCCCGAGCTGCGGTTCACCCCGTCGGGCGCGGCGGTCGCCAAGTTCCGCGTCGCGTCCACCCCGCGCACCTTCGACCGCCAGAGCAACGAGTGGAAGGAGGGCGAAGCCCTCTTCCTCACCTGCAACATCTGGCGCCAGGCCGCCGAGAACGTCGCCGAGACGCTCCAGCGCGGCATGCGGGTCGTCGTCCAGGGCCGGCTGCGTCAGCGGTCCTACGAGACCCGCGAGGGTGAGAAGCGGACCGTCTACGAGCTGGAGGTCGACGAGGTCGGCCCCAGCCTGCGCTACGCCACCGCGAAGGTCACCAAGACCAACCGCGAGGGCGGCGGCGGCTTCGGCGGTCCCGGCGGCGGTGGCGGTGGTGGCTGGAGCGGCGGCCCGCAGGGCCAGCCGTCCGGCGGACGTTCCGGCGGTGCACCGCAGGACGACCCGTGGGCCACCTCGGCCCCGTCGTCCGGCGGCGGCCAGGGCGGTGGCGGCGGTTGGGGCGCCCCGTCCGGCGGCGGCTACGACGAGCCGCCGTTCTAACGTCTCGGACTTCTTGAACGAAATTTCTGGAGAGCAACATGGCGAAGCCGCCTGTGCGCAAGCCCAAGAAGAAGGTTTGCGTGTTCTGCAAGGAGAAGATCTCCTACGTCGACTACAAGGACACGACCCTGCTGCGGAAGTTCATCTCCGACCGCGGCAAGATCCGTGCCCGTCGGGTGACCGGCAACTGCACGCAGCACCAGCGTGACGTCGCCACGGCCGTGAAGAACAGCCGTGAGATGGCGCTGCTGCCCTACACGTCCACCGCGCGCTGACGGAGAGGGTGACCGACAGATGAAGATCATCCTCACCAACGAGGTCTCCGGCCTCGGTGCCGCTGGCGACATCGTCGAGGTCAAGGACGGCTACGCCCGTAACTACCTCGTCCCCCGCGGTTTCGCGATCCGCTGGACCAAGGGCGGCCAGAAGGAGGTCGACGCGATCCGCCGCGCCCGCCGGGTGCGCGAGATCAAGACCCTGGAGCACGCGGGCGAGATCCAGGCCCAGCTGCAGGGCCTGGCCAACGTCCGCCTGGCCACCAAGGCCGGCGAGAGCGGCCGCCTGTTCGGTTCGGTGACCCCGGCCGACGTCGCCGAGGCGATCAAGTCCGCCGGCGGCCCGGAGCTGGACAAGCGCCGCATCGAGCTGGGCGCGCCCATCAAGACCCTCGGCAAGCACGAGGTGTCGGTGCGCCTGCACCCCGAGGTCGCCGCCAAGGTGGCCGTCGAGGTCGTCGCCGCCTGATTTCCGGCGCCACCGCCACTCGGCCGGTGGTGCGAGGGGGCCGTCCCGGATCCGTCCGGGGCGGCCCCCTCGCCGTGCCCGCCGGGTTGCGGCGGGGGTGGCGTGGCGGGGCCTCGGGGCCGACGGCTCAGCGCACGGCGCCGGTGACCGCCCAGCGGCCGGAGCGGGCCCGCAGGCCGAGCAGCAGGCACCGGGTGACCATCACCAGCGCCATCGCCCACCACAGCCCCACCAGGCCGCCGTCCAGGGCCGGCACGGCGAGCGCCGCCGGGACGAAGACGGCCAGCGTCGCCACCATGGACCAGGCCAGGAACGGCCCGTCGCCCGCGCCGATCAGCACCCCGTCCAGCACGAAGACCACCGCGTTGACCGGCTGGACCAGCGCGACCACCCACAGCACCGAGGCGAGCGCCTCGCGCACCTCCGGGTCGGGAGTGAACAGCGGCACGTACAGCGGGTGCAGCAGGTAGAGCAGGGCGCCCAGCAGCACCCCGCCGCCGATGCCCCACTGGACCATCCGCCAGGCCGCCGCCCGGGCCCCGGGGGCGTCGCCGGCGCCGAGGTGGCGGCCGATGATGGCCTGCCCGGCGATGGCGATGGCGTCCAGCGCGAAGCCGAGGAAGGTCCACAGGGTGATGACCACCTGGTGGGCGGCGATCGAGGTGTCGCCGAGCCGGACCGCGACCGCGGTGGCCAGGATCAGGATGGCGCGCAGGCTGACGGTGCGCAGCAGCAGCGGCAGGCCGGCGGTGGCGCAGGCCCGCACGCCGGCCGCGTCCGGCCGCAGCGAGGCGCCGTGCCGGCGTGCCCCGCGGACGACCACGACCAGGTAGGCGGCGGCCATGGCGTACTGGGCGAGGACGGTGCCGAGGGCGGAGCCGGCGACGCCGAGCCCGGCGCCGTAGACCAGGGCGAGGTTGAGCAGCAGGTTGGCGCTGAAGCCGGCGACGGCGACGTACAGCGGGGTGCGGGTGTCCTGGAGGCCGCGCAGCACCCCGGTGGCGGCGAACACCACCAGCATGGCGGGGATGCCCACGGCGCTGATGGCGAGGTAGTCGCGGGCGTGCGGCAGGGCGTCCGGACTGGCGCCGAAGGCGTCCACCAGGGGGCCGGCGGCGGGGACGGTGAGGGCGGTGAGGGTCAGCCCGATGCCGAGGGCCAGCCAGATGCCGTCCACGCCCTGGCGGATCGCGGCGGCGGGGTCGCCGGCCCCGAGGCGGCGCGCGACCGCGGCGGTGGTGGCGTAGGCGAGGAAGACGAACAGGCCGACGGCGGTGGTGAGCATCGGGGAGGCGATGCCGAGCCCGGCGAGCTGCGGGGTGCCGAGGTTGCCGACGATGGCCGAGTCGGCCATCACGAACAGCGGCTCGGCGACGAGCGAGGCGAAGGCCGGCACGGCCAGCGCGAGGATCTCGCGGTCCTCGGCGCGCAGCAGGCGGCGGCGGGGCGGTGGGGTCCGGGCAGGCATCACGGGTAAGGGTCTCATAGCTTGTCTGTCGATTACATGGTGCGGGCGTTCCCTGTGGGGCGACGGCGTTCGAGGCCCCGCGTCAACGGCCGGAGCGCGGCGTTCACCGGCCGCCCAAGTTTTCCCCATCCACAGGGAGTGGATGAGGAAAGCGCAGGTGAGGGGCGTAGTGGGCGCCGGATCATATGTTTATCCACAGGGCTGTCCCCCGCTCTGTGCACAGAAAAACAGCTCTTCTCCACAGCTCGGGCCGAGTTGTCCACAGGGCCTGTGGATAACTTTCTTGGTGTCCCGCCGCCCGGCGCCGTACCGTGAGGTCTCCTCCGCCAGCGGCCCGTGCCCTCGGAGCGTTCACCCAGGCACCGACGAGCATCCCCGGGAGGCGACAGTGGACGGGTCCGGACCCCGCGGTGGCTACTCGGACGCCCCGCCCCCGGACGAGGTCGGCTTCGACGACTACCCGCCGGACATCCCGCCCACCCCCGGCGACCGCCTCCCGGTCAGCCGACGCCCCGACGAGGGCGGATCCCGCTACCGCCAGGACGGCTACCGCGGCGAAGGCCGCCGCGGCGAGGGCGGTCGCGGCGGCGACCGGGACCGCGGCCGCCCCCGCGACGACGTGCCCGTGGCCACCGGCGACTTCGAACGCACCCCGCCGCAGGACCTCGCCGCCGAACAGTCGGTGCTCGGCGGCATGCTGCTGTCCAAGGACGCCATCGCGGACGTCGTCGAGGTGCTCAAGGGCGCCGACTTCTACCGCCCCGCCCACGAGACCATCTACGGCGCCATCCTCGACCTCTACGGCCGCGGCGAGCCCGCCGACCCGATCACCGTCTCCGCCGAGCTCACCAAGCGCGGCGAACTGGCCCGGGTGGGCGGCGCCGCCTACCTGCACACGCTGGTCTCCACCGTCCCCACCGCCGCCAACGCCGAGTACTACGCGGAGATCGTCCGCGAGCGCGCCGTGCTGCGCCGCCTGGTCGAGGCCGGCACCCGCATCGTGCAGATGGGCTACGCGGCCGACGGCGACGTCGACGAGATCGTCAACAACGCCCAGGCCGAGGTCTACAAGGTCACCGAGCAGCGCACCGCCGAGGACTACGCCCCGCTCGCCGACATCATGGAGGGCGCCCTCGACGAGATCGAGGCGATCAGCAACCGCGACGGCCAGATGAACGGCGTGCCCACCGGCTTCGCCGACCTCGACGAGCTGACCAACGGCCTGCACCCCGGCCAGATGATCGTCATCGCCGCCCGCCCCGCCATGGGCAAGTCGACCCTGGCGCTCGACTTCGCCCGCGCGGCCTCCGTCAAGCACGGCATGACCAGCGTCTTCTTCTCCCTGGAGATGGGCCGCAACGAGATCGCCATGCGCCTGCTGTCCGCCGAGGCCCGCGTCGCCCTGCACCACATGCGCACCGGCAACGTCTCGGACGACGACTGGAACAAGATCTCCCGCCAGATGGCCTCGGTGAACGCCGCCCCGCTCTACATCGACGACTCGCCGAACCTGACCATGATGGAGATCCGGGCCAAGTGCCGGCGGCTGAAGCAGCGCAACGACCTCCGCCTGGTGATCATCGACTACCTCCAGCTGATGCAGTCCGGCGGCTCCCGGCGCCCCGAGAGCCGCCAGCAGGAGGTCTCCGAGATGTCCCGCTCGCTCAAGCTGCTGGCCAAGGAGCTGGAGGTGCCGGTCATCGCGCTCTCCCAGCTCAACCGCGGCCCCGAGCAGCGCACCGACAAGAAGCCGATGGTCTCCGACCTGCGCGAGTCCGGCTCCATCGAGCAGGACGCCGACATGGTCATCCTGCTGCACCGCGAGGACGCCTACGAGAAGGAGTCCCCGCGCGCCGGCGAGGCCGACCTGATCATCGCCAAGCACCGCAACGGCCCCACCTCCACCGTCACCGTCGCCTTCCAGGGCCACTACTCCCGCTTCGTCGACATGGCCCAGAGCTGACCCGTCCCGCCGCGGGGCCTCGGGACCACCCTCGGCCCGGCTGGCAGCACTCAGCCGGGCTGGAAGAACGCGAGCAGCCTGTTGGCGGCGTCCGGTGACATCAGCAGCTCCTGCATGTCCGCGGACATCCGGGCGGCGGCGCCGGTGCGTTCGAACATCTCGCGTTCGTACTCCGCGACGGCGGCGGCGAAATCGTCCGGGTGCGCGGCCAGCGCGAGACCGAGCACGGCGCCGTCGAGCAGCGCCATGTTGGCGCCCTCGCCCACCGGCGGCATCAGGTGCGCGGCGTCGCCGACCAGCGTGACGCCCGGCGTCGGCGGCCAGGTCAGGCCGGGTGGGAGGGTGGTGATCGCCCGCGGCACGACCGTGTCGTCGCAGGCCGCGATCAGCGCCGTGATCCGCGGGTCCCAGCCGGGGAGCAGCTCGATCAGCCGCGCCCGGGCGGCGGCCGGGTCGTCGAACGGGATCCCGCTGGTGGCGAACCAGTCCTCGCCGGTGTTGTAGAAGCTGACGCCGATGCGCACCCGGCCGTCGCCGTTGCGCTGCGCCGCCAGGGATGTCCCGTCTCCGAGCACCCAGAAGTTGCCGCGCCCGACCATCGCCGCGAGGTCGGGGTGGGTGCGGTCGATGTCGGGGATGCCGACCTCGACGACGTTCTGGCCGACGTGCGCCGGCCGGGCGTCGGTGAGCAGCGCGCGGACCCGGGAGTTGGCGCCGTCCGCGCCGACCAGCAGGTCGTACGGCGCGCTGCGGCCGTCGGCGAAGTGCAGCCGGCCGTCCTCGGCGGACGTGAACGCGTGCCCCCAGCGCACCGCGTCCTCGGGGAGGGAGTCCAGCAGCAGGGCGCGCAGGTCTGCGCGGTCCACCTCGGGGCGCTCCAGCGGGGCGTCGTCGGGCGTGTCCTCCTGGAGCAGCAGGGTGCCGTCCGGCCGGAGAAGCCGCATGTCCTGGCCTTCGCCGCGGGCGATCGCGAGGAACCGGTCGATCAGGCCGGCCTCGCGCAGCGCCCGCTGGCCGGAGTGGATGTCGAGCATGCCGCCCTGGCCGCGCGCGTCGCGTGACGGCTCGCGTTCGTACACGACGGCGTCGATGCCGTTCAGGTGCAGCATCCGGGCAAGGGTCAGGCCACCCAGGCCGGCTCCGACGATGGCGATGGTCATGGCCGCCTCCTCCGATACACCGTATTGGTCGATACACTGTATCGCCACGAGGCGGTGTACCGTTGGCGGCATGTTGGTGTGGGAGAGGCCGGAGCCGCCGAATCGACCCGCGCCGGCCCCGTTGAGCCGGGAGCGGATCGTTCGGGCGGCGATCCAGCTGGCCGACGCGGAGGGCCTCGACGCGGTGTCGCTGCGCAGGGTCGCCGCCGCGCTGGACGTCCGGCCGATGCGGCTGTACGGCTACATCGCCAGCAAGGAGGAGTTGCTGGACCTGATGGTCGACGCCGCCCACGCCGAGATCCGGCCGTCCGGCGACGGCTGGCGGGAGGTGCTCCGTTCCCTCGCCGAGGCCACTCGGCGGGCCGTCCACGAGCACGAGTGGCTCGCCGACCTGCTGGGCGGCCGACCCCAGCTCGGGCCGGGCGCGCTGGCCAGCGGGGAGAGCGTGGTGGCCGCACTCGGGGAGGTCGACGTGGACGACGTCATGCCGGTGGTCTCCGCGGTCAACGCGTACGTGATCGGCGCGGTGCGCCGGGAGATCGCCGAGCGGCGTGCCGAGCGGGCCAGCGGCATGGACGAGAGGCGGTGGCAGGCCTCGCTCGGGCCCTACCTGGAGCGCGCCTTCGCCACCGGCCGGTTCCCCGCGCTGGCCACGGTGGTGCGCGACGCCGCCCACCTGGACGCCGACCAGACCTTCCGGATCGGCCTCGACCTCCTGCTCGACGGCATCGGGGCCCGCCTGGCACGCTGACGCCCGGCCGGGGCGGGGCAGGTCGCGGTGGCGTGGTGGGCGGGGGAGCCGGTGGCGGTGCTCACCACTGCCAGACCCACTCCCGCACCTCCGGCAGGTCCTCGCCGTGCTCCCGGATCCAGTCGTGGTGCCGCAGCCGCTGGTCCTGCATCCGCTGGCGGAGCGTGATGCCGCGGTCGACCAGCCCCGGCACCCGGTCGATGACGTCCATGACCAGGCGGTAGCGGTCCAGGTCGTTGCGGACCACCATGTCGAACGGCGTGGTGGTCGTCCCCTCCTCCTTGTAGCCGCGCACGTGCAGGTCGGGATGGCCGTTTCGGCGGTAGGTGAGGCGGTGCACGAACCACGGATAGCCGTGGTAGCCGAAGATCACCGGCGTGCCGGGCGGGAAGACGGCGTCGTAGTCCCGGTCGGTCATGCCCTCCGGGTGCTCCTCTGCCGGCAGCAGACGCATCAGGTTCACCACGTTCACCACCCGCACCCGCAGCTCCGGCAGGTGCAGGCGGAGCAGCGAGGCGGTCGCCATGATCTCCAGCGTCGGGGTGTCCCCGGCGGCGGCCAGGACGACGTCCGGCCGGCCACCGACGTCGGAACCGGCCCACTCCCACACGCTGACGCCCCGTTCCACGTGCGCCAGGGCGTCGTCGATCCCCAGCCAGTCGAACGACGGGTGCTTCCCGGCGATGATCACGTTGATCAGGTCCCGGCTGGCCAGCGCCTTGTCCGCGACCGCCAGCAGAGTGTTGGCGTCCGGCGGCAGGTACACCCGCACCACCTGCGGGCTCTTGTTCGCCACGTGGTCGACGAAACCCGGATCCTGGTGCGAGAAGCCGTTGTGGTCCTGCCGCCACACGTGCGAGGTGAGCAGGTAGTTCAGCGACGGCACCGGCATCCGCCAGGGCAGCTCCCGGGAGACCTTCAGCCACTTGGCGTGCTGGTTCAGCATGGAGGACACGATGTGCACGAACGCCTCGTAGGAGGCGAAGACGCCGTGCCGCCCGGTGAGCAGGTAGCCCTCCAGCCAGCCCTGGCAGTTGTGCTCGGAGAGCATCTCCAGCACCCGGCCGTCGCGGGCGAGGTGCTCGTCCACCGGCAGGTACCCGGCCTGCCAGTTCTTCGCGGTCGCCTCGTACACCGCCTGGAGCTTGTTGGAGGCGGTCTCGTCCGGACCGAACAGCCGGAAGTTCCGGCTCCCCGCGGTGTCCGCGAGGACGTCCCGCAGCATCCGGCCGAGCGTCTGGGCGGGGGAGTGCGCCACCGTCCCGGGACGCTCCACCGGCACCGCGTAGTGGCGGGCCCCGCGCAGCGGCAGGGCGCGGGTCAGCCGGCCGCCGTTGGCGTGCGGATTGGCCGCCAGCCGGCGGTCGCCCCGCGGGACCTGGGCGAGGACGTGCGGCCGGGGCCGCCCCGCCTCGTCGAACAGCTCCTCGGGCCGGTAGCCGCGCATCCAGCTCTCCAGCTGCGCCAGGTGGGACGCGTCGTCGCGCACCTCGGCCAGCGGCACCTGGTGGGAGCGCCAGGTGCCGGCCACCGGCAGGCCGTCGACCTCGGCGGGGCCGGTCCACCCCTTGGGGCTGCGCAGCACGATCACCGGCCAGTGCGGGCGCTCGGTGGAGCCCTCCTCGCGGGCGGCCCGCTGGGCGGCGGAGATGCGGTCCAGGGCGAGGTCGAGGGCGGCGGCCATCGCCTGGTGGACGGCGGCCGGGTCGTAGCCGTCCCCCGCGTCGACGTGGATCGGCTCGTGCCCGTACCCGCGCAGCAGGGCGTCGAGCTCCCTGCGCTCCAGCCGGGCCAGCACCGTCGGGTTCGCGATCTTGTAGCCGTTCAGGTGCAGGATCGGCAGCACGGCGCCGTCGTGCACCGGATCCAGCAGCTTGTTGGAGTGCCAGCCGGTGGCCGCCGGGCCGGTCTCCGCCTCGCCGTCGCCCACCACGCAGGCGGCCACCAGGCCGGGGTTGTCGAAGACGGCGCCGTAGGCGTGGGCGAGCGCGTAGCCCAGTTCCCCGCCCTCGTGGATGGAGCCGGGCACCTCGGGCGCGATGTGGCTGGGAATGCCGCCCGGGAAGGAGAACTGACGCATCAGCCGGCGCATCCCCTCGGCGTCCCGGCCGGTCTCCGGGTGGATCTCGGACCACACCCCGTCCAGCCACGCGGTGGCGACGGCGGCCGGGCCGCCGTGTCCCGGCCCGGTGACGTGGATCATGTCGAGGTCCCGCTCGCCGATCACCCGGTTCAGGTGCGCGTAGACCAGGTTCAGGCCGGGGCAGGTCCCCCAGTGGCCGAGCAGCCGGGGCTTGATGTGCTCCGGGCGCAGCGGCTCGGTGAGCAGGGGGTTGGGGAGCAGGTAGATCTGGCCCACGGCCAGGTAGTTGGCCGCGCGCCAGTAGGCGTCCACGGTGCGGAGTTGGTCGGCCGTCAGCGGGGTGGCGGCGTGCAGCGGGGTCGGGTCCGGCGGCGCGGTCGGCCCGGCGGCGCCGGTGGGGGCGCCGGGGGGCGGGGTGCTCCCGCTCCGGTCGGCACGGCCGCCACCCCGGGCGGTGGTTCCTCGCATCGTCTCCCGACTCCTTCCGCCGCCGTCGCCTGGCACCGCGGTGCGCTTACCGCGCGCCGCGCGGGCGAAACGCGCGGCGCCGGCGGGCGGCGCCACCGGGCGGCGCCACCGGGCGGCGTGCGGGGCGGCGTGCCGGGGCGGCGTGCCGGGGCGGGCGGCGTCGGCCGGGGCAGGCGCGACGGGGCGGTGTACGCGGGGTGTCCGTGCGGTGTCCTCGGGGTGCCGGGACGGTTACCACTGGCCGCGGGAAGGACGGCGGGGCGCGTACCGACCGAAGCCACTGGTTGGAAGGGCCGCAGATCCCGTACGGTCCGGGAGGGTGTGGAACCGACGGGTTCCACCGGCCTGCACGGCTTCGACACGGACGGGGGCACCGAGATCGACGGCGACGACGACATCACGGGTGGCGAGCTCAACGGCCACGCCCGCGCGGGGCTGACCGCGCACCCGGCACCCGCGGCGGCCGGCGCCACCGGCGGGCCCGGCGGGCCGGACGACGCCCGGGCGGCGAACGGCGGGCCGGCCACCGGCGCCCTCCCGGCCACCGGCGCCCCCGGCCCGGTGCCGCTCACCGAGGACGTGCGCGGCGTCTTCGTCGCGCTCGCCGAACTGCTCGACGGGCGGGTGCGCGACGGCATGGTGGAGGACACCGCCGCCTTCGCCCGCCGCCACCTGAAGGTCACCAGCTCCGAACTGGTCTCCCACGCCCAGGACCTCACCATGGCGTCCTTCCGGCTGGCCAGCCGGGTCCTCGGGCGGGACATCGCCCGCTGGCCACCGGCGGAGGTCGCCGGGCTGGAGTCGGACGAACCGCCCCAGTGGGGATCGCTGGAGATCGGCTTCGACGACGACGGCGAACCGGTCACCGAGTCCGTGCCCTCCTCGCTGGTCGCCGCCTTCGAGGCCGGGACGGTCGCCGAGGTCCCGCTCGTGGTGGCGGTGAACAACCGCTGGAACGAACGCGAGATCACCGTCTACAGCCGGCTCGCCGACGCCGGCCAGGCCGAGCAGCACCTCGCCGACGTGCTGCGCCGTGGCCGCGGCGAGGCCAACTACCTGCGCGGCGGCTGCCTGCGGGCGAGCGTGGAGAACGGCAGCGTCGCCTTCACCCTGGTGCCGCGCCCCTCCGGCACCCGGGAGGAGCTGGTGCTGCCGGAGCGGGTCTGGGAGGAGATCCGCACCAACGTGGACAACTTCTTCGCCCGCCGGGAACTGCTGGCCGAGATGGGCCTGGGCACCAACCGCGGCCTGCTGCTGGCCGGCGCGCCCGGCGTCGGCAAGACCCAGCTGTGCAAGGTGCTGGCGGCCGAGCTGGCCGGCCAGGTGACCGTGGTGTTCGCGGACGCCGCGGCCATGGCCAGCTGCCTGAACGACCTCTACGAGGAGCTGGTGCACCTCGGGCCGTCCCTGGTGGTGCTGGAGGACATCGACCTGGTGGTGGGCTCGCGCAAGCGCAACGCCAACCCGCTCACCCTGAACGAGTTCCTCACCGCGCTGGACGGGGTGTGGTCGCGGCACAACGACGTGGTCACCGTGGCCACCACGAACGACGCCGACGGCATCGACGACGCCGCCAAGCGGGCGGCGCGCTTCGACACCGTCGTGGAGGTGCCGCTGCCGGACGCCGCCGGCCGGGCCGCGATCCTGGAGCGCTACCTGCGGCGCTGCTCGGCGCGGGTGGACGTGCGGCGGGTGGCCGAGGCCGCCGGCGACGTCTCCGGCGCGGACCTGCGCGAGCTGGTGCGGCGCACCGTGCTGGAGTACGGCGACGGCTTCACCACCGACCAGATGCTGGCGGTGGCGGGCGGCGGGCGATGGGAGCCGTCCACCGGCCAGTACCTGTGAGCCGCCGCCGGCCGGGGCGGGGCGGGCGGGGTGCCGGGGCGGGGTAGTCCGGCTCGTTCTGGGTAGCCGCACCGGCGTCCACGTCCGCGCACCGCGGCGCACACCGGCCGACGAAGGGAAGCACCATGGCCCGACACGATCCCGGCGCCCGCCCCGAGGACGAGGGCATCCCGGACCTCCAGGACGGCACGCCGGAGCAGCAGGTGGCCCAGGACCCGGAGCAGATGGCGGTGCCGGTGGACGAGCCCGTCGCCGCCGAGGAGTGGGGCACCACCACGCTCGAACAGCAGCTCGGCAAGCCGCTGGAGGACCGGCTCCGGGAGGAGGAACCCGAGTCGGACCTCGGCCCGGGGACCGCCAGGGACTGGGACGACGAGGCGGAGGACACCTACGGCCCCGCCGAGCCCAGGGCCGGGCGCCTGGTGGAGCGGCGCGACGGGCGGCCCGGCCGCGACCAGGACTCCTGGGCGCGGACGGAGGACGCCGAACTCCAGGGCGGCCTGACCGCCGAGGAGGAGGCCATGCACGTCACCGACGCCGACCGCGCCGTCGGGCCGGCGCCCGACGAGGAGGAGGAAGAGGAGCCGTAGGAGCCGAGGGAAGAGGAGGCGCAGGGGCGCCGGCGGGGCCGGAGCGGCGGCCGGACCGCCTCAGGCGAGGTCCGGGGCGAGCAGCGCCCGCACCCCCTCGACGTTGCCGGCCAGGTACTCCCGCAGCCGTCCCGGCACGACGTTGACCGAGCGCAGCGCCTCCGGCGTGAACGGCAGCCGGACGATCTCGTACTCGCCGTTGGGATCCTCCACCTCCGGCCCGTGGCGCCGCGCCGGGTCCATCGAGACCAGCCGGCAGACGAAGAAGTGCTGCACCTTCACCCCGTCCCGCCCGTCCTCGGTGACGTGCGGGACGGTGTCCACGAAGGCCGGCACCACCCCGGCGACGCTGCCGCCGAGCTCCTCGGCCACCTCCCGGTGCAGGGCGGCCACGACGCCGGCGTCCTCCGGCTCCACCCCGCCACCCGGGGTGATCCAGTACGGCGCCTCGCCCGGCTTGGTCCGCTTGATCAGCACCAGCTGGTCGCCGTCCAGCACGATGGCCCGCGCGGTGCGCTTGACCACCGGCCGGGGGGAGGCGGCGGCCGCCCCGGCCGGGGCGGGGTCGCTGCCGCGCCCGGTGGGCACGGGGTGGGTGGGGGCGGGGGCGTGATGTGTGGGGATACGGCTCACCATGTCGGGACATGTGCCGTTCCCCGGTGCGGGTGAAACCTGATCGCCGGGAACGGGCGAGTGAATCCCGCCTTACCCGCCCGCTCCCGGCGCGGCCCTCGGCCCGGCGCTCCGGCCCGAGAGGCCGGCACCCCTCGGGCCGCACCCCTCGGGCCGCGCCGGCTCACGGGCCGGATCAGCCCGCCGTCGCCGCCGTCAGCGCCTGCTCGATGTCCCGCAGCAGGTCGGCGGGGTCCTCGATGCCCACGGACAGCCGTACGAAGCCCGCCGGCACGGCGTCCCCGCCCCACCGGGCGCGCCGCTCCGCCGTGCTGTACACCCCGCCGAAGCTGGTGGCCTCGGTGATGATCCGCAGCGCCCCGAGGAAGCGTTCCGCCGTCTCCCGGTCGGCCAGCGTGAAGGAGACCACCGGCCCGAAGCGGCGCATCTGGGCCGCCGCCTGCCGGTGCGCCGGGTCCTCGGGCAGCCCCGGGTAGCGCACCTGGAGCACCCGCGGGTCGTCCCGCAGCCGCTCGGCGATCGCCTGGGCGCTGGCGCACTGCCGGTCGAAGCGCACCTGGAGGGTGGCGATGGAGCGGTGCGCCAGCCACGCCTCCATCGGCCCCGGGATCGCCCCGACCGTGGTCCGCCACAGCCGTACCCGCTCGGCCAGCTCGGCGTCGTCGGTCGCGACGTAGCCGAGCAGCACGTCACCGTGGCCGGCCAGCGACTTCGTCCCGCTGGCCACCACCAGGTCCGCTCCGAGCGCCAGCGGGCTCTGCCCGAGCGGCCCGGCCAGGGTGTTGTCCACCGCGACCAGGGCGCCCACCCGGTGCGCGGCGTCGGCCAGCCGGCGGATGTCGCAGACGTCCAGCTCGGGATTGGACGGGGTCTCGATCCACAGCAGGGCGACGTCGTCGTCCAGCTCGCGCGCCTGGGCGTCACCGGCCGTGGGCGCGAGCCGCACGGTCACCCCGTAGGACTCCAGGCGGGCGCGGAGCGAGCGGGTGGCCTGGTAGCAGTCGGAGGGCAGCACGACCGCCTGACCGGAGCGCACCAGGCCGAGCAGGACGGCGGAGACGGCCCCCATGCCGGAGGCGAAGGTGACGGCGTGCGCGCCGCCCTCCAGCTCGGCGATCGCCGCCTCCAGCAGCGTCCAGGTGGGGTTCTCCATCCGGCCGTAGGTGTATGGGCCGGTCGGCTCGCCCGGCAGGTGGTAGTGGGCCGCGAAGACCGGGCCGGGTAGCGACGGCGTCCACGGATCGGCACCGGGCTTGCCGGCGTGCACCGCGCGGGTGCCGTCGCCGGCGCCGCCCGGCACCGGTGCGGGGACGGGCGCCGGCGCCGGTGCGTTCGCCGGCCGCTGGTCGTCGGGGGTGGGCTGTGCTGGATCGGACATGGCGTCCATTCTGCGAGGCCCCTCCGGGATCGGCGCGGCCGGCCGTCCCCCGGTGGCGCAGCCGCCCGGCGGCTGCGCCCTCCGGGCGGCTGCGTCCTCCCGGCGGCTCAGCGATCGCCGACGACGAGGTCCAGCACCCAGGCGATCGCGCTGATGATGAGCGAGCCCAGCAGGGCCGTCCAGAAACCGTCCACGTGGAAGGCCAGGCCGACCTGGTCGGAGAGCCACGAGGTGAGCATCAGCATCAGCGCGTTGATCACGAAGGCCAGCAGCCCGAGGCTGAGCAGCAGCAGCGGCAGGGAGAGCAGCCTGACCAACGGCTTGATCACCGCGTTCACCACGCCGAAGATGAGCGCGACCAGGATGACGGTGATCACGGTGTCGGCGGTGCCGTCGGAGCTGAGGCGGATCCCGCTCAGCAGCCAGGCGGCCACCCAGATGGCGACCGCGTTGATCAGCGTCTTGACCAGGAAACCGATCATGGCGTCATCGTTTCACCCGGCCCCCCGGTTGACCACGAGCCGCGCCAGGCGGGTTGAATGTGGCCGACGTGTCCGCGTGTCCGCCGGAGCGGTCCGGGGCGCGGCGAGGAGGAGGGCACACCAAGATGCAGGTGTTCCGGCTGGACGACCTGGACGCCGAGCGCGCCGCCAACGAGGGCGCCTACCTGCGCTTCCTGCGCGCGCGGAACATGTCGGTCGGCCTGTACGCGCTGGAGCCGGGCGCGGCGGATCCGCAGAAGCCGCACGACCGGGACGAGCTGTACGTGGTGATGAGCGGCCGCGCCTACCTGACCGTGGGCGAGGAGACCACCCAGGTGGCGCGGGGCAGCGTGGTCCACGTCCCCGCCGGGGTGCCCAACCGCTTCCACCACATCACCGAGAGCCTCCGGGTCCTGGTGGTCTTCTCCCCACCCGAGTGACCCCCCGCCACCCGAGTCGTCCGGCCCCGCCCGAGTGATCCGCCACCGGCACACCGGGCGACCCGTCGGCATGGAACCCCGGCCGCCCGCACCGGCACGCCCCTCCGTCCGTCCGGATTATTTCGCTCCACCACGCTTTGCCCCGCTTCACCTGGAATGTGGGCAGCACGAAGTGTGGCCCGCGGGGGGACCCCCGATTTTCAGGATCCCATGTGATGGTGGCGCGGCGCAGGCCTTTTGTGTGGCCTGTGGATAACTTCGTGCAGTTTATCGTACGAGTTATTGCATGTTTCCGGATTCATGAGTTGGGGCCGTGTCTCTGGAGGCCTGAGCTGGGGCGCTGGGACATTGCGTGAGCCCGGGTTGTCCACAGGTTTGAGAATGGGGCTGTTCCCGGGAAACCCGCCCATGGAATCCTGGAATTGGGGGTACCCAGCGCCCCCCACTTTGGCATGCGCGCAGGCGGGCTTATGGGCGGGGCGCACGGGCATACGGGCATACGGGCGGGTGGGAGGCTTGGCGCGGGCATCGTGCGGGTGCACGGGCACACGAGCGGACGGGGGGTCTCGTGCGGCCTTCCGCAGGCTGTGCGCGGGCAGGTGCACGGGCATCCCGCAGGGGCCCTCGGGCGGGCGTTCAGGTGGGATGGCCCGGGGGCTCAGGTGGCTGGCCCGGGGGCTCAGGTGAGGGCGGCCGGGCGGGGCCTGGGTGGGGGTGGCCCGGGTGCGGTGTCAGGGCTGGGAATCCGGGCAGAGTAGGGGGTCCGCCCGCTGGGCGCGGGCCATCCGTCCCCCTAGTCTCGACATTGGGCGCCAGAAGTACAGCGCCGCGTCGCCCGGCCCAGAGAGGGCCGGCGGTTTCGAGGAGACGAGATGGACACCGTCAAGCAGCAACTCGACAAGCTGCCCACCCTCGCCAGGTACGGCGTCATCGCCGTCGGCGTGGTGCTGGCCGCCTGGGTTCTCTTTTCCCTTATCGGCTTCCTGGCCACCCTGGTCTTCCGTGTCGCCGTCTGGGTTCTCGTCGTCGGCGCCGCGGTGCTGATCCTCCAGCGTCTGCTGGGGCGCAACCGGAGCTAGCCGGCTCTCAGCCCTTGGCACGGCGGCGACGACCCTGCCCGCCGCCCCCGCCGCCCGGCAGCAGACGCCCGCCGGCCGCGGCGCCGAGTCGCCTCGCGGAACCGGCGACCCCCCGGAGACCGTCGCCGGCCCCGCCGCCGAACCGGCCCCCGCCGCCACCGGAACCGCCACCGGCTCCTCCGGACGGCCGGCGGCCGCCCTCCTCGGCGGCGACGATGGCGGCCAGCGCCGTGGTGAGCGGCACGGAGGCCACCAGGCCGATCGAGCCCACCAGGGTCCGCACGACCTCCTCGGCGATCAGCTCACTCGTCGCCACGGCCCAGACGCTCTGCTGCGCCATGGTGAAGAGCAGCAGCAGCGGCATGGCGGCGCCGGCGTAGGCGAGGACGAGCGTGTTGACGGTCGAGGCGATGTGGTCCCGGCCGATCCGCAGCCCGGCCCGGTACAGCGCCGCGCGGCTCATCGAAGGGTCGGCGTGCTTGAGCTCCCACACCGCCGAGGTCTGGGTGACGGTGACGTCGTCCAGCACGCCGAGCGAGCCGATCACGAAGCCGGCCAGCAGCAGGCCGCGCACGTCGAGGTCGGGGTAGAGGCCGTGCACGAGGGTGACCTCGTCGCTGGTGAGCCCGGTCAGCTTGGAGACCTCGATGAACAGCCAGCCGAGCAGGGTGATCAGGGCGAGCGAGGCCAGCGTGCCCAGTACGGCCACGGACGTCCGGGCGGTGAAGCCGTGGCACAGGTACAGCGCCACGAGCATGATCGCGCCGCCGCCCACGACGGCCACCAGCAGCGGGTTGGACCCCTGGAGGATCGCCGGCAGCACGAAGAGCGTCAGCACCAGGAAGCTGATCACCAGGGCGACCAGTGCGGTCACCCCGCGCAGGCCGCCGACCACCACCACGGCGAGCGCGAACAGCGCGGCCAGCAGCACCATCGGGAATCCGCGGGTGCGGTCGCTGAGCGAGTAGCGCAGCGCCGGTTCGGCGTCGGGGTTGTAGGCCAGTACGACGCCCTCGCCGATCTCGTAGGGCGTGATGACCTGGTCGCTGCCGAGCGACTGGGTGATCTCCAGGCCGGTGTCGGGGCCGGTGGTGACCCGGATGGTCAGCCGGGTGCACTCGGCGTCCTCCTCGGTCGTCGTGCCCGCCCCGCCCCCGACGGATCCGCCGGATCCCCCCGAGGACGCGGAGGTGGCGGAGATGGCCGACGCGGTGGGGACGGTTGACGCCGTGAGGGCCGCGGACGCGGTGGTGCCGGTGGACCCGGTGCCCGGGTCCTGCGGGTTGGCGCCGGGGCCGATCGTCTCGGAGCAGGGCAGCTGCTCGACCCGGGTGACCTCTCCGTGCTGGATCTCCTGGTCGAACCCGAGCCCCGTGCGCTCGTGCGGGGGTGCGCCACCCGGCCAGAGCACCAGCAGGCCGATGATCACCAGGAGCAGGAAGGGCAGCAGGACGGCGGTGATCACCCGGCGGGTGTGCGCGGAGGCGGGGGTGGCCGGCCCGTGCGCGTGGGCATGACCGTCGCCGCCGGGGCCGGGGTCGTCCGGCCCGTGGCCGCCGTGTCCGTGGCCGCCTTGATCGGGCCCGCCGTGATCGTGGCCCCCTGAGCCCCTCCCGCCGGGACCCCTCCCGCCGGGACCCCGTCCCCCGGAGCCCGCCCCGCCGAAGCCCGCCCCACCGAAGCCTGCCCCACCGAAGCCCGCCCCGCCGGAGGACGGCCGGTCGGAGGACGGCCGGTCGTGTGCGGGGCCGCCGGGGCGCGGTCCGTCGGTGGGGCCGTGGCCTCCGGGGCCGCGCCCCCCAGGCCCGTATTCGCCGGGGCCGTACTCGCCCGGTCCGTACTGGCCGCCTGGTCCGTACTGGCCGCCCGGCCCGTACGGGGCCCGCCCGTACGGGTCCGGGCGGGGCCCGGCGGGCCGGTACCCGCCGCCCTGGCGCTCGCCTCCGGCCCGGTACCCGCCGGCCGGCTCGTAACCTCCCGGCCCGTGACCGCCCGGCTCATGCGCACCGGGCCCGTACCCGCCGGATCCATGTCCAGGCCCCTGCCCGGGTGGCCGCCGGTTGCCGCCGTCGCGTGCGGCGGCGGGGCCGGGAGGGGGCCGGTGTCCGGGCTCGGGAGCGTGGTGCTGCCCCTCGGGGGCCGGGCGGCGGTCGTTCACGGGGTCTCCCGGGATCGGCGGTGCTCGGGGCCGGGGGGGGCCGGGGCCGGCGGCGGGCTGCCGGCCGGCGCGGGCGTGTCGGCCCCGAGCGGGTTCTCCGACGATCATGCAGGACGCGGCGGGCCGATCCGGGGCGGACCCGCTGCCCGCGCCGCGGGCGCCACCGGCCCGGGTGCCGCCGCCCCGGTCAGGTGAGCCGGTGGACCAGGAGCCGGCCGTTGATGGTGACCCCGGCGTCCATGGCGATGACCAGGCCGTCCGCGTAGACGTACGGCGCGGTGATCTCCGGGATCTCCTCCCCGTCGGGCCCGATCAGCTCGGCCAGGTGCGGGATGGGGCTGTGGCCGTGCACCAGCCGCCGGCCCCCGTAGGCGTCGAGCAGCCGGTGCACCGCCTGCACGCCGTCCGGGCCGCGGAAGGCGAACCGCTTGGTGAGCCGCCGGAAGTGGTCCCACCAGCGGTCGGGGTCGGGCGTGGCCAGGAGCTGGTGGACGGTGTCGTTGACGGCGTCCACGGAGTCGCCGTACTCCAGGTAGGTGGTGGCGTCGGAGTGCACCAGCAGGTGGTCGTCGGCGACGGCGGCGGCGGGCAGCCGGGACAGCCAGGTGACGTGGTGGTCGGCGAGGCGCTCCATGTCGCTGGGGCGTCCGCCGTTCAGCCGCCAGCAGGCCAGGAAGGAGGTGGTTCCGGAGGCGGAGTTGATCGGGGTGTCGCCGAAGCGGTGGGCGCCGAGCAGCAGCACCTCGTGGTTGCCCATCAGGGCGCGGGCGTAGCCGCCGGCGGCGGCGGCCTCGGCCGCCAGGCCCATGACGAGGTCGATGACGCCGACGCCGTCCGGCCCGCGGTCGGTGAAGTCGCCGAGGAACCACAGGCGGGCGTTGCCGGCTGCCCAGTGGCCGGCCGCGTCGACGAGGCCGTGCGCGCGCAGTTCGGCGAGCAGCTCGTCGAGGTGTCCGTGCACGTCGCCGACCACGTAGAGCGGCCCGGTGCCCTGGCCGTCGGGGGCGGCGGGGGCGGGTCTGGGCAGGGTGAGGCGAACCGTGGGAGCGGCGGCCGCGGTGAGCGGATCCGGGGCCTGGCTCCCGGCCGGGTCCGGGGTGTGGCTCGGGCCGGGCTGTGGGCCGGTACCTGGGGCTGCGATCCGGGCGGCCCCCGGATGCGGGAGCCCGGGGAGGGGGTCCACCGGTGTCATCCGCCCATCATAGGAATCCGGAGGTGCCCGCGTCCGCAACCAGGGCACAACAGTGTTGCCAAAAGCTTCTTCCGGGGCGTGCGGGGTGGTGTCGGAGCCGACTTGGGACGGCATCGTGACGGGGCGCGGACGGTACCGGGACGGTGTGGGCCCCGGATCGGCCGACGTCCCCGACCGGCCGTCGGCCGCCCGTCACGGACTGTCGGCCACGGTTCATCGGCAGGCGGCCCTTCAGCCGATGCCGGGGGCGCGGGGCGGGCTGATGGTGGTGCGGGGCGCGCGGCGCAGCGAGGAGGCCCGGACGATGAGGTCGTGCGGGATGACCTGCCCCTGGGAGCTGCGGGGGCCGCCGCCCTCGATGGCGTCGATGAGCAGTTCCACCACGGTGGTGCCGATCAGCCGTGGTTTGAGGGAGAGGGTGGTGACCGGCGGTTCGGTGCCGGCGTAGACGTCGCTCTCGCTGCAGCAGACGATCATCAGGTCGTCGGGCACCCGGAGGCCGTAGCGGCGGGAGGCGGCGAGCAGGTCGGTGCCGTTGGGGTCGTACAGCCCGTAGACGGCGTCCGGGCGGTCGGGGCGGGCGAGCAGCCGGTCGGCGGCGACGGCGCCGGCGCGGGAGTCGTGGGCCGGGTAGGACTCGTGCACCGGCTCCTGTCCGGTGCGTTCGCACCAGTCCAGGTAGGCGCGGGTGGACTGGCGGGCGTAGGTGTCGGTGCTGGTGCCGGTGAGCAGGCCGATCCGGCGGGCGCCGGCGGAGGAGAGGTGGTCGAGGATGGCGACGACGGCCGCCTCGTGGTCGTTGTCCACCCAGGCGTGCACGGGGGAGTCGCCGGGCTTGCCGTCGCTGACCACGGGGATGCCGCGGCGGTGCAGTTCGGCGACCACGGGGTCGTGTTCGGCGGGGTCGATGACGACCGTGCCGTCGAGCGCCACGTTGCTCCACACGTGGTGCCGTGAGGAGGCGGGGAGGATGACCAGCGCGTAGCCGCGGGCGAGTGCGGCGGAGGTGGCGGCGCGGGCCATCTCGGCGAAGTAGGCGAATTCGGTGAAGGTGAACGGTTCGTCGCCGTAGGTGGTGACGGTCAGGCCGAGGAGACCGGAGCGTCCGGTGCGCAGCGTGCGCGCCGCGGCGGAGGGGCGGTAGCCGAGCCGGTCGGCCACCTCCCGGACGTGACGGCGGGTGGCCTCCGGAAGCCGTCCCTTGCCGTTGAGGGCGTCGGAGACGGTGGTGATGGAGACGCCGGCGGCCGCGGCGACATCCCGGATGCCGGCCCGTGCCAGTCGTTTGGTCGTGGGCCTGTTCGCAGCTGTCATGGCCGGACGATCGTAGAACCGCCCAGTTGGGAGAGGCCGGTTACGCCGCTCGGGTGACGAAGTCACGTTTCTGCATGAGCGATTGGCGCTGCTTTCCTTTCGATTCCGACCTGCTTGTGGCTCTTTTTCTTCGATTGAGTGCCGCAGGGTGGCGGAACCTCTTCTGTCTGATGCCGGGGGGAGGTAATTTCTCACTCGAAGGGGCGAAGGCGGCGTGTCCGCATTGACGATCGGTTTTCATATCGTCACCCAACGTGATGACGTGGCGGGGTGCTCACCCGGCCGTCCACCGGCGCCGGGGGCCCTCGGCCGTGCCCTCCGACCGGGGCGCGGCGGGGCGCCGGTGCGGCACCATGGACGGGACCCGGACCCAGCCCCGCGCCGAGACGCGGGACGTGGACGGGGACGACGACGTGGATGTGGACGAGGAGGCCCGGGTGGCGACGGAACCGGCGGAGCGCGTGTCCGAGCAGGTGGGGGCGGGACCGCGGCTGCGCGGAGTGCTGGGGACCGTGCCGGTCTACGTCCCCGGAGCGCCGCCGGCCCCGGGGCCGGACGGACGGGCGTACAAGCTGTCGTCCAACGAGAACCCCTACCCACCGCTGCCCGGCGTCACCGAGGCCCTGGTCCGGGCCGCGGGCGACTTCAACCGCTACCCGGACGCCGGCGCCACCCGGCTGTACACGGCCCTGTCCGAGCGGCTGGGCGTGCCGGCCGACCACCTGGCGGTCGGCCCCGGGGCGGTGGCCGTGCTGGAGCAGGCCGTGCGGGCGGCGGCGGGCGCGGGCGACGAGGTGGTCTTCGCCTGGCGCTCCTTCGAGGCCTACCCGATCATGGTCGGGCTGTCCGGGGCGACGCCGGTGACCGTGCCGCTGACCGCCGACGGCCACCACGACCTCGACGCCATGGCCGCGGCGATCACCCCGCGCACCCGGGCCGTGCTGGTGTGCAGCCCCAACAACCCCACCGGGACCTTCATCCCGCGCCCCGAGCTGGAGCGGTTCCTGGACCGGGTCCCCTCCGACGTGCTGGTGGTGCTGGACGAGGCGTACCGGGAGTTCGCCGCCGGACCGGACTGGTTCGACGGCGCCGAGCTGCTCGACGGCCGTCCCAACCTGGTGGTGGTGCGCACCTTCTCCAAGGCGTACGGCTTGGCCGGGCTGCGCGTCGGGTACGCGGTGGGTGCGCCGCCGGTGGCCGAGGCGCTGCGCAAGACGGCCACGCCGTTCGGCGTCACTCAGCTGGCGCAGGAGGCGGCGGTGGCGTCGCTGGCGGCGGAGGACGAGCTGCTGGCCCGGGTGGCGGCGCTGGTGGAGGAGCGCGAGCGGGTGGTGAAGGCGCTCGCGGAGCAGGGCTGGGCGCTTCCGGAGAGCCGGGGGAACTTCGTCTGGCTGGAGCTCGGGGAGCGCACCGGGGAGTTCGCGGAGCGCTGCCGGGCGGCGGGGCTGTCGGTGCGGCCGTTCGCCGGCGAGGGCGTGCGGGTCACCGTCGCCGAGTCGGCGGCGATGGACGTCTTCCTGCGGGTCGCGGCGGAGTGGCGCCGTGCCTGAGCCGGCCTGAGGCGGTAGGAAGGCGGGCATGGACGTCGAGCGTGCGGTGGAGTTCGTGCGGAACAACACCCGGGCGGTGCTGACCACCCGGCGGTCGGACGGCGGCCTCCAGCAGTCGCCGGTGCTCGCCACCGTGGACGAGGCCGGCCGGGTCGTCGTCTCCTCGGGGGAGGACCGCGCCAAGACCCGCAACCTGCGGCGCGACCCGCACATGGTGCTGTGCGTCTTCACCAGGCGGTTCTTCGGCGACTGGGTGCAGTTGGAGGGGCCGGCCGAGGTGCTCTCGCTGCCGGAGGCCGAGGAGCCGCTGGTCGACTACTACCGCCGGGTCGCCGGTGAGCACGAGGACTGGGCCGAGTACCGGCGCGCCATGCGCGAGGAGCGGCGGTGCCTGCTGCGGATGACGCCGCGCCGGGCCGCCGGTGTGATCGCCGCGGAGGGCGCCCAGCCGGCCTGACCCTCCCCCCGACCGCTCCGACTCCGCCGATTCCCCCGATCTCCCCCGATCTCCTCCGACGCCCGCCCCGCCGACCGTTCCGTCGGCGGGGCGGGCCCGTTCGTTCCCGGCGGCGTGGTGTGAGCAATCCCACGGCGGGACCGTGAGCCGCCGTCAGCGGTCCCTTTTGTGCTGGTTGGCAGTGGTTCATCCCAGCGTTGTGCGGCATTTGTCACAGTTCTCTAAGGGGACCCCCGGTTGTTCCCGCTCGGAGCCCCTCGGCATACTGCTTGTGAAAGCATTCACATTCACAAGCGGGCGGCTCCTCGGGGCCGTCCGGGTGACTAGGGTGTGGACAGAACTCGCAGAAGGCGCATAAGCGCCCGAAGCGGACGTCGCGGACAGGGCTGCCCAGCCGTGCCCGTGGCCAGGCACCACCACGAGGAGCACACACGTGGAGCAGCTCGCGCTGGACCCGCTGGTCGTCGCCCGCTGGCAGTTCGGCATCACGACCGTCTACCACTACTTCTTCGTCCCCCTGACGATCGGTCTGGCCACGATCACCGCGATCCTGGAGACCGCCTGGGTGCGCACCGGAAAGGAGAAGTACTTCCGGGCCACCAAGTTCTGGGGCAAGCTCTTCCTGATCAACTTCGCCATGGGCGTGGTCACCGGCATCGTGCAGGAGTTCCAGTTCGGCATGAACTGGTCCGACTACTCCCGCTTCGTCGGCGACGTCTTCGGCGCCCCGCTGGCCATCGAGGCGCTGCTCGCGTTCTTCCTCGAATCCACCTTCCTCGGCCTATGGATCTTCGGCTGGGACAAGCTGCCCAAGCGGTTGCACGCCGCCACCATCTGGTGCGCCGCCATCGGCACCATGCTCTCGGCCTACTTCATCCTCGCCGCCAACTCCTGGATGCAGCACCCGGTCGGCTACACCTACAACCCCGAGACCGGCCGCGCCGAACTGCACGACTTCGGGGCCATGCTCTTCCAGGACACCGCCTACAACGCCGCCTTCCACACCCTGTCCGCGGCCTTCCTGACCACCGGTGCCTTCGTCGTCGGCGTCGCCTCCTGGCACCTGATGCGCCGCCGGCACACCGCCGTCATGCGCAGCTCGCTCCGCCTCGGCCTCGCCGTCGTGGTCGTCGCCGGCTCGCTCACCGCCATCTCCGGCGACAGCTTCGGCAAGGTCATGTTCCAGCAGCAGCCGATGAAGATGGCCGCCGCCGAGGCCCTGTGGGAGACCAGCGCCCCCGCGCCGTTCTCCGTCTTCGCCTACGGCAACGTCCAGGAGGGCCACAACGAGGTCGCCCTGGAGATCCCCGGGCTGCTCTCCTTCCTCGCACACAGCGACTTCTCCACCGAGGTCCCGGGCATCAACGACCTCAACGAGCAGTACCAGGAGCTCTACGGGCCCGGCGACTACCGCCCCAACATCGCCGTCGCCTACTGGGGCTTCCGGCTGATGATCGGCCTCGGCATGACCTCCTTCGCGGTCGGCGTCGCCGGCCTGTGGCTCACCCGGCGCAGGCTCTGGCGCGACCCCGCCACCATCGCCGCCGCCGGCCGACACGACGACGTCGACCACGACGACGCCTCCGCGGCCGACCTGTGGCTCACCAGGCGCCACCGGCTGGCCGCCGGCACCGCGCTGAACCGCTGGGGCTGGCGCATCCCCGTGCTCACCCTCGCCCTGCCGCTCTTCGCCAACTCGGCCGGCTGGATCTTCACCGAGATGGGCCGCCAGCCCTGGCTGGTCTTCGGCCTGCTGCGCACCGAGGACGGCGTCTCCCCCTCGGTCAGCACCGCCACCGTGCTCACCTCGCTGATCGTCTTCACCACGCTGTACGCGGTGCTCGCCGTCATCGAGGTCCGGCTGCTGCTCAAGTACGCCAAGGCCGGCCCCACCCAGGAGCGGCCCCCGGCCAAGGACCCGGTGCTCCTCCAGCGCCGCCGCGGCAACGGCGGTCAGGGCGGCGGCACCGGCGGAGGTGGCACGGGCGCCGACGGCGACCCGGACACCGAGACGGACGCCGACGCCGACGCGGACCGCCCCATGGTCTTCGCCTACTAGGCCCACGGCGCGACCGCCTGCCCCACCTTCGTGCGAGAAGCGGAGACGACTGCCATGCAACTCCCCGACGTCTGGTTCTGGCTCATCGCCGTGCTGTGGACCGGTTACTTCTTCCTGGAAGGCTTCGACTTCGGCGTCGGCGTACTCACCCGACTCCTCGCCCGCGGCGAGAAGGAACGCCGACTGCTGATCAACACCATCGGCCCGGTGTGGGACGGCAACGAGGTGTGGGTGATCACCGCCATCGGCGCCACCTTCGCCGCCTTCCCCGAGTGGTACGCCACCCTGCTCAGCGGCTTCTACCTGCCCGTGCTGCTCATCCTGGTCGCGCTGATCCTGCGCGCCGTCGCCTTCGACTACCGGGGCAAGCGCGACGACGCCCGGTGGCGCCGCAACTGGGACCGGGCGATCTTCTTCGGCTCCGTCGTCCCTGCCTTCGCCTGGGGCCTGATCTTCGCCAACCTGGTGCGCGGCGTGCCGATCGGGCCCGACCACAACTACGCCGGTGGCCTGACCGACCTGCTCAGCCCGTACGCGCTGCTCGGCGGCGTGGTCACCCTCGCGCTGTTCACCCTGCACGGCACCGTCTTCGTCGCCCTGAAGACGGTCGGCCCGATCCGGGAACGGGCCCGCGCCCTGGCCACCCGTACGGCGCTGGTCACCGCCGTCCCCTTCGGCGCCTTCCTGATCTGGACGCAGAGCGAGCACGGCACCGCGCCGAGCCTCGGCGCGCTGCTGGTGGGCGCCGCCGCGCTGGCCGCCGCGACCCTCGCCAACCGGGCCGCCCGGGAGGGCTGGGCGTTCGTCTGGTCCGGCGTGGCCATCGTCGCCGTGGTGGCCATGACCTTCCTGACGCTCTACCCGGACGTCATGCCGTCCAGCCTGAACCCGGCCTGGAACCTGACGGTGGACAACGCCTCCTCCACCCCCTACACCCTGACCATCATGACCTGGGTGGCGGCCTTCATCACCCCCGTGGTGATCGGCTACCAGGCGTGGACCTACTGGGTCTTCCGCCGGCGGATCGGCACCCAGCACATCCCCGACGACGCCCACCCCACCGTCCCCGCGCCGGCCCAGACCCCGGCCGTCCCCACCGTCCCCGCGCCGGCCCAGACCCCGGCTGCCGCCGACCCGGCCGTCGCCGCCGACCCGGCCGCCGGCACCGACCCCACCCCCGCCACCCGATGAAGCCCATCGACCCCCGGCTCCTGAGGCACGCGCCCGCCGGACGCGCCTTCATCGCCGGAACCTTCCTGCTGGGCGTCGTGGACGCCGGCCTGGTCCTGCTCCAGGCCGCGCTGGTCGCCGGCGTCGTCACCGACGCCTTCCAGCGCGGCCTGGGCGCCGCCGACCTCACCCGCCCGCTGCTCGCCCTCGCCGGGCTGGCCGTCGCCCGCGCCGCCGTCTCCTGGCTCACCGAGGTCAGCGCCGACCGCTCCTCCGCCCGGGTCAAGTCCCAACTGCGCGCCGAACTACTGCGCCGCGCCGTCGAACTCGGCCCCGGCGCACCCGGCACCCCCGCCCCCGCGGAACTCGCCACCCTCGCCGTCCGCGGCATCGACGCACTCGACGGATACTTCGCCCGCTACCTGCCGCAGCTCGCCCTCGCCGTGGTCGTGCCCGCGGCCGTCCTGCTGCGCGTCGTCACCGCAGACTGGCTCTCCGCCGTCACCATCGCCTGCACCCTGCCGCTCATCCCGGTCTTCATGATCCTGATCGGGATGGCCACGCAGCGCACCATGGACCGGCAGTGGAACGTGCTCTCCCGGCTCTCCGGGCACTTCCTGGACGTCGTCGTCGGGCTGCCCACCCTGAAGGTCTTCGGCCGGGCCAAGCGCCAGGCCGAGGCCATCCGGCAGATCACCGACGACTACCGCCGCGCCACCATGCGCACCCTGCGCATCGCCTTCCTCTCCAGCTTCGCGCTGGAACTCCTCGCCACCCTCTCCGTCGCCCTGGTGGCCGTCGGCATCGGCCTGCGACTCGTCCACGGCGAACTCGACCTCTACACCGGCCTGCTCGTGCTCGTCCTCGCCCCGGAGGCCTACACCCCGCTCCGGCAGGTCGGCGCCGAGTACCACGCCAGCGTGGAAGGGCTCTCCGCCGCCGAACGCGCCTTCCAGGTGCTCGAAGCGCCCACGCCGCGCCGCGGCACCCGCCCGGCCCCCGAGCGTCCCGGCGCGCTCCACCTCCGGGACGTCACCGTCCGGCACCCCGGCCGCGCCACCCCCGCGCTGGACGGCGTCACGCTCACCGTGCCGGCCGGCGGCAGCGTCGCCCTCACCGGACCGAGCGGCGCCGGCAAGACCACGCTGCTGCGCACCCTGCTCGGGTTCACCACGCCCGAGCACGGCCGGATCACCGTGCAGCCCGGCACCCGAGGCCCGGCCGGCGCCATCGACCCCGCCGGCGCCACCGACCTCGCCGACCTCGACCCGGACAGCTGGCGCTCCCGCATCGCCTGGGTGCCGCAGCACCCCGTGCTCTTCGCCGGGACGATCGCCGAGAACGTGCGGCTGGCCCGCCCGGACGCCGACGACGCGGCGGTCCGCCAGGCCCTGCGCGCCGCCGGCGCCTGGGACTTCGTCGCCACCCTGCCGGGCGCCGAGCAGGCCACGCTCGGCGAGGGCGGCGCCGGCCTGTCCGCCGGCCAGCGGCAGCGCATCGCCGTGGCCCGCGCCTTCCTCGCCGACCGGCCGGTGCTGCTGCTCGACGAACCCACCGCCCACCTGGACGGCCGGACGGAGGCGGACCTGGTGGCCGCACTCCGCCGGCTGGCCGCCGGCCGCACCACCATCGTGGTCGCACACCGCCCGGCGCTGCTGGCCCTGGCCGACCGGGTGGTCACCCTGGGCGGCCCCGCCGAGGGCCCCGCCGAGGGCTCGGCCGACGGCCCCACCGCCGGCATCGCCGCCGACTCCGCCGCCGGTCGGCAGACGGCGGCCCCGGTCGGCCAGCCCGCCGCCGACCCCACCCGCACCCTGGCCTCCGCCGCCGCCCCCGTCGCACCGGCCGACTCCGACACCCCACTGGTCCCGGCCACCCCGTCGGACACCGCAACCAGCCCGGCTGCCCCGGCCCTCCGCCCGACCGACCCCACCGGGTCGAACACCGAGTCGAACAGGCCCACCCGCCGGCTGCGCGCCCTCGCCGCCCCGCTGCGCGGACGGCTCGCCCTGACCACCCTCTTCGGCGCCCTCGCCCTGGCCTGCGCGGTCGGCCTGATGGGAGTCTCCGGCTGGCTGATCTCCCGAGCCTCCGAGCAACCGCCCGTCCTCTACCTGATGATGGCCGTCACCTCCGTGCGGGCGTTCGGCATCGGCCGCTCCGTGTTCCGCTACGTCGAACGGCTCACCGGACACGACGCCACCTTCCGGATCCTCGCCGGCCTGCGCGCCGACGTCTTCCGGCGACTCGAACGGATCGCCCCCGCCGGCCTGCCCGGCTTCCGCGGCGGCGACCTGCTCTCCCGGTTCGTCGCCGACGTCGACGGCCTCCAGGACCACTTCCTGCGCTGGTTGCTGCCCGCCCGCGCCGCCGCCGTCGTCGCCCTGGCCACCTGCCTCGGTCTGGGCCTCGTCCTGCCCGAGGCCGGCCTGCTGCTCGCCGTCGGCCTCGCCGTCGCCGGCATCGCCGTGCCGCTGCTGGCCACCGCCGTGGCGGGCAGGACCGAACGCCGGATCGCGCCGGCCCGCGGCGCGCTCAGCACCGCCGTGCTCGACCTGCTCACCGGCCTGGAGGAACTCGTGGTCGCCGGCGCCGCGCCGCGCCGGCTCGCCACCGTCGCCGAGCACGACCGCGCCCTCACCCGGCTCGCCGCCCGATCCGCCGGCACCCGCGGACTCGGCGCCGGCCTCGCCACCGCCGCGCGCGGGCTCACCCTCGCCGGCTGCGCCGCCCTCGGCACCGCCGCCGTCGCGGCCGGCCGGCTCGACGGCGTGATGCTCGCCGTCGTCGTGCTCACCCCGCTCGCCGCCTTCGAGACCGTCGCCGGCATGCCCGCCGCCGCCCAGGCGCGCCAGCGCGCCCGCCGCTCCGCGGAACGCGTCTTCGAGATCGCCGACGTGCCGGCCCCGGTCCGCGAGCCGGACCGGCCGAAGCCGGCGCCCGCCGATCCGCACCCCATCCGGGTGGAGGGCCTCACCGTGCGGCGCGACGGCCGCCCCGAACCGGCGCTGCGCGGACTCGACCTCGAACTCGACCGGCGGGGCCGCCGGGTCGCCGTCGTCGGCCCGAGCGGCGCCGGCAAGACCACCCTGGCGTGGGCGCTGCTGCGCTTCCTCGAACCCGCGCAGGGCCGCATCACGCTGGCCGGAACCGACGTCACCGAACTCGACGGCGACGCCGTGCGCCGCCTGATCGGACTGTGCGCGCAGGACGCCCACATCTTCGACAGCGACCTGCGGGAGAACCTGCGGCTGGCCCGCCCCGGCGCCGACGACGCCGAACTGCGCCGGGCGCTGGCCGGCGCCCGACTGCTGGACTGGGTCGACACGCTGCCGGACGGGTTGGACACGCTGGTCGGGCAGGGCGGGGCGCGGCTGTCCGGCGGCCAGCGGCAGCGGCTGGCGCTCGCCCGGGTGCTGCTCGCCGACTTCCCGGTCGTGCTGCTCGACGAGCCGGCCGAACACCTCCCGACCAGCACTGCCGACGCGCTCACCGCCGACCTGCTGGACGCCACCGCCGCGGCCGGCCGGACCACCGTGCTGGTGACCCACCGGCTGGCCGGGCTGGTCCGCGAGGACGGCACGGCGCGGGTGGACGAGATCGTGGTGCTGGACGCCGGGGTCGTCGTGCAGCGAGGTCGCTGGGAGGACCTCGTGCGCGTGGAGGGGCCGCTGCGCAGCGCCTGGCTGCGGGAGCGCGGCGAGGGGGCGGAGGGCGCCGAGGCGGTGGTGGGAGCGGGAGAGACGGGGGAGTCCGTCGGCTCCGCGCAGCCCATGGAGTCCGTGGAGTCCGCGGGATCCGCGCAGCCCATGGAGTCCGTGGAGTCCGTGGAGCCCGCGGGATCCGTGGCTTGAGGAGCCCTTCGCGGGGGCGGGGATGCGCGCGGGCCGGCTTTCCAGCATTTCACAAGTTGCCGGCCCGCCGCGGCCCGCTTTTCCGCCGCCTGTGGATAACTCCGCCGCCCCCTTGTCTTCAGGGGTAGCGCGGGGGAGGAGTTTCCGCAAGAGGGATGAACTCTCCTGTGGATAACTCCGCCGCCCCTATTCCAGGGATAGTGGAGGTGAGAGGCTTCCCGCAAGGGGGAAAATCAAGCTGTGGATAACTCGATCGCCCCCTTGTCTCCAGGGGTAGCGTTCGGGGGCTGGTTTCGCAAGGGGGTAGGTTCGGCTGTGGACAAGTGAAGGCCCCCCTGGTTTCCAGGGATAGGCGAAAGCAGGGGATTCGCGCAAGGGGGAAATTCTGCCTGTGGATGACCTGCGCGGCCCTCCTACCGCCCCTCCTACCACCTCTCCTACCGCCCCTCCTAGCACCCGACCTACCACCCCTCCGGAAGCGAGCCCGGCCATCACCCGCGACCAAGCCCGGCCCTCCCCTCGCACGCCCACGCCCCCGCCATCACCCCACGCCGGCGCTCAGGCCCGCGCCGGCGGGCGGTAGGTCCTGCTCGGCCCAGATGATCTTTCCGGTGGCGGTGTAGCGGGTGCCCCACCGCCGGGTCAGCTGGGCGACCAGGAACAACCCCCGCCCGCCCTCGTCCGTGGTGCGCGCGTGCCGTAGCCGGGGGGCGGTGCTGCTGGTGTCGGAGACCTCGCAGATCAGGGCCACCTCCCGGATCAGCCGCAGCCGGATCGGGCCGGTCGCGTGCCGGATCGCGTTGGTCACCAGCTCGCTCGCGATCAGCTCGGTGGTGAACAGCAGCTCCTCCAGCCCCCACTGCGCCAACTGCCTGGCCACCAGCGTGCGGGCGCTCGCGACGACCGCCGGGTCGGCGGGCAGGTCCCAGGAGGACACCTGCTCCGCCCCCAGCGCCCGCGTGCGGGTCAGCAGCAGCGCCACGTCGTCCGGCGGAGGCCCCGGCAGCAGGTTCCGCACCACCGACTCGCACAACTGCTCCAGCGGCTGCTCCGGACGCGCCAGCGCCGCGCGCAGCTGCTCCAGCCCCTCCCCCAGCCCGCCGTGGCCCCTGAGCAGGCCGTCCGTGTACAGCGCCAGCAGCGTCCCCTCCGGCAGCTCCACCTCCACGGCCTCGAAGGGCAGCGTGCCGAGCCCCAGCGGCGGGCCGGCGGGCAGGTCGAGGAAGGTCACGGTCCCGTCCGGCGCCACCATCGCCGGCGGCGGATGCCCCGCCCGGGCGAGCGTGCACCGCCGGCTGACCGGGTCGTAGACCGCGTACAGGCAGCTGGCTCCCTGGACGGCGCTGATCGGCGGCTCCGGGCGGTCCCCCTCCGCCGACCCGCCCGGACCCACCGCAGCGCCGCGCCCCACCGAGGTACCTGGCCCCGTCGCAGTACCCGCCTCCGCCGATCCGCCCCCATTCGACGCCGGGGCGCCCGCTCCCGCAGCGGGCTCACCCGTCAACGCCCCCGCGCCGGACACCGCCCCCGCGCCGGACACCGCCCCCGACACCGCCCCCGCTCCCGACGTCCCCTGGCCGGACGTCCTCGCCGCCGACGGCCGGCCGGTCGGTGCGGGCGCCGCGGGCGCCGCCGGGGAGGCGGCCGGCTCCCCGGCCCGGCCCTCCCACGGGCCCTGGGACGCGCTCTCCTCCTCGGTCAGCCGGATGACCAGGTCGTCGAGGTGCGCGAGCAGTTCGTCGGGCGGGAGGTCCATGTCGGCCAGGGTGTGCACGGCCATCCGCAGCCGCCCCATGGAGGCCGCCGCGTGCATCCCGTGCCCCACGACGTCCCCCACCACCAGCGCCACCCGCGCGCCGGACAGCGGGATCACGTCGAACCAGTCGCCCCCCACGCTGTTCCGCGCCCCGGCCGGCAGGTAGCGGGAGGCGACCTCCACGGCGGCCCGGCCGGCCAGGGCGTGCGGCATCAGGCTGTGCTGCAGCGCCAGCGCGGCGGAGTGCTCGCGGGTGTACCGACGGGCGTTGTCCACGCAGACCGCGGCCCGGGCGACCAGCTCCTCGGCGAGCAGCAGGTCGTCCTCCTCGAACGGATCGGGGCGCGTCGTCCGGATGAACGTGGCCACGCCCAGGGCGGTGCCGCGGGCCCGGATCGGCGCCGCCATCAGCGAGTGCATCCCGAACCGCACCATGGCTTCCGCCCGGGCCGCGTCCTCCTCCAGCCACGACCGGGTACCGCTGTCGGCCGCCAGTTCCCGGACCAGGACCGGCTCGCCGCGGATCAGGCACCGCGCGGTGGGGGAGGAGGCCGGGAAGCCCACCGGTTCCCCCACCTTCACCACCGCCTCCGGGCACCCCGGTCGGACGGACCGGTGCGCCACCCGCCGCATGGCCGGGGGCTGGCCGCTGTCCGCCGCGGGATCCGGCTCGTCCCCGCGCAGCACCGACTCCAGCAGGTCGACGGCGCAGAAGTCGGCCAGCCGGTCCACGGTGACCTCGGTCAGCTCCTCCGCGGTCCGCCGGACGTCGAGGGTGCTGCCGATGCGCGCGCCCGCCTCGTTGAGCAGCGCCAGCCCTTCCCGGGCCCGCCAGCGGTCGGTCACGTCGACGACCAGGTAGCACACCCCCAGCACCCCGCCGGAGGCGTCGTCGAGCCGGAAGAACGAGCCGGAGAAGGCGCGCTCCCGGTCCGGATCCGCCTGGGTGCGCCCGCGGTACTCGTAGTCCACCAGCGGTGTGCCGGTCCGCAGCACCTCCCGCATCCGGGCCTCGATCTGCTCGGCCGCCATGCCCGGCAGGACCTCGCCCAGTCGCCGTCCGACGCGCTGCTCCCGCGGCACGCCACCGGCGCGTTCCAACTCGTCGTTCAGCCAGACGAACCGCAGCTCCGGGTCGACCACGGCCATGCCGACCGGTGAGCGGGTGAGGAACTGCTCCAGCATGGAGCGGCTCGCCACCCACCACGGAGTCCGCCCGGCCTCGGTGACCAGGACCACCCACCTCGGGCGCCGCCGGTCGGCGCCGAGCAGCCCGGAGACGCGCAGGCCCACGTGCATCCAGTGGCCGTCCCGATGCCGCACGGTGGCCATGCCGCCGAAGCCGTCCCCCGCCGCCTCGCGGTCCCGCGCCGCCAGTTCCCACCACGCCCGCGCCCGCTCGGCGAAGCTCACGCGGGACTCCCGATCCGCCAGGAGCGTCATCGCCGGCCGCCCCACCACCTCGGCGGGGGCGTATCCGACGAGCTCCTGCGCGGCCCTGGTCCAGCCGACCACCACTCCGTCCTCGCCCACCACCACCGCGGCCGTCCGGACGAAGTCGGGTGGCTCGGACCGTGCGCTCGGGGGAGCTTCTTCGGAACCGGCCATCGCCTGCCCATCAGTGAGAGATGTCCCTTTATGTTACGTCTGTGTTGGTTTCGTGGCGTGTACTGGGAGTCCGCGCGTGAATCGCCCGGCACGCACCGGCACCTCGCGCCGCCAAGCCCCGGGGCCGCGCCCGCCAACACGACGAAAACCGGCCACCCCACGGCGTCAGCGCTGGCCAGGGCGGTGGGCAGGCTACTGTGACGCCATGGCGGTAGCTGGTCACGACCAGGGCAGGGGCCAGGGAGAGGACCGGGGCCACGACCGGCCGACCGGCCCGACCGACCACCCCGGCCCCGGCGGCTCGGAGGCCCGTCGTCCGGGCGGCGGCCGGTACGCGGGTGGCATCGGCGAACTGTTCACCACCCCCACCGACGCCCCCGGCCCGCCCACCAGCCCTGCGAACGCCCTTGACACCCCCGGCACCCCCGGCCTCGCCTCCTCCCTCCCCGGCCTCGGCTCCCTCGGCCTCGGTTCGCTGGGCCTCGGCTCACTGGTCGAGGAGGTCCTCGAACGGCTCAAGGGCGCCCTGGACGTCACCGGCCGCATGCGGCTGCTGCTCGAAGCGGTCGTCTCCATCGGCTCCGACCTGGAACTGCGCGGCATGCTCCGCCGCATCGTGGAGACCGCCGTCCACCTCTCCGGCGCCCGCTACGGCGCCCTCGGCGTGCTCTCCCCCGACGGCGACTCCCTCTCGGAGTTCATCCACGTCGGCATCGACGAGGCCACCGCCGCCGCCATCGGCGAACTCCCGCAGGGCAGGGGCGTGCTCGGCGCGCTGATCGCCAGCCCCATGGCGATGCGCATACCGGACATCTCCCGGCACCCGCAGTCCTACGGCTTCCCCCCGGGCCACCCGCCGATGCACTCCTTCCTCGGGGTGCCGGTACGGCTCGGCAACGCCGTCTTCGGCAACCTCTACCTGTCCGAGAAACAGGGCGCCAGCGAGTTCACCACGGAGGACGAGCACCTCGTCCAGGCGCTCGCCGTCTCCGCCGGGGTGGCCATCAGCAACGCCCGGCTGTACGAGTCGGCCCGCCGCCGCGAGCACTGGATCTCCGGATCCGCCGCCGTCACCACCCGCCTGCTCTCCGAGGAGGACGCCGAGCAGGCGCTGACCGTCGTCGCCGACCAGGCGCGCCAGCTCGCAGACGCCCGCGCCGGGATCGTGCTGCTCACCGAGCCGGACGGCAGCCTGGTGGTGCGCGCCGCCTGCGGGGAGGGCCTGCACGGCGCCGAGGGGGCCGAACTGCCCGCCCGCAGCGACGCGGCCCGCCGGCTGCGCGCCGGCGAGACGGTGTTCCTGCCGGACGCGTCGCCCCGCGCCCCGCTGATGACCACCGACCTGCTGGACCCCCTCGGCCCCGTCATGATGGTGCCGCTGACCAGCGGCGACGAGGTGCTCGGGGCGCTCGCCGTGGGCCGCGACCCCGGCCGGGCGGCGTTCACCGCCGAGGAGCAGCGGCTCGCCGCCAGCTTCGCCTCCCAGGCCGCCCTGGCCCTGCGGCTCGCCGAGGCGCAGCGCGGCCGGGACCGGCTGGCGGTGCTGGAGGACCGCGACCGGATCGCCCGGGACCTGCACGACGTGGTGATCCAGCGGCTGTTCGCCACCGGCATGCAGTTGCAGGGCGCAGCGCGGGCGGCCACCGACCCCGACGTGGTGGCCCGGGTGGACCGCGCCGTGGACGAGCTGGACGCCACCATCCAGGACGTGCGCACCGCGATCTTCGCCCTCCAGCACGAGCCGGAGGCGGCCGAGGCCGGCCTGCGGGCCCGGGTGCTGCGGGAGGCGGGCGCCGTCACGGTGGCCCTGGGCTTCGCCCCCGCGGTGCGCTTCGTCGGCCCGGTGGACGCCAGGGTGCACGACCCGGTGGCCCGCAACCTGCTGGCCGTGCTGCGCGAGGCGCTCTCCAACGCCGCCCGGCACGCCCGCGCCACCGCCGTGGAGGTGTCGGTGGAGGTGGCCGGCGACGCGGTCACCCTCACCGTCACCGACGACGGCGTCGGCCTGCCCGACGGGCTGTCCCGCCGCAGCGGGCTGGCCAACATCGTGCGCCGCGCCGAGGCGCTGGACGGCACCGCCGAGATCGGTACCGCGCCGGGGCCGTCCGCGGGCCGCGTCGCCGCCGCCCCGGAGGAGCCCGCCGCCTCCGAGGGTCCCGCCGCCTTCGAGGGGCCCGCCGCCTCCGAGGGGCCCGCCACCGCTCCCGAGGGGCCCGCCGCCGCGTCCACGCCGGGGGCGGACGCCGTCGACCGGCCCGGCGCGCGCCCCGGCACCCGGCTGTGCTGGCGGGTGCCGCTGCACGACTGAGGCCGAGGGGGGAGGGCCGATCCGGCCGGAATAACTGGGGCGCGGCGGTGTTGTCCGCTGACATGAAGGCGATCACCTACACGGACAACGGCGGCCCCGAGGTCCTGCGACTGACCGACCGTGCACTGCCCGAGCCCGGCCCGGGAGAGGTACGGGTGCGGATCCACGTCTCCGGGGTCAACCCGACGGACTGGAAGGCGCGCCAGGTGGCGGTCCCGGGCTTCCCGCGGTTCCCCGAGCAGGTGCCGAACCAAGACGGCTCCGGCGTGATCGACGCGGTCGGCCCGGGCGGGGACGCCGGCCGGGTCGGCGAGCGGGTCTGGGTGTGGGAGGCGGCCTGGCGGCGGGCCGACGGCACCGCCCAGGAGTACGTGGTGCTGCCGGAGCGGCAGGCCGTGCCGCTGCCGGACGGCGCCTCCTTCGAGCTCGGCGCCAGCCTCGGCATCCCGGCGCTGACCGCGCACCGCGCGCTGACCGTGCTGGACGGCGGCCCGACCCGGCTCGCCCCGGGCGCCCTCGCCGGCCGGACCGTGCTGGTGGCGGGCGGCGCCGGAGCCGTCGGCAACGCCGCCATCCAGCTGGCGCGCTGGGCCGGCGCCGAGGTCGTCACCACGGTGAGCGGGCCGGAGAAGGCCGAACTGGCCACCGCCGCCGGCGCCCACCACGTGGTCAACTACCGGACCGAGGACGCCGCCGAGGCGATCAAGCGGGTGGCGCCGCGCGGCGTGGACATCGTGGTGGAGGTCGCGCCGGCGGTCAACACCGCGCTGGACGCCGAGGTGCTGGCGCCGGGCGGGGTGGTGGCCGTGTACGCCAACGACGGCGGGAACGAGATGGGCATCCCCCTGCTGCCGGCCATGTTCGGCAACCTGAGCTGGAAGTTCGTGCTGGTCTACACCGTGCCCGAGGAGGCCAAGCGGGCGGCCGTGGCCGACGTGGGCGCCGCCGTCGCGGCGGGGGCGCTGCGCGCCGGCCGGGAGGCCGGCCTGCCGCTGCACCGCTACCCGCTGGAGAAGACCGCCGACGCCCACGCGGCCGTGCAGGGCGGCGCCGTCGGCAAGGTGCTGATCGACGTGGCGCGCGACTGAGGCCGTCCACCCTCGCGCGGGCCCTCGCCCGCCGGCCCGCGGGGCCGCGGGGCCGCGGGGCCGCGGGGCCGCCACCGGGACGACCGGCGGCGGCCCCGCGCGCCGCTCACCCCACGGAGCCGTCCGGGCCGCTTCCTGCGGAGCCGTACGCCCGGGTTCCGCCGGAGCCGGCCGCCGCGCCTTCGCCGGAGCCCGCGCCGGTCCGCGAGAGGAGCACCTCGATGCCGTCGAGCAGCCGCTCCAGACCGAACTCGAACAGGCTGTCGAGATCGAGGGCGTCGTCCGGCAGGTCGATGAAGGAGGCGTACATCGGGTACGCCCCCGAGGAGACCACCTCGGTGAACACCGGGTCCATGTCCCGCATCCACTCCTGGCCGGTGATCCCGGTCGCCCGCTGCGCCTCGGCCTCGGTCTCCAGGCCCACGGCGACGCCGCGCACGTAGCTCACCGTGGTGACCGAGACGTGCATCACCGTGCGCGGGTCGACGGGCGGGAAGGACGCCATCCCCCACTCGATCAGCGTCATGCCGTTCGGCGTCACCGCCGGCCTGGTCAGTGACAGCAGCGTGGCCACCCACGGATGCCGCCGGTAGAGCGACCACTGGATCCGTGCGCACTGCTCCAACCGGTCCCGCCAGTGCTGCGGCCCCGGCTGGGGAAGCTCCGCCTCACCGAAGACGGCGTCCATCATCAGCGCGAGCAGCTCCTCCTTGGACTCCACGTAGCGGTACAGCGACATGGTGGCGACGCCCAGTTCGGCCGCGATCCGCCGCATGGACAGCGTCGTCGACCCCTCCGCGTCGGCGATCTCGATCGCCGTGCGCACCACGCGTTCCCGGGTGAGCGCGTTGTCCGCCGTGCCACCGGTGGTGTGCCGTCTGGTGGTCGCTCGTGCCGGCGCCTCCGCGACGGCGGCCGTGGGTGCGGCCCCGGTCGGGGGCGCGGCCGGAGGCATGTCGGATCCGGCGACCACCGTGCCGATTCCGGGCACCGCGAGCACCAGCCCCTGCTGACGCAGCGTGGTCAGCACCTTGGTGGCGGTCGCCATCGCCACGCCCCACTCCTCGACGATCCGCCGGGTGGAGGGCACCCGGTCGCCCGGGCGCAGTTCCCCGGCGTCGATGCGCGCGCGGATCTCGTTGACGATCCGGAGGTAGGGCGGTTCGGTTCGCGCGACGGGTCCGGCCATCGACGCCTCCCTCGTGGGCTGTCGCGGAGCGGTGAACTAGTGCACCGACGCGACCGAGGCTAGCAGCCGCCGCTGGTCAGCGGTGTCCTCCGGACCGCGACCCCGCCCGACACCTAGTGCACTAGCCTAGTGCACTAGTGCATGAGGGGCGATCGATCCCCCAAGAACCCCTGCAAGTCCAGTGTTTTCCCGCCTTGGTGTGCGTGGGTGCCATGCCTTACTGTGTACGCGTCGCTCGTTCTCGTACGCTGTACACGAAACAGGGGGTGTGTCCGCATGCACGCGGAGACGACGGACACCCAGGGAGCCAGAGCCGGCAGGCGGGAGTGGATCGGGTTCGCGGTCCTGATGCTTCCCCTGCTGCTGGTCTCCATGGACGTGTCGGTGCTCTACTTCGCCGTCCCGTTCATCACCCAGGAGCTGGAGCTCAGCGGCACCCAGCAACTGTGGGTCTTCGACATCTACGGCTTCGTCCTGGCCGGACTGCTGATCGCCATGGGGGCGCTGGGCGACCGCATCGGGCGCCGCCGGCTCCTGCTGATCGGCGCCACCGCCTTCGGCGCGGCGTCCCTGCTCGCCGCCTACGCCGGCGACGCCTCCACGCTGATCGCGGCCCGCGCCCTGCTCGGCATCGGCGGGGCGACCCTGATGCCGTCCACGCTGGCGCTGGTCCGCAACATGTTCCACGACGCCAGGCAGCGCGGCACGGCCATCGCCATCTGGTCGGCCGTGATGACCGGCGGCATCGCGATCGGGCCGGTGCTCAGCGGCCTGCTGCTGGAGCGCTTCTGGTGGGGCTCCGTCTTCCTGGTCAACATCCCGGCGATGGTGCTGCTGCTGGTGCTCGCGCCGATGCTCGTCCCGGAGTTCCGCAATCCCAGGGCCGGCCGCTTCGACCTGCTCAGCGCGGTGCTCTCGCTCGCCACCATCCTGCCGGTGATCTACGGCATCAAGGAGCTGGCCAACCACGGCTTCGAGCCGGTGCCGGCGGGGAGCATCCTGGTCGGCCTGGCCGTCGGCGTCCTCTTCGTCCGCCGGCAGCGCCGCCCGGGCGCGCTGATCGACCTCGAACTCTTCCGGCGCCGGGCCTTCAGCGGGGCCATCGCCATGAACCTGCTCGGCATGTTCGCCACCGTCGGGTTCGCGATCTTCAGCACCCAGTACCTCCAGTCCGTGCTCGGCATGAGCCCGCTGCGGGCCGCGCTGTGGAGCCTGCTGCCCACGGTCGTGGTCGGCGGCATGGCGCCGCTGGCCGCCGCGCTGGCCCGCCGGTTCGACCGGGCGTTCATCATGTCCGCCGGGTTCCTGCTCGCCGCCTGCGGCTTCTGGTCGCTCACCCGGGTCGAGCCCGACTCCAGCCTGTGGGGCATCATGATCGGCGCCAGCGTGTACGCCGGTGGCCTGATCATCGTGATGTCGCTGGTCACCGACATGGTGATGGGCCTCGCCCCGCCGGAGCGGGCGGGCAGCGCCTCCGGCCTGCTGGAATCCGGCACCGAACTCGGCGGCGCCCTCGGCATGGCCCTGCTCGGCAGCCTCGGTGACGCCGTGTACCGCCGGCAGGTGACGGACGCGGTCGAGGACATGCCGGCCGGGCTGCCGCCCGAGGCCGCCGAGGCGGCCCGGGAGACCCTCGGCGGCGCGATCGCCGTGTCCGAGCAGCTGCCGGGCGCCCTCGGCGACGCCGTCACGCACGCCGCCCGGGAGGCCTTCACCAGCGGCATGCACGCCGCCGCGATCGGCGCCGCCGCGCTGATGGTGGTGGCCGCCGTCCTCTCCACGGCCCTGCTGCGCGGCGCCCGCCCGGGCACCCCCGACCCCGAGGGCCGGAAGACCCCCTCGGACGCCCCCGCCCCCACCACCGCCCCGGCCCGCTGACCCGGGCCTTCCGAGCCATCGGGGGGTGCCGACGACCGTCGGCACCCCCCGACGCCCCCTCCACCCGCGGCCCCGCCTCACCTCCCGGCGCGGAAGTACCGGTTCGCCTCCGGCCGGAACGCGCACACGATCGCGGCCACCACCGCCACCACGTGCACCACACGGCTCACCACGAACAGCACCCACACCGCGTCCGCGCCCGCGAACGCGTCACCCACCGAGTTCCCCTCGGCCAGCCAGGTGACCGGCTCGATCAGCAGCGACGCCATCCCCACAGTGCCCAGCAGCGCCGCCAGACCGATCCGCGCCCAGTTCCTCCCCGCCCGCATCCGCAACACGACGGCGACCAACACCGCGTAGACCGTCAGCCGGAACGCCACCGGACCCACCAGCCCGCCGGCGCCGGCCGAGTCCGTGGCGAGGGCGTCCACCACGGCCAGGACGGTGTCGAAGACCCCGGCCCCGATCGCCGTGAGCCACCACAGGGAACTGGCGCGGACCGCTCCCGGCACCCCCGTACCCCCGCCCGCCGCACCCGGGGACGAGATGGCAACCGACTCGCGCACTGACGACATGACAGACCCCGCTCGCAATCGACGAATCCAGACCTGCCGTCAGTTCTATGCCCGCCCACAACCCCAGGTCAGCGCGGCAAACCCCCGAACCACCGTAGGGACAACCCCCGCACCCGTACCCCCACCGGCCCCAGCGCGCGCGTGGCGGGAGATGGCGGTGCCGAGATCCGGTGTGCGGGCGGCGCGTTCAGCCAAGCCCACGCGCGCGGATCATCTCCAGAGTCTCGGCACACAGGGAGACGCTGGTGGTGACGCGGGGCTTGCCCGGGTGACCGCTCTCCATGCCAACACAGCATCGTGCATCCTGTGTGAGGCGGTAGGGCGATCGGGGTCACGCGTGCGGGGGCGGTCGAGCGGTGGTTCCGGGCACTCGCCCATAGAGTCGACGGCATGCGCCTGAGCACCGTGATCCTCCCGATCCACCGCCGGCCCGAACTGGTGGACGTGTGGCGACGGGCTGAGGACCTCGGCGTGCACACCGCCTACACCTACGACCACCTGTCCTGGCGCAGCTTCCGGGACGAACCCTGGTTCGCCACCATCCCCACGCTCACCGCCGCCGCCATGGTCACCGACCGCATCCGGCTCGGCACCATGGTCATCTCGCCCAACTTCCGCCACCCCGTCACCCTCGCCAAGGACCTCCTCTCCCTGGACGACCTCTCCGAGGGCCGGCTCACCATCGGCATCGGCGCGGGCGGCACCGGCTTCGACGCCACCACCCTCGGCCAGGAACCCTGGACCCCGCGGGAACGCGCGGACCGCTTCGCCGAGTTCGTGGCCCTCCTCGACCGGCTGCTGCGGGAACCCGTCACCACCCGGACCGGCCGGTACTACACCGCCCACGAGGCCCGCATGCACCCCGGCTGCATGCAGCGGCCGCGCCCCCCGTTCGCCATCGCCGCCACCGGCCCGCGCGGACTCGCCCTCGCCGCAGCCCACGGCCAGGCCTGGGTGACCTTCGGCGACCCCTGGCGGCGCGAGGACGCGGACCTGGCCGGCCGGCTCGACGCCGTCGCCGCGCAGGCGGCCCGGCTCGACGCCGCCTGCGCCGACGCCGGCCGCGACCCGGCGACCATCCGGCGCGTCCTGCTCACCGGCGTCGGCACCCCCGCCCCGCTGCACGACCCCGGCGCCTTCCGCGACTTCACCGCCCGGGCCGCCGCCATCGGCGTCGACGAGATCGTGGTGCACTGGCCGGTGCCCGACTCCGTCTTCGCCGTGGACGAGGCCGCCTTCATCCGCTCGGTGACCGCCGCCATCGACGCCACCGCGACGGGCGCCACCGCGACGGGTGCCACCGGCGCCACCGGCCACGACACCGCCGGAACGGAGCGGCCTTGACCTGACCCTGACCACGGCAGGAGCCCGCATGGTCCTCGCGGACGACACGCTTCGGCACTCCCGGGGGACGCCACAGTTCACCAGGCGCCGGTACCGTCGCCGTCGTGTCCGTCATCGAAACCCAAGACCTCACCATGAGGTACCCGCGGGTGACCGCTCTGGACCGGCTCACCCTCGGCATCGAGCCGGGGGTGTGCGGGCTGGTCGGCGCCAACGGCGCGGGAAAGTCCACGCTCATCAAGATCCTGCTCGGCCTCGCCCCCGCGACCTCCGGCAGCGCCTCCGTGCTCGGCCTCGACGTGCGCACCCAGGGGGCGGAGATCCGCTCCCGCGTCGGCTACATGCCCGAACACGACTGCCTGCCGCCGGACGTCTCGGCCACCGAGTTCGTCGTGCACATGGCCCGGATGGCCGGCCTGCCCCCCTCCGCGGCCCGCGAACGCACCGCCGACACGCTGCGCCACGTCGGCCTCTACGAGGAGCGCTACCGGCCCATCGGCGGCTACTCCACCGGCATGAAGCAGCGCGTCAAGCTGGCCCAGGCGCTCGTGCACGACCCGCAGCTGGTGCTGCTCGACGAGCCCACCAACGGCCTCGACCCGGTCGGCCGCGACGACATGCTCGGCCTGATCCGCCGCGTCCGCACCGACTTCGGCATCAACGTCCTGGTCACCTCCCACCTCCTCGGCGAGCTGGAACGCACCTGCGACCACATCGTCGTCGTCGACGGCGGACGGCTGCTGCGCTCCTCCTCCACGGCCGAGTTCACCCAGACCGACCTCGTCCTGGTGGTGGAGGTCACCGACCGCCCCGTCCCCGCCCAGACCACCCCCGGCACCCCGCTGCCCACCGGCGCCGAGGAACTCGTCACCGAGCTGACCACCGCCGGCGTCCCCGGCGTGGCGCGCGACGGGCGGATCGTGCGCGTGGACCTGGCCGGCGACGAGACCTACGACGCCGTCCGCGACGCCGTCGACCGGCTCGGCCTCGGGCTGGTGCGCCTCCAGCAGCACCGCCACCACATCGACGAGGTGTTCCGCGACAACGGCCAGCAGGCGGCCCACCCCCGGAAGGAGGACGCGGATGCCCACGCGTGACACGGCGCCCGGCCCCGGCCCGCACGGCCCGGCCCTCCCCGGCCAGGCAACCAGCCCCGCCCAGGCCCACGCGGGCGCCCCCGCCCAGACCGGCGCCCCCGCCCAGACCCCGTCCGGCGTCATCCACGACATCGGCTACCGCCACTACGAGGGCCCCCGGCTCGGCCGCGGCTACCTGCTGCGCTCGCTCTACCTGCAGTCCGTGCTGGGCTGCTTCGGCATCGGGCGCTCCGCCCGCTCCAAGATCATGCCGATGCTGCTGCTCGCCATCATGGTGCTGCCGGCCGGCGTCATGGTCGCCGTGGCCGTCACCATCGGCCTCGACGACCTGCCCGTCGAGTACACCGCCTACCCGCAGATCATGCAGCTGGTGATCTCCGTCTTCGTCGCCTCCCAGGCACCCCAGCTGGTCTCCCGCGACCTGCGCTTCCGCACCATGTCGCTGTACTTCTCCCGGCCCCTGGAACGCGCCGACTACGTCCTCGCCAAGTACGCCGCCATGGCCACCGCCCTGCTCGTGCTGAACGGCCTGCCGCTGCTCGTCCTCTGGCTCGGCGCGCTCCTCGCGGAGCTCGACTTCGCCGACCAGACCACCGGCTTCCTCCAGGGCCTGGTCACCGTCGTGCTGCTCTCCCTGCTGCTCACCGGCCTCGCCCTGCTGATCGCCTCCGTCACCCCGCGCCGCGGTTTCGGCGTCGCCGCGATCATCGCCGTGCTGATGATCAGCTACGCCGGCGTCGGCATCGCCCAGGGCGCCGCAGAGGCCCTGGGCGCCACCAGCCTCACCGGCTGGATGGGCCTGTTCTCCCCCTTCACCCTGGTCGACGGCGTGGCGGTGTGGCTGTTCGACGCCAGCCCCACCTCGCTCGCCGGCCCCGACGGAGCGCTCGCCGGAGCCGTCTTCGGCCTGGTCACCCTGGCCGGCTGTGCGCTCGGCTACCTCCTGCTCCACGCGCGCTACCGGAGGGTCTCCATCTCATGACCACGATCAACGTCGCGCGGGTCTCCCGCTGGTTCGGCAACGTGGTGGCCGTCAACGACGTCTCGATGAGCGTCGGCCCCGGCATCACCGGCCTGCTCGGCCCCAACGGCGCCGGAAAGTCCACCCTCATCCACATGATGGCCGGCTTCCTCGGCCCCTCCAGCGGCACCCTCACCCTGGACGACGTGCCGGTGTGGCGCAACGAGCGCGTCTACTCCGCCATCGGCCTGGTGCCCGAGCGGGAGTCGATGTACGACTTCCTCACCGGCTGGCAGTTCGTGCTCGCCAACGCCGAACTCCACGGCCTGCCCGACCCCGGCGCCGCCGCCCGCCGCGCCATCGCCGCCGTGGAGATGGAGTACGCCCAGGAACGCGCCATCAGCACCTACTCCAAGGGCATGCGGCAGCGCGTCAAGATGGCCTCCGCGCTCGTCCACGACCCGGCCGTGCTGCTGCTCGACGAACCGTTCAACGGCATGGACCCCCGGCAGCGCATGCAGCTGATGGAACTGCTGCGCCGCATGGGCGCCGAGGGACGGACCGTGCTGTTCAGCTCGCACATCCTGGAGGAGGTCGAGCAGCTCGCCCACCACATCGAGGTGATCGTCGCCGGCCGGCACGCCGCCTCCGGCGACTTCCGCGAGATCCGCCGGCTGATGACCGACCGGCCCCACCTGTACACGCTGCGCTCCAGCGACGACCGGGCCCTGGCCGCCGCGCTGATCGCCGACGCCAGCACCGCCGGCCTGGAGGTCGACATCCGGGAGGGCGTGCTGCGGGTGCAGGCCGTGGACTTCGCCCGGTTCACCGAGCTGCTGCCCAAGGCCGCCCGGCGTGCCGGCATCCGGCTGTACGAGGTGTCGCCGACCGACGAGTCCCTGGAGAGCGTCTTCTCCTACCTGGTGGCGTCATGACCGGGCGCCCGAGGCGGACGAACACGCGTCACGAACGGTCGAAGAACTCTGAACGATGCGCGGGGTTGATGTCATGAGCAACACCTACGATCGGCCCGCGTCCGGGGCCACCCCGGCGCCGGCGCCCGCTCCGGCCCCGGCGGCGCTGACCGAACTGCCGCCCCGCCGGCCGGTCCAGCTGTTCCACCCCACCGTGGCCCGGCTGACCTGGCGCGGCATCCTCGGCCGCCGCCGCGGCGCGCTGCTGTTCGTGCTGCCGGTGGTGCTCCTCGGCCTGGCCACCGTCATCCGGCTCGCCGCCGGCGTGGACCACAGCCTCACCAACAGCCTGCTGGGCTCCTTCGCCCTGGCCACCATCGTGCCGCTGCTCTCCCTGCTCGCCGGCACCGGGGCGATCGGCACCGAGATCGACGACGGCTCCATCGTCTACCTGCTGGCCAAGCCGGTGCGGCGGCCGACCGTCGTGCTCACCAAGCTGTGGGTGTCCATCGCCTGCACCACCCTCTTCGGCGCCCTGCCGATCACCGTGGCCGGCCTGATCATGTCCGGCGCGGAACGCGGCCTCGCCATCGGCTACGGCGTCGGGGCGTTCGCCGCCGGCGTCACCTACAGCGCGGTGTTCCTGCTGCTGGGCGTGGTCTCCCGCAACGCGGTGGTGATCGGCCTGCTCTACGCGCTGGTGTGGGAGTCGCTGGTCGGCAGCCTGGTGGACGGCGCCAAGACGCTCAGCGTCCAGCAGTGGGGCCTCAGCGTGGCCGCCGACCTGGCCGACCCGGGCGCGATCGGGGCGGACGTCTCCATCAACACCGCCATCATCCTGCTGCTGGTGGTCACCGGCGCTGCCACCTGGTTCGCCGCGCACCGGCTGCGGTCGATCAGCCTCACCGGGGAGGAGTGAGCCGGCGGGCGACGGGCGCGTCGCCGTCGGCAGCCCGGCGGGCGAGGGGCCCGGCGACACGGAGGTGATCCGCGAGGATCCGCCTCCATGCCGCCGGGCCCTCGCCCGTGCGCCGGGTGCGCGTGCGCCGGGTGCGCGTGCGCCGGGTGCGCGTGTACCGGGTGCCCGTGTACCGGGGGCGCGTGTACCGGGGCGTGGCCCGCCCCTCAGCCCGGCACGACCTCGGCGCGGACGAAGCGGCTCCGCCCCGCGCCCAGCCCCACCACGGCCTCGGCCACCGCGAGCAGCGCCAGCACGGCCAGTGGAACCGTCCAGCCGTCCGTGACCTGGTGCAGCAGGCCGGCGGCGATCGGGCCGGCCGCGGCCACCGTGTAGCCGACCGTCTGCATCATCCCGGACAGCTGCCCCGCCACCACCGCGTCCCGGCTGCGCATGACCACGAACGTCAGGGCCAGCGACACGCCGGCGCCCTGCCCCAGGCCCAGCACACCCGCCCACGCCCAGGCGGCCATCCCGTGCGGCGCCAGCAGCAGACCGAGGATGCCGGCCGTCGTCAGGACGCCCACCAGCAGGGCGAGCGGGCGGTGCGTGCCCGGACGGGCCGCCACCATCGGCACCAGCAGCGAGGTGACGATGGACGTCAGGCTGTTGAAGCTGAGGACGAGGGCCGCCTCGCCGGCCGCCATCCCGTTGTCCACCAGGATCGTCGGCACCCAGGCCATCAGGGTGTAGAAGAGCAGCGACTGCAGCCCCATGAACGCCGCCACCTGCCAGGCCAGCGGGCAGCGCCACAGCCCCCGCACCCGGCGACGTCCACCGACCGGCCCCTCGGGCCGGCGTGCCCGCCGCGCCCGCAGCACCTGCGGGAGCCACACCGCCGCGGCCACCACCGCCGGCGCCGCCCAGAAGGCCAGCGAGCCGTTCCAGCCGCCGAGCGGTCCGGTCAGCGGCACCGCGATCGCCGCGGCGACCGTGGCGCCGCCCACCATGGTGGCCGTGTACACCCCGGTCATCGGCCCCGCCCGGTGGGCGAAGTCCCGCTTGACCACCACCGGCATCAGCACGTTCAGCACCGCCACGCCCATGCCCACCAGCAGGCAGCCGGCGAACAGCGCGGCCTCGGCGGGCAGCGCGCGCAGCGCCGCGGCCACCACCAGCAGCCCGAGCGCTGCCAGCAGCACCGCCTCGGTGCCCCAGCGACGGGCGAGCACCGGCGCGAGCGGCGAGACCAGGCCGAGCATCAGCACGGGGAGGGCGGTCAGCAGCGAGGCGGCCGTGGAGGAGAGCCCGAACGCGTCGGTGATCTCCCCGACCAGCGGCGACAGCCCGGTCAGCGAGCCGCGCATGTTGAGCGCCAGCAGCAGGATGCCGGCCAGCAGCAGCGCGGTGCCGCGCCGTCCGGCGCGGGTGGGTGGGGTGGCTGGGGTGGTCGCGCTCCGCGGGGAACTGGATGCCATATGCATGGATTCGGTGGTGGGGGTGGGAGTGGGGTTCGGGGGCATGGTGGGGTTCCTCGGGGCGGGTGGAGCGGGCGGGTGTCCGGGCGTGGCGGTGTTCGGCTGGTTGGTCGGGGCGGTCCGGCTGGAAGGGGCAGGGCCGGGCTCCTCCCCGTCCCCGTCTGCGTCAGCCGTTCCTGGCGAGGTCCCCGTCCGGCTGCGGCGCGCCGCCCAGCGAATCCTCACTGAGCGCGGCGGCGGCGCGGAGCGGCTCGCAGAGCATGCGGCGCACCGCCCGTCCGGCGGCCTCCTCGTCCCCGCGGTCGATGGCGTGCAGCAGCTCGTCGTGCTGCTCGGCGGTCACGTCGGGCATCCGCCGGTCGCCCAGCGCGTCGCGGATCGCCTCCACCACGCGGGGCCGGAAGAAGCGGTAGAGCTCGGTGAGCGTGGGGTTGTGTGCGGCCTCCACGACGGCGGTGTGGAAGTCCACGTCACGTTCGACGAACTCCGCCTCCACGTCCGTCGGCACGGGGCCGTGCCGCTCCCGGTCCGCGTGCGGCCGTACGGCGTTCGCGCGGTCCAGCGCCGCCCGCATCCTGGCGATGTCGTCGGGGGTGCGGCGGCGCGCGGCGAGTCGGGCGGCCTCGGCCTCCAGCGCGAAGCGGATCTCCAGGACGTTCCGCACCCCGGCGCCGGCCACGCTGCGGACGAAGGCCGACGGGTCGGTCAGGGAGGTCACGAAGGTGCCCTCGCCCTGGCGCGTCTCCAGCATGCCGGCGTGGACCAGCACGCGGACGGCTTCGCGCACCGTGTTCCGGCCGACCTGGAGCGCGGTGGCGAGCTCGTGCTCGGTGGGGAGCCGATCGCCGATCCGCCATGTGCCGGCCGCCAACTGCTCGCGGAGTTGGTCGATCGCCATGTCCACGAGCGAGCGCCGGCTCGCCGCCTGGAGCGCTGCCATCGCTCTCCTCCTCGCTACGTTCGCCACCGACCACACAAAAGTCCGGTCATCCTACAACTAGCCCGCGAGGAGATGACGTGGCATGCCCACCTCCAGAGTTATCCACAGGCTGAGAGAAGGGCTGTGGCGCTGGATGCCCCACGTGAGAACGTGGAGATCACGGAGATCCGGCCGGGTCTCCCCCAGGTCCTCGGGCGAGTTCCCCCCGAGGGAAGAAGGCTGCCGTGTTCGCGCGCCGGCGGCCCCTGGGTTCGGCTCCCAACGCGGGCGGTCGTCCGCGTGTGTGATGGGCGCCGCAGTGGGGTGGGTGGGCCGTCGCTAAGGAACTCCGGTCTGGTGGTTCGTTCAACCGGCCGGTCGATCAGCGGCGTGAGACGGAGGAGGGATCGTCAGGTGGGGCCGGTGCCCGTCGGGATGCTCTGAGGGCTGTTGGGAGGGTTGGCGGCCGCCGGGCTGGGGTCGATGAGGGTTGGGATGGCCAGGGGAACTGGCCGGAAGGGTTAGCGGCCGCCAGGAGGGGATCGCCCCTGCAGGGAAGGTCAAGGACCGCCAGGATTATCAGGAGGGGGTGGCGGCCGCCAGGCGCGGATCGGTGCCTCTCCAGGTGATCAGGCGCTGCCGGGGCGATCAAGGGCCAGGGCGGGATGGGGCGCACGGGCGGCAGGGCAGGCGGGGGCAGGGGGAGGGGCAAAGGGACAAAGGGGGGAAGGGGGAGGGGCAAAGGGACAAAGGGGGGAAGGGGGAGGGGGCGAAAGATCCTGTGCGGCCGCGGCCCGGTCGGGCCGCGGCCGCACAAAAAGAGATGGGCGCACGAGAAAGCAAAAGAAGGCGGCCACACAACAAAAGAACTCAGGCAGAAGCGCGACCCCGGAGGGCCGCCGAAGGGTGGCCATGCCCTTCGGACGGTCACGGTCGGACAGCAGCCTGAGTGGCCGCCCCCCGAGGCGGCCGCCCCGAGGCGGCCGCCCTCGAGGCATGCCGCCCTCCAAGGCGGCCACCCCGCCAACGGTGGCTACGCCACGACCCTGCCCTCCGGCGTCCAGTCGGCCGGGCGGCCGAGCCATGCCGCCAGCCGTCCGTAGGCGTCCGCGCCGTCGGGGGCGGTCAGGACCGGGCCGAAGGGCACCCCCTCGCCACGCTGGTCCCCGGGAGCCATCCGGCGCGCCACCGCGAGCGCGTACTCCCCCAGTTCCTCGTCCAGACCCTCGCCGCGGCCGAGCGCCCGGGCGAGGTCCCAGCCGTGCGCCACGGCGTCCATCGTGGCGGCGGCCAGCACCTCCCGCCCGGACAGGTCCGCCCAGCCCATCGCGTACCGCGTCTCCAGCCGGGCGTCGTCCAGCCAGGCCGCCACCAGCCCGTCGCGCGCCTTCGCGTAGGCCTCGGCCCAGCCGTCGTCGGGCACCTGGAGCGGCTGCTCGAAGACCCCCTCGGTCACCCGGCCGTCCTCGCCGATCCGGGCGAAGCCCTGCGTCGTGGCGACCACGTGGTCCAGCAGGTCGCGGATGGTGAACTCCTCGCAGGGGGTGGGGGCGTCGAGCAGTTCGGGCCGCACGGAAGCGATCAGCGCGGTCATCTGGTCGGCGGCGCGTTCGTAGGTGGGGCGCGGGTCGGGGACCTGGTTCACGGGACTCTCCGTTCGTCTCGGTTCGCCCGCAGCCTGCCGCCATAACCAGACACCCGCCGTCATGTTTTCGCGGGATCGTTGGGGCGTGAAATCCGATCGCCTGCTCTCGATACTGCTGCTCCTGCAGACTCGCGGCCGCGTCTCGGCCGGCGAACTGGCCGAGCGCCTGGAGGTGTCGCCCCGCACGATCTACCGGGACGTCGAGTCGCTGTCGGCGGCCGGCGTTCCGGTGTACGCGGAGCGCGGCAGGCACGGCGGCATCGCCCTGCTGCCCGGTTTCCGCACGGACGTCACCGGCCTGACGACGGACGAGGCCCGGGCGCTGTTCGTGCTGGCCGCGCAGGGCGCGCACTCCGCGCTGGGCCTGGAGGGCGCGCTCGGGTCCGCGTTGCGCAAGGTGATGGCGGCGCTGCCGGCCCCGCACCGCCCCGTGGCGGAGCTGACCAGCCGGCGCATCCTCGTCGACCCGGATCGCTGGATGACGCCCCCGCGCCCCGCGGTCGACCTGGACGTGCTGCACACCGCCGTGTTCACCGACCGCCGGCTGCGCGTCCGCTACCGCCACGGCGGCGACACCCGGGTGCGCCGCTACACGGTGGATCCCTACGGCCTCGTCTCCAAGGGCGGCACCTGGTACCTGGTTGCGGACCGGGACGGCGTGCCGCGGCTGTTCCGGGCGGACCGGGTGGTCGCGGCGACGGTCACCGACGCGCCGGTGCGGCGCCGGGCCGGGGTGGACCTGGCGGAGGTGTGGCAGGCGTTGCGGCGCGAGGTGGAGGAGCGCCCGGCGGCCGTGCGGGTGCGGGTCCGGGTGCGCCGGTCGCGGTGGGACATGTTCCTGCGGATCGTCGGTGCGCTGCTCGTCGAGCCGCCCGTGACCGGGCCCTCGGCTCCGGACGGACGGGGGTGGGATCAGGGGGACCAAGGGGACGCGGCGGATCCGGGGGAGGAGTGGGTGACGGCGGAGGTGGGCTACCCGGTGCTCGCGGCGGTCTGTCACCTGCTCCAGTTCGGGCCTGACGTCGAGGTGGTCGAGCCGCCGGAGGCGAGGCGGCGGTTGGCCGAGGCCGCGGCGTCCGTCCTCGCCCTCTACGCCGACGGGCCGGGCGGATCCGACGGCTGACCGTGACGCCCCACCGCCTCGGGCGCCGTGGAAACCCCGCGGTATGTCCACGCCCTCCCGGCCCGGCGAGCCTGCCGGCCGAGCGGGGTACGGACGTGGTCCGGACGCCCGCCCACCCGGAGCGACGTGCCGACCCGCCCGACCCGCCCCGCAGCCCGTCCGGCCGAATCGGACGCCCGGCTACCCGGCCGGCGGGGCCGGCGACTGCGACTCCGTCGCCGACTCCGATCCTGACGACTCCAACCCCGCCGACCCCGCCGACCCCGACCGGCCCTGCCGTCCGGCGGCCGACTCGACGAGCCGGGCCACGCCGTCGAGCACCCGGCGCAGGCCGAACTCCAGGCCGTCGTCCTCCGCCCCGAAGGCGCCCGCGCGCCAGATGGCGGTCAGCGCGGGGAACCGGCTGGGGGTGATGAAGCGCTCCAGCATCGGGCCGCGCTCGGCCCACCACTCCATCTCGTCGACGCCCTCCCGGCTCGCGGTCTGCTGCATGTCCACGGAGATCTGGGCCGCGCCCCGGACGTAGCCGTCGATCAGCACGACGACCTGGAGCATCTCGCTCTCGGTGAGCCCGATGCCGGAGACCGCGCGCAGCGCGGCGTCCAGGCGCGCCGTCTCGTGGGGGCCGGTCAGCTCCTGGGACCACGAGGCGGTGAGGGCCCACGGGTGCCGGTGGTACATCTCCCAGCTCTCCCGCGCGTAGTGCTCCAGCGCGGCGCGCCATCCGCTGGTGGCGGCGTCGAGGACGGGCGCGGTCTGGCCGGTGACCTTGTCCCGCATGGCCGCGACCAGGTCGGCCTTGCCGGGGACGTAGGTGTAGAGGGACATGGTGCCGACGCCGAGCCGTTCGGCGACCCGCCGCATGGACAGGCCGGCCAGTCCTTCGGCGTCCGCGATCTCGATGCCCGCGTCCACGATCCGGTCCACGGTCAGCCCCGGGCGGGGGCCCCGGGTGGGTTCCTCGCGGGCCCGCCACAGCAGTGCCATGGTCCGCGCCGGGTCTCTGCGTTCGTTCTTCTCCGCTGCCATGTGATCCAGCTCACCATCCGATCGGGAATCCGTACGGCGTACGGTACGCTGTACGGAGAGCTTTCGTACGACGTACGTAGTTTAGGGAGGAGGCGCGTGCGGACCCCAGGACACGCGATCGTCGCCGAGGGGCTGGTCAAGCGCTACGGCGCGGGCACCGGCCTGGACGGCTTCGACCTGACCGTCCCGAGCGGCACGGTGCGCGGCCTGCTCGGCCCCAACGGGGCCGGCAAGACCACCGCCGTCCGCATCCTGACCACCCTGACCCGCTTCGACGCCGGCCGGGCAGAGGTCGCCGGATACGACGTCGCCCGCCGGCCCGACGGGGTGCGCCGCCGGATCGGCCTCGTCGGGCAGCACGCCGCCGTCGACGAGATCCTCAGCGGCCGGCAGAACCTTGAGATGTTCGGACGGCTCCACCACCTCGGCGCCGCCGGCGCCCGCCGCCGCGCGGACGAGCTGCTGGAGCGCTTCCGGCTGCGGGACGCCGGGAACAGGCCGGTGGGCCGGTACTCCGGCGGCATGCGCCGCCGGCTGGACCTGGCCGCCAGCATGATCGTGGCCCCGCCCGTGCTCTTCCTCGACGAGCCCACCACCGGCCTCGACCCGCGCAGTCGGAACGAGGTGTGGGAGGCCGTGCGCTCGCTGGTCGACGACGGAACCAGCGTGCTGCTCACCACCCAGTACCTGGAGGAGGCCGACCGGCTCGCCGACCGCATCTCGGTGCTCGCCGCCTCGGAGGGACGGGGCGGCCGGGTGATCGCCGAGGGGAGCCCCAACGAGCTGAAGTCCAGGCTCGGCGGCGACCGGATCGACGTGGTGGTGCGCGAGGCCGCCGAACTGCCGCTGGCCGCCAGGGTGCTGGAGCGGGTGGCGGACGCGCGGGCCGAGGTCGACCCGGACGACCGGCGGGTCGGGGTGCCGGTGCGCGACCGGGTGAGCGCCCTCACCGAGGTCGTGCGCGCGCTCGACGGCGCCGGAATCGCGGCCGAGGACATCGTGCTGCGCCGGCCCACGCTGGACGAGGTGTTCCTCCACCTCACCGGCGAGCGGCCCGGGCAGGACGGTAACGGCCCCAAAAACGGGAACGGTCCGACGACCGGAAAGGCGGTGGCGGCATGAGTGTCACGGCTCCGCCCGGCCCCCGCACGCCGCTGGAGCGGCTGCGGTGGGCCGCCGTCGACGGCTGGACGATCACCCGCCGGGACCTGGTGCACTGGACCCGCCAGCCCGGCCTGATCGTCGTCGGCCTGCTCTTCCCGGTGATGATGGTGCTGATGTTCGGCTACCTCTTCGGTGGCGGGATGATGGTGCCGGGAGTCCCCGGGGCGGGCGGTGACGGCTACCGCGAGTTCCTGATGCCCGGCATGTTCGCGATGACCATGCTGTTCGGCGTCGAGACCACGATGCTGGCGGTCACCACGGACGCCGCCCGGGGGGTCACCGACCGCTTCCGCTCCATGCCGATCGCTCCTTCGGCGGTGGTCGTGGGGCGTAGCGTGGCCGACATGCTCAACTCGGCGCTCGGCCTGGCCGTGATGCTGCTCTGCGGACTGGCGGTCGGGTGGCGTGCCGGTGGTGGCGTCGGGCCGACGCTGTTGGCCGTGGGGCTGCTGTTGCTGCTGCGGTTCGCGTTGCTGTGGGTGGGCGTCTGGCTGGGGCTGGTCTTCCAGAGCACGGGGGCGGTCACGGCGGTTCAGATCCTGGTGTGGCCGCTGGGTTTCCTCTCCAACGCCTTCGTGGCCCCGGGCACCATGCCGGGGTGGCTGGGGGCGATCGCGGAGTGGAACCCGCTGTCGGCGACCGCCTCGGCGACGCGGGAGCTCTTCCAGAACCCCGGGTGGGGCGGGGAGACCTGGATCGCGGAGAACGCGTTGCCGATGGCGGTGGTCTGGCCGCTGCTCATCATCGCGGTCTTCTTCCCGCTGTCGGTGCGGCGCTACCGGCGGCTGGGACGCTGAGGCCGGGGCATGCCGCGCAGGGCCGTCGCCGCACGGCCCTGCGTGGCGCGACCGGCGGTCGCGCGAGAACGAACGGGATCGGAGCGGAAACAGGCGGTATGACGCGCATTTCTGAAGCACAGGCGGCGGCACTCCTGCGGTGTGCCGCCGTGTTCGAGGCCGGTGATCCGCCGCGCGGTGGTCACATCGCGTTCTGGGCCCCGGACGGGAGCGACCTTCCCGGAGACGTCGGCGAACCGGGTGACCTGCCCGTCGTCCTGCCGGCCCCGAACGCGGGAGACGTCTCGAACGCCGGAAACATCTCGATCGCCGGAGACGCCCCGGGCGGCGTGGACGCGGCGGGAACGGGGGACGGCGAGGACGCGGCGGAGGCTGCGGGCGGCGTGGTGGAGCGTGTGGTGCCCGCCGTCCGGCTGACCGTCGCCGAGGCCGTCCCGGTGCTCAGCCGCGCCCGGCGCGCACCGGCGGCGCACCCGGCGTGCGCGTTCTGGGGCGCCGCCGTGGTGGTGGCGTTGCAGCTGGTCGCCCGCGGGCGGATGCTGCCGGGAGTGACGCCCGAGGGGTACGACGCCTGGCGGGTGGGCCCGCTGGACGCCGCGGACGTCGAGCGGATCCGCACCCTGGCCGCTGCCATGCCCCCCGAGGCCCGGGCCGTGCCGCTGCCCGCCTCGGCCACCCCGGCACCGGCCGGGCGGCAGCTGCTGCTTCCCGAGGCGGAACCCCTCCTTCGCGGCTTCCTCGACGCCGTGGCCGACGGCATGCCCCGCACGCCCGCCGCCGCCCGCGCCACCGGCGCCCCCGCGTTCGCCGCTCCCGCCCCGCGACGCGTGCCCGAGCTGCGCGGGTGGGCGCAGGAGATCTCCGCCGGCGTCGACTCCGGGGTGCGGATATCGCTGCGCCTGGAGATGGTCGGCGGCCTCGCCACGGACCGGGACGGCGCCTTCCGGGCCGTCGTGCAGGTGCACAGCCTGGCCGACCCCACCCTGGTCGCCGACGCCGCCGACCTGTGGGGCGCCCCCGGCCGGCACTTCGGCGAACGCGCCCGGATCGACGCCATGCTGGCCGTGCGGAGGGCCGCCCGCGCGTGGAGCGCGCTGGAACCGCTGCTGCACTCCGCCGTCCCGGACGCCGTCGAACTCGCCGACGAGGACGTCCGCGCCCTCCTCGGCGCCGCCACGGCACGGCTGGCGGCGGCCGGTGTCGACGTGCACTGGCCCAAGGACCTGGTCACCGAGCTGACCGCGCGGGCCGTCGTGGGCGCCGGTACCGAGGCGCCCCCTTCGGACCTTCCCTCCTTCTTCGGTGGCGGGCGGGCGCTGCGCCTGGACTGGCAGCTGGCCCTGGGGGGCGAGCCGCTCACCCCGGCCGAGATGGACCGCCTGGCGGAGGCGCACCGGCCGGTGGTCCGGCTGCGTGACCAGTGGGTGCTGGTCGATCCCGAGCTCGCCCGCAAGGCGCGGGAGCGCGAGCTGAAGCCGCTGACCGCCATCGACGCGTTGGGCGCCGCGCTCACCGGGACGGCCGAGGTGGACGGCGAGCGGGTGGAGGTGGCCGCCGGCGGATGGCTCGACGCGCTGCGACGGCGCATCGCCCAGCCCGACGGCCACGGCGACGGCGACCGGGGCGGCGACGGCGTCGGTGCGTCCGCCGACGGCGCGGAACCGCTGCGGCAGCCCGAGGGCCTTGCCGCCACCCTGCGCGACTACCAGGTGCGCGGGCTGCGCTGGCTGGACCGGATGACCTCGCTCGGCCTCGGTGGCTGCCTCGCCGACGACATGGGCCTGGGCAAGACCATCACGCTGATCGCCCTGCACCTGCACCGGCAGGCCCCGACGGCCGACGGCACCGCCCCGGGAACGGCCGGCCCCACCCTGGTGGTCTGCCCCGCCTCCCTGCTCGGCAACTGGGAACGGGAGATCCGCCGGTTCGCCCCCGGAACGCCCGTGCGGCGCTTCCACGCCGGCGCCCGCTCGCTGGACGGCCTCGCCGCCGCGCCGGACGCCGCCGCGCCGGACGCCGCCGCGCCGGACGCCTCCGCCGAAGACGGGGAGGCGGCGTCCGGCGGGTTCGTGCTCACCACCTACGGCACCATGCGGCTGGACGTGGACCGCCTCGCGACCGTCGACTGGGGCCTGGTCGTGGCCGACGAGGCGCAGCACGTGAAGAACCCGCGGTCGGCGACGGCCCGGGCGCTGCGTCGGCTCCCCGCCCGTGCCCGGGTGGCGCTGACCGGCACGCCCGTCGAGAACAACCTCTCCGAGCTGTGGGCGATCCTCGACTGGACCACCCCCGGCCTGCTCGGCACGCTCTCCGCCTTCCGCACCCGGTGGGCCGGCCCCATCGAGGCGGCCGGCCGCGTCACGCCGACCGGGGGCGGCCGGGCGGCCACCGGCACCGCGCCGAACCAGGCGGCGGGAAGCGCGACGGCGACCGCGGCGGGAACCGCGACCGCCGAGCGGTTCGCCCGTCTCATCCGGCCCTTCCTGCTGCGCCGCCGCAAGTCCGACCCGGGCATCGCGCCCGAGCTGCCACCCAAGACCGAGACCGACCGGCCCGTCGCCCTGACCCGGGAACAGGCCGGCCTGTACGAGGCGGTGGTGCGGGAGATCATGGCGGAGATCGAGGCGAGTTCGGGCATGGAGCGGCGCGGGCAGATCGTCCGGCTGCTCACCGCCCTGAAGCAGATCTGCAACCACCCCGCGCAGTACCTGGCCGAGGGGCGCGACGCCCGGCTCGCCGGCCGCTCCGGCAAGCTGGAGCTGCTCGACGAACTGGTGGGCACGATCCTCGCGGAGGACGGCGCGGTGCTGGTGTTCACCCAGTACGTGGCCATGGCGCGGCTGATCGAGCGGCACCTGGCCGAGCGCGGCGTGCCCACCCAACTGCTGCACGGCGGCACGCCCGTCGCCCGCCGGGACGCGATGGTGCGGCGTTTCCAGGACGGCGAGGTGCCGGTGTTCCTGCTGTCGCTGAAGGCGGCCGGCACCGGCCTGAACCTCACCCGCGCCGACCACGTCGTCCACTACGACCGCTGGTGGAACCCGGCGGTGGAGGACCAGGCCACCGACCGCGCCTACCGCATCGGGCAGACCCGGCCGGTCCAGGTGCACCGGCTGATCGCCGAGGGCACGATCGAGGACCGCGTCGCGGCCATGCTGCGGGCCAAGCGGGAGCTGGCGGACGCCGTGCTCTCCTCCGGGGAGGCGGCACTGACCGAACTGTCCGACGCCGAGCTGGCGGAGCTGGTCGAGCTGAGGAGCGGACGATGAACGCACGCGGGGGTGGCGGCGACCGGACGGGGCGCCGCCGGGGGCGTGACGGCGCCGAGGAGGCCCGGGGGTTCCCGGCCTTCCCGCCGCAGCGCAGGGGGCGCCGGTTCGCCCGCACGTGGTGGGGCGACGCCTGGATCCGGGCGATGGAGGAGACCTCGCTGGACGCGGAGCGGCTGGCCCGGGGCCGCCGGTACGCGAAGGCCGGGCACGTCGGGACGATCACCATCAGCCCGGGGCGCATCGCGGCGCCGGTCCACGGGAGCGGCGACGAGCCGTACCAGACCGTGGTGTTCGTGGAGCGGCTGACCGAGGCCGAGTGGGGACGGCTGCTGGACCAGGTGGCGTCCGAGGCCGGGCACATCGCGGCGCTGCTCGATCGCGACATGCCGCGCGACCTGGTCGAGGCGGCGGAGGACGCCGGTGTTCGGCTGCTGCCCGACGTGGGCGACCTGGAGCCGGAGTGCGACTGCCCGGACTGGGGATACCCCTGCAAGCACGCGGCGGCGCTGAGCTACCAGGTGTCGTGGCTGCTGGACGAGGATCCGTTTCTGCTGCTGCTGATGCGGGGGAAGGGGGAGGCGGAGCTGCTGGACGAGCTCCAGCAGCGGAACGCGCGCCAGGCGGCCCTGGAGGCGCCCGCCGGGCCCGCCGCCCCGACCGCCGCCCCGACCGGTGCCACGGGCAGCACCGCGGCCGGCACCGCCACGCCGGTTGGGGCCACGCCGGTTGGGGCCACGTCCGGTGGGGCCGCGCCCTGCGGGGCGACGGCGCCGCACCCGGAGGGCCTCACGTGGGACGAGGCGGCGAGCGCCCAGCCGGCGCCGACGGGCGTGCCGGCGCACCTGGCGTACGGCCGGCCGGTGCCGCCGCTGCCGGAACCACCGCCGCTGCCCGACCCGGACCCCGGCACCGCCCCCACGGCACCTGGCGGCGCCGCCGCCCACGCCCCGCATGCCACGTCCAGCCCGCTGCTGGACGTGGCCCCGGTGCCCGGGGCGCCCGCGCCGGAGGCGCTCGCCCTGCTGGTGGCGGACGCGGCCGTGCGGGCCCGGGCGCTGCTCACCGCGCCGGAACCGCCGGAGGAGCTGGACGTGTGGCAGGACACGGTGCGGTTCGCCGCGACGCATCCGGACGCGTCGCTGCTGACCCGGCTCGCCGGTGCGGCGGGCGTCCGCCCGCCGGCGCTGGAGCGTGCCGCCGCGGCCTGGCGCCAGGGCGGCCCGGCGGGCCTGGACGCGTTGGAGAGGGCCTGGAGCCCGCCGAGGCCGGAGTTCGCGCGGGCGCGTGCCGCCCTGTCGGGCGCCTGGGCGGGGGAGGAGGAGGCGCTGCCCGAGCTGGGCGTCTGGCGGAACCGGTGGACGGTGGCGGAGCGCGGCGTGCAGCTGCGCCTGGGGCGGGACGGGCGCTGGTATCCGTACCGAGCCCGGACCGCCGGTGACTGGTGGCCGGCCGGGCCGCCGGAGCGTGACCCGGCCGTGGCACTGGCCGACCTGCTCGCCTGAACCCCGGGAGCCGGGGCGCCGGTCACCGTTGTCCACAGGCGTTTTTCCCCTCTGGCGCGAACGCCCCGACTGGGGCTACCCCTGGAGACAAGGGGGCGCTTGGGTTGTCCACAGCCGGAGATTGCCCCCTTGCGGAAACGCCCGCTGCCACCCCTGGAGTGTGGGGGTGGCGTGGGCGTGGGGTGAGGCGGGTGTGGGGTGAGGCGGGTGTGGGGTGAGGCAGGTTTGGGGTGTGGGGTGGGGTGGCCGGCGTGGTTGTCCACAGGCGGTTTTCTCCCCTGGTGTGGGCGCGCGGCGTGGGCTATCCCTGGTGACATGGGGGCGCTTGGGTTGTCCACAGGCGACGGATGACCCCTTGCGGAAACGCCCGGCGGCATGGCAGGCGCGCCCCTGCCCTACCCCGTCACCGCCCTACCCCGGCCCCCGCCCGCCCCCGGAAGCCCCGCCCGTCAGAAGGCCCTCAGAAGCGGCCCGTGGGAGGCCCAACCCGTCAGCAGCGCCCCCGGAAGCCCGCCCCCGAAAGCCCCACCCACCATCAGCAGCGCCTCCTCCGAAAGCCCTCCGGAGCCTTGCCCCCCGGCAGCCCCCGGACCCCCATCAGCGGAACTGCTCGGCGTTCTCCGCCGCCCAGTCCGTCAGGGTCCGGGCCGGGCGTCCCAGGAGGCGCTCGATGACCGGCTCGGGCCGGTCCGGGTGGTCCACCGAGTGGGCCAGGTAGCCGAACACCATGTCGATGACGTCGGCGGGCACGAACGGCAGCATGGCCTCCCGCGCCTGCTCCGGGGTCACCTCCTCGAACCGGAGCTCCCGGCCGATGCCCTCCCCGATCGCGCGCACCTGCTCGGCCTGGTCGAGCGCCCGCGGCCCCAGCAGGGTGTACGCCCGGCCGGCGTGGCCGTCCTCCAGCAGCGCGGCCACCGCCACCTCGGCGATGTCCGCGGGGTGGACGAGCGCCTGCGCGGCCCTCGCGTAAGGGCCGCGGACCACGCCTTCGGCCTGGATGGAGGGGGCCCACCACAGCACGTTGGAGGTGAAGCCGCCGGGCCGCAGGTGTGTCCACTCCACGTTCCCGGCCTCCACCGCCTCCTCCACCGCCCGGTGGTAGGCGGAGGCCTCCCGGTTGGTGGCCAGGCGCAGCTCCACGGACTGGGAGGAGAGCGTCACGATGCGCCGCACCCCGGCCTCCTCGGCCAGCTCCACGAACGTCCGCGCCCCGTCGGCGACGGGGAAGAGGTAGGCCCGGTCCACACCGTCCAGGGCGGGCCCCAGCGCCGCGGGCTGGGTGAGGTCGCCGCGCACCACCTCGACGCCGTCCGGCAGCCCGGCCGTCTCCGGGGTACGGGTCAGCGCCCGCACCCGCTCGCCGGCCGCCAGCAGCCGGTCCACCACGGTGCGCCCGACGCTGCCGGTCGCACCCGTCACCAGGATCGTCATGGTCTTCCCCGTTCCGCTCGGCGGGAGCGCTCCTCCACGGAGCAGCACTCAAACTTGAGTAGGCGTCCGAGTATCACCGCCGGCGCGGCGGCCGTCAAACTCCTTCTGGACGCCCGGACGCGGTGATCCGGGGGATCTGTGGTTCTCCACAGCAACCGGACGGTGGCCTACCGCGTGGAAGTGGGTGGGGGACCGCATGGCGGACGTCCTCCCGGGATCCGTAGCGTCTGCCTTATGCATCGACGGAGGTATGGATGAATTCGGCGGCGCTGTGGCTGACGAGCGCGAGCGGAGCGGCCGGCACCGAGCCCGGCGGCGACCACCAACCGGTCGGCGGGATCGCCGGCTGGGCGACGGACATGATGGAGACCCTCGGCGCGCCCGGCGCCGGCCTGGCGATCGCCCTGGAGAACCTCTTCCCCCCACTGCCCAGTGAGGTGATCCTGCCGCTGGCCGGCTTCACCGCCAGCCAGGGGCAGATGGGGCTGGTGGCGGCTCTGGTGTGGACGACGATCGGTTCGGTCGTCGGCGCCCTGGCGCTGTACTGGGTGGGCGCGGCGCTGGGCCGGGACCGCATACGGGCGATCGCCGACCGGATGCCGCTGGTGAAGCTGGAGGACGTCGACCGGACGGAGGCGTGGTTCGCGCGTCACGGCACCAAGGCGGTGTTGCTCGGGCGGATGATCCCGATCTTCCGCAGTCTGATCTCCATCCCGGCCGGCATCGAGCGGATGCCCCTCCTCCGCTTCCTGGTCCTGACGACCATCGGCAGCGGCATCTGGAACACCGTCCTGGTGATGGCCGGCTACCTGCTCGGCGAGAGCTGGTACCGGGTGGAGGAGTACGTCGGGGTGCTCTCCCGGGTGGTGCTGGTCGCGGTGGTGGTCGCCGTCGTGTTCTTCGTGGTGACGCGGTTCACCAGCAACCGCCGCGGTCGGCACCGCGCGAACAGCCACTGAGGACTGCCGGGCCTGCGGGCCGGTCGGCCGGCACTTCGCCGGCCGGCCGTCCCGTCCTGGGGGCGGCACGTACCCGGAGGCTGACCGTCCCGACGACCCGACGCCGCCCCAGGGCGGGAAAAGTCAACGCGGGTGCTCCGACCGTCCCGAACTCGGCCGGAGCACCCGCGTGCGGTTCAACGAGCGTCCGGGCTCCAGGACACGCCGAACAGCCGCTCCAGCACCAGGGCGATGCCGTCCTCGTTGTTCGAGGCGGTGACCTCGTCCGCCGCCGCGCGCAGTTCGGCGTGGGCGTTGCCCATGGCCACGCCGTGGCCGGCCCAGGCGAACATCGGCACGTCGTTCGGCATGTCGCCGAAGGCGATGGTGTGCTCCGGGGCGATGCCCAGCAGCTCGGCGGCCATCGCCAGACCGACGGCCTTGGACATCCCCGGCGGCAGCAGCTCGACGATCCCCGGCCCGGCGTGGGTCACCCCGACGAGGTCGCCGACGACCTCCCGGGCGGCCTCGGCCAGCGCGTCGTCGTCCAGCTCGGCGTGCTGGACGTAGAGCTTGATCACCGGGGTGGCCCACAGCTCCTCGGGGTTCCGCATGTGCACCACCGGGAGCAGCGCCCGCAGCCGGTAGCCCGGTCCGACCACGACCTCGCCGGCGATCCCGTCCCGGCTGGCGGCCACGGCCAGCGGGCCGACCTCCGCCTCCAGCTTGGACAGCGCCAGGGCGCCGAGCCGGCGGTCCAGCGTCACCGAGGAGAGCAGTTCGTGCCGGCCGGCGTGGTAGACCTGCGAGCCCTGGCCGCACACCGCCAGCCCGTCGTAGCCGAGGTCGTCCAGGACGATCTTGGCCCAGGGCGCGCCGCGGCCGGTCACCACGATGTGCGCCGCCCCGAGTGCCGTCACCTCCGCCAGCGCCCGCCGGGTGCGCGGCGAGATGGTGTCGTCGTCGCGCAGCAGCGTGCCGTCGAGGTCGGTGGCGACGAGCCGGTACGGCGGCTCGGCGGGGCGGCGGTCGGTGGTCATGCGCGCGCCCGCGCGCTCTCCACCGGCTCCAGGGTCTCCCGCCCGCCGAGGTAGGGCCGCAGCGCCTTGGGCACGACCACCGAGCCGTCGTCCTGCTGGTGGTTCTCCAGGAGCGCCACGATGGTCCGCGGCACCGCGCAGAGCGTGCCGTTGAGCGTGGCCAGCGGGCGGGTGCCGTTCTCGTCCCGCATCCGCACCGACAGCCGGCGGGCCTGGAACTCGGTGGTGTTGGAGGTGGAGGTGAGCTCGCGGTACTTGCCCTGGGTCGGGATCCACGCCTCGATGTCGAACTTGCGGGCCGCCGAGGCGCCGAGGTCGCCGGAGGCCACGTCGATCACCCGGTAGGGCAGCTCCAGCTGGTCCATGAACTGCTTCTCCCAGGCCAGCAGCCGCTGGTGCTCGGCGGCGGCGTCCTCCGGCGTGGTGAAGCAGAACATCTCCACCTTGTCGAACTGGTGGACGCGGATGATGCCGCGGGTGTCCTTGCCGTGCGAGCCGGCCTCGCGGCGGAAGCACGGCGAGAAGCCGGCGTAGCGCAGCGGCAGCCGCTCGGCGTCGATGATCTCGTCCATGTGGTAGCCGCCGAGGGCCACCTCGGAGGTGCCGACCAGGTAGAAGTCGCTGTCCTCCACCCGGAAGACGTCGGCCGCGGCCTGGCCGAGGAAGCCGGTGCCCTCCATGGCGGCCGGCTTGACCAGCGCCGGGGTGATCATCGGGGTGAATCCGGCCGCGGTGGCCTGCGCCACGGCGAGGTTCACCAGGGCCAGCTCCAGCAGGGCGCCGACTCCGGTGAGGAAGTAGAAGCGGGAGCCGGAGACCTTGGCGGCCCGGTCCAGGTCGATGGCGCCGAGCAGCCGGCCCAGCTCCACGTGGTCGCGGGGGGTGAAGCCCTCGGCGGCGAAGTCGCGCGGGGTGCCGACCTCCTCCAGCGTGACGAAGTCCTCCTCGCCCCCGAGCGGGACGTCCGGCTCGATCACGTTGGACAGCGCGAGCAGCAGGCGCTGCGCCTCCTCGGCGGCCTGGTGCTGCTCGGCGTCGGCGGCCTTGACCGCCGCGGCCAGCTCCTGGGCGCGGGCCAGCAGGGCGGCCTTCTCCTCGCCGGCGGCCTTGGGGATCTTCTTGCCGAGCGCCTTCTGCTCGGCGCGCAGCTCGTCGAAGCGGGAGCTGGACGACCTGCGCCGCTCGTCGGCGGAGAGCAGGGCGTCGACCAGGTCGACGTCCTCACCACGGGCGCGCTGCGAGGCGCGCACTCGGTCGGGGTCCTCACGGAGCAGGCGAAGGTCAATCACGGGAAAAGCCTACCGGTGGGGTGCAAGCGTCCTTCCCCTCCGGGGCGCGGCACGCCGCCCGCGCGGGGCGGGGTCTAATGGGCGCATGCTCACCGATGTCGCCCGCCTGCTCAGACGTGTGGTCCTGCCCACGCTCGTCCTGGTGGCGTCGGTGGCCGCGGCCGGTCTGCTGGCCACCCGGGTGCTCCACGAGTGGTGGCCGCTGGAGGCGGAGTCCTGGGTGGTGCGCTGGTTCGCGGACCACCGCAGCGCCGGCCTGGACCGCGCCAGCCTGGCCGTCTCCTCGCTGGGGTCGGCCACGGCGGTGACGGCCACCACGCTGCTCGCCGCCCTGGTGCTCGGGCCGCTGGAGCGGCGCTGGCGCGAGGCGGTGTTCCTGACCGGCTCGGTGGCCCTGCAGGCGGTGGCGCTGCTGGCCACCGCGCTGCTGGTGGACCGCCGCCCGCCGGACGTGCCGACCGTCCAGGATCCGACGATGCTGCTGGACTTCCCCTCCGGGCACACCACGGCGGCGGTCGCCCTCTACGGGGGTGTCGCCGTGCTGGTGGTGGGCCGGCTGGGCTGGCGCGGGTGGCGGCGCGCGGCGGTGTGGGCGGGGCTGATGGTGGTGCCGGCGGTGGTCGGCGTCTCCCGGCTCTACCGCGGCACCAACCACCTGGGCGACATCCTGGCGTCGCTGCTCATCGGCCTGGTGTGCGTGGCGGTGATGAACCGGGCGGTGCTGTCGCCGACGGCGGTGTGGGGCGTGCCGGACATGCTGCGCACGGCCGGTGAGGAGGACGAGGAGGGCGCCGGCGGCGGTCCGGTGGCCGTGGTGCTGAACCCGTCCAAGCTGGCGGATCCGGAGGCGGAGCGGCGCCGGATCAGCTCGGCGGTGGCCGCGCGCGGCTGGGGCGGGCGGCTGCTGTGGCTGGAGACCACGGTGCGGGATCCGGGGGTGGGGATGGCCCGGCAGGCGGTGGCGGCGGGGGCGCGGCTGGTGCTGGCCTGCGGTGGTGATGGCACGGTGCGGTCGGTGGCCTCGGCGCTGGCGGGCACGGGCGTGCCGATGGGCATCGTGCCCTACGGCACCGGCAACCTGCTGGCGCGGAACCTGAACCTGCCGATCGACGTCGACGACGCGCTGCACGTGGCGCTGTACGGCTCGGACCGGTGGATCGACCTGGGGCGGGCCCGGCTGGACCAGGGGCGGGTCGAGCACTTCGCGGTGATGGCCGGGGTGGGCCTGGACGCGGCGATGGTGGCGGACGCGCCGGACGACCTCAAGCGCATGGTGGGCTGGCCGGCGTACGTGGTGTCGGGGGCGCGGCACCTGCGGGACCGGCGGATGCGGGTGCTGCTGCGGCTGGACGACCGGCCGCCGATCCGCACCCGGGCGCGGGCGGTGCTGGTGGGCAACGTGGGCCGGTTGCAGGGCGGGGTGGAGCTGATGCCCGCCGCGCAGCCGGACGACGGCCTGCTGGAGGTGGTGGTGATCGCCCCGGCGGGCCTGTGGGACTGGGCGCGGGTGGCCGGCGAGGTGATCACCCGGCGGCGGGTGCGCGCGGTGCCGCGGCCGGGTGCCGGCGCGGGGCGCGGCAACGGGGAGGCGGCGTTGCAGCGGTACTCGGCGCGCCGGGTGGAGATCCGCACGGACCGTCCGGAGCCGTGCGAGCTGGACGGCGACCACATGGGGTCGGGCGAGGTGCTGCGGCTGTCGGTGGACGCCGGGGCGGTGCGGATCCGGCACAAGGCGATCTGAGGGGCGCGGGCCTGCGGAGCGCGGATGGGCGGGCCGGAGTCGACTTGGGGACTTATCCACAGGCTGCCGGCCGGCCTGTGGGTAACTCCGTCGGAGGTCTTCCCGGGTGGTGCCCCGGGCATGCCCGCCGGGGGCGGCCGATTCGGGGGCGCGGGGCGTTTTCCGGTGGCCATTCATCGATCGTTTGGCCGAAGATCATCCCTCGTTCGAGTGGATTCTGAGCGGATGTTAACCTTTGGGACCGAGTGGAATCAGTTGCGACCGATTTTGATAGATCTATCCGTGATGTCCACTTTGGTGATTTGTCGACCCTTTTGCCATTTGTAGACTTGTCCACAGCCTGTGGATAACTCCTGTGGGTTTCGCTGTGGAAACCCACCGCAGCGGCCCGCCGGCCGGGCTCAGAAGCTGCCGTCGAGGCAGCGGGTCAGCCAGGTCGCCGCCGCCGCGAAGTCCGCCTCCGTGGTCCCCGGCCGGGGCGCGTCCGTCACCACCGTCGCCGCCCCCGGGAACGCCGCCCGCGGATAGGAACCCAGGAACCGCACCTCCGGGCAGACCCGGTGCAGCCCCATCATCGCCTCCGCGATCCGCGCCTCCGAGACGTGGCCGTCGCAGTCGATGCTGAAGAAGTACCGCCCCAGCCGGTCCCCGGTGGGCCGCGACTCGATCCGCGTCATGTTCACCCCGCGCACCGCGAACTCCTGGAGCATCTCCAACAGCGCGCCCGGGTGGTCCGCCTTCAGATAGGCGACCAGCGAGGTGCGGTCCGCACCGGTCGGCGCCGGCGGCCGGGACGGCCTGCCCACCAGCACGAACCGGGTCACCGCGGACTCGACGTCCCGCACGTCCCGCTCCAGCACCGCCAGCCCGTACTGCGCGGCGGCGAACTCCCCGGCGAACGCCGCGTCGAACCGCCCGTCCCGCACCTGCCGCGCCCCGTCCGCGTTGGACGCCGCCGACTCCCACACCGCATCCGGCAGGTTCGCCGCCAGCCACCGCCGCACCTGCGGCTGGGCGTGCGGATGCCCGGTCACCGACTTCACGTCGGCCAGCGTGGTGCCCGGGCGGGCCATCAGCGCGAAGCTGATCGGCAGGAACACCTCCCGCACGATCATCAGCGGCTCGCCGGTGGCCAGCTCGTCCAGCGTCACCGGAACCGAGCCCTCCACCGAGTTCTCCATCGGCACCATCGCGGCGTCCGCCTCCCGGCGGCGCACCGCGTCCAGCGCGGCCGGCACCGAGACCGCCGGCACCAGCACCCGGGTCGCCGCCTCGGGAAGCGTGCGCAGCGCCGCCTCGGTGAAGGTGCCCTCGGGGCCGAGATAGGTGTAGCGGCTGGCGTCCATGGTGGAGTACTCCGAACGTCGATCGCGGCGGGCGGCGCCCGGTGGGTGTCAGCGAATTATCCCTCCAACAACCGGTCCCCCACGTAACCGTCCGGATCGCAGCCACCCGGAACCGCGAACAGGGCGCTGGCCTCGTGCCGGACGAACTGCGACAGGGCGTCCCCCCGGGAGAGCTTCAGCTGCACCCGGGTGAAGGCCGTCCGCGGATCGGCCTGCCAGGCCACGAACAGCAGCCCGGCGTCCGGGGCGCCGTCCTCCCGGAGGCCGTCGGCGTAGGAGAACCCCCGGCGCAGCATCGTCGCGCCGCTGTTCGACTCCGGCGCGGCCACCCGGACGTGCGCGTCGCCCGCGATCGCCAGCGCCCCGTCCGCGCCCCGCGCGCCCAGGTCCACCGGCGTGCGCTCGTCCCCGCCGGACAGCGGGGCGCCGTCCGACTTCCGCCGCCCGATCACCCGCTCCTGCCGCTCGACGGAGAGGTTCTCCCAGTTGTCCAGCAGCATCCGGATGCGGCGCACCACCACGTAGGAGCCGCCGGCCATCCACGCCGGCTCCCCGCCCTGGGGCACGAACACCGCCTCGTCGAAGCCGGGCTCGCCCGGCACCGGGTTGTTGGTGCCGTCGATCTGCCCCATCAGGTTGCGGGCGGTCATCGGCCGGGCCGTGGCGCCCGGCGAGCGGTTGAAGCCGGTCATCTGCCACCGGGGCCGGGCCGCCTCGGCGGCCAGCCGGCGCAGCACCCGCACCGCGTTGTGCGCAACCAGCGCGTCGTCCGCCCCGACCTGCACGAACAGGTCGCCGTCGCTCCGCGCCCGGTCCAGCTCCTCGTCCGCGAAGGCCGGCAGCGGCTCCAGCGCCTCGGGGACGCGGTCGGCGAGGCCGACCGCGGTGAGGAAGGAGCGGCCGAAGCCGAAGGTGACGGTCAGCGACGACGGCCCGGCGTCCAGCGCCGCCTGGGTGTCCCCGTCCGGCGAACGGCCGGCGGTCATCGCCGCGGCCGCCTGCGACCAGCGGCGCATCAGCGCCGCGGCGCCCCGCCGGTCCGTGCCGGGGAGGAGGTCGAAGGCCAGCAGGTGGCCGTGGGCCTGGGCCCGGTCGGTGATGCCGGCCTGGTGGACGCCGTGGAACGGCACCGCCGTGGCACCGAGCCCGGTCAGCGGCGCGGGGGAGTCCGCGGCCACGGCGTGGCCGACCGCCCCGCCGGTGGCCCCGAGGGCGAGGCCGACGGCTCCGGCGGCGCCACCGGTGGTCAGCAGCCGGCGGCGGCTCAGCCCGCCCCCGCCGCCCTCCCCGGTGGCGGGGGCGGTGGCCGGGGTGGTGGCGCTGGGGGCGGGGGTGCGGGGCTTGCCCCGGGTGGACGCGGTGCGCTTCTTCTCGCTCATCTCGCCGGATCCAGTGGTTCGGTTCTGTCGCGGGCTCACCGCACCTCCACCGTGCGGCGCTCCGTCACCTGGTCGATGTCGGAGGTACGGACGGTGACCGCCATCGTCCACTCGCCGGCGACCGGCAGGGTGGCCCCGGTGGCCGTCCAGTGGCCGGTGTCCACCTTCTCCAGCTCCACCGGCAGCGGCCCGAGGTCCTGTTCCGGGAGGGTGAAGGTCAGCCGCAGCTCCGGGACGTCCACCGGCAGGCCGTCGGCGCCCTCCACCACCACGTGCACCGTGTTCGCGCCGCTGCGGCCGGGATCGACGGTGACGGTGGCCGTGCCGGAGCCGTTCTCCCCGCCGGTGTCGTACGGGACCCGCTCGCTGATGACGGCCGGCGCCGCGGCGGCCTCGGTCCGCCCGGGATCGCTCCCGGTGAGCAGGGTGGTGAGGACCAGGACGACCGCGGCGATCACCACCTCGATGCCGACCGACCGGCGCAGCCCCTCCCGCCCGGGGTCGGCGAGGTCCCGCCGGCGCGCCGCGGCCTCCCGGCGGGCCCGCTCCTGCAGGGCCAGCTGGGCGCGCCGGCGCGGGTCCGCGGTGCTGGCGGGCGGTGCGGGGGTGTCCGCGTCGGCCGTCTCGTCCTGCGCCGTCTCGTCCTGCGCCGTCTCGTCGTGCGCCGTCTCGTCGTGCGCCGTCTCGTCGTGCGCCGTCTCGTCGTGCGCCGTCTCGTCGTGCGCCGTCTCGTCGTGCGCCGGCCCGGTCCGCGCCGCCCCGTCCGGCGTCGCCTCGCTCGGCGCCGCTTCGCCGGTCGGGGCCGTGCGCAATCGGGCGGTCCACCGGCGGGAGAGCGCGGCCACGGCCACCAGGGCCAGCACGGCGACCGTCTTGGCGATCAGCAGCAGCCCGTACTCCGAGCCGAACAGGGCGTCCCAGGAGGCCGTCTGCCGCCACCCCTGGAACAGGCCGGAGACGGCGAGGACGACGACGCAGCCGAAGGCGAGCCGGGAGAACCGCGCCACGCCGTCGGCCGGCACGGTGCCCACCGTCCGCGCGGTCTCCACGTCGGCCGGGTGCCGCAGCGAGAGCAGGACGGCGAGCAGGCCGCCCAGCCACACCCCGGCCGCCAGCAGGTGCAGCACGGTGGACGGCACGGCCCAGCCGGCCGCCGGACCGACCGAGGCGTGCCCGGACAGCGCCCAGGTCGCGGCGAGGCCGACGGCGAGCACGCCGCCGAACACCGCGAGCCCCAGCCGCTCCCACCGCCCGGCGCCACCGCCACCGCCGCCACCACCGAAGCCGACGGCGTCACCAGCGGTGTCGCCGTCGCGAACGGCGGTGCCGTCGGCGGTGTCGTCGTCAGCGGCCGGTGCGGCCGGCCGGCCCAGCCAGGCGACCAGCACCGACAGCCAGGCCGCGGCCAGCGCCAGCAGGGCGACCCGCAGCGCCAGCGCGGCGCCCAGCCGGGTGTCCAGGGTGGTGCGCAGCACGTCGAGGTCGAACGCGTCGCCGAGCCCGCCGCCCAGCGCGCGGGCACCCTGCAGCAGCAGCACCGCCAGCGAGCCGGCCAGCAGTGTGGCCCAGGAACCGAGCAGCAGCCGGCGCACCTCCGCCCGCCCCACCGCCCGCGGCCAGCACAGCAGGACGAACGCGCCCGCGCCGACCAGGCCGGTCCAGCCGGCGAAGGCGGCGCCGCGGGCCAGCCCGTGCGCGGTGGTGACCACCGCGCCGGCCTGCTGCGCGTCCAGCTCGGAGACGTCCACGGCGGTCTGCGAGGCGGCGCCCACCGAGAAGGTGAAGGCGCCGGAGACCACGTGGGCGTCGGCCGAGCCGACCCGCCAGGCCACCGTGTACGTCCCCTGCGGCATCTCGCCGGTCAGCGCGACGCGCGCGGTGGCCGGGTCGCCGTCCGCGTGCTCCACCGTGCCCGCGTCGACCTGCTCGCCCGCCGGATCGAGCACCCGGACGGCGCCCAGGCCCAGCTCCACGCCCTCGCTGAAGGAGAGCGTCACGGCGGACGGGGCCGAGTCCAGCACCGTGCCGGCCGCCGGGTCGCTGCCGATCAGCTCGGCGTGCGCGGCGGCCGGCGGGGCCGTGGCGAACAGCAGGGCAAGGGCGGCCAGCACCGCCCCGAGCAGCGCGCCGACCCGGCGCCCCGCCCAGCCCGGCGTCCCACGCCCGGCGGTGGGCACGCCGACGGCGGCCGGCGCGGGGCCGGCGGCGCGCACGCGGACGGCGGTCATGACCCGGCCGCCGAGGAGCCGTGGCCGGAGTGCGCCCCGCCGGCGTCCCCGGAGGAGCCCGCGGCGGGGTCGGGGGCGGAGCCGGAGCCGTCCGGGCGGTACGTCATCGAGGTGACCGGCACCTCCACCTCGATCGGCGTCGAGGTGGCGAAGGTCAGCGTCATCTCGACGGTGTCCCCCTCCCGCAGCGGGCCGGCCAGCTCGGAGAGCATCAGGTGGTTCCCCAGCCGCTCGAACGCCAGCTCGCCCTCGGCGGGCACGTCGAAACCGTCGGTGGGCACCATCGCGCCGTCCTCGCCGCGGTGCAGCGTCACCGTGGCGGCCGGGCTGCTCACCCCGACCAGGCGGTCCGGGGTGGAGCCGGCGTTCTCCACCACCAGGTAGCCGGCGGCCACGTCGGCGGAGGCGGGCTGCGGCACGTAGGCGTCCCGCACGCTCAGCCGGGGCGGCGTCGGCTCCGCCCCGCCGTCGCCCGCGCCGGCGCCGGAGCAGCCGGTGGCGGCCAGGGTCAGCAGGGCCGCGCCGGCCAGCGCGGCCACGGCGCGCGGGACGGACCGGCGCGTCACGGGGCCACCCCGTCCATCAGCAGCGGCAGGTCGTGCGCGTAGTCGTCGGCCGGCGTGCCGGACAGGTACACGACGTGCGCGACGTCGTCGGCGCCGTAGGCCAGCACCTGGGTGCCGTGGGTGGAGGTCACCGAGCCGTCGTCGTTCACCACCGGCTCCTCCACCGCGACGCCCACCGTCCGCGCCGCCTCCTGGATGGTGGCGAAGTCACCGGTCAGCCCGATGAAGGTGGCGTCCATCGCGTCCAGCCAGGAGCGCAGGCTCTCCGGAGTGTCCCGCTCCGGGTCGGTGGTGACGAAGACCACGTTCAGCGCGTCGCGCTGGTCCTCGGGCAGCTCCCGCTTGGCCAGCGCCAGGTCGGCCATGGTGGTCGGGCAGACGTCGGGGCAGTGCGTGTAGCCGAAGTAGAGCAGGGTGGGTTCGCCGGCGGTCTCGGCGCGCAGGTCGAACGGCTGCCCCTCGGTGTCGGTGAGGGTGAGTTCCGGCTTGCTGAACGGCTTGTCCAGCACCGTTCCCAGGTAGGGGCTGTCCTCGCCGGTCTGCGGGACGGTGACGCTGGCGGCGTTCTCGGCCTCGGCCTCCGCGCCGGAGCCGCAGCCGGCCAGCAGCAGGCAGGACGCGGCCCCGAGGGCGGCGGCGAGCCGCCAGGAGCGGCGGGCGGTGGCGGGCGGGGTGGGGGCGGGGTGTGACACGTGCATGGTGGTCCGGTCCGTTCGGGGCGGCGGCGGATGGAGGAGGGGACGGGCGGGGGTGGGGCGCGCGGCGCGGCCGGTGCGGCCGTGCCGCGCGCCCCGTTCCCCCGGACCGGTCAGGAGCTGCGGCGACGCAGGCCAAACACGCCGATGGCGGCGCCGACCAGGCCGATCACGATGCCGACCACGCCGAGGGTACGGGCGGCGGTGTCGGTGGCGGAGGCGTCGGCGGCGGTCTCCGCGGGGTCGTCCTCGGCCTCGGCGTCCGCCTCGGCGGTGCCGTGGCCGTGGCCGTCACCGGAGGCCGGCACCAGGCTCAGCACCGGGGCGGGCGTCTCCGGCTCCGGCTCGCCCTCGACCGGCTCCTCGATCCAGCGGACCACCTCGCCGCTGTCGTAGGTCTGCACGGCCTTGAACACCAGCTGGTCGGCGTCCTCCGGCAGCGGGCCGAGGGAGACCGGGAACTCCTGGAAGGTGTCCGGGGCGATCGCCGCGCCGTCCGTGCTGGTCCAGGTGATGGTGGAGACCGCCTCGGTGACCTGCTCCCCGTGGGACTCCAGCGGCTCCTCCAGGGCGGCCCGCTCCACCGTGACCTCCCAGCCGGGCACCGGCTGGGTGCGCACCGAGCTCAGCGGGTGGTCGGCCGGCAGGGTCACCTCCAGCCGGGTGGTGGAGGCGTCGTCGCGCTCGTTCGGCACGCGGAAGACGACAGTGGCGTAGCCGCCCTGCTCCGCCTCGCCCGGCTGCACGCTGACGTGGGCGGACGCCGGGACGGCGGCGAGCAGCAGGGCCGCCGCGGCGGTGGCCGCGACCGTCGCGGCGCGCAGGGACCTCGGGGACGTGGAAACGGACATGAAAGGGCACTCCTGTGGCCGTCGGGACTACTGGGCAACGCAGGAGCGCCGACCCCGGCCGGCCGGCGGGCACGGACGGCGCCAGGCCGCGTGCGGCCACGGCCCGGGCGCCCGCCCGACCCCGGCGGGTCGGTCAGCGGGCCGGGGCCACGGCCACCGGAAGGGATCGGCGCGCGGCGACCGGCGGGCCGCGGCGCACCACGCAGCAGCGCAGCACCGGGCTGCGCGGCAGACGGTGCCGCTCCCGGTGGTGCAGCGGCGGCACGGCCACCGGCGGGCCCCCCGGGCGCCACCGGCCGGCCAGCGTGAGCAGCGCGCCGATGGTGGCGAGCAGCACGACGCCGCCGCGCACGGCGTGCCGGGCGGTGAGCGTGGCCAGCCGCCAGGCCGCGACCTCGCCGCGGCGCAGCCACCAGCCGGCGACCAGCGCGGCGGCCAGGTGCCCCAGCAGCATCGTCCAGCTCAGGTGGGCGGTCGCCGCCGCCAGCAGGTCGCCGGCGCCGCCGAGCCCGCCGGCCGCGCCCCCGTCGACACCGCCCGGGTGCGGGTGCGCCGCCGGATCGAGGCCGGCCCGGCGCACCACGTCCTCCAGGGAGGTGCCGGGGGCCAGCAGCACGTGGCCCGCGGAGTCCCGCGGCCCGCACAGCAGCCGGTCCGCCCACGCCTGGACGCCTTCCTCACGGCCGGCGGCCGGGGCGCCGCCCGCCAGCAGCCGTTCGACGGCGGAGAACACCAGGTGGCCCAGGAGCTGTGCCCCGGCCAGGGCGCCGGTGATCGCGGGCAGGGAGCGCTCCCGGCCGGTGAAGGCCAGCGCGGCGAGCGAGGTCAGCAGCCAGGCGCACAGCAGGGTCCGCACCGGAAGCGGAACCCCCGAGGCGAACTGGTGTCCGGCAGCGGTCAGCAGCACGCAGACCGCCCCGAAGGCGGCGGCGCGCACGGCGCGGAAAGCCACGCCGGCCTTCCCGGCCGACGGCGACGGCTGCTGGACTCGCGTGGACATGGCGGGCCCCATCATCCCACCGCCCCCGCGACGGCCCTCACCCGCCCGCCCCTCACCCGCTCGGCGGACATCCGTCACCGTTACGGAGCACCGAACGGGATGGATTGTCGTGAAGGCGGGCAAAAAACTCATCGGACGTGTTCGTGGTACGGCAGGGGATCCGGTGCTTAGCGGTCGCGAACCGCGGCAATACGTACGAGTATGCGCAGCCGCAGCCAGGAGGCTGGAACGATGGACATCTGGTGGACGCTCCACCTCAGGCGGGAGCCGGCCAGCGTCTCGCTCGCCCGACGCATCCTGCTCGGCACCATGGAGAGCGCCGGGGTCGACGAGGACATCGCCCACGAGATCGCCCTGGCCCTCTCCGAGGCCTGCGCCAACGCCGTGGAGCACGCCGCCGGCCCGTACGCCGCCCGCGAGTACCGGGTGACCGCCACCATCTCCGGCGACCACTGCCGCATCGAGGTCGCCGACCACGGCTGGGGCGCCACCGGCCCCACCCGCACGGTCGCCTCCACCACCCTCACCGCCGAGCCCTCGCTGCGCCGCCGCAGCCGCCGCTACCGCGGCGGCGCCTACGCCTCCGCCGCCATGCGGGCCCGCGCCGCGCGGGTCGACACCTCCGGCATCAACGCCGCCAGCCTCAGCGCCGTCCAGCGCGGCCACGGCCGTCCCGTCGGCCCCACCCCCACCCCGGACCCCTTCGACCTCACCCGGGTCCCCGAGCCGCCCACCGACGCCGAACGCGGCCGCGGCCTCCACCTCATCCGCGCCCTCAGCGACTCCGTCCAGTTCCGCCGCCACCCCGACACCGGCTCCGTCGTCTCCTTCGACAAGACCCTCAAGTGGCGCCCCGGCCGCCCCATGCTGGCCGCCTCCTGACCCGACCCGCCGGCCGCCGACCGTCGCCGCTGACCGTCCCCGTCGGCCGCTGACCGTCCCCGTCGGCCGCTGAGCGGCGCCGGGCCGAGTGGAAGCGGGGGGCGGGGGCGGGGAGCATGGGGGTATGAACGCCGTCGCGACGATCCGTGCGGGGCGGGAGGTGGTCACGGTGATCAACGTGTTCACCGTCGCCCCGGAGCGCCAGGCCGAGCTGGTCGAGCTGCTGGCCGCCAACGGCGAGGAGGTCATGCGGCACCGCCCCGGGTTCGTCTCCGCCAGCATCCACGCCGGCGTCGACGGCGAGCGGGTGGTGAACTACGCGCAGTGGGAGTCCGAGGACCACCTGCGCGCCATGCTGGCCGACCCCGAGGCCCGCCGGGCGATGGCCCGCGCCCTCCAGGTGGCCGACCACCTGGAGACCGGCATGTACACCGTGGCCTCGGTGCACTCCGGCTCCGGCTCCTGAGCGTCGTGACCGGTCAGACCCGGACCGCGGTGTAGCCGCCGTCCACCGGCAGGACCGCGCCGGTGACGTAGGAGGCGCGGTCGCTCAGCAGCCACGCGGCGGCCTCGGCGATCTCGGCGGGCCGCGCGGCGCGGCCGAGCGGGGTGCGCCGCAGGACGCCCTCCTCCACCTCCGGGTGCCTCTCGAAGAGGTCGCGCACCACCTCGCTGAGGGTCGCGCCGGGGGCGATCGCGTTGATCCGCACGCCGCGCCCCGCGTAGTCGGCGGTGCCCGAGCGGACCAGGCCGGTCACGCCGTGCTTGGCGACCTGGTAGGCGCCGCCCGCGCCGCCGCCGACCAGCCCGCTGGTGCTGCTGTTGATCACGATGGAGCCGCCGCCGGAGGCCAGCATGGCCGGGATCTGCGCGCGCAGGCAGAGCCACACGCCGCGCAGGCCCACGTCGTGGATGGCGTCCCAGCCCGCCTCGTCCAGCTCGGCCAGCCCGCCGGCCGCGGCGCCGATCGCGGCGTTGTCGAAGGCGCCGTCCAGGCGGCCGTGGCGGCTCACCGCCGCCTCCACCAGCCGCTCGGCGCCCTCCGCCGTGCTGACGTCCGCCGGCACCGCGACGGCGTCCCCGCCGGCCGCCCGCACCCCGCCGGCCACCGCCTCCAGGGCGTCGGCGGAGCGGGCGCCCAGCACCAGCCGGGCGCCCTCCGCGGCGAACAGCCGGGCGGCGGCGGCGCCGATGCCGCGGGAGGCGCCGGTGACCACGATGACCTTGTCGTCCAGGAGTCCCATGGGCACGACCCTGCGGCCGGTCGCGCGGGGCGACAAGGGAACCGTTCAGCCGGGGTCCGGCAGGTCCTGGCTGGGCGGTGGCGGCCGTAGCACCATGGGCGGATGACGGACAGCACCCTCGGGGCCTTCCTCCGGGCCCGCCGCGAGCGGCTGTCGCCCGCGCGGGTCGGTCTGCCGGGCGGCGGGCACCGTCGCACCCCCGGCCTGCGGCGGGAGGAGGTGGCGGCGCGGGCGGGCGTCACCGTGGACTACTACGCCCGGCTGGAGCAGGGCCGCGGCCGCAACCCGACCGAGTCGGTGGTGGAGGCGTTGGCGCGGGCGCTGCTGCTGTCCGGGGAGGAGCGCGACTACCTGCACCGGCTCGCCCGCCGCTCCGGGGCGGGTGTGCTCGCCGCGCCGGAGATCTCCCGGCACACCCGGTCGCTGCTGGACACCCTCGACCGGGCGCCTGCCTACGTCGTGGACGCCCGGCTGGACGTCCTGGCGTGCAACCGGGCGGCCCGGCTGCTCCTCGGGGACGCCTGCCGGGACGTCGGCGGGGACGTCGGGCAGGACGTTCGGCGGGACGGCGGCGGGGCGCCGGCGGCCGGGCGGAACCTGCTGTGGCTGCTCTACGCCGGCCGCCGGGTGGCCGAACTGTTCGACGCGGCGGACCTGGAGGCGGTGCGGCGCGGCCTGGTCGCCGGCCTGCGGGCCCGCTCCCCCTACCTGTCCGGCGACCCCGCGACGGCGGCGCTGCTGCGCCGGCTGACGGCGGCCAGCCCGGCGTTCCGGCGCGAGTGGCGGGAGTACCGGGTCGAGGAGCCGCGGCGGGGGCCGCTGCGGATGCGGCACCCCCTGGTCGGCGAGATCCCGCTGGACTACACCGTCCTCGACCTGCCCGAGTGCGGTCAGCGGCTCGTCACCCACCTCGCGCCGCCCGCCGGCCCGGCCCGCCGCGCCGTCGCGCTGCTGGCGGCCAACAACCGGCCCGGCCGGGAAGAGCCCCGGCCCTTCGCCACCCGGCCGCTCTGAACGGCCGCCGGGCGGCGCCGGGGCCCTGCCCGGGCCGCCCCGGGGCCCTGGGCCCTGAGCCGGCCCCGGGGCCCCGGCGGGAGGAGGGCCGGCTCAGCGCAGGCCGGCCATCCAGCGCTCCACGTCCTCCGCACGGCGCGGCAGCCCGTCCGACATCACGCGGCAGCCGTCCGCCGTCACCACCACGTCGTCCTCGATCCGCACGCCGATGCCGCGCAGCTCCTCCGGGACGGTCAGGTCGTCCGGCTGGAAGTACAGCCCCGGCTCCACGGTGAGCACCATGCCCGGCAGCAGCTCGCCGTCCACGTACGTCTCGGTCCGGGCCACCGCGCAGTCGTGGACGTCCAGGCCCAGCATGTGGCCGGTCCCGTGCAGGGTGTACCGGCGCTGCAGGCCCAGCTCCAGCACCCGCTCCACCGGGCCGTCCAGCAGCCCCCACTCCACCAGCCGTTCGGCCAGCACCCGCTGGGCGGCGTCGTGGAAGGCCCGGTAGGGGGCACCCGGGCGGACGGCGGCGATCCCGGCCTCCTGGGCGTCGAAGACCGCGTCGTACACCCGGCGCTGGACGGCGGTGAAGGTGCCGGAGACGGGGAGGGTGCGGGTCACGTCGGCGGTGTAGAGGGTGGTGGTCTCCACGCCGGCGTCCAGCAGCAGCAGGTCGCCCGGCCGCACCGGGCCGTCGTTGCGCACCCAGTGCAGGGTGCAGGCGTTGGGGCCGCTGGCGGCGATGGTGCCGTAGCCGACGTCGTTGCCCTCCACCCGCGCCCGCAGGTTGAACGTGCCCTCGATGTAGCGCTCGGAGGTGGCGACGGCCCGGTCCAGCACCCGCACCACGTCCTCGAAGCCGCGCACCGTCGAGTCGACCGCGTTCTGCAGCTGCCCGAGCTCCCAGTCGTCCTTGACCAGCCGCAGCTCGCTGAGGAAGACCTTCAGCTCGGCGTCCCGCTCCGGGGCCGCGTCGCCCTCCGCGCGCGACGGGAGCTCGGCCACCGCCGCCTCCACCCCGGCGTCGTGCCCGCGCACCACCCGGGTCGGCGCGGCCGGCAGCGCGGCGAGCTCCTCCGCGAAGGCCCGCACGTCGCGGCAGGCGATGCCGAGCAGCCGCTCCGCCTCGCCGAGGCTGTGCCGCCGGCCGACCCACAGCTCGCCCTGGCCGTCCAGCCAGAACTCGCCGTTCTCGCGGTCCGAGCGCGGCAGCAGGTAGGCGGTGACGTCGTGGCCGCCGGCGGCCCGGGGCTCGAAGTGCAGCACCGCGTCCTGCGTCTGGTCGCCGGTGAGGTGGACGTACTCGGTCGACGCGCGGAACGGGTACTCGGTGTCGTTGGAGCGGGTGCGCAGGTTCCCGGCCGGGATCACCAGCCGCTCGCCCGGGAAGCGGGCCGAGAGCGCGGCGCGCCGCTTGGCGGCGTAGGGCGCCTGCTCCAGCGGCGCCAGGTCGCGCAGCTCGGTGTCCGCCCAGCCGGTCTTCATCAGCTCGGCGAGTTCGTCCGAGACCCCCCGGTACAGGCCGTTCTTCCGAGGCTTGCTGGCGGTCTGCCGCTCGTCGGCGTCGGCCGCGGCGGGGGTGTCGCCGGGGCGGGCGGTGGCGGCGGTGCCGGTGGTGTCGGTCACGTCGCCGGCGTCGGTGGCTTCCGTGGGGTGCGCGTCGGTCACGTCGTGTGCCTCCATATCGGGATGTCGGACGCTCCGGAACACCTTCCCGCCCCGCCACCACGGCGCGGTAGGGCGCGTGGGGCCGGAGCGGGCCGCGGGGCGCGGCCGCCGGGGTGCGGCCGCCGGGGTGCGGCCGCCGGGGTGTGGCGGCCTGGTGCGGCCACCTCCCGGACGCGGTGGTCGGCCCGCGTCCCGGTGGTCCGTGCTCCGGATGGTCCAGACCTCATCGTACGTACGCCCGCCCGGGGGCGCCGGGCGCGATCCCGTACCTTTCCGACACCTCGCCAGCGAGCGGACTGAAGGGGGCGAACCACGCCAAAGGGGGTGCCGCAGCCGGGCCCGCCCCCGCCCGGCGGCTACCGTCATTCGGGTGGAAGCACATCGCCCCGCCCCGAGAGAACCGAGGACGGCACCGAGCCGGCTCCGCCGCGTGCTGCTGGCGGCGGCCCTCGGCTGCCTGGTGCTGCCGGCCGTCGCCGGCGGCGCCGCGGCCGCCCCGGCGGTGCCGTCGGCCACCGGTGCCGTCTCCCAGGTGCCCAGCACGCAGGTGCCCACCGCGCGGGCCGTCCCCCGGGCGGAGCACGTCGTGGTCGTCGGCGTGCCCGGCCTGAAGTGGGACGACATCTCGGCCGAGGAGACGCCCCACCTGCACGCCCTGGCGGCGGACGGGGCCGTGGCCTCCATGTCGGTGCGCACCGTCCGTCCACGGGCCTGTGCCGTGGACGGCTGGCTCACCCTCGGCTCGGGCTCCCGCAGCACCATGGAGCGCATCGAGACCGTGGGCACGCTCTGCCCGAGCATTCCGGTGCCCGGCGTGGTGGCGGACGGCGAGGAGGGCGAGGCCAGCCCGTACGCCTACGACGGCGGCCTGGCCGCCGACAACGACCCCGAGGCCGACGGCGCCGGGGGCGGCGCGGGCGGTGGGGGCGGGGGTGACGCCGGTGTCGTCCCGGTCGGGCTCGGCGCCGAGGACTCCGTCATCAGCCCGCTGGAGCCCGCCCCGGCGCGGATCAACGGCATGGACGAGATCGTCGCCTACAACCAGCCCTTCTACCAGCCCGACTTCGGCCTGCTCGGCGAGGCCCTGCGGGACGCCGGCGGCTGCGCCACCGCGGTCGGCCCCGGCGCCGCGCTGGCGCTCGCCGACGAGCAGGGCCGGATCGCGGAGTACGCCCCCTACCGCGGACGGCAGTCCGTGGACCGCCAGCTCCTCGAACACTGCCCGCTGACCGTCGTCGACATCGGCACCCTGGACGCCCGCAACCGCCCCGGCACCGACCCGGGCTGGTTCGGCGGCGACCCCGAGGAGGAGCCGGAGGCCTACCGCGAGGCCGCGCTGCACGTGGCCGACGAACGGCTCGGCTCGCTCGCCGAGTCGCTCCCGGCGGACACCCTGCTGATCGTCGCCGGGCTGGCCGACGACACCTGGACGCCGCACCTGCGGACCGTGATCGCCGCCGGCGCCGGCGTGCCCCAGGGCGAGCTCTACGCCGGCTCCACCCGGCACACCGGCCTGGTGCAGCTGACCGACCTGACCCCCACCGTGCTCGGCGCCCTCGGCCTGCCGCAGCCCGCCGGGCTGGCCGACGGTCCCGCGAGCGTGGTGCCGGGCCCGGTGGACCCGGCCGACGAGCGGCTGCCCGACTGGGCGGCGCAGGTGCTGCGCAACAGCGTGGGCTACTTCTCCACGCTGCTGGCGGTGGTGCCGATCGTGGTCTTCGGGGCCACCGGCCTCGCCCTGCTCGCCGAACGCCTGCTGGCCGGGCGGCGGGCCCTGGCGTCTGCCGGTGCTGCCGGGCCTGCTGGCTCTGTTGGTCCTGGCGGTCCTGTTGGTCCTGTTGGTCCCGTCGGTGCCGCCGGTACCGTCGGTGCCGCCGGTACCGGGGAGGGCGCCGGTGACCGTCGTCCCCGCTGGGTGCGGGTGGTGCTGGAGGTGGCCCGCTTCGTCGGGCTGGCGGCCGGTGCCATGCCTGCGGCCACCTTCCTGGCGAACCTCACCCACTGGGAGGCGGCCGAGCATCCGCTGAGCGTGCTCAGCGCGGCCACCGTGGCCTGGACGCTCGCCATGGTGGCCGTCGCGCTGACCGGGCCGTGGCGACGCAGCCCGTTCGGGCCGGTCGGAGTGGTGGCCGGCGCCTCGTACCTGGTGCTGGCCGGGGACGTGCTGTTCGGCTCGCCGCTCCAGCTCAACGCCGTCTTCGGGCTGTCCCCGCTGGTGGCCGGCCGGTTCTACGGGTTCGGCAACGTGGCGTACGCGCTCTTCGCCATGTACGTGCTGATCACCGCCGGCGCCCTGGCCTCCTGGCGGCGGGCCCGGGGCGACCGGCGCGGGGCCGTGGCGCTGGTGGTGCTCGTGGGGGTGGTCGGGGCCGTCGTGGACGGCTGGCCGTCGCTCGGGGCGGACTTCGGCGGCATGATCGGCCTGCTGCCGGGCGTGGCCACGCTGGCGTTCGGCGTCTGGGGCGCCCGGGTGTCCTGGGGGAAGCTGCTGGCGGTGTCCTTCGGCACGGTCGGCTTCGTCGCGGCCGTCGCCGTGCTGGACTGGCTGCGCCCGCCGGGCTCCCGCTCGCACCTCGGTGAGTTCGTGCAGACCGTGCTGGACGGTGGGGCGACGGCGGTGCTGCGGCGCAAGGTGGAGACCAACCTGAACAGCTTCGACACGCCGATCACCTATCTGATCCCGGTGGTGGTCGTGCTGCTGGTGTGGGTGATCTGGTGGCCGTTGAAGCTGCGGCTGGCGGGCGTCGACCGGTTGTACCGGGAGGTGCCGGCGTTCCGGGCGACGCTGGCCGGTTGCTGGGTGGCCGCGGTCGTCGGCTACGCGGTGAACGACTCGGGCGTGCAGATCCCGACGGTGTGCCTGCTGGCGGCGTTCCCGCTGGCGATGGCGGTGGTCTTCGGAGCCGCCGGCCGACGGCTCCTTCCGCCCGCGGAGGCGAGGGACGGTGCGGGTGGTGCCGGGGGCGTTGGGGGAGCCGGCGATGCTGGGGGTGCTGGGGGTGCTGGCGGTGCCATCGGGGCGGATGGAACCGGCAGTGTGGGCGGTGCCAATAGTGCCGGAGGTGCCGAGGGTGTTGGGGGTGCTGGGGGTGCTGGGGCAACCAAGGGACTCAATGGTCCGGGTGGTGCCGCCGCCAGTACTGGGGAAGCCGGGAGTGGTGGGGGAGGAGATGGTGGTGGGGGAGATACCGGGGGTTCCCGTGGCTCCCATGGTGCCGCTGGCGCCCTTGGTTCCCATGGCTCCCCTGGTCCCCATGGCTCCCCTGGCGCCCCCGGCCCTGATGGTGCCCCTGGCGCCGCCCCGGGCCCTGATGGTGCGGCTGGCGCCCCTGCTGCTCCTGGCCCCCATGGTGCGGCTGGCGCCTCCGGCCCTCATGGCGCCGCTGACGCGGAGAATCGCAGCCCAGCCTCTTCCGGCCTCGCCCCAGCACCGGCGCCCATCTCCCGCCAGGCACATGCCATCCATGGTCACGGAAAGTAACCATCTGTTCTGGGGGGACCCCCTGTTCTCAGGATCCCACAGGGGGATCACCCAGCGCTGCCCCCTTCTTGCTGCCTGTGGATAACCTCGCGCAGGCGAAGTCGCCACGAACATGCCAGAGCCGTCGACGCATTCCTGCGCTGAGCCTGGGGGGACCCCCTGTTTCAGGATCCCATGAGTTGGCCACGCAGCGCAGGACCCCTTCTACAGCCTGTGGATAACTCGGGGTGTGGCTCCAGACGGATGCAGCCTTCGTGAGGCAGGGCCCCGAAGATGCCAGGAGCATGCCAGAGCTGTCCCCGCACCTCTGCGCTAGATCTGGGGGGACCCCCTGTTTCAGGATCCCACGGGTCGGTCACGCAGTGGGAGCCCTCACATGCAGCCTGTGGATAACTCAGCCGCCGCCCCGAACCCCGCTTGCAGGAAGGGGAAACCAGACAGGGAGGAGGCCCACAGGCAGGTAGGCGCAGGAAGGACCCCACAGACAGGTGCGCAGCAAGGACCCCACAGACAGGTAGGCAGCAGAAAGCCGGCCCACGGACAGGTGGCAGCAAGGGGCCCCACAGACGGCTGGGCAGCAAGGGGCCTCCAACGCACCCCACCCCCTGGTAGCCATCCGCGCGGCCCCCCACAGCCAGACAACCAGGGAGCGCACCCGCCTACCCCACCGTCGCCGCCAGCAGCGCCGCCGGCCGGGAGCGCGGGTGCCGGTCCAGCACGTACGAGCAGAAGCGCTCCGGATCCCGGCGCGCCGCCATCGGCGCCTCGGCCGCCACCGCCCGGAGCCGGGCCAGCCCGGTGTGCAGCGCGGCGTCTCCGGCCTCCACCAGCCCGTCGGTGTACATCAGCAGCAGGTCGCCGCCGTCCAGCTGCATCTCCACCCCCGGCGCCTCCCAGCAGGCGAGCGCCCCCAGGGGGGCCGACACCGCCGTGTCCACGAAGTGCGCGCCGTAGCCGGTGACCAGCAGCATCGGGCAGTGGCCGGCGTTGGCCAGGCTCAGCCGCCGCTGTCGGGTGTCCACGTAGGCGTACAGCGCGGTGGCGAGCTCGCCGGCGCCCGTGGTGCGCAGCAGCAGGTCGAGGTCGCCGAGGACGGACGGCGGGTCCTCGCCCTCCAGCACGGTGTAGGCCCGCAGTGCGTTGCGGAGCTGGCTCATCAGCCCGGCGGCGTGCGGCCCCTCCCCCACGACGTCGCCGACGGCCAGGCCGAGGCCGTCGCCCGGCAGCTCCAGCGCGTCGTACCAGTCGCCGCCGGGAGCCGTCCGTCCCCCACCGCCCCGGTAGCGGCCGGCGAGCCGGAGGCCGGGCAGGCGCGGGAGCCGGCCGGGCAGCATCTCGCGGTGCAGCGCGGCGGCGGCGCGGGAGATGCCGTCCCGGTCCAGCGCGTTGGCGATCATCTGCGCGCCGAACCGGCAGTAGAGGGCCACGAGGTGACGCTGCCGCTCGCCCGGCAGGCCGGCCGGGGCGGTCGTCTCGGTGGTCCCGCCGCGCCCCGCTTCCACCACGGCACCCGGGGCCGCGTCGTCGGCGCCGTCCACACAACCCGTCGCAGCCGACCCCCCGGGACCGACCGACCCCCCGGGACCAACCGACCCGGCCGACCCGGCCGCCCCCGCGACGCCCTCCACGCCGTCCCGTGCGTCGCCGTGGCCGAAGAACCAGGTGACCAGCCCCAGGTCGGTGTGGTCCGGAGTGGTCAGCCGTGCCGTGAAGTCGGCGCGGATCCCCAGCCGCCGGTAGACGTCCCGCCGACGCGGGTCCCGGCCCGGCTCGGCACCGCTGTCCTGGGACAGCCCGGTCCGCAGCCGGTGGTCGAGGCCGCGCGGCAGCCCGGACGCTTCCCCGTGGTCGTCCTCGGCGACCTCCAGCGCGCCGATGTCGGCCCGCTCCAGCCCCAGCGTGGCGATCGGCCCTGTGGGCGCGCCGGTGGTGAGGGTGACCAGGCCGCGTTCGGCCCCGATCAGCCGGGCGCCGGTGGCGAGCAACTCCCGGGCGGTGTCCCGGACCCCGCGCATTCGGCCCAGGCGTTCGGTGAACTGGTGCAGCCGGGTCAATTCGTCGATGTGGACGACGAGTTCGCGTCTGGTGGCGGAGGCGGCCGGGGAGCCGGGCCCGTCATTCTCGTGGTTCTCGCTGTTCACGGACGCACTCCTCCACCCCGGGGTGTGATCGCGTATTCGGTGGGCCGTGCGGCGTCGGCCGCCCGACCAATCGGGCCCATTGCCGGTGAGACGGGTGCGGGCAGGGCTGCGAACAGCATCTGACACCCCCATGTCGAGCTGTGCGTCAATAGTGACGCCATTACTACACGGGTGATGAGGGGGTGTCCACGATTTCCGTCGGGCATTTCCTCGCGATATCGAACAGCGTCGCGGCGCCGTCGAACAACTAACGGGAAATGGGTGCCGGAGGAGTTTCCCCGGAAGGCTTTTCGGTGTTTCGCCGCAGTCCCAGCACGGCCACCGCGACGAGCAGCCCGACGCCCACCACGGGCGCCACCGTGCCCCGCACCCCGCCGGCGACCCAGTCCAGCGCGGCCGGCAGCGCCACGGCCCGCCCGGGCACGTAGGCCCAGGCCAGCGTCGTGGTGCGGACCACCGCCAGCCGGTCCAGAGCGGTGGCGGGCAGCAGGGCCAGCGGGGCCCAGGCCATCACGTCGTACCAGGGCAGGCTGTACGGCGCGGTGAGCAGCCAGGCGAGCGAGAGCACCGCCGCCGCCCAGACGGCGTCCGTCTGCGCGGTGCGCGCGTCCGGCTCGGGCGTGTGGGCGCCCGGCCGCGAAGTGCGGGGAGTCCGCCCCAGCAGAGCGATCCGCCCCAGCAAGCCCACCGGCCTCAGCAAGCCCACCCGCCCCAGGTGGCGGACGAGCAGCCAGGTGACGGCCGCCATCAGCAGCCAGCCGACCAGGCCGATCAGCGAGCGCGCGGTCTCCTTGCCGAGCAGGGCCTCCAGCGGCCCGACCGTCAGCCGCAGCGGCACCGCCAGGGAGACCAGCCGCGCGTTCTCCCGCAACTGCTCCAGGCTGCCCAGCCCCACCGGCAGGTAGAGCAGCAGGCCGGTGGCCAGGCCGGGCAGCAGCATGGCCAGCGCCGCGCGCGGGTCCCGGCGCAGCCCCCACAGCAGGGCCAGCACGAAGAGGCCGAACGACAGCTTGGTGGCGCAGGCCAGGGCCACCAGCACGCCGCTCAGGACGGCCGCCGCGGTACCGCACCGCGCGCCACGGCGCGTCCCGGCCGCCACCCGGCGCCGGTGGCCGAGGGTGAGCACCCGCAGCGCGGCGACGGCGAAGAAGATGGCCAGGGCGTCCACGTGCGCGGCGTTGACCGCGACCAGCAGCAGCGGCGGGTTGAGCAGCCACAGCAGCGCCACCCGGGCCCGCCCCGCCTCGCCGCCCGCCATGTCCTCCAGGAGCCGGCCGGTGCCCAGGTAGGCGGCGGCCCCGAGCAGGGCCAGCACGAACACGATGGTGTGCACGGAGTCCCCGCCGACGACCGCGGCCAGCCACTGCTCGGCGGTGGCCACCGGGCCGTAGACGGAGGGGATGTCGGTCCACGGTGGTTCCACGGCCAGGCCCACCGGATCGCCGCGTTCCGCCAGCGTCGCGGCGGTCTGCGTGGACGGGTCGCCGCCGGTGGCCGCCAGCCGCCCGTAGGCGGCGTACACCAGGTGGTCGGCCGAGCCCATCGGCGGCACCAGCACCATGGCGAGCACGGCGGCGGCGCCGGCGGCGCGCAGTCGCCGCACGGACGGCGTCCAGCCGCGGCGCAGCGCCGTCAGACCCACCCAGAGCCCGACCCCGCCGGTCAGCACGGCCGCGGTGAGCAGCGCCCAGACCAACCAGCCGGTTCCCGCACCGTCGGGATCGGCGGGGGAGAGCCGGTAGGGCGGCAGCCAGGAGGGTCCGCCGCTCAACGGGGGCTGCGCCGCGGACTCGCCGAGCACGCCGGTGAGGAGCACCAGCGCGATCCCGACCGCAAGGCAGGTCAGGGCGGTCCGGCCGGCGCGCTCCGGGGCGGGTCGGGGGCGTGCGGGGGGCGTGGAGCGCGAGGGGGAGGCGTGTGCGGGGTCGGCGGTCAACGCCCGCCCCGGGGACGGCCGGCCGTCGCCCGGTCGGCCAGCCGACGTGCCCCGAGGGCCGCGCGGCGGCGGGCCTCGGCGAGCGCGACGGGCAGCTCACGGGCGCCCAGGGCCAGCGCGACGTGGGCGAACTGCCGCCCCCGGTGCACCTGGGAGCGCAGGTCCGTGCCGGTGACCCGGTGGTGGAACTCCACCTCGACCTCCCGCACCCGGTAGCCGGCGGCGAGCAGGTCGACGGTCAGGCCGGTCTCCACGCCGAAGCCGTGGGCGAGCGGCAGCGCCGCCTCGAAGGCGGCGCGGGTCAGGCAGCGTTGTCCGGACAGCGGCTGGGTGGCCTGGAAGCCGGTGGTGCGGCGGATGCCCTCGCGGGAGAGCCGGACCACGAAGCCGTGGCCGCCGCCGGCGCGCTTCTGCGGCGGCAGCACGGCGATGGTCATGTCGGCCTCGCCGGCGCGCACCGGGGCGGCCAGCGGTCCGGCGTTCGCGGCGGTGTCCCGCAGGTCGGCGTCGAGGAACAGCAGGTGGCGCGGTGCCCGAACCGCCCCGGGGGCCTCGGCCCCGGTGGCCCCGGCGGGCCCGAACCCAGCGGCCCCGCCCCCGGGCTCCGTCTGGCCGCCCCGGGCCTGGCGCGCCCGTGCGGCCTGCACGTCCTCCACGGCCGCCACGGCCGCCGCGCCGGTCTCCATGGCGGCGGCCTTGCCCCGGTTGCGCGAGTGCCGCACCACGACGGCACCGGCCGCGCGCGCCTTCTCCGCGGTGGCGTCGTCGGAGCCGTCGTCCACCACGACCACCAGGTCGACGCCGTCCAGGGTGGCGGCGGCGGCCACCGTCTGGGCGATCCGCGCCTCCTCCCGGTAGGCGGGGATCACCACGGCGACGTCCGCGGGCGCGCCGCCGGCGGCGTCCTCCCGCCTGGCCTGCGAACGCTCCCCCTCCCCCGAACGCTCCCCCTCCTGGGGCCGCTCCCCCTCGGGGTGGCGGGACTCGTGCGCGGGCTCGGACGGCGCGTGCCGCGAGGACGTCTCGTGCTGCTCCATGTGAGCGATCGTACGTTTCGGTGCCCTCGGCGCGCCGTTTCGACTCCCCGGCCGGTGGAACCTATACCCGTAGTGATGCGTCTGCGTTGCCGTAGGACCGGTTGACCGACGCACCGCCGCGGCACCCACCGTCCCTGTGCTGCCGCGGTCGGGGCGGCATGACAGCACTCCCGATGCGTAATCGCCACCCAACGCCACCCCTCGCCAGGTTTCGCTCCCTCGGTGTGGCATGGTGCGCTTTCGAAGGTGTCACGGAAAGCTCCTATACGGTCACGGAAGGGAACGAGCGCACATGCGCGAGATCCTCTCAGGGCGACTCGGACTCGCCTCCCCGCAGCGCGAGACGGCGCTGACCTGCGCCCTCAGTTGGCGCTGGGCGGTGGTACCCGGGGCCGGAATACACCGCGGGGGCGGTCGCCTCTCCCGCGGCGCCTTCGGTTCGTCCGCCCTGGGCGGCTCCCGCGACGCGCGTGACACCCGCGACGCACGCGGCTCCCGGGAATTCCGGGGCCTGGGCGCCCTGCTCGGCGGCCACCGACGGGAGTCGGCGCGGGCCCGGCGCGCCGCCGGGCCGCTGTGCCGCTGCGGCCGACCGGACTGCGCGGTGCCGGGAGCCCACGCGCTCGACCCGCAGCTGGCCGCGGCGACGCGGGACGGCCGGATGGTGCGCTGGTGGTGGAGCCGCCGGCCGGACGCGCCGGTGGTGGTGCCCACCGGGGACCGGGTCTCCGCCGTGGCGCTGCCCGCGCTCGCCGGCGCGCGGGCCCTGGTGCGGTTCGACCGGGCGGGGGTGCGCACCGGTCCGGTGATCGCGGCGCACGGCCGCCACCTGTTCCTGGTCGCCCCCTACACCTTCGACGACCTCGGGGAGATCCTCGACGAGCAGGAGTGGGTGCCGACCACGCTGCGCTACCACGCCAGGGGCGGTTACCTGGAGCTTCCGGTGCTGCACGGCCTGACGGAGCCATCGGCGGGGCGGTCGACGCGGCTGTCCCGCCAGGCGCGCTCGGTGGACGTGCCGCGCCAGCCGCTCCCGGGCCGGGGCGCCCGGTGGGTCCGTCCGCCGGTGCCGGCCGGTCACTCCGCGGCGGGGCGCTCGTCGCTGGTGCCGCTGTCCTACGGGCCGCCGTGGCTGCCGGTGATCCGCGACCTGGCGGACGTGCTGATCGAGGAGACCCGGCGGATTCCGGCGGACAGCCGGATGCCCGGGTGACGGGGGCCGTGACGCCCGGATGGCACGGTGGCGCCGGACGGCGGGGGATCCTCTGGCCGCCGCCCGGTGCACGGCGCCGGGGGACGACGGGACCCGACCGCCGGCGACGGGGGATGCACCAGCGATCGGGTCGACCACCACGCTAACAAGGCGGTCGCGGTGGCGCACCCGGGACGGCGAACGGAGCGCCGGAAACCCCCGCCGGTCCGCCGCCGCCGTGCGGCCGGAGCCGTCCGTCGCGCGGCGTCGGAGCGGCGCGACGGACGGTTCCAGCGGGCTGGCTCAGCTGATGGTCAGCTGCCGGTTCAGCAGGCCGTCGCGGGCCCGCCGCTCCGCCGGGCTCAGCGGCCCGGTCTCGGCGAGCGCCTCGGCCAGCCGGCCGGCGAACTCGGCGGCCGGCTTCTCCACGTCCTCCGCGCCCATCGGCACCGGCAGGTCCCACACCGGCACCAGCAGCCCGTGCGCCCGGAAGGAGCCCACGAAGCGGGTCCCCTCGCCGAGGCCGGACGCGCCGGCGGCGTGCAGCCGGGCCAGCGCCTCGAGCAGGGCCTCCTCCTCGTGCGGCATCACCCAGCGCAGGTGGTTGCGGTCGCCGGCGCGGCACCAGTAGGCGGCCTCCACGCCGGTGAGCCGGACCGTCGGCACGGCGGCGGCGTTGGCCCGCTCCAGCGAGGCCGCCACCTCGCCCTGCGGGTTCTCCATGCCCTCCAGCCAGAACTCGAAGCCCTCGTGCACGGTGACGTCCAGCGGCACGGAGGTGTCCAGCAGGTCGGGCAGGCGCGGGCCGTCCGGCGCCGGCACGGACTGCGGGACCGGCTCGCCCGGCTCGTTGCGCAGCGCCCGCGCCAGCGCGTGGCCGAGGTCGCGGGCGACGTCGCCGCTGGACCCCTGGGTCTGCAGGCCGATGAGCACCTTGCCGTCCGCCCGCTTCATCCCCGGCCAGGCCAGCGGCAGCACGGTGGCCAGGGTGATGGGGGTGTCCTCGGCGCCGTACTCGGCGGCGACCTCGGGGCGCAGGGTCAGCGGCGCGGTGGCCGCCGGCACCAGCTCCCGCATGGCGACCCAGTCGCACTCGCCCGCCATTCCCTCGAATGGACGCCGGACGAGTCGCTGGACGGCGTGCGCTGCCTCCTTGCCGTGGCATGCCTTGTAGCGGCGGCCCGAGCCGCACGGGCAGGGCTCGCGGGCTCCGACGACGGGCACCGCCCCGTCGGCCGGTGTGGCGGGACGGCTGGTGCGGGGCGCCTTCTTGGCGGCCTTCTTCGCCATGCGGGGTTACTCCCGATGCAGTTCGTATCTGTCCGATCTGCGCGGAAGCGTAACGACTCCCGGCCGGGGCGCGGTGTCACGGTGGGTCAGGGAACTCGTCGGCGAACCGCTCCAGCAGCGCGGCCTCCTCCTCGGGCCCGAGAACGTCCTCCGACGGGCCGGTCCCACGGCCGCCCGCGGGCCCCCGTCCGTGCCCGGAACCGGGGCCGGACGGGTGTGCCGCCGCAGCTCCCGGCCCCGCTCCCGCTCCGTGGCCGCGCGGGGTCGGACCGAGCCGGCCGTGTCCCGGGCGGCCGAGCTCCCGTTCCCGGGCGGGCGTGCGGGGGGCCGGATCCTCCGCCTCGGACTGCGGATCCGCCTTGCGCTGGACCGGCAGCCCGGGGCGGCGGGCGTGCCGCGCGCGGACCGGCAGCACCGCCCAGACCGTCACCTCGCCCTGCGCGCCGTCCTCGAACCCCCAGTCCAGGGCGAGGGTGGCGACGATGCCGAGGCCGCGCCCGCCGTGCGCCGTCAAGGACGGCATGGCCGCGCGGGGGCGGGTCGGGCCGCCGCCGTCGGTGACCTCCAGCCGCAGCAGGCCGTCCACGGTGATCCGCCAGTGCGCCCGGATCACCCCGCCGCCGTCCGGCGCCGGGGCGGTGGCGGTTCCGGTTCCGTTGGCCGTGGCGGGGGCCTCGGCGGTCTCCTGGGTGTGGCGGGCCAGCGGCAGCGAGCCGACGGGCACCGCCCCCACCTGTCCCAGCTGCCCCACCGGGCCGGCGGGCCCGAGCGGCGCCGAGCCCAGCGGCACGGTCACCGCCACCGGCGTGCGGGGCGTGGTGGTGGGCGGCCGGAGGTCCTCGGCGTCGTCCACCAGGCGCGGGTCGAGCGGGCGGCCGTGCCGGAACGCGTTGCTGAGCAGTTCCGAGATGATCAGGGCGGCGTCGTCCACCACCGGTTCGGGCACCTGTCGCTCGTCGAGTTCGCCGCAGAGCCGGCGCCGCGCGATGCTCACGCTGGACGGACCGTGCGGCAACAACAAGGTCGAGGAAGTGGGCACGTCACGCGCCGTCACCACCGCCACCCCCGTACCTCCCTCGCCCAACGCCACGGGATGAATGCCCCGGTTCGACCGAATGGAAACGGCGCGGAGCGGATCCGCCACCGCGCGGATTGGAGTTCGACCGGGAGCCGCACCGGATGGGTGCCGTGGGCCGGATCGGTGTTCGTGTGGATGGCGGATTGCGATATGCCCGGACGGTCCGCCGTGCGGCCGTTCCCCCGTGGGCCTGCGTCACCGTGTCCCCATTCCTGTTCGCGTGTTCAGCCGTGACGGGTGTCAGCCGTCGAGCATCTCGCGCACCAGCCGGGGACGATTGGTGATGACCGCGTCCACCCCCAGCCGAATGCACAGCTCAATGTCTGAGATCTCGTCAACTGTCCATACGTAGAATTCTTTTCCCGCGTCGTGCAGCCGCCGCACGGACCCCGGGCGTTCCCGTACGGCGGTGATGGACGGCGCCGCCGCCTGCGCGCCGGCGGGAAGCCGGCCCCCGTGCGGAAGCGGTACGCCGTTGCCCAGGAAGGCCAGCGGCAGCCCCGGGGCCATCCGCCGCAGCCGGACCAGGGCCAGTCGGGAGAAGCTCATCACCCGGACCGAGCGCGGCCGGCCCGGCGCGGGCAGTCCGTGGTGGCGCAGCAGCTCCACCAGGCGCCGTTCGACCAGGCCGCCGTGGCGGTTGGGGTGCTTGGTCTCCACGAACAGCTCCAGCGGCCGTCCGGCGTCCCTGACGAGCTCCAGCAGTTCCCGCAGCTCCAGCACGGCGGCGGGGCGTCCCGTCTTCCAGGAACCGAAGTCCAGGGCGCGCAGCTGTGCCAGGGTGAGGGTGGAGACGGCGCCGTGGCCGTCCGAGGTGCGGGCGACCGTCCGGTCGTGCAGGCAGACCAGGTGACCGTCCGCGGTGAGCCGGACGTCGCACTCCAGGCCGTCGGCGCCGTCGGCGATGGCCTGGCGGTATGCCTCGATGGTGTGCTCGGGATGGTCCCCCGAGGAACCGCGGTGTGCGATCACCCGGGGGCGGAACGGAAGGGCGTCCTGTCCGGTCAGGTCGCCGGGGCTCGTCCGGGTGGTCATCTGCGTCACCTCCCCCGAAGTCGTCGCGGTGCCCATTCCCCATCATCCGGGCGATCTACCGCGAGAGCCCTCGGATCGGCATCCGAACGGGTGCTCGCGGCCGCGCAATGGCGGAAACCTCCGTGCACCGTGAGCTGCGGTGTACCCCCGAGCGCCCTCGTGCTCCATGAGCGCATGTGAAATCTGTCACATAGAATCGAGGGACGCCTGCCGACTCCAGGCCGCTGGCATGCGCGTGTATTCGCGCCGTAAGGCTGCTGACCAGCGGACATCGCGCGCTCTTACTGCGGGCAGACGTCGCACGGGGCAGTCTTGGTTCAGCGCCACGCGGGACCGGTAACCCCGCGCGGACCAGTCGGAGGAGGACGACCGTGACGTCGCACGAGGAGCACGCCCTGGGAGCGGGGCCGGCCAAGTCGCCCGCCGCGCAGGAGACCGCCACCGCCCACGCCCCGAGCCAGAACGCGAGTCCGAGCCAGCACGCGAGCGCCGGCCAGCACGCCGGCCAGCACGCCAGTGCCGGCCAGAACCCGGGCGCCGGCCCGGGCACCGGCGCCGGCCAGAGCCAGGGGCCGGAGGCCGCCGCCGGGCCGGCGGGGGCCACCGGCGTGCACGCGCCGCAGTCCCCGGCCCCCGCCCACCACGGCCACGCCCCGCAGCCGGCGCCGGCCGGAACGGCCACCACGCAGGCGTTCCCCACCCTGGGCCACGCCCACGCGGCCGCGCCCGGGGGCCAGGGTGCCTCCGCCTACCACCCGGGGCAGCCCGGCCAGCCGGGCCACGGCCAGCCGGGATACCCGCAGCAGCCCCCGCAGTACCCCTACGGCGGCCCGCCCGCCCAGCCGCCGGGCGTCGGCCACCCCGGTTTCCCGCCCGGCCCGGGCGGCCCGGCCGCCGGTGACCGCGGCCGTCGGCGCGGGGTGGTCGGCCTGGTGGCGGCCACCGCGATCCTCGCGGCGGCCATCGGCGGCGGCGTGGGCGCCTTCGTCGGAGAGCGCGACTCCGGCAGCACCGGCACCTCGCTGAGCGCCCCGCTGGACCCGGAGGCGGTCAACCGCGCCCCTGACTCCATCGCCGGCATCGCCCAGGCGGCCCTGCCCGGCACGGTCACCATCAGCGCCACCGGCGGCAACGAGGCCGGCACCGGCACGGGCTTCGTCTACGACACCGCCGGCAACATCCTCACCAACAACCACGTGGTGGCCCCGGCCGCCGACGGCGGCGAGCTGAACGTGGTGTTCTCCGACGGCTCCAGCCACCCGGCGTCCATCGTCGGCCGCGCCCCCGGCTACGACGTGGCGGTGATCCGGCTGGACGACCCGGAGGGCGTCGACCTCCAGCCGCTCCAGCTCGGCAACTCCGACGAGGTGGTGGTCGGCGACACCGCCATCGCCATCGGCGCCCCGTTCGGCCTGAGCGGCACGGTGACCTCCGGCATCGTCAGCGCCAAGGACCGCCCGGTGGCCTCCGGCAGCAGCGACGGCAGCCAGGCCTCCTACATGAACGCACTGCAGACCGACGCCTCCATCAACCCCGGCAACTCCGGCGGCCCGCTGCTCGACGCCAGCGGCCGGGTGATCGGCGTCAACTCCGCCATCCGCTCCACCGGCGGCGGCAGCCCGTTCGGCCAGGAGGAGGCCGGCAGCATCGGCCTCGGCTTCGCCATCCCGATCAACCAGGCCAAGTGGGTCGCCGACCAGCTGATCGAGGACGGCACCGCCGAGTACGCCAACCTCGGCGTCCTCTACAACCAGCAGTACAGCGGCGTCGGCGCCCAGATCATGCCGCAGGAGGTCCAGGGCCAGGAGCCGGTCACCCCCGGCGGCCCGGCGGACGAGGCCGGCCTGGAGCCGGGCGACGTGATCACCCGCATGGACGACAGCGCCATCGACAGCGGCCCGACGCTGGTCAGCGAGATCTGGAGCCACAAGCCCGGCGACCAGGTGGAGGTCACCTACATCCGCGACGGCGAGACCCACACCACCACCGTCACCCTCGGCTCCCGCAACGCCGACGCCGACAGCTAGGCGCATCCATACCGGCGGGGAGCGGCGGCGGGTGCCGCGCGGCCGGGACGTCCTCCTCCGTCCCGCCGTGCCACCGGCCACCGGCGGCACCGTACCGGCGCCGTCGCTCCCCGCCGCGGCCCCCCGCGCCGCCGCACGACCCGCTAGGCTTTCCCGCGCACCTGGAGAGCTGCCCGAGCGGCCTAAGGGAACGGTCTTGAAAACCGTCGTGGCGTCACGCGTCACCGTGGGTTCGAATCCCACGCTCTCCGCTGGGCGCGCGTGAGCGCGTGGTGTGTCGTGCGGAAGGGCCCCGGCTGGTGCCGGGGCCCTTCGTGTGTGCGGGTGCGGGGCGCGGGGACGGGGTGGTGTGGGGGCGTGCGGTGGGGGGCGTGCGGTGGGGGGTTCGCGCCCCCCTGGTGAGACGCGCGCGGGGTGCGCGCCGGGAGGAGGGGTGGGAGGGGCGCGGAAGGCGGCCGTTCGGGGGAGGAACGGGGTGCCCGGGGGTGCGAACCGTAACGCCGCGCGCGCCCGATCGTTATCGGCCACCGTTCTCGTCGTCCCCCGTGCGGGCGAACGGCGGCGATCACCCGAGTGGCCGAGAAAGCCCCGGGGGAATCTGTCGGTGCGGCGCCGGGGCAGCACCCCGGACGGGTCGCGGGGCAACGGCCGGCCCCGCGTCGTGGAAGCCGCGACCGCCAGCAACACCACCAATGAGGGAGGACCTCATCATGGCTCCTGTCCGTGTCGCCCGTCTGTCCACCGCCCTGGTCGCGGTCCCGCTGGCGCTGGGCCTCTCGCTCGCCGGTGCCGGAGCCGCCCACGCGGACAACGGTTCCATCGCCGACGACGGCGCGAACAGCACCGCCGTCACCACGAGCGACTCCGGGAACCACAAGGGCGACGTCAACGGCAGCAACTACACCGTCACCCCGCAGGTCGCCACGGGGGACGGCGCCGCCAACTACGCCACCACGGTGAACCTCAACGAGACCAGCGGCATCACGGCGCTCAACTTCGGCCCGATCTTCCTGCGCTTCTGATCGGCCGGGGCGGTGGCGCGGGGCGGTGTCCGGTGGGGGACGCCGCCCCGCGCCCGTCCGGCCCCGGGGGCACTTCCGCGCCGTCGGGGGAGGTGCCTAGAATAGTTGTGTGAACCAACTACCCTCGGAGGTGTCCGTGGCCGCGACCGTGGATGGAGCCGCCCCGGACGCTCCCGCCCGCGACCTGGCCGAGCCGTCGCCGTCCTCGACCGGTGACGCGGAGCCGCTCGCCGACGCCGTCGACGAGGCGGTCGTTGCGCCCGCCGACGAAGCGCCCGTCGACGAGACGGTGGTGGGCGTGGAACGGGAGCTGAGCTACCTGGTCAAGCGGGCCCTGCGGTCGGTGCCCAAGGCGACCGACAACGAGTCCGACCGCTCCCGGTACCCGCTGGTGGCCCACCTCGGCGCGCACGGCCCCATGCGGATGAGCGACCTCGCCGAGTACTTCGCGCTGGACAAGTCCACGATCAGCCGCCAGGTGCACCACCTGGAGGCGGACGGGCTGATCGAGCGCACCGTGGACCACGAGGACCGCCGCGCCTACCTGCTCGCCCTCACCGAGCGCGGCCGCGAGGCGCTGCGCACCTGGCGGCGGGCCCGCCACCGCTTCCTGGGCGACATGCTGCGGGACTGGCCGGAGCAGGACCGCCGCGAGTTCGCCCGACTGCTCGCCCGGTTCAACGAGTCCATGGAGCAGTGCCAGGTCGCGGCCGGGCAGCCGCAGCCGGTCGACGGCCTGCCGACCCCGCCGCCCGCCGGCTGACCACCGCGCGGCGCCGCCGGGTGCGCGGCGCCGCGGGGGCGCGGTCACCACCCCGGGTACGGGGCGCCGATCTTGCACAGCAGGTCCACGATGCGCTGCTGCACCTCCGCGTCGGTGGAGCGCTCCGCGAGGAACAGCATCGTCTCGCCGGCCCGCAGCCGGTCCAGGTCCGACCCGGCCATGCCCACCGAGGTGTAGACGACCAGCGGAGTGGAGTGCAGCTGGTCGTTGCCGCGCAGCCAGTCGATGATGCCCATCCGCCGGCGCCGCACCAGCATCAGGTCGACCACCACCAGGTGCGGCCGCACCGTCGACGCCTTCGCCACCGCCTCGCTCTCCGAGGCGCAGTGCACCACGTGCATCCCCCGGCGCTCCAGCGCCTGGGCGAAGGCCCCCGCGATGTCCGGGTCGGACTCTATGAGCAGCACCCGGGTCGGGTGGCCGCCGGCCTCCCGGGCGGCCAGCGCGCGCAGCAGCACGGCCGGATCGGCGCCGTAGGCGGCCTCCCGGGTGGCGTGTCCGAGCCCGGCCGTCACCAGCACCGGCACCCGCTCGGCGACGGCGGCCGTGCGCAGCGACTCCAGCGCCGTCCGGGTGATCGGCCCGGTGAGCGGGTCGACGAAGAGCGCGGCCGGCCGGGCCGGCGCGTGCGCGGCCACCTCCTGCGGGGAGCTGACCGCCACCGGCTCGAAGCCGCGCTCCATCACGTCCCGACGGGTCGTCTCCTCCGGCTCCGGCCAGACCAGCAGCCGGCGCGGACCGCCGTCCAGGGACGGCGCGATCATCGTCGGGTGGTCGCCGGTGTCCATGCCGCCGTCGGAGCCCTCGGCCTCGTGGACGCCGGGCGGCTGCGCGGGCGCCTGCGGCGGGTGTGCCGGATGCGGCGGGACGCCGGGCTGCGGCTGCCCGAGCTGGGGTTGTCCGAGCGGGGGTTGCCCGAGCTGGGGCTGGGCCAGGCCGGGGTGGCCGGGCTGGTAGCCCGGATCGAAGCCGGGCGCCGGGGCCGCCGCCGGGTCGGGCGCGGCGCCGGGGGCGAGGGCGCCCACCGGCGCCTGTGGGCCGGTGCCGAGCGCGCGGCCGCGCCCGCGCGGGCGGGCGCCGGCCATCGCGCCGGCCGCCTCCGCGGGGACGTACTGCCCGGGGACCCGCGCCTGCTCGCCCGCGGCCTGCCCGCCGGCGGGGATGGCCCCGGGCGCGGCCGGGGGGAGCGCGGTCAGGCCGTCGGCGGCGGGCGCGCCGTCCGGGCCCGGCTGGCCGGCCGGGCCCTGCTGCGGGGCCGCCAGCCGGCGGCGCCGTCCGCCGCCGGCGCGCAGCGCGCCGACCGGACCGTCCGCCGGCACGGCGCCGCCCACCGCGCCGGGTGCGGGCACCGGGCCGAGCTGGCCGGCGCCGTGCGGCTCCAGCTCCGTCGGGCCGACCGGGCTGTCCCAGGCGTCGGCCAGCGGGGTGTCCGCCGGCTCCGGCGGGTGCCCGGCCGCCGGCGCGGGGGCACCGGCCGGGTGCGGGGTGTGCGGCCTGCCGGGCGGGGTGGGCGGGTGGCCGGGGAGCGCCGGGACGCCCCCGCTGGTGTCCGTCCAGGGATCGCCCACCGCGCCGGGGACGCCGACCGGAACGCCGACGGGAGACGCGCCGGACGGGGCCGCCGGCGCGGCGGCGGGCGGGGTGGGGGCAGGGGGCAGCGCGTGCGGGCCGGCGGGCAGGGCGAACGGCGACTGCTCCTCGCCGGGGCGCTCCGGCGAGGACGCGCCGCTGCCGGCGGGCAGCGCGCGGCCCCGGGCACGGCGACCGCTCGGGCGCAGTTGCCGGGCCACGCCGCCGGGAGCCGCCGGCGAGCCGGGAACGCCCGGCGCGCCCGCCGCGACCGGCATGCCGGGCCGCCCGGCCATGGGGGCGGAGGCCGGCTCCAGGGCCGCGAAGCCGTGCCCACCACCCTGGCCGGCCGGCTGGCCGCCGGCGGTCGCGGGCAGCAGTTCGGCGGCCGGGGAGGGGGCGCCCGACGCCCCGCCCTGGCCGGCCGCGGCGGCCGGGCCGGTCGGTCCGGCCGGCAGCGCGAAAGCGTGGGAGCCGTCGCGGCCCGTGGCCTGCGCGGTGGCACGGCCGGGCCCGCCGGCCGTGCCCGGCGCCTGGGGGGCGGGTGGCTGGGGCGCGTGCGGTGCCGCCTGCGGCGGCTGGGGGCCGTGGGGTGCCTGGGGGCCGTGCGGGCTCTGGGGGGCGCCGGTGCCGCCCTGCCCGGGCGTGGCGCCGGGTGCCCGGCCGCCCGCCGGCAGGGCGTGCGCCATCCGCCTGGGTGCCGGGACCGGCAGCGCGGCCCCGCCCGGCGCACCGGCACCGGCGGCACCGGCCGGGCCGGCGGGTCCGTCCGGGCGGCCGGCGTCCGGGGCGGCCGCCCCGTCGGCGCCCACCCCGCCCACCGGGACCAGGACCGTCTCCGACTCCCGGGGCCGGCCGTCGGTGCCCTCGCCGCGGGTCTCCGCCGGCGCCGCCGGCTCCGGCCGCAGCGGCAGTTCGACGACGTGCCGCGTCTCGCGTCCGGCCTCGCTGACCGTCTGCAGGGTGCCGCCGTGCGCCTCCACGACGGCCTGGGCCATCGGCAGGTACAGCGGGCTGGCGGCCGAGCCGGGCCCGTGCACCTCGATGCGCAGCAGCGACTCCTCGCGCCGCGCGGTGAGCACCACGCCGGCGCCGGTGTCCACCGAGAGCGCGGCGTCCGTCACCAGGTGGGCCAGGGCCTGGGTGACCCGCGGCACGTCGACCGACAGGGTGACGTCCTCGGCCTCCACGGCGGTCTCCGCCCGGCCCGGGCCGAGCAGTGCCTGGGCCGCCTCCACGGCGCGGCCGAGCAGCGTGGCGGCGTCGGTCTCCGCGTAGCGCAGCGGGATCCGGCCGGACTCGAAGCGGTGGTGGTCCAGCACCGTCTCGGTGGCCCTGGTCAGCCGCGCGCACTCGGCGGACAGCTCCACCAGCGCCCGGTTGGCCTCCGGCCACAGCGAGCCCGCCGGGTCGCCGCCCAGCTTGTCCAGCCCGGCCTGGATGCGGGCCAGCGGGGGCAGCACCTCGGTCTCCAGGGCCGCCGCGAGCTGTTCGTTGCGGCGGGCCAGCGCGCGCAGCGCGGTGGAGTCGGTGAAGGTCATCAGGGCGCCGGCCAGCCGGCCGTTCTCCTGGACCGGCACGGTCGTGACGTCCACCACCACCGGGCGGCCGTCCCGGCGCCACAGCACGTCCCCGCGGCGGCGGTGCCGGACGCCGGTGCGGAGGGTGTCCAGCAGCAGGGACTCCTCCTCCGGCATCGGGGTGCGGTCCGCGCGCGAGTGCTGCACCAGCGGGTGCAGCTCCTTGCCGCCCATGTCGCTCGCCCGGTAGCGCAGGATGCGGGCGGCGGCCGGGTTGACCAGCACCACCTTGCCCTCGGTGTCGATCCCGACGACGCCCTCGGCGGCGGCCCGCAGGATCAGCTCGGTCTGCCGCTGCATGCGCTGCAGCTCGGCTTCGAGGTCTGCCTCGCCGGTCACGTCGCGGGCGGTGATCAGCAGCAGTTCGCCGTCGCCGTAGCCGGCGGTGGCGAATCCCCCGCCGGGGGAGAAGCCGGCGGAGGCGCCGAAGCCGGAGCCGCCGAGGTAGCCGGCGGAGCCGTAGCCGGAGGGCGACGCCGGGTAGGGGTAGCCGCGCGAGGAGGAGAACGGGTCGCCGCCGGCGTTCGGGTCCGGGTGCGGGGGCACCGGGCAGGTGGAGATCTCGACGGTGCGCGGGGTGCCGTCGGTGCGCCGCGCCGTCATCCGCTCCGGCCCGTAGCGCGGGGTGGGGGACCCTTCCGGGCGCAGCGAGCCGGGCAGCCGGCCGGGGTCGAAGGACGGGAGGAGGTCGAGCAGGCCGCGGCCGACGAGCCCGGTCCCCGGGCTCTGCAGCATCTCCAGGGCTGTCGCGTTCGCGCTGACGATCGTCCCGTTCCGGTTCACCAGCAGCAGTGCGTCCGGCAGGGCGTCCAGTATCGCGGCGAGGCGAGCAGCGCCTCGGTCCGGCGGGCTGCTCACGGCGAGCGGTCCTCCCTGCTTGGTCCTGCCTGCTTCGTGCCGGTGCCCCTGGCCCCGCGTCCCGGGTGCGCGCCCGGGGTGCGGAACGGTGGTGGACACCCCTAGGCACTATCCCATTCTCTTTGCAGTGCCGAGGACGCGCCTAGTAACCTGGCCACAGGTTGGAGCAGCCGCCTCGGCTGTGCAATCATCCATGCGCGGACTTCCCGTCCACAATGGGCTCAGGGGAGTGCGTCACTGGAGGCTTCGCCTAGTCTGGTCTATGGCGCCGCACTGCTAATGCGGTTGGGGGCTACAACCCCCTCCCGGGTTCAAATCCCGGAGCCTCCGCGCTTGTTCGGGCAGCCCCGGACGACGGTTCATCCGTCGGCCGGGGCTGTCGGCGTTTCCGGGCCGGTGCACGGGTGGGGTCCGGCGGCGCGTGCGGACGGCTGTTCGGTGTGTTCGCTGTGGGCGAACAGCGGGTGGGGGCGCCGGGGCCGCGGCGGTCGGCGTCGGTGTGGGCGGTCGGGTGGGCGGGCGGTCGGGCGGTGTGGGCCGGGCGTGCCGAGGGCTCGTTGCGGGGCTCGTGGCGGGGCTCCGGCACGGGGCGTGGCGGGCCCGGCGGCCGTGGCCCGGCCAATCGATTTCGGCTTCCACCCCGCGGTCATGTAATGTTGTCCTCGCGAACGACGGGCGGAACGGCCCGGAAAAGCGCTCGTAGCTCAACGGATAGAGCACTTGACTACGGATCAAGAGGTTGCAGGTTCGAGTCCTGCCGAGCGCACACCAGTCGCAGAGGGCCCCGACCACACGGTCGGGGCCCTCTGCGTCGTGCCGTCCGGGTGCCGCCGGGCCCCGCGGGTGCCCGGGCCGGCCGGCCCGGGCTCAGGCGGAGGCCTCGTCCAGCCGCCGGACCTCCTCCGCCGACAGCTCCAGCTCCACCCCGGTCAGCAGGTCGTCGAGCTGCTCGGGCTTGCGGGCGCTGGCGATCGGGGCGGTCACGGTGGGCTTGGCCACCAGCCAGGCCAGCGACACCGCGGTCACCGACACCCCGCGGGCGGCCGCGACCTCGTCCAGCGCCGCCAGCACCCGCGGGCCGCGCTCACCGCGCAGGTACTCCGTGGCGCGGCCGGCCCGGGCGCCGGCCGCCTCGGCGCCCGGCCGGTACTTGCCGGTCAGGAAGCCGGAGGCGAGCGCGTAGTAGGGCAGGAAGCCGAGGCCCTCCCGGCTGATCAGCTCCCGCATCCCGCCGTCCTCGTACTCCTCGCGCTCCACGAGGTTGTAGTGGCCCTGGTAGGCCACGTAGCGGGCCAGCCCGCCCTCGTCGGAGACGGCCAGGGAGGCCGCGAGCCGTTCCGGGGAGTGGTTGGAGGCGGCGATGTGGCGGACCTTGCCGGCGCGCACCAGCTCGTCGAGGGCGCCGATGGTCTCCTCGACGGGGGTGTCGGGGTCCTGGTAGTGGGTGTAGAGCAGGTCGATGCGGTCGGTGCGCAGCCGGCGCAGCGAGGCCTCCACGGCGGCCTTCAGGGTGGCCGCGCCGAGGCCCTTGAACTCCGGGTGGGCGCCGGCCTTGGTGGCCAGCACGACGGCGTCGCGGTTGCCGCGCCGGGCCATCCACTCGCCGAGGATCGTCTCCGACTCGCCGCCCGAGTTGCCTTCGGCCCAGGCCGAGTAGACGTCGGCGGTGTCGACGAAGTTGCCGCCGCGCGCGGTGTAGGCGTCCAGCACGGCGAAGGAGAGCTCCTGGTCGGCGGTCCAGCCGAAGACGTTGCCGCCGAGGGCGAGCGGGTGGACGTTGAGATCTGAGGTGCCAATGGTGACCATGTGACGCACAACGCATCGGTCGCGGCGCCCATTCCGCTCCCGGACCGTGTCGCGGCGGTCCCGAGCCGGCTCCTCGGCGCGGGTCGGGGCGGCGGATTCCGTGTGCGTTCCGTGCCGATTCCGCGCGGGGCGCGGCGGTACCGGGCGGTGTGCGCTGCCGGGCGTGCCCGGTTCGGATAAGGTCCGTGCCCATGGCTGACAACAACACCGATCCTGCCGCCAGCACCCAGATGTTCCGGGCCTTCGTCGACAATCCGGTGGAGCCCCAGACCCGGCAGGCGTCCACCTCCTCGTCCAACACCGGGCTGATCGTCGGCGTGGTGATCGCCGTGGTGGTGGTCGTCGCCGCCGTGGCGTTCCTCGCCTTCTGAGCCGGCGCCGACGCACCCACGCCCCGCCCCCGCGAGCGCCCGAGCTCACCGCGAGCACACAGCGCGCGACCCGGCCGCCGCCGCCCGGACGGTCGGTCGGGTCGCGCCCGCGTGGCGGGACGGCGGGCCGACTCAGCCCTCCAGCACCAGGCCCTTGCGGAGCTGGGCGAGGGTGCGGGTGAGCAGGCGGGAGACGTGCATCTGCGAGATGCCCAGCTCCTCGCCGATCTGGGACTGCGTCATGTTGGCGAAGAAGCGCAGGGTGATGATGCGTTGCTCCCGGGCCGGGAGCTGGGCCAGCAGGGGCCGCAGGGACTCGCGGTACTCGATGCCCTCCAGCGAGGCGTCCTCGTACCCGAGGCGGTCGGCCAGCGAGCTCTCGCCCTCCTCCTCGGTGGGCGGGGAGTCCAGCGAGGAGGCGCTGTAGGCGTTGCCCACCGCCAGGCCCTCCACGACGTCCTCCTGGCTGACGCCGAGGTAGGTGGCCAGCTCGGCCACGGTGGGGGAGCGGTCGAGCCGCTGGGAGAGTTCGTCGCCGGCGCGGGTGAGCGACAGGCGCAGCTCCTGCAGGCGCCGCGGCACCCGCACGGACCAGCTGGTGTCCCGGAAGAACCGCTTGATCTCGCCCACGACGGTGGGCATGGCGAAGGTCGGGAACTCCACCCCGCGCTCCGCGTCGAACCGGTCGATCGCCTTGATCAGGCCGATGGTGCCGACCTGGACGATGTCCTCCATGGGCTCGTTGCGGCTGCGGAAGCGCGCGGCGGCGTAGCGGACCAGCGGCAGGTTCAGCTCGATGAGGGTGTCCCGCACGTAGGTGTGCTCCGGGCAGCCCGGTTCGAGGGCGGCCAGGCGCTGGAAGAGCGAGCGGGACAGCGTGCGGGTGTTGGTCGGCGCCGGTGCGGCCGCGGCGTCGGGCGCCGGGACGTCGTCGGGCACGTAGTCGGCGTCCGGCGACGCCGGCTGGTCGAGGTCGGCGGTGGGGAGAAGATCCGGGCTGCCCAGGCGAACAGACATGCCACCCCCTCATGGCTGCGAACGGGTACCTCCACTGACATACCGGCGGCGGGGCCCCGGCAAACCAAGCGGAAGCTGAATGTCATATGTTGGCAACGTTTTGTGACGAGTATGCGTTCCTGGGCCAGGAAGTGACACGGATCGTCACCGCTCCAGCTCCGCGAGGGTGACCCGGCGGAGCCGGTTGAGGCTGCGGGAGAGCAGCCGGGAGACGTGCATCTGGGAGATGCCGAGCTCGTTGCTGATCTGGGACTGGGTCATGTTGTGGAAGAACCGCAGCATCATGATGCGGCGCTCCCGTTCGGGCAGTTGCACCAGCAGGTGGCGCACCTGGTCGCGGTGTTCCACCTCGCCGAGTTCGGCGTCCTCGTAGGAGAGCCGGTCGGCGAGGGTGCGCCCGCCCTCCTCGTCGCCGCCGACGGTGCTGTCGAGGGAGACGGTGGTGTGCGCGCGGCCGGCCTCCAGGCACTCCACGACGTGTTCGCGCGGGATGCCGAGTCGCACGGCTATTTCCGCGATGGTGGGAGAACGGCCGAGCGCGCCGGTCAGTTCCTCGGTGGCGGCGCTGACCTGGAGCCACATCTCCTGCAGGCGCCGGGGCACGTGCATGCTCCAGACGCTGTCCCGGAAGTATCGCTTGATCTCCCCGATGATGGTGGGGACGGCGAAGGTGGGGAACTGCACGCCCCGCTCGGGATCGAACCGGTCGATGGCGTTGATCAGGCCGATGGTGCCGACCTGGACGATGTCCTCCATCGGCTCGGCCCGGTTGCGGAAGCGCGCGGCGGCGTAGCGGACCAGCGGCAGGTTCAGCTCGATCAGCCGGGTGCGCGCCTCGCGGTGCTCGGTGGAGTGCGGCGGGGACTGCGCCAGCCGCCGGAACAGCGCGGCCGTGGTCTCCCGGACCCGGCGGCGGTCCGCGTCCTCCACGCCCTCGGGGCCGGTGGACCCGGCGGGCGCCGGGGGCGCCGGCTCCGCGGGGGGCGCCGGCGTCCCGGCGGGGTCCTGCTGCCCGCCGGCGGGCTCGTCGGCCCGGTAGGGCCGCGGCTGGGGCACCCCGGATGTGGGTCGTGGCTGGTCGGACATGCTCGGGCAGCCCCTCATGATTGCTCGCCGGTGGACGGGCGGCCGGCCGCGTCACGGGCGCGGAAGCGGGCGGCCCGGCTGGGGCGTGTCGTCCTGGTGCCTGCGCGGTGCCCGGCGCGGTGGTCGATGCGCGCTTTTCAAACCGGTCATAGCGTCACAAAACCAGCACGGCGTGTGCAAGGACCAACACGGAGCGGAAAGGGGTGATGGCCACCGCGCCGGCGCCGCCACGGCCGCCGGAGAGCCCCTGGCGGCCCGTCGGCGGCCGGCCGGGCGGGCGGTCAGGCGAGGGGCGCCGCCATGGCGCGCACGGCCGCGGAGACGGCCTCGAAGGCCAGCCGCACGCCGTCCCCGGCCTCCGCGGGGGAGCGCACCACGGCCACCAGGGCCGCGACGGCCAGCAGGTAGGTGGCGAGCTGCCAGGCGCGCGGCCGGCGCTCCTCCTCGCGGTACCGCTCCCGGTACTCCCCGGCACCGGCCATGGTCCGCCCCCCTCGCCTCGTCGTCGCCGCCGTCTCCGGGGAACCTACCGGCCCGGCCACCGCGGCGGCACCCCCCGGCCCCGTCGCGGCGGGGCGGGGCGACGGGGCCGGGGCGACGTCGTGACGGGGCGGGGGCCGGGAAACGGCGAAGGGCCGACCCCTTCGGGGCCGGCCCTTCGCCGGTACTGCTGACAGCGGTAGCGGTGGGATTTGAACCCACGGAGGAGTTGCCCCCTCACACGCTTTCGAGGCGTGCTCCTTAGGCCGCTCGGACACGCTACCGTGGGGAATCGTAGCGGATCGGCGGCCCCACGCCGAAATCGCGTCCCGACCGCGCCCCGCGCCGCCGCCCCGCGCGGGCCGGAGGGGTGGGCCCCCACGGCGCGTCGCGAGGCTCGGGGACCGCCGGGAGCGCGGTGCTACGGCAGCGGCGGTGCGGTGCGGCGGTGCCCGCCGAAGAAGTCGGTGAGCAGCTCGGCGCACTCCTCCGCGAGCACGCCGTGCACCACCTCCGGCCGGTGGTTCAGCCGGCGGTCGCGGACCACGTCCCACAGCGAGCCGACGGCGCCGGCCTTCTCGTCGATCGCGCCGTAGACCACGCGATCCAGCCGGGACAGCACGATCGCCCCCGCGCACATGGTGCACGGCTCCAGGGTGACCACCAGGGTGCAGCCGGTCAGCCGCCACTCCCCGACGGCCCCGGCGGCCTCGCGGATCGCCAGCACCTCGGCGTGCGCCGTCGGGTCGCCGTCCGCCTCGCGGGCGTTGTGGCCGCGGCCGATCACCGCGCCGTCCGGCCCGAGCACCAGGCAGCCCACCGGCACGTCGCCGGTGGCCGGGGCGAGCTCCGCTTCGGCCAGCGCCTCACGCATCGCCCCGGCCCAGCGGTCCCGGACCGGATCACCCGCCGGGCGGGGCCGTCGTGCCACCGGGGCGGCGCCCGTCGTCGTCTGCCGCGCCACCGTGCCCACCGCTCCTGCTCTTCCTCGTGGGGCTGTCCCCCGACCGCCCTGCCCGCCCTGCCGCGGGAGGGGGAGGCCCACCGCCGCGCCCGGCGTCCCGGCCGTCAGGTCGGGAACGGGGACCCGGGTGCGGGTGAGCGGGCCCGGCGCGCCGGTCAGCGCACCGCTTCCAGGACATCCTCGCAGCCCAGGGCCTCGGCGATGGCGCCGAGGGCGTCCCCGGGCAGCGCCCCGTCGTTGCTGAGCTCCACCAGGTCCTCCTCGCTCATGCCGAGGTCGTCCAGCAGCCCGGCGTCGCCGAGCGGGCCGGCGGGCGGCTGCGAGGAGGCGACCGCCTCGTCGTCGATGTCCTCGTCGGTGTCGCTCTCCTCGGCCTCCAACTCGTCGAGGTCCGGCAGTTCGGCCACGGAGGCCGTCTCCCTGCCCAGCAGTTCGTCGGTCAGCAGGATCTCCCCGTAGGCGCTGCGGGCGGCCGCCGCGCCGTCGGAGAGGTAGATCCGCGGATCTTCCTCGCCGTCCACCCGCACCAGGGCGAACCAGCTGTCCTCCTGCTCCAGGAAGACGATGACCGTGTCCTCGTCCACGGAGGCCTCGCGGGCGAGGTCCGCCAGGTCGGCGAGGGTCTCGACACTGTCCAGATCGGGTTCTGTCGCGTCCCACCCGTCCTCGGTGCGCGCGAGCAGTGCGGCGAAGTACGCCACCGTTACTCTCCCAGGTGTCCGCAGTGCGCGGTCCGCGCGAGATGGCCCGGACCGGGGCCGGAGGAGTCCGCGCCCCATCGGCATCGTGACAGATGGTCGCACCGTTCGGGGAGACTTCCACGCCGCTACGGCAGTGATCAACTGAACACCGTTCTTCGGATGGTCCGACCTACAGACCGAACGGCCGTATCCGCATCGCCTGCCGCATCCGCATGGCCCGGGTGCGGCGCGGGCGCACCCGGGCGCGCAGTTCCCGGGCCTCGGCCAGCTCGCGGAGGAAGACGGCGCGTCGGCGCCGCCGCTCCTCGTCGGGGGTCGCCGCCGGAGTGTCGGCCGGGTCCTCGTCCGTCCCGGTGTCCCCGCGCGTCCCCTCCGCCGCCTCCGGACGCCGCGCCGCCTCCGCTCCCCGGGCGCGTGCCGTCCCCTGGGCGCGTGCCGGCCCTTCCCCGTGCGCCGGCCCTTCCGCGCGCCGTGCCGCGGCCCGGGTGCCCGAGCCGGTGCTCCTCGGCGGGTGGTCGCCCGGGGGGCGGGCGGAGCGCACCCGCTTGGCGGCGGACGCGTGGGGGTGGGAGGCCGTCGGGTGGTCCGCTCGCTCGCGCAGGTCGTCGCCGTCCGTCTGGTCTGCCATGGGATCGCTCCTGGGGGAACAGGGTGACCGTTCCCGAACCGGTCGTACGCTCACACTTTCCCCCGGGGCCGCCTTTGATGCCTGGCGGTGTCGCCCCGCGGCGGCCTGCGGACCGGCCGCGGGGCGCCTCGGTTAGTGTCTCGGTATGCGGATCCAGGTAGTCGACCACCCGTTGGTGGCGCACAAGCTCACGACGCTGCGCGACGAGCGCACCGACTCGCCCACCTTCCGGCGCCTCGCCGACGAGCTCGTCACGCTGCTGGCCTACGAGGCCACGCGTGAGGTGCGCACCGAGGAGGTGTCCATCACCACGCCGGTGGCGCCGACCAAGGGCGTGCGGCTGTCGCACCCGCGTCCGCTGGTGGTGCCGATCATCCGCGCCGGCCTGGGCATGCTCGACGGCATGGTGCGGCTGCTGCCGACGGCCGAGGTGGGCTTCCTCGGCATGGTCCGCGACGAGGACACGCTGGAGGTGTCCACCTACGCCACCCGGATGCCGGAGGACCTCTCCGGCCGCCAGGTCTACGTGCTGGACCCGATGCTGGCCACCGGCGGGACGCTGGTCGCGGCGATCCGGGTGCTGGTGGAGCGCGGCGTGGACGACGTCACCGTGATCTGCCTGCTGGCCGCGCCGGAGGGCGTCGCGCTGCTGGAGAACGAACTGGCCGACCTGCCGGTCCGGGTGGTCACCGCGTCGGTCGACGAGCGGCTCAACGAGCACGGCTTCATCATCCCGGGCCTGGGCGACGCCGGGGACCGGCTGTACGGCACCGCGGGCTGATCCGCCCCGGCGCGCCCGGGCGCGGGCAGCCGAACCGTTTGCTCGCCCACCCGTTCCGGTGCCGGTTCCGGTGGGTCAGCCGCAGCTCGCGGCGGCGGCCTCCGCCGAGCCGGGCGCCGCGGCGGCCGAGGGGGTCGGCGCGGGGCTGGGCGCCAGCGCCTCCAGCAGGGTCTCCCGGGCCGCCTCTGGCGTGGCCAGCTCGGTGAAGGCGTCGCCGATCACCAGGTCGACGACGGTGGCCTCCGCGCGCCGCTCGTCCGTCCGCACGGTGGAGTCGGCGACCTGGGCGGAGACCAGCAGCAGGGCCTGCTCCGCGGCCGGGCCGCCGATCACCCGCGCGCTCTCGCCCACCCGCTTGTCCAGCTCGGCGGGGGCGTTGGCCACCTCCCCGACGGTGAAGCCGCGCTCCCGCAGCACCTCGGCGGTGGCGGCGGCCAGGCCGGCGCGGGTGGTGGCGTTGAACACGTTGACGGTGATCCCCTCCGGCGTCGGTGTCGCCACCTCGGTGGCGGGGGCCGGGGAGGACGCGGCGACGGGCGAGGCGGAGGCGAGCGGGGCGCTCGGCGGGCAGTCGGCCGTTCCCGCCGTGCTGTCCGACGGGTCGGCGAACAGGCCGACCAGTTGCACGGCGCCGAGCGTCATCAGGGAGAGCGTCGCCACGGCCACGGAGGTGGCGACGAGGTGTCGGCGGCGGCGATCGGGCCGGTGCAGGCGGAGGGACGACTTGCCGGTGACCTGGTAACGTCCGCGCATTCCCGGAGGAGTGAGCATGCTCATGCCGACGGTCCCCTCTGCTCGTCCCGGCTCGGGGGCCGCAGCACGACCGACCGGGTCCGTGTGCCCGTGGTCACAGCTTAGTGGCTGAAAGTGCTTCCGGTTACCTGATGATCATCCGACCGGGTGGACGCGCGCGCACCGGCCCCGCCGGCCGGCGCGCACGCGGACCGCGCGGGGGCGGCGCGGGCGGGCCGGGCGGCCTGGCGGCCGGTCACTCCAGTTCGAGCACCCGGGCGTGCAGCACCTGCCGCTGCTGGAGCGCGGCGCGTACCGCGCGGTGCAGCCCGTCCTCCAGGTAGAGGTCGCCACGCCACTTGACCACGTGGGCGAAGAGGTCTCCGTAGAAGGTGGAGTCCTCGGCCAGCAGGGTCTCCAGATCGAGTTGCGCCTTGGTGGTGACCAACTGATCGAGACGGACCGGACGAGGGGCCACATCCGCCCACTGGCGGGTGCTCTCGCGGCCGTGTTCGGGGTACGGCCGTCCGTTTCCGATGCGCTTGAAGATCACGCTGGCAGCCTACCGGGAGTGACGCCCGGCCGTCAGCAGCCGTCCGGCCACCGTGACCGCCCCGCCAGGCACTCCCGGCCGGCCGCCGCGCGAGCTACCGTGACCCCATGGGCCCCACCGATGACACGCAGCCCGACGGCACGCAGCCCGACGACACCCGGCCCGACGGCACGCGGCCCGAAGCCCCGCGCCCCGACCCGGTCGCGCGGCGACTGGCCGCCACCACGCCACCGGCGGACGACCTGGAGTCGTACGTCGGACTGGAGGCGCCCGCCGCCCGCGAGCGCGCCCGGCAGCGCGGGTGGCGCACCGTCCGCGAGGTCCCCGAGGGCGGGGCGATGACCCTCGACTACCGTCCGGCCCGGCTCAACCTCACCCTCCGGGACGGCCGGGTCACCCGCTGCTGGAACGGCTGACCCCCTCGCCGCGCTGACGGCCGACGGACGGCCGGGCGGACGCCCCGGCCTCCCCGACCCGCCAGCCCGCCAGGCCGCGCAGCGCCCGCGCCCGCGCCTCCACCACCGCGGCGCGGGCCGCCCGCTCCTCCGCGTCCGCGTGCGCCGCCTGGCCGGTCGACTGCCCCGGCCACTTGCGGTAGAGCAGCCCGGTCTCGGCGACGAACCAGCCCCGGCCGACCTCGCCCAGCGCCATCAGCAGGCCGGTGTCCTCCGAGGCCGGCAGCGCCAGCCAGCCGCCGAGCGCCAGCAGGACCTCGCGCCGCACGCACAGCGTGGCGGGGTGCACCGGCGCCCGGAAGTCGTGGGCCCGCCAGTGCGCGAGCACCGCGCCGCGCTCGATCGGACCCTCGGGCGGATCCTGGTCGAAGCCCACGGTGGAGCCGTCGGGCAGCAGGTCCAGCGCCCGGCAGGTCGTCCACGTCACGTCCGGACGCGTCCGCAGCACGGCCAGGTCCCGGGCCAGCGCGCCCGGCGTGAGCACGTCGTCGGCGTCCAGCACCTTCACCAGCCGCCCGCGCACGCGGGCCAGCGCCAGCGTCCGGGCGACCGCCGCGCCACCCGCGCGCCCCTGCCGGAAGCTGATCCGCGGATCCGCCGGCAGCAGCCGGGCCACCTCCTCGCCCGGGCCGTCCGCCTGGACCACCCACTGCCAGTCCCAGCCCGGCGGCAGGACCTGGGCGGCCAGGGAGGCGTAGGCCTGCGGCAGGTACGGGGCCGCCGGGGCGTGCACCGCGGTGACGACGCTGATCAGCTCGGTCATGCCCCCCACCATGCCAGCACGGCGAGGTGCCCCCGGCCGCCGGCCGGGGGCACCTCGCCCGTCCCGGGATCACCCGGTCACGGCACCGCTCACTCGGTGGGGTGGTCGTGGCCGTCGTGCAGGCCGCCGCCGCTGCCCGCGTCGCCCTCGCTGGGCGTCGACGGCACCGGGTCGTCCAGCGTGGACAGGTCGTGGGCGTAGCGGCCGACGGCGTTGGCGATGACGTCGATGTTGACGTCGAACGCCCTCAGGTCGATGTTCTCCAGGGTGTCGCACTCCTGGTGGTAGCAGGGGTCGTAGGCCAGCCCGGCCTCGCCGCCGAACTTCTCCGCCTGCTCGGCCGTCATGATGCCCTCGGCCCCGGTGAAGGTGCCGCCGGCCGGGATGCCGATCTCGATGAACGGCCCGTAGTCCGAGCGGCCGGTGAAGTCGGTGCCCTCGTGCGCGATGCCCCGGGAGTCCAGGAAGGAGTTGATCTGGTGCTCGATCTGGGCGGAGCCCTCCGGTCCCGGGCCCGAGCCGACGCCGTCGGAGTCGTCACCGTCGTAGACGAAGTAGCCGGCGTTCGGCGAGGCGATCATGTCGAAGTTCAGGTACAGCCTGATCTGCTCCTGCTGCTCCGGCGTCAGGTCGGCGACGTACGCCTCCGAGCCGAGCAGGCCGTACTCCTCCGCGGACCACCAGGCGAACTTCACCTTGTTGGCCGGCGCGGCCCCGGAGCGGGCCAGCTCCAGGGCCACCTCCAGGATGCCGGCCGAGCCGGAGCCGTTGTCGTTGATGCCCGGGCCGGCCGCCACGGAGTCCAGGTGCGCGCCGAGGAAGACGGTGTTGTCGGCGTCGCCGCCCCGGGTCTCCGCGATCACGTTGTAGGTGGTGCGGTCCTCGCGGAACTCGCGGATGTCCAGGGTGACGACCACCTCGCCGGCCGCGGCCTCGGCCGCGAGCGCCTCGCCGTCGGCCTGGGTGATGCCGCCGGTGGGGATCCGGCCCGCCTCGGGGTCGCCGATGGTGCCGTTCAGCGGGCCGTCGGTGTTGTTGTAGATGATCGCCCCGACCGCCCCGGCGTCGGCGGCGTTGGCCTGCTTGACGGCGAAGGTGCAGCCGCCGCGCTGGATCAGCGCGATGGTGCCGGTGAACGCGCCCGCGGCGAAGTCACCCGGCTCGCAGCCGGTCGTCCCGTCCTCGGGCACCACGGCGACCGGTGCGGTGACCCCGCCCTCGGGCGAGTTGGCGGTGTACGTCATCAGGTTGATCGGCACGTCGCGGGGCGTCGGGGAGACCACCGTCAGCGACTGGGCCACCGTCTCGGTGTACACGAAGTCGAACTCGTGCCGGGTCACCCGGTAGCCGGCCGCGCGCATCAGCGACTCCACGTACCGGGCGGACAGGTCGTGCCCCTGCGAGCCGGCGACGCGCGTGCCGTCCGAACGGTCGGCTATCCGCTGGAACGCCTCCAGGTGCCGGTGGGCGTCCTCCCCGGACGACGCCCTGACCAGGCGTCTGGCCAGCGCCTCCGCCTGTGCCTGGGACCATGATCCGGAGGTGGTGGGGGAGTCCTGGGCCGGGGCGGCGGTGGCGGTGCCGGCCAGCAGCGGCGCGGTGACGGCGAGCGCGGCGAGCGCGGCGCCGAGCGCGGCGGTACGACGACGGTTGCGACGAGCGGGCATAGCTGTCCTTCCGTGTGACGGGACAAGGAACGGCCGTGCGGGTGCTGGTGCGACGTGCGTGGCGGGGCGCCACGGGGGGCCCGGCGAGGCGAACGGGGTGAACCTACGCCCCTGGTCTTTGTTATGAACAGAGTTTTGGCGGGGCGATCCCCGTGGTTCACCCACCCGTCACACAACGATGCTTTCCACGGGCCCGACGTCCACAATCCGTTGCCGGCCGATCACCTGACGTGCCGTCGAGGGTCGGTCGGGAGTGGTCCGCGGGTGGTGCAGGGGCGGTCCGGCACGCGTGCGCCGTCACCCCCGGAGAGGACAACGACGGGCAGGAACGCTCACCACCCGTCCGGCCCGACCACCGCCCCCGGCGCGTCCGGCACGGCGGCCGACACCACCCCCACGGCCCGCTCCGGCGTCAACTCCGCGCCGCGGGCCAGGTTCCCGGCGAAGTCGGCCTCCCCCAGCGCCGCCCGCGCCGCGGCGCCGATCCGGTCGACGTCCCCGCGCTCGGCCGCGGGCAGCGGCGCACCGACGGACTCCCGCGCCGCCGTGGCCGCCCCCAGCAGCACCGCCGCGCCCCCGTGACGCCCGGCAGCGACCTCGGCACCGGCCAGCCCCTCCAGCGCCAGGGCCAGCGCCCGCGGGTCACCCAGCCGCCGCGCCACGGCGAACCCCTCCAGGTGCAGCGCCCGGGCCGCCGCCGCGTCGCCACGCAGCTCCGCCAGGAAGCCCAGTTCGGCCAGCGCCAGCGTGGTGCCGGGGCCGTAGTCCACCTCGCGGAACCAGTCGAGCAGGTCGCGCATCCGCGCCGCGGCCTCGTCCAGCCGGCCCGCCCGGCGCGCCCCGAGCGCCAGGCCGATCTCCGCGTTCACCTCCCCGGGACGGAAGTTCTGCTCCCCGGCCAGCTTCCGGGCCCGCCGGTGGTACTCCTCGGCCCGCGCCGGGTCGCCGTCCAGCAGGGCCAGCCGCCCCAGACCCGACAGCCGCTTGGACGCCTCCGTCCACAGCCCGAGCCGCTCGGCGATGGCCAGCCCGTCCTGGTGCAGCCGGGTGGCCCGCCGGTAGTCGCCGGTGATCTCGGCCAGCGACGCCAACGGGAACACGGCCTGCAGGCGCCCCCAGTCGTCGCCGATCCGGGCGAACAGCCGCGCGCTCAGCTCCCCCTCCCGGCGGACCGCCGCGAGGTCCCCGTGGGCCAGCGCGTGCCTGGCCCGGATGCTCGCCGAGGCGGCCGTGCCCCAGTCGTCGCCCAGGGCCCGGAAGGCCGCCATGGCCTGGTCGACCAGGCGCTCCCCGGTCGCCACGTCCCCCGCCCCCATCTGCGCCGACCCGAGGATCCACAGCGCGGTGGCGCGACCCGGCGGGTCGTCGACGCCGTCGTACGCCGCCAGCGCCGCGCGGATCCGCTCCGCACCGCCAGCCTCGGCGTCCCCCCGCATCAGCGCGATGCCGGCCTGCCACGCCATGGCCAGGGCCTCCTCCTCCGCCGCGCGCTCCGCCTCGTCCTCCGCCGCGATCCGCGCCGCGTCCAGCGCCGCGCTCAGCGAGCGGTGTGCCTCGGCCAGTCGGCCGCGCAGCATCCAGTACCAGGCCAGCGCGTTCACCATGCGCAGCGCCCGCCGCGCCGCCCGCGGGCCGCAGGGCGCGCCGTGCGACCCGGTGTCCGCCTCCGCCTCCGACGCCCGCCGCACCGCGAAGTCCAACGCGCGGCGCAGGTTGGCGCCCTCGGCGTCCAGCCGCTCCAGCCACTCCCGCTGCCCCGGGCCGCGCAGCAGCCGGGCGGCCCGCTCCGCCAGCACCGCGTAGTGCCGGCTGTGGCGCTCCCGTACGGCCGTGAGCTCCCCGGCCTCCCGCAGCCGTTCGAGGCAGTAGTCCCGGACGGACTCCAGCAGCCGGTAGCGCGGCCCGCTCGCCCGGTCGGACAGCACCACCAGCGACCGGTCGACCAGGCGGGAGAGCAGGTCGAGCACCTCGGCGGGGCGCACCCCGTCGCCCGCGCAGGTCGCCTCGGCCGCCTCCGGCGCGCAGCCCTCGGCGTGCACCGCCAGCCGGCGCAGCACGACGCGCTCGGCGGGCGACAGCAGCCCCCAGCTCCAGTCGATGGTGGCGCGCAGCGTCCGCTGCCGGGCGGGCGCGTCGCGGAACCCGCCGGCCAGCAGGGCGAAGCGGTCGTCCAGCCGGGCCAGCAGCCCGTGCACCCCGAGCGTGCGCACCCGGGAGGCGGCCAGCTCCAGGGCGAGCGGGATGCCGTCCAGCCGCCGGCACAGCGCGGCGACGGCCTCGGCGCCCGCCGCGTCGAGGGTGAGGCCGGGCAGCGCCGCGCGGGCCAGGAACAGCCGGGCGGCGCTCGACCGCTCCAGGGCCGCCCGGTCGCCGGCGGCGGAGGCGTCGGGGAGGTCCAACGGCGGAACCGGCCACACCCGCTCGCCACTCAGCCCCAGCGGCTCCTGACTGGTGGCCAGCACGGTCAGCCCGGCGGCGCGCGGCAGCAGCGCCTCGGCCAGCTCGGCCACCGCCTCCACCAGGTGTTCGCAGTTGTCCAGGACGAGGAGCAGCCGGCGGTCGCGCAGCGCGGCGGTCAGCCGTTCCAGCGGTGGCACGGGCGGCCGGGCCGGCGTCGGCGGCCCGGCGCCGGGGGCGTCGGCGCCGACGTCCTCCCGGATGTCCAGCGCCGTCATCACCGCCTCGGCGACCGCGCCCACCGCCTCCGGCCGGCGCGTGGCCTCCAGCGGCGCCAGCTCGGTCAGCCAGACGCCCTCGGGGAACGCCTCGGCCGCAGCCCGGGCCACCTCCAGCGCCAGCCGGGTCTTGCCCACCCCGCCCGGACCGCTCAGCGTCACCAGGCGGGAGGCGCGCAGCAGCTCCCGCACCTCGGCCAGCGCCGTCTCCCGGCCGACCAGGCCGGCGACCGGCGCGGGCAGGTTGCCGCGGGGGCGCGGGCGCGCGGCCGGCGCCGGGGCCGCCGGGGCGGTTGGCTTGGGGACAGGTGGGGCCGGTGCGGTGATCGGGACCGGGGCCGCTGGGGCCGGTGAGGCTGTCAGGGCCGGTGGGGCCGGTGGGGCCGCCGGGGCGTCCAGGGCGGGATCCTGGCGGAGGATCGCCCGGTGCAGGGCCACGAGTTCGGCGCCCGGCTCCAGCCCGAGCTCGTCGGCGAGCAGCCGGCGCACCTCCTCGTAGCAGTCCAGCGCCTCGGTCTGCCGTCCGGCGCGGTAGAGCGCGCGCATCCGCACCGCGCGGAGCCGCTCGCGGAGCGGGTGCCGGGCCACCGCCGCCGCCAGCTCGCCGGCCACCGCCGCGTGCTCGCCCAGCTCCAGGCGGGCCGCCGCCTGCTCCTCCCAGGCGGCCAGCCGCTCCTCCTCCAGCCGGGTGACCGCCGCCCGGACGAACGGCTCGTCGGCGAAGTCCGCGAACGCCTCCCCGCGCCACATCCCCAGCGCCTCGGAGAGCAGCCCCGCCCGTGCGGCCGGGTCGGCGGCGGCCCGGGCGCGGGCCAGCAGGGCGGAGAACCGGCCGGCGTCCACCGCGTCGGCGGCGATCCGCAGCCGGTACCCGGCGGGCCCGGACTCCACCAGCCCCCGCCCGCCCCGTTCGCCACGCCCGGCTTCCCCCGTCCCGCCGGCACCCCCCGCGCGTTCCAACACCCGACGCAGCTGGGAGACCTTGCCCTGCAGGGCGTTGCCGGGGTGGTCGGGCAGGGCCGTCGCGCTCCAGAGGTCGTCCACCAGACGGTCCACGGAGACCGGTCGCCCCGGATCCACCAACAGCCGGGCGAGCAGCGCGCGGACCTTCGCGCCGGGGACGGGCACCGGCTCGCCGTCCGCCGTCCAGACCGCCAGCGGACCGAGCACCCCGAATCGCATGGCGCCCACCCTAACCAGGCGCCGGGGTTCGCTTCCGGCGCGCTGTCGACCGCCGCGGCGGCCGCCCGGCAGCAGGTCGACAGTCCTTCGACAGCCCCGGCGCGCACCGTGGTCCTCGCCAAGCGGCAGCACACACACCGGAGGGACCACCGCCATGAGCGCCACCAGCACCACCACCGACACCGCCGGCACCACGGGCAAGCCGGCCGTCGCCGTCATCGGCCTCGGCAACCTGGGGCAGGTCCTCGCCGAGAGGTTCCTCGGCCACGGGCACCCGACGACGGTGTGGAACCGCTCGCCCGCCAAGGCCGACGCCCTGGTGGCCCGGGGCGCGACCCGGGCCGGCACGGCCGCCGAGGCCGTGGCGGGCGCCGAACTGGTCGTCGTCGCCCTGCTGGACCACGACGCCGCGCGCGACGTCCTCGCCTCGGCGGGCGACGCGCTGGCGGGACGTTCCCTGCTCAACGTCACCACCGGCACCCCCGGGCCGACCCGCGAGCTGGCGGCGTGGGTCCGCGACTGGGGCGCGGAGTACCTGGACGGCGCCGTCTACGCGGTGCCGCAGACCATCGGGACGGCCGAGGCGTTCGTCCTCTACAGCGGTTCCCGGACCGCCTTCGAGACGCACCGGGCCGCGCTGGACCTCCTCGGCACCAGCACGTTCGTCGGCACGGAGCCGGAGCTGGCGTCCGTGTACGACATCGCGCTGCTCAGCGGCATGTACGGGATGTTCTCCGGGTTCTTCCAGGCCGTCGCGCTGGGCGACACGGCCGGCATCGGCGCCGGGCGGATCACCGAGCTGCTGGTGCCCTGGCTGAACGCGACCGCCGCCGCCCTGCCGGAGTTCGCCGCGAGCATCGACTCCGGGGACTACGCCACCGAGACGTCCAACATGGACATCAACGCGGTGGGGCTGGCCAACATCCTGCGCGCCACCGAGGCCCAGGGCGTGCCGACCGACCTGCTGACGCCGCTCCAGGCGCTGTTCGACCGGCAGATCGAGGAGGGCCACGGCGCCGCCAGCCTGGCCCGGACCATCGAGTCGCTGCGGAAGCCCAGGGCCTGACAGCGCGTTCGGCCGGCGTGGTTGGTGTGTTCACGCTCGGAGTTGTCCACAGGCCGGAAGTGGGGGGCTGCGGCGCGCCCGGCTTTCATGCAATCGTGAAAGCAAGGGGGTCCCCCTTCGGGCCCCCTACGGGCGTTGGCTGGAAGGGGAGGGCGCGGGAGCCGGCGAGGTGCCTTGGGAAAAGTGCGCTGGGGGAAGGCGCCGGCCCCGGTCGGGCGCCGGAGCGCCCGACCGGGGCCGGGATGGATGGGCCGCGCTGATGGCCGGCCGTCGAAGGGCCATGGATGGCTGCGCTGACGCCCGGCCGGTCCAACGGCCGAGGGGCGGGAGAGCCCCACCGGGCCCCCAGGGCCCGCCGGGCCCCAGGCCAGCCCTCCCGGTCAGTCCCGCGCCGTCCGGTAGTGCGGCACGGGCACCTGCGCCCAGTCCATGTCCGAGCCCAGGTAGAAGCTCGGGTACGAGGGCTGGTTGTAGGTCGTCTGCTGCCGGGCCACCTCGGCGCGGTACTGCGCGTCGTGCATCAGGGTGTACAGCTTGTGCTCGGTCAGCTCGGTGCTCAGGTACACCCGCACCGCCGTGCTGTCCGCGGTGCGCACCAGCAGTTCCTCGCGCCAGTCGCCGAGGACGTCCGCGACCAGCGAGGGGTTGCCCTTGGTGCCGTTGTTGGTCAGCGTGCCGTCCGCGGTGAGCAGCCGGCCGCGCCGCCAGTCGTCGATGGACGGCGTGGCGCCGCTGGCGCCGTTCACGATCTGCGTGGTCATGTCGCCGGCCCACCGGATGCTCATGTTGGTGCCGGGCGTGGTGGCGCCGAGCCGGCGGCCGTCGGCGGTCCACAGGCCCACGTTGGTGTTGGCCCAGGTCTCCAGGCCGGGCTGGGTCGGGTCGATGTCGCCCACCATGCCGCGCCCGGTGTCCACGCCGGTGTAGGTGCCGTAGAGCACCTCGCCGGTCGCGGCGTCGCGCAGCGCGCTGCCGTACGGCGCGGACGCCCCGCCCTCGTGCACGGTGAAGATCTCCATGCCGGGCCGCTGCGGGTCGATGTCGGTCACGTGCATCGCGTCGCCGTGGCCGAGCCGGGCGGGCGTGGCCGGGCCGCCGCTGCCCGCCGGCGCCTCGTCGAAGGAGCTGTACAGCAGGCTGCCGTCGTGGTCGATGGTGGCCGAGCCGTAGACGATCTCCTGCTTGCCGTCGGCGTCGACGTCGGCGGAGCTGAGGGAGTGGAAGCCCTGCGTGGTGAGCGTGCCGAACTCCGGGTCGGTGCCGTCGGTGCCGTGCGGGCCGGCGTTGAACGGGTTGGCCATCGGGGTCCAGCCGCTGTCCACGTACCAGTCCTCGCGCAGCCGCTCGCCGTCCCAGCGGTAGGCGACCAGCGTGGCGCGGGTGTAGTAGCCGCGGGCGAACACGGCGGAGGGGCGCCTGCCGTCCAGGTAGGCCACGGTGGCCAGGAAGCGGTCGACGCGGTTGCCCGGCTCGATGCGGGCCATCGCGTAGTCGCCCCACATCAGCCCGTCGTCGTGGCGCCCGGGCTTGTAGTGGATGGTCTCCAGCTCCCGGCCGCTGGCGCCGTCGAACACGGTGAGGTACTCGGGCCCGTCCAGGATGAAGCCCTCGAAGGCCCGCAGGTTGTTGCGGGCGCTGCGGCTCGGGGCGTAGACGTCCATGAAGTGGTCGGCGAGGTCCTCGGCGGCCGCGTGGGTCAGCGGGTACGCGTGGCGCTGCTCGATGCCGAACGCGGCCTCCAGCGTGGCGGGCCAGTTCCCGGCGACGACCTCCGGGTGCTCGTGCCAGCCCAGGAACATCCGGACGACGTGCTCGTAGTACTCCTCGCGGCTCAGCCGGTAGTCGTCCTGGTGGGAGTAGCCGGCCCGCTGGTCCGCCCGCGGCATGGTGATGTACCGCTCGGAGACGACGTCGCCGTCCTCGTCGTAGCGGGTGACCTTGGTGCCGGGGGCCGTCTTGAGCATCGTCTCCGAGCGGCCGTCGCCGTCGAAGTCGTAGACCAGGAACTGCGTGTAGTGCGCGCCGGCGCGGACGTTCACGCCCAGGTCGATGCGGTTCAGCAGGGTGCCGTCGAACCGGTAGGTGTCGATGTAGACGTTGCCGGTGTAGCCGATCTGGGAGACGTCCTTGGAGTTGGACGGGTCCCACTTGACGACGTACTCGTAGGCGCCGTCGCCGTCCACGTCGCCGACGCTCATGTCGTTGACCGAGTAGGTGTACTTCTCCCCCGCCGGGGTGACGCCGTCCGCCGGCTTGCGCAGCGGCAGCTCGTGGTAGCCGTCCGCCCAGGGCGTCACGGTGTCGCTGCGGTCGGTCACCCGGCCGCGGACGACGGCGGCGACGCTGTACCGCGCGTCGGGCGAGCCGGCGGTGTCCAGGTAGTTCGTGGAGTCGGTGACGGTGGCGATCCGCCTGCCGTCGCGGTAGACGTGGAAGTCCGCCCCGGTCACGCCCTGTTCGCCCTGGCCGGTGACCTCCGAGCCGAGCAGCCGCCAGCTGAGGAAGGTGCCCTGGTCGGTGGCGACGGCGACCAGGCCGCGGTCGAGGTCCTCCAGCTGGACGGCGCGCCCGTTGCCGTTGCCGTTGCCGTTGCCGGTGAGCACGCCGGCCTGCGCCGTGGTGCCGCCGGTGACCAGCAGACCGGCCAGCAGCGGCGGCAGCAGCAGCGCCTTCGACCATCGCGGCGGCCCGGCGCGGTGGGCCGAGCGTCGCCCGTGGGGCCCGTGGGGTGTCATGACGGTGTCCTTGTCCCCTCGATCCACCCCGCCGTGCCGTCGGTGATTCGATTCAATGGCGCGCCGTAACGGCGTGGGCATGGCAAGTCAGCACTCCACGCGCCTCGCGTCCAGGGGAGTGGCTCTCGGTTCGTTGATTCGTTTCAACTTTCGGCGCGACAGTATGAGCGCCGGAAATGACCGTCAAGACGTCGCGCGGCATCCGTATGTGGCCACCTTTCGCGCACGACCGACCCGCCCGCTCCCCGGAGAACGCCCCGGAACGACCCGGGAACGACCCGGGAACAACCCAGGAGTCACCCGGGAACGGGGCCGCCCCGGGGAGCGAGCGGGCGGGAGGACGGGATCAGGCCTCCGCGCGGTCCGCCCGGCCGAGCGCGACCAGCGGAACCCGGCGGCCGGCCCGTTCCCGGAAGCCGGCGAACTTGGGCTCGATCTCGATCTGGCGCCGCCACAGCTCCTCGTACTCCGCCTCGTCGACGATCTCCGCGAACCGGGCCGGGAAGGTCTCCGCCCCGACCTCCACCACCACGTCCTCCGGATGGGCGAGGAGGTTGTGGTACCAGGCGGGGGCCACCGGGGCGCCGCCGTTGAGCGCGAAGACCACCAGGCGGTCGCCGTCCGGCAGGTACACCAGCGGCGTGGTGCGGGTCAGGCCGGTGCGGGCGCCCCGGGTGGTGAGCAGCAGCAGCCGGGTGCCGGTGAAGTCCCCGCCGACGACCCCGCCGCCCGCCCGGAACTCGGCGATCACCCGCAGGTTGTAGGGGTTGCTCACGAGGACACCGCCGCGATCCGGGCGAACTGCTCCTCGGTCAGGGCCAGGCGTGCCGCCGCGACGTTCTCCACCAGGTGCGCCGCCGAGGTGGTGCCGGGGATCGGCAGCATGGTGGGGGAGCGGCGCAGCAGCCAGGCGAGCGCCGTCTGGGCCGGGGTGGCCCCGAGTTCGCGGGCCACGGCCGCGAGCGGACCGTCCGGCGCGGCGTGGGCGCCCATGGCGATCGGGAAGAACGGGAGGAAGGCGATGCCCCGCTCGGCCGTGTGGTCCACCACCTCCTCGTGGTCACGGGTGGCCAGGTTGTACAGGTTCTGCACGCTGGCGATCGGGGCGATCCGGGACGCCTCGCGGATCTGCTCCACGGTGACCTCCGACAGCCCGATGTGCCGCACCTTCCCCTCCTCCTGGAGCTGCCGCAGCGCCCCGATCTGGTCCTCCAGCGGATAGGCGGGATCGATCCGGTGCAGGTGGAGGAGGTCGATGCGGTCGACCCGCAGCCTGCGCAGGCTCAGCTCCGCCTGCTGGCGCAGGTACGCGGGGTGGCCGAGCGGCACCCACTCGGTGGGGCCGGAGCGCACCACGCCCACCTTGGTGGCGACGACGACGCCGTCCCGGTACGGGCTCAGCGCCTCGGCGACCAGTTCCTCGTTGGCGCCGAGCGCGTAGGCGTCGGCCGTGTCGATCAGGTCCACGCCCGCCTCGACCGCCCGACGCAGCAGCGCCACCGCCGCCGCGCGGTCGGCCGGAGCCGTCCAGACCGGCGCCTGCGCCCCGGTGGGGGCGCCGGGGCCGTCGGCCAGCCGCATCGCCCCGAACCCGATGCGCCGCACCGGGAGGTCCCCGCCGATCAGGAGGCGGTCGCCGGTGGCCGTGTCCGGAGTGGCCGCCGCGTCGGTGGTGCCCGTCGTCGTGTTCGCCGTCGTGTGCGTGTTCACCGCTGTGTTCGTCATGCGTGGGACGCTATGAGCTCACACCGATGTGAGATTCAAGCGGCTATGAGGGGGATCACAGTGAAGATCGGAGAGCTGTCCCGCGCGACCGGTGTGAGCGTCCGGCTGCTGCGCTACTACGAGGAGCAGGAGCTGCTGTCCTCCCACCGCACCCCGGGCGGGCACCGCACCTACGCCGCCGACGCCCCGCAGGTCGTCCACCGGATCCGGGTCCTCCTCGACGCCGGGCTGCCCACCCGGGTGATCCGCGAGGTGCTGCCGTGCGTGCACGGGGACGGCGTGCGGGTGGACGCCTGCATGGCCGACCACCTGCGCGACCAGCTGCGCGGCATCGACCAGCGCATCGCCGAGCTCCGGGACACCCGCAGCTCCCTCGCGGCCATCCTGGCCACCACCGAGCGCCTCACCGAACGTCCCGCCACCGAACGCGCCGGCCTCACCCCCACGGCCTGACCGCCTCCGCGCCTGCCCGCCTCCGCCCAGCTCCCACCCAGCCTCCGCCCCGCTCCGCCCCGCCCCCGCCCGGCTCACCGCGCGGGAGACGGCGGGTGTGGCTAGCGTGGCGGGCAGCAGGACCGCCGAGCAGGAGGGAGCCGGGTCATGGTGGTGCGAGCCGAGGGCACGCCGTGCTGGGCCGATGCCATGTTCACCGACGTCGAGGGGGCGAAGAGCTTCTACGGCGCCGTGCTGGGCTGGACCTTCGGCGAGAGCGCGACGGAGTACGGCGACTACACGGAGGCGTACGCGGACGGCGGGGCCGTGGCGGCCGTCGTCCCGCCGATGCCGGGCCAGGAGGGCCACTCCGCCTGGTGCCTGTACCTGGCCTGCGCGGACGTCTCCGCCGCCGCGGAACGCATCCGCGCGCACGGCGGCGAGCTGCTGATGGAGCCGATGCGGGTCGGCGACTTCGGCTCGATGCTGCTCGCCCGGGAACCCAGCGGTGTCGTCTTCGGCCTCTGGCAGGCCGGCACCCACGAGGGCTTCGAGAAGGTCGGCGAGCCCGGCTCCTACTGCTGGGCCGAGGTGTACACCCGCGACCCGGAGCGGGCGGACGCCTTCTTCACCTCCGTCTTCGGCTACGACGCCAAGCGGATGCAGGACGACGCCATCGACTTCAAGGTCTACACCCTCGGACCGGACACCGCCCTGGGCCGGATGGGGATGACCGACGAGTTCCCCCCGGAGGTCCCGCCGCACATCCTGGTGTACTTCGCCGTGCCGGACTGCGACGCGGCGGTGGCCAAGGCCACCGAGCGCGGCGGGACGCTCCGCTTCGGCCCGATGGACAGCCCCTTCGGCCGCTTCGCCACACTCACCGACGCGCAGGGCGCCGCCTTCGCCGTGATCGACACCACGACCACCAAGGGCGAGGTGCCGACCATCGGCGACGCGGGCTGATCACGTGGCGGCCCCCGGCCGGGGCCGCCACGTCACCGCGTTCCGGGGGTCTTGCGGGTGGTGACGTTCATCCGGTTCCAGGCGTTGACGGTGAAGACCAGCGCGATCAGCTGCGCCAGCTCCGGTTCGGCGAAGTGCCGCGCCGCCTCCTGGTAGACGTCGTCCGGCACGCCCTCCGGCAGCCGGGTGACGGCCTCGGTCAGGGCGAGGGCGGCCCGCTCCCTGGCGGTGTAGAGGCTGGACTCCTCCCAGGCGCTCAGCTGGTAGATCCGGTCCTCGGTCTCGCCCGCCGTGCGGGCGTCGCCGGTGTGGTAGTCGATGCAGTAGGCGCACCGGTTGATCTGCGAGGCGCGGATCTGCACGAGCTCGACCAGGACCGGGTCCAGGCCCTCGCGGGCGGCGGAGTCCAGGGCGAGCACGGCCCGGAAGACCTTGGGGGCGACGGTGGCGAAGTCCATGCGCTGGGGGATCTCGACTGCTGTCATGCCAGGAACCGTAGCCCCGGATTAGCCCGCTGCTATGGTGCATTCCCATGTCGGATCGTTGGGGCAATTCCCGGTCGGACGGCGACGTGGAGCACGACGCCGAGCCGGCCGCCGCCGCCCTCTCCGCTCCCGCCGCCCCCGGCGCCTTCCTCGGAACCGACCTCCACCTGGAGCTGGGCGGCCCGGGCGGCCCGCGCGAGCAGCTGATGCGCGCCCTGCGCGAGGCCATCGGCTCCGGTCGGCTGGCGCCCGGCACCCGGCTGCCGCCGTACCGCAGCCTCGCCAGGGACCTCGGCGTCGCCCTGAACACCGTCGGCGCCGCCTACGGCGAACTGGTCGCCGAGGGCTGGCTGACCGCCCGCCAGGGATCGGGCACCCGGGTGGCGCGCCGCGGCACCCCGCTCCCCCGGGACCGCGCGCGGCGCTCCGCGCCCGTGCCGCGGCGTCCCGCCCACGACCTGATGCCCACCTCCCCGGACGCCTCCGCGTTCCCCCGGGCCGCCTGGCAGGCCTCGGCACGCCGGGCGATGGCCGCAGCCCCGGCCGACGCCTTCGGCGTGGGCGATCCGCGCGGCCGGCTCGAACTGCGCACCGAGCTCACCGAGTACTTGGCGCGGGCCCGGGGCGTGGGCACCGCGCCGCACCGGATCGTCATCTGCGCCGGGGTGGCCCACGCGCTGTCCCTGCTGGGGCAGGTGCTGGGCGGCGCCATCGCCGTCGAGTCCTACGGGCTGGACTTCCACCGCTCGCTGCTGACCGCCGCCGGGCGGCCGCTGGTGCCGCTGCCGGTCGACGCGCACGGCGCCGACGTCGGCGAACTGCCCGGCACGGGCGCCGAAGCCGTGCTCCTCACCCCCGCCCACCAGTTCCCCACCGGCGGCCCGCTGCACCCCGGGCGCCGCGCGGCCGTCGTCGACTGGGCCCGCACCACCGGCGGCCTCGTCCTGGAGGACGACTACGACGGGGAGTTCCGCTACGACCGCGAACCCGTCGGCGCCGTACAGGGCCTCGACCCGGACCGCGTCGTCTACCTCGGTTCGCTCAGCAAGAGCCTCTCCCCGGCACTGCGCCTGGGCTGGATGGCCGTGCCGGACCACCTCGTCGACGACCTGGTCGCCGCCAAGGGCACGCGTGAGCTGTGGTCCAGCTCCCTGGAGCAGCTCACCCTGGCCGACTTCATCGCCAGCGGCGCCTACGACCGCCACCTGCGCCGGATGCGGCAGACCTACCGGCGCCGCCGCGACCAGCTCCTCGCCACCCTCGCCGCGCAGGCTCCGCACATCACCGTCCGCGGCATCGCCGCCGGCCTGCACGCCGTCCTCGACCTCCCGCCCGGGACCGAGCAGCAGGCCCTCCGCGCCGCCGGGCGCCTCGGCGTCGCCCTGGCCGGCCTCGCCCCCTACCGCCACCCCGACAGCCCGATGCCCGCCCGCGACGGACTCGTCATCGGCTACGGCACCCCGCCCGAGCACGCCTTCGCCGCCGCCCTCGACGCCCTCTGCCTCGCCCTCCCACCCGCGCCGGCGACGTGACCGCCGCCGACGCGGGTGCCTGCCCTCGGGGAGGACCGGGCGGGGCGACGCGCCGCGCCCGGTCCGTCAGCACCAGCCGTTGACCGGCCCGTTGACCCCGGTCCACAGGTAGGCGTCGCTCACCCAGGTGCCGTCGGTCAGCCGGTTCCACAGGCTGGTCGTGCCGTACCGGCCGGTGTGCGCGGTGCCGTTCGCGGAGCAGGCGACGCTCACGGTGGCGCCGTCCGCCGCGCTGCCGGCGACCGGGTAGCCGGTGCCCGGTCCGGTGCGCCGGTTGACGGACGTCCCGCCGCCTGTGTCGACGACCCCCTGGGTGAGGCCGAGGGCGCCGTAGTTGTACAGGGCGCCACCGGCGTAGACCCGCCGGCTGCCGTGCAGCGCCGACCCCTGGTAGGCGGCGGCGCCGTTCTCGATGACCCACTTGCCGAGGTTGTGCCCGGCGAGACCGACGTAGGAGCCGTTCTGCATCAGGCCGAAGTGCACGTGGCGTCCGTACGCGGCGCCGCCGCAGGTGACGTCGGTGCCGGTGTAGCCGAGGAAGGCGCCGGCGCCGACCCAGGTGCCGTTGGCGCTGATGTTGCTCCACAGGTGGTAGTAGTCGGTCGTGTAGCCGCGGTCGTGGACCACGCGGACCCAGCCCCGGCACATCGTGTAGGCGGTGCCCTGCCGGGCCGCGCGCACCACCTCGTCGCCGCCCGCGAAGTCCAGCGAACTCCACGGGGCGGCGCTGCCGGACCAGCCGTGCGGGCCGCTGGTCATCACCGTGTCCGCGCCCACCGTGGTCGGCAGGGCCATGCCGGTGCGCATGTCGCCGTTCGCGTACGCGCCGACCTCCCCGCTGCCGTCCTGCTGGGCGCCGGCCTGCTGGGCGCCGCCCTGCTGGGCGCCGCCCTGCTGGGCGAAGAGCGGGCGTTCCCGGTCGCCCACCAGCGGGGAACGCCCGGAGATCTCGGCGAAGCCCTCCTCGCCCTCCAGGGCGACCCGCCACTCGCCGCGCGTCCGCTCGGCGAGGAACAGCCAGCCGTGCGGCATCCGGTCCGAGCCCGGTTCGGTGGCCAGCACGGCCGTGCCGAAGGCCCAGTCGCCGGCCGAACGGGTGACGGCGACCCGTGGGGTGTCGCCGGCGGCGGCCGTGCCGACGGCCGCCCCGCCGCGTTCCAGCAGGCGTTCGGTGACCGCGTCGGTGAGCGTGGGGGCCGGCCGCTCGTCGGCGGCGACGCCGCCCGGAGCGCCCAGCGACAACGCTCCCACCAGCGTCAGCAGTGCCGCCGCCGCGCCGATCCGGCGCAGCCGTGGGCCTGTGCGTCCGAGCATGACGAATCTCCGCCCTGGAGTGCCGGGTGTGCCGCACGGGGCGGCGCGGACCCGTGCGATTGACAGATCATCATCAAGGTACGTGGTGGTGACGGTGCGTCAAGAGCGCCTCGCGCGGGGGCACGGTCACGCGCCGGTGCCCGCCGCGCGGCACCGTGGCACCGTGCGGCGGGCACCGACGGCCCGGCAGGGGGGATCAGCCGTTGGGGAGGATCACGGCACGGCCGGTGATCTCGCCGGCGTGCAGGCGCTCGTAGGCCAGCGGCGCCTCGTCGAGCGAGAACGTCTCTGTGTGCACGGACACCGCGCCGGTACGGGCGAGCGAGAGGACCTCGATCAGCTCGCCGCGGGTGCCCCAGTACGGGGCGCTGACCGACACCTCGAAGGGCAGGTGGCCGAAGCCGACGGGCAGCGCCGCCCCGCCGATGCCGACGATGCTGATCTCCGCCTCCACCGCCGCCACGGCCCCGGCGGTCCGCACGGTGGGCTCCACGCCCACGAAGTCGAACACGGCCTCGGCGCCGGTGCCCCCGGTCAGCTCACGGACCCGCGCCGCCGCCCGGGCGTCGGAGAGCACGGCCTCGTGGGCGCCGACGCGGCGGGCGAGCTCCAGCTTCTCCTCGCTGACGTCGAGCGCGATCACCCGGGCGGCGGTCATCGCCCGCAGCAGCTGGATGGCGACGTGGCCGAGCCCTCCGGTGCCGATGACCACGGCGGTCGAGCCGGGCAGCAGCTTGGGCAGGGCGCGCTTGATCGCGTGGTAGGGCGTCAGTCCGGCGTCGGTGAGGGGCACCGTGGCGACCGGGTCGAGCCCGTCGATCGGCACCAGGTGCCGGGCGTCGTCCACCAGCATGTACTCGGCCATGGAGCCGGGCCAGCCGAGGCCGGGGGGACGGATGCCGAGCTCCTCGGCGCGCAGGCAGTAGTTCTCCTTGCCCTCCGCGCACTTCGCGCAGACCCCGCAGCCCCAGGGGCCGTACACGGCCACCGCGTCGCCCTCCCGCAGGCCGCTCACCCCGGCGCCGAGCGCGGCGACCGTGCCGACGCCCTCGTGCCCGAGGGTGAGCGGCAGCGGGTACGGGAAGCCCTCGGCGGGCCAGCTCATCACCGCGATGTCTGAGTGGCAGACCCCCGCGGCGGTCACCCGCAGGACGATCTGCCCCGGACCCGGTTCGGGATCGGGAACCGTGACGACCTCGGGGGCGGCACCGATGGTGCGGTACTGCAGTGCCTTCATGGTCAGACTCCTTCGTCTGCGTGCTCGTTCGACCGGTCCGGGATCTCCGGCCCGGTCGGTGAGGGCGTCGTCGACGGATCTCCGGTGGGGGACGGGTCTTCGGCGTCCTCGTCCCCGCCGCGCGGCGGGGGTGCCCCGCCGACAGGGGCGGCGGGGAGGCTTCGGCGGCTCATCCGGCCGCGTGCGAGGCCGCCCGCGCCGCCTCGCCCAGCAGGGCGTCGTACGCCCGCTCCACCACCTCGGCGAGCTCCGCGGCCCCGGGGCCGTGCTCCGGGCGGTCGGGTTCCTCCGGGCGGTCAGGTCTCTCCGGGTGGTCCGCTCCGGCCCGCAGCCACAGCCGCAGGGCGGCGGTGAGCACTCCGGCCGCGGCGTCCACGACTATCGCCGCGCGCCCCCGCCCGCCGTCCCCGTCCGTGCCACCGATCCGGTCGGCGATCACGCGGACCGACTCCGCCTGCGCGTCCAGCCGTATTCGCTGGTACGCGGCGAACAGCGTCGGCTCGGTGTCCAGCAGGGCGAGCAGCCGCCGCATGGGCGGTCGCACGTGCCGGGGCGGGTCCTCCGGGTCGGTCAGCCAGTCCTGCACGGCCCTGCGGTAGGCGAGCAGCGGCGGCTCGTCGGCGGGGCGGGCCCGCAGCAGGGCGTTGATCCGGTCGCCGTCCGCGCGGACGAAGTCGAGGGCGGCGTCCTCCTTGCCGGCGAAGTGACGGCTGAAGGTGCGGCGGGCGACGTCGGCGCGCTCAGCGATGGCCTCGACGGTGACGGCCCCCAGGCCGCGCTCCAGGACCAGCTCGACGGCCGCCGTGGCCAGCGCGTTCCGCGTCCGCCGGGACCGGCGCAGCCGGCGGTCCGCGACGTCCTCCGGGGACGAGGTGGGGGCCTTCGCCTTCATGACCCTCACCGTACACCCGCTCCTGTCCCACTGGGACACAAGTCCCAGTGGGACACAACCTCGGTCGCGGCGCCGCCGACGGCTGCTTCGCAGGTTCGGGGGTGAGTGGCGGCATGCTGCTGCCCGGGAGTGCGGAAGTTATCCACAGGCGGCGAGAAGGGACTGCCCTGGGGTGATCGCCGCGTGGGATCCTGAAAGCAGGGGGTCCCCCCAGGCCGATGGCGGGTTCCCGCGAGCTTTCTGGCATGTGCCTGGCGGACTCCTGCCCCTGCCGGAGCCGTCGCCCCTCCACCGAGGTGCCCCGAACCGGCGCCCGCCCGCCCCGCGCCACGGCAGAATGCCGGTATGGGGCGGCGGGAACCGGTGACGGTCGGCGTGGATCTGGCCGCGGACGCGCGGCGCACGGCGGTGTGCCGGGTGGTGTGGACGGCCGGGGCGGAGCTGCCCGCCGAGTTCGTCGTGCCCGAGGGGGACGACGACCTGCTGGCCCTCGCCCGGGAGGCCGACAAGGTCGGCCTCGACTGCCCGCTGGGCTGGCCGTCCGGCTTCGTGGCGACCGTGCAGGCCCACCACCACGGCCTCCCCCTGCCGCCCGCCACCCGCTTCGCGGACCGCGCCGACGGCCGCCCCGGCCTTGACGCGCTCCGCTTCCGGCTGACCGACGACCTCACCTGGAAGGCGACCGCCATGCGGCCGCCCCTGTCGGTCTCCACCGACCTGCTGGGCGTGGTGGCGCTCCGCGCCGCCTACCTGCTGGAGCGCTTCGAGGCCGCCGGCGTCCCGGTGCCCCGGGACGGCTCCGGCCTGGTGGCCGAGGTCTACCCCGCCGCGGCCCTGCGCTGCTGGGACATCCGCCCCGCCGGCAGCTACAAGAAGCCCGGCCCCGAGGCGCGTTCCATCCGGGCCCGCGTCCTCGACGCGATCGAGGCGGGGCTGGGGGCGTCCTTCCCCGCCGAGGTCCGTGCGCGGTGCGCCGCCAGCCACGACCACCTGGACGCCCTCGTCTGCGCCCTGGTCGCCCGCGCCGTCCTGCTCAACGACACCCGCCGCCCCGACTCCCCCCAGGAGCGCACGGCCGCCGCCCGGGAAGGCTGGATCCACCTCCCCAGCCCCACCCTCGCCACCCTCCGCCACTGACCCCTCCGCACGCCGCACCGCGTCCGCCGACCGCACCGGCGTCCGCCACCGCACCGGCGCCCGCCGACCGCGGCGCGTCGACGGCCCCGGACGGCGGTGCGTCCGGGGCCGTGGGGCATCGGGTGAGGTCAGAAGCGGGCGCCGACGCTCGCGCCGTTGCTCGGCCGCAGGAAGGTGGAGGACGGGATGGAGCCGTCGGCCGCCCTGGGCCCGGTGATGGTGCCGGGGTCGGTGCTCACGAAGGACCAGGAGCCGCCGGTGTTCCAGGAGTTGCCGCTGCCGGTGGAGGTGGAGCCCAGCGACACGTTGTTGCCGTTGGCCACCGCGAGGTTGTTCACCAGCGTGCTGGTGGAGCGGCTGAAGTTGAAGCCGGCGCCCGGGTTCCGCCACGCCGTGGAGTTCTCGATCCGGTGCCGGCCGGGGTTGTTGTTGTCGATGAAGCCGCCGACGGCGTTGTCCCAGGCGATGCTGTTGCGCACGGTGTGGTTGGCCGCCACGCCGTTGCCGCCCAGCTTGAAGCCGTTGCCGTCACCGGTGTAGTCGGGCAGGTTCCAGCGGTTGAACCCGTTGCCCCAGGCGAGGCTGCTCTCGGTGAGGATCGGCGACTGGAACATCCAGTAGTCCAGCCCGTCGTCGGAGTTGTTCCACAGCCGGGCGCCGCGCACGACGTTGCCGCTGCCGGAGCCCTCCTTGATGGCAAGGCCGTCGGCGCTCTCCCCGTTCTTGCGCGGGTCGCGGTTGCCGTGGCTGTCCAGGTTGATGATCTGGTTGTTGCTGGACGCGCCCTGGAGGTGGAACCCGGACTCGTAGTTGTCCCGCGTGACGAGGCGGTCGAAGACGTTGTTGTTGGCGTCCAGGCCGAAGACGCCGTACGGGCCGTGGATGATCTCCAGGCCGCTCAGTCGCCAGTGGTCGCCCTCGATGTGGATGGCGCCGCGCTCGGTACGCGGGATGGTCGAGCCCACGGCGCCGGGCGTGTAGGGCATGTTCTCGCCGTCGATGATCACCCGCTCGCCGTTGTGGTTGCGCAGGGTGATCGGCTGGCTCGACGTGCCGTTCTCGAGCAGCTGGATGTTCGTGCTCGGCGCGTACGTCCCGCCCCGGACCTCGATGACGGTCCCCGGCTCCGCCAGGTCCACGGCCCGCTGGATCGTCCGCAGCGGTGCCGCCAGCGTGCCCGGGTTGCCGTCGTTGCCGTTGGTCGCCACGTACAGCGCGGTCGCGGTCGCCGCGGCGTCGTCGTGCGTGGGGGCGGCGTGCGTGGGGGCGGCGTGCGCCGTGGTTCCGGACAGCGCGAGCAGCGTGCCGGCTGCGAGGCTGACGCACGCGGTGGCAGGGTTCAGGCGCATCGTTCGTCTCCGTGGTGGTTGGGCTCGGCGGACCAGGGTTCGCGGGACGGGACCTGTGTCTCGGGACGCTAGGCGCTTGCCATGAGCGCGTCAACAACCTGGTATGTGATTGCCGTTCGCTGATGTGAACGACGGAGGGGGCGTGCGACCCGGGCCGGAAGCCTCACCTGAGAGCTTCCCGCACGTCCGGGGTCTGGGCCGCCCGCCCTCCGACGCATGGCCTGATGCGGTCATGCCCCCGCGAATGAACGCCGTTCAGGTCTGTGAACGAGGGCTCGATGCCGGCGGAGCTCCGATCAGACCGCCTCGGCGGGTGGCGCGTCACCCCGGAACACCTGGGCGGTGTGCCAGTCGCGGTGGGCCGCGGCGACCGGGCTGAAGCCCCGCCCGGGCCCGGAGATCGCACGCCCCGCGAGCGCGCCGACGTACTCCCGGGCGGCGTCACTGCGGCCCGCGAAGGCCTGGGAGACCAGGATGCGGTGGCCGTCCCCGATGCCGAGGACGCCCTTGTCGAACAGCTTGTGGTGCAGCGAGCACAGGCACAGCCCGTTGTCGACCGCGTCCGGCCCGCCGAACGCCCACCAGCGCACGTGCGCCGCCTCCAGCCCGACCGGCACCTTGCCGAGCATTCCGTCGAACCGGCAGAAGGCGCACTGGTACCCGTAGGCTTCGAGCACCCGGCCGCGCATCCCCGGATCCCGCAGCTGCCGGCGCACCGTGGCGAACCGTTCGGCCTCCGCCGGCTCCAGCTCCAGGCCGACCGCCGCGCACAGTTCCTCGTGGAGCGAGGGCGGGAAGTTCAGGTCGAGCAGCACCCGGGCCATCCGTCCGAGCAGCGACGGGTCCCGCCGGAGCGCCGCCCGGAGTTCCGGCGCCAGCCGTCCCGCGGCACCCTCCTCCCGCAGCTCGCGCACCTTGGTCCCCGGACTGCCCAGGCCGTGCCTGGTGCGCACCTCCCACACGCCGTCGCTCACCAGGTGGTGGAACGGGTAGGCGGGCGTCGTCGGGCGGGGCGGGCCGTACTCGGCCAGCAGCCGCTTCAGGTCCGCCTCCACCGCGCTGTACGGCAGTTCGCCGTCGGCGTCGCGCTGGAACCGGCCGAGGGCGTACAGGAGCAGCAGCGGCTTGTGCGGAGCGCGCGCCCCGCTCCTGGTCCACTGCCGCAGCTTCGCGGTGCGCTCGACCCAGTCCATGAGCAGCGATCGTAGTGACGCGCGGCGACGCCGGCCCGGGGAACGCCGATCCCGCCTGCCGGTGCGTCAGTCCTGCTCCTCCTGCTCCTCCTTCTCATCGGGCGGGGTGACGGGCGCCCGCCCGGTCGCCGCCGCCTCGAAGAGGTCGGCGAGCTCGCGGGCGTAGTCCGCGCCGGCGTCGGCGGGCCGCCGCCTCAGCTCCCTGGGCACGGCCTGCATCGCGGCGAGCAGGGCCCCGGCGAAGACGTCCGGGTCGAAGGCGCGGAACTCGCCCTCGCGCTGCCCTTCCGCCAGGAACTCCACCAGCTCGGCCCGGCCGCTCTCGCCCCCCTCGGAGATCCGGCGGCGGACCGCCGGCGACGTGGCGGTGGTGATGATCTCGCGGCGCGCCTCCATGTCCTCCGGGTAGTGCGCGCAGTGCAGCACGTGGCCGGTGACGATGCGGCGCAGCGCGTCCGCGTAGCCGGTCACCGGCTCGGGACCGCCCTCCATGGCGGCGTCGAGCCGGGCGCCGATCCGGTCGAGCACCGCCGTGATCAGCGCGTCCTTGGTCCTGAAGTGGTACGTGATCAGGCCCGGGCTGATCGACGCGCGCTTGGCGATGCGCACGAACGAGGCCCGCGCGAAGCCCTCCGCCGCGATGGTCGCGATCGCGGCGGCCACGATCTGCTCTCGCCGGGCCGCCTCGATGAAGGAGCCGGCATCCTCATCCTGGTTTCCTGGTTGCACGTACAGAATCCTATATGCTCAACTAGTTTCGTGCTCAAGCATATGGCCCTGACCGGTGTGACGGCGCTCGTCGGCGACGCCCTCACCCCGTGCGAGGACGCGACCGTCCTTATCGAGGATGGTCGGATCGCGGCCGTCGGCCCCGACGTGCCGCTCCCGCCCACCGCCGGCGTCCGCGAGCTGCCCGGCCGCACGGTGCTGCCCGGACTGATCGACTCCCATGTCCACCTCGGCGCGCCGGGGGCGCCCCGGGGAGCGCGGCCGACACTGCTGACCCGGGGCAGGGCGGTCGTCGACTGGATGCGCCACCAGCCGGGCAAGCGGCGCGCGTTCCTGGCCCACGGCGTGACCACGGTGTGCAGCCTGGGCGACGACAACCGGTGGGTGCACGAGTTCCGCCGCAGGACCGCGGCCGCCGAACTCGTGGGGCCGCGCCTGCTGATCGCCGGACCGATCTTCACCGCCCCCGGCGGCCACCCGGTCGCCACGATCGGAGCCCGGCCCGACGCGGGCTGGGTCCGCGTCCCGCGCAGCCCGCAGGAGGCCCGCGACCAGGTCGCCGAACTCGTCACCGGCGGTGACCCCGTCGACGTCGTCAAGGTCGTCCACGACCGCGGCGACCCCCGGCGCAGGTCACTCGAACCCCTCGACGGCGCGATCCTGCACGCGATCATCGACCAGGCCCACCGGCACGGCACGAAGGTCGTCGCCCACTGGGGCACCCTGACGGACCTGGAGGAACTCCTCGACCGCGGCGTGGACGTGCTCCACCACCTCGAATCCCGCGGCACCCTAAACGGCTGGCCGCCGCACCTGCTCGACGCCATGGTGCGCGGCGGCGTCGCCCTCGCCCCGACCCTCGCCGTCACCCACGCCGTGCTCGGCCCCGCGGCCACCGCCGCGCTGCGCCGGCAGGTCACCGAGTTCCACGAGGCCGGCGGCACGCTGGTCGCGGCGAGCGACGCGGGCATGCCATCGGTGCCCGCCGGCGCCGGCCTGCTCCGCGACATCGAGCTGCTCGCCGCCTCCGGCCTCACCGCCCGCGAGGCCCTCACCGCCGCCACGTCGGCCGCCGCCCGAACCCTCGACTCCCCGCACATCGGCGTGCTCGCCCCCGGACGCGCCGCGGACCTCCTGGTCGTCGACGGCGACCCGCTCGCCGACCTCGACGCCCTGCGCGCCGTGGCGATGGTCCTGCGCGACGGCCGCACCGTCCTCGACCGAACCCAGGCAGAGTGGAACTCGCCATGACGCACGGCATCCCCGACGCCCGGCCGTCCCTCGTACGCCACGGCCCCGCCACCCACCTCCTCCTGTGGACGGCCTTCCCCCTCCTCGGCGCCGCCGCCGGCTGGCTGCTGACCCGCGTCCCGCGCTGGCTCACCAGCCTCCCCGTGCTACCGCCGATGGAGCGGATCGAGTTCCTCGCCCGCCTCCCGAACGGCCCGGTGGCGACGGCCGTCGCCGTCGCCCTCGGCCTCCTCGCCGGCGGCCTGCTCACCCTGATGTCCTACGACGACATCGTCACCGTGGAGGTCGCCCCCGCCGCCGTGACCATCACCCGCTCCGGCCGGTCCAGCACCTACCCCCGCGACCAGGTCCACGCCGTCTTCCTGGACGGCAAGCACCTCGTCCTGCTCGGCCAGCGCACCGAGGAACTCGCCCGCGAGAAGACGGACCACAAGCCCGCCAGGCTCGCCGCCGCCTTCCACGACCACCACTACCCCTGGCACGACCACGACCCCCACCAGCACGCCTGGCGACGCTGGGTCGACGGCACACCCGCCCTCGACGCCCACGCCCACGCCCTCCTGCGCGCCCGCCACACCGCCCTCCGCAACGGCGACACCACCGACGCCGCCGCCCTCCGCACCGACCTGGCCGCCCACGGCATAGCCGTCCGCGACGAGAAATCCCGCCAACACTGGCGCCCCACCCCCCAACCCCCTGACCACCCCGCACACAATTGAAGGCGTCAGAGCGAGCACGGCAGACGTACAGGAGTGACGGGGCGGAGAGACGACGAGGGCCCCGGACGCCGAAGCGTCCGGGGCCCTCGTTCTGCCTGGTCAGGCAGGGTGCGGAGGATACGAGATTCGAACTCGTGAGGGGTTGCCCCCAACACGCTTTCCAACTGTTCGTCTGAGGGTTCGGCGTAGCCCGGGGGCGTTCTGACCTGCGGCGGAACGGGTTCGCTAGGAGGACGGTGGACGGTGCTGGACGAGGGCGAATGCAACCGAAACTGCAACCAGAGGTGCAGCTGTCCTGACTGTTCGAGGCGGGGGTGATGCCCGCCTCGGTGTGGACCAGCGAAAGTGGCGGTGACGTCGAGTCACGGCACGGGTGCCTGGCGGCCACTCAGCGATGTCGGTGGGGTGCCGTACAGTCCGCCTAGGAGACCCCCTGCCGGTGCGCGTCGGCAGTCCCATGCAAGAAATTCCGTACCGCGTCGTTGTGTTCATAGGTACGTTCTTCGGCGAACGTGCGTACTTGTCATAGTGAGGCGAGGCACAGTGCAAGACTCCGTACCTGCCACTGTCTACCAGTCCAGCTTTTCCGCCTGCGTGCGAACGCTGAAGCCTGGACTGCTCGAGACGCTGCGTATAACAGAATCTGCCGTGCTCGTGATGGAGGCTCTTGTCTCGCTGTGCAAGGCGTTGACCAACGACAGTGATCCACGGCCATGGCATGAGCGGGTCGATGACTGCTTTTCGGGGGTTACAGAAGAGCAGTTGAAGGCAATATTCCAAGCCTTGGTTGATGAGTGCGAGGGTGAGCAACTGAAACGCTGGGTGGAGCGATTCAAGAACCGGAGCTACAGCAGCTTCGTGGAGCGCATTCTCGGAGCGGCCACTTATAATCGCTTCATCGATGCCCTAAAGCAGGATGGTGCTGTGATCGCGTTGGCCGTTCGACGGGGAGTGCGTGCATTTACTCCTTTCGTTGTGGCATGGAATGATGCCGTCGAAGTCTCTTCACGAAGACAGCTCAAAGATGTCCAGCCAGCCAATATCCTTACGGTGAATGCCGTTGAGGTTCTGGTGGCTCTCGATGACTTTCTCGGAGAGAAAGTCATCGCTGCCCTACCTATGGAGGTGACGAGTGCGAAGAATGCTGATCTCGCGGCGCTGGCCCCAGAAGGCGTAGACGATCTTGTGGCGAACTTTCGCTCCATGGTGGCGGAAGCTTCGGTCAAGCGTGTGGAGCGTGTGAACTCTCCACTCGTAAGGAAGATTCGAGGTGCGCGAGACGCTCTTCGATTCTCGGAGGACGGCGTTTCCCAGGCTGCCAACTCTCTTATTGAATTGCTTGATCGCATCATGCGAGAAAGTTTCGCGCCTGCTGAAGTTTTGGCCTGGGTGGATGCTAATCTTCCAGGCGGGGAAGAATTGACCCATGAAGTGCAAGGGCAGAGGCGCCCGACCAAGCGTGCGGAAGCCCTGTGCTTCGTTTATGGCGGATTGCCTATCATTCCGCGCGAGGCTAGTGAAAACGACAATGGTAAAGGTCCCGACTTCATCCACGATGTGATCGCTATTGCATTGGTTTCCATTCGGAATCAGTTGCAGAAAATGAAGCATGCTGATCGCGGGACGCCTGAGGAGAAAAGTCAGCTCTTGAGTATCCTCGCGGCGCTCGAAGGGGCTCTTATGCTAGGTCTTGCTATTGGGGGCCTGTCACCTGAACCGGAAGCTCCAGATGAGTTGGCTGCGGCGTAGGATGGGTGAGGCCTTCAGTTCGAGGGCGGGGTTCGGAGCCCATATGTTAGGGCCGATGAGGACTCGCAGCCCGCAAATGGGCTTCTTCTCGAAGTTCTTGCTCGATCTGCCAGAGCTGAATACTGGGGGAAGCCTTCACCGCGCCACCTCACCGAGGCAGAGAAGGAATTCGAGGTAGGCGGGAACCGTGGTGTTGTGGCTTACCAGTCAACTTCTGGAGCTCTGTTGTCGAGAGGGGTGCTTGGCGAAATTTCCGCCGACTGACACGACGAGATCGACACCGTTCCCGGCCGTCATGCGCACTACCTCGCGGTGAGCTTTAATCGCCTTGACACCCAGCTAGAGCATGCGACGATCCTCCGGCGGCCTGTGGGGTGTGATTCCGGTATCTATTCCATCGGACGGATGCTCTGCGAAATCGCCGTCAATGGCGAATCTGTGTGGTGGTACTGGCGGGCGACCCGCTTACCCCGCTGCGCTTTTGACTCTTGCTCTGACAAACTACGGGCACTTCACGCATACGCGTCGACGACCGGTGTGTCTGCGAGCTCAGCCTGCACATGAAGCGTCTCGTCCGGGGTTGTCGGACCGTGTTGCGCAAGAACCAGCGTGAATTCGCCTCGTAGATCAGTGTGGGCCAGGGTATGGTCTCCGAGCCAGCGGTTGCCGATCTCGGGGGGTGGGCGTAAGCCCTATGGCCGTTGAGTCTACTCCCAGCCGACCTCCTCCGGACGACTGCAAACTGCAACTGCGACTGCCCAACGGCGACGCTGCGACCGGCGTTCCGGTCGGGGCCCTCCTGTGCCCTGCCCGGGCAGGGTGCGCAGAATACGAGATTCGAGCTCTGGAACCCAACACTCTTTCAGCTGTTCGAACGCCCGTCCGGGCGCGTGCGGGGACTCTTCACTCGGGGGAAGATAAGGCTTCGAGCTGCGGTGGACGGTGCCGGACGGGTGTGGACGCACCAGGCGCTCAATAGACTGGCAGAGGGAGCTTGCTGCGCGCGCCTACACGATCAAGCCAGGCAGGTTGGCTCCATGCACCTGAGGTGCCGTTGCTGCGCGGGCGGGACGGCAATCTTCGGCCATTCAGCAGATTTCCCCCCAGCATGCAGGTTAGGGGCGGTAGCATCCGCGGGTTCCAGGATTCAGGGAGGGATAGATGCCGTCATCACGGACGCGGTTAGAAGACTGGTGGGCGAAGACGGGGAACTTTCTGTGGCCTGACAAGGATGAGATCTATAAACGATGCGTAAAGGCCGCTCTGGATGAACCGAAGACAGCGCGCCTGCTGGGAAAACGGCCAGGAGTGACGTCAGTAACGGTGCGAGCGCAGATGCAGAGGGCATCGTACGTCCAGTTCACCACGAGCCTGTGCGAAGGCGAAACTCAAACTGCATTCGACCGGGCGTGTGCGAACCTGGTGGAAATCCAAGACCTGCACCAGAGAGCGGCGTCCGACACGCAGTGGAACTGGTGGGTGACCTGCCTGCTGGTTGTGGTCGTGAGCCTTGTGGTGCTTGCTGCCGGTGGTCTGCTGGCGCTTGCCGTGGCGGTTCTGGCAGTGGCAGCTGTGCTGTTCGCCTTGTTCTGGGTTGGCACCGTGGTCTGGTACAACCTGCGGCAGTCTCTGGTGGCGGGCGCTTGGGGCTTCGCCTGGTTGGCGCAGCGCGTTGTGGTGGGGATCCACGCCGTCCGTTGGTCAGAAACCCTGAGGAAGCAGGGGACTGGCCCGGTGGTTGCCCAATTGGTTCGCCATATGCTCGGTGAGGATCCAGATTCCCTGTTTATCCCGGGGAGCTACGACGGTCTCCGGGCGCCGCGGGCTCCCGGCTATGTCATCGTCAACGGGGCGGCCCGGAAGCTGCAGCGCAAAATCTCGCAGGTTGAGTACGGCACGATCGCGGTTTGTGGTCCTCGGGGCGCGGGCAAGACCACGCTACTCGAACAGTGTGTAAAGGATGCTGATTTTGGTCTGCTAGCCCAGGCGCCAGCCACGTACACCCCACACGACTTCCTACTATCGTTGTCGGTGCGACTGTGTGAGACTCATATACGCAGCGAAGGCTACGAGGTGCCTCAGCTCACGCGGCTGTCATCCGTGCAATATCTGCTGCGCCGGGCCAGGTTACGGGCCAGCCGGCTGGGGCGATGGGGTGCTTTCGCGGTGCCTAGTGCCGTGCTGGTGGTGTTGGGCCTGTCGGCCTCTGTTCGATCCCTGTATGTGGAGTACGCTAGTTCCTTGGCCAGTTTCGCGCGTATGCAGGCCCAACTGATGCGTGACCACTCCATGGAGATCTGGCAGGGCCACGCCATCGCTGCGAGCGTGACGGTCACCATCGCCGGGATGGCTTGGTGGAGGGCACGGCACGCAGTCTGGCTGCCGCGCCTGATTGGGCGGGTATGGGCGCTGGGTACCACCTTCCTCGGTGCGGGCATGGCTCTGGTGTCGGTCGCCAGCGTGTTCTTCGATGGGCAGCTCCGTCAGCTCGTGCGGCACGTCCAGCCGAATACGACGTTTCAATTCCTAGTATTGCTGGGTGTGTGGTTGGCGTGCTGCCTTGCCCGGGATTCAGGAAGTGAGTTCCTGGTAGGAAGGTGGCGTATTGCGCTGGAAGCGGTATTTCGCCCCGTGGTCGTACTCGTCGGAGTCATCGTCCTGCTGTTCCTCGTCCAGGATTCGCAGACGCGCGCACTCTTGGCGGACGCGGAAAACCCGCTACGCCTCGCGGCCATGGTAGTTGGATCACTGTTGATGAGGGCGGGAGTCTGGAGTCCGCGGCCGGTGGAGCCGGAGCTCGTAACGCAGTGCCGCAACCACCTCTACCGCCTCCAGACAATCCAGACGGCCATGAACACGCTGAGCGCTGGATCCTCTCAAGTACTGAGCCTGGGCAGCGCGCATACCATGTCCGTCTCTACGATTCCGCCGAACTTCCCAGAGCTAGTGGATGGATTTCGCAACCTGCTCACTCGTCTTGCCATTGAAAAAGCTCGTCAGGGCAAGACGGTGGTGATCGCCATCGACGAGGTGGACCGCCTCGGTTCGGACGTTCAAGCGCTTGCCTTCCTCAGTGAGATCAAGGCCATCCTGGGAGTTCCTCATGTCTACTACCTGATTTCGGTCGCTGAAGATGTCGGCGCCACGTTCGTGCGCCGCGGCTTGCCCCAACGAGACGTCACCGATAGTTCCCTGGACGACATTGTTTACGTGCAGCCCAGCACCCTGCAAGAATCGCGTGAAATCCTCACTAGGCGATCCGAAGCCCTGACGGAACCCTACGTCATCCTCGCCCATGCTCTGTCAGGTGGAATTCTGCGTGATCTCCTCCGCTACGGACTTCAGATCAGGGAAATGCAAGAAAAGGCGCAGTCTTTCGAGCTGGCAGACATCTCTCGAAACCTCATCCTGGAGGAACTGTCAGAGACCCTCGCCGGCTTCAGGATCCTTCTGAGTAAACGGCAATGGACGCGGGAAACCAGTGACATCCTCAGCGCCTTTCACGCTCTGGTGGGCTACCTGCGCGACTCCTGTGCCTGCACGGAAGCCAAACTCCGGCCTGCCCTTGAACGGTTCGCCTTCTACGCTGCGGGCGATCGAGAGGCGCCGGTTCGTGGCGAGGTAGCAGACGACGTCCGCCAGCTCATTGACGAGGCAGCCGCATACGCCTACTTCTCACTTACCTTGCTGGACATCTTTAGCACTGAAGGACTCAAGCGCCGCACTCGGCAGGCGGCGGAGCAGGGTCTGGCCGGTGCCCCGGAACGGCTCGCCGATGCACGTCAGGAACTTGGGATTTCCCCGTACAGCGCCCGGCCGCTGATCGACAGCATCCGTCGAGCGTGGTCGCTTCCTTTGGGACTGACCACGAATGGCCGCGTTCCGCCACCGCGGACCCAGAGGTGCTCTGTTCACTGGGTGCCACCTGACAGCCAAGGCGCCTCTGTGATGGGGTAGCTACCGAGGGATGTGATGGGCCTTCCACGGTTAGTAAGGCGGTGGGTATCGGCCCAAAGACCGAAGCAGGACCGCCTACGCGAGCTGCCTGTAAGTTGGCCCGCCGTCTCTCATCACGAGGGGCCAAGTTGGGCCGCTTTGGTGGTTATGCGACGGAACTGCTTGGTCATGCCGATGGTTAAGTCTGTTCGGGGCTGCCAGTTGAGGATCTCGGCCGCTTTGGTCGTGTCGGCCAGGGTGGTGGGGACGTCTCCGTCGGAGCTGGCGACCTGTTCGGTGCGGACCCGGTGGCCGGTGAGGTGTTCGGCGGTGGTGATCACGTCGTGGAGAGTGTGACCGGTGCCTGCGCCGACGTTGACGACTCCCGTCTCCGCGGGAGCGTGGCCGGCGGCGATGGTTGCGGCCACCACGTCGTCGACGTAGGTGAAGTCTCGCCGCTGGTGGCCGTCGCCGTAGAGGCGTACGGGGGTGCCCGCCAGGGCGGCGGTGAGGACCCGGTGGATGAACATGTCCGCGCGTTGGTGGGGGCCGTAGACGGTGAAGTACCGCAGGGCGACCACGCTGGTGGGGCAGTCGGGACGGGAGGCGTGCGCGAGGCAGAGCTGTTCCTGGGCGAGCTTGGTCACGGCGTAGGGCGACATGGGGCGCGGGTGGTCGCTCTCCCGGCTCGGGCGTCCGTCGGTCGCCCCGTAGACGCTGGAGGAGGAGGCGACCACCAGCCGCGGTACGCCGAGCCGGGCGGCGGCGTCCATGAGCCGTTGGGTGGCGAGGAGGTTGTCGGACACGTAGTCGACGAATTCGTGGCCCCAGGAGGGGCGAACGCCTGGGATGCCGGCCAGGTGGTAGACGACCTCTGCGTCCAGCAGCAGTGGCTCCACGGCGCAGGTGCGCAGGTCTGCGGTGATCGGGATGAAGGTGGGGTGGGGACGAAGCTCCGCGAGGTTGCGCGCGGCGATCGGATCGGTCCTCGGGTCGCGACGGTCGACGCCGATGACGATGGCCCCTGTGGCCACCAGGGCCTGGGCGAGGTGCGAGCCGATGAAGCCGGCGGCTCCGGTGATCAGGACCCTGCGTGCGGGGTGCGTCGTCACGGTGGACGTGCCGGGGTCGGTCATGGCGGTGCTCAGTGTCCTTCCGTGGTGGAGGCAGCGAGGCGGGTGAGGGCCTGGGCGCCGTAGGCGAGGAGGCGTCGGTTGCCGGTCTCGTGGCCGCGGACGATCGCGGTGACGGCTTCGATGGCTCCGAAGTGGTGCAGGAGCACGGCCTCGCCAGGCGTGAGCGCCCGGCCGTATCCGTCGAGGAAGGCGTCCCGGAGGCGGGGGTGGTCCACCCAGTGGCGGTGCGCAAGGCGTGCCAGGTCTCGCACGCGGGCGTCGATGCGGGTGTGCTCGAAGTCCAGCACCCGCAGTTGTCCAGCCGCGTCGACCATCCAGTTGCGGGGCTGGTAGTCCAGGTGGCACACGGCGTTCTCCACCTGGAGCCCGGCCAGTCGTACGGCGTGTTCTCGAAGCATGTGGCGTTGGTGCTCGCCCAACAGAGGACCGGCGCGCTGGACCCAGGAGGAGAGGCGTCCGGCGAGGCGGTCACCGCCGCTGACGGGCGGCTCCGAATGGGGCGTGCGGTGCAGGTGTGCGAGCAGGCGCCCGGCAGCACGGTGGGCCTGGAGTTCCGTGCCGCTCCCGGCCGGAAGGCTCTCGGCCCGGACGCCGGGCAGAGCGGTGAGCAGGAGGAGGCGTTGGTCCGCTTCGGCACCGACCAAGCGGGGAGCGGCGTCGCCCAGACCAGATCCGATCCACGTCACATACGCGTGGTGCTCCGCCCGCCACCGGGTGTCCGCCCGGTGCTGCTTGAGGATGTACCTTTCCCCGCTCCGGTCGGAGATCTCCCACAACCGGTCGGACAACATGGTGGTCGGGAGCTCGTCCAGCGGGCCGAGGGTGCGCTGGAGGAAGCCGGTCACCGGCTCGGGAAGGGCGGTCAGCACGGTTTCCCTCCGCCCGGTCGGTCGCACCGCAGGTGGCTGGCATCGTTGTGGCGGTCGAGAAGCCATCGGTCAGCGCCGAGGGCGTTGCGGTGGTGCTGCCACACGGTGATCGAGGCGTGGTCGACGACGAGGCCCACCTCGGGTCCGGGAAGAGCGCCCAGCATGAGGGCGTGAGCGGCGGATACGGTCTCGCCGTGGACGGACAACAAGACCCGCTGCCCCGGGTGGCGGTGGAGCAGGGCGCGTAGTGCGGCGCCCGCCCGAGCGAGGTACCCGTTCCAGCTCTCGGCGCCCTCGGCCCATGGACGGTCCGGATGCGCGTGCGGGCCGCCCCCGAACGCCTCCTTCACCTCCTGCCAGCGGAGTCCGTCCGCGGCTCCGTGGTGTGGGCCGTCCAGCCCGGGCTCGGTGATCAATGGGCGCGCCAGGTGCCTCGACAGGATGGCGCCGCTCTCCTGGAGGCGCCTGCGCGGCCCGGCGTACAGCACGTCGATGCTTCGGTCCGCTCCGTGGCTCTGGGCCAGGCGAGCCGCCGCGATCTCCATCTGCCGGCGCCCGAGCGGGGTCAGGCCGGTGCACGTCCGGGGGCCGCCGACCACGCCGTCCGCGTTGCACTGGGCCTCCCCGTGGCGCACGAGGATGAGTTCACCGGTGATCACAGCTCCCCTCCTAGGGGGTAGGCAGTGTCCGGCCGGACGGACTCCCACGGGTTTCGGTAACCGCCCCGGCCCAGGTACGGCGCGGTCAGGATGGAGTGCAGCTCGGCGAACGCGAGGAACAAGGGCAGGGCTACGGCGCCGAGTCCCGGATGGTGAGCGTCGGCTGCGGCGTTGTAGGTGGCCAGCGCGTTGACGATGACGGCCAGCGGGATGCGGCCGTGGGTCATGGCGAGGGTGACGACGAGCTTCGCCAGGTCGTAGCCGAACGGTGCCAGAGTGAGGTCGTCGACGTCGAGGGTGACGAGACCTCCTTCCGCGGTGACCAGCACGTTCCGCGGGTTGGTGTCCTTGTAGAAGGCGGCCGGGAGGTCCTCGACTCGCTCCAGCAGGGTGTGGGCCGCCCACCTCCTCCGGGCGTCCGGCAGGTAGCCGGTGCGGTGACGCTGCTCGATGGCGTGGCGCCGTGGGGTGATGAAATCGCGGATCGCGTACTCGCCGTTCAGGCGGTGGGGCGCGCCGAGCGAAGCATGACGCAGCTCCGTTGACCAGGCAGCACCGTGGACGTCCCCCAGATGGGCTGCCAATCGTGGGAGATCGGCCGGCATCACATGGCGGCCGGCAACCCAGGCGAACTCCAGGTGTCGGGAGCCTGAGGACAGCAGTGATGGAAGCGTCATGGGGGCGGCTCGGGAGGAAAGCCAGTCGTGATGGTGCTGCGCTGCGGCACGAGCCCGGGGGGTCGGGTAGCACTTGACGAATCGGTGCGGGATCACGTCGTCTCCTCCGGCCGGGTGGCGACCACGTAGGTGACCGTCGAGACGGTGGTCACGGGACGATCGGGGAGGGCCATGCTCAGGCTGTCGGCGAGTGCAACAGGGTCGGTCGCCAGGTGGTCCGGCACGTTGTACTTCGGGGTGGTGGCCAGGTACTCGGCGAGGTGGGCATGGCCGCTGAAGGTGAAGCGGTGGATCTCGTGTTCGGTGTGCACCACTCGCAGCGGACCCTCCGCGAGCTGGGTGAGGTTCCCGCTGTGCGCCGCCGTGTAGAGGCTCGGCCGCCGCTCCGCGTCCGGATCCAGACCAGCAGCCGCCACCAGCCGGTCGAGTTCCCGGTAACTGTCGGCCGACTTCGTGACGAGCAACGCCGTTCCGCCCGGCACCAGGCAGCGCGCCATCTCCTCCACCACCGCTCGCGGAGTCGGTGAGTGGTACAGGCAGAAGGCGGCGACGGCCAGTGCGGACGATGCCGTAGGCAACGGTAGGTGGTGGAAGTCCGCACACAGCCAGGAGATGCGTGTCGTCTCGTTGGCGGCTCCGGTACGGGTGCGTGCCCGGCTCAGGAGCGCCGCCGAGGCGTCGACGCCCAGGAGCTGGGCCGGGCGCAACCGCTCAGCGAGCGCCCGTGTGGTGGTGCCCCGCCCACATCCCAGGTCCAGCACGATGGCCGCGCGGGTCACTGCTGCGTGACGCAGAGCGAGGTCCACGATGGCGTCGGCGACCGGCCGGCCCTCGGACTTGGCACGGTGGAGCGCTGAGGTCCGGCTGGTGAGCCTGCCTGCCTCCGCGTACAGGCCCGGACGGACGGCGGGGTCCAGAAAGGGATTGGGCGCGTCTGGAGTCCTGTTCACCGCGGCCCTCCGGCCGGTCCGGCCGTGCCGCGGCGTCGAAGTGCCGCTACGGCTACCGGGCGGGGAGCTGGTCCAGCCAGCGGCGCGCCTGCCGGCGGCTGGTCAGGCGGACAACCTGGGCGTGCGCAGGAGCGAGGTCCCTGATCTTGGCCAGAACGCGAGGACGCATACTCCTGCGGTAGCCCCAGATGTACCGGAGCACCGCCCAGGAGACGCGGTTGTACACACCCCGCTCCTTGTGCTGTCCAGGACCGTGCCGCAGCTGCCGCGAGACGGCGCCCCACAGACAGGAGATGGTGGACGGATCCAGCATGACGACGGTGTCGCAGGCTGCCAGCCGTACATGCAGGGTGGAGTTGTAGTTGCCGTCGATGACCCAGCAGGGCTCGGCAACCAGTCGGCGCTGCACCGCCTCGAACTCGGGCATCGGCAACGGCTGCCAGGAGTCGTCGAAGTAGACGGAATCCAGGTGTGTCACCGGGACGCCCAGCTGCTGCCCCAGGCGACGCGAGACATACGACTTGCCGCTGCCCCCGCAGCCGACGACGGCGACCCTCTTCATGGTTCTCCACCCTAGCCTCGCCGGCACTGTGGGCTGATTCGTTGACGGCCGTGTGCCGCGGCGGTCGAGTGCCACCGGGTGCGAGAGGAGTCACCGTACGACCTCCCTGCGGGCACCGGGAACTGTGTGCGGGGCTCGACACAGCAGGTCCTCCAGGACGTCCAGCTGTGCGCTCAGCCGGAACAGCTCCAGGTGGCCCAGGCAGTCGGCCAGTAGTTCGGCGTGCTCGTCCGTCCCCGAGATGCCGCGCAGCCACGCCAACCGGGAGATGACGTCCGTGGCGTGCTCGACGTGCAGTCGGCGAGGCGTGAACCGGTGCGCATGGCGGATGGCGGTAGGCGTGAGGGGCAGGCAGCCGGCCAGGACCGCCTCGAAGATCCTCTGCGTCATCTGGCCGACGGCGGCGTACCGGTCCGGAAGCAGCAGAACGGTTGCCAGGGAGCGCCGGTACAGGTCGTCGACGTCCGGGAACGGAATCCGCCCGAGGAAGCAGACGTGCGGCCAGCGGGCCGTGTCGGTCCACTTCCCGCCCACGGCGTGCGGGTAGTGCTTGGCAGCCGGTGCGAAGAATTCGTCGAACGCCCGGTCGCGGTCGTACTGGTTCCCGGCGTAGGCGAGGGTCAGCGGCCGGAAGCTGGTTGCCAGCCTGCCTGCTTCGGCGGCGTCGAGCCATGCGTCGGCCACAGGGAACAGCAGGCGTTCAGCACCCGGCGAGGGATCCAGCGCCGCCTCGCACACGGTGACCACCGGATCGCGGCGGACCGCGTCGTCGGGCGGTAGTCGCCGATCCTTGTCCCACAGGATCGTGGGTGTGCGCCGCCGGAGGGTGTAGTGGCGGATCAGCTCGTCCTGCCGGTGCAGGTCGCAGGTGTGCCCGGGACTTCCGCAAGGGGTGGTGTTCCGCCCCGGGATGGGCCAGCGCCACTCCGCCATGAGAACGTCGATCTCGGGTAGGCCGGCGTCGTACCGGTAGCGTTCCCCCAGGTCGTCACCGGCTTCGCGCCGGTCCCGGTCGGCTTGGAGGAGCACGACCTCGTGTCCACGCTCGCGGAGGCCGTCCAGGAGCGGTCTCCGGTGGCTGCGTCCGCCGTCCGGGGTGTCGGTGACACCGGAACCGAGGAAGCCCCAGAAGCTGTAGCCGATGATCATTTCGTGACCCACCAGCCCTCCAGCAGCAGGGCGTCCAGGCCGCTGCCGGCCAGGCACTCCAGCGCCATCCGCGGAGTGCCGCAGATGGGCCTGCCCTTGGTGTTGAGAGAGGTGTTGATCAGAACAGGCACCCCCGTACGCGCTCCGAACTCCTCCAGCACGGCGTGGAGGAAGGGATTCTGCCGGGCGGTAACGGTCTGTACCCGTGCGGTTCCGTTGGCGTGGATGACGGCTGGAATCTCCGCCCGGGCCCTATCGGTCGCGTGGGATGCGAACGACATGAACGGGGCTTCCTGGCCGAGGGTGAAGTACTCGGCGGCCCGCTCTGCCGTGACGACCGGCGCGAAGGGGCGGAAGGGCTCTCGGAACTTCACCGTCGCGTTGAGCCGGTCCACGACGCCTGGAATCAGGGGAGAGGCGAGAATCGAGCGGTTTCCCAGTGCTCGCGGGCCCGCCTCCACGCGTCCCTGGAACAGGCCGACGACACCTCCGGCGGCCAGCTCGGCGGCGAGAAACGCCGCCGGTTCCCCAGTGGGGCGGGAAACCCGCAACCCGGGCCAGTCTGTGGTGTCGAGGACGGGCTCGTCCCAGTCCGGACCGAGGTAGCAAGCGCCTCGGACACCCGACAGCACGGACCGGGGAGATGTCGACGCCACCGAGACGGCCGCGCCGATAGCCGTCCCGGCGTCTCCCGGCGCCGGCGGCACGAAGACCGACTCGAAGATTTCCGACTCGGCGATCCGCCCGGCGGCGACGCAGTTCGCGGCGACGCCCCCGCCCAGGCACAGGTGCCGCGCACCGGTCAGTGCTCGCGCGGACCGGGCCAGGTGCAGCATGACCTGCTCGGTGCGCTCCTGGAGGGCCGCCGCCAGATCCCGATGCACCTGGCCGATCGGTTCCGCCGGACAGCGCGGCGCGCAGGTGGCTCCTGTGAAGCGCGCAGTCACGCGCGGCTGGCCCGAGGCGAGCACACGGGGCGGGAACCACGCCGGGTCGACACGGAATCCGTGCTCCACGAGGGGCAGGGCCCGGGCGAACAGATTGCGGAATCGCGCGGGATCACCGGTGGCTGCGAGCGCCATCACGGTGCCCTCCTCGTCACCGCGGCGCCATCCCAGGTGCTCGGTGACAGCGCCGTACACGTATCCCAGGGAGGCCGGGTCGCGGAGCGCGTGCCGGGGGCGCAGGACAGGCATGCCGCGCGGATCTCGCCGTGCCTGCGCGATCGTGGTGGTCTGGCGCTCGCCGAGGCTGTCCACCACCAGCACTGCCGCCTCCTCGTGTTCCGAGGCGGCGAAGGAGTACGCCTGGTGCGCGCGGTGGTGGAGGACCGGCCGTACCGCCGACACGGGGAAGCGCCTCCGCAGGTCGTGGGTCCGCCAGGCCGTACGCGCGGCCACCTTCGCGAAGCCCTTGGCCCTGGGCAGCGCACGCTGGCGGGTCGAAGAGGAGAGGGCGAACCGGGTGGCGCCGAGCACCTCTGGCAGATAGTGCGCCGCCGAGAAGTTGTAGGCGACGGCTCCGACCTGGCCGGGCCCCAGGCCGGCCAGGTCCAGGAGCCAGCGCACAGCCAGTTCGGGGAATGCCTTGGTGTGCTTGATCCCGCTCAACCGCTCCTCCTCGACGAACCCGACGAGCGCCCCGTCGACCAGCAGGGCAGCGGCGGAGTCGTGAGTGTGGGCGCACAGCCCCAGCACGACGGAAGGCGCGCTGTGTACCGGCACCGTGCTCACCTCTCTCCGGCCGCGGCGGGCACCCGGCCGGAACGCCGGAGCAGGTGCTCGTACCAGGCACGCAGCGCAGGGCCGAGCGTGCCGTCGACCTCCTCGGCGGCGCGGTGGGCGGCATCGCGCTCCCCGCGCTTCCACAGCCGGTAGCTGCTCATCGTCATCCCGACGGCGTCCCATCCCGGATAGCCGGTCCGCTTCCCGGCACGGACCGCGGCGAGAAGGCCGTCGAAGCCGTCCCAGGGGACCGCCAGCGATTCCATCTCCGTTGCCATCGGCCGTTCGGCGTCGAGCAGACGGTCGGCCGCCGGCAGGTCGCGCTCGTAGACGTGGAGGGAACCGACGTGGTGCCGGTACTCGCCGACTTCCGCCCCCAGCCAGCCGGCCACCAGTTCGTGGAGCACGGTGTTGGAGAAGACGTCGTACGGCAACCCCGTCCAGGCGTCCTGGGCGCGCATCGAGGTCGACATGTGGAGGCGGCCGTCACGCAGGTTGAACCGGTACCCGGTGGTGCAGGGGACGTCGCTGTGCCCGGCCGCGTCCCGCGCAGGGTCGTACAGCTGGACCACCGCACGCCGGGAGTCCGGGTCTCGACGGAGCAGGCCCACTGCCATGGCGAGCTGGTCGACACCGCCGCCCCAGCGGCGCATCCTCGGCCCGTAGGCACCGCGCAGGACGCCGTCGTCGGCGAACTGCCGCAGGCGGTCGTTGTACTGGTAGATCCACGCCTCGTCGGACCCGGAGAGGATCCAGACAGCCTCGGCGACGGCGTACGCGGGGTTGAGGACGCGCGCGGGCGGCAGGTGCAGAAGCCGAGCGCGGGGCCGCCGCAAGCGCAGTTCGACATCGAGCACTTCCCGCGTGGGCATGGAACGCGGGCTGACCCGCTGTCCGTCGCGGATGGCCATGTCCACTGCGCCGGTGAACAGTTCGGTGATGGTCTCGGCGATCAGGGTGGTCATTGATCAACTCCTGTCAGGGACGGTCGTAGGCGCGGCAGAGGTCGTGGAGGACAGCCGCGACCGCGGTGGCGCTGTCTCCGGAACCGGCGCACACCGCGTTCTTGATGGCTGGGGGCAGTGCTGCGGCGCCGTGGTGATGGAGGTCGTCCAGGGCGATGGCGACATCGGTGCTGTTGGCGCACCGAGAGGCAGCGCCGAGATCGGCCAGCCGCAGGGTGGTGGTCCCTGGGAGAGCCAGTTCCAGAACGGGGACGTCCACAAGGACGGCCTCGATGCCGCAGGTGGAGGAGGTGGTCAGCAGAGCCTGTGCGCCGGACAGGCAACCGCGCGCGCCCACGCTCGGGTCGATCACCGCCACAGGAGGCGCGCTGGGCTCGTCAGGCACCCATCGGCGTACGTCGCTCATGCTCTGTGTGGGATGAGGAGCGAGCACGAGCCCCCAGTCGCCACCTGCCCGTCGGACGCCCTCCACGGCGGTGCTGACCTGGAGAGCCGTCCGGTTGGCCCCGAAGGGCTGGCATGCCAGGACGGCTATGCGTGCCGGGTTGCGGCCGGTCGCCGCGTATAGAGAGGTGGCGAGGTACCGCGCCTGCGCCGCGCGGGTAGCACTCGTCGCACGCAGAAGGGCGTCGTACCTCGGTTGTCCGAGGGGATGCACCTGCACGTCCGGATGCCGGGCCCGGGCTCGGGCCAGGGGCACGTCGCGCGGTCCCATCACGAAGACGTGGCGGCTGCGAACGGCCGACCCCGCTCCCGCCTCGGCTTTCCACGCCCCGTGCTGGATGAGCGCCGTCTCTACCCCCCGCCGAGCGGCGGCGTCGATCGCGAGGAGGCCGAGGGGGGAAGCGTCGTTGCAGACCAGCAGGACCCTCGGGGCCACCGTCCGCAGCGCGCCCTCGATCAGGCGTTCCGTCCGGCAGGCGGCGACCCACGACGGCTGCGTGCAGCCCGCGCTGCGGGCGAGGAATCGTTCGACCAGGTGGGCGAGGCGGTCGAGACGGACATCGTTCGCTCCTACACGGACTACTCCGGCGGCTGGCACACCGCGTGCCACCGGAATGTGTGGCCCGCCGCCGACGGTGAGCGCGGAATCGGGCATAGAGCGGACCGTGATCGCGCTCCCGACGGCGTGGAAACGCTGTGATGCGGTGGTGGAGGCGTCGAGGACGAGGGACGACACTCCCCGGCATGCGAGGACGTCCAGCACCGGCCGCAGCGTTTCCACGTGCCGGGATGACCAGGACAGCGCCAACACGGCCTGGCTTGTGCCGTTCCTCGGTTCCGCCAGTGACGTGAGCCACTGCCCCACCGCGTGGAGTGCCTCCGGTTCATGCGCGGACACGGAGAAGTCGGCCTGGGTTGGTCCCATCTCTGCAGCACCGAGCAGGTAGGCGAGCCCGGTGCCAGTCACGGTGGGGAACTGGTACTCAGCGGCCCCCGAGTCCTCTTCTGTGAGCCACTCCTCCGGGGCGCCGCCGTCCGGCCGCTGGACGGCGGAAGGATCCCTCTCCCCGGGTGTGAGCAGTTCGCGGACGATGCGTGTCACAAGGCGCCGGACCGGTACGTGGTGGACCCGTAGCCAGGAAACCCCTCCGGGGGTACGAGGCTGGTGCCCGAAACCCGCCGCCAAACCCTCCATCAGGCGCTGAACCCCGTCAGCGACCTCCGATGCACCCGGCGACCGTGGAGCGGGTACGGCATCCAGCCCGCCCGCGTCAGGAAGGTGGTGCCCGTTCGGAGACCGGGAGGCGGTCCGACGGGACTCATCGTGCGACCGGGAGGGGCGCGAGAAGGAGAACCAGACCTCCTTCCCTCCGTTGCGGGCAGTCACTCCCCACTCCTCAGCGAGTGCGCTGACCAACAGCAGACCCCGTCCCGACTCGTCGTCGGGCCCGGGGTGCCGCACCACCGGAAGGCGAGGATCCCGGTCATACACGGAGATACGCAGGCACCGCGCGTCCACCGCGACGGCGACCTCGTACTCCTCGACGTGAGCATGCCTGACCACGTTGCTGGCCAGCTCTCCGGCGAGCAACGCGGCATCGTCGGCGACGGCGCGGAAGCCCGATTCGCCCAGCTCGTGGATGACGTACGCACGGACCTGAGAGGCGTGGTCTCCCGTCCGGGAGAACGTCCTGCGACTCATGAGACACCGACCCGGCACCGGGGCACTCAGCGTCCGCATCCCGCAGGGGCCCAGAGACTGATCCGTCACGCTCTCTCCCTCCTTCCACGCCCGGGTGCGCACTGGCTGCGCCACGTCAGCCGGCTGTGGGTCCGAGCATTCGGGTTTTCGTCGGAACTCGGCAGGCCACTGCTTGGGGCAGTGCGGAAGCGGGAGGGGTAACGCGAGGGGAGATCCGGACGGAGCAGGCCCTGGAAGCCGCAGTTTTACTGCGCGAAGCGTTCCGTCTGCGTATCGTCACCGTGTGCCCAGGGTGAGCCGCGTCTGGTGACGAGAGCAGGGGGCGATCGTGCCGCAGCCATCTGAAGGACGAGGTGAGCCGCCGACGCGGCTGGCCGTGGAACTCACATCGCGTGGGTGGTGGTACCACCGCTTCGCCATCGAGTACCGCGGTACCAGTCGAAGCGTGCTGGGGGAGGAGCTGGCCCTCAGTGAGAAGCAGTTCAAGAACTGGTACCACGGCAGGGTGAAGTCGCGGCCCTACCCCAAGGCCGGCAAGGTCCTGGAGGCGATGTTCCCGCCCTGGACCGTCCAGGAACTGCTCGCTCGGCCGGACTCATCCAGCGCGGAACCCGTCCCCCAGGCCAGCGACTCCCGCCGAACAGACCCTGAGGGAGCACCGTCGGCCCCGGAGTCCCTCCTCGCCACGGATGCCCGCCAGTCCGCCCGCTTCGCCCTGGCCATGGCCGCGACCAACGTGAGCGACGTGGCACTCGAACAGTTGGACGCGGACGTTGATCGGCTCGCCCGCACCTATGTGAGCCAACCCGTGACCACGTTGTTCGAAGAGATTCGCTCGTTGCGAGCGGATGTGTTTCGCCTGTTGGAGGGCCGTCAGCGCCCCGGACAGACCAGCCACCTGTTTCTGGCCGCCGCGCGACTGTGCGGCCTGTCCGCGCACGTGTGCCTGGACCTGGGGGACTACTCCTCGGCCACCACGCAGGCCCGTACCGCGCGCCAGTGCGCCGAGCTGGCGGGAAGTAAAGAACTGGTCGGTTGGATCCGTTCGGTAGAGTCCTTGATCGCCTACTGGGACGGCCGGCCAACCGAGGCGGTGAGCCTCGCCAGGGCGGGACGAGCGAATGCCGGCAGCCCTTCCGCAACCACACGGCTGGCGAGTCTCGAAGCACGGGCCTGCGCCCGCGTAGGGGACGCCGAAGGCGCGCTCGCGGCGTTGCGCGTCTCCCAGGAAGCCCGCCATCTGCTCGGCGGAGGCGAGCAGTCCGGCGGCGGGGTGTTCGAGTTCCCCGAGGCCAAGCAGTGGGCCTACGCCGGCACCACTCTTCTCACCATCGGGGGCGCGCACCTCGGTGCCGCGATCGACGCTTCCACCCGCGCGGTCGAGCTGTACCGGACCGCGCCGGACGCCGACCGGTCATCTGGGGACCTGCTCGCGGCGCACGTGGACCTGGCCGGCGCGCATCTGGCAGTTGGTGACCTCGACGCCACACGGGTGATGGCCGAGGTGGTGCTCGGGGCCCCGGTCGAGCGCAGGACCGCCAGTATTCTCAGGCGCATGCACGGCCTCGCCGAGAGCTTGTCCCCGCCGGCGCGTTCCGGCAGTCCTGTGGCCCGCACGGTACGTAGTGAAATCCTCGACTTCTGCCGCAGCCGCCCGGCCCTGCCCCAGCCCTCCGCCCACGCGGAGCTGACGTCGTGACGCACTCCGCCGAGCCATCAGCCACGACCGACCCCGCGGTTCTGACCGGAGCCGCCTATCGGGACGGGAGCGGCCTGGCCGCCCGCCGTTCCCTGTACGACTGGCAGACGCCCCGCCACGACCTCCCGGGCATCGTCGCCGAGGCGCTCACCGGGGTGCGTGGGGCCGTGGCCGACGTCGGCTGCGGCAGCGGGGCCGTGCTGCGGCGCCTGGCGCAGGCTCGGCCCGACCTCACGCTGATCGGCGTCGACCTCTCCGCGGGCATCCTGAGCGGCGTGCCCGTGCCCGTCGCGGTGGCCGACGTCGAGCATCTGCCGTTCTCGGATGGTCGGCTCGGCGCCGCTCTGGCCCTGCACATGCTGTACCACGCCCGTGACATCCCTGCCGCTGTGGCCGAACTCCGCCGGGTCGTGGCACCCGGAGGGCTCGTGGTGGTGTCCACCAACAGCGGGACCGACAAGCGGGAACTTGATCAGTTGTGGCGGCGGGCCTCGGGCGACGTCCTCGGCGTGCCCGAAGGACCCTCCCGGGTCACCCTGAGCTCCCGCTTCCGCCTGGAAGACGCCCAAGTTCTTCTGGCCGACCACTTCGCCTCGGTGCGCGTGCTGCCCCTACCGGGCACCATCACGGTGACCGACCCGGAACCTGTCATCGCCCACCTGGCCTCCTACCGGGCCTGGGCCGCCCAAGCCGGCGTCCCCTTCGACGCCACAATCCAGCGCGCCCGCGAGATCCTCGACGAGCACATCCGGACCAACGGCTGCTTCACCATCACTTGCCTGGGCGGCATCCTCATCTGCGCCTGAGGAAAGGGTGAGCCCTTAGAAGGGCGTGTCCGCATGTTCCCGACACCAGAACTCCTCCGCTCCTGGACGGGACGGGAGAACTACCTGCCTTCGCGACCAGCCACCCCAAAAGTCAGCGGTTCCACGCACGTCTATGCCGTGCACGATGGCAGACACCGGATGCTCGCGCAGGTACATCGACACCTCCGCCTTGGGCCAGTACGACTCCAGAATGGGCGATGAGCAGAAGAACTCAAGGTCTGTGATGACTTGCTCCAACTCCGGCAAGCCACGTGGCGACCCCCCTGAGGCAAGCGCAAGGTGGGCCATGAAGCGCAGTTCCTCGGCGCGGCCACGATGCTCGAAATCCAGGGTGGCCAAGAACGTCGCTGCTGTCAGGGATGGATGTTCCCGGCTCGGTACAAGGGCTACCGTGGTGCCTGCACTACCGTCATGCCGATACACCAGAGCCCCTCGGTACCCGGTGTCCTCTACAGCGTCGGTCACGTACTGGCGGAGGTATCGGCGGGGTTCAACGCCAACCCAGGCCCGTCGCGCCCACTCCACTCTCATCGCGAGGATGGCGCCTGCGCTGCGACCTGGCTGGAGATCCGTGCCTTGGTCGTCAGGTTCGTCATGCCGGGGCGCGTCCGACGCTGCAAACCATAGGGTGTGAAAACGCTTCTCCTCCCGGGTGACGTCGCCACCTGGGACCGCCTGCGCGAGGGCACGAACCAGCACTTGCAGGAGTCCCCATGCCGGCAGCCGGCTGTTAGTGAAAGCGTCGTGGATGCGGCTCCTGCTGGCCACCTGTGCACCCACACTTCGCTCGAGCTCACGAACCGATGGCAGCCCGGCTCGCTGATGCAAGTCGTGCAAAGCAGCGTTCAAATCCCTTAACGGGCCAGAAGGCAAGTCTGGCTTCTTCAAGCGAGCCATGGTCCATCCCCTCGCGGACAGCTACGCGTCAGATCTCGTCCAATATTGTCCGACGATGCCATCGGCCGTCCATCAGCGTCCCCATGGCCCCTGGGCGTCGCAGGCTGTATCGAGAACGCGCTGAACGATCGCGAGGAGTTGACGTGGTGGACCTGTCCTGGACGGTGATAGGCGAAGGTGTGGTTTCTGAAGCGCTGGGCTCGCTGGCAGCCGTGGCTGTGGTGGCGGTGGGAGGCCGGGTGTGGACGCGGTGGCGTCGCCGTGCTCGAGGCCAGTCACTGGTCGTCACCACTGACGAGCAGGTCCGGGACGCCGAGTAGCGGCGAGGACCCGCCTAGTCCTGGCAGAAGGCTGTGGAATCGGCTCGTCCCCCCAGCGTGCATCGGGTGACAGGCGCGCTTTTGGGGCGCGCCTACCGCCTACTCGTTCTATGTAGAGATCTGGCACCAGGGCAGTCAGCGGCGCTGCGCTCGGGAAACGTCCATCGCCGCTGGAGGAGTAGGTGAAACCGGTCCCGGGATATTGGCCGGGATGGATCGCTGGTGCGTGGTGACGGTGGTGCGGCGGCGGGCGGCTTCGGCTCGTGGGTTGGGTGCGGGGTTGCGGGCGGTGTGCTGGATGCGGCTGAGGAGGACGCGGGCGGGGGAGTGGGCGGTGTGGAGCTCGCGTTGCTCGGCGGCCTCTTGGAGGAGGTGGCGGGGTGGGTGGCCGCCGGCTTCGGCGTCGGTGAGGACGGTTGCCAGGGCGGGCCAGTGGGGGTCGGTGAGGATTCGGTCCGCGTGGTCCGGGATGGCGGCGCGTACGTCGTGCGCCAGGGCTTGTTGGATGCTGGACGCGGGTTGGCGCTCCGAGAGCTTGGCCAGGGGGTGCGCGATGGCCTGGTCGTAGGCGGCTTGTAGGTGGTGGAGGCTCTGTCGGGCGGCGGCGGTCTGCTGGGCGTGCCCGCGTGCTTCGTGCCAGCGGGCGGTGAGGATGGCGGCCCAGATGATGGCGGCGAGCAGGACGGATGCGGCGGTGCCGTCCTTCCCGCTGGTTGTGAGGTGGGCGAGGCTGCGGGCGGCTGTTCGGAGGGTGGCGGCGCTGGTGTGGTCGGCGCGGACGCGTGAGCGGGTGGCGCGTGCGAAGGCGCGTGCCGCGGTACGCAGGTCTGCTCGTAGGTGGTCGGGGGCGGCGTGGGTGGTGGCGTCGATGAGTTCGCCGAGCGCGGTGATGTGGGCTTGGGCCTGGGTGTCGTCGCCGCCGGTGAGGGCGGTGGGGAAGGCGTCGAGGGCGTCGGTGGCCTGCTGCCAGGGGGTGTCCGGGCGGTTGCGTCGGGCGGTGGGGTGTTCTGCGGGGGGTGGGGCCGTGGTGAGGCGGGCGCGGAGCTGGGGCAGGGAGAGGTCGGGGGCGAGTTTGCCGCCGGGGTACCAGACCTGTTCGCCGTCCTTGGTGAGGTCGCCGGGGCGGCCGAGCGAGTAGCCGAGCGCGTCGCCGGAGGGGCCGGTGCGGATCTTGACCTGGACGCCGGCGGCTTGGAGGTAAGCGAGGAGTTCTTCCACAGTGGCGGAGTGGGGAATGGCTTCGCGGACGCGGTTCCGCAGCCATTCGCGCGACGGTTCCGCCCAGCCTTCGCGGTGGGCCTTGGACCTCTCGGCCTGGGTGGGGCGCTTGCCGGCGGTGCCGTCGCCCGACTTGAGGCGGCGTAGGCCGAGTTCCTTTTCGATCTTGCGGCATTCGGCCTGGGCGTGGAGAGCGTCGTTGTGGCGTTTGGGGCGGCGGCCGTCCTCGCGGACGGTGGTGGCGAGGATGTGGATGTGGTCGTCGGCGTGGCGCACCGCGATCCAGCGGCATCCCTGGTCGTCGCCGTCGGGGGCGATCCCGGTGGCGTGGACGATGCGGCGGGCGATCTCGCCCCATTCCGCGTCGGAGAGGTAGCGGTCTTCGGGGGCGGTGCGGACGGAGCAGTGCCAGACGTGCTTGGGGACGGGCCTGCCGATCTCGCGGGCGCGCAGGTTGACGGGCTGGTCGAGGTAGCGGGCGAGTGCGGTGAGGGTGGCGTTCTCGTCGCGGCCGGGGTCGGGCAGGCCGAGGGTGGCCCAGGCGCCGACGATGTGTGGGTCGATGTGCTCGTCGCGGCGGCCGGGTCCGTAGAGGTAGGCGAGCAGTCCGCGGGTGTTCGAACCGGTGCCGATGTTGGGGACCACGTCCGCTCACCCCTCCCGTTCGGTGGGGTGGCACAGGGCCTCGGCGATGTCCTCAAGGAGGCGCCGGAGGTCTTCGAGGACCGCTTGGGTGTGGGTGGGGTGGTCGCCCATGTTGTGGGCGCGGGCGATCTGGTTGACGTTGTTGCCGATGCGGTTCAGGGCGCGCAGGACCTGGGCGCGGAACTCCTGGAGGGCGCGCCGCTCGTTGCTCAGCGGGAGCGTGACGGTGAACAGCCCGGCCGTGAAGGCGAGGGCGATGTCGGCGATGAACCCGGAGACGCTGCCCTCGTAGCCGTGGCTCGCGGCGGCCTCTTCCAACTCAGCGCGTTCGCGTGCGGTGTAGCGGCCGGTGATCCGCTCAGAGCGCTTCTCCCCGTTCCAACGGCGGATGCGCAACGCGGTCAACGGGACGCTGGTCGGGCTGTCGGCCGGGAGGGCCGGCACGTCGTTCGCCGCCACGCCCTGGTGGACGAACTCCTCCGGCGGGACCGGCGGCTCACCGCGGTCGTTGCCGCCCGTCTGGATGCCCGCTCCTGGCGCGGTCGCCGGCTGGCGAACGGGGGCGAGCAGGGCGGCTTGGACGGCGTGCAGTTCGTGCTGGTCGAGGCCGCCCTCGGCCTCGACCTCCTGGCCCGGCGCCCCCTGGCGCTGGGCCGCCCCCGCCACCCCTGGGGCGGGGGCACCCAGAGACCGGCCCCGAGTCGGACTCCGGGTAAAGCTGGCTGCCCTGCCGAACGCCCGACTCAGGCGTGCCTTCACCCCGGAGTGCGGGAGCGGTTCGGCTTCCGGCGGGTGAGTGCGGTCGGTGTCGGCGGGGTGGCTGCTGTTCATCGTCGTGTCCTCCGGCGCGCCGGTGGGCTGGGGCTGGAGGCACGAGTGTGCGGGCGCCGGCGGAGCTTGGCGGTGCCGTGGGTCCGGGTGTAGGGGGAGGCGGCGGCGCGTCCGATCGGATGCGCCGCCGCCGGATCGTCAGGTCTGGGTGAGAGGGGTGTCCGTTTCCTCGCGCAGGCGCCTCATGACGAGGGTGAGGCGGTCACTGGAGAGGGAGATGCCTTCGGCGCGGATCGCGTCGGCGACCACGGACCGGCTGAGGCGTCCGGAATCGGTCGTCGCCTTGTGGCCGATGGCCAGGAGTTCGTCCAGGGAGGCGCCTGGAGGGCGGCCCACCGGGCGGGTGACCGGAACCTCACCGGAATGCCGGTCATCGCTGTGACCTGGGTGATCGCCCCTGGCGGATTGGCCGTCGGGGGCGTGGTCCGCGTCGTGCCGGACCGTCTCGGTGGATTCCGGCGGGTTGGCCCACCGGGCTCCCCGCGTCGGGTTCATCGGCGGCGTATCGCTTGCCTTGGAGGCGTTTCCTGCTTCGGATTTCGGTGTGGTGCCGGATCCCTGCTTGGTCCGGTCGGCGGGTATTTCGTGCGGGCGACCGGCGTCCGACCGAAGCGCGGCGGAGGTGGTGGTGGCGTGACGGGTGATGAGGGTGAAGAGGTGGACGGCTCCGCCGAGGGCGAGCGGGGCGAGGGTGGAGAGGAAGCCGACGACCTGGTCGCTCAGGTAGAGGCCGGTACTCGAGGCGGCGAGCTGGTTCAGGCGGACGGCGTGGAGCGCGTTGGCCCAGACACTGGCGGCTGTGGCGGCGGCGAAGAGGGTCCAGGTGTAGGCGCGGGCGGTGAAGGGTGCTCCGCGCAGGACGAGGAGCGCACGGACGCCGTAGGCGATGAAGCCGTCGACGACGAGGGGGAAGGCGTAGGTGAGGGGTTCTCGGATGTGGATGGCGATGGCCATGTGGCGCAGGGCGTCGTAGGACAGGGCGAAGCCGGCCATGCCGAGCAGGGTGATCGCGAGGCGGTCCCATCCGCTGGCGCGGGCACCGGGTGGCTGAGGAGTGGGGCTGGTGTGAGGCATGGGGGTGGTGTTCTCCACGGGGTGGTGGGGCTGTCCGCGTGATCCGTCTTTGCCGTCTTGGCCGTTGAAACCGCTGGTCGGAGCGGTCACGGCAAGGGCGGTCGCGGTCCGCCTGTTCCGTGCTGGATGAGGGTGGTGCCGTCTCGTCGGGCGGTTGTTCGCCGTCTTGGGCCGGCGTGCCGTCGTGGCAGGAGGCGCTGTGACCTGCGGTGATACGGCTGGGACGGCAAGGACGGGACAAGACGGATGGGGTTGTCGTCCCGCGCCCGGCCCTGCCGCCAGGGCGGTTGTCTGTCCGGCGGCAGGGAGGGCGCGCGTCCGGGGCGTTCCGTCTTGGACTGCGGCTGCGGTCTTGATTGCAGGGGGCGTGGCCTGCGGTGTTACGGCTGGGACGGTGGGTACGGCAACCGGGGAGAGACGGTCAGCTCTGGCTGGTCACCCGTGTTGTCGAGGGGGTGGACCGTGGGGCAGTAGCGGCGCCAGGCGTCAGTGAACTTGTTCCTTGTGTAGCCCTTGCGCTGGGTGCCGTCGGCGATCCGGACGTTGGCCGAGGTGATGCCGTAGTCGCGGAGCATCGCGCCGAGCCCGCGCGGGGTCAGGCCGCTGCGTCCGTGCTCGGCCCATGGGGCCTCGGGGTCGCTGTTGAGGGCGAACAGAATCTCGTCGGTGCTCAGGCTCTCGACGTCACCCTTGGCGTGGAAGATGCGGCGGATGTCGGCGAGGATCCTGGCGCCGCTGGGGTTGTCGTCCTCGGTCTGGACCTCGGAGGCGACCATGCGGGCGCATGCCTGGCGGGCCAGCCGGGGCCATGGGCCGCCCGCGAGGTCGGCCGTGATCACGAGGGGCTCCCAGGTGTCGGCGGCGCGGTCCTCGACCGGCATCTCCGGTTCCAGGCGGAGGGCCTGCTGGGCGAGGGGCTTGCTCCACCGGCCGAGGCGGTCGCGGATCTCGTGCAGGGCGGGGCTGTCCCGCTTGGTGCGGAACGGTGAGACCCGTTCACCCTCGGCTCGGCGGCGCATGCGGATCACGACCGAGCGGTCCATGATCGTGTCGGGGAGGTCGCCGATGCCGGCGATGGCCGCCATGGCGAAGGTGTGGAACTGGTGGGGCGTGTGGTCGTTGCCGACCACGCGCAGCACGTAGCGTCCGCGCTGGTGCCCGGCGTTGAGCAGGCCCCGCATCTCCTCGTTCTTCTCGGCCATCTTCGGGGTGCCGAAGATGGCGTCCGCCTCGTCCACCAGCAGAGTGGGAGGCTCCTCCGTGATCGAGCGGAAGACCGCGGCCGGGGTGGAGTTCACCGTGATCACCGGCCTGTGGACGGTTTCGGTCAGCACGTCGAGCAGGCGGGACTTCCCGCACCTCTTCGCGGGCCCGACCACCGCCAGGCGCGGAGCGTGCTGCCAGGAGGGCTGGAGATGGGTCGCGGCGACCCACAGCGTCGTGGCGTCCAGGGCCTCCTCGGAGGGCATGATCACGAACTTCGCGATCAGCGCCTTCAGGTGGCCGAGGAGGGCGGCGCCGTCGGTCGCGGGCGCGTCGGGCATCGCATCGAAGTCGGTTGGCCCGTGGAGCGCGGTCCTGCCAGTCGCGTCCTGTCCACAGGCTGTGGACCGCGCCGGTGCCGTGGCGTGCTGGAGATGGCGCCCTGGCTGGCCCGGGATGGCTACGGGGGGCCAGTCGGCAGCGCTTGCTGCGTGGGTGGGTGTGGTGGGCGTAGTCTCGTGCATGGAGATTCCTCACGCGGCGGTTCCGGGGGGCTACCCGGCTCCGCCGTTGTCGACTGTTCCAGGGATGGGCGGTTCGAGGTTTCCGTTTGACCCCCGGTGTTCGTAGCGCCGGGGGTCTTCTGTGTTCGGGGCATTGTTCGGTCGCGGGCGCGGCAGGGCTTTGCTGCGTCCTTGGGGGTACTGTGTGCGCCCGACCGAGCTTCAGTCTCTGTTGGGTTGACGTCATCAGTCTGGCATGGTCTATTGAAGCGGACGTTGATCACCCAAGTCAACCGAGGGGAGGTTGGTACGATCAACCGCATGACGACTCATAGGGGGCGGCTCAGCGGCGAGGCCCTGGTCGCGCACAACCTCCGCATCGTCCGGAAGGCGGCTCGCCTCTCACAGGAGGACGTCGCCGAACGCATGACCCGCCTCGGCCACAAGTTCCACCAGACCCAGGTCGCGAAGATCGAACGGGGCGCTCGGCCCATCCGGTACGACGAGGTCATCGCCCTGGCCAAGGCGCTCAACGTGCCGCTGTTCAACTTCATGACCGAGGCCGTCGCCGGAGAGGGGGAGCCCGAGTTCGAACTCCAGGAGGCCGCCTTCCGCGTCGAGGCCGCCGAGCAGGAGTGGAGAACCGCGCACGACATCGAGCAGGCGGCGAAGGCCCGCCTCGAAGAAGCCGAGCGCGAATACCGGGCCATCGCCGAACGCCTCGGAGTCGACCTGGAGGAGGAGCCCCCCTTCTACCCCGCCCCCAACTCCCCCTGGGACCCCCTCAGAAAGGAAGCCGGTACCGACCCCTCACAGGAGTAGGCGGTACCGCCGTGCGCACTCGACGCTGAGAGGCCCATCCACCCCCTCCGCGCCCCGCACCGCCCCCTGACGGCCCCAGGCAGGCCGCTCTGGGCGGACGTCTACACCTAGGCCGTAGTCCCCCGGCGCTACGAACGCCGAGGGCCACCACGCGGCCCCACCCCACACACATCCGCCCATCCCTGAACAGACGACACGGTGGCACGTAGCCCACAACGCCACCGGGATAGGACTTCCTTGCCTCCGAAGCAGCATCAATCTGCCGCGCCGGTCCCAAGCGTCAAGCGGGACATATCGTTCGGTGATCCCACTCTCGTCGTCCTCACAGTCGAAGAGGCCGCCCGCCGACTGGGCATCGGGCGCACCACGATGTACGACCTCCTTTCCTCCGGGAAGATCCCGTCGGTGAAGATCGGTCGTCTGCGCCGCGTCCCAGTCGAGGCCCTCGACGCATTCATCGCCGGGCGCCTGCGCGAAGCCGACCTCACCTTCGCGGCCTGAGAGAGGGCTCGGCATGGGGAAGAAGAAGACCCAAGGCTCCCGCCAGCCCAACGGGGCCTCATCGATCTTCCAGGGCAACGACGGGCGCTGGCATGGCTACGTGACCGTCGGGACGAAGGACGACGGCAGTCCCGATCGCCGCCACGTCGGCCGCAAGACGCGGGCGGAGGTCACGAAGGCGGTCCGCGAGCTGGAGCGCCAGCGAGACTCAGGCACCGTACGCAAGGCCGGCCAGACGTGGACGGTCAAGACATGGCTCACCCACTGGGTGGAGAACATCGCCACCCTCCATGTCTCCGAGAACACCATCGACGGCTACCGCGTCGCTACCTACCACCACCTCATTCCCGGCCTTGGTGCCCACCGCCTGGAGAAACTGGAGCCGGAGCACCTGGAGCGCTTCTACAAGAAGATGCAGGACAACGGTAGCGCCGCCGGTACGGCCCATCAGGCGCACCGCACGGTTCGGGCCGCCTTGAATGAAGCGGTTCGCCGTCGCCACCTCACCGTGAACCCGGCGACGATCGCCAAGGCGCCGCGGCTCGAAGAGGAGGAGGTCGAGCCGTACTCGGTCGAGGAGGTCCAACGCCTCCTGCTCGAAGCCGAGAAGCACCGCAACACCGCACGGTGGGTGATCGCCCTGGCGCTTGGCCTGCGGCAAGGCGAGGTCCTTGGCCTGCAGTGGAGTGATGTCGACTTCGAGGCCGGTGTGATCCGCGTGCGGCGCGGTCGCCTGCGGCCCCGCTACCAGCACGGCTGCGGCGACACCTGCGGACGCAAGCCGGGGTACTGCCCGAAGAAGGTCAGCGTCCGGCGAGAGACGAAGGACACCAAGTCCCGAGCAGGCAGGCGCCCCATCGGCGTCCCGGAGGAGCTCCTGAAGCTCTTGCGCCGGCACAAGGCCGAGCAGGACCGCGAGCGCGTTCTTGCCCGCGACCTGTGGACCGAGAAGGGGTACGTCTTCACCTCGCCGACAGGCGAACCACTGAACCCGAACACCGACTACCACAGGTGGAAGGACCTACTGAAGGCCGCGAACGTCCGCGACGGCCGCCTCCACGACGCCCGCCACACCGCGGCCACTGTCCTGCTGATCCTCGGCGTTCCCGACGCGATCGCCGACGCCATCATGGGCTGGGAACCTGGTAATTCCGCCCGCATGCGCCGCCGCTACCAGCACTTGACCGGTCGCGTCCTGAAGGACACCGCCGACAAGGTTGGTGGGCTGCTGTGGCCCAGCGACGAAGTATCGTCCCCGCGGTCTTGAGCAACCAGTAGCGTAGGGCCCGACTCACTATGAGCGGGCCCTACGGGCTGCCCCGGGTGGAGCTGTCAGCTCCCGCCTGGCAGCCAAAGACCTGTGCCGGGGGTCCGCATCTGAGCAAGCCACTCGGCCAGCGTGGCCTTGTTGGCTTCCTCCAGGGGGTAGCTTCGTGCTTCCACCGTGGCTCGTGCACCGGGTGACCAGGCTGAAGTGGTGGCCACCATCCCGCGCCGTGCCCCTTCGAACATCACGTCCGCAGCCAGAGCCTTGACCACTACGCGGTCTACCTTCTGGGTGGTCCGCTTGCACTGGACCAGTAGCACCGCTGGAGCATCCGTGGGCGCGCTGGGATCCCAAGCTCGCACGTCTACGCCGTCGTCAGCGCGGCCAGGGCCCAGTTCTACTTTCATGCCTTCCCGGCGCAGCCTCTCTGCAACGAGTCCTTCGAACTGTCGCCAATGCATGCGGGGCAAGTCCCCGATGTTGGCGTCGAGGTAGTCGATGAACCGCTGGTCGAAGAAGATACCTAGGGGGAGAGGCAGGGACTCTGAGGCGAACAGATCACGCAGATCGAGCATGGAGTCGTGCTGCGTCCGCCGAACCCGAGACCAGAGGCTGGACGTGACACGCGCATTGATCGTTCCCATGAGACGTACAGCCACCAAGGCGCCCTCCGCCCCCCAACGCTGCGACACCTCTCGTAGGAGTGGTCTTGGATCGAGACTGTCCCCCCGGTCGTTCAGAGGAAGGCCCTTAAGACCTTGCAAGACGTGGTCGAGCACCTCCTCCAGAGCGGGGAACTCCGAGAACTCCCTCACGAGGGGAGCGATGGCCGGAGGCGAGTCTCGTACGCCGACGGCATCCGGGTCACCGAACGCGGCCAGCAGCGTCAAAGCAAGGTACTCGAGGGCTTCGGATCGGTAGCGATACATGGCCTCCATGTCATCCGGCCATGCTTCAGACGCTCCATGGGCGCTTGCCGCTCGCGCGAGATCTTCCGCGGACACGTTCAGTCCCAGCTTGAAGCCCAAAAACTCGCTCATGGACTCCACGACCTGCTGGCCCGTGAGCCACACACCGCCCATGTCTGCCCTCGTGTCTTCGCGCTGGCTATGAGGGGTACGAATCCTAGTCGGCTGGCTCAACGCCCTGAGCCGCCTGTGTGACGCTCGTACCGCCACGACCGTTCTGCTGGGTCCTCGGCATCCGCGACGTGGGGGTCGACGAGGTCATGGTTGGAAGCCCGGCAGTCCACGAGGACACGCCGATGCCAGTACCTCACCGGCCAGGTCCTCATGGGCACCGAGGACAAGGTCGGTGGCCTACTCGGGACCCAGCCCGACGGGCGACAGGGGGCTGATCCGGTCAACTGCGACCACAACTGCAACCACGAGACGACAAGGGCCCCGACCGGCGTGCCGGTCGGGGCCCTTGTCTGCCCTGGTCAGGCAGGGTGCGGAGGATACGAGATTCGAACTCGTGAGGGGTTGCCCCCAACACGCTTTCCAAGTCTGATTACCTGCGATCCACCCATGGCGCCCCTTCGGATGACCTGCTGCTGAGCCTGTTCAGCCGGAGAAGAGGGCAGCGCACGTACGCCGGTGGACGGTCCCGAACGGGAATGAACGAGACGGAAACTGAGACGGTGGGCGGTCGGACGCCTGTAGGGAGGGCTGGAACACCGGGGCGAGACAGCCGGGACAGCCCTAGATGGCGCTGTCTCGCCTGTTTGTGCAGGTCACGAGGACACCGAGACAGCAGGACAGGGAAGACACCCCCCAATGTTTCAGCCCTCACGGCCCGCTGCGTCGGTACGGTCCAGCACCGGCCTTCCGCATGCGGGGCATGCGGGGATCGTTCCTAGGAACGTACCCCGATGGTGGTGTTGCACTGCTCCCTGGTGCACTCGGGGCGGGCTTCAAGCGGATGGACGCGGCCGAAGCGGGAGTGGGCGATCAGACGCCGGAGGAAGGCTGGAACACGGGGGCGGGACAGCCGGGACAGCCCTAGATGGCGCTGTCTCGCCTGTTTGTGCAGGTCACGAGGACACCGAGACAGCAGGACAGGGAAGACACCCCCTGACGATCACAAGCCCCGCTCTTGGCTTCGGCTGGACAGGCTGCTTCACCCGAGGTGGTGAGAGTATCCCTTGACGCTTTCTGTCCGATTCGGGGTGTATGCCGGAATCGGTGATAGTGATGCAGAACGGCCTCCGGTCCGGATAAAGTCCCAGGTCGGAAAGTGTGGTCCCCGCGCACGCGGGGATGGTCCCGGATAGTCCGGGTCGGGCCCTGCCGGTAGACAGTGGTCCCCGCGCACGCGGGGATGGTCCCGGGCGGGGGGTGGGGTCAGCGTCGGTGGAGTAGTGGTCCCCGCGCACGCGGGGATGGTCCGTTCGAGGCGCAGCACGGCAGCGACCCGTCCCGGTGGTCCCCGCGCACGCGGGGATGGTCCGGCCGGGCTGCGTCGCCCGGCCTGGGTTGCCGGGTGGTCCCCGCGCACGCGGGGATGGTCCCGCCGCCGCGAGGTCCTCGGCCTGGGTGCCGAAGTGGTCCCCGCGCACGCGGGGATGGTCCCTCGGCCGGCCCGCCCCGGCGGGCGAGATGTACGTGGTCCCCGCGCACGCGGGGATGGTCCGGGATAGCGTCCAGTCGCGAACCGCGACGTTGGGTGGTCCCCGCGCACGCGGGGATGGTCCCCGGAGAGGCCGGGGGGAGCAACCACCACAAAAGTGGTCCCCGCGCACGCGGGGATGGTCCCTGACCGGCGAGCAGATGCTGGCCACCGTGCGGGTGGTCCCCGCGCACGCGGGGATGGTCCGGAGGTGCTCCGGGCCGGTGGTTCGTCAGCCGTGTGGTCCCCGCGCACGCGGGGATGGTCCCATCTCCGGCCCCGGACTCACGCGCGAGATCGTGTGGTCCCCGTGCACGCGGGGATGGTCCGGACCGCAGGTCACGGATGCCCCGGGCGTGCGATGCTCCCCGCGCTTGCGGGGGTCCTCCAGATTGACGCTCGCCAGGCGGTTATACGCCAGCCACCAACCGGGCGACGTCGGTCGGCTGCCACACGCCTTCAGCGCCCGGTCGCCCAGCGAGGTAGTCGGCAGCCTGCTGCGGGCTCCACCCATGGGCGCTGATGAGGCCCGCCGCGAGGTGCCGGAGGTAGGCCGCTGAGGGCGCGTTCCAGGCGACGTCGGAACTTCCCCATGGCGCGGTGAAGGTCAGCACGGGATGGTCGTCAAGGGTGCCGGGACAAACCAGCGTCTCGTATCGCCCCGGTCCCATCTGCGCCCGGCCGTGGGCTAGAACCTCGCTGAGGTCCAGTTCTTCCCCGGGCTCCCGGTACATCTCCTGAGCCGCGATGTCCGCGAACTGCCGGGGGGTGAGCAGGTACGCGCGGGCCGGCATCTCGCCACTGGCATCGGGATCGTAGAAGGCGCGGCCGCCGGTCCACACGGGGGACTCGGTGGCGAAGTACAGGGTGCCCGGCAGCATGACGGGTAGCGCGCGTTCGGGCGGGCTGGAGTCGCGGCAGCCGGGATAGGTCCGCGTGCCACCGGGTGGCCTACCTCCCTTTAGGTAGTAGGTCAGCCGTTCGAGGTGCATGTTGGACCCGAAGGCCGCGTACCAGACCCGGTGAAGCACCACAGGCCGGTCCTTCAACGGTTCTAGGCGGCGGGGGGCGATCACTGATTCACTCCGCTGGGACGTCGTATCGAATGACGTGCCGATCCCCCGGGAGGATCGTGATCATGACGCGCAGCGGGCGACCGTCACTGTCGTAACCCGTCCGCTGGTGTACTGCCACGGGCGTTGCCGTGGGCAGGGAGAGCCTTTCCGTCTCGGCGCGAGTTGGCATGCGCACGGTGATCTCGTCCTGGTAGTGGGACTGGATCAGGCCCACGCTGGCCAGGACACCGCCGGGCGCCGAGACGTCCTCGGGGAGCATCAGCGGAGTACCCCTGACCAGTTCCTCGGGGAAGTAGGAGTCGGCGAGCGCATAGGGCTCGTTGTCCACCAGCCGGACGCGCTCCCGCACCACAGTCAAGGCCGTTTCGGGGTCCAGTTGGAGCTGTTGTGCGACCTCGGCGGGCGGCCGGCGGATCGAAACCGTGACTTCCTGGCGTGGCTGGCGTCCACTTTCAGCCACGATGCTGGCCCATTGGTCGCCCTTAGCGTCGGACGTGTGCTTGGAGCGTGACTCGAGCTGGGACCAGTCCCACACCGCCCGAGGGAGCCGCTTCCGCACGAAGCTTCCACGGCCCTGACCCGCGACGATGAGCTGTTCCTCAGTGAGGCGCCGAAGCGCGAGACGGACCGTGTTCCGACTGACGCTGTACTGCTCGGTCAGCACCCATTCCGTCGGAAGCTGCTCCCCGGGCTTGAGCTCGCCGCGCTCGATCTGCCCCCGCAAATCGTCCGCAATCCGGTGATACCGAGGCGTTTGTTCGCCCACCACGCTCCCCTTCTCAGACCTGGCCGACTTGCACCAACAACATACGCCGATGCGGTTGACGACCCCAAGGGTCGTGTGCAGACTCGTGGTTGTCCGCGTTGTTGGTACAACATCAGCAACGCGGACAACCTGGAGGGTCTTCCTTGGACTGCTCCGGAACTACACGACCAGGAGCCCCGCGGTGGTCGGGGGGAGGGTCCCGGCCCCTTGTCAGTCCGGAGGGCATGACCGAGCGGCAACCCTCGGTCATCTCCATCTGCCTGAAACGGGAGCACGCTCCCGAAGGAGACCAAGAGCACCGGGTGCACCTCTCGTCTCGGGAGGGCGCACCGCATCGCAGACACCAAGAAGGGCGCGCCCTCCGCCTGGCAGCTCCGGGCGCGCCCCTAACCCCCTGAAGGGTTGTGGTCAGTATGGGCCTGCGTGCCCTGATAGCCAACGTCACCGGGGCCTCGGCCCCGCCTCAGCCTTCCGTGAGTACGTCGGACCGGGAGCTTGCCACGACGGCCGCGCTGGACGTGACCAGCGGCGGACGGCGCGGCAGCGTCAAGGAGGTCCGGCGGCGGGCGGAGGAGATCTCCAACGGCCGCCGCGTCTCCGAGGCAGCCGCTCGGGCCGGTCTGGACGCCGTCGACCGGCAGGGCCGGTGAGGGCCGTGAACCCCGCCGCCCCGCCCATGACGGCGGTTCAGCCGGACAACGAGCCGGAGGAGCCGAACCGGACGCCGAACGGTCTGCCGATCCGGGAGCCGGGCGGCAACAGGCCGTTCTGAGTCTCGCCGGACCTTCTCGCCCGCCCTGGGGTGGCCGTCTCCCGGCCAAGTGGACAGCCGGCCGCCCCAGTTCCTGCTCGATCACTTCGCGAAGCAAGGAGTCACGATGTCCGCCACGTTCGCCGCGGTGTTCGTCGTCTTATGGGTCGCCCACTCGGTGGGTGACCACTGGGTTCAGACCTCCCACCAGTCGCTCACCAAGGGTGCGGCCGGTTGGGTGGGGCGGCTGGCCGACGCCCGGCACGTTGCCACTTTGACTGCGACCAAGCTGGCCGCGCTGCTGCCGGCGGCTGCGGTGCTGGGGCTGGATCTGTCCGTGCTGGGCGTCGTCATCGGCCTCGGTGTCGACGCCCTCTCGCACTGGTGGGCGGACCGCCGCACCACCCTCGCCAAGCTGGCCGCGCTGCTGGGCAAGGCCGAGTTCTACGCCCTCGGTTCCACCACGGTGGACGCCCACGGCGAGCGCGCCCACCACATCGGGACCGGTGCCTACGCGCTTGACCAGTCCTTCCACCACCTGTGGTTGATGGTCGGCGCGCTGCTGGTCACCACGTTCTGAACCCATTCGGGATGGGCCGTCTCCCGGCCAAGGACAGCCGGCCACCCGAACCTTCCCCTGCCCGATCACACCGAACGGGAGAGTTCGCCATGCCCGAGGGATGGGGGCCGCTGCTGGCGGCGGCCTTACCCCTGACCGGGTGGACGGCACACGGCGTGATGCTCCACCGCCGTCTCGCCGCCGCCCGCCGAGACCCGCTCACCGGCCTGCACACCCGCGACGGGTGGACACGCCGCGCCGAGCGGGTCATCACCGACCAGCGCGCCCTGGTGCTGCTGGTGGATCTGAACGACTTCAAGGCCGTCAACGACGCCCATGGCCACGCTGCTGGTGACGCGGTCCTGATCAGGGCTGCGGAACGACTGGCCGCCTGGTGCGGCAAGGCCGGGGTGGTCGGTCGGTTGGGTGGCGATGAGTTCGCCGTCGCCTTCATCGACCACCACGGCAACGCCGCGGACCGCGTCAACGAGCTGCGTGCCGCGCTGGCCGAGCCCGTCCCGTACGAGGGCGCCGCGCTGGCGACCAGCGCCACGGTCGGCGCCTGCCGCGTCGCCGACCTGCCGGTGGCCTGCCTGACGGACGCTCTCAAGGCCGCCGACACGGCCATGTACGCCGCCAAGCCGGCCGGTGGACGCCGCGCCCCGCGCCGCCCTCACTGAACTGCTCATCCCAAGCACCGCCCCGGGTGCGGCTGTCTCCCCGGCCAAGGACAGCCAGCCGCACCCCGGGATCACCCTGCCCGATCACTGCATCCGAGGGACTTCTGTCGTGACCATGTGGGACAGCATCATCGCCGTCGCTGGCACGCTTGCCGGCACCGCCACCGCCGGCGCCATCACCGCCCGCACCGCCAAGCAGGGCCGACGGGACCAGAAGACCAGCGACGCCATGCGGGCGGTCGCCGACCTGGTCGCCGCGATCGACGCCCACCGCGCCGCCATGTACAGCGCCGGGGACGCCAAGCTCTCCGGTGGCGACTCCGCCTCCGCCCGTCGGGACGCCCACAGCACCCGCGGTGCGATAAGCGCGCCGCTCACCCAGGTGCGCATCCTCGCCCCCGCGCTGGGCGACCCGGCGAAGCGGGCCGTGCAGGCGACCTACGACATGCGCAACCCCCGCAACCGCGCCGACCTCGACCAGCGCCGCGCCGCCGCCAAGGCCGCCGTCGAGGCGCTGGTGGACGCGGCGGAACGCCACTTCGCCTGAGCCCGTCACCCGCTTCCCCCATCATCCGCCCGGGTGCGGCTGTCTCCCGGCCAAGGACAGCCAGCCGCCCCCGGGCCCCTGCCCGATCACGGAGCACCCAGTGAAGAACTTCATCAACGGCCGGCAGGCCATGACCGAGGACGACTACCTCGAACTCTCCCTCGGCACCCCGCTCGAACTCTGGCTCGGAGTGGAGGGGGAGACGGAGGAGGAGCGCGCGGCGCGGCTGGACGCCGCCCGCGACATCCTCGCCGACCACCCCGACCTCGCCGACCGCGTCAGCCGCGTCGCGGTGGAAGCGATCACGGCACACGCGCCGGACCTGCTGGGATGGGCCCAGCGCACCCACGCCGGCCGCACGCTCACTGCGCCGCGGAGGTGGGCCGCGTGACCGCCGTCCACAGGCTGCTGACGACGCTCGGTCGTCTCCAGTTCGCGTTGATGCTGGCCGGGGTGGCCTGGCTGCTCGGCTACCAGCCCGGTCCGATCGGCCGCACGGCGCTGGCCGTTGCGGTCGCCCTGCTGCTCGCCCCGGACGCCACCGGACGCGCCGCCCGCCGTCACCCGTGGTCCCTGCGCCGCCGCACCGCCGAGCCCGTGGGGGAGGTGGCGCTGTGAGTTCGGATGTGACGACCTATGAGGGGCGGGTGGCCGTCGACAAGGCGCGTGCCGTGGAGGCGCGCGCGGCGGCTCGTGAGGCCGAGCGGTTGAGTGAGCTGCGGATCCGGCAGGCCGAGGCTGCCGCCCGGGACGCGGAGCGGGAGCGGGCCGAGGCCGCGCGGGAGAAGGCGCGGGAACGCTGGGCCCGTGAGCGGGCCGAGCGGCGCGCGGCGCGGGCCGCGCGGCTGCGTCTGCTGGCCGGGGTGCTGGCCGAGCGGCGGGTCCTGCTGGCGGTGCTGGTGGTGATCGCCGCGTCGGTGTACATCGCGTGGCCGGCTCAGCAGCACGCGATGGCCGCGCTCGGCATGGGGACCGCCGGTTCGTGGGCGGTGCCGGTGCTGGTGGAGGGGCTGACGTGGTCGATGGCCGCGTTGACGTCGTGGGCGATCGCCGAGCGCAAGCCCGCCGGGCTCTACCAGCTCATGACGTGGGTGTTCGCCTCGGTCGCCGCCGGGTTGAACCTGTGGCACGGCTGGCTCGATGATCCGATGCTCGGCGTGGTCTACGCGATCGCTTCGCTCGGCGGGGTGGGCGCGTGGGAGCTGTACGTTCACGGCCGCAAGCACGCCGGGACCCGGACCACCCGGGAGGAAGCGCGGTTCCGCCGGCAGCGTCGTCGGCATCACCGGAAGGTGGCGCGGGCGGCGGACCGGATCCGCACCGGGGCGGGGATGCACCTGACCGAGGACGCGGCCTGGCTGCTCGCCTGGCGGGCGACCCACGGGGCCGACCCCGGGGTGACCGCCGAACTGCTGGCCCAGCAGGAGAGGGCGCTCGGCGCGGTCGCCGAGCTGGTGGCCGGCCGCACGGCCGAGAGCGGCCCCGAGCCCGTGACGGTGGAGGCGCTCGCCAAGCACGGCGCCGAGCTGTCCGTGGTGGCTCCGGCGGAGGCGGCGGAGTCGTCGGCGGAAGCGATCCGGGCGGTGGTGGAGCAGGCCGTACGGACCGCACGTCCGGTGCGGGAACTGCTCGCCCGCACGGGCCCGGACGCGGCCGGGGAACCCGTACGGCAGGCCGTACACGCGGCGAGCACGGACCGGGTGAAGGAGCAGGTCAGCGTCCGTATCCCCCCGCCCCGTACGGGCACTGGGCGCACGGTTCACCCGGCCGCCCGTACGGCCGCGAAGCACACCGCACGGCGGTCCGCCCGGCAGGGCGACGACCTGGAGCGGAAGCGGCAGGCCGCGCGGGAGGAAGCCGCGGCGATCCTCGCGCGGGGCGGGAAGCCGTCCCCGGCGGAGATCGGCCGTGCGCACGGGATGAGCCCGGAGTGGGGCGCCAAGCAGATCAGCTACGTGGTTCGGGTCAAGCGGCCCATGCACCTGGTGAAGGGCGCCGGGGCCTCCGCCGGGGGTGACTCGTGAGCGCGCCGATCCTGTCCCGGCCGGTCGTCGGCGCGCGGACGTGGGAGCCGGTGATGGTCCGCGCGGGGTACCGGTGCGAGTGCGCCGGTGCGTGCGGCCAGCACCACGCCAAGACGGAGATGCGGTGCCCGGCCGCCCATGGCGCGGGTCGGGGGCCGGTCCGCCTCATCGCCGCCCCCGCCGACCCGGCCCTGTCACCGGCGGAAGCCGCGGCCGTTCCGGCCGAGGGTCTGCGGGCGTGGTGCCCCGGGTGCTTCGACCGCGCGGCCAAGCGGGCCCGGGAAGCCGCCGCGGAGCGGCTCCGGCTCGAAGCCGACGATCAGCCTTCCCTGTTCTGACCAGCACCCTTCCACGACGCGGGGCCCGGTTCCACGCCTGCCAGCAACGGCCGGGCCCCGCCACTCCCTGGTGAAGGAGCAACGTCATCGTGACCGACAACCGACCCCCCGACCACCCCGACCCGCGGCCGGAGCGCCCGGGCGCCGAGGTGGTCGACATCCTCACCAAGCGCCCCGCCATCCCCGACGTCGTCACCGCGGACGCCGACCCGGACGCGGTGGTGATGGTCGACGGCCCCGCCCCCGCCGGACCGGGCTTCCTGGACCGTGCCCGGGGCGCGCGGCGCCGCGCGATCATCCCCGCGTGGGCCCGCTCCCGCTCGGAGCTGGCCGCCGCGTCGAAGTGGGTCACCTCCTACTACGGCCACACCATCGGCTACCACGCCGTGCGCTGCCCGCTGTACGCCGGCAGGCTCGCCCTGTTGGCCCCGGCCGGTGCGGCGAAGTGCCTCGGTGGCGCCGCCCGCTGGGTCACGGACGCCGAGGGCGAGCCCGTCCGGCTGGCCGCGGTCCGCCGGGAAGACGCCGGCGAGTACCTGAAGCTGTCCCGCCAGCGTGACGCCCGGGTCCGGCTGCGGACGCTGGTCATGGTGCTGTCGCTGTTCGTCGGGCTCGGCGCCGCCCTGGCCCTGTACGTGCTGGCCCCGGGGTGGCTTCAGGTCGTGTCCGCCTCGGTGCTGGTGATGGCGCTCGGCCGGTACGGCGCCCCGGCGGACGCCCCGGTGGTCTCCCGCGCGGTGGAGACCCCGAAGGTGCAGCGGCTCACGTCCGACATCGTGCTGCGGGCCCTCGGCGCGCTGTCGATCTCGGCGATCAACCAGGCCATGGCCAAGGGGCGGGACGGCTTCACCTTCACCGCCCCGATCACCCGCGACGGGCCCGGTTGGATGGCCGAGGGCGACCTGCCGTTCGGCGTCACCGTCGCCGACGTCATGGACCGCCGCGACCGCCTCGCCACCGGCCTGCGCCGCCCGCTCGGGTGCGTGTGGCCAGAGCCGGTGCCGGAGGAGCACCCCGGCCGCCTGCGGCTGTGGGTCGGTGACCAGGACATGTCCAAGGCCAAGCAGCCGGCCTGGCCGGTGGCGAAGTCGGGGGCGGTGGACCTGTTCCGGCCGGTCCCGTTCGGCACCGACCAGCGCGGACGCTGGGTGGAGCTGACGCTGATGTACACCGCCGGGGTCATCGGCGCGATCCCGCGCATGGGCAAAACGTTCCTCCTGCGCCTGCTGCTGCTCATCGCGGCGTTGGACCCGCGGGCCGAGCTGCACACCTACGACCTGAAGGGCACCGGCGACCTCGACCCGGTGGGGGAGCGCGTCTCCCACCGGCACCGGGCCGGTGAGGACGACGCGGACATCGAGTACGCCATCGCCGACATGCGGGCGCTGCGCGAGGAGCTGCGGCGCCGCGCCAAGGTGATCCGGTCCTTGCCGCGGGACATCTGCCCGGAGTCCAAGGTGACGTCCGAGCTGGCCGGCAAGAAGAGCCTCGGTCTGCACCCGATCGTGGTCGGGGTGGACGAGTGTCAGGTGTGGTTCGAGCATGCCAGGTACGGGGCGGAGTTCGAGGAGATCTGCACCGACCTGGTCAAGCGCGGGCCCGCCACCGGCATCGTGCTGCTGCTGGCCACCCAGCGTCCGGACGCCAAGTCCCTGCCCACCGGCATCAGCGCGAACGCCTCCACCCGGTTCTGCCTGAAGGTCATGGGCCAGTTGGAGAACGACATGGTGCTGGGCACCTCCGCCTACAAGCGCGGCGTCCGGGCCACGATGTTCGCGTGGGACGACAAGGGCATCCACTACTTCGTCGGTGAGGGCGCGGACGCCCGGATCGTCCGGTCCGTCTACGTCGACGCACCCACCGCCGAGGTGATCTCGCTCCGGGCCCGCACGCTGCGGGAGGCGGCCGGGACCCTGTCCGGCCATGCCCTCGGCGAGCGGGCCCCGCAGGAGGAAGCCGCCGCGTCCTTCGACCTGCTGGCCGACATCCTCGCCGTGGTCCCCGCCGACAAGGCCAAGGTGTGGTCCGAGACCGTGGTGGCCCTGCTGGCCGAGCTGCGGCCCGACGTCTACGGCGGGTGGGAGCCGGAGCAGCTGGCCGCCGCGCTCAAGCCGTACGGCATCGGCACCGTCCAGGTCTGGGGCACCACCGAGGAGGGCAAGGGCGCCAACCGGCGCGGCATCGAACGCGCCAAGGTCGCCGCCGCAGTTGCGGAGCGTGACCGAAACCGGAGCGCCGGCTAGCCGGGATCGGGTGCTAGACCTAGCGGCCACCCCCGCTAGGTCTAGCACCACCGCTAGCACCCCACATGGCACATGATCAGGTCGCTAGTGGCTAGCGGCCTTTCCCTCGCACACTCTGGAACCGGCCCGGGAGGCCCCTGGTGACCCCCATCCTCGCTGCTAGCGCCATCCTCACGATGGTCACGTTGAGTTACGCCGCTCTGTGTGCGGTCAGCCCGTTCGCGACCTGCCGCACGTGCGACGGACTCGGCTTCGCCCTCCACCACGACCGGCACGGCAAGCCCAAGCGCGGCAAGGACTGCCGCCGCTGCAAGGCCACCGGCGCCCGCATCCGCCTCGGCCGCCACTGGTGGAACCTCTGGCGCCGCCTCCACCACGACGCCAACCGCTGACCCGCCGCCCAACCCCGAGCCTCGAAGGAAGCCCGTGCGCATCCTCCCCAACCCCCGTTCTAGCCCTGTCACCGGGGCCGACACCGACAGGAGTCCTGCCGTGGTCCTGAACCTCTCCGCCGTGTTCGTGCTCGGCGTCGCCGTCTTCTTCCTCCTCCGCGCCCGCGCCCTCCCGGCCGGGGCCGGGTTCGTCGCGATGCTCTTCGGCTTCTTCCTCGCCTCCACCGGCGCGGCCGGGCCCATCAACCGCGGCGTCGCCGCCTTCATCACCGCCCTGTCCGACCTCACCCTCTGACCCAGCAGGGAGCACCCAGCCATGACCACCCACCCGACCACCCTCACGCCCGCCGGGCCGACCGCGCTCGACCCGGCGGAGCTGGCCGCGTTCCTCGCGGACATCGAAGCCCACGTCCGCGCCCACACCCCGACCATCCCGGCGCCGACCGAGGCCACCACGCCGCGGCCGGTGGCGCCGTCGCTGACGGTGGACGAACTCATCGAACGGGCCGGGATCGTCACCGGCCCCGCCCCGGCCGAGCGGCGCCGCCCCGCGGTGATGCGGCTGCTGGCCTCGGTGGTGGAGGCGCCCGCCCGGCGCCGCGCCGCCCACGAGGCGCACGTCAACGCTCAGGTGGCGCGCTACCTGGACGCCACGGCCAGCGCCATCCGCACCCGCGGGTGGATCCAGGGCAACTACCGGCGCTCGGACGGGGTGTGCATCCTCGGCGCCCTCGCCTGCCTCATCGAGCCCACGGAAGAGGTCCACGCCGCGATCCTGGCGACCCTGCGCGCCGAACTCGGACAGGTCCACATCCAGGGCTGGAACGACGCCGAGGGCCGCACCGCCGAGGGCGTCCTCGCCGCGCTCGAACGCGCCGCCCGCCGGGCCCGCGCCGCGGCCACCGTCTGACTTCGCCCCGGGGCGGCCGTCTCCCGGCCAAGGACAGCCGGCCGCCCCGGGTTCCCCTGCCCGATCACAACCACAGCAGGAGAACACCAGCATGACACCTGCGAAGCACCGTCCGCAGTTGGTCGCGGCACTCGCCGCCGCCGAACGCGGCTGGCACGTCATCCCGCTCGCGCCCGACGATAAGCGGCCCGCCCTGCACGCCGAAGCCCGCTGCCTGCGCACCGGGCCGTGTGCCGCCGGGCACCTCGGGTGGGAGCAGCGGGCCACCAGCGACCCGGAGCGGGTCGCCCGCTGCTGGCAGGCGGGACCGTACGGGATCGGCCTGGCGACCGGCCCTTCCCGCCTGGTCGTGGTCGACCTGGACACCCCCAAGCACCCCGGCGACACCGCCCCGCCCGAGTGGGCCGAGGCCGGAGTCACCTGCGGCGCCGACGTCCTCGCCGCACTCTGCGAACGGCACGGCCAGCCCTACCCGAGCGAGACCCACACGGTGCGCACCGGCCGCGGCGGACTCCACCTGTACTTCACCGCCCCGGCCGGTCTCAATCTGCGCAACACCGCCGGCAAGCTCGGGTGGAAGGTCGACACCCGGGCGGGCGGCGGCTACGTCGTGGCCGCCGGAAGCACTGTCAACGGCCGCCCGTACACGACGTGGCACGACGTTCCTCCGGCCCCGCTGCCCGACTGGCTCGCCACCCTGCTGCGGCCGGCCCCACTGCCCCCGCAGCGGCCCGTCGTGGCCCCGCTGGCGACCGACCGGCACGGCGCCTACCTCGATGCCGCGGTCAAGGCCGAAGTCGACCGGGTCACCAGTTCTCCGGACGACGGCCACAACAACGCCCTGTACCTCGCCTCGGTGGCCCTCGGGCAGCTCGTCGCCGGAGGGGAGCTTCCCGAGGCGTACGTGACCGCCCGGCTGGCACAGGCCGCCGCACAGGTCGGCCAAGGGGAGCGGGAAGCCGCCCGCACCATCCGCTCCGGCCTGAGCGCCGGAGCCAAGCGCCCCCGGACGGTCGCCGCGTGACCGCCCACCCCGCCGCGCCCCTGTCCGAGCACCTGCGCCCGGTCCCGTCCGGGCCCGCCGAGGGAGTCGCGCCGCCCGTCCGGCCCCGCACGGCGTGGACCGCTGACGAACTCATGGCCACGGAGTTCCCCGAGCCGAAGTGGGCGGTGCCGGGCATCCTCGCCGAGGGCGTCAACCTGCTGGCCGGACCGCCCAAGGTCGGCAAGTCGTGGCTGTCCCTCGGCCTCGGGCTGGCCGTGGCGGCCGGCGGCAAGGCGTTCGACAGCGTTCCGGTCGAGGGCGGACCGGTGCTGTACCTCGCGCTCGAAGACACCCCTCGGCGTCTGCAAACCCGCATGGGCAAGCTCCTCGGCGGCCAGCCGGCGCCCAAGGGCTTGACGCTGGCGACGGCCTGTCCGCCGTTCCCCCAGGGCGCCGAGGCGGTCGCCAGTTGGCTGGAGCGCCACCCGGACGCCCGGATGGTGGTCATCGACGTCTTCGCCAAGATGCGCGGCGTCTCCCCTCCGGGCGCGTCCGCCTATGACGCGGACTACGCCGCGGTCGGGCACGCCAAGCGGCTGGCCGACCACTACGGCATCGCCATCGTCCTGGTCCACCACGTCCGCAAGGCAGGCTCGGACGACTTCCTCACCGAGGTCTCCGGGACGAACGGGCTGGCCGGAGCAGCGGACGCCACCTTGGTCCTCAAGCGTGCCCGTGGGCAGGCCGACGGCGTTCTGCACGTCACCGGCCGAGACGTCGATGAGGCCGAGTACGCCCTCGCGTTCCAACCGGCCTCGGGCGCCTGGCAACTCCTTGACGGGCCCGCCTTGGACCACACCATCGGCGACACCCGGGCGGTCATCCTCCGCTTCGTGCGGGACAACCCCGGGGCCCGGCCCAAGGACATCGCCGATTCCACCGGCCTGGAAATCGGTCTGGCACGGAAGACCTGCGCGCGCATGGCTGATGACTGCCAACTACGGCGCGACGTTTCAGGCGCGTACTTCGCACCCGGGGCCGAGGGCCAGGACACCCAGGCATGAGGTGTCCCGGCTGTCCTGCTGTCCCGGTATGTGCGTTGACCTGTACGAACGGCCGAGACAGGGGTGTCTCGGCGCTGTCCCGGCTGTCCCGGCTCGGGGAGAGGAGCGGCACGTGAGCCACGACGGAGCGCAGGAAGCCCCGTCCAACGACCCGACATTGGTCCTGCTCACCGTTGAAGAAGCCGCCCGCCGGCTTCGAATCGGTCGGACGCTGTGCTACCGGCTCGTCAGCTCCGGTGAACTCGAATCCGTCACCGTGGGCCGTTTGCGCCGAGTGCCGGCCGAAGCCGTGGGCGAGTACGTGAAGAGCCTGCGCCAGCCCAAGCACACTTTGAAAGCCGCCTGAGGAGAACCGGCTTGGCAGACGAGAAGAAGAAGCGGACTCGGCGGCCGAACGGCGCATCGTCCATCTATTTCGGCAAGGACGGGAAGTGGCACGGCAGGGTGACCGTCGGGGTGCGTGACGACGGAAAGCCTGACCGCAGGCACGTGGAAAGGAAGACCGAGGCCGAAGTCATCACCGCTGTCCGGGAACTGGAGAAGCAGCGGGACCGTGGTGCCGTCCGGAAACCGGGGAAGCGGTGGAATGTGGGGGAGTGGCTGACTCACTGGGTGGAGAACATCGCCAAGCCGTCGGTGAGCGAGAACAGCTACGACGGCTATGAGGTGGCCGTCAGGGTGCACCTCGTTCCCGGCCTGGGAGCCCACCGCCTGGATCGGTTGGAGCCTGAGCACCTGGAACGCTTCTACCAGAAGATGCAGGAGCGAGGCAGCTCCCCCGGGACCGCCCACCAGGCGCACCGCACGATTCGGACGGCCCTCGGCGAGGCTGTTCGCCGGGGGCACCTGACCGTCAACCCCGCCGAGATCGCGAAGGCCCCGCGGCTCGAAGAGCAGGAGATCGAGCCGTTCACCGTCCAGGAGGTCCAGCGAATCCTGTTGGAGGCGTCCAAGCGGCGCAACAGCGCGCGATGGGTGGTCGCCCTCGCCCTCGGACTGCGGCAGGGCGAAGCGCTCGGACTCAAATGGGAGGACGTGGACCTCGAAGCGGGGTACATCCGAACGCGGAAGAACCGCCTACGACCCAAGTACGCCCACGGCTGTGCGAGTCCGTGCGGCCGGAAGGCGGGCTACTGCCCCCAGCGCCAGCAGATCCGGCGGGAGACGAAGAACACGAAGTCGCGGGCGGGGCGCCGCACCATCGGCCTGCCGGACGAACTCGTCAAGCTCCTCCACAAGCACCGGGAGGAGCAGGACAGGGAGCGTCGGGAAGCCGGCGAACGCTGGGTCGACAAGGGATACGTCTTCGCGAAGCCCGACGGGGAACCGCTCATCCCGAACACCGACTTCCACGAGTGGAAGAAGCTCCTCGGTGACGCCGGTGTGCGGGACGGGCGCCTCCATGACGCTCGCCACACCGCCGGGACGGTGCTGCTGCTGCTCGGAGTGCCCGACAGGATCGTTGACGCGATCATGGGGTGGGAGCCGGGCGGGGCCGCGCGCATGCGGGCCCGGTACATGCACGTCACCGACCCGATGCTGCGGAAGGTGGCGCAGCAGGTCGGTAGCGCGCTGTGGGGCAGCTCGGTGGAGGAGCCCGCGAGCGGCGCGGAAGGCCGGGAGCGGGGCGCCCCGGAGGGCGAACGAGACGGAAACTGAGACGGAGAGACGACGTGGGCCCCGGACGCCGAAGCGTCCGGGGCCCACGATCTGCCTGGTCAGGCAGGGTGCGGAGGATACGAGATTCGAACTCGTGAGGGGTTGCCCCCAACACGCTTTCCAAGCGTGCGCCCTAGGCCTCTAGGCGAATCCTCCGCGGAGAACAATACAAGACTCGTGGGGGTGGTCGCGAACATGGAGGGCGGGGGGAGGAGGGGGCGGGGCTGGGGAGGGGGCGACGGGGGAGCGCGGGCGGGGACGGGGTGGGGTGGGTTTGCGGGGGAGGGGCGGGGATCCAGTAGGGTGTGGAGCAGCCCCTCGTGCGGCGTTATCCCACCCAACCCCCCCAGGGCCGGAAGGCAGCAAGGGTAAGTGGGCTCTGGCGGGTGCACGGGGGGTCTTGTCGTTCCGGGCTTGTCCGTCCGGCCCGCTATCGTCGAAGGCGTGTCCCTCGCCCTTTACCGCCGTTACCGTCCGGAGACCTTCGCGGAGGTCATCGGCCAGGAGCACGTGACCGCGCCCCTGCAGCAGGCCCTGCGGAACAACCGGGTCAACCACGCGTACCTGTTCAGCGGGCCGCGCGGGTGCGGGAAGACGACCAGCGCGCGCATCCTGGCCCGTTGCCTGAACTGTGAGCAGGGGCCGACGCCGACGCCCTGCGGGGAGTGCCGGTCCTGCCGGGACCTGGCGCGGGGCGGGCCCGGCAGCCTGGACGTCATCGAGATCGACGCCGCCTCCAACGGTGGCGTGGACGACGCCCGTGACCTGCGGGAGAAGGCGTTCTTCGGGCCGGCGTCCAGTCGTTACAAGATCTACATCATCGACGAGGCCCACATGGTCTCGTCCGCGGGCTTCAACGCGCTGCTCAAGGTGGTCGAGGAGCCGCCGGAGCACCTGAAGTTCATCTTCGCCACGACCGAGCCGGAGAAGGTCATCGGGACCATCCGGTCGCGGACCCACCACTACCCGTTCCGGTTGGTGCCGCCGGCGGTGCTGCGCGATTACCTGGCCGAGGTCTGCGCGCGCGAGGGGATCGCGGTCGAGGACGGCGTGCTGCCGCTGGTGGTGCGGGCCGGGGCGGGGTCCGTGCGGGACTCCATGTCGGTGATGGACCAACTGCTGGCCGGGGCCGGCGACGACGGTGTGACGTACGCCATGGCGACCGCCCTGCTCGGCTACACCGACGCGCGGCTGCTGGACGAGATCGTCGACGCCTTCGCCGCCGGGGACGGGGGCGCGGCCTTCGAGATCGTCGACCGGGTGGTCGAGGGCGGTCACGATCCGCGCCGCTTCGTGGCCGACCTGCTGGAGCGGCTGCGTGACCTGGTGCTGCTCGCGGCCGTCGAGGAGGCGGCGGAGAAGGGCCTGGTGGACGCGCCCGCCGACCGGGTCGAGGTGATGAAGGCGCAGGCGTCCGTGTTCGGCGCGGCCGAGCTGAGCCGCGCCGCCGACCTGGTCAACGCGGGGCTGACCGAGATGCGCGGCGCGACGTCGCCGCGGCTCCAGCTGGAGCTGATCTGCGCCCGCGTGCTGCTGCCGGGGGCCGAGGACGACGAGCGCTCGCTGCGCGCGCGGCTGGAGAAGCTGGAGCGGCGGATCGCGCTGGGGGGCGTGGCCGCGCCGGTGTCCGGCGGGGCCGTTCCCATGGCGGGGGCTCCGGTGGCGGGGGCTACGGGTGCCGGGGCTCCGGTGGCACCGGTGACGACTTCGATGCCGGCGGCTGCGGTGGCGCCGGCGGGTGGGTACGAGACGACGGCCGGCGTCGCGCCGGCCGCTCCGGTGGCGCCGGGCGGGCCGGCCGCGGTGGAGCACGCTGCGGCGGCGCCGCAGGCCGAACCGGTCCGTCCGCCGGCGCCCGCGCCGGGCGGTGGGGCGGCGCCGGGGCGTGCCCCGGGGGCCTGGCCCACCGCCGCGGCGCCGGGAGCGCCTTCGGGTGCGCCGTCCGGAGCAGGAGCGGGAACGGCGGCCGGTGCCACGGCCAGCGCGGTGGGCGAACGTGCTCCGGGGGCGTGGCCGACGGCGGCGCGGCCCGGATCGGGCGTCCCGCAGCCGCAGGGCCACGCACAGCCGCAGGAGCAGCAGCCCGGTCCCTACCGGCCGCGGCCGGAGGCGGAGCCGGCGCACTCGGCGCCGGCCCACGGCGGCGGGCTGTCGCCGGCGGCGGTCGAGGGTGCGGCGCGGGTGCGCCAGATGTGGCCGGAGATCAAGGAGGCGGTGAAGCGGCGGCGCCGGTTCACCTGGATCCTGCTGGACCAGAACGCCGAGGTCGCCGGCCTGGACGGCAACACCCTGCAGATCGCCTTCACCAACGCCGGTGCCCGGGAGAGCTTCGTCCGCAGCGGCAGCGACGAGATCGTGCACCAGGCGCTGATCGACGCGTTGGGCGTGGACTGGCGCGTCGAGGCGTTCGTGGATCCGTCGGTCACGCCCGGCGGCGGGGGCGGCGCCGCCGGTCGCGGCTTCGGCGGTGGCGGGAGCACCGGCGGTGGCTTCGGCGGTGGCGGTGGCTTCGGCGCGGGCGGAGGCGCGGCGCAGCGGGGGCCCGGTGGTCCGCCCTCCGGTGGGTACGGCCCCGGGGCGTCGGCGCCCGCCGGGGTCTCCGCCGCGCCCGGGAACGGCTTGCCGCCGGGTGCGGGGGGTACGGGCGGTGCGAGCGGCCCCGGTGGCCCCGGCGGGGTCGGGGCGTCGTCGACGGCTGCCGGCGGCGGCCGGCCGGCGGGCGGCCCCGGTGGTGGCCCGGGGGTGTCGGGCGGCGGCTCCGGCTACAGCGGTGGCTCGGGCTTCGGCGGCGGAGCGGCGTCCGGTGCGGCGGTCGCCTACGGCGGCGCGTCGGCGGCGCCCGCGGTCGCGCCGGAGGACGACGTGCCCGCGGACGACGACCCCGACCTCGACGAGGCGGCGCTGTCCGGCTACGACCTGATCGTGCGGGAGCTCGGTGCCACGCTGATCGAGGAGATTCCGAACGAGTAGCGGGCGGGCGGCGGGAGCGCTCCGGGCGGCCCCCGTCGGCCCCCGGGCGGCCGGTCGGGCCGGGCCCGTCCGTGCCGGCGGTTTCCGGCCGTGCGGCCGTGGCGCATCGCGCGCGGGGAGCGCGTAGGCTCGCTCCCGAACGGCGAACGCGCTACTCCCGGGTACCGGAGGAAAGGTGCCGGTGTCCGCCCGGGAGCGACGAACGAGGCAGGAGCCAACCCGTGATCCCAGGTGGCGGGCCCAACATGCAGCAGCTGCTGCAGCAGGCCCAGAAGATGCAGCAGGACCTCGCCGCGGCGCAGCAGCGGCTGGCCGAGGCCGAGGTCGAGGGCAGTGCCGGCGGCGGCCTGGTGAAGGCCACGGTCAGTGGCACCGGTGAGCTCAAGGACCTCTCCATCGACCCGCGGGCCGTCGACCCCGAGGACACCGAGACGCTCTCCGACCTGATCCTGGCGGCGGTCCGGGACGCCAACCAGGCGGCGGTCAAGCTCCAGGAGGAGACGATGGGGCCGCTGGCGCAGGGGCTGGGCGGTCTGGGCGGCGGCGGGATCCCCGGTCTGCCGTTCTGATCGGTTTCTGTCCGGTTCTGTCCGGTTCTAAACGATTCTGAATGGAACGGACGGCGCACCGTGGCGGGTAGGGCGGGGGCGGTTTCGGTTGGGCGCGGGACGGAAGGCGTGACGTGTACGAAGGTGTGGTCCAGGACCTGATCGACGAGCTGGGCAGGCTGCCCGGTGTCGGTCCGAAGAGCGCGCAGCGCATCGCCTTCCACGTCCTGCAGGCGGACCCGGCGGACGTGCGCCGGCTCGCGCACGCCCTGACGCAGGTCAAGGAGAAGGTTCGTTTCTGCACGGTCTGCGGAAACGTCGCCGAGGGCGAGCAGTGCCGCGTCTGCGCCGACCCGCGCCGCGACCCGGCCGTCGTGTGCGTGGTCGAGGAACCGAAGGACGTCGTGGCGATCGAGCGGACCCGCGAGTTCCGCGGCCGGTACCACGTGCTCGGCGGGGCGATCAGCCCCATCGAGGGCGTGGGCCCGGACGACCTGCGGATACGCGAGCTGCTGGCCCGGCTGGCGGACGGCACCGTCACGGAGCTGATCCTCGCCACCGACCCCAACCTGGAGGGCGAGGCGACCGCCACCTACCTGGCCCGGATGGTCAAGCCGATGGGCCTGAAGGTGACGCGGCTGGCCAGCGGCCTGCCGGTGGGCGGGGACCTGGAGTACGCCGACGAGGTCACCCTCGGCCGTGCCTTCGAGGGGCGCCGGCTGCTGGACGTCTGACGGCCGCGCGCCGGGCGGCCCCGGACCGACGGCGCGGTGCGCGGTCGCCGCCGGGGCTGCCGCGGCAGTCGCGGCGCGCCGTGTGACTCCCGTCTCGTGCGGCCGCTCCGGTTCGTGTCCTGCTGGCCGGGACGGCGCCCGCGCGGCACAGTGGCTCCGGGCAACAGCGGCACCGGCGCCGCCGGCCGATCGTCGGACACCCGTTGACGTCGACCGGTTGCCCAACCACCCGCTAGGCAGCTAACCAGGTGATACGGACAAGACCCTCCCGCCCGATCGGCTCCCGCGAGCCGTAGGAGGGAAGGCGAGGAGAAGGTCGACTTCTCGGGAGGTACGGGACCCCATGGACACCGCGAACAGTTCGATCCCCGGTCTGGTCTCCGACGACCTGAGCGAGTTCACCGAGCAGATCGCCGACCAGGTGAGCAGCTTCGTGGCGGCGGTCACCGAGGTGGCCCGGGGCGAGCAGCCCGGGCAGGCGGTCTCGGTGCTGCTGCTGGAGGTGTCGCAGCTGCTGCTGGCCGGTGGCCGCCTCGGGGCGCTCGCCGACGTCGTGCCGGAGGCGGTGTACGAGCCGGACTCGCCGAGCGTGCCGGACGAGGACCGGCTGCGCGAGCAGCTGGCCACGCTGCTGGAGCCGATCGACGTCTACTCCGAGGTCTTCGACCCCTACGTGGCCGGCGCCGCGCCGGTGACCTGCCGGATCTCCGACGACCTGGCGCTGATCGTGGCGGATCTCACCCACGGGTTGGAGCACTACCGGGCCGGTCGGCTGGTCGAGGCGCTGTGGTGGTGGCAGTTCTCCTACCTGTCCAACTGGGGGCTGACGGCGGGCGCGGTGCTGCGGGCGCTGCAGTCGCTGGTGGCCCACGTGCGGATGGACACGCCGCTGGAGAAGGGCGTGGAGTCGCTGGAACCGGAGCCCGGCCCGCCGTCCGCCGCCTCCTGAGAACCCCTCCTGAGAAACCAGCCTGAGAACCCATCCTGAGACCGCCGCCTGGGACTGCTTCGTGGGGCCGCCTCACGGGCGCCGGGCCGTCATCTCAGCATGCGTTCGGCCCGGGGCGCTCGCGACCAGCCTCGTTAGACTTGACCGACCGCTGGACCCCGAGAATCCGAGGAGCGCACGTGGGCCTTGTCGTGCAGAAGTACGGAGGCTCCTCCGTTGCGGATGCCGAAGGCATCAAGCGCGTCGCCAGGCGAATCGTCGACACCAAGAAGGCCGGCCACCAGGTCGTCGTCGTGGTGTCCGCGATGGGTGACACGACGGACGAGCTGATCGATCTCGCCCAGGAGGTTTCGCCGATCCCGGCCGGCCGCGAGTTCGACATGCTGCTGACCGCGGGGGAGCGAATCTCCATGGCCCTGCTGGCCATGGCGATCAAAAACCTGGGCCACGAGGCCCTGTCGTTCACCGGTAGCCAGGCCGGCGTGATCACCGACTCCGCGCACAACCGCGCGCGGATCATCGACGTCACGCCCGGTCGGATCTCCGCCGCGCTGGACGCGGGCGCGATCGCCATCGTCGCCGGCTTCCAGGGGGTCTCGCAGGACAGCAAGGACATCACCACGCTCGGCCGCGGCGGCTCGGACACCACCGCCGTCGCGCTGGCCGCCGCGCTCGGCGCCGAGGTGTGCGAGATCTACACCGACGTCGACGGCGTGTTCACCGCCGACCCGCGCGTGGTGAAGAAGGCCCGCAAGATCGAGCGGATCGCGTACGAGGACATGCTGGAGCTGGCGGCGCACGGTTCCAAGGTGCTGCTGCACCGCTGCGTCGAGTACGCCCGTCGCTACAACATCCCGATCCACGTGCGGTCGTCGTTCTCCGGCCACACGGGTACGTGGGTCCAGAACCAGCCCGAAGGGGGCGAAATGGAGCAGGCGATCATCTCCGGCGTCGCCCACGACACGTCCGAGGCGAAGGTCACCGTCGTCGGCGTGCCGGACAAGCCCGGAGAGGCCGCGCGCATCTTCCGCGCCATCGCGGACGTCGAGCTGAACATCGACATGGTGGTGCAGAACGTCTCCGCCGCGGCGACCGGTCTGACCGACATCACCTTCACCCTGCCCAAGGCCGAGGGCCGCAAGGCCATCGACGCCCTGGAGAAGGTGCGCGGCGGCATCGGCTTCGACTCCCTGCGCTACGACGACCAGATCGCCAAGATCTCCCTGGTGGGCGCCGGCATGCGGGCCAACCCCGGCGTGACGGCGACGTTCTTCGAGGCGCTGTCCAACGCCGGCGTCAACATCGAGCTGATCTCCACCTCGGAGATCCGCATCTCGGTGGTCACCCGCATCGAGGACGTCCAGGAGGCCGTCCGCGCCGTGCACACCGCCTTCGGGCTGGACAGCGAGACCGACGAGGCGGTCGTCTACGGCGGCACCGGGCGGTAACCGGCAGCCCGAGCCACCCCGGACACCGGGACGTACGAACGCCCCGGCGCGGCCCGACGAGGAACCGCGCCGGGGCGTTCGCGCGTGTTGCCGCCCCCGGGAGCCGGGCGGTCTCGTGCGGCCGGCCGTGGCCGGTTTTCGGCGTTCCCCGCGGCTCCCGGGAACCACCAGGCCCGGTTGGTTCGTGCTCCCCAGGAGGATGGTCGGAAGGTCTGAAGAACCGGCGGTTTCTGGCCGGCCGAGCACGAGGGGGACGGACCCCATGGAGCGTCGATCCGGCGGGGCGGGGCGGATACAGCCCTCGCGAGGGGAACGCCGTCCCGCTGTCATGGCCGAACTGCTGGCGGCCGAGGCCGTCGAGGCGCTGCCCCGCCGGCGCGCGGCGACGGCCGGCGGCATGCCGGTGATCGCGCGGCCCTCCCGTTCCCGCCCCGTCCTCGCCGACCGCCCGGACCCACTGCCCGCCGCCCCGCCCTCCGCCGCGTCCCCCGCGCACTCGCCCTCGGCCGCTCCCGCCGCGCGCGTCGCGCCCGCCTCCGCGTCCGCCATGGCGGCCGTCCCCGGGCAGGGCACGGCGGGCGCGGGACGTTCCGCCGACGGCCAGCTGGGGGAGACCGACGCCACCGCCCGCACCGGCGCCTCCGTCGACCTGCTGACCGAGACCTACCAGGCGCACTACCGCTCCCTGCTCGGCCTCGCCGCCCTCCTCCTCGACGACACCGCCTCCTGCGAGGACGTGGTGCAGGAGGCGTTCATCCGGGTGCACGCCGCCCGCGGTCGGGTGCGCGAGCCCGAGAAGACCCTGGCCTACCTGCGGCAGACCGTGGTGAACCTCTCCCGGTCCACGCTGCGCCGGCGCATCCTCGGCCTGAAGCTGCTGCCGAAGCCGATGCCGGACGCCGCCAGCGCCGAGGAGGGCGCCTACGACGCGCTGGAGCGCGACGCCCTCATCACGGCGCTGCGCGGCCTCCAGCGGCGGCAGCGTGAGGTACTGGTGTTGCGCTACTTCTCGGACATGACCGAGGTGCAGGTGGCCGAGGCGCTCGGCATCTCCCTCGGGTCGGTCAAGGCTTACGGTTCCCGTGGCATCGCCGCCCTGCGGGCCCGGATGGAGGCGCAACGATGAGTGGCCGGGACGCGGCCGGACCGCCCGACGAACGGGGCCGGGAACACGGCCCGGAACACGGCCGGGAACACGGCCGGGAACACGGCCGGGAGCCGGCACCGGCCGATCCGGCACGGGAGTCCCAGGAGGAGGCGCTCCGCGAGCTGATGCGCCGCTCGGTGTCCGGCATCGAGGCGAGCCCGGCCGCGCTGGAACGCATCCGCCGTGAGGTGCCGAGGCGCCGCGCCCTGCGCCGCAACGCCGTCGCGTCCGCCGTGGCGATGCTCATGGTGTCGGCGGGCACGGTCACCGCCGCCGGGCTGGCGGGCGTCGGCTCGGCGCCGGTGAGCGCCTCCGGGCACGGAGAGGCGGCGGCCGAGGACGGTGCGGCGGCCGGTCCCGAGGCCCCGGGCGGCGCGGGCGATCCCCGGCCCTGGCCGGGCGTCGGCTCGCCCTCCGGCGCGCCCAGCGGCACGCCCGACCCCGGGGCCGGTGGCAGCCCCGGCACGGGTGCGGGATCGCCGTCGGCCGGCGTGTGGCAGGACCTGGCCGGTGGCTCCGGCGGAGCCCTGGCGGTGTCACCCCCGTCCTCCCCGGACGCCTCCCTGCTCTCCGCCCCCACCTGCAGCCGCGACCAGTTGGCGGCGGCGCCCGGTGTGGTGGACGCGCCCGCCTCGGACGGCTCCGTGCACGGCGTGGTCCGGGTGCTGAACGTCTCCACGGCCAGCTGCACGGTGGTCGGAGGTGGCACGCTGACCGCCGTGGTGGTGACGGCGCCCGGTGGCGGGGCCGGCGACCCGGCGGTCGGCGGCGACTCCACCGGCGCCCCCTCCGGGGAGCCGGCCCCGGGCGACTCCACCGGCACCGCCCCAACCACCGGGGACGCCGCGGCGCAGGACGACCCGACGGCGGCGGACGGCTCCGGCACCGCTCCCGGTGGTTCCGCACCCGGCTCCGACGCGGGGGCCGGCTCGGACTCCGGCTCGGACTCCGGCTCGGGATCGGGCTCCGGTTCGGGCTCCGGTTCGGGCGCTGGGACGACGGAGGGCATGGACGGCTCCGGCTCCGACCCGTCCGGCGGCACCGTCCGGGAGGTCCCGGTGCTGCACAGCACCGGCTTCGACGCGTCGGGCCTGCCACCGGCGGACCAGGGCCCCGTGCAGCTGGTACTGCACCCGGGGGACGCCTACGCGCTCGACTTCGTCTGGGTGCCGGACCGGGCCGCCTGCGGCACCGTTCCGGCGGACTCCGCGACGACCGGGGGCGGCACCGCGGGATCGCCGTCCGCCGGCACGTCCGACGGCACGACCACCGGCACGTCCGACGGCACTCAGGACGCCTCGACGAGCTCGGCCCCGGACGGAACCACCGGCTCGGCGGACTCGACGGACCCCGCCGGCAGCACCGCCGGTGGCTCCGGCACCGGCTCGGCCTCCGCCCCGGGGGACGGCGGCGAGGGCGCGGACGGCTCCTCCGGCACCACCCCGACCGCCGGGACCGTCGAGGTGACGCACACCCCGGAGCCGGGCGCGCCGCAACTGGACGCGATCTCCTTCGACGTGCCCTGCTCGGCCGGCACGATCCACCGCGGCTCACCCACCCTGCCCACCAGCACCGGCACCGGCACCGGCACCGGCACCAGCACTGGCACCAGCACCGGCACCGGCATCCGCTGAGCCGCCCGGCAACGGCCGAGCGCGGCCGGACCGCCCCCTGCCTCCGGCACCGTCCGCCCGCCCCCGCGGAGGGGGCGCGCACCGACTTCGCGCGCCCCCTCGTTACCGTTGGAGCGTGTACCGGTTCCTCCGCGAGCCCCGCTGGGCCGCCGCCACGCTGCTCGCCGTCGCCGCCGTCGTCGTCTGCCTGCTGCTCGGCACCTGGCAGCTGGGCCGGTTCGAGGACCGCGTGGACACCCACCAGGCGGCCGAGAACGCCCCCGTGACGACGGACCCCATCCCCGTGGAGGAGGCGTTCGCCGACGGCCCCGACGCGCCGTACGTCGTGCCCCCCGAGGCCGGCGGCAACGCGGCGACCGCCGTGCTGGCGACCGTGACCGGCCGGTGGGACCCCGCCAACGAACTCCTGTCACCCGGCCGGACGGTCGACGGCCAGGAGGGCTTCTACGTCCTCACCCCGCTGCGCACCGACGACGGCCGGGCGCTCGTGGTGGCCCGTGGCTTCGCGCCTGGCGCCGTGGACGGCCCCGCCGCCGACTCCGTGCCGCCAGTGACGGACGACGCCCCCGTCACCCTCACGGTGCGCCTGGAGCGCTCGGAGGAGGGCTCCACCGCGGGCGCCGCGGCCGGCGGCCTCCCGGACGGCCAGATCGCCGCGGTGAGCACCGCCGCCATGATCAACATGCTCCCCTACCCGCTCTACGACGGCTGGGCCTCCGCCACCGAACCGGCGGACGGGCTGCTGGCCGTGCCCTACGAGGCCCCGGCCGGCACCGGCCTGGACCTGCGGGCCTTCCAGAACCTCGGCTACACGGCGGAGTGGTTCATCTTCGCCGGCTTCGTCGTGTTCATGTGGTTCCGCGTGGTGCGCCGCGAGGGGGAGCTGCGCCGGGACCGCGAACTCGGCATCGAACCCGACCCCGCCCCCCGCCCCAGCCGCCCCCACCCCGACCAGCCCACCCCCACTCCCACCCGCTGACCCCCCGCCGACCCACCCGCGGTCCGCTCCCCTCCCGGGGCCCTCCGGCACCTCCCGCCCTCCCCGGGTGTTTCACGTGGAACATCGCCGGCCTACACCACGTCCCCCTCCCGGCCCAGTCCGTCCCCGAGCGCGTCGTACTTCGCCGCGCGCCCCCGGGCCAGCTCCACCGGGTACTTCCGCCGGTTCAGCTCCATCTTCGCCACCAGTGCCCGCTCCAGGTCCACGCCGAGCACGTCCGCCAGCCGCAGCAGGTACGAGAAGACGTCGGCCATCTCATGCTCGACGGCCTCGGCCGACTCGGCGTCCTCCATCACCCGGGCGGACTGCTCCGGGGTGAGCCACTGGAAGATCTCGGTCAGCTCACCGACCTCACCCGTCAGCGCCATGACCAGGTTCTTGGGCGTGTGGAACCGCCCCCACTCCCGCTCCTCCGCGAACTCCGCCAGCGCGTCCTGCAACTCCCGAATACCCATCCCCCACCTCTACCAGCCCACCCGGCCGTGAGTCCCGGTCGGTGGCGGATGACGCGACGGTGGCCCTCGGTCGGTGCGTGGGTACGACGGCGGGCCGCCACCGATCCGGGGGTGGTCGGTGGCGGCCCGGGGGCGTGGGGGATCAGTCGCGGATGGTGGCGTAGGGGTTGGAGGTGGAGGGGGTCGTGGCGTCGTAGGGGGTGACGCCGACCGCCCAGACGCGGCCCTGGTCGTCGGTGTCGGCGCCGTAGAGGTGGCCGGCGCCCGGCACCTGCTCCGTGTGGGTGAAGCGGCCGTTCTCGGTGAGGGTGAGCACGTACTCGCCGGACGGGTCCACGGCGGGGTCCACGGTCTCGCCGACGACGACCGGGGCGCCCTCGGCGTCGAAGGCGATGCCGCGGAGCTGACCGGTCTCGGCGGGTGTGGGCACGCTCCGCCACTCCGTGCCGTCGAAGTGGAGCACGACCGGGCGGCGCCACAGGCGGTTGTCCTCCAGGTGGCCGACCGCCCAGACGTCGTCCGGGCCGCGCGCGGCGAGGTCTGCCACGACGACGTCCTGGAAGCGTCCGGGGAGCGTCTGCTCGCTCCAGGTCTCGCCGTCGAAGTGGGTGATGCCGTCGTAGCCGGCGAGGTAGACGTCGTCGTCCGCCAGCGGGAGCACGGCGGCGGTGTCCAGCCCGTTCGCGGCGGGGAGGTCGTGGGCCTTCCACCCGCCGTCGGCGGAGCCGGTCAGCACCAGGGGAGTGCGGCCCTGGGTCTCGCTGTAGGCCCAGCCGGTCGCCCACACGGTGCCGTCGGGGGAGACCTCGACGGAGCTGAAGCCGCCGAAGTCGCCGTCGGGCAGCGGCACCTGGTGGACCACCTCCCAGGCGGCGCCGTTCCAGCGCTGCACGATGGGGAGGTCGCTGGCTCCCTGGGTGCTGCCGACCGCCCACACCTCGTCGGCGGAGCGCACGGCGATGTCGTCGAGGCGGGCCTCGGCCAGCGGCTGCGGGGTCTCGACCCAGGCGTCGCCGGTCCAGCGCAGCGCCGCCGGGGCGAACGGGGCGTCCTCCGGGATGTGGATGCCGACCGCCCAGGTGGCGCCGTCGGCGCTGGAGACGTCGTACAGCACGGTGTCGGTGAGTGCCGGCGCGACCGGCCGCCACTGGGCGCCGTCGGCGAAGGCGGGGGCGGCGCCGGTGGCCGCGGCGACCAGCCCGGCGGCGAGCGCCACGGCCAGACGGTCACGGCTGCGACTGCGGCCGTGGCTACGGGGGTGGGTGTGGGACATGGTCCCCCTTTCGGAGTGGTGTGGGCGGTCGGTGTGCCGCGGTCAGCCGGCGGAGGCGGTTGGTTTGGTGGCGGGCACGTCCTTGCTGCGCGCGGCCGCCCACGGGTCCCCCGCTTCGGTGGTGCCGGACGGTGCCTGGAGGTCCGGGACGGCCGGCACGGTCCGGCCCCACCGCGGGTCGGTGACGATCCGCCGCAGTTGGTCGACGGTCAGCGGTTCGGCGTTGCCCGGGTTCGGGGTGAGGCGGTGGCGGTTCCAGCCGTTGTTCGCGTCCGGCCTGGACTGGGTGAGGCGGATCAGCAGACCGTCCGGCCGTAGCAGCGTCGCGGACGCCATGGTGGATGTCGAGTCCTGATCAAGGACCAGCAGCGAGCCGTCCGCCAGGGTGCTCGACGTGCAGTTCCCGGTCGACGTGGGCCGCGACGGGCAGGTGGGCTGGTCGTCTCCCGCCTCGCTGACCTCCAGCAGGAGCTCCCACGCTTCCGTGTCGGAGGCCCGCAGCAGGGCGACGCGTACCGGGAGCAGCGGGTCCGGCGGGCTCGCGTCCGGCGACGTGGCCGACGATCCACCGGGGGCGGCCGGCGATCCACCGGGGGCGGCCGACGATCCCCCTGGTGGGGCCGACGACTCACCGGGCGGGGGCGCCACGCCGGTGGAGGGCGTTCTGCTGGGGGAGGGGGTCCCGCTCGGAGTGGACCCGGCGGCCTCCTCGGCCCCGAGCAGGGCCAGCAGCGTGGCCAGCGCCGACTTGTCGGTGAGCGGCAGCATCGACACGGGCGACGCGGTGCCGCCGGCCTCGCCGCTCGCCGCCGGCGACACCGGCGCGCTGGACGGCAGGGTCAGCGTGGTGGCCGCACCGGCGATCAGCACCACCACGGCCGCCGTGGCCACGCTGGCCATTCGGGCCCGGCGCTGCCGCGCCTCCCGCCGACCCCGCTCCACCGCCCCCGCCACCAGGCGGTTGGGCGAGGGGAGCCGCACCGTGTGCGCCACCTCCCGCAGCGCCTCCGGCACGCGTTCGTCATCCCTCATGCTGTCTCTCCTCTCGTTCGGGTCGTGGTGCCGGTGATGTCTGTGGGAGCAGTGATGTCTGTGCAAGCAGTGATGTGTGTGGAGGCCCGCAGCCGGTCCGCGGCGGTCAGCGCAGCGCCAGTTCGCGCAGCAGCTCGCGGTCGTCGCCCAGGGCCACGCGCAGCCGGGCGAGCGCCCGCATGGCGCGGGTGCGGACGGCCCCCGGCCGCATCCGCAGCAGCGCGGCGGTCTCCTCCACGCTGCGGTCGTCCCAGTACCGGAGCACGACCACCGCACGATCCTTCGCCGGCAGCTCGCGCAGCGCGGCGAGCAGGGTCACGCGCAGTGCTGCGTCGTCCGGCTCGGCCTGCGGCGTGTCGGGCAGGGTGCCGGTGGGGCGCTCGGTGGCGCGGCGCAGACGCCGGTGGGAGAGGAAGGCGCGGACCACGGCGGCCTGGGCGTAGGCGGCGGGGTTGTCGGCCCGCCGGACCCGTTTCCAGTGGCGGTAGAGCGTGGCGAGGGTGGTCTGGGTGAGGTCCTCGGCGAGGTGCCAGTCCCCGCACAGGAGGTAGGCGGTCCGGAACAGGTGTGCGCTCCGGGCCGTGGCGAACTCCATGAACTCCCCATGGTCCACAGCCATCCCCGCCGCCTCTCGTGACTCACGCCTTCTCACCCGTACCGACGCGGTGGGGGTCGGCCCGCGTCACACGTTCCGGTGAAGTGATTCCGGGCGGGGTGGGGCGGGCAGCACTTGGGCGTCCCCCGCTCGGCGGCGATCGTCGGCGATCGTCGGCAGTCCGAACCCGATCAGCGGTCGACGACGCGTCGGGCGAGCAGGACGACGCCGGTGAGCGCCACCGCCGAGATGGCGGCCCCCACGTGCAGGCCGCCGACGAGTGACCCGCCGATGTCGCCGGCCACCGAGCCCAGCACGCTCACCCCCAGCACCCCGCCCAGTTGCCGGGCGGTGTTGAGGACGCCGCTGCCCGTGCCGGACAGGCCGGGCGGCGTGTGCGCCACCACCAGGGCCGCCACCACGGGCAGCGTCAGCCCGCCGAACACGCCGAGCAGGAGCAGGGCGACGCCCAGCGGCCAGTACGGCGAACCGGCGCCGCACAGCAGCAGCACGGCGCAGGCCGCGAGCCCGCAGACGCCCCCCGCCACCAGCGTCCGGCCGAACCCCCACCTCGGCACCAGTCGCCGCATCGTCGGGGAGGGCAGCAGCGCCGCGACCAGCGTCATCGGCAGGAAGGCCAGGCCCGCCGCCAGCGCGCTGCGCTGTTGAACCGTCTGGAGGTAGAGGGAGAGCGCGAACAGCTGGCCGAAGATGACGAACTGCCAGAGCAGACCCGTGGCCACGGCGGCCGAGAACACGCGGTCGGCGAACAGCCGCGGTGGCAGCAGCGGCGCGGCGCGTCGTCGCTCCACCCGGACGAAGGCGACCAACGCGGCGATCCCGACGGCGGTGGCGGCCCCGACGGCGGCGCCGTTCCAGCCCAGCGAGGGGCGGCCGACCAGGGCGAGGTACAGCGCGGTCAGCCCGAGTACCGCCAGCACCTGTCCCGGCACGTCCAGGCGGGCGGTCGCCCGGCGCGGCGCTGCAGGAACGTTACGCCGGACGATGAGCCAGGCGGCGGCGCCGAGCGGCAGGTGGACGCAGAAGATCGACCGCCACCCGATGAGGTCGACCAGGATCCCCCCGGCCAGCGGCCCCGCGGCGGCCGCCGCCGCGCCGGAACTGGCCCACAGCGACACGGCCCGCGCCCGGTCGCCGGCGTCCTCGAACAGGTGCGGGATCAGCCCCAGCAGCGAGGGCAGCAGCAGCGCGGTGCACACCCCCTGCGCCACCCGGGCCACGACCAGGAAGCCGAGGCCCGGCGCCAGCGAGCAGGCCACCGACAGCGCCGTGAAGCCCACGATCCCCCACCGGAAGGCCCGGTCGTTGCCGATCCGGTCGCTGACCGAACCGCCGCCGAGCAGGAACGCGGCGACGGCCAGGGCGTAGCCGCCGGCGACCCACTCCATCGCGCCGAGCGGACCGCCGAGGTCGTCGCGGATCCGCGGCAGCGCCAGGTTCACGATGGTCATGTCCAGCAGGACCAGGAAGTTCCCCAGGCACAGGGCCAGCAGGGCGAGCGCCCGACGCCGGCCCTCCGGGGCCGGCGGGGCCGGCGGCGGATCCGGCACGCGGCGGGGCACGACTGTGACCGTGACGCCGTCCGCCTCGGGGCGGTGGACTGGCTGAGCCATGTGGCGGTGAACCTCGCGGACTCGTGCCCCGTGGACGGCGCGACGGCCTGGCCGCCCTCCAGGGACAGGCGGGTACGACACGTGCCTTGCAGCTCTGGACGCTTGACAGTGAATGGTCGGGAATGGCGCCGAAGCGTTCAAGTGATCGCGGAAAACGCGGACGGAGTGCCGATCCGTGCGCACTGGCCGGTCAATGTGTCGTCAGAGACCGCCCCCGCGGGCCCGGCTCCAGACGATTGGCCACCGGCCCGGAAGCCCAGGCTCCCACCGTGGCCCGCCCCGCCCCGCCCCGACAACGGCCCACCCCGAGGCCACGCCGATGCCGTGCCGATGCCACGCCGATCCCGAAACCCCGCCCACGGAGGAACCATGCGTCGCGAAACCCTGCTGCCCGCCCTCGCCCTCACCCTCGTCACCACCGCCGGCGCCGTCACCATCGGCACCACCGACGACGACACGGCACCCGCGGCCGGCCACGCCCCCCGCACCCTGCTGGACACCGTCCCGCGGCGCGGCGAGCTACGGGTCTGCACCACCGGCGACTACCGGCCGTTCAGCTACCTCGACCCCGCGACCGGCGGCTACACCGGCATCGACATCGACATGGCCGAGCACCTCGGCGCCGGCCTGGGAGTGCAGACCCGGTTCGTCCCCACCACCTGGGCCACCCTCGTGGACGACCTCACCTCCGGCGCCTGCGACATCGGCATGGGCGGCATCTCGGTCACCCTGCCCCGGGCCCGGGAGGCCTACTTCAGCACCCCCTACCTCACCGACGGCAAGGCCGCCATCGCCCGCTGCGCCGACGCCGACGCCTACCAGTCCCTGGAAGCCATCGACCAGCCCGGCGTGCGTGTCATCGTGAACCCCGGCGGCACCAACGAGGCCTTCGTCCGGGCCAACATCCACCGGGCCACCGTCGTCCCCCACCCCGACAACAACACCATCTTCGAGGAGATCGTGGCCGGCCGCGCCGACGTCATGATCACCGACGCCAGCGAGACCGAGTACCAGGCCGCGATCCACCCCGAGCTGTGCGCCCTCAACCCCGACGACCCCTTCACCTTCGCCGAGAAGGCCTACCTCCTCCCCCGCGGCGACGAGGAGTTCAAGGCCTACGTCGACCAGTGGGTCCACCTCGCCACGAACGACGGCACCTACGACACCATCGCCACCCCCTGGCAGCCCTGATCCGCCCGCCGGCCGCAGGACGGTGATTCGGCCGGAAACCGCCGCATTGTCCGACACCGAGTCGGGGAGATTCTTCCGGTCTTCACCACCAGTGATCAGGGGGTTGCATGACGTGGAGGTCGGCCGAGCAGTCCGAGAAGGTGCTCAGCCAACTCGAAGCGATACGCCGGACACTCGAGGACCCCGCCACCGGACTGAGCGCCCTGTACGTCACCGTGGACCAGGGGCGGCAGAAGATCCTGGAGACCGTGGCGCAGGGCACGCTGGGCCTGCGCGAGGAGAACCGTGAGCTGCGCCGACGCCAGGAGCGCATGCTCGCCGACCTGGCCGACACCCGCGCCGGCCTGGAGGCCCTGAGCCGGCACGTAGCGGAGACATCGCGTACCGCTCCGCAGCCCCAGGCGCCGGAACCGCCACCACCGGTGAGCGCGGCCGAGCCGGAGGCCCAGGCGGCGCCCACCGAGACCATCGCACCGACTGACGGGAGGCAAGCCCAGGTGGAATCGCTCGAGGAAGTCCGCATTGCCCACGGCCGCACCGCCCTCCGCCCGCAGACCCCCCACCACGAGACCGTCACCCCACCCCGGGAGGACCAGCGGGCACACCTGGACCACCTGCTGTCCGCCGCCGCCCTCGCCTCGGCGAAACTGATCTGCCACCGCGAGACCTGGGAGTTCATCGCCGAACAGACCAGTGGCCGCGCCCACTTCCGCCTCCCGGACCAGGTGCAGGAAGCGGAGGACGGCCGCATCGAGACCTCCCTCTCCGGCAGGTCCCTGCTCGCCCTCCTCACCGCCATGTGGCAGGTCATCCGGGAGCACGAGACCGACACGGACCCCGGCAAGGACCGGGATCTGGCCACCTGGGCCCTGGCCGCCGCCGTGTACCGCAGGACCACCCTCGCGCTGGACCGGGTGACGGACCTGCCGGAGAAGGAGAACGGCCCCGCCGTCATCGTCCTCGACGACAGGAGCACGCTCACCACCCCCTGACCCCGGCGCCCCCACAACGTGCCACAACGAGTCAGGGCCCGGACCGCGAAAGCGGTCCGGGCCCTGACTCGGTACCTCGGCTGTCGGGGTGGCGGGATTTGAACCCACGACCTCTTCGTCCCGAACGAAGCGCGCTGCCAAGCTGCGCTACACCCCGTCCGCCGGGGCTTTGCGCTCCGGCGTCGAGGACTACTGTAGCGGACTTCGAGGGCAGGACGAAATTTGGTTGTCGGGCTGGTCAGCGGCGTTCGGTCAGGGTGAGCAGGGTGGCCTCGGGGGGGCAGGCGAAGCGGACCGGGGTGTAGCGGTTGGTGCCGCAGCCGGCGGAGACGTGCAGGTAGGCCTCCCGGCCGCCGGCGCGGTGGGTGGACAGGCCCTTGGCCCGGCCGGGGTCGAGGTCGCAGTTGGTGACCAGGGCGCCGTAGAAGGGGACGCAGAGCTGGCCGCCGTGGGTGTGGCCGGCCAGGACCAGCGGGTAGCCGTCGGCGGTGAAGGCGTCGAGCACCCGCAGGTAGGGGGCGTGGACGACGGCGAGGGAGAGGTCCGCGCTGTCGTCGGGGCCGCCCGCGACGTCCTCGTAGCGGTCCAGCTTGATGTGCGGGTCGTCCAGGCCGGTCAGGGCGATCTCCAGGCCGGCCGCCTTGATCCTGCCGCGCCGGTTGTTCAGGCCGACCCAGCCGGCCGAGTCGAAGCCGTCGCGCAGCTGCTCCCAGGGGTTGCGGATGCCGTGGTGACGCTTGCCGTCGTCGCCGCGCAGGCGCTGGGTGAGGTAGCGCGACGGGTTCCTCGGCACGGGGCCGTAGTAGTCGTTCGAGCCGAAGACGTACGCGCCGGGGAGCTCCAGCAGCGGGCCGAGGGCGTCCAACGCCTCCGGCACGGCGGTGGGGTCGGAGAGGTTGTCCCCGGTGTTGATCACGAAGTCCGGACGCAGCCGGGCCAGGCTCTGCAGCCAGCGCTGCTTCTTGCGCTGCCCGGAGACCATGTGGATGTCGGACACCTGGAGCACCCGCAGTGGCCGGGCCCCGCGGGGCAGTACCGGTACCTCGAACCGGCGGACGGTGAAGGCGCGTACCTCGTAGCCGGCGGCCCATGCCACGCAGGCGGCCGAGGCGGCGGCGATTCCCAGCGGAACGGCATACAGCGGTCTCATCACTCCATGGTGGCAGACGACGCGTCAGTGTCGGAGCCCGACGTGGGGCGGCATGGGGCGGCGTTGGGGCGGCGCGGAGCGGATGTGGCGGGGGCGTGCGGGGCGACCTGCCGGAGGGCTCGCCGGGGGCATAACCAGTGGGTTCCGTGGGCGCGGGGTGCCACACTGGCCCCATGACGACCCTCAAGAAACGTCTCCAGGGGGACCTGACCGAGGCCATGCGCGCCAAGGACAAGCTGCGTTCCGCCGTGCTGCGGCTGACGCTGACCGCGATCACCAACGAGGAGGTCGCCGGTCCGCGGGCGCGGGAGCTCAGTGACGACGAGGTGATCAAGGTGATCACCCGAGAGGCGAAGAAGCGCCGTGAGGCGGCGGAGGCGTTCGAGCAGGGCGGACGCCCGGAGACCGCGGAGCGGGAGCGGGCCGAGGGCGCCGTGCTGGAGGAGTACCTGCCCAAGCAGCTCACCGACGAGGAGCTGGCCGCACTGGTCCGGGAGGCGGTCGCCGAGGCGCGCGCCGGTGGCGCGGAGGGGCCCAAGGCGATGGGCGCGGTGATGAAGATCGTTAACCCGCGGATCGCCGGACGGGCCGAGGGCGGCCGGGTCGCGGCGGAGGTCAAGCGGCAGCTCGCGGCCGGGTAGTCCCCGGGGAGCGGAAGGAAGACGAAGGGGCGGGGAGCCGGAGGTGATCCGGTTCCCCGCCCCTGGTGCTACCCGAGCGTGGTGCTCCCCGCTCCCGGTACTACCCGGGCGGGTGGGCGGTGGCGTCAGTCGTCGCGGCGGTTGTTGCCCCGGTTGTTGTCGCCGCCGTTGTTGTTCCGATCGTTGTTGTCGTTGCCGCGGTCGTTGTCGTTCCGGTCGTTGTTGTTGTCCCGGTTGTCGTCCCGCGGCTTCTCCAGCGGCATCGGGGACTGGTCCAGCGGCGGCGTGGAGCCGTCGAGGGCGCCCTGCATGCCGTCGTGCCAGATCGGGCCCGGGGTGTCGGAGCCGTAGGCGAACTCCTTGTAGACACCGCCGATGGTGATGTCGATCATCTCTTCCTGGTTCTCCGGGTCACCGACCCAGACCGCGCCGGCCAGGTCCTTGGTGAAGCCGGCGAACCAGGCCGCCATCCGGCCGTCGGTGGTGCCGGTCTTGCCGGCGTTCTCCACGCCGTCCAGGGAGGCCTCGCGGCCGGTGCCGTCCCGGTTGACCTCCTCCAGGATGGCGGAGACGGTGTCCGCGGTGCGCTCGGACATCGCCTGGTTGCACTGGGTCTGCGGGACCGGGATCTCCTGCCCGTCCAGGCCGACGACCTTGGTCAGCGCCACCGGGGTGCAGTAGGTGCCGTCGTTGGCGAAGGCCGCGTAGGCGGCGGCCATCTGCAGCGGGGTGACCAGGTTGACGCCCAGGGTGTACGAGCCCACCACCGCCAGCGGGTCGCCGCTGGCCTGCTCCTCCATGCCGAGGGCCTCGGTCATCCGGACCAGCTTGCACAGGCCGATGTCCTCGGTCATCTGCACGAAGTAGGTGTTGACCGACAGCTTGGCCGCGTCGGTCATGGTGTAGGGGCCGACCTCGGACTCGTTCTCGTTCTCCACCGTGGCGCCGCCGCCCGGAACTCCGCCGCCCGCGCAGTCGCGCATGTCGGGGTAGTCCATCCGGTACGGCGAGGAGTACTCGGTGGTGGGCGTCTTGCCGTCCTCCAGGGCGGCCGCCATGGTGATCGCCTTGAACGTCGAACCCGGCTGGAAGCCGTTGCCGCCGCCCATGTTCGCGGGGACGTTGAAGTTGATCTGGGTCTGGTTCTGGTTGGCGTCCACGCCGTACGGCAGGGACTGCCCCATGGCGAGGATCTTGCCCGTCCCCGGCTCCACGATGGTCATCGCGGAGACCACCGGGTCGGTCTCGTAGACGTGGCTGGTGACCGAGTCCACCACCGAGGTCTGCGCCTGCGGGTTCAGCGTGGTGTGTATCTCCAGGCCGCCCGTCTTCCACAGCTCCTGCCGCTCCTCCTCCGTCTCCCCGAACGCCGGGTCGTTGAGGATCACGTTGCGGACGTAGTCGCAGAAGAAGCCGGCACCGTTCACGGCGGTGATGCAGCCGCTGCGGGGCTCGGTGACGTTCAGCTCGATCTCGGTGGCCTTGGCGGCGTCGGCCTCCTCCTGGGCGATGAAGCCGGTGTCCGCCATGCGCTGGAGCACCAGGTTGCGCCGCTCCCGGGCCTCCTCCGGGTTGGAGGTGGGGTCGAAGCGGGTCGGCGACTGCACCAGGCCGGCCAGGGTGGCCGACTCCTGGAGGTTGAGGTCCTTGGCGCTCTTGCTGAAGTAGCGCTGCGCCGCGGCCTCCACGCCGTACGCCTGCTGCCCGAAGAAGGTGATGTTCAGGTAGTTGGTGAGGATCTCCTCCTTGGTGAGCTCCTCCTCCAACTGGATGGCGTACTTCACCTCCTCGATCTTGCGGCCGACCGTCTGCCGCTGCGCCTCGGCGACCGCCTCGGCGTCGTCGCCGGCCTGTTCGACGAAGACGTTCTTCACGTACTGCTGGGTGAGGGTCGAGCCGCCCTCGGCCACGCCGCCGGCCTGCGCGTTCCGGGTCAGCGCCCGCAGGGTGGCCCGCAGGTCGAAACCGTTGTGCTCGTAGAAGCGGGAGTCCTCGATGGCCACGATCGCGTCCCGCATGGTGGGGGCGATGTCGTCCCACTCCACCACGGTGCGGTCGCGGTAGTACACGGTGGCGATCTCGCCGCCGGACGCGTCGTAGATGCGTGTCGCCTGGGAGAGCGGTGGCGTCCGCAGCTCGCTCGGGATCTCCTCGAACGTCTCGGCCGTCGACTGCGCGGTGAGGCCGATGGCGCCCGTCGCGGGAAGCAGGAGACCGGCGGTCAGCACGCCCGCGAGCACACTGACGCCGAGGAATGTGACGATCAGTTTGGCGGCTTCGCCGCCGGCAGGACGCTTGGGTGGCATGGTGCCAGCGTACGTGGCCGACCACCGTACGGGAGGGCGAGCTTTCGCCTAGCCTTGTCACAGGCTTGCCACAGTTCTTCCCCTCCCCGCGTCCCCCGCCGAGAGCGGTGGGAGAGATGGGGATGACGGGACTCGGGGGGCGTTCCGCCGTCGCGCGTCCACTCCGCTACGCGCCTCCCTTCACTCCTGAGGGTGATGAGTCACGCACGCATAGTCCATTCGGGTCATCCAAGATTGGGCCTGAAGGGGGTGTTGTCGACTGCCCACCTTCCGTAACGTCCTCAATCGGCAGCGGTGAACGCCGAGCGCCGAACACCGCACGCCGCCGTTGGGGGAGTCTCGATTCGGGAGAGGACGGCGCCAGTATGGGCTGGGTTGAGGACTGGACGACGCAGGCAGCGTGCCGCACGACGGATCCGGACGAGCTCTTCGTCCAGGGGGCGGCGCAGAACCGGGTCAAGGCCGTGTGCACAGGCTGCCCGGTACGGACGGAGTGCCTGGCAGACGCGCTGGACAACCGCGTGGAGTTCGGCGTGTGGGGCGGCATGACCGAACGCGAGCGGCGGGCGCTGCTGCGCCGGCGGCCCACCGTCACCTCGTGGCGGCGCCTGCTGGAGACGGCCCGCACGGAGTACGAGCGCGGCTGCGGCGTGCCGGTGGTGGCCCACCACCGTGACCAGCGCCACTACGCGGCCGCCGGCTGACGATTTCCGGCCACCGGGAGACGTCGCGGATTCGGCTGATCTGCTACTCCCGGACGGCCCCGTGACCACTCCGGACGGCTCCCGACGTCGGCCGGCCAGCTCAGCCGAGGCCGGTCGCCCGGCGCGCCCCGGCCGTGCGGTCCCCCCGCTCGGCCGGGGCCGCCCCGGCGGCCAGCAGGGAGCCGACGCGCCGTAGGCCGTCGAGGTCGTGCACGTCCTCCGGCAGCGCGGGCACCTCAGCGACGGCGACGTCCCGGTGCACGGCCGTGAAGGCGTTCCGCGCTCGGCGCTCACGGGCGATCACTTGCATCTGCTCGGCGTGCAGGCGCAGCAGGGTGGCGGTGAGCGGCGCGGCGGCGGTCCAGGGATGTTGGGGGGAGGATGGCGCCGCCGCCACCGGACCGTGGGCGGTGGGGCGCTCGACTCTGACGGGAGTGTGCCCGGGCTGAGGGTCCTTCACACCTGCTGTGCGGTAGGGGAATGAGGCACTCCGGGCGGTGCCGTCCGTGCCGTCGTCGGCCGTGCCGGGAGCGTCCGGGCCGTCGGGGGAGACGTCGGCGGAGACGTCGGCGGCGGTGGTGACGACGGCGCTCTCCAGGGCCTCCGCCGCCGCCAGGGCCCGCTGCCGGGTGAGCCGCTCCGCCCGCGACACGTGCACGCGGTTGAGCACCAGCCCGGCGAGCGGCATCCGGTCCGCGGCCAGCCGCTCGACGAAGTATGCCGCCTCGCGGAGCGCGTCCCGCTCCGGGGTGGCCACCACCAGGAACGCGGTCCCCTCCCCCTGGAGCCGCCGGTAGGTCGCCTCGGCCCGCTCCCGGAAGCCCCCGAAGACCGTGTCCAGCGCGGCGACCAGGGTGGACAGGTCGCTCAGCACGTGCCCGCCGAGCACCCGCCCGAGCACTCCGGAGACCACGCCCATCCCGGCGCTCAGCACCTTCCGGGCCCCGCGCCCGCCGACCCGCGCCGGGGCGCCGAGCAGCCGGACGAACCGCCCGTCGAGGAAGGAGCCCAACCGCTGCGGCGCGTCCAGGAAGTCCAGGGCGGACCGGCTGGGCGGGGTGTCCACCACGATGAGGTCCCACTCGCCGCAGGCACTGAGCTGCCCGAGCTTCTCCATCGCCATGTACTCCTGGGTCCCGGCGAACCCGGAGGAGAGCGACTGGTAGAAGGAGTTCTCCAGGATCGTCCGGGCACGCTCGGGGTCGGCGTGGGTGAGCACCACCTCGTCGAAGGTGCGCTTCATGTCCAGCATCATCGCCTGCAGCCCGCCGCCGGCCGAGACGTCCACGCCGGGCACGGTGCGGGGGGTGTTGTCCAGCTCTCCCAGCCCCATCGACTGGGCCAGCCGCTTCGCCGGGTCGATGGTCAGCACCACCACCCGCCGGCCGCGCTCGGCGGCGCGCAGCCCCACGGCGGCCGCCGTCGTCGTCTTGCCCACGCCACCGGAGCCGCAGCACACCACGATGCGGATGGCCGGGTCGTCGATCAGCGCGTCGACGTCCAGGGCGGGGGCGGGCAGGACGGGCGCCGGGGCGATGGGACCGGTGGGGGCCGTGGGCTCGGCGGGGTGGGGGACGCGGTGCTGCTCGCTCACGCCATGCCCCCGGCCCGCAGCAGGTCGGCCAGGTGGTAGAGGCCGGGCAGGTCGACGCCGTCGCCCAGCAGCGGCAGCTCGTAGCTCGGCAGGCCGTGGCGGAGGACGTCCGCGCGCAGCTCCCGCTCCATGGCGAGCCGGAGGGCGTTCTCCCGGCCCTCCTCCAGCAGTGCCGCGGCGAGGCCGCGCGCGTCCTGCGCGGTCGCCCGTGGGCCGGGCAGCCCGCTCGCGGCGAGCGCCGCCGCGATCTCCGCGACGCCGGCGGGCCCGGGGGCGTCTGAGCCGCCCGAGCCGCCTGGGGCGCCTGAGCCGTCCGGGATCGCCGGGGTGGTGGGGCGGGTCATCGTGACCACCACGCCGCCCACGGGCAGCCCGACGGCACGCAGCTCGGCGATGCCGTCCGCCGTCTCCTGCACCGGCATCTCCTCCAGCGGGGTGACGAAGTGCACCGCCGTCTCCGGCGAGCGCAGCACCTTCATCACCGCCTGCGCGTGGTGGTGGATCGGCCCGAACCGCGCCATGCCCACCACCTCGCTGTTGACGTTCAGGAAGCGGGTGATCCGGCCGGTCGGCGGGGCGTCCATCACCACGGCCGCGTAGGCCGGGGAACCGTTTCCCCGGCGGCGCCGCACCGCCTCGCACGCCTTGCCGGTGAGCAGCACGTCGCGCACCCCGGGCGCCACCGTCGTCACGAAGTCGACCGCGCCGATCCGCCGCAGCGCCTGCCCGGCCCGGCCCAGCTTGTAGAACATCTCCAGGTACTCGTAGAACGCCTGCTCCGGGTCGACGGCGAGGGCGTGCACCTCGCCGCCGCCGCGGGCGCGGGCGATCCGGCGCTCCTCGTAGGGCAGCGGCTGGGTGTCGAACAGCCGGGAGATGCCCTGCCGTCCCTCCACCTCGATCAGCAGGGTGCGCCGCCCACCGGAGGCCAGGGCCAGCGCCAGGGCGGCCGCCGTGGTCGTCTTCCCGGCGCCGCCCTTGCCGGTGACGATGTGCAGCCGCACACCCTCCCAGTCGACCTCCCGCGACGGCTGCCCGTCGCCCAGCTCGGCATCCACGGGGCCCAAGGTAGCCGCAGCCCGAACCGCCGCGTGGGGCGGGCCGGGCCGGACGGGGCGGCGCCGCTAGAGTCGGGTCCATGACGACGATTACCAAGTGGGAGTACGCCACCGCGCCGCTCCTGGTGCACGCCACGAAGCAGATCCTGGACACCTGGGGCGAGGACGGCTGGGAGCTGGTCCAGGTCGTTCCGGGAATGAGCGCCGAGCAGCTGGTGGCCTACTTCAAGCGGCCCAAGGTCGAGCGATGAGTGACGCCGGCGCCGCTCCCGGCACCGGCGCGCCCGCCGGTGCCGTGGAGCGGCGGCTGGCCGAGGCCGGCATCGCGCTGCCGCCGGCGCCGCGGCCGGTGGCCGTCTACGTGCCGGCCGTGCGCACCGGCGACCACGTGTACACCTCCGGCCAGCTCCCGATGGTCGACGGGCGGCTCGCGGCCACCGGCAAGGTCGGCGGGGAGATCAGTCCGGAGCGGGCCAAGGAACTGGCCGCCACCTGCGCCCTCAACGCCCTCGCGGCGGTGAAGTCGGTGGTGGGCGACCTGGACCGGATCGTCCGGGTGGTCAAGGTGGTCGGCTTCGTCGCCTCCGCTCCCGACTTCACCGGGCAGCCCGGCGTGGTGAACGGGGCGAGCGAGCTGCTCGGCCTGGCCCTCGGCGAGGCGGGCGTGCACGCACGCAGCGCCGTGGGGGTGTCCGTCCTGCCGCTGGACTCCCCGGTCGAGGTGGAGATCCAGGTCGAGGTGCGTGACTGAGCCCCACGACCGCGCTGCTGTGGCCGCGTGGCGTGAACCCGTGGCGTGACCGCGCGGGATGACGGCGTGTGATGGCCGGCCCGCGCGGTCCGTCGTGCGGCGGTGGCGTACGAGTCCGGCGGGAACGGACTCGTGGGCGGTGGGCCGCCGTGCCGGCACCGCCGAGGAGGGGCGGGCGAGGGGCCGAGATCGTGAGCGGCCGGTCCGTGGTCGGGGAGAGGATGGACCGGCCGGCCCGCTCAGTGCCGCGGCGCCCGCTCCGCGGTGCCGTGGCCGCCGTCGTCGCGGGGGCCGTCGTCGTGGTGGGGGCCGTCGTCGTGGTGGCCGGGTTGGTCCACGTCCACCCGGTGGCCGAGGTACTCCAGCTGCGCCCGGACGGAGAGCTCCGCCGCCGGCCAGAGCGCTGGGTCGACGTCCGCGTAGACGGCCGCGACGACCTCCCGGGCGGTGCGGTGCCCGGCGGTCAGTGCCTCCGCGACCTGCTCCAGCCGTGCCCGGCGGTGCCCCAGGTAGCCGTCCAGGGCGGCCAGGGCGTCCCGGAGGACCGGGCCGTGGCCGGGGAGAATCGTTTCTGTTCCGGTCTCCGCGGCCAGCGCGCGCAGTCGTTCCAGGGACTCCAGATAGGGGCCCAGGCGGCCGTCCGGGTGAGCCACCACCGTGCTGCCGCGCCCGAGGACCGTGTCCCCGGTCAGCACGGCGCCGTCCGCCGGCAGGTGGAAGCAGAGCGAGTCCGCGGTGTGCCCCGGGGTGGCCAGCACCCGCAGCTCCAGTCCGCCGGTGGACACCACGTCGCCCTCGCCCAGCCCCTCCGAGCCCAGCCGGTGCGCCGGATCCAGGGCCCGCACCGGCGCCCCGGACAACTCGGCGAAGCGCGCCGCCCCCTCGGAGTGGTCGGCGTGGCCATGGGTCAGCAGCACCACGCCGACCTCACACCCACCGCGGCGCACCTCCTCCAGCACCCGCCCCAGGTGTCCCTCGTGCAGCGGCCCGGGATCGATCACCACCGCCCGACGGGCGCCGGGCTCGGCGACGATCCAGGTGTTGGTGCCGTCCAGGGTCATCGGGCCGGGGTTGGGCGCGAGGATCCGCCGGGCGCGCGTGCTGCCCGCTCCGTCGGCTCCGGGCGTGTGCTGCCCTTCGGGCGTGGGGTGCTCTCCGTGCGTCCCGTGGGTCACCGCTGGCTCAGCGGGACCGGCGGGAGAGGCGCTCCACGTCCAGCAGCACCACGGCGCGCGCCTCCAGGCGCAGCCAGCCGCGCGCGGCGAAGTCGGCCAGCGCCTTGTTGACCGTCTCCCGGGAAGCGCCGACGAGCTGCGCGATCTCCTCCTGGGTGAGGTCGTGCACCACGTGGATGCCCTCGTCCGACTGCACGCCGAACTTCTTGGACAGGTCCAGCAGAGCCTTGGCCACACGGCCCGGGACGTCCGAGAACACCAGGTCGGACATCACGTCGTTGGTGCGGCGGAGGCGGCGGGCGATGGCCCGCAGCAGCGCGGTGGCCACCTCCGGGCGGGCGTTCAGCCACGGCTGGAGGTCGCTGTTGCTGAGCGCGAGCAGCTTGGTCTCGGTCAGCGCGGTGGCCGTCGCGGTGCGCGGGCCCGGATCGAACAGCGACAGCTCGCCGAACATCTCGCCCGGGCCGAGCACCGCGAGCATGTTCTCGCGGCCGTCCGGGGAGGTGCGGTGCAGCTTCAGCTTGCCCTCGGCGACGACGTAGAGGCGGTCGCCCGGGTCGCCCTCGTGGAACAGCGACTCCCCGCGGCCCATGGGCACGGCCGTCATGGATGCGCGCAGTTCCGCTGCCTGCTCGTCGTCGAGCGCCGCGAAGAGCGGGGCGCGCCGCAGAACGTCGTCCACGAGAGGTCCTCCTTGCCGGCCCTGCGGCCCCGGTCGGGGCCCGCTTCAAGTGTGATGCGTGGGGTGCGATCAATCACAGTGTGGCGTATCAGTGGCCGCAGATCACAGCCGGGTCGGGAGAAACCGGACGTTTGACGTCTTGGCCGGGTGGGGCGGACGGGGCGGGTGGGGCCGTCCGACCGCCCCGGTGGCCCTCGCGGACACCGCCGGATCCCCGAAGCCGAGCCCGGAACGGCCCCGAACCGACTGGGCCGAACGGGTGTCCGAGAGCGGGGTCGCACCGGGGCCGCGCCGGGGCGCCGACGTCGCGGCGTGCCCGAGCGGTGGCCCGCGGCACACCCGGCGCGCGGCGGGCCGTTGGGCGTAGCCTTCGGGGCATGGCGGAGAGCAAGGCGCACAGGGCCACGGGAACGGCGAAGGCCCCGGGGAAGGGCTCGGCGAAGGCTCCGGGCAAGGCCACCGGGAAGCCGGCCGGGAACGCCACGGGGAAGCCGGCGGGGAAGGCGACGACGCGGGCGGGCAAGCCGGAGTCCCGCCTGGCGCTGGTCCGGCGGGCCCGCCGGATCAACCGGGAGCTGGCCGAGCTGTATCCGTGGGCGCACCCGGAGCTCGACTTCGAGAACCCCTTCGAGCTGCTGGTGGCGACGGTCCTGTCGGCGCAGACGACGGACCTGCGGGTGAACATGACCACCCCGGCGCTGTTCGCGAAGTACCCGACGCCGGAGGACATGGCGGCGGCCGATCCGGAGGAGCTGGAGACGCTGATCCGGCCGACCGGGTTCTTCCGCGCCAAGGCGAAGTCCCTGATGGGGCTGTCGAAGGCGCTGGTCGAGCGGTTCGGCGGGGAGGTGCCGGGGCGGCTGGAGGACCTGGTCACCCTGCCCGGGGTGGGCCGGAAGACCGCCAACGTGGTGCTGGGCAACGCGTTCGGGGTGCCCGGCATCACGGTGGACACCCACTTCGCCCGCCTGGTGCGGCGCTGGGAGTGGACCGAGGCCACCGACCCGGACCGGATCGAGGCGGAGATCGGCGAGCTCTTCCCGCGGTCGGAGTGGACCATGCTCTCCCATCGGGTGATCTTCCACGGCCGCCGGATCTGCCACTCCCGCCGGCCCGCGTGCGGGGCCTGTCCGATCGCGCCGCTGTGCCCGGCGTACGGCGAGGGGGAGACCGACCCGGCGAAGGCGGCGGCACTGCTGAAGTACGAGCTCGGCGGCAAGCCGGGGCAGCGGCTGCGGCCGCCGGCCGAGTACCCGGGGGCCGTCGTCGAGGAGGCGGCGGAGGAGGCCAGCGTGCCGGGCCGGCCGCGTCCGGGCACGCCGGGGCGGGGGGCGCCGAAGCCGGGGGAGGTGCCGGAGGTGCCGCCGGTCTCGCGGAGGGCGCGGGAGGCTGCGGCGTCGTCGGGCGGGGCGGCTTCGGGGGAGGCGTCCTCGGGTGGGGCGTCCTCCGGTGCGGCGTCCTCCGGCGGGGCCGGGGACGCGGAATGAGCGACGCGGCGCTGCTGCCTCCCGCCTCCGGCTGGGACGGCACACGATCACTCCTGCTCGACCACCAGGGGCTCCCCGGGTGGCTGAGCCCGGTGGCGGAGGCCCTGCCCCGGGTGCGGGCGGAGCAGCTGAGCCACTTCCTGCCGCCACGGCGCGGTGGGCGGCGGTCCGCCGTGCTCATCCTGTTCGGCGAGGGCTCACGAGGCCCGGACGTGCTGCTCATCCAGCGGGCCGACGGCCTGCGCAAGCACGCCGGGCAGCCGGGCTTCCCCGGCGGCGGGGTCGACGCGGCGGACGGCGACCCGGCCGATCCGGGCACCGCCGTGCGGGCGGCGCTGCGGGAGGCGTGGGAGGAGACCGGGCTGGAGCCGTCGGGGGTGCAGGTCTTCGGCATGCTGCCGTCGCTGTACCTGCCGGTGAGCGACTTCGTGGTGGCGCCGGTGCTGGGGTGGTGGCGGGAGCCCACGGCGGTCGCGCCGGTGGACCTCGGTGAGGTGGCGGAGGTCTTCCGGGTGCCGGTGGCCGATCTGGTGGAGCCGGTGAACCGGGTGCGGGTCCGGCACCCCTCGGGGTACGTGGGGCCCGGCTTCCGGGTGGCCGACCGGGTGGTGTGGGGCTTCACGGGCGGGCTGATCGCCGGTGTGCTGCGGTTCGCCGGGTGGGAGCGGCCGTGGGACGAGACCGCCGAGGTCATGCTGCGGGACTGACGTGTTCGCGTCGGGAGTTGTCCACAGGCCGTGAATGGGGGGCTGCGGCGGGTGCGCGATCCGTGACATGCTTGAAGTAAGGGGGTCCCCCTTCGGGCCCCCTGGGGGCGTTGGTGCGCGGGGTCGTCAGGCGGTCCCGAAGATCGGCCCCCGAGCATTGGCCCCCCGAGGATCGGCCCCCGAAGAAGCTCCGGCGAAGAAGCCCTGGCGGAGAAGCCCTGGCGGAGAAGCCCCGGCGGAGAAGGCCCGGCGGAGAAGGCCCGGCGGAGAAGGCCCTCCGGGGAGCGCCGCGAAGGCGGTCCCACGGGGTGGGGCGGGCCGTTCGGCCGGTGGCGCCCGGGTGGCTGGGGGTGGCGCGGGCGGAGTGGCTTCGGGCGCACCGGACCCATGAGGGCCCGCCACATGAGAACGTGTCCAGGTGAATGTGCTGGACGCCCTGCTCATCATCGCCGCCCTGTGGTTCGCCTACGTCGGGTACGGCCAGGGATTCGTGGTCGCCGCGACGTCGGTGATCGGTTTCCTGCTCGGAGGCTGGGTGGCGATCCAGGTCCTTCCGATGCTGTTCGACCCCGGTGAGGCCGGCACGCTGTCCTCGCTGCTCGCCGTGCTCGGCGTCCTCGTCGTGGCCTGCGTGGGCCAGGCCGCCATGACGCAGCTCGGCAGCCGGCTGAGCAGCCGCCTGGTGCGCTCGGGCGCCACCAAGGTGGTCGATTCCGTGGGCGGCGCGGCGGTCAACGTGGTGGCGCTGCTGCTGGTGGCCTGGATGGTCGGTGCCCCGCTGGCGGCGGCCTCCCTGCCGACCGTCTCCCGTGAGGTGCGCGGTTCGGCCACCATGGGCACCCTGCAGGACGTCATGCCCGCCCAGGTCGACGGCTGGTTCGACGACTTCGAGTCCCTGCTGGCCCGCAACGGCTTCCCGCCGCTGTTCGACCCGTTCACCCCGGAGCAGGTCACCGACGTCCCGCCGCCCGACGCCACCCTGGTGGCCTCCCCGGCCGTCGAGGAGGCGCGCGGCAGCATCGTGAAGGTGGTCGGCACGGCGCCGTCCTGCGGGAAGGTGCTGGAGGGCACCGGCTTCGTCTTCGCGCCGGGCCGGGTGATGACCAACGCGCACGTCGTCGGCGGCGTCGACGAGCCGACCGTGCAGATCGGCGGCGAGGGCCGGCTGTGGGACGCCACGGTCGTGATCTTCGACTGGCAGCGCGACGTGGCCGTGCTGAACGTGCCCGGGCTGGACGTCCCGCCGCTGGAGTTCGTGGAGGGAGCGGAGAGCGGCGACGACGCGATCGTGGCCGGCTTCCCGGAGAACGGTGCCTTCGACGTGCGCGCCGCCCGCCTGCGGGACCGCCTGGAGGTGCGCGGGCCGGACATCTACCAGCGCGGCGACGTGACCCGCGAGGTGTACTCGCTGTACGCGCTGGTCCGGCAGGGCAACTCCGGCGGCCCGCTGCTGTCGCCCGAGGGCGACGTCTACGGGGTGATCTTCGCGAAGTCCCTGGACCGTGACGACACCGGGTACGCGCTGACCATCGACGAGATCCGCGACGTCATCGAGCTGGGACGGACCGCCGAGCAGCCGGTCGACACCGACGCCTGCGCCATGTGACCGTCACGCCGGTGCCCGTGCGCCTGGGCGGGCGCCCACCGGGCATGACGGTGGGCGCCCGGGGCGGCATGGGGACGCCCCGGGCGCACGGTGGAGCCCCGGCCGTACGGCCGGTACAGGGGGGTGGGGTGTGGGCCGCCGTGGCGGCCGGCTCAGGCGGCGCGCCCGCCGCGGAGCCGGACCGTCACCCAGCGGGCGCGGCGCCCGAGGATGCTGGTGATCCCGAGGCTGGGACCGTACGGCTGCGGGGGGATTCGGGTGAGGCGCGGGCGCGACGTGCCTGGGGGAAAGAGGGGGATCGGGCGCGCGACGCGCTCGTCCGCCAGACGTGCACGCATCTTCTTCGACGTCGTGTCGTCCTGCCGTGTCATATCCGGAAGATGCCCCGCGCCACCGCGCGATAACCGCGTCCCGTCCCGCCGTTCGCCGATGGCGATCGGGCCGGGTCGAGCTGGATCGGGGCGTCGGGGACCGGACCGGGGCGGGGGCGGACCGGCGTGGGTGGGCCGGACCGGCCGGAGGGCGCCCTCGCGGTCCGTGGTGGTCCGCGGGGCGCCCTCCGGCCGGCGTCTCACATCTCCTCGGCGAGCCAGTTGACCAGTTCCGCCGACACCGTTCCGGGGACCTCCTCGTGCGGGAAGTGCCCCACGCCGTCGAAGGTGCGCCACCGGTACGGCGCGCCGACGTAGCGGGCCGACTCCGAGACGCCGCGCGGCAGGACCACCCGGTCCGCGGCGCCGTGCAGCTGCAGCACCGGCATGGTGAGCGTGCGGGCCATGCGGCGGTTGAACTGGATGCCGTCCGGGCGGAACAGCGAGCGGATCAGCCAGCGGTAGGGCTCGACCGAGCAGTGCGCGGTCGCGGGGATGGCGAAGGCGTCCTGGTAGCGGCGCAGGGCCTGGGCGTCCGGACGGCCGGCGGTGGCGTCGGCCTCGCCGGACCACTGCGTGATCAGCCGGGCCACCTCGGCGCAGTCGTCCTCGCTGAGCCGGCGCTCCGGCAGCCACGGGCTCTGGAACCGCAGGATGTGCCGGCTGGCGGCGGCCTGGCGGGGATCGGTCAGCAGCTGGTGCCGGAAGACCCGCGGGTGCGGCATGGACAGCACGGCCAGGCGGCGCACCAGCTTGGGCCGCAGCGCGGCCGCCGTCCACCCGACGTAGCCGCCCCAGCTGTGGCCGACGACCGCCGCGTCCGGCTCCCCGAGCGAGCGGATCACCCCCAGGACGTCCAGCGCCATGGTGGTCGGGTCGTAGCCGCGCGGGGTGCGGTCGCTGCCGCCGACGCCGCGCAGGTCCACGGCGACGGCCCGGTAGCCGGCCGCGGCGAGCGCGGACATCTGGTGCCGCCATGCCCACCAGAACTGCGGGAAGCCGTGCACCAGCATCACCAGCGGGCCCTCGCCCATCTCGGCGATGTGGAAGCGGGCGCCGTTGGCGGCCACGTCACGGTGGGTCCAGGGACCGTCCAGGCGAACCGGGTCGGCGACCGGCGCCGGGCCGTCGTCCGCGGTCGGCGGACGCTCGGCCGACGCCTGGGGCGGTGCGGTGCGCGGCGTGGCCGTCGTCGCGGGGGAGCCGGAGGGCACCGGCGCGGCGTCGACCGAGGCGGGCGCGATCGAGGCGGGCGCGGCCGCGGTGGGGCGGGGGTCGGCGGTGGGGCGCGTGGCCGCGGTGGTGGTGGGCGCGGCGGGCGCGGGCCGGTGCGGGTGTGGCTCCGGTGACTGCTCGGCGTCGCCGTGCGGGGGGAGCGCGGTGACGGTGTCCGGGACGGCCGTGGTCCCCGGTGCGGCCGTCGCCGCGGGCGTGGTCACGGCGCCGGGCGCGACCCGGGAGCCGGGCGCGGCCACGGAACCGGGGACGGCCACGGAGCCCGGTGCGGCCGTCGCGCCGGGCGTGCCGGTGGGCAGGCCACCGGGCGGCACCCCGGGTGCCGGCCCCCCGAGCATCCCGTGGGGCCCGGGTGGGGTGGGATTGCTTGCGTGGGGATGCGCCATGTCCGAAGCCTGTCACATCCCGGCCATCGGACGGGGCGTGAAACGGGCCAGGCGGGTGGGGACCAGGGATGTTCCAGGGTCGCCGGCACGGCCGATGGTTCCCTGGGAGGACGGGCCGCGCCCCCCGTCCGCCGGAAGGACGAACCGGGCGCGCCCCGTGCGCCACCGCGGGGGATTGACGGCGCGACCTGCGGTGGTCCGGGGCGCCGGTGGCTCGGGGTTCCGGGAGCCGGTGGGTCGGGGACCGGGGGATCAGCGGCCGCGGGCGGTTCGCTCCGCCGGGCGCGGGCGGAACGACTTCAGCGCGGTGACGGTGCGCCGGGTGGAGTCGATGGTGCGCCGGGGCGGCCGGATACGTCGGAAGCTGCGCAGCGCGACGAGCGCCAGCACGCCGGCGACCAGCAGGTAGACGGCCCCGACGATGCAGAACGCCCAGCCCGTGGTGATGCCGAGGGCGCGCAGGCCGAAGGCGGCGGCCACGCTCAGCATCATCAGTGCGAAGAAGCCGAGCAGCCCGGCGACCGCGATGGAACCACTCCCGGCGACGGCCCGCTTGACGTCCTGGCGGACCTCCGCCTTCGCCAGCGCCACCTCGTCGCGCACCAGGGCGGAGAGGTCCTGGCTCGCGGAGGCGAGCAGTTCGCCGACGGACTGCCGGGCGGCGGTGTCGGCGGGGCGCGCGCCGCCGAGTGGGCGGGCACCGCTGCCGGGGTGGGGGGCCGGACCGGTCTGTTCGACAGCCGCCATCAGGGGTCTCCTCGTCGTCGGTCGTCTGCTCCTGGCACGCGGGTGACCGTTCGTGGCCCGGTTCTGAGGCGCGCATGCCCGGTGGACGGTTCGATCATGCCCCCAGTCGCCCCACGGACACCATCCGCCCTCCGCCGGTAGGCGGTAGGTGGTCCGGCTGCCGGTCAGGCTGGCCGGTCGGGCCGGTCAGGCCGGTCGGGCCGGTCAGGCCGGGCGGTGCCGGGACGGCGCCGGGGAGCCCGGGTCGGCGGCGGTGTCGCCGTCGGTGGCCACCACCGCGCCGGTCTCGTCGAACCGCTGGTAGATGTCCGGGATGCCGTCGTGGTTGTCGTCGCGGTTCTCCTCCTCCCACAGCCGGCGGTACCGGTTGTTCCGCAGGCGCAGCAGGATCGCCGCCACGGCGGCCGATATCAGCGATCCGGCCAGCACGGCCGCCTTGGCCTCGGCTATGACGCCGGGGTCGGTGAAGGCCAGCTCGGCTATGAGCAGCGAGACGGTGAAACCTATGCCGGCGAGCACGGACACGGCCATGACATCCGCCCAGGCCAGCTCCCGGTTGAGTTCCGCGCGGGTGAACCGGGCGGTGAGCCAGGTGCCGCCGAACACGCCGAGGCTCTTGCCGAGGAAGAGTCCGAGGACGATGCCCAGGCCGACGGGGTTGCTGAACACGGCCGCCAGGTCGTCGGGGCTGGCCGGCACGCCGGCCGAGAACAGGGCGAACAGCGGGACGGCCAGCCCCGCGGACCAGGGGCGTATCGCGTGCTCGATCCGCTCGGCGGGGGACTCCTGCTCGCCGGCCCGGGTCAGGCAGGGAACGAGCAGACCCATGGCGACGCCGGCCACGGTGGCGTGGATGCCGCTGGCGTGCACCAGCGCCCAGATGACCACGGCCAGCGGCAGGTAGAGGTACCAGCCGCGGATTCGCCGCCGCTGCATCCACCAGAACAGCGCCAGCAGCAGGACGGCCCCGCCGAGCGGGAGGAGGCTGAGGTCGGCGGTGTAGAAGAGGGCGATGACGATGATGGCGCCGAGGTCGTCCACCACCGCCAGGGTGAGCAGGAAGGCGCGGAGCGCCGAGGGCAGGTTGGTGCCGATCACGGCGAGCACGCCGAGGGCGAAGGCGATGTCGGTGGCCATCGGGATGGCCCAGCCGTTCGCCTCTCCGCCGCCGGTGGTGTTGATCAGCGTGTAGATCAGCGCGGGCACGGCCATGCCGCAGACCGCAGCCACCACCGGAAGGATGGCGGCGGAGGGCTTGCGCAGGTCGCCGGTGACCAGTTCGCGCTTGAGTTCCACGCCCGCGACGAAGAAGAAGACGGCGAGCAGGCCGTCGGCCGTCCAGTGCCCGATGCTGAGGTGGAGGTGGAGGGCTTCCGGGCCGAAGTGGAAGTCCCGGACGCGCTCGTAGAGCTCGCGGAGCGGGCTGTTGGCCAGGACCAGCGCCAGCACGGCGGCGCCCAGCAGCAGGGCGCCACCGACCGTCTCGGTGCGCAGGACGTCCGAGATGGTGCGGTGCTCGCGGTAGCTGGAGGGGCGGAGGAAGACGGTGCGGCGAGGGGGCGTCGGGGTCGACATGGTGGGGCTCCCGGCGTCGGCGGCGTACGGCGGACATGCGTGAACCGCCGCGAACGTCGTCGTTCGCGGCGATGCCGACCAGACTTCCCGGCTCACCTGTTGTGGCTACTGCCCGATGGATCGGCGAAGAATCCTTTCGCCGACCAACTAAATCGTATCGTAATACTTGCGCTGGAACCGGGACGGGCCGCTGCGCGACGCGGCCCCGCCCGGCTGGAGGACCAGCCGGGCGGGGCGAGGCGACGGAACCGGTCGGCCGGGCTCCCGGTCAGTCCTCCGACGCGGCGGAGGGCAGCTTGCGCTGGATGAGTTCCATGACGGAGGAGTCGGTGAGCGTGGTGACGTCGCCCAGCTCCCGGTTCTCCGCCACGTCGCGCAGCAGGCGCCGCATGATCTTGCCGGAGCGGGTCTTCGGCAGCTCGGCCACCGGCAGGATCCGCTTGGGCTTGGCGATCGGCCCGAGCGTCGCACCGACGTGGTCGCGCAGCTCGGTCACCAGGGTGTCGCTCTCTTCGACCCCGCCGCGCAGGATCACGAAGGCGACGATGGCCTGCCCGGTGGTGGCGTCCGTCGCGCCGACCACCGCCGCCTCGGCCACCTTCGGGGAGGACACCAGCGCGGACTCCACCTCCGTGGTGGAGATGTTGTGGCCGGACACCAGCATCACGTCGTCCACCCGGCCGAGCAGCCAGATGTCGCCGTCGTCGTCCCGCTTGGCGCCGTCCCCGGCGAAGTAGCGGCCCTCGAAGCGCGACCAGTAGGTGTCGACGTACCGCTGGTCGTCTCCCCAGATGGTGCGCAGCATGGAGGGCCAGGGCTCGGTCAGCACGAGGTAACCGCCGCCGCCGTTCGGCACCGGGTTGCCCTCGTCGTCCACCACGTCCGCGCTGATGCCCGGCAGCGGACGCTGCGCGGAGCCCGGCTTGGTGTCGGTCACCCCCGGCAGCGGGCTGATCATGATCGAGCCGGTCTCGGTCTGCCACCAGGTGTCGACCACGGGGGTGCGGTCCGCGCCGATGTGGTGGCGGTACCAGATCCACGCCTCCGGGTTGATCGGTTCGCCGACGGATCCCAGGACGCGCAGCGAGGACAGGTCGAACTTGGCGGGGATGTCGTCGCCCCACTTCATGAAGGTGCGGATCGCCGTGGGCGCCGCGTAGATGAGGGTGACCCCGTACTTCTGCACGATCTCCCAGAACCGGCCCTGGTGCGGGGTGTCCGGCGTGCCCTCGTACATGACCTCGGTGACGCCGTTGCTCAGCGGTCCGTAGACGATGTACGAGTGGCCGGTCACCCAGCCGATGTCGGCGGTGCACCAGTAGACGTCCCGGTCCGGTTTGGCGTCGAAGACCGCGTGGTGCGTGTACGACGTCTGGGTGAGGTAGCCCCCGGAGGTGTGCAGGATGCCCTTGGGCTTACCGGTGGTGCCCGAGGTGTAGAGGATGAACAGCGGGTGCTCGGCGTCGAAGGGCTGGGGGTCGTGCTCGGGGGACTGCCGGTCCACCAGCTCGTGCCACCACACGTCCCGACCCGCCGTCCAGGCCACCTCCTGCTCGGTGCGGCGGACGACCAGCACGGTCCGCACGCCGGTGACCCGGCGCAGCGCCTCGTCCACGATGCTCTTCAGCGCGTTGGCCTTGCCGCGGCGGAAACCGCCGTCCGCGGTGATGACCACCTCGGCGCCGGCGTCCTCGATGCGGCTGGCGACGGCCTCCGCCGAGAAGCCGCCGAAGACCACGGAGTGCGGCGCGCCGATCCGGGCGCAGGCGAGCAGGGAGACGACCGCCTCGGGGATCATCGGGAGGTAGATCGCGACCCGGTCGCCGGCCTTGACGCCGAGTTCCAGCAGGGCGTTCGCGGCCTTGCAGACCTCGTCCTTGAGCTGGGCGTAGGTCAGGGTGCGGGTGTCGCCGCCCTCGCCCTCGAAGTGGATGGCGACCCGGTCGCCGTTGCCCGCCTCGACGTGCCGGTCGACGCAGTTGTAGGCCACGTTGAGCTTGCCGTCGGCGAACCACTTGGCGAAGGGCGGGTTGGACCAGTCGAGCGTCTCGGTGGGCGGGACGGCCCAGTCGAGACGCCGGGCCTGCTCGGCCCAGAACCCCAGGCGGTCGTTCGCGGCCTGCTCGTACGCGTCCGCGGTGACGTTGGCCTCGGCCGCCAGATCCGCGGGCGGCGGGAAGTGACGCTCCTCGCGGAGAAGATTGGCCAAGCTTTCCTTGCTCAACGCACACTCCTTGCATCTCGAAGCGGTCCCACGGCCCGTGCCGGCGCGGATGCACCTGGGACAGCCTCTCGGCTCGAGACGTACCCCCGCCAGCACATCAGTGACGGGGGTCACGTGGCAAGGGTTCACCAAAATTGGTTTAGACCTTTTCTGGTGTCGGGGGTGCCGGACGGGCGGACAAAGCCGGCAGATCCCCGTATTTCCACCGCCTGAGGCGGCTTCTCGCGTCCCCTGCCGGCCGTTGCCCGCACGCATCTCGGCGTGTCGTGCGGTGGTCGTGGGGCGCCACCCCGCCCCACGACTGGCCGCATCCGGCCCACCCGCCCGCGCCTGCCCGACCCGCGCCTGCCCGACCCGGACCTACCCGACCCGTGACCTGCCCCCCGCCCTGGGCCCGGTCCGTGACCGCTCCGGCGGGTGTGGTCAGCGCACCTCCACCTTCTCCGGGGCATCCGGCGCGCCGGACGCCCCGGCGCCGGCCTCGGTGCCGGACCCCGCGTCCGACTCGGAGGGCTCAGCCAGGTCGACGAAGCGCCGTCCGGAGGCGTCCAAGCGGTAGATGGCCGCGGCCTTGACGTCGAAGAACAGCCCGATCAGCTGCAGCGAGCCCTCCTCCACCCGGCGCCGCACCGAGGGGTGCGTCATCAGGTTGTCCAGCTGCTGCGCCACGTTGGTCATGGACAGCAGGTCGGCCGAGGACGACTCGACGCCCTCGATCACCGCCGGCCGGCTCGCCATCCGGCTCAGCGACGGCTCGCCGCCGCGCAGCCAGCGCCCCAGCCCGGTCGCCCGGTCCAGCCCCGGATCCAGCAGCGCCTGCATGGCGCCGCATCCGGAGTGCCCGCAGACCGTGATCGCCGGTACCCGCAGGACGTCGACCGCGTACTCCAGCGCCGCCGCCACGGAGGTGTCACCGCCCGCACCGGCGCCGAAGGCCCCGTCGACCGAGGCGTCGTCGGCGGTGCGCGGGACGAGGTTGCCGATGTTGCGCACGGTGAACAGGTCACCGGGTCCGCTGGAGGTGATCTGGTTGGGCACGATCCGGGAGTCCGCGCAGGTGATGAACAGCTGGGCGGGCCGCTGCCCCTCGGCGGCCAGCCGGGCCAGGTACGGCTGGACGTGCTCGGCCGTGGACCGGCGGAACTCCCGCACGCCGTCCAGTAGCGCCGCCTCCGCGCAGACCTGGCCCTGACGCCGTTGCCAGGACGACCAGGGAGCGAACCAGCGCGGCGAGGGCGCCGGACCGACCCGCAGGGGCGGGATGGTCGCGTCGTCCTCCGTGGCCCGACGGCCCCAGCAGCCGTGCACGTCCTCGATCTCCACCGTGCCGCCCCGGTCGGTGTACCCGGAGCGCCAGCTCTGCACCGCCTCGAACGCCGCGTGGTCGAGGAAGTCCACGTCCAGCTCCAGCACCACCGGCATCCCGTCCGGGATCTGGTTGAGGGCCCCGCTCAGCCGGGGGACGGCCAGGAAGGTCAGCGAGCCGTGCGCGCGGACCCGCACCCCGCCGGCCTCCCGCCGCACCTCCACCCTGGTGTGCGCCAGCCGCCGCAGCGCCGTCAGCACGGCCACGGCGATGCCGATCGCGACCCCCTCGAGCACCCCGGTGAACAGCACCGCGACCGCCGTCACCAGGTAGGTCGGGAACTCCCGGTGCCGGTGGACGTGCCGCATGTGGACCCGGTTGACCATCTGGATGCCGACGACCATCACCAGCGCGCCGAGCGAGGACAGCGGAATGCGCTCCAGCAGCGCGACCCCGACGGCGCTGAAGAGCAGGACCCACACGCCGTGCATGGTCGCCGAGGCCCTGGTCCGGGCGCCGGACCGCACGTTGGCGGTGGATCGGACGGCGACGCCGGTGACGGCGAGGCCGCCGAGCGACCCGGAGACGACGTTGGCGACACCCTGCCCGACGAGCTCCCGGTCCAGGTTTGCCCGCGGGCCCGAGTGCATCTTGTCCACCGCGACGGCCGACAGCAGTGACTCCACGCTGGCCACCACGGTCAGCGTCAGTACCGCGGCGATCAGGCCGAGCACCGGGCCTTCCGGTGCCGAGGGGAAGGCGTGGGCGCTCCAGGAGGGGATGTCCACCCGGGGGACGTCGCTGCCGGTGACGCCGGCGACCAGGGTCGCCACCAGCACGGCCATCAGGGCCCCGGGAGCCTGGGCGAGCAGTGACCAGCGGCCGGGCAGGCGGCTCAGGCGGGGCCAGGTGAGCAGCACCAGCACGGTGAGCAGGCCGAACGTGGTGGACGCCGGCTGCTGTCCGGTCAACTGGCCGGGCAGTGCCGCGATGTTGACGAGCGCGGAGCTCTCCGGCGACCCGCCGAGGACCACGTGCAGCTGGGCCAGGGCGATGGTGGCGCCGATGCCGGCGAGCATGCCGTGCACGATCGCCGGGGAGACCGCGAGGGCGCCGCGGGCCACCCGGAGCATGCCGAGGCCGATCTGGATGAGCCCGGCGAGGATGGTGATCGCGCAGGTCACCCGCCAGCCGTAGGTGTTGATCAGATCCGCGATGATCACGGTGAGCCCGGCGGCGGGGCCGCTGACCTGGAGGGGGGCGCCGCCCAGCAGGCCCACGACGATCCCGCCCACGGCCGCCGCCACCAGCCCGGCCTGGAGCGGGGCGCCGGTGGCGAGGGCGATCCCGAGGGAGAGCGGGATCGCGATCAGGAAGACGACCAGCGAGGCGGAGAGGTCCGCGAACCGGCCGCGTGCCGACCGCGCCGTGGCGGGGTTGGCCGCGCCCGGACCGGACGCGGGGGCGGGGGTGCCGGAGGGCGGCGCGGCGGCTTCGGCGCGCCCGGAGTGGTCGGCCGAGGAGCCGTTGGGGCTCGGTGCGGCAGCGGGGGCCGCCGTGGCGGCGTGGGCGGATCGCTCGGTCTCGTCGCCGCCGGCGGGCGGTGGGTTGGGTGGTCCGTGGTCGTGGATGGTCATGGTCCCGTCTCCTCCTGTGGCCTCACAGTCATCCGCCGGGCGGGCGTGGGGCGGTGGCTGCCGTGGTGTCACGGCGGTGTGGCGGGAGGGCGTCCGCCCGAAGGGGTGGTCTCGGGCGACCGGCCGCCTCTGCCGGGCGGGCGCGCCGTCTCCAGATGCCCCGTGCGTGTGCGAAGCACCATCGAATGGCCAAGCACGCGCATAGAGATCTTCAACAAACGGTAAAGGCGCTTGCTCGGGGGCGGGGGGATCCGCTCGGAATTTCACTCCAAAGAGTGAAAGGAGGGATGCGAACGGCTAGGTCGGGGAAGGGCTCTGACCTTGCGTCAGGTAAGCGCCGGGGGCCGGGGCCCCTTCCGCCTCGGCGGGTCATCTAGGGTCGGGCCGTGAGCGATACCAGTCATCCCCTCGCCTCCCTGGTCGGGCTCCCCGGCGTGGCCGACGCCGTGGAGCGGGCGCGTGCCGGCGTCGACGCCGTCTACCGGCACCGGGTCATGCGTCGGCGAGCCCCCGAGGTGAGTTCCGAGTCGGCGCTGCGCGGCGCCCGCGCCTCCGCCGCCCTGGCGGGCGCGGACTGGGCGCTGGAGGAGGTGCGCCGGCGCTCGGACTTCTCGGCGGACGAGCAGGCACGCACCGTCGGCGCCGGGCTCCGGCTGAGCGCCGAGGTGGGCGGCTTGGTCGGCGTGTGGCGCCGCACCCCCCTCCAGGCGTTGGCCAGGATGCACCTGGTCGCCGCCGCGGGAGCGCTGGAGCCGGAGCGCGTCGGACGCCCTCGCCTGGCCGGCGAGGGCGTGATCGAGGAACCGCTGCCCGGGAGGCTGGTACTGCCCGGCGCCGAGGAGGTCTCGGCCCGGCTGGAGGGGCTGGCCGAGCTGCTGACCCGGCCGCACGGCGAGGTTCCGGCGCTGGTGGTCGCGGCCGTGGTGCACGGCGAGCTGCTGACCCTGCGGCCGTTCGGCAGCGCCAACGGGCTGGTGGCCCGTGCCGCCGAGCGCCTCTGCCTGATCGCGGAGGGGTTGGACCCGAAGGCCGTCGCGCCGGCGGAGGTCGGGCACGCCGAGGCGGGGGCCGACGGCTACCTGGCGGCCCTCGTGGGCTACGCCTCCGGCACCGTGGAGGGCGTCGCCGAGTGGGTGACGCACTGCGCCGAGGCGGTCGCGCTCGGCGCGCGGGAGGCGACCGCGGTGTGCGAGGCGATGCAGCGCGGGATGATCTGAGCCGGTTCGTACCGGGCCCGCCTCGGCCTCGAAGGGCTTCGAACAGGGATCGGCGGCCTCCCGCGTGCCACGCGGGAGGCCGCCGTTCCACACGTCCACCGGGTTACCAGTGCGTGCACCGTTCTTTGCCGATCAGGCGGGAGTCTTCCTGTCCCTACCTGGTGCGGCGGCCCGTCAGCGGGTCGGCTGCGCGTGGGTGCCCGGTTTTCGTGCTCGGTCCGTGGGCCGCGTCGTGCTGCTGCCCGTTCCGGTTCCCGTGGTCGATGGCGCGGTCGTGCTCGTGGGCGCCGTCGGGCCGGGACCTGGTCCGGGAGCCTGGCTCGGTCTCGCGGGCCGTCAATCCCTTTGTACGCCTTTGTCCGCCGGAAGGGAAGTGGAGGCGGCGAGCGGCGGGACTGGTGTGGCGGCCCGCTCCGGCGGCCGGCCGGGGGCGCCGCGGGCCGGGGCGCGTGGAGGGGGATGCGGAGTTCCGGGGTTCGTGCGGAGTGCTCCGTTCATCCGCTCGCCGGTTTTCCCAGTTCGGCCTTCCGTTCGCGCGAACCCATTCGGCGTAAGAGGCTCTGGGGCGGTTTGCTCATGAGGGCCTTCGGGTACACCATGGAAGCCACGGCGCGTATGCGTAGCCGTGTTGCCCGACCGTTCTCTTTCCCCCCGGAGACGGTCGAGGAGACGACCCCCGCTCTCCCCCCCGGCGGGGGTCGTCATGACTTCGCCGCCCCCGTTCGGCGCCGTCGGCCCCAGTCGACGGCCCGGGCGGGGGCCGTGTCGTTCCTGGACGCCGGGGCGGCGCGGGGCCACCGCGGCCCCGTATCCCGGTCGGCGCGCGTGGCCGGATCGGGCCAACCGTGCCGTTCGGGCGGGCGGAGAGAGGCGAATAGGCGACGGGGCTCGATTCGTTGGCGAGATCCTGCCTTCCAGGACGCTCGCTCATTAATGCCAGCTAATGACTTCGGCTGGTCGGCGTTTTCGGTACAAGGGATCACCGAAATACCCGGAGTCATCCTGGAAGGCATTCGTTGATCTCCGTCGAGCCGGTGGCGGGCGGTGCCGGCGGCCCCCGTGCCGCTCGGCGATGCCGATGTCACGGGGATCGCCGGCAACGCCGCCGTCGTCCGCCGCCGACGTGGCGGTCGCCCGGGCCGTCGCCGCCGGCTGCCGCGCGGTGGCGACGCCCGTGGATTGGCGCGAGCATGGCGAAAGTTATCCACAGGCTGTGAATGGGGACTGTCGCGCCGCCGGCGATCCACGCCACCGTGGAGGGGCGGCCGCGATCAGCGGCCGAACCCCCAACCAGTGGAGACCCCCATGGGCAACGACCTGCTCAACCCCTCCGCCGACCGCGACGCCCCCGCCCAGCCGGGGCCGCTGCTCGTCACCGGCGACGACCGCCTGCTGGACGACCTGCTCAGGCTGTGCGCGGTCGCCGGCGTGGAACCGCAGAAGATCTGCGGCGCGACGGATCCCCCCACCCCCGGGCTGTGGCAGAGCGCCCCGCTCATCCTGGTCGGCTGCGACGCCGTCCCCTGGGTCGAGGGAGCGGCCCGCCGCGAAGGCGTACTGCTGATCGGCCGGGACCTCGACGACGCGCAGGTGTGGCGGAACGCCATGGCGGTCGGCGCCGACCACGTCGCCTTCCTCCCGGAAGCGGAGCCGTGGCTCGTGGACCGCATCGCCGATGCCGTGGAGAGCCAGGGCACGCCCGCCTTCACCATCGGAGTGGTCGGCGGCCGAGGCGGCGCCGGCGCGAGCACCCTCGCCGCCGCGCTCGCCACACACGCCGCCGAAGCGGGCCGCCCCGCGATGCTGCTCGACGCCGATCCGCTCGGCGGCGGCCTCGACCTGCTCCTCGGCGCCGAGCAGATGCCGGGACTGCGCTGGCCCGACCTCGCCGGGGCCGGTGGACGGGTCAACGCCACCGCCCTCGCCGAAGCCCTGCCCCGACCCCGCCAGTCCGCGGAACTCGCCGTGCTCTCCTGGGACCGCTCCGACGTCCTCACCATCCCACCCGCCGCCATGCGCGCCGTCCTCGGCGCCTCCCGCCGCCGCGGCGGACTGGTCGTCATCGACCTTCCGCGCCGCTTCGACGAGGCCGCCGTGGAGGCCCTCGGCCAGTGCGACCTCGTCCTGCTGGTGGTGCCCAGGGAGATCCGCGCGGTCGCCGCCGCGGCACGGATCGCCGCCGCCGCCACCATGCTGCTCCGCGACGTCCGCGTGGTGGCCCGTGGCCCGGCACCCTCAGGGCTGACCCCCGCCGAGGTGGCCGGCTCCCTCGCCCTCCCGCTGGCCGGGGAACTGGATCCGGAACCCGGCCTCGGTCCCCGCCTGGAGAGCGGCCGGTTCCCGGCCGGCGGCACCGGCCCCCTCGCCCGGTTCTGCCGCACCTTCCTCACCGCCCTCGCCCCCACGCTCGGCCCGGCCCCGGACGGGGGTGCCGCATGACCACCGCGTTCGCCGAACGGCTGCACGAACCCGAACCGACGCTCGACCGCCGCCTCGTCGCGGCGGTGCGGCACCGGCTCGCCGAATCCGGACACCCGCCCACCGCGGCCCGGGTCGCCGAGGCGCTGCGCGCCGACGGCCGGGTACTCGGAGGCTCCGCGCTGCTGGCCGTCGTCACCACCCTGCGCTCCGAACTCGCCGGCTGCGGCCCGCTGGAGCCGCTGCTGGCACTGCCCGACACCACCGACGTCCTGGTCAACGCCCCCGACGAGGTCTGGCTGGACCGCGGCCGCGGCCTGGAACGCACCGACGTGCGCTTCGAGAACCCGGCCGAGGTGCGCCGGCTGGCCCAACGGCTCGCCGCCGCCGCCGGCCGCCGCCTCGACGACGCCCACCCCTGGGTGGACGCCAGGCTCCCCGACGGCACCCGGCTGCACGCCGTGCTGCCGCCGGTGGCGGCCGGCGGCAGCACCTGCCTGTCCCTGCGCGCCGTCCGACACCGGGCCCTCACCCTCGACGGGCTGGTGACCGCCGGATCACTCAGCGACGACGGCGCCGCCCTGCTGCGGCGGGTCGTCCGGGCCAAAGCCTCCTTCCTGGTCACCGGCGGAACCGGAAGCGGCAAGACCACCCTCCTCGCCGCGCTGCTCGGCGCGACCCCGCCACACGAGCGCATCGTGCTCGCCGAGGACTCCGCCGAACTCGCCCCGGACCACCCGCACGTGGTCCGGCTGGAGGCCCGTCCGGCCAACCAGGAGGGCGCCGGCGCCGTGACCCTCCGGGACCTGGTGCGGCAGGCGCTGCGGATGCGCCCCGACCGCCTGGTCGTCGGCGAGGTCCGGGGCGCCGAGGTCACCGACCTGCTGGCCGCCCTGAACACCGGCCACGAAGGCGGCTGCGGCACGGTGCACGCCAACGCGGCCGACGACCTGCCGGCCCGGCTGGAGGCGCTCGCCTCCAGCGCCGGACTCGACCGCCTCGCCCTGCACAGCCAGCTGTCCGCGGCCGTGGACCTGGTGCTGCACGTGGCCCGCGGACCCGGAGCGGTCCGCCGCCTGGCCGCCGTGCACGTACTCCGCCAGGGCCCCGACGGGCTGGTACGGACGATCCCGGCGGCGCTCTTCGACCCCGCCGGCACCCTGCTCAAGGGCCCGGGCTGGAGCCAACTCGCCGCCCTGTGCGCCCGGGCCGAACCCGCCACCGACCCGGCCGGTGCCGTCCCCGCGCAGCCCCCGCCAGACCGCGCGCGTTCGGGAAGTGCGGCCGCGGACACCGGTTCGCCCCGGGCCGGGACCCCGGCTCCCGCCGCCCCTGCGGCCCGGTACCCGGAGCCGGCCGGCGAGGCCGCACCCGCCGACCGGCCCACCTCACCGGCCGCCGCCCCACCGGGCACCCGGCGCCGGGGAGCGGTGCCCCCGCCGCACACCACGCGGCCGATGCACCCCGCGAGGGCCGGCCGATGACCACCGGCCCGACGACCACCCCGGCCACCGCCGCGACCTGCCTCCTCGCCCTCCTCCTCGCCTGGCAACTGGCCAGCCACCGGGCCGGCCGGTGGCGCCTCCCCGAAGCGTGCGGCACCACCATCACCCCGATGCCGCGCCACGCCCGGCCGCTCCACCGGCCCCGACCGACCGCCACCTCCGACGCCACACCACCGAACCTGCGGCGGACCGACCGCGCCCGCTCCTCCCTGGCCACCTGCGCCGTCGTCACGGGCGGAGCGGCCCTCGCCCTCGCCCTCGGAAGCTGGCCGCTCGCCGGCCTGCTCCCGCTCGGCTGGTTCACCGCGACCGCGGCGGCCCGCGCCGCCCGGCTGCGCGCCACCCGACGTCGCGGGCGCGAGGCCGTCGCCGCCCTCTGCACCACCCTGCACGCCGAACTGCGCGCCGGACGGCTGCCCACCCAGGCACTGGAGCACGCCCTGCGCAAGGCGTCGTCCACACCGGAAGGCGGCGCCTCCCCACCCCACCGCGCGGCCGCCCTCGGGGCGCGCGACCGGGCACGACTGCTGTTCGCCGCCCGACACGGCGGCGACATCCCCGCCGAACTGCGCCGCGCCGCCGAGGCCCCCGGCGGCGAGGGGCTGCTGGCGCTCGCCGCCTGCTGGTCGGTCGGGGAACTCAGCGGCGCCGGCCTGGCCGGGGCCACCGACCGGCTCGGACGGGCGCTCCGCGCGGAACAGGCGGCCCGTCAGGAGATCCAGGGGCACCTCGCGGGACCACGGGCCACCGTGGCGCTGCTCGCCGGCCTGCCGGTCATCGGACTGCTGCTCGGCTCGGCGGCCGGTGCCGAACCACTCGACTTCCTCCTGCACACCCCGGCGGGCGGCGTGTGCCTGTTGGCGGGCGCCGCCCTGGAGATCGCGGGGCTGCGGTGGACCGCCCAGATGGCCCGGCGCGCACTGGAGGCCGTGGCCGGGCCCGAGAGCCGGAACACCACCGCGACACGGCCGGCGAAGCCCTCACGGCGACCCGCGCGGAGACGTCCGGCGGTGCCACCGGGACCGTCACACCGCCGAGAGCTGGCCGCCGGCGGCACACCACGCCGAGGCCTGCCATGAACGCCTTCGGCACGGCGACCGCCCAGGCCGCCCTGCTGGTCGCGGCAGCCTTGCTGCTGACGTCACCCAGGCGACGAGCCCGCTGTGGGAACCGACGCCGGCGGCCCTGGCCAGCACCGGCCTGGACCCGATCGACCCCGCCCGAGGTGGGCCTCCACACCGGCTCGGAGACGGGCCGCACCACGGGCCCGCCGCCGCGGACAGCCCCGCCCCTTCAACCCTCCCCGACCCTTCCCGGCCTCGACCGCCTCGCGGCCCTCACCCGTCTCGCGCGCCGCGCGCTCGACGCTCGGCGCGCCCACCGAACCGATCCGCTCCACGCCCAACTCCCGCTCGTCGCCGAGCTGCTCGCCGCCTGCCTGGCTGCCGGCTGCACCCCCGCGGAGGCAGCCGGAGCCGTCGCACGGGCGGTGCCCGAACCGGCGGCCGGCAGGCTGCGAGACACCTGCTCCCGGCTTCGGCTCGGCGCCGACCCCGCCGAGGCCTGGGACGTACCCGGCCTGGAGCCACTGGCCCGGGTACTCGTCCGCGCGCAGACCACCGGAGCCCCACCGACCAGCGCCCTGGTCTCCTTCGCGGCGGAAAACCGAGCCGAGCGCCTGCACGCGGCCGGGCGCATGGCCAGACGCACCGGCGTGCTCGCCACCGCGCCGCTCGGCCTGTGTTTCCTCCCGGCGTTCGTCCTCGTCGGCGTGACACCGGTGGTCGTCGGGCTCGCCGACGGGCTGCTCGACCTGACCGGTTGAGCAACCCCCGCCGGCGGCCCACGACACCACAGGCCCTCTCTCCGAACCACTGTCCACACAACCGTTCATCCACCCCAGAAGGAGCACCCCCATGTCGCACCCCACCAGCACGACCATCACCACCAGCACCCCCATCCCGTCCCCTGCGGCCGCCCGTCCCACGCGGAGGCCTCACGCCCCCACACCCCCGGACGCCGGCATGACCACCGCCGAGTACGCCGTCGGCACCCTCGCCGCCTGCGCCTTCGCCGGCATCCTGTTCACCGTCGTCAACTCCGGAGCCGTGGTGGACGCCCTCACGGCCCTGGTGGTGGGAGCCCTCAATGGCGGCCAGTGAACGCGCCCGCGGGCGGCGCCGAGAAGCCGGCTACGTCACCGCCGAGACCGCCGTGCTGCTCCCGGTGTTCATCCTGCTCACCTCCGGAATGCTCTGGCTGATCACCGCGGTGGCCGCCCAGATGCGCTGTGTGGACGCGGCCGCCCTCGGCGCGCGGGCGGCGGCCCGTGGCGACGGCCTGGAACGCGCCTCCGCGGCCGCCGCGGCGGCGGCCCCCCGCGGCGCGGAGGTGTCCGTGACCGAGGCGGACGGCATGGTCACCGTTCAGGTCTCCGCCCCGGCCCCCGGCCCCGAGGCACTGGCCAGACGGACGGGGATCACCGTCCGGGCCAGCGCGACGGCACCCGTGGAGTACGCCTTCGGCACCCCCTTCTCGGTCGCCGCCCGCCTCCCCACACCGCCGGAGGCGGCGTCGTGACGCCCCCCGCCCGCACGGCCGGCGCTCCCGGGCGGCGGCGACCGCCCGCCCGGGACACCGGCTCCGCCACCGTCTGGATGTGTGGGCTCTACCTCCTCGTCGCCGTAGCGGGGCTGCTGGCCCTGGCGGTCGGCCACGCGGCCACGCTGCGCCACCGCGCCGCCTCGGCCGCCGACCTGGCCGCCCTCGCCGGGGCGGCGAGGGCGGTGGGGCCACAGGCCGACGAGCCGCCCTGCGCGATGGCGGAACGGATCACCGACGCCCACCAGGCCCATCTGGCGTCCTGCCGGGTCGACGGGGCCGAGGTGTGGGTGGTCACCGAGGTCGGCGCCACCTCCCTGTTCGGTACCCGCCCCGTCGCCACCGCGACGGCCCGCGCCGGCCCGGCCGTCGACCCGGCGGCCGGCCCGCGACCGCTGCCCGCAGAGGGCCATGCGGGCATGGACACCACAGCGCCGACACCGACAGCGGCCCCAGCGCCGACGGCACCGGCCCGTCGCCGCGACCGTCCACGCCCCCGACCCCGCCCGGGCCGGGAGCGCGACGCCTGCCCGGCAGCCGCCGTTCAGCGACCCGCCGCTCAGCCACCGGCCGTTCAGCCGGCCGCCGGCGATCCGCCGCCGACCGGCTCGCCGAGCAGCACGTCCAGCAGCAGCACCGCCCCCTCCTTGTCCAGCGGCTCGTTGCCGTTACCGCACTTCGGCGACTGCACGCAGGACGGGCAGCCCTCCTCGCACTCACAGGCCGCGATCGCCTCCCGCGTCGCCGCCAACCACTGCCGCGCCGCCGTGAAACCACGCTCGGCGAAACCGGCGCCACCCGAATGCCCGTCGTGCACGAACACCGTCGGCAGACCGGTGTCCGCGTGCAGCGGTACCGACACCCCGCCGATGTCCCACCGATCACACGTCGCGAACAGCGGCAACAACCCGATGGAGGCGTGCTCGGCCGCGTGGGCCGCACCCGGAACCCGCCGCGGCTCCAGACCCACCTCCGCCAACTGCTCCTCCGTAACCGTCCACCACACCCCCTTGGTGACCAGCGTGCGCGGCGGAAGATCCAGCCGGTGCTCACCGATCACCTCACCGGTCACCAGCTTGCGCCGCAGATAGGACACCACCTGGCTGGTCACCTCCACCGTGCCGAAGTGCAGCCCGCTGCGCCCCCAGCGCTCGGTGCGCTCCGTGCGCCGGATCGCGATCTCCGTGACGTCCCGGGCGGTGGTGGTGTACGGCGGGTCGGCGCGCGCCACCAGCGCCACACCACTCTCCAGATCCAACTCCCGCACCAGATAGGTCAGCCCCTGATGCAGATGAACCGCGCCCTTGTGCACCGTCCCATGCGCCGCCGCGGCGTCCACCGTCCCCAGCACGTTCCCCGTGGCCGCCTCCACCACCTGGACGGGCGGGCCGCCGGATCCGCGCAGGTCCACCAGCGCCGCCGGCCGGTCACGACGGGTCCAGAACCACCCGCCCGGCCGGCGGCGCAGCAGACCGCGCCGCACCAGCGCCTCGACCACGGCGCCGGCCGACGGGCCGAACAGCTCCAGGTCCTCGGCGGTCAGCGGCCGCTCCGCCGCGGCGGCGCACAGGTGCGGCGCCAGGACGTGCGGATTGTCCGGATCGAGGACCGTCGACTCCACCGGACTGCCGAACAGCGCCTTCGGATGGTGCACCAGGTAGGTGTCCAACGGGTCGTCCCGGGCGATCAGAACGGCCAAGGCCTCCTGCCCGGCGCGCCCGGCACGCCCGGCCTGCTGCCACAGCGACGCCCGCGTGCCGGGATACCCGGTCAGCAGCACCGCGTCCAGGCCGCTGACGTCCACCCCCATCTCCAACGCCGGCGTGGACGCCAGGCCCAGCAACCGCCCCGCGTGCAGATCACGCTCCAGCCGCCGCCGCTCCTGCGGCAGGTAGCCACCCCGGTAGGCGGCCACCCGCGAGGCCAGGCCCGTCGGGCTGCCGGTGCCCTGCCCGTCCACCTCCGCCAAGCGCTCCCGGGCCACCAGGGAGATCACCTCCGCGCCCCGGCGCGACTTGACGAAGGCCACCGTGCGGACGCCGTCCAGCACCAGGTCGGTCAGCAGCTCGGCGGCCTCGGCGGTGGCGCTGCGCCGCACCGGGGCGTCCCGCTCACCGCGCAGCGGCGTCAACGGGGGCTCCCACAGCACGAAGGTGAGCGGCCCCCGCGGGGAGGCGTCGTCGCTGATCGCCACCGTCTCCAGACCGGTGAGCCGGGACGCGGCGGCCTGGGGAGCCGACACGGTGGCCGAGGCCAGCACGAACACCGGCGACGAACCGTAGTGGGCGCACACCCGACGCAACCGGCGCAGCACCTGCGCCACGTGCGAGCCGAAAACCCCGCGGTAGCTGTGGCACTCGTCCACCACCACATAGCGCAGGGCCCGCAGGAACGAGGCCCAGCGGGCGTGGTCGGGAAGGATGCCGCGGTGCAGCATGTCCGGGTTGGTCAGCACGTGGTGGCTGTAGCGGCGGACCCGTTCCCGCTCCTCCGGTGGGGTGTCGCCGTCGTAGAGGGCCGCGTCCAGGCGGGAAAGCCCGCCGCCGGGGGCGCCACGGTCCCCCGCGCCTCCGGCATCGCCGCTGTCGCCGCCCGGAGCCGCCCACGGGCCGCGCAGCAGGCGCTGGAGCACGCGCAGCTGGTCGGCCGCCAGCGCCTTGGTGGGTGCCAGGTACATGGAGGTGGCGCCACGGCCGCCGCGGGTCGCCGCCCCCTCCAGCAGCGTGGTCAGGACCGGCGCCAGGTAGGCGGCCGACTTGCCGGACGCGGTGCCGGTGGCCAGGACCACCGAACGGCCGGCCAGCGCGGCGCGGGCCGCCGCGCTCTGGTGCTCCCACGGCCGTTCGATGCCGAGGGCATGCCGGAACGCGGCCACGACCTCCGGCGCGATCCCCTCGGGCCAGTCGGCATGACGCCCGGGGCGCGCGGGCAGGTGCTCCGTATGGGTGACACGCTCGGTCCGGCCGTGCGGCGCCGTGAGCCGGGTGAGCACCTGCGCCGGCCGCGTGTCGAGCGGTGGGTATTGCGGGGCCATCGGGCCCAGTGTCGCACCGGGGACGGTCCGCGCAGGCAGCCCATGCCCCGACACTGGTGGCTGACAATCGCGGCAAGGCATCGTGTCCCCGGCCCGATAAGTGGTTGAATGTCGCCGCGGCTGCCGATCCATGGGGGGCTGACCGCTCGACGCAAGGCGCTGGAGGATCCGTGGACCTGTCCCTGTCGACTCGAACCGTAGGCGACCGCACCGTGGTCGAGGTCGGTGGCGAGATCGATGTGTACACCGCTCCGAAGCTGCGCGAGCAGTTGGTCGAGCTGGTCAACGACGGCAACTACCACCTGATCGTGAACATGGAGGCCGTCGACTTCCTGGACTCGACGGGGCTCGGTGTGCTCGTCGGAGGCCTGAAGCGGGTGCGGGCACACGAGGGGTCCCTGCGGCTGGTGTGCAACCAGGAACGCATCCTGAAGATTTTCCGCATCACCGGTCTGACCAAGGTGTTCCCGATCCACACCTCGGTCGACGAGGCGGTTTCGGCCACCGACTGACGCGGTCCGAAGAGCGGGCGGCGGCCGAGGCAGCACGCGGCTTCGGCCCGCTCTCCGGACCCACACGGTCACGCTCCGTGGCGCCGCCGCGCCGCTGCGCGGTCCGCGCCGCCGGCCGGCGCCGCTGGCGTGGCACGATGCACCGCAGCGCACCCGGGCCCGGAGACGCCGAACCCGCCCGGCCCCGCGCACCTGCCGCACCAGCCGAGGGGAACACATGGCAACCGTCGAACTCCGATTCAGCGCGCTTCCCGAGCACGTGCGCACCGCCCGGCTGGTGGCGGCGGCGGTGGCACGCAGAGCCGGGGTCGACGAGGCCATCCTGGACGAGGTCCGGCTCGCCGTCGGAGAGGCGTGCACCAGGGCGGTCTCGCTGCACGTCCAGCACGGGATCACCGAACCGGTGCGGGTGGCGCTCACCGAGACCCCGGACCGCTTCACCATCGAGGTCGGCGACCACGCGCCCAGCGAGGACGCGGACGCCCGGGTCCCCGGCCAGTCCCGGCCGGAAGCGGACGCCGACGACGAGCCCACCACCGCGGACATGGGCCTCGCGGTGATCAGCGGACTCGTCGACGACGTGGAGGTCCACGCCGGCGCCGACGGCGGCGTGCTGCGGATGAGCTGGCCCGCCGAAGCGCTCGGCACCGCCCGCGGCCAGGCTCCCACCGTCCTGCGCTCCTGAGGCCGCGCCCCGAGGGCGTCGGCCACCGGCGCCCGGGCCCTGCTCCATCCGCGCCCAACCCGCGCCCGTCGAACCGCCCCCGGCGCTGACCTGGAACGTTCCTCCACCCCTACACCAGGCCGTTACACTCGCCCCCCGACGGCAGGCTGGGCCGTGCCTTGGCGCGGAGGACGACAGGAAGCGGGGCTACCGGGTGGACGGACGCGCGGACCTTGGCGGGCCCCTGACCGGGCCGGCGGCCGGGACGACGACGGCGCCGATGCGGCACACGGCACGGCGGCGCCCCCCGCGACGCACCCGCGCGGTACTCGCCGTGCTGCCCGCCGCACTCACCCTCCTCACCGCCGCCGGATGCGCCGGGGACGACAACACCGAGGAACTCAACGCCTGGGCGCAGCAGGTCTGCGAACCCGCCGCCCAGCCGATCGCCGACGCCAACGCCGCGCTCGCCGACATGGGCGCCGTCAAGGACGGCGAGCAGCCCGCCGAGCTGCAGAAGCGCCTGTCCACCGACCTCGGCAAACTTGCCGCGGCCAACACGGCCCTCGCCGAGGCACTGGAGATGGCCGGGCCGCCCCCCGAGGTGGAGGGCGGGGCGGAACTGCAGACCCAGGCCGTCACCGAGCTGCGGCAGGTCGCCGAAGGCTACGACAACGCCCAGAGCAGGATCGACGAGCTGGACACCAGCGACCAGGCGGCCTTCGCCCAGGGCCTCGGCGAACTCCCCGACGACATCCAGGACCTCAACCGGCTCTCCCGCAGCGCCCTGGAGGACCTCCAGACCGGCGAAACCGGCCAGGCCATAGCCAGCCAGCCGGGCTGCGCCAGCGTGGCCGGCCCCGAGGCGTCCCCCTCCGCGTCCGGCTCCCCCTCGGCCGCCCCCTCCTCCTCCGCCTCGCCGGCCGCGGAAGCGTCCGCCTCCCCGGAGCAGTCGGGGGCCGAGGAGGAAGCGGCGGAGGACGACGCCCAGAACACCGAGTGACGACCGCGGAAGCGCGTCACCGAACGTCACGCCTTACCGTCGGGGTGGTGGGCGCGTAGCACAATGAGCCGGTGAGCACGCACCAGCACCCCGGCGGCACCGCGCTGCCCGACCCCGACGCCCCGGCGACCGCGCTGCTGCGCGAAGCCCTCCGCACCCACGGGTTCACCCCGGACGGCTGCCTGGACCTGCTGGGCGCCACCGCCTACGCGGCCCTGTCCCGCAACGAGACCGTCCCGGCGATGCGCGCCACCCGCACCGGCGGCCCGCTGGAGGCCCTCGTCCGGCTGTTCCTCCTGCAGTGCCCCGTTCCGAGGGCGGCGGCCGCCGCGGCCCTCCCGCTGGCCGAGTGCCTCGCCGCCGGCTGGCTGGAGGCCGCCGGCGACACGGACGAGGTCCGCGCCACCGTCGACATCCGCCCCTACGGGGAGGCCGAGCAGGACTGGTGGATCGTCGCGGACCTCGGCCGGGCCGTCGGCGGAGCCGGCGGCGCCGCCGGCAGCGGGCGCGCCGCAGGCGCCGACCTCGTGCTCGGCGCGGGCGGCGCCTCCACCACGCTGTCCGCCATCACCGTGCGCCGACCCGTCTCCCGGGCCCTGGACCTCGGCACCGGCTGCGGCGTACAGGCCCTGCACGCCGCCCCGCACGCCGAGCGGGTCGTCGCCACCGACCTCAACCCCCGGGCGCTGCGGGTCGCCAGGCTCACCACCGCCCTGTCCGGCGTCAGCAACGTCGACCTGCGCCACGGCAGCCTGTTCGAACCGGTCGCCGGCGAACGGTTCGACCTGATCGTCTCCAACCCGCCGTTCGTCATCTCCCCGCGCGGCCGGTTCACCTACCGCGACGGCGGCCTGCCCGGCGACGAACTGGTCCGCACCCTCGTCTCCCACGCCGGCGACCACCTCGCCCCCGGCGGGTACTGCCAGCTCCTCGCCAACTGGCAGCACGTCAGGGGAGAGGACTGGCGCGAACGGGTGCGCGGCTGGCTGCCGGACGGCTGCGACGCGTGGGTGGTGCAGCGCGAAGTGCAGGACCCGGCCCAGTACGCCGAGCTGTGGCTGCGGGACGCCGGGGACCACGAGGGGGACCGCGGCCCCGACAGCGCCTACGCCCGCCACTACGACGCCTGGCTGGACACCTTCGCCCGCGACGGCGTGGAGGCCGTCGGCTTCGGCTGGATCACCCTGCGCGCCAGCGGCGCCGAACGCCCCGTCGTCCGCCTGGAGGAGTGGCCGCACCCGGTGGAACAGCCACTCGGCCCCGAGATCGAGGACTGGTTCGCCCGCCAGGACTGGCTGCGCGACCACGACGACAAGGCCCTGCTGGAAACCCGCTTCCGGATCACCGAGGGCGTCCTGCAGGAGCAGGTCGGCCTGCCGGGCGCGGAGGACCCGGAGCACGTGGTGCTGCGTCAGCAGCGCGGCATGCGACGCGCCACCCGGGTCGACACCGTCGGAGCCGGATTCGCCGGCGCCTGCGACGGCACGCTCCGCGCCGGAGAGATCGTCGACGCCATCGCGGCCCTGCTCGGCGAGGACCCCACCGCCCTGCGCGAGCGCACCCCCGAGTCGATCCGCCTCCTCGTCGACCAGGGCTTCCTGACGCCGGAGCACTGACGCCGCGGTCCCTCCCGGAGCCCGCCCCGGTCCTACCGGGGCGGCTCCACCCAGCCCTCCCGGTAGGACCGCCAGTCCTGCTCCGTTGCCGCGAAGTCCACGTACAGCGCCACCCCGAACCGTTCCCGCTCCACGTCCCGGCGCCCCAGCTCCAGCCGCACCCCGCGGATCGCCGCCGCCACCGTCTCCGCCGACTCCCGGTGACCCAGCGTGTTGTCGTGGTAGGCGGGCAGCCCCATGAGCAGATCCACCTCCGGCGGGGTCACCTCCAGGGCCAGCCGGGTCTGCTGCGCCACATACCCGCCGTACAGACCCTGCGTCACCATCGCCGTGTCGTAGGACATCACCGCCACCTGGTCGGCACGGCGCGCCGTCTGCGCGAAGTACTCCTGCGACCACCACTTCGGGTGGTCGAAGAGCGCCTTGGCGACCGTGTGCAGCCCCGGCAACGGATCGATCTGCGGAACGGCCACCGAGAAGACGCGGCCCTGCTCCCGGGTCAGCGCCCAGGTGGCATCCATCAGCTCCAGCCAGGACACGCCGCCGGAATGGAGCGGTTCGAGGTCGTAGTGCACCCCGTCGAACCCCACCCGCAGCACCTGCCGCGCCGCGCCCAGCACGTTCTCCCGGGAGCGGGGGGCGTCCAGGTCGAGGCCACCGGGGTACTCGGTGGCCAGGTGCTGCCCCAGCCAACTCTGCACCCGCACCCCGGGAAGCGCCTCCCGCACGGCGGCGATCAGCCACTCGGCGCGCGGATAGCGGTCGGATCGCAGCGTGCCGTCGTTCTCCAGGGGACCGGTGTGCACGTAGAGGTCCCTGATGCCGGTGGTGGACAGGGGGCGGAGGAAGGAGGCCACGTCCGCGTCCGTCCTACGGCCGTCCACCCAGGCGTGGCCGAGCCACACGGCGTCCCGCCCACGGGTACGGGCGCGTAGATCCGGCGTCCCGCTGTACCCCGCGCGCAGGGCGCCGGCCGCCGCCGTCGGCGGCAGCAGCAGTCCGCCGCCCACCCCCGCCGACCAGGCCAGGGCCCGACGGCGGGTGAACACCCGGCGCCGCGGCCCGGCCGCCTCCCGCTCGGGGGAGACGGTGGCCGGGCCGCCGTCGTCCTCCCGCGCCGCCGGGCCCGGTGCCACGCCGTCCACCTCGGAGGTCACCACGGCGTCCCGATCTTCCGTTCCCACGGCGTTCCGCCCCCTGTTCACCGGGTGTCCAGAGCTGTTTTCGGCCATGATTCTCGTGAGCTGGATGCGCGCCGACGGGCGACCGAGACACCCTCCGCCCGTCCGCACGAGGACGGAGCGACACCGGCGCACGGTTCCACCGGGCCGTGGGCGACCATGCCGTCGGAGACCGCTGCTCTCCCCCCACCTCTCGTGAGGGAGACGCTCCGGTCACGAGGTGATGAACCGCCCGCGCACCCGCCGCGGCGCCGTCGAAGATGCGAACATGTCATCCCACCCGCCCCAGTGGGGCGTTCCCGCCTCTCCACCGGCCGCGTCCGCCACCCGCCTCTCCTGGCACCGCCGTCGACGCTTCCTGCTGCCGATCGGCGTGTTCCTGGGCTTCGTCTTCGGCGCCGCCGGAGCGTCGGGGAGTGAGCAGAGCCAGGACCCCGAAGCTGCGTCGGCGCAGCCGACCGTGGTGCCGAGCGCCAGCCCGTCCGCACCGGCACCCGAGGCCGCCCCGACGGTGACCGCGACCGCGACGGTCACCGCGACCGCCACCGCGACGGTGACCGCCACCCAGACCGTGGAGGTCACCACCACCGTGACCGCGCCGGCCGTCGACACTCCGGTGCCGCCGGTCGAGGAGGAAGGCGACGGCGGGGGAGAGGGCGGCGGCGCCGTCTACTACCAGAACTGCACCGAGGCGCGCGCCGCCGGCGCCGCCCCGGTGGAGGTGGGCGACCCGGGGTACGGCTCGCACCTCGACCGCGACGGCGACGGCGTCGGCTGCGAGAGCTGATCGGCGCCGGCACCCGCCATCAACCCGCGGCGGCCCACGCCCGCGACGACCGCCCCGAGAGGCGTGGCCGACGTGGGCCGCCGGGGCGGTCGGGCGGGGCGGGGGCGACCGGCGGGTCAGCCGGCGGGCTCGACCACCAGGGGAGGAGTGGACGACGCCGGCCGGTACGGCAGGAAGACCGTGCGCAGCGCCACGGCCGGGGAGAACAGGCGAGTCGGTGGCGCGGTGAGGTAGGCGACGTCGCGGAAGGCCGCGCCCACCACCCGATCCACCGCCGCGTGTGCCACCAGCCGGGTCAGGTACCAGCCCTGGAACCGCTCGGCGAGCCCACGCCGGGTGGCCGGCCGTCCCCCGCCCGACCCGGCCATGGCGATGTACGGCTGGTCCGCCCCCGTCGCGGTGATCCAGGCCGACTCGGCGGCCTGCGCGATCGCCCCGCGCGCGGCCGCCGCCACCCCCGGCGCCAGCCCGCCCGCCTCGGCGAGCACCCGGCGCAGCGCCACGGCGCCCAGGCAGGCGACCGACATGCCCTGCCCGTAGACCGGGTTGAAGGTGCACGCGGCGTCGCCGATCGCCACGAAGCCCTCCGCCCACGAGGGCTCCATGCGGTCGTACCGCCGCCGCCGGTTCGCGGTGTTCTGGAAACCGTGGATCGGTGACAGCGGCTCCGCGTCCCGCATCACCTCATGCAGGAAGGAGTCCGGCAGCCGGGTCGTGAACTCCAGGAACGACTCCTCCGCGGTGTCCGGATGGTGGCCGTGCGTCCCGTACACCGTCAGCAGCCACTGGTCGTCCTCCACCGGAATGATGCCGCCGCCCCGCGGACAGTCCGGCTGCGGCTGGATGTAGAGGCCGACGTTCGGGTCCTCCAAGGGAGGCTTCGGCATCCGGAACGCACGGGTGGCGTAGGCGATCCCGGAGTCGGACTCCTCCTCCGGCGCGGACGTGATCCCCAGCGCGCGCAGCCACTCCGGGGCACGCGACCCCCGCCCGGTGGCGTCCACCACCAGCTCCGCCGGCAGCTCGCGCTCCCCGCGCTCGCCGTCCCGCGAGCGCACCCGCACCCCGGTCACCCGGCGCGCGTCGCCGACCAGCGACACCGCGTCCGTGGCCTGCAGCACCTCGATCCGCGGATCGGCGAGGATCCTGGCCCGGACCACGTGGTCCAGGAGCGGGCGGGTGCAGCACAGCATGCTGTGCCGCTCGTGGTGGTAGCGCCGCTGCCATCCGACCTGCGTGTGCACCAGCAGGTCACGGGGGAGGGCCAGCCGCTTGGCGCCGGCCGCCGCCAGCTCCCCGAGCGCACCGGGCAGCAGCGACTCCAGGGCCTCCTGGCCGCCCGTGAGGAAGATGTGGGTGTGGCGGGACTGCGGGACACCCTTGCGGTAGGCGGGGCCGTCGGGATAGCGGTCCCGCTCCACGACGGTCACCGACCCGGCGTGGTCCGCCAGGACCCGGGCCGCCAGCAGACCGGCCAGCCCGCCGCCGATCACCACGGCCCGCGACGCGGAGCCGCCCGGATACACGACCTGGTCATCCGCCAACGCCTGCTCCTCTCCCCATCGGTCGAGCCCGTCCCGCCCCCGGGAGGGAAACAGACGGGGCGTCAACCACGAACCGTCCCAGCATGGCACGTCCCTTTCCGGGCGCCCCGTCGATGTCGATACGCACGCCGATGTGGCAGCGGCCTGCGCACGCGCGTGCGGCTTCGGCCGCGGATTCGGAGCGGGCGCGTCCCATTCGTCCAAGACCGGCGGGCGGCCGCTGGCTAGCGTCGCCCCCATGAACGTGAAACCGCGCTTCAGCGTCGTGGGCCTGGTCGTGGCGGACATGGGCGCCACCCTCGCCTTCTACCGCCGGCTCGGCCTGGACATCCCGCCGGACGCCGCCAAGCAACCGCACGTGGAGGCGGCGCTGCCCGGCGGCCTGCGGATCGCCTGGGACACCGAGGAGACCATCCGCTCCTTCGACCCCGACTGGGTTGCGCCGCCGCACGGGCGCTCCCGCTTCGGCCTCGCCTTCGACTGCGAAACGCCGGCCGGCGTGGACGAGACGTACGCGGAACTGGTCGAGGCCGGATACACCGGGCACCTGGCGCCGTGGGACGCCTTCTGGGGCCAGCGCTACGCCGTCGTCCTCGACCCGGACGGCAACGGGGTCGACCTCTTCGCGGCGCTGCCTGCGGGGTGAGTGGGGCGCCTGGGGCGCTCGGGGCCTCTGGGGCCTCTGGGGCACAGCGAGCTGAGCGGGACACCGGTGAGGTCCTTGACGTCCCGCGCCAGATGGGGCTGGTCCGCGTATCCCGCTGTGGCCGCCACGGTGGCGAGCGGCATGCCGGAGCGGGCCAGCCGGAGGGCGCGGTCGAGCCGGAGAACCCGGGCGAGGGTTTTCGGGCCGTAACCGAAGGCGTCGAGGCAGCGCCGATGCAGTTGGCGCCGGCTGAGGCCGACCGCTGCCGCGGCGCGCTCCACGGTGCCGCCCTCCCGCAGGCGGGCGGCGACGAGCCGGGTGGCGGGATCGGGCCCGCCGTGGTCGGCGAGGCGCGACAGCGCGATGGCCTCCAGGAGCGAGCCGCGCGCTGAGGGCTCCGCCGCGGAGACCCGGGCGGCCAGGAGGCGGACTCGGTCGCCGGGCCAGAGGCGGTCCAGCGGAACGCGCAGATCACGCAGCTCCGCGGCGGGGACTCCGAGGACCGCCGGGCCGGTGCCCGGGGCGAATCGCAGGCCGACGAAGGCCGAGCCGGGGAGGTTCGCGATCAGGTGGGCGTGGGTGTCCGGGCCGGCCACCAACAACACGCCGTCGTTCCAGATGAGGTCGAGGCAGCCGTCCGGCGTCACGCGGGTCTGGGAGCCGGCCGAACGCGCCGTGTCACTCCACAGCATGCTGCCGTCACCGAGCCTCGATGCCCTTTCCTGGTACATGCCTCCAGAGTGGCAGCCCAGTCCCCCCTTGCTTTTCCTGCCCTGCTTTTCCTGCCGCCACCTGAGCCCCTTCTTTCCCACTGCTCCCCCTGCTCCCTCTTCTTTTCCCTCGGGCCCCCACCCCCCCACCCCCCCACCCCCCCACCCCCCACCCTCCCCTTCCTCGCCTCCCGGGCCCCACCCCCGCCCCGCGCTCACCCCCTCCCACCTTGCCCGGCCCGTTCCCCTCGGCCCTCGGCCCCCGCCCCTCCCGGTCCCGCCCCGCGCCCAGCCCTCATCCCCGCGGGGCGCCAGGACCTCTCGCTGTGTTCCCCGGATGGCCTGTGGCCAGGCGGAAACCCGGGCTCGGCCGGCCGTTCGTCCGCATTCGCATCCCTTGCCCGCCCACCTTGGGCTGGCTAGCTGGGATTGTCGGCCGCTCCCGTCCGCCTCCGCCTCCCCCTGCCCTGCGCCCCGCCTTCTGGGCCCCGCCCTCGCCCTCCCCTGCCCTCCCGCGACCCGTCTGCGGCCCCGCCCTCGTCCCGCCTTCCCAGTCCCTGCGCGCGCCCTACCTGCTGGGCCCCGCCCTCTCCCTGCCTCCTCAACCCGGGCCTTGACCCTTTGCCCTGCCCTGCCTCGGCCGCCTGCTCCCGCTCGCCCTGAGCCCTTCACCGCCGCCGCGCTGCCCTGCCGCCCATCCCCCGCGCGCGCCCTTCGTCCCCTACCCTCCGTTGCCCGTTGCCCGTTGCCCGTTGCCCCTTGCCCGCTGCCCGTTGCCCCTTGCCCGCTGCCCCTCGCCCAGCCCTGCCTGCGCTCCTTCCTGCTCCACCCGCCGTCTCACTCACCGGGCAGCCCTCCGGGTCAGAACTCCTCTCCGGGGCATCCCATGTGGTGGGCGTCCGTCCTGTACTCCCACGGCCGAGCCAACGCCTGGCGCACCATCTCCCCGATGTACTCCGGGTGACGGGTGTCCGCCCAGGTGAACCGCAGCAGGATCAGGCCGGGCAGGGCCGTCAGCAGGGCGTTCTGCCGCAGCCGGTCCTGGTGCAGCGCGCCCGGGTCGGAGTGGACGGTGTCGCCGTCCGCCTCCACGGCCACCCCTCGGCTGGGCCAGCCGAGGTCGGTGATGCCCAGCAGCCGGCCCGTCGTGGGATGACGCATCGGCCACTGCACGGTCTCCGGTGGCGCCCCCGCGTCCGTGCAGATGAGTCGAATGCGTGTCTCCAGTGGCGACTGGGCCCGGCCGTCCACGAGGTCCAGCCAACCGAGACCTGGCGGAGGACGTCCCTGGTGGGTGCCGTCTCCGGTCGGTGGGTGCCGCTGGCGCAGCCGGCGGCCCACCTCGCCGAGGCGCTCCGGGGCCAGGAGCCCGCGGTGCACCGCGCAGTCCAGGACCGAGACGGCGTGTTCTCGGTCGAGAACGGTGAGGAGGTCGGCGGCAGTCCGCTCCGGCGTGGTCAGGTGGACCCCGCCCTCGGTGAGGCGGTCCTCCGGTGCGATCGTTGTCGGGCGGATCGCGATCTCCGGCGTGGGCGGAGGGTGTGCCGGAGGCCCTCCGGGCAGGGCCAGGGTGATCCGGCCGTCCCAAGGGGGGAGGCCCTGCAGGCCGTGGAGCCGCGCCGCCGTCTCACCGATCGCCACCGCCTCGCGGCCGTACAGCAGTTGCGCGGCGCGCACCAGGGTGCGTGGTGGCGGACCCGGCACGGTGGCCGGTGGCCGGCCGCTGGTGGGCCTCCGCGCCGCGCCCGGTGGTGCGCCCGGTAGGACGAGGTAGGCGCCGGGCAGCACGCGTTGCCAGGCTCCGTCTGCGAGCAGCCGTCGGACGTCCGGCGCGGTGAGGCCCAGCGTGTGGGCCTGGCCTGCGGTGAGCAGTCCGCCCTGGGTGGCGGCCAGGCGGGTGAGCGCGGCCTGCCACGGCGTGTCGGGGTTCGGGTGGTCGTCGTGGTGTCGGTGAGTGAGGGAGCGTGTGTCCATGTCCTCACTCTCGGTGGAGAGGGCCGGGGGAGGGAAGTCCCTTCTTCAGCCTGTGGATAACTCTCGCTCCGGGGCCGCCTGCCTGTGGATAACTTCGCCCGACCCGCCACCGAGGGGCGGGCGGTGCGATGATTTCCGTGTGTGCGGCGTTCGGCGCCGGTACACCGGGGGAGGCGGGAACGGTGCGCCGTGGCGGCGGCCGGGCGGCGGCGGGTGGCCGGGTCGGGTTACCGTTCGAGTGGCATGGGTCGGATTTCCCGTTTGACAGGGGGGCCTGGACTACGGTCACACTCCGCCAAGCCGCAACTACGATCGGGAGAGAAGAGCGAACGTGTCGACCAGCAGGACCGCGAACGCCGGGCGGCGTCTCGTCATCGTCGAGTCGCCCGCCAAGGCGAAGACGATCAAGGGGTATCTCGGCCCCGGCTACGTGGTCGAGGCGAGCGTCGGTCACATCCGCGACCTCCCCAACGGAGCGGCGGAGGTGCCGGCCGCCTACAAGGGGCAGCCCTGGGCCCGTCTCGGCGTGAACGTCGACGCCGACTTTGAGCCCGTGTACGTGGTGAACTCCGACAAACGAGCGCAGGTCGCCAAGCTGAAGAGCCTGCTGGCCGACGCCGACGAGCTCTACCTCGCCACCGATGAGGACCGCGAGGGGGAGGCCATCGCCTGGCACCTCCAGCAGGTGCTCAAGCCCAAGGTGCCGGTGCGCCGCATGGTGTTCCACGAGATCACCAAGGACGCCATCCAGCAGGCCGTGGCCAACCCGCGCGACCTCAACCAGCGCCTGGTCGACGCCCAGGAGACCCGCCGGATCCTCGACCGCCTCTACGGCTACGAGGTCTCCCCGGTGCTGTGGAAGAAGGTCATGCCGCGGCTGTCCGCCGGCCGCGTGCAGTCGGTCGCCACCCGCCTGGTGGTGGAGCGCGAGCGCGAGCGGATCGCCTTCGTGCCCGCCCACTACTGGGACATCAGCGGCACCTTCGCGCAGGCCGCCCAGGCCGCGGCCCGCGCCGCGCAGGCGGCCTCCGGTGGCGACCCGGCCGATTTCACGGCCCGCCTGACCGCGCTGGACGGCCGCCGTGTCGCGACCGGTCGCGACTTCGGCTCCGACGGCGTGCTGCGTTCCGTCCGCGGCGGCGCCCCCGTGCTGCAGCTCGACGAGACCGGGGCGCGCGCGCTGGCCGAGGCCCTGCGGGTGGCGCCGTTCCAGGTGCGCTCGGTGGAGTCCAAGCCGTACAAGCGCAGCCCGTACGCGCCCTTCCGCACCACGACGCTGCAGCAGGAGGCGTCCCGCAAGCTCGGCTTCGGGGCCAAGCGCACCATGCAGGTGGCGCAGAAGCTGTACGAGAACGGCTTCATCACCTACATGCGCACGGACTCCACCACCCTGTCGGAGACGGCGGTGGCGGCGGCCCGCGCCCAGGTCACCCAGCTCTACGGCGCCGAGTACCTGCCCGACGCCCCGCGCACCTACGCCAGCAAGGTGAAGAACGCCCAGGAGGCGCACGAGGCGATCCGCCCGTCCGGGGACCGCTTCCGCACCCCGGCGGAGACCGGTCTGACCGGCGACGACTTCCGCCTCTACGAGCTGATCTGGAAGCGCACCGTCGCCTCCCAGATGAAGGACGCCGTGGGCCAGTCGGTCACCGTGAAGGTGAGCGGCACTGCGCAGGCCGGCGCGGTGGACGGCGCCGAGCTGCCCGGGCGCGAGGCGGAGTTCAGCGCCACCGGCAAGATCATCACCTTCCACGGCTTCATGAAGGCCTACGTCGAGGGCGCGGACGACCCGGACGCGGAGCTCGACGACCGCGAGCGCCGGCTGCCCCCGCTGGCCGAGGGCGACGCGCTCACCGCCGTCGAACTGCGCCCGGAGGGGCACTCCACCAAGCCGCCGGCCCGTTACACCGAGGCCAGCCTGGTCAAGGAGCTGGAGGAGCGGGAGATCGGCCGCCCCTCCACCTACGCGTCGATCATCGGCACCATCCTGGACCGCGGCTACGTCTTCAAGAAGGGCACCGCGCTGGTGCCGTCCTTCCTGGCCTTCGCCGTCGTGGGCCTGCTGGAGCAGCACTTCGGCCGGCTGGTCGACTACGACTTCACGGCCAAGATGGAGGACGACCTCGACCGGATCGCGCGCGGCGAGGCCGAGTCCGTGCCGTGGCTGCGGCGGTTCTACTTCGGCGAGACGGCGGAGCCCAGCGGCGATCTCGGCGAGGCGGCGCGGGCGGCGAGCACGGGCGGCGTCGACGGCGACCACCTCGGCGGCCTGAAGGACCTGGTCACCGACCTCGGGGCGATCGACGCCCGGGAGGTCAGCTCCTTCCCGGTGGGCGACGGCATCGTGCTGCGGGTCGGCCGGTACGGCCCCTACGTGGAGCGCGACGGCGTGCGCGCGGACGTGCCGGACGACCTGCCGCCGGACGAGCTGTCCGTGGAGCTCGCCGAGCAGTTCCTCGCCAAGCCGACGGGCGACCGCGAGCTGGGCACGGATCCCAACCCGCCGCACCACACCATCGTGGCGAAGGACGGCCGGTACGGCCCGTACGTCACCGAGGTGCTGCCCGAGGGCACCCCCAAGACCGGGAAGAACGCGGTCAAGCCGCGGACGGCCTCGCTGCTGAAGTCCATGTCGCTGGACACGGTCACGCTGGAGGACGCCCTGCGGCTGCTCAGCCTGCCGCGCGTGGTGGGCGTGGACCCGGCGTCCGGCGAGGAGATCACCGCGCAGAACGGCAAGTTCGGCCCGTACCTGAAGAAGGGCACGGACTCCCGCTCGCTGGAGTCCGAGGAGCAGATGTTCACCGTCACCCTGGAGGAGGCGCTGGCGCTGTACGCGCAGCCGAAGCAGCGCGGACGCCGGGCGGCGGCCCCGCCGCTGAAGGAGCTGGGCGAGGACCCGGTGAGCGGGCGGCCGGTGGTGGTCAAGGATGGCCGGTTCGGTCCTTATGTGACCGACGGCGAGACCAACGCGACGCTGCGCCAGGCCGACAGCGTGGAGGAGATCACCGCCGAGCGGGCGTACGAACTGCTCGCGGAGAAGCGCGCCAAGGCGCCGGCCAAGAAGACGACCAAGTCGGCCGCGAAGAAGACGACGACGGCGAAGAAGGCCACCAAGAAGGCCCCGGCGAAGAAGACCGCGGCGGCGAAGACGACGGCGGCGAAGACCACCGCCAAGAAAACGGCGGCGAAGAAGACGGCCACCGCGAAGACCGCCGCGCCGCGGAAGCCGGAGCCGGAGTCCGAGGAGGGCTCCGGGTGATCGGGTGGGGCTCGCGCCGTGGCGCGGGCCCCACCCGGCGCTTCGGGGGATGGGCGGGGAGGGCTCGATCGGTGAGGGGGTTCGCCGACGCGTCCGGGCGAGGAGGCGGAGGGGGCGGGATGCGCGGAGCGGGGAAGGGAACACGGGGGAAGGGAACACGGGAACACGGGGACGCGGACGGGCAGGCGAAGGGCCGAACGTGATGCGTCCGCGGTCGAATGGCGGTGATTCGACGATGTTCCGGGGAAGCTTTCGTGAACGTATCGGCTACGGATCGGACGCTTTCTCGACTCGTTAGGCTGGCGGAATGACACGTGCCCAGCAGCCCGAGCCGGACGGCTCGGTGGCTCCCGAGGCCACGACGTCGGCCGCGGGGAGCGTCGAGCGGCCGTCCGACCCCATCCGCCAGGCCCGTGACATGTCAGCTCGCCAGGCCGAAGACCGGGCGAGATCGAGCCAGAACCAGGAGGGCGTCAGCAGCGTGGGACAGGACCACGAGCCCGTGGACCGCACCGATCGCGCCGACCGCACCGACCCGGGGGAGCACGGCGACCCTGGCGGGCGCGCTGACAGCGCCGGCGGAGGCGACCAGGGCGATCGCGGCGCGCGGGCCCACCAGCGGGAGGCGGCGGGGGAGGGCGGCGCCGTGCGCGCGGTCGCTCCCGTCCTGCCGCAGGGCCCCTTCGACGCCGCCCGGGTACGCCGCAGCCTGCTGGAGCACGCCCCCTACCGGGGCCTGTGGATCCTCCGCGCACTCGGCGGCCTGGGGGACTCCCTCGGGCTGCTGGCCGTGGTCGCGCTGACCGTCGAGGCGGCCCTGGCCGGCGCGCCGGACCAGCCCGCCCGGATGGCCGCGCTGGCCCTCGCCGGTGCCCTCGGCGCCCGGCTGCTCGCCGTCTGGCTGCTCGGTGCCGTGCTGCTGGACCAGGTCACGGTGGCGGTGGTGCGGCGGCTGGACCGCCGCTGGACCATGATCGGCTGTGACGCCTTCGCGGCGGTGCTGCTCGTTCTCGCCCCCCTGTGGGTGCTGTGGTACGAGGGGGCCGCCGTCGGCTGGCTGCTCGGCACCTCCTTCGCCATGGGGATCGCCGAGCGCCTCGGCAGCGCCGCGCGCGCCACCTGCGTGCCGGCCGTGCTGCCCTCGCCGGCGCACCAGGACGCCTCCGCGGACCTGGACCGGACGACCCAGCAGGTGGCGTTCACCGCCGGGGCGGGTGCCCTGGTGGCCGTCACCCTGGTCGGGAACCTCGTCGGCGCGGGCGTGGACTGGGTGCACCGGCACCAGTTGGCGCTGCCCTCCTTTGCCGCCGCGGCCCTGCTGGTCGCCACCGCCGTGCTGACCTACCTCCGGCACGTGCCGGAACGCTCGGCCGCCACCGGCCGCCCGCGCAGCGTGCTGCACGGTCTGCGCCGCCCCCGCCCCCGTGGCAGGGACGGCGCCGCGAGCGGCACGGCCGCGGCCGGTACCGCCGCGACCACCCCCCAGGGCGCGGGCACCCCGCAGGGCGTGGGCACGTCCGTCGCCGGCACCTCCGTCGCCGGCACCTCCGTCGCCGGCACGTCCGCCGCCGGTCCGGCCGGAACGGGTTCGGTCGGCACGGAGACCCGGGGCGCCGGCTCGCGCGGTCGCACCGGGCACGCCCGGGCCTTCACCGCCGCCGCGACCGTGGCCGGAGGCGTGGTGGCGGTCTCCGCGGCGCTCGCCGTGCTGCGCGCCGCCGAGCTGGGCGCCGGGCCGGTCGGCTACGGGCTGCTGGTCCTCACCGTGCTCGCCGGCACCTGGCTCGGCCACCTCCGCGCCCCCCGGCTGCTGCCGGGCCTGAGCCGCCGCCGTCTCGCCGTGCTGGCGCTCGGCGCCGCCGGCGTGGCGCTGGCGTTCGCCGGGGCCGTGCAGAACATGGTGCTCGTCCTGTTCTTCACGGCGCTGGTCGGCATGGCGGCCGGCACCGCCGCCGCCGTCGCCCGCGCCCTGCTGGTGCAGGAGTACGAGCAGGACCGGGACCGGGACACCGCCGAGCGGCTGCTCGCGATCACCCGCTGCGGCTCGGCGATCCTCGTCGTCGCCGTGCCGCTGGTGGCCGCGGCCTTCAGCCCGGGCGAGCTGGGCGGCGGCGCCTTCCGGCTGACCTACGGCAACGCGGGCCTGGTGATGTTCTTCGCCGGCCTGCTGGTGGTGGCCTGCGCGCTGCTCGTCCTCCACCGCATCGACGACCGGGCGGGCACCTCGATGGCCCGCGACGTGCTGCGTGCCGCCCAGGGCGGGGCGGCCCCACGCCGGGCCACCGCCTCCACCGGCTACTTCATCGTCTTCGAGGGCGGCGACGGCGCCGGCAAGTCCACGCAGGTCCGCGCCATCGCGCAGTGGATCCGGGACAAGGGCCACGAGGTGGTCGTCACCCGTGAGCCGGGCGGCACCGAGATCGGCAAGCGGCTCCGGGCCATGCTGCTGGACGTCGACACCGGTGAGGTCTCCCCGCGCGCCGAGGCCCTCCTCTACGCGGCCGACCGCGCCCACCACGTCGAGACGGTCATCCGGCCCGCCCTGGAGCGCGGCGCCGTGGTGATCTCCGACCGCTACGTCGACTCCTCCGTCGCCTACCAGGGCGCGGGCCGCGAACTGACGCCGTCCGACGTCGCGCACATCTCGCAGTGGGCCACCGGCGGGCTGGTGCCGAACCTGACGGTGCTGCTCGACATCGACCCCGCGCTCGCCCAGGATCGTTTCACCGACGCCCCGGACCGGCTGGAGGCCGAGTCCGTCGAGTTCCACGAGCGGGTGCGCAACGGCTTCCTCACCCTGGCCGCCACCGATCCGGCCCGCTACCTCGTCCTCGACGCCGCCCGCGACGCGGAGGCGGTGACCACCGAGGTGCGCCACCGGCTGGACCGCGAGCTGCCGCTCTCCGAGAAGGAGAAGGAGGCGCGGGCCGAGCAGGAGCGCCGGGCGCGCGAGGAGGCCGAGCGGCGCGCCGCCGAGGAGGCCGCCCGGGAGAAGGAGCGTCAGGAGCTCCTCGCCCGGCTGCGCGCCGAGGAGGCCGAGCGGGAGCGCGCCCGCAAGGAGGAGGAGCGCCGCCGCGAGGAGGAACGCAAGGCGGAGGAGGCCCGCCGCCGGGCCGAGGAGGCGCGCCGACGGGCCGAGGCGGAGGCGCGTCGGCGGGCCGAAGAAGAGGAACGGCGCAAGCTGGAGGAGGCCCGCCGGGCCGAGGAGGCGCGCCGTCGCGCGGAGGAGGAGCGCCGCCGCGAGGAGGAACGCCGCCGGGCGGAGGAGGCCCTGCGCCGGGCCGAGGAAGCCCGTCTCGCCGAGGAGGCGCGGCTGGCGGAGGAAGCCCGCCTGGCGGAGGAGGCCCGTCTCGCCGAGGAGGCGCGGCTGGCGGAGGAGGCCCGTCTGGCGGAGGAACGCCGCCAGGCCGAACTGGCCCGTGCGGCCGAACGGGCCCGCCTGGCCGAGGAGGCCCGCCGCGGTGAGGAGGAGCGGCTGGCGGAGGAGGCCCGGCGCCGTGCCCAGGAGGCCCTGCGTCAGGCGGAGGAGGAGCGCCGGCAGCGCGAGCGGAACGACGCCCCTCCCCGGGACGACGCCTCCGGCTCGGGCGGCGAGCCGGACACCGAGCTGACCAAGGAGCTCCCCACGGTGCCCCGGCCCGGAGCCTCCGGGACTCCGGCAGGCACCGGCACGCCCACGCCCACCCCCGCGAGCCCTCCCGCCCCCGCGACGCCGCGGGAGGGCGGCACCGCCGCCCGGCCCCGCACGCCGATCCGTCCCCCCGAGCGCGTCCAGCCCGAGGCGGAGACCTGGGAGATGCCCGCGATTCGGGACGCCTCCGGCTCCCCGACGGCCTCGGGCCGCCCGGGGCGCCGCGCGACGGAGCCGGACGTCACCCGCGAACTGCCCCGGGTGGGGCAGGGGCAGGGGCAGGGACCGGCGGCGCCGGGACGCGAGCCGCGGGACGAGGCAGAGACCCAGGTGCTGCCGCCGATCGTCCCCGGCCCCCCGCTCGTCCCAGGCCCCCAGGAGCCGGCCCCCGGGCCGGTGTGGAACGTGCAGGACCCGGACCACGAGGACGAGGGGCCCAGCCTGCTGGACGACCTGCTCGGTCCCCGTCCCGGCCCCCAGGACGCCGCGCCGCGGGACGCCGACGGGGACAGGGGCCGGCGTCGGCGCTGGGGACGCCGGCGGGACGGCTGACCGGACGGGCGCCGCACGCCCGCAGGGGCGTCGGGCGCCCGTCCCACCCGCGCACGGCGCCCTGGAACGGCGCCCCCGAACGGCGCCCGTGACGCCGGGGCGCGGCTGGGCCCCGTCGGGCCCCGACGGGCCGCCGCGCCGGGCTGTCCGCGGCATGCGGCACCCTGGAGACGGAGGGGGCGGCCGTCCAGAGGTGTGGCCGGCCTGCCGAGAGAGGAACGAGTGACCGTCGGATGAGCGTCTGGGACGACCTGATCGGCCAGGAGCGGCTGGTCGAGCAGCTGCGCGCGGCCGCCGCCTCGGCGCGGACCGTGGTCGCCGGCGGTGCACACCCCGCGGCGCCGGTCGCCGGTGCCGCGCAGGCGGAGGAGGCGGGGCGGTCGGCGGAGGCGGCCGGGGCCGTACCCGGCGGGGGCGGCGCGCCCGACGCGGAGGCCGGCCGCGGCTCGATGACGCACGCCTGGCTGTTCACCGGACCGCCCGGTTCCGGCCGGGCCACCGCCGCGCGCGCGTTCGCCGCCGCCCTGCAGTGCACCTCCACCGCCCCGGAGAGCGACGTCCATCCCGGGTGCGGGCACTGCGACGGCTGCACCACCACGCTGGTCGGCACCCACGCGGACGTCGAGGAGCTCCGCACCCAGGTGCTCTCGATCGGCGTGGACGAGATCCGCGCCCTGGTGCGCCGCGCCTCCATGTCGCCGGCCGGCGGCCGGTGGCAGGTGGTGCTGGTGGAGGACGCCGACCGGCTCACCGAGGGCGCCGCCAACGCCCTGCTCAAGGCCGTCGAGGAGCCGGCGCCGCGCACCGTGTGGCTGCTGTGCGCGCCCTCCCTGCAGGACGTCCTGCCGACGATCCGCTCCCGCTGCCGGCACGTGGTGCTGCGGACGCCGTCCGTCGAGGCGGTGGCCGACGTCCTGGTGCGCCGGGACGGCGTCGACCCGGCGATGGCCGCGTTCGCCGCGCGCGCCGCGCAGGGGCACATCGGGCGGGCGCGTCGCCTGGCCACCGACGAGGGGGCGCGCATCCGCCGCGCCGACACCCTGCGGCTGCCCTCGCAGCTGGAGGACGTCGGCCTGGCGCTGGCGGCCGCCCAGCGGCTGGTGGACGCCGCCGCGGCGGACGCCAAGGAGACCGTGGAGGAGCTCGACGCCCGGGAGACGGAGGAGCTGCGCGCCGCGCTGGGCGCGGCCTCCGGTGCCGGTGGCCGCCTGCCCCCCGGAACCGCCGGGGTGATGAAGGAGCTGGAGGCCAAGCAGAAGAAGCGGGCCACCCGCACCCAGCGGGACACCCTGGACCGCGCCCTGGTGGACCTCGCCGGCTTCTACCGGGACGTCCTGGCCACCCAGCTGGGGGCGTCCGTCGAGCGGGTGAACGCCGAGCTGGCGGCGGACATCGAGCGGATCGCGCGGACCTCCACCCCGGAGGCCACGCTGCGGCGGATCGACGCGGTGCTGGCCTGCCGGCAGGCGATCGACCGGAACGCCGCGCCGCTGCTCGCGGTCGAGGCCATGGCGATGGCGCTGCGCACCGGCTGACGGCCGGCTCCCGGCGCGCCCGCCCTCCGGCGCGCCCCGCCCGGGCCCGGTGCTCGACGACCGCGCCCGGCCCGTCGCCCGACGCCGCCCGGAGGTCGCCTGGACGCCGCCGCGGCGGGCCGTTCCCCCGACCGGGTGATCCGGGGTCCCGCCTTCGGGTGATCCATGGCCGCCGCGCGGGTTCCGCCGGCCGGGTCGGCGCCCCGGCGGCGCTCCGAGACGGCACCCTCGGTCTGGTTGGAGCCGATCCGTCGGGCGGGAGCGTCGAGGGGGTGGGTGTGGTGGGTGCGGCGGTCCTGCTGGTGCTGGCGTTGCTCTCGGTGGTGTCCGTGCCCCTCCTGCTGCGGGTCACCGTGCGTCGCCTCGGTGAGCAGCGGGCCGGGCGGGCGTACGAGCTGGAGACCGACTACCGCTCGGCCACCCGCAGCGGCATCGGCACGCTGGCGGCGGTGGTCTGTGCGGCCGGGCTGCTGCCCGCCGCGGTCGGCGGCCTGACCGGCGGGTCGCCCGGCGACTTGACCGCCGGCTCGGACGGTGGGCGGGCGGAGGCCGCGCTCGCCGGGAGCGGGCCGTCGCCGGTCTGGGGCCCGTACTCGGACGGGGCGGCGGCCAGCGGTGACGCGGCGCCGTCGGCGCAGGCCTTCGAGGACCTCGGGGAGGTGGGGGAGGGCCGGTTGTACTCCTCCGTCCGGCCGGACGGCAGCCGGGTGCACGTCTGGCTGCCGCCGCAGTACCTGGCGGCGGGGGAGCGGCGCGCGTTCCCGGTGCTGGTGGTGCGTGCCCCTGAGGGTGGTGGCGCCGGCGGCGCCGCCGACGGGTCGGATCCGGGGGCGGTGGTCGCCGCCGAGTACGGGCGCGCTTCGCTGGCGGAGGTCCGGGAGGGCGGCGCCGACCCGTTCGTCATCGCCGTCGTGGACCATCCCGGCGAGGGGCCGGCGTGTGCCGCCCTGGACCACGCGGGGTTGCGGGCGGCGCTGGGCGCGCACTTCCGGGTCCTCGGGCAGCGCACCGCCTGGGCGATCGCCGGGGCGGGGGCGCAGGCGGCGTGTGCCGTGCGGGACGCCGTCGACCACGTCTCCGCCTACCGCGCCGCCGTGGGGATGAACGGCAGCTACCCGGCCGTCCGCACGGCCGACGACGGGGCGCCCGGTGACGCGGCGGCCGGCGGCGCGGCGGCCGGTGACGCGGCGGCCGGCGCGCCGGGCGACCCGCGGGACCGGCCGCTGCGGATCCTGCTGGCGTGGCCGGTGCACGACGACGCCGCCGCCCGATCGGCTCGGGCGGCGGCGGGTGACCTGCGGGGGGTCGCCGGGGTCCGCCTGTTCACCTCGTCGGCGCCGGCGCCGGCGCCGGAGACGGTCCCCACCGCGGAGACGCTCCCCGCGCCGGCGGAGTCCCCGCCGGAGGCCGGGCCTCCGGCGGGGGACCGGTCGGCCCTCCTCCAGCACGCCTTCGCCTACCTCACCGAGCACCTCGACGAGCCCGCGGAGGTGCCCGGTGGGTGAGCGGGGCCCGGCGGCCGGCGGGTTGCCGACCCGGCGGGCTCAGTGGTGCGTCCGTCGACCGGTGGCCATGCGGTAGATGATGAGCAGGATCACGGAGCCGACGATCGCGGCCAACCAGGTGCTGACGTCCCAGAACTCGTCGATGGCGTCGGCGCCGAACAGCGCGTTGCCCAGGAACCCACCGAGCAGGGCGCCGAGGATGCCGAGCAGCGTGGTGACGATGATGCCTCCGGGGTCCCGGCCCGGCATCAGGGCCTTCGCGAGGAGACCGGCGACCAGGCCGAGGAGTATCCAGCCGAGAATGCCCATGTCACAACCTCCGTGATTCCGTCCGGAATATCCCCGAGTGGAGGTATGGGGGGATATTCAGATAGTTCATCAGCTCTTGACATAGTTCCGCCTGCCCTGTCCTGGCCGGAACTAACATCCGACCGCCACGGCTACGGATACGCTCGGCGTCAGGACGGTGCGGGGCGGACCGGGCGGGGGTTCCCCGGCGTTCCCCCTCGGCTCTCCGACGAGGCCCGCCGCACCGCTGTCGTCCAGCGCCGTCGTCCCAGCGCGCCACTGATCGCCCGCCCGGAAGGCACGACCTTGACCCGCCGCACCAGCCCCCTGCACCGAGCCGCAGCCCTGTGTGTCGCCACCGCGGCGACCGGACTGCTGCTGACCGGCTGCTCCAGCCAGAGCGAACCCGCGGCGAGCGACCGCGACGCCTCCCCGGTGGCCTCGCCGGACGCCTCCCCGGGCTCGGACGCCTCCTCGCCCTCCCCCGCGGCCCCGCCCCCGGCGGAACTGCGGGAGTTCTACGAGCAGCAGGTGGACTGGAAGCCGTGCGACGAGGCGGACCAGGGCGGCGAGACCTTCGAGTGCGCCACGGTGCGCGTCCCCCTGGACTACGACGAACCGGCCGCCGACTCCATCGAACTCGCCCTGCTGCGCAGCCGGGCGACCGGCGACCGCCTCGGCTCGCTGCTGGTCAACCCGGGCGGCCCGGGCGCGTCGGCGATCGAGTACGCGCGGTACGCGGCCACCGGCTACCCGGAGGAGATCACCAGCCGCTACGACATCGTGGGCGTCGACCCCCGCGGCGTCGGCCAGTCCACGCCGGTGACCTGCCTGTCCGACGCCGAGATGGACGAGTGGGCCGCCGTCGACCTCACCCCGGACGACGACACCGAGACCCGCGCCCTGCAGGAGAGCAACAGCGAGTTCGCCGCGGCCTGCGAGGCGAACTCCGGCGAGCTCCTGCCGCACGTCGGCACCGCAGACGCCGCCCGCGACATGGACGTGGTGCGGGCGCTGCTTGGCGAGGAGCGCCTCACCTACGTGGGCGCCTCCTACGGCACCTTCCTCGGCGCCACCTACGCCGAACTCTTCCCCCAGCGGGTGGGCCGCTTCGTCCTCGACGGCGCCGTCGACCCGGCCCTGACCTCCCTGGAGGCGTCCCTCGGTCAGACCGCGGGCTTCGAGACGGCCTTCGACGCCTTCGCCGAGGACTGCGCCGCCCGTGGCGAGGAGTGCCCGCTCGGTACCTCCCCGGAGGAGATCGAGACCACCCTGGACGACTTCCTGGCCGGCGTCGACGCCTCCCCGCTGCCCACCGGCGAGGAACGCGACCTCACCGAGTCGCTGGCCACCGTGGGCGTCATCGCCGCCATGTACAACGAGGCCGACTGGGAGATCCTGCGCGCCGCGCTCACCCAGGCCATCGACGACGGCGACGGCTCCATCCTGCTGCGCCTGGCCGACCTCTACTACGGCCGGGACAGCGGCGGCGAGTACGACAACTCGATGGCCGCCAACTCCGCCGTCAACTGCGTGGACCAGCCCTCCGCCGCCGAGGCCCCCGAGGACGTCCGGCAGACCCTCCCCCGCTTCGAGGAGGAGTCCGTGGTCTTCGGCCCGTCCCTCGCCTGGATGACCCTGACCTGCGCGGACTGGCCCGCCGAGCCGGTCGGCAGCTCCGGCGCGCTCACCGCCGAGGGCGCCGCCCCGATCCTCGTCGTCGGCACCACCCGCGACCCCGCCACCCCCTACGCCTGGGCCGAGGCACTCGCCGACCAGCTCTCCTCCGGCCGTCTGCTCACCTACGACGGCGACGGCCACACCGCGTACGCCCGCGGCGACGCCTGCGTCGACGACGCCATCGACGCCTACCTGCTGGACGGCACCCTCCCCCCGGAGGGCACCGTCTGCTGACCCACTCCGCCCCGCCCCCGCGCCCCACTCCCCAACGAGGGTGAGATCCACCCCGGGTCTTGTGTAGACTTGGCCCGCCCGATGTGGTCACCGACCACCCGGGCATGCCGCCTTAGCTCAGTCGGCCAGAGCGACGCACTCGTAATGCGTAGGTCAAGGGTTCGATTCCCTTAGGCGGCTCCCCAGAAAGGCCCAGGTCACCCCGGTGACCTGGGCCTTTTGCTTGTGGGGCCGGTCCGCCCCTTTCGTGATGCCGGGGGTGGCGCCACGTGGCGTCAGGTGGTGCCGGATGGCGTCGCTTGGTGCCATCGCGTGGCTTCAAGGGGGTTCGGTCGGCCGTGGGGGCGCGATGGCGTCGGCTGGTCTGCTGGACTTTCTGCAGGTCGAGAGGGTTTTGGTGGCGTCCGGGCGGCGTTGGCGCCATCTGGGCTTGCATGTGGCGCCATGGTGGTGCCATGATTGCGTCATGGACCTCACTCCGTATGTCGACGCCCTCCGCCGCGAACTCGCGGTGGCTGCCGAAGCCGGCGGGGAGGACGCCCGCGAGCTGGCCGAGCGGCTCACCGCTCCTCTGGAGTCGGCGACCCGTCTGACCATGCTCAATGTCCTCTCCGCCGCGATGGACGAGATCACCCGCGAGCTCGCCCCCGGCTCGGTCGACGTACGGCTGCGCGGGCTGGACCCCGACTTCGTGGTGACGCCGCCGCCCGCCGACGGCGGCGCGCCCGTGGAGCCGGCCGCGCCCGTCGAGCCGTTCAGGGCCGCGGCCCCGGCGGAGGGGGACGAGGGCGGCATCGCCCGCGTCAACCTGCGTCTGCCGGCACACCTCAAGGCGCGCGCCGAGGAGGCCGCGAGTCGCGACGGCCTGTCGGTCAACGCGTGGCTGGTGCGGGCCGTGTCGGCCGCGGTCGAGGGCGGCACCCGGCCGCGTACCACGGAGAAGACGCAGACCCACGGACAGGGCTTCACCGGCTGGGTGCGCTAGCCGCGCCGGCGCCCGCACCACTTCACCCAGACCACGTCCCACCAGCGGGGACGCTCCAAGGACTCACGAGGACGGGACAGCCATGCCTTCTTTCGACACTCCCGCACCGATCTCGGTCACCGCGCACGTGGAGGCCGGTTCCATCCAGTTCACGGCGGGCGAGCGCCTCGACACCGTCGTGGAGGTGCGACCCCGCAACCCGAAGCGGGACCTGGACGTGCGGACGGCCGACCAGACGGAGGTCAGCTACGCCAACGGCCGGCTCAACGTCAGGACGCCCAAGGCCAACCTGTTCGGCCGCACCGGGGTCGTGGACGTGGCGGTCGAACTGCCCGCGGGCTCGCGTGTCGACACGACCGGCGCCTGGACCCAGGTACTCGGCGAGGGGCGGTTCGGCGAGGTCCGCGTGAAGACCTCCTCCGGTGACGTCCGCCTCGACACCACCGGCCCGCTGTGGCTGAGCGCGTCGCACGGCTCGATAACCGTGGACCGCGTCGAGGGCGCGGCGGAGATCACCACCAGCTCCGGCAGCCTGCGCGCCGGCCTCCTCGACGGCCCCGCCGTGCTGAAGAACTCGCACGGCACCACCACCGTGGACGCCGTGACCGGGGAACTGCGGGTGCGCGGCGCCAACGGCGACATCGAGATCCGCCGCGCCGAGGACTCGGTCACCGCCGCCACCGCCCACGGCACCCTGCGGGTGGGCGAGGTGGCCCGCGGCACCGTCCAGTTGGAGACCTCCTACGGCGCCATCGAGGTCGGCGTCCGCGCGGGCACCGCCGCCTGGCTCGACGTCCACGCGGGCTCCGGGCAGGTGCGCAACGCCCTCACCGCGTCCGAGACCCCGGAGGCGACCGAGGAGACCGTCAAGATCCGCGCCCGCACCCGCCACGGCAACATCGACGTCCTCCGCGCCAAGGGCTGACCCGGCGACAGGCCGGCCGCACCTCGCTGACCCCCCTGCCACCTCGGGCTCCAGCCACCTCGCACCTGATATCGCCTCACCTCAGTCACCTCACCCAGTCACCTCGGCCTTCGAACGGGAGGGCGCATGCCTTCTTCTGTCATGTCCACGATCATCCCTGCGGGCGGTCACGGCAACCCGGCGCCGATCGCCGTCTCCGCCGTGGGCCTGCGCAAGTCGTACGGCGACAAGACCGTCCTCGACGGCGTCGACCTGCGCATCCCCGCCGGCTCGGTCTTCGCGCTGCTCGGCCCCAACGGCGCCGGCAAGACCACCGCCGTGAAGATCCTGTCCACGCTCATCAGCGCCGACGGCGGCCAGGTCCAGGTCGCGGGCCACGACCTCGCCACCTCACCGGACAAGGTGCGCGCCGCGATCGGCGTCACCGGGCAGTTCTCCGCCGTCGACGGGCTGATCACCGGCGAGGAGAACATGCTCCTCATGGCGGACCTGCACCACCTGTCCAAGCGCGAGGGGCGGCGGGTCACCGCCGAGCTGCTGGAGCGGTTCGACCTCGTCGACGCCGCCAAGAAGCCCGCGCAGAGCTACTCCGGCGGCATGAAGCGCCGCCTCGACATCGCCATGACCCTGGTCGGCAACCCCCGGATCATCTTCCTCGACGAGCCCACCACCGGCCTCGACCCCCGCTCCCGGCACAACATGTGGCAGATCGTCCGCGACCTCGTCACCGGCGGCGTCACCGTCTTCCTCACCACCCAGTACCTGGAGGAGGCCGACCAGCTCGCCGACCACATCGCCGTGCTCAACAACGGCAGGATCGCCGCCGAGGGCACCGCCGACGAGCTGAAGCGGCTGATCCCCGGCGGACACGTCCGGCTCCGCTTCTCCGACCCGTCCGCCTACCAGTCGGCCGCCTCCGCCCTGCGCGACGCCACCCGGGACGACGAGGCGCTGGCACTGCAGATCCCCAACGACGGCAGCCAGCGCGAACTGCGCTCCATCCTCGACTGGCTGGACTCCGCCGGCATCGAGGCGGACGAGCTCACCGTGCACACCCCCGACCTCGACGACGTGTTCTTCGCCCTCACCGCCGCCGGCGCACCCGACCCGACCCGTCAGCCCAACCAGACCGGCCAGACCGGCCAGCCCAAGGAGACCGTCCGATGAGCTCCCTCTCCCTCGCCGTGCGCGACTCCGGCACGATGCTGCGCCGCAACCTCCTGCACGCCCGGCGCTACCCCTCGCTCACGCTGAACCTGCTGCTCACGCCGATCATGATGCTGCTGCTGTTCGTCTACATCTTCGGCGACGTGATGAGCGCCGGCATCGGTGGCGGCGGCGGTGCGGACCGGTCCGAGTACCTCGCCTACCTCGTCCCGGGCCTGCTGCTGATGACCATTGGCGGCACCACGATCGGCAGCGCCGTCTCCGTCGCCATGGACATGACGGAAGGGATCATCGCCCGCTTCCGCACGATGGCGATCCACCGCGGTTCGGTGCTCGTCGGGCACGTCGTCGGCAGCGTCCTGCAGTGCGTGCTCAGCGTGGTGCTCGTCGGGGCCGTCGCCGTGGCCATCGGCTTCCGGACCACCGACGCCACCGTCGTGGAGTGGCTCCTGGCCCTCGGCCTGCTCGCGCTGGTCTCCCTGGCGCTCACCTGGATCGCCGTCGGCATGGGCCTGGTCAGCCCGAACGCCGAGGCCGCCAGCAACAACGCGATGCCGCTGATCGTGCTGCCGTTCCTGTCCAGCGCCTTCGTCCCGATCGACGCGATGCCCGGCTGGTTCCAGCCGATCGCCGAGTACCAGCCGTTCACCCCGGCCATCGAGACGCTGCGCGGGCTGCTGCTCGGCAGCGAGATCGGCCACAACGGCTGGCTGGCCGTGGCCTGGTGCGTGGTGCTGGCCGCGTTCGGCTACGTCTGGTCGCAGAGGGTCTTCAATCGCGACCCGAAGTAGCCGGCACCACCACGCGGGCAGCCTCCCGCGGCCCGTTCCGCCCGGGGCGGCGCACTCCGACACCGCGTCGGCGTGCGCCGCCCCGGCCGTGTTCCAGGAACTCGTGCCGATGGGGGCGCTGGTTCCAGGTGCGGTCAGCGGCGGGGGGCGGGGCCGAGGCGGAGGAGGGCGGACTCGCCGGGGGCGTCGTCCAGGCCGTCGTTGTCGATGGCGACGAGGAGCTGGCCGTCGGCGGTGACCGCCATGCCCTCGGGCTTGTCGTGCGCGGTGCCGCCGCCGGCGGTGAGCCGCGGCAGGAGGTCGTCCACCAGGCGCTTGGTGACGGTCGGGGCGTCGGTGGGCGAGGCGGCCGGGCGCAGGTCGCCGAGGTCGACCCGGTAGACGCGCTTGACCTCGGCCGCCGCGCCGCGCTGGTTGTCGCGTTCCAGCACCAGCAGGGTGTCGGAGTCGAGCGCGGTCAGTTCGCTGACGCCGCCCCAGCCGCCGTCCGGGGCGGTCTCCAGCGGGTACGCCAGGTAGGCCCAGGCGCCGGTGGACGGGGTGTAGCGGGCGAGCATGGTGGTCGCCGAGCCGTGCCAGGGCCGCTGCACGGCCACCCAGACCTGCTCGGGCTGGGCCGCGGCGCCGCCGGAACGATTCGGCAGCACGGTGACGCCCTCGAAGCCGTACCGGGTGGCGTCCGCGGCCACGTCGGCCGGCAGCGGCACCTCCTGCAGCACCCGCCCGGCCGCGTCGAGGCGGACCAGCAGGTTGGCGGTGTCGGCGCCGTCGCCCTCGGAGGCCAGCCAGTAGCCGCCCTCCGGTCGGGCCGCCACGCCCTCGGCGTCGTAGGAGGCCGGGGCGCCGTCACGGGTCACCGGAACCTCGCCGGTGACCACCGCGGGGGTGGCGGTGGTGTCCACGGTGAGCAGGCGGGTGGGGGCGTAGGCGTTGTCGGTGACGGCGACCAGCGTGTCGCCGTTGCCGCGCCCGGGCAGCCCGGTCAGGCCGGACAGCGCGCCGAAGCCGACCGGGGCGCCGCCGGGGCCGTCCGCCGAGACGATGGTGGGCGCGGCCTGGTTGCGGGCGGCCGCGTTCGGCAGCGAGGCGCGGGTCCAGCGGTAGGTGGTCAGCGAGGAGCGCACGGCGTCCTCCGCGGAGTCCTCCTCGGCGGAGACCACGAGGGCGTCGCGGCCGGGCAGCGGCAGCAGGCCCTCGGGGGCGACGCCGGCCGGGAGGCCCTGGACGAGGCGCGGGCGGCGGGGGTCGTCCACGTCGTAGACGGCGACCAGGTTGGCGCGTTCCAGCCCCACGAAGGCGTAGCGGGTGCCGTGGAAGGTGGCGACGGCGATGTTCTCCGGCTCCACGCCCTTCTTGCCCGCGCGGTCCTCGGGGTACTGGCCGTAGCGGATGGCCAGGTCCTCCAGTTCGGCGCCGCTGTCCCAGACGACGGTGCCGGTGCGGGTGTCGAACACCGTCCAGGTGCGGCTGCCGCCCCGCCAGTCGCCCTCGTCGGCGGTGGCCACGTAGTGGTCGTCGAGCCAGGCCACGCCGTCCGGTTCGCGGGCCGCGGTGACCTCGCCGTCCGGGCGGACGGCGCCGTCGGTGACGGTGTCGACGCCGGTGACGTGGGCGGTTCCGGCGGAGAAGTGGCGGACCACGCGGCCGGTCGGCAGGTCCACGACGGCGATGTGGTTGTTCTCCTGGAGGGTCACCACGGCCTGGTGGCGGGCGTTCACGCTGACGTACTCGGGCTCGGGGTCGCCGGGGGCGATCTCGGCGAGGCCGTCCAGTGCGACGCGGCGGACGGACCACCGGTCCGGGGAGGGTCCGGTGACGTCGAGCACGGCCAGCCAGCCGCCGGGGGCCTGCGGCAGGCCGCCGTCGCCGGCGTCCTCGTCCCGCTCGTTCTCGACGGCGATGGCGGCGTAGCGTCCGTCCGGGGAGAGGTCCACGGAGTCGGGCTGGCCGCCGAGGTCGTGGTCGGCCACGACGGTGCGGGTGGTCAGGTCGACCACGCGCAGCACGCCGGAGGGCCGGGTGAAGGACTCGGAGGTGTTCACGGCGACCAGGGCCCAGCGGTTGCCGATGACGTCCACCGAGGTGGGCTCGCCGCCCATGTCCAGCGTGCCGAGGGGGCGGGGCGCGTCCACCCGGCGCAGGTCGACCAGGCCGATCCGGCCGGCCGGGGAGTCGGTGTAGACGACGGTCCGGCCGTCCTCGGTGGCGGCGGAGATCTCGGCGGCCGTCTGCTCGGGGGCGTCGGCCGCCCCGCCGTCCTGGAGGTGGACCGGCCAGGTGGCCTGCCGCTGGAACCAGGGCCGGCCCGCCGCGGGCACGCCCGGCAGCGCGGTCGGTGCGGAACCGGCGGCGGAAGGGCCTGCGGCGGAAGGGCCGGTTGCGGAAGGGCCGGTTGCGGAAGGGCCGGCGGTGGCCGGCGCCGCCAGCAGCGTGGCCGTGACGGCGGCGGCCACGGCCGTGGTGGCCGTGCGCGTCACCGAGCCACGGCGTGACCGGCGGTCGGGGCCGGTCCGGGCGCGGGCGGCCTGTGCCCGCGTCTGTGCTTCGAGGTCTGTCACTTCGCCCCTCTCGTAGTGCGACGGGCCTTTTCAACGCCCTTTCGGGGTGCGCCGATCGACCATCCGGTGAACGGGCGCGGAACAGTACGTCGCGATCCGGCCACTGTGGCGGGTGGGCGGCCGGGCCACGCCGCGGTCCCGTTGCCGTGGTCCCAGTGTGACGAATCGTCACCACGACGTGGTGGCAACCGTTTGTTCACCCGCGCGTACCTGACAGGACGCCCTGGCGGACCGTAGGGTGCCGGCGGACCGTCGACCGACAGACACAGCGGCACCAGGACCCGGGGGGGCCTGCCCGTGGCCAGTACACGCACGCGCATCGCACGGGTGCGTCTGCTCTACATCGCGTTGTGGGGGCTGGCCACGCTGCTGTCCATCGGGGCGTCCGTCTACTTCCGGATGGGCGTGGGCGGCACCGTCGTGACGCTGCTGACCGTGCTGCCGTCGGCCTACCTGACCTGGGCCGCGTTCGCCTCGGACCGCGCGGAGGCCGCGTCGTCCGACCTGGACAAGGTCACCGAGGACCTGGCGAAGGCCGTCGCAGCGCAGTGGCGGGTGGAGGCCGACCGGCGCGGGCTCACCCACGACGTGGAGCTGCCCCTGCGCTGGGAGCCGGCCCCGGCGGCGCTGGTGCAGCCGTGGGCCGACCTGAGGGAGACGGCGGCGAGCTGGCGGCCGGGCGGTGCCCCCGCCCCCGAGTGGTTCCGCTCCGCGGAGCAGCTGGCCGGGGGGATCGAGGACGTCGCGGAGGTGTTCTCCCGCGTCCCCACCGGGCGCCTCATCGTCCTCGGCGGCATGGGCTCCGGCAAGACGGCCCTGCTGATCAGGCTGCTGCTGGAGCGGCTGCAGGACCGGGAGGGCGCCGCCGAGCCGGTCCCGGTCCTGCTGTCGCTGGCGTCCTGGGATCCACGCGAGCCGCTGGACGCCTGGATGGCCCGCCGGCTCGCCCGCGACTACCCCGACCTGCGCAGCCCGGTCGGACGCGGCGACGCCTCCTCGCGCGCCGAGGCGCTGGTGAGCCGGCGCCGGGTGCTGCCCTTCCTGGACGGGCTCGACGAGATCCCGCGGCCGTCGCGGGTCCGCGCCCTCATTGGCATCAACAAGTACCTCAACCACCGGGGGCAGCGACTGGTGCTGTCCTGCCGCACCGAGGAGTACGAGGAGGTGGCGCGCGCCGGCGCGGCGTCCCTGCGGCTCGCCAAGGCCGCCGGCATCGCGCTGCTGTCGGTGCGCCCGGGGGAGGCGGAGTCGTACCTGCGGCGGAGCGCGGAGCACTCGGGTGGCGCGGGCGCGGCCCGCTGGGAGCGGTTGCTCTCCCTGCTCGGGGACGACCAGCGCCTCACCGACGCGCTCAGCACGCCGCTCATGCTCTCGCTGGCCCACGCCGTGCACGACCCGGGACCGGACGAGTCGGGCCGCGCGGACCTCCCGCAGCCGGACGAGCTGTGCGACGCCGAGCGGTTCCCCACCTCCGACGCCATCCGGCAGCACCTGTTCGACGCCTTCCTGCCGGCCGCCTACCGCCAGTGGGAGGGCAGCGCCCGGGCCGCGCGGCGGTACCGGGCCACGCGCCGGACACTGGTCGTCCTGGCCCGGCACCTGCGGGAGAACGGCACCACGGACCTGGCCTGGTACCGGCTGCACCGCGCGCTGCCCCGCTGGCTGCCCTCGGCGGCCGCCGGGGTGGCCATCGGCGCCCTGGGCTGGTCGGTCAACTGGTACTTCCACACGGGCTTCCTGTTCGCGCTGGCCGGCGGGTTCGCGGGGGGCCTGGTCGGGGGCGTGGCGACCGGCCTGACGTACGGACTCGGTCAGGGCCTGCTCGACGCGTGGGTCAACGACGCCTCACTCGGCGGCGTCGGACTGCAACTCCTGGACGGGCTGGCGGACGGCCTCGGCGGTGGACTCATGGGCACCCTGGCGAGCGGCTCGGTGCGGGCCTCCCGGCGGGGCGCCGAGGGCGGGCCGGCCACGGCCGTACCCGGCGCTCGCTCGCCGAGGACCACCGGCCGGAGGTGGAACCTGCTCGGGTGCCTGGCGGGCGTCACCTTCGGCCTGGTGGACGGCGTCGCCGACGGCTACCGCGACGGCCAGGGGCTCGCCGCGGCGCTGCCCGCGGCACTGGCGGTGGCCGCCGTCTACGGTCTGGTCGGCTGGTTCGCCGGCCGCTACCTGGGCGGCGGCGGGGCGAGTACCGCGCCCTCCGCGCACGTCCGCTGGGCCTGGGACCCCCGCGGCTACCTGCGCGCCGTCAGCTACCTGGTGCTGCCGTACGCCCTGGCCGGGGTGCTCGCCGTGCTGGCCACCCGCCGGATGGCGACCACCGACTCCCCCGATCCGCTCGGCGACGGCGGCTGGGCCTTCCTGATCGGGCTGGTGCCCCTCTCGGGCGTCACGGCCGGGCTCACCTACGCCTTCCGCGGCGTCTCGGTCGATCTGGCCACCGCGGCCGATCCCGCCGACCTGCTGGCGCGGGACCGGGCCGCGTTCCGGGACATCGCGCTGCTGGTCAGCGCCCTGGTGGCGCTGGCCGTGGGCGGTCTGGCGGTGCGGTTCGGCATCGACGCCGTGTGCGGCTGCGCCCGCGTGGACGATCCCGGGCTCGTGGCGGAGCTGCTCTTCGGCCTCGCCATGGGGCTGGCCTACGGCCTGGCGGCGGGCGTCAGCCAGACGGCCTCATTCACCTTCCTGGTCACCCGGTTGGCCCTCGCCGTGCGGTACGGCGTGCCCCGCGACCTCATGGGGGTGCTCGCCGACGCGCACCGGCGCGGGGTGCTGCGCCAGGTCGGCGCCGTCTACCAGTTCCGCCACCTCGGCCTGCGCGACCACCTCGCCGCCGCGCCGGAGCCCTCGGGGCCGTGGGGCCGGTGGGGGCGTCCCGGCGCGGACGCGACGCCCCCACCGGGGGCATCACTCCCCGGGTGACTCGGCGGTGAGGAACGCGGCGAGGCGGGCGAGGCCGTCGGCGCCGTGGCCGGCGTCGATGGCGCGCTGGGCGATGGCCCGGGCGGCGGCGAGCGGGCCGGTGTCGATGCCGTGGGAGCGGGCGGTGTGGAGGACGTGGTCCATGCCGGCCGTGGCCGCCTCGATGGTGGCCCCGTCGCCCTGGAAGCTGCCACGGTCGAGGTCGGCGGCGAACTCGGTCAGGACCTCGGGGAGCAGCTGGGCGATGCCCACCGCGTAGGGCAGGAGGTCGCCCGCGGCGATGTTCTCGGCGCGGGCGACGGCCAGGGCGTGCGCGCAGCCGGCCACGGCGGTCCAGAACAGGTCGAGCAGGGCCGTGTCGTAGCTGGCCGCCCGGCCCGGGTCGGCGCCGAGGTGGGTGGCGGTGCCGCCGAGGGCGGCCAGCACGGGCCGGTGGGCGTCGAACAGTTCCGGCGGGCCGCCGAACAGCATGACGGCGGAGGGCTGCCCGATGGTGTGGGTGGGCGTCATGATGGTGCCGTCGAGGTAGTCGACGCCGTGCTCGGCGGCCCAGGCGGCGGTGGCGCGGGCGTCGTCGGGTGCGCCGGAGGTGAGGTTGACCAGGGTGCGGCCGCGCAGGGCGGCGGTGGCGGGGGCGAGGATCTTCCGCGCGGCGTCGTAGTCGCGCACGCAGAGGATCACCAGCGCCCCGGCCGAGACGGCCTCGGCGACGGTGTCGGCGCGCCTGGCGCCCTCGGCGGTGAGGGCGTCGGCCTTGGAGGGGGTTCGGTTCCACACGGTGGTGGGGTGGCCGGCGCGGAGCAGGGCGCCGGCCAGGGCCTGCCCCATGGGGCCCAGTCCGAGGACGGTGACGGGGGCGTGGCTCGCTGTCGGGTGGTCAGTCGCCATGCCCGGGACGCTAAAGCTTCACGTCGGTGTCAGAGTCAAGTCGGGTTCGAGAGTCGAGCTGTGTCGGGGGTCGAATGCGGATCGGGGAGCTGTCCCGGCGGACCGGGGTCAGCGAGCGCGCGCTGCGCTACTACGAGGAGCAGGGGCTGCTGCGGCCGGCGCGGCGGCCGAGCGGGTACCGGGAGTACGACGAGGCGGACGTGGCGCGGGTGCGGCGCATCCGGCTGCTGCTCGCGGCCGGGCTGGGCACGGCCGTGATCGCCGAGGTGCTGCCGTGTATGTGGGACGCCGGCGAGCTGCTGGCCCCCGCGTGCGACGAGCTGACGGACGACCTGGCCCGCGAACGGGACCGGATCACCGAGGCCATCGAGGAGCTCGCCGAGGCCCGCGCCCTGCTGGAGGCGATCATGGCCGCCCCGCGCCCCGAGGACGCCGCCGAGCTCGCCGCCGTGGGCGCCTGCGCCGCCGAGCCCGGCCCCGTCGGCGCCCGCGCGCCCGAGCCCGCCTCCGTGGCGGCCCCCGCCCCGGCCGGATCCGGTGAGCGGTAGCGGGGGGCGTCGTCCGGCGAGCGGGGCCAGCACGGCGTTCGGGACCTTCGGTGAACTGCTGCAGGGCGTGCTGCCCGAGGACGACGGCGACTTCCTGGTGACCCTGCCGATCGCCCGGTGGGCGCGGGCGACGTTCCGCGGAACGCCCGGCACCGCGCGGCTCCGGGTGCGCCCGGCGCACAAGCACAAGGCGCTGCGGCTGGCCGGCATGATCATGGAGTCGGTGGCGGAGCCGATGGGGGGCGTGCTGACGCTGGACGGCGGCCTGCCGGAGGGCAAGGGGCTGGCCAGCTCCTCCGCGGACCTGGTGGCGACCGCCCGGGCGGTCGGCGCGGCGCTCCGCGAGCCCATGCCGCCGCGGCGGATCGAGTCGTACCTGCGCCGGATCGAACCGACCGACGGGGTGCTGTACCCGGCCATCGTGGCCTACTACCACCGCCGGGTGGCGCTGCACTCGGTGCTGGGCTCGCTGCCGCCGCTGACCGTGGTGGGCGTGGACGAGGGCGGCGCCGTGGACACGGTGGAGTTCAACCGCGTGCCCAAGCCGTTCACCGCCGCGGACCGCCGCGAGTACGCCCGGCTGCTGGAGCGGATGACGGCGGCGGTGCCCCGCCGGGACCTCGCCGAGGTCGGGGCGGTGGCCACCCGCAGCGCCCGGATGAACCAGGTGCTGCGCCCGAAGCGGCTGCTGGAGGCGGTGGTGGAGGTCTGCCGGGAGGTGGGCGGCCTCGGGGTGGTGGCCGGGCACAGCGGGACGACGCTGGGCGTGCTGCTGGACCCGGCGGCCCCGTCGCACCGGCGGCGCCTGGCCGCGGCGGTCGACGCCTGCTCGGAGCTGGCCGGCGAGGTGACGGTGTACCGGACGCTGAGTTTCGGCTCCCGCGCGGGGTGACGTCCGTCCGCCGCCGGTTGCGCGCCGCCCGCCGGACGGGTTCGCGGCGTCACGGGACGGGTTCGCGGCGTCGCGGGGCTGGTTCGCGGGTCGTCGGGCGGGTTCGCGGGGCGTCGGGCGGGGGCGCCTGACGTGCGCATCCCGGGGACGGGGCGCGCCGGTCGGCGCTAGAGTCGCGCCAACACGGGTGGTCGCCCGTCGAGTTGGGGCGTTCGCGGGGAACGCCCGGGGGGCGCCGCGGAGAGGAACTCGGGCGCCCTATGTCTCGCCGCTCCCACGGACTGATAGCCACCTGGGCCGAGGTGCAGCGCCAGCAGCAGCGCCAGCGGGAGGCCCAGCTGCGCGCCCAGGAGCGGCAGCGGCGCGAGGCGGAGCGCCAGCTGCGCGCGGCCGAGCGGGCCGCCGCCCGCAGCGAGCGGGAGCGGCAGGCGGAGTACCGGCGGCGTCGCGAGGCCGACGCGCTGCGGCGCACCGAGGAGATCGAGGCGCGGGTCGAGGCGCTGCGGCGGGTGCTGGCGAGCGGGTGCGCGGCGCCGGCGTTCTCCGCCGCGGCGCTGTACCGCCCGGAGCGGGTGGAGCCGTTCGCGCCCGGCGCGCTGGCCGTGCCCGTGCCGATGCCGGACCCGGCCGCCTACCAGCCGGTGGTCCAGGGCGGCGGCTGGGGTTTCGGGGCGGGCCGGCAGGCGCAGGCCCAGGCGGAGGCGCGCGCCCGGTTCGAGCGGGACTGGGCGGCGGCGCAGGCCGCGGAGGCGCAGCGGCTCCACCAGCTGGAGACCTACCGGCGGCAGTACCAGGCGTGGGCGGACGGGCAGCTGGCGGCGATCCGGGAGCACAACGCGGGAGTCGAGCGGCTGGCGGCGGCGCTGCGCCGTGGCGAGCCGGAGCAGGTGGTGGAGTACTTCTCGGCCGCGCTGTACGCGGCGCAGGGCTGGCCGGACGACTTCCCCCGGCAGGTGTCGGCCGCCTTCGACCCGGCGGCCCGGCAGCTGGTGCTGAACTGGGAGCTGCCCGGCCTCGCGGTGGTGCCGCAGGCGGCGTCGGTGCGGTACATGCCGAGCGTCGACCGGGAGAAGGAGACCCGGCGGCCGGTGGCCGAGCGGCGCGCGCTCTACCGCGACGTGCTGGCGCAGTGCGTGCTGCTGGCGCTGCGTGACGTGTTCGCGGCGGACCAGTTCGGGGTGCTGGACTCGGTGGCGCTGAACGGTTTCGTGGACGGCACGGACCCGGCGACGGGGCGGCACAGCCAGACGTTCCTGGCCACGGTGATGGCGCGGCGGGCCGACTTCGACGGGCTGAACCTGGCCCGGGTGGACCCGGTGGACTGCCTGGTCGAGGCCCTGCGCGGGCAGTTGTCGGAGCGTCCGGACCGGCCGGCGGCGGTGCGGCCCGGCCGGACGCCGGACCAGGTGGGGCGCTCGGTGGTCTCGCACGGCGGGGGCGAGGAGCCGGACCTGTACCAGATGGACCCGATCGAGTTCGAGGAGCTGGTCGCGGAGCTGTTCCGGGCCATGGGCATGCAGGCGGTGACCACCCAGCGGTCGGGCGACGGCGGGGTGGACGTGGACGCGCTGGATCCCGACCCGATCCGCGGCGGGAAGATCGTGGTGCAGGTCAAGCGCTACCGGAACACGGTGCCGCCGACGGCGGTGCGCGACCTGTACGGCACGGTGCAGGACACCGGGGCGAACAAGGGGGTGCTGATCACCACCTCCTCCTTCGGCCCGGGGGCGCACGCCTTCGCCGCCGGCGAGCCGCTGACCCTTGTCTCCGGCGGGGAGCTGGTGGACCTGCTGCACCGGCACGGCCTGACCGGGCGGCTCGGCGAGGGTTCGGGGGACGGGCGGGGGTCGGGGCGCAGTGGGCGGCGCTCCGGGGGTTCTTCCGGGGGCGGCGGCGCGGGAGCGGGCGGTGGTTCCTCCGCGGGCGGCGGAGCGCGGGGCGGCGCGCGGTCGGCGGGGCCGGACGCCGGCCTGGACGACGCCGTCGATGACCCGAACACCGTGGACGACCTGGACGACGGCGTCGACGACGGCCTGGACGAGACCAGCGTGCTCGGCATGTCGTGGTCCGGCCGGGTCGCCCTGGACGTGTGCGCGCTGGTCTGCGAGGGGAACCGGGTGGTCAGCGAGGACCACTTCGTCTTCTACAACAACCCGCAGGCGCCGGACGGCAGCGTGCGGACGATGCCCGGTTCCGGGCCGGACAGGGCCGCGATCTGGGTGCGGTTCGACCGGCTGCCGGCGCGGGCGGACCGGCTGGTGCTGGTGGCGGCCGTCGACCCGGAGGCCAATCCGGACGCGGACCTGTCCGGCTTCACCGACGCCCGCATCCGGCTGTCCGACACCTCTGGGGCGCTGATCGACGAGCTGGCGGTCTCCGACGGCCGGCCGGGGGAGACGGCGCTGGTGCTGGGCTCCTTCCGGCGCCGGGCGGACGGCGACTGGCGCTTCGTGCTGGGCGGCAAGGGATATCCGCAGGGGCTGGTGGCGCTGGTGGAGGAGTACGGCATCGAGGTCGCCTAGGGGCGTGGCCGGTGGCGTGCGGGAGAATGGTCCTCGTCCCGGCGCAGGGCCGGTGCGAAATGGTGCCCCCTCCCGGCAGGAGATCACGCACGTTGTCCGACGAACGCGAAGTCCTCTCCATCGAGCCCGTTCGCGGCGACCTGCGGGCCGACTGCGCGAACTGCTTCGGGCTGTGCTGCGTGGCCCTGCCGTTCACCGCGTCGGCGGACTTCGCGGTGGACAAGGAGGCCGGGCGGCCGTGCGGCAACCTCCAAGCCGACTTCCGCTGCGGCATCCACGCGAACCTGCGCGAGCGGGGTTACCCCGGTTGCACCGTGTTCGACTGCTTCGGCGCCGGCCAGAAGGTCTCGCAGGTGACCTTCGGCGGCGAGGACTGGCGGAGCGCGCCGGGCACCGCGCGGCCGATGTTCGAGGTGTTCCCGGTGATGCGGCAGCTCCACGAGCTGCTGTGGCACCTGACCGAGGCCCTGGCGCTGCCGGCGGCCCGCCCCCTGCACGGCGAGCTGCGGCGGGCGCTGGACGACGTCGAGGGCCGCACCCGGGGCGACGCCGCCTCGCTGGTGGGGCTGGACGTGCCGCGGCTGCGTCAGCAGGTCGGCGAGCTGCTCTCCCGGGCCAGCGAACTGGCGCGGGCGGAGGTGCCGGGGCGCCGGAGGAACCACCGTGGGGCCGATCTGATCGGCGGCCGGCTGAGCGGTGCCGACCTGCGGGGCGCCAGCCTGCGCGGGGCGTACCTGATCGCGGCCGACCTCAGCGGCGCCGACCTGCGCTGGGCGGACCTGCTCGGCGCGGACTTCCGGGACGCCGACCTCAGCGGCGCCGACCTGACCGGGAGCATCTTCCTCACGCAGTCCCAGCTGAACGCCGCCCGGGGGGACGCCGCGACCCGGCTGCCGCGCGGGCTGGACCGCCCGGCGCACTGGGCGGCCGGCGTCGCCTCCGCGCCCGCCGCCGATTCTGATGCGTCGGCCGGTTCCCGCCCGGCACGTCCTCCTCGGGCGGGTGGCCGGACGGCCGGCGGAGCCCGTGGTGGCAGCGGTGGCGGGGCGCGGGGGGCCCGGGGTCAGGGGGCCGCGCGGCGCGGCTCCCGGGGGCGGCGTTGACGAGGCGCGGGAGGAAGGCGCGGGCAGAAGGCGCAAAGAAGGCGCACGACCGTGCGGTTAGTTAGGATGGCGATGCGCCGCACGCGGAGGGCGGTGCCGCCGCCGAGGCGCGGTGCGCGCGCCCAGGGAGGTTGTGGCTGATGGCCGGCGGACGGCTGGACGGGCGGGTCGAGCGCGGCAACCAGACCCGCCGGCTGGTCCTCGCGCGAACGGTGGACATCGCCTCGCTGGAAGGGCTGGAGAGCCTGTCCCTGGGGCGGCTCGCCGGGGAGCTAAACCTCAGCAAGAGCGGCGTGTTCGCGCTCTTCGGCTCCAAGGAGGAGCTGCAGCTGGCGACCGTCCGGGCCGCCCGCGAGCGCTACGTGGAGCGGGTGGTGCGGCCGGCCGTGGAGGTGCCCGCCGGGATCGGCCGGGTCTGGCGGCTGTGCCAGAGCTGGCTGGCCTACTCGCGGGAGCGGGTCTTCCCGGGCGGCTGCTTCTTCGCCTCCGTCTCCGCCGAGTACGACTCCCGTCCGGGGCCGGTGCGGGACGCCCTCGCCGAAGCGCGCCGCGACTGGGTGGCGTACGTGGAGCGGGTGCTCGCCGAGGCCCGGGAGCTCGGCGAGCTGGGCCGGGGGACGGACGTCCCGCAGCTGGCCTTCGAGGTGGTCGCCGTGCTGGAGGCGGCGAACGCCGAGTCGGTGCTGCGCGAGGAGCACGACGCCTACCGGCGGGCGGCCACGGCGATCCGCTCGCGACTGCACGCCGCCGCCACCGACCCCGAGCTGGTCGCCGCGCTGCCTGACTGACGGTCGGGGTGGTTCCGGGAGGGGGCCATCGGCAAGACGGCCTCGGACGCAGCTCGCGGAGTCGGGATGGTCGCCCGTCACCCCGGAGAACCTGCCCGACCGGCTCAGCGGCTCGCCGGACGAGACCTCCTTCGGCCCCATCGCCATTCAGATCCGGCGTGCCGCCGAAGTCCTGGGCTACGGCCCGGCGAACCTCACCGACGCCCAACGCGACGAGATCGAGAGGTCGTTGGAGGACCCGGCGCAGAACATCTACATCGCTGCGGAGTACCTGGCCAGCCTCAAGGTGGTCGGAGCGGCGGCCCGGGAGACGTGACGGCGACGCGAAGGGCCCAGCCGCCCGAACCCGGCGCACAGCGCGCCGGGCACGGGCGGCAGGGCCCTGGGGGACGGCGGGGTGCCGGCCCCACCGCACAGGGGGTCGGCGCCCCACCGTCCCCCCGCTACTCCCAGCGGGCCGCGGCCTGGACCTCGGCGTGGGCGGTGGCGGCGTCGGGGGCGGCCAGGGCTCGGGCGGCGAGGTCCTGGCACTCGGCGAGGGTGTGGCGGCGCAGGGCCGCGCGCACCTCGGGCAGGCAGACCGGCGCCATGGACAGGCTGGTGACGCCGAGTCCGGCCAGAACCAACGCCATCGCCGGGTCGGAGGCCGACTCGCCGCAGACGCCGACCGGACGGTCTTCGGCCCGCGCCGCGGTGGCGGCCTGCCGCAGCAGCTCCAGCACGGCGGGCTGCCACGGGTCGAGCAGGTCGGCCAGTTCGCCGTTCATGCGGTCCGCCGCCATCACGTACTGCGCCAGGTCGTTGGTGCCGACGCTGAGGAAGTCGCAGGCGGAGGCGAGGGCGCCGGCGCGCAGGGCGGCGGCCGGGACCTCCAGCATGGCGCCCGCGGTGGGCAGGCCCGCCTCGCGCACCCGTGCCGCGAAGTCGGCGGCCTCCGCGGGGAGGGAGACCATCGGCGCCATCACCCACACGTCGGCGCCGGTCGCCCGGGCGGCCTCGGCCAGGGCGGCCAGCTGGCGGTCGAGCAGGCCCGGGTGGCGGCGGGCGGTGCGCAGGCCGCGCACGCCGAGCGCGGGGTTGGCCTCGCCGGGCACGGTCACGAAGCCGAGCGGCTTGTCCGCCCCGGCGTCGAGGGTACGCACGACGACGCGCCGCCCGGCGAACGCCTCGAAGACGGCGCGGTAGGCCGCCACCTGTTCGGCGTGGTCCGGCTCGCCCGCGCGGTCCAGGAACAGGAACTCGGTGCGGAACAGGCCGACGCCCTCGGAGTCGGCGTCCGCCGCCGCCTGGAGCCCGCGGGCCGCGCCCACGTTCACCAGCAGCTTGACGGCGTGCCCGTCCGCGGTGCGGCCCGGGCCGGTGTGCGCTGCGGCGGCGCTGCGGCGGCGTGCCTCGGCGTCGCGGACGGCGTCGACCGTGGCGGCCTCCGGCGCCACCTCGACGGCGCCGCTGACGCCGTCCACGACGACCGTCTCGCCGTCGGCCAGGTCCAGGACGCCGGCGCAGGCGACCACGGCCGGCACGCCGAGCGCCTTGGCCAGGATGGCGGTGTGGCTGGTCGGGCCGCCCTGCTCGGTGACGATCGCGAGGACCTCGGCCGGGTCGAGGGTGGCGGTGTCCGCCGGGGCGAGGTCCTCGGCGAGCAGCACGTAGGGGTGGCCGGGTCGGGGCAGGCCGGGCATGGGCAGGCCGAGGAGGTGGGCGACGGCGCGGTTGCGCAGGTCGTCCAGGTCGGCCGCGCGCTCCCCGAGGTAGCCGCCGACGGCCGCGAGGAGCTCGCGGAACTCGTTGAAGGCGGCGTGCACGGCGTGCGGAGCGGGACGCCCGGCGGTGAGGTACTCGCCGGCCTTCTCCACCAGCGCCGGGTCGCGGACGATCTCCACCTGGGCCAGCAGGATGTCCGCTGCGGGCCCGGCGGCCTGCGCGATGCGGCCCTGGAGGTCGTCGGCGACGGCCCGCAGGGCGGCCTCGATCGCGGCGGTCTCGGCGGCCGGGTCGCCGGGCGGCGGCAGCTGTTCGGGAAGCGCGGGCGGCGGGGCGGCCTTGGCCACCGGGCCGACGACGGTCCCGGGGCTGACGCCGACCCCGCTCAGGGTGCGCGGCACGGTCACACCCCCGTCGCCGCGGCGGCGCCGGAGGCGGCCTCGCCGGCCTCGGCGGCAGCCTTGCCGGCCTCGGCGGCGGTGCCCGGAGCGGGCTCCTCGTCGAGATCGGTGGCGAGCATCTCGGCGAGTTCGTCGACGGCCTGCTCGGCGCCGTCCCCCTCCGCGGCGAGGACGACCTCCTCGCCGTGCCGCACGCCGAGGGCGAGCACGGAGAGCATGCTGCGCGCGTTCACCGGGTCGCCGTCCGGCCGGCGGATGGTGACCTTGACCTGCCGGCCGGCGGCGGCCTTGGTGAAGATGGCGGCCGGGCGGGCGTGCAGCCCCACGCGGGAGCCGACGGCGACGAGGCGCTCGTACATCTGATTCCCCTCGGTCGGAGTTGGGTGGCTAGGGGTGGCAGCGGGGGGTGGCGGGAGTGGGCAGCCGGGTGGGCCGCCCGGGGCATTCGCGGTGCCCCGGGCGGCCCGCCGACGGCTGACGGCTCACAGCCGCCGGCTGCGTTCGGACCGTGCCGGACCGGACGGTGCCGAACCGTGCAGGGCCGTGCAGGGCCGTGCCGGAACCGTGCGGGACGGTGCCGGACGGTCAGGCGGTGGCCGGAGTGGCCGGAGTGGCCGGAGTGGCCGGAGTGGCCGGGGTGGCCGGGGTGGCGCCGGTGGCCGGTGAGCCGGCCGGGGTGGCGCTGACGGCGTCCTCGGCGGTGCCCACCTCGGTGGTCCGTCCGATGCTCTTCGCGGCGATCACGCAGATCGCGCTCACCACGACACCGGCCGCGATGGCCGCCAGGTACAGCGGCCAGTTGCCGATCAGGCCGATCACCCAGATGCCGCCGTGCGGGGCGCGCGAGGTGGCGTCGAAGGCCATCGACAGGGCGCCGGTGACGGCGCTGCCGGCCATCATCGACGGGATCACCCGCAGCGGGTCGGCCGCGGCGAACGGGATGGCGCCCTCGGTGATGAAGGACGCGCCGAGCAGCCAGCAGGTCTCCCCGGCCTTCCGCTCGGAGTCGGTGAACAGCTTGCGGCGCAGCGTGGTGGCCAGCGCCAGGGCCAGCGGCGGCGTCATGCCGGCGGCCATCACCGCGGCCATGATCTTCAGGTCGCCGCTGGCCAGGCTGGCCACCCCGAAGGTGTAGGCCACCTTGTTGACCGGTCCGCCCATGTCGAACGCCATCATCAGGCCGAGCAGCGCGCCGAGCAGCAGCGCGTTGGCGCCGGACAGGCCGGCCATCCAGTCGGTCAGGCCGTCCTGCGCCGCCTTGATCGGCTCGCCGATCACGATGAGCATCAGCACGCCCATGACCAGCGAGGAGATCAGCGGCACGATCACCACCGGCATGACGCCGGCGACCGCCCGGTGCACCTTGACCCGGTTCAGCGCGACCACCACGGCGCCCGCCAGCAGACCGCCGACCAGGCCGCCGAGGAAGCCGGCGCCGATCTCGTTCGCCAGCAGACCGGCGACCACGCCGGGGACCAGGCCCTGCCGGTCCGCCATCGCGAAGGCGATGTAGCCGGCGAGGATCGGCACCAGCATGGAGAAGGCGGTGCTGCCGATCTTGAACAGCACGCCGGCGAAGCCGGCCACCTCCATCAGCTGGCTGAGGTCGGTGACGCCCGGGTAGGTGACGCCGCCGTACTCGCCGCCGTTGACCTTGTTGGCGACCTCCGCGCCGCCGATCATGAAGGCGAGCGCGATCAGGATGCCGCCGGCGGCGACGAACGGGATCATGTAGCTGACGCCGGTCATCAGCCACTGCCGCAGTCGGGAGCCGGCCCCCACGCGGGCGGCGGCGGCCGGGGCGCCGGCCTCCGCCGCGGCCGCGGGCCTCCCGGTGCCGGCGGTGGCGCCGGTCCCCGCGCCGGTCCCCGCGCCGGCCCCGGCGGCAGCGGCGGTCTCCACGCCCGGTGCGCCCGGAGCACCCGGGACGGCGGCCGTGTCGGCGCCCGCGCGGCGCTCCTCGGCGAGCCGCTCGGCCTCGGCGAGCAGGCCGGCGGCACCGCCGATGGCCTTCTTCACCGGGACCTGCACGGTGGGCTTGCCCGCGAAGCGCTCGCGCCCGCGGACCTCCACGTCGACCGCGAAGATCACCGCGTCGGCGGCGGCGATGTCCTCGGCGGTGAGCGGCACGGCGCCGGCCGCTCCCTGCGTCTCCACCTTGATCTCGTGGCCGCCCGCCCGGGCCGCCTCCTCCAGGGCCTCGGCGGCCATGTAGGTGTGCGCGATTCCGGTGGGGCAGGCCGTGACTGCGACGACTCTCATCTCCCCAACACCTCCTTGTTGATGAGATCCACCACGTCCTGCGGGGCGGCGGCGGAACGCAGCGCGTCCTTGAACGAGGCGTGGATCAGTCGCCGGGCGAGCGCGGCGAGGATGCTGATGTGCTCGCTGTCCCCCTCGGCGGGCGCGGCGATCAGGAAGATCAGGTCGGCCGGGCCGTCCTCGGCCTCGAAGTCGACGCCGGTGACGGCGCGCCCGAAGGCCAGGGTGGGCTCGGTGACGTGCGCGGAGCGGGCGTGCGGGATGCCGATGCCGCCCTCGATGCCGGTCGCCATCTGGGTCTCGCGCGCCCGGACGTCGGCCAGGAAGCCCTCCAGGTCGGTCACCCGGCCGGCGGCGGCCAGGCGGGTGGCCAGCACGCGGGCGGCCTCGTGGCGGTCGGCCGCCTCCAGGCTCAGGTCCACGAGGTCAGTCGTGATCAGGTCGGCCATGTCGGTCAGCTCCGTTCGCTGAGGATCAGGTGGGGGTCGAGGTGGTCGTAGAGCTTGACCACGCCGCGGTCGATGTGCCGCGGCTCGGGCATCTGGCTGCCGGGCAGCGTGGCCGCCGCGGCACCCCAGGCCAGCGCCTCGGCGAGGGCGTCGGGGCCCTCGCCGCCCCCGGCGAGGAAACCGGCGAGCAGCGCGTCGCCCGCGCCCACCGCGCTGCGCACGGCCCCGACCGGCGCCCGGCCGTACACGGCGTCGGTCGCGGAGACCAGCACCGCGCCGTCGGCGCCCAGGCTGGCCAGCACGTTGCGGGCGCCCCGGTGGCAGAGTTCGCGGGCGGCGTCGACGACCTCGCCGAGGGTGGTCAGCGGGCGGCCGATGGCGGCGCCCAGCTCCTCCCGGTTGGGCTTGACCAGGTCGGGGCGGGCCGGCAGGGCGGAGACGAAGGGGGCGCCGCTGGTGTCGACGGCGACCCGGGTCCTGGTCGCCGGGGCGCCGCCGCTCACGGCGGGGCGTTCGTCGCCGTCGCCGTCGCCATCGCCATCGCCGTCGCGGTCCCGGTCGCCGTCGTCCGCGCGGAGCCGTTCCAGCAGGCGGGCGTAGAAGTCGTCGGGCACGCCGGGCGGGACGCTGCCGGCGAGGACCGCCCACTCGGCACCGACGACGGCGGCCCGGGCGGCCTCCACGACGCGGCGCAGCTCGTCCTCGCCGAGCCGGGGGCCGGGCTCGTTGAACTTGGTGACCGTGCCGTCGGGCTCGGTGACGGAGATGTTGACCCGGGTCGCGCCGGCGATCGGCACGGTGGTGACCTCGACGCCGCGCCCGGCGAGCAGCGCGGCGAGCTGGGCGCCCTCCGGGCCGCCGGAGGGCAGCACGGCCCGGCTGCGCAGGCCGTTGGCGGCCAGCGCCCGGGAGACGTTGACGCCCTTGCCGCCGGGGTCGGTGTGCGAGGAGTGGGCCCGCAGCACGGCGCCGCGGGTCAGCCCCTCGACCTCCAGGGCCCGGTCCACGCTGGGGTTGACGGTGACGGTGACGATCACGCCAGCACCACCCGGGGGCCGGCCTCCTCGAGCCCGGCGGCGACCGCCGGGTCGAGGGCGGCGTCGGTGACGATCACGTCGACCGCTTCCAGGTCGCCGAAGCGGGCGAAGTGGTCGGTGCTCATCTTGGTGTGGTCGGCGAGCACGACGACCCGGCGCGCGGCGCCGATCATCGCCCGCTTCACCGCCGCCTCGGCGGTGTCCGGGGTGGTCAGGCCGCGTTCGACGGAGATGCCGTTGGTGCCCAGGAAAGCCACGTCCACGTAGGTGTCCCTCAACAGGTCGCGGGTCCACTCGCCGACGGCGGAGCCGGTGCGGGCCCGGACCCGGCCACCGACGAGGTAGACGGTGAGTTGCGGCCGTGCCGAGAGCATCATCGCGATCGGCAGCGCGTTGGTGATCACGGTCAGCTCCCGATCCGTGGGGATCAGTTCGGCCAGCCGCGCGGTGGTGGTGCCGGCGTCGAGCAGGATCGCCCCGTCGTGCGGGACCTCCTTCAGGGCGGCCCGGGCGATGGCCTCCTTCTGCTCGGTCATGGCGGAGGCACGGACCGAGAGGGCGGGTTCGAAGCCGAGCCGCTCCACCGGGATGGCGCCGCCGTGGACGCGCCGCAGCAGGCCCTGTCGCTCCAGGGCGGTCAGGTCCCGGCGCACCGTCTCGGTGGTCACGTCGAACTCGGCGGCGAGGCCCGTCACGTCGACACGTCCCGCCGCCCGCGCCCGCTCCACGATGAGCCGGTGCCGTTCCTCCGCATACATGTGATTTCACCGCCGTTAACTGTTTGCGTCGCTTTGTTTTATGCCCGTATGTGTTGGAAGTCAAGGGTGCGTTCACCACGCGGGTACTCGCCCTTCCCGGCCGCCCCAACAGCCAGTGGGCGCATACCTCCTCCGGGAGTGGTGTACCGCCATCCGGTCCACCGCGCCGCGCGTCCGACGTCCGACCAGGTCAGAGCCGATCCGGCAGCCTCCCGGGGCGGCGGAGCGTTCGCCTCGACGGGCCCGGTGGCGACCGATGCGGAGCAACGCGCTCCGCATCGCATTGCGCTCCCGCCACGGGTGTCGCGATGGTTGGGGCGACACCGCGAACGCACGAACACCAACACAACCGGGGGCCTGGGATGCTGGCGGCGTACATCGAGCGGTACGGCAACAACGGCGTGGTGCGGGTCGGTGACCGCCCCCAGCCGCAGCCCGGGCCGCGCGACCTGCTGGTGAAGGTCCGGGCGGCCAGCGTGAACCCGGTCGACGTCTTCACCCGCAACGGGCGGATGCGCCCGCTGCTGCCCTACCCCCTGCCGCTCACCCTGGGCAGCGACCTGTCCGGCGAGGTCGTCGCCGTCGGCCCCGAGGTGACCGCCTTCCGGGCCGGCGACGAGGTGTACGCGCGGCTGCACGAGCGCCGGATCGGCGCCTTCGCCGAGTACGCGCTGGTCAGGGAGGCCGACGCGGCCCCCAAGCCGGCCGGGCTGAACCACGTGGAGGCCGCCTCGATCCCGCTGGTCGCGCTCACCGCCTGGCAGGCGCTCACCGAACACGGCCGGGTGCGGCAGGGGCAGCACGTGCTGGTGCACGCCGGCTCCGGCGGCGTCGGCTCGATGGCGATCCAGCTCGCCCGCCACCTCGGGGCCCGGGTCAGCACCACGGTGTCCGCCCGCAACGCCGAACTGGCCCGCGACCTCGGCGCCGAGACCGTCGTCGACTACCGCACCGAGCGCTTTGAGGAGCGGGTCGGCGAGGTGGACTTCGTGCTGGACACGGTCGGCGGCGGCGTTCGCCGGCGCTCCTTCGGCGTGCTGCGCCGGGGCGGCGCCATGACCACCATCTTCGGGACGCCCACGGCGCAGGTGGGACGCGACCTGAACGCTGCGGTGCCGGTGCGGATGGCGATGGGGCTGGCGCACGCCGGCAACTTCGCCCTGGCGCGCAGGCGCGGGGTGGGCTTCTCGTACCTGTTCGTCAGGGCGGACGGCGCGCAGCTGCGGGAGCTGGCCGGACTTGTGGAGAAGGGGGCGGTGCGCCCGGTTGTTGAGCAAGTCTTCCCGCTGGAGCGGGTGCCGGAGGCACTGGCCGTCAGCGAGTCCGGGCGGGTGACCGGCAAGCTGGTCATCGAGATGCCCTGACGGCCCTGACGCCTCGCTGAGAGACGATCCGACGCCTCGCCGAGGGCGCCGGACGGTCAGGCGGGCGTGCGGGCGCAGCGGTCAGGCGGGCTTGGGGGCGCAACGCCCAGGCGGCCTTGGGCCCCGGGCCGTTCGAGTCGGCCGGTGGCACCTCATCAGGTCAGCAACGGGTCGTCCACAGGCGGCAGATTCCCCCTTGCGCGCCCCATCCCGGCCGGGCTACCCCTGGTGACCAGGGGGGCGCCGCGTTATCCACAGGCAGCAGATTCCCTCTTGCGCACCGCACCCCCCGCCGGGCTATCCCTGATGACCAGGGAGGCGCCGCGTTCAGTGCGTCCAACAGGCTGGATGCTTACCACTGGCCTGGGCCGCTCCGGTCGGCCCCCGAGGAGCGCGATGAGGTAGAGGACGCGGCTCATCCCAGCACCCCACACCGTTCGGCCAAGGCGCGCAAGCGCCCGTCCGGGGACGGGGGCACACCATAGATCACCCGGACCAGACTGTTAGCCGGGTTGCCACCCGAGCGCAAGGGCGCTCGGGCGGCCTGTGGATAACGGCGAACCCCCTTGTCACCAGGGCTAACCCGGCGGGATGGGAGCGGTCAAGGGGGTTCTTGCTGCTTGTGGATAACCGCGAGCCCTCCTGGTCTCCAGGGGTAGCCCGGATGAGCGCCCGTGGGCAAGCAGATATTTCCTGCCTGTGGAAAACGTGGACAACCCGGGTCACGCGGAGAACGTCGAGTCCCAGGTGCGTTGTTCTGGGGCGGCTTCAGGCTCCGGTCAGCTGCCGTCCAGGCTGTAGTGATAACCGATCACGTGCAGGGTGGGCAGGCACCACTCGCCGTACTCGATCACTCCGTCGTCGTCCGACCAACGGTGGGCGCCCGCGAGAGTCGGGGCGCCGGTTCGCATGCCGAGGGCGCGGGCCTCGCGCTCGTCGGCCTCACGGGCGTGCATGTCGTCGCGGGCGTGGGTGACGCGCCGGCCAGTGGCGTCCAGGATGCGCGGAAGCAGGCCGGCGGCCTTGCTCGGCGCTGTGCTGAGCAGGTCCGGCACCATGACGGCGAACTCGGCCGGGTACCAGGTGACGAGCAGCGCGAGTCGCTGGTTGGCGCGGCCGATGACGGCTTCCCGACGGACGACCTGGTCGCCGGCGTCCAACCCGAAGATGTCGGCGACGTACAGCGGCGAAACGACGAGCTGTGCGGCCGTCACCAGTTGGGTCTCTCCGGCGCTGAGCAGCGAGCCGGTGCGGGTGACGCGGTCCAGGCGGTCGCGGCCGGAGCTGTTTCCCGGTGACTCGTCAGCGACCAACGTGCCGCGCGGCGAGGTGCGGATGTGCTCCTCGACCTGTAGCTGTCCCAGGGCCTTGACGATGGTGGCGGTGGCGACGCCGTGTTCCTGCGCCATCTCCTTGACGGTGGGCAGCCGATCCCCGGCGCGAAGCGCGCCGTCCTGGATCAACTGCCGGTAGTGGTCGGCGATGCGCTGGTAGGCCCGCTGTTTCGAGATTCCGGTCATGGCTGGCGCCCCCCCTCGGAGTCACTGTGGGTGGCCTCTACATACCCAGTGCGTCCAAGCCGAGTTCCCAAGGCCAGGGCAGTGCCTGCTTTGTCGGGTGCGGTTCACCGGGTGCCCAGACCACGCGGACGCCTTGCTCTTCCAGGGTGGCCACGCTGCGGGGGACGGCCGGGTGGGCGGCCAGCAGCGTGGAGAAGAAGGGCTGCACCACGACGGGAACGCCCAGGTGCACGGCTTCCAGGGGGATGCCGATGGCGAGCGTGTCCGCGATCCCGGCGCCCCACTTGTTGAGGCTGGTGGCGCTGAGCGGGGAGACCAGGATCGCGTCCGCCTTGGGAAGGACGTCGGGCTGCGAGGGCAGCTTGTACTCCCATCGCACCGGGTGCCCGGTCAGTTCCTCCAACTCCTGGATGTGGCCGGCGTGCCAGCGGGCGGCGGACGGGCTGAGGACCAGGCAGGTGTCCCAGCCCCGTGCCTGGGCGGCGCGCACGCCGTCGCCGACCTGCCGGGTCGGTCCGGCGGCGCACGCGATGAGGTAGAGGACGCGGCTCATTCCAGGACCCCACACCGTTCGGCCAAGGCGCGCAAGCGCCCGTCCGGGGACGGAGTCACGCCATAGATCTCCCGGACCAGACTGATCGTGCTGGGTCGGCAGCGGACCTCTTCCGGAACCAGACGCTCAGCCTCCAGAAGCGAGTTGACAGCGTCGTCGCGGCGCCGGATCTGGTGCTGAGCCCGTGCGACGGTGATGAGGTGCAGGGCTCGCCGTTCACGCGAGAGCCCTCCCAGAGCACTGGGAGCGATGCCGGTGGCAGCCTCCAGGGCGGACCATCCATCGTCGAGGCGCATGAGAACGTCCACTCGGTGCAGCGCGACGTTGGTGGGCCCGAACGATGTCCAGTCTTCGTTCGCATCCGACCCCTGCCGCTCGGCTACTGCTTCAGCCTCCTCTACGAGGGCTGTCGTGGTGCGTCGGGTGGTGGACGTGGACTCCTGCGCGGAGCTGGCCACGGCGGCGTTGAGGTAGAGCATGCCGAGCGTGGACAACCCGAGGGCACCGCGATCGGTGAGCTCACTGTGCAAGCGTTGGGCTGCCGCGGTGGCGAACTCCACTGCGGCGGGAGCCTGCCCCTGGTACATCAGGCTCTTGGCGACGCGGCGTGATGCGGCACCGATCGCCACCGGATCGCCGGCGCGTTCTGCGGCAAGGAGCGCCCGGTCGGCGGCATGCCATGCGACCGGCGCGGCGACCTCGCCGTACTTGTGCAGGACTGAGGCTGTGAGCTGGTAGACCCGGGACAGTATCCCGTAGGCGGTGTGCACCGTGTCGGCGGCAGTGGCGTGTACGGCGTGCTGTGCCTGCACGATGAGGTTGGGCAATGTGCGACCCAGAGTGGCGTAGTGGCCGGCCTGGAACGCTTCGCAACAGTAGGAAACACGTCGCCACAGGTCGGCGAGAGTAGGTGGGTCTTCGCCGGTGACAGTGCCGGTGAGGACGTCGTGTCGCTGGAGGGCGGCCCGGATGGACTCGACTTCCGCGGGCGTCGTGCACTCGGGTCGCGGACTGAACGCGCCATCGGACACGAGATTCTCCAGGGGGATGCGTAAGACCTCCGCGACGCGCAGCAGGGTGGAGAGCCGCGGATCGGACTGGCGTTGGCCGCCTTCCAGTGCTTGGACCCAGCGCCGGCTCTGACCAAGCAGCGCCCCAAGGTCAGCTTGTGTCAGTCCTCGCCGATCACGCCAGTAGGCGATGCGTCGTCCCACGTGCTGAGTTTCCACGGCATCTCCCCGTGATGACGCACACGATCTGTGTGCCCCTCTCTGTTGTAGCGGACCTACGGTGCGGCCAAGGGGAGCTTTGCGGCTCCCGAGCCATTTCAGGAGGCGTCATGCCGCAGGAATCGTCGTCCTCTACGCCGCCGCTCCCACCGCAGATCGACCGTGTGCTGAAGTGCGACGAGCGGTACGGGATCGTGTGTGTGCACTGCGGCGGTTCCCGAAATCTCGGCGACCGGTTCTGGGTGCGTTGCGCGTTCGATCAGACCTGGAAGGTGCGGTGCTGCCAGGAGTGCGCTGGTAAGGGCGAGGTGTCGTCGTGATGGTGACGAGCGGGCACCGCCCCGTCTCCACGCGCAGCGCTGATGACGGGCTCCTCACCGGGCTCCGTGCTTTCGCGACGATCCGGCACGGGCGGGCGATGCTGGCGATCACTCACCCGGGAAACGGGGCGACGCGTGGTCAGGTCATCCAGCGGATGCGGGCGCTCGGCGCGGGGCTCGGCATCTGCCCCGGAACTCGGATGATTCCAACCCGTCGCTGCTACTTCGGGCCGTCTGCCTCCACGCTCGCCACCGCTGACGGGACCGTCTGGGGCATGGAGCCGGCGCTCCCACCGGAATGGCGGCGGGTGGCGCGAGAGCAGGGCGGCGCTTCGCTGGGCGTTGTCACCACGATGATCAGCGGTCGGTGGCCGGGGCACGAGGACCTGGACGGGGCCCTGTGGCTCGATGCCCGGTTGGGGCGGTTGATGGTGGGGTGGTGTCCGGTGGTCAGCCCTGCTGGGACGGGGCCGTGGCGCGGGTGACGCGGCGGGCCAGCTGCTCCAGGTACGCGACGAGCTCGGGCGGCTCGTGGACCTCGAACTCGCAGTCCATGCCGATCAGCAGGAAGGCCAGCCACTCCAGGGTGTCGGTGTGGCTCCTCAGTTGGCAGCTGCGCTCGTCGAGCGGTTCGACGTCGCCGGGGCGGTCGCCGAGGCGCGCCCGCACCTCCTCGGCCGGGGCCTGAAGGGTCGCCACCGCGCGGTAGGTGGGGGCCAGGGCGTGCATCGTGCGGGTGAGGTAGGCGGCGGCGTCCTGCTCGGGGAGGTCGCGGGGGGTGAAGCGGACGCCGATCGGCAGCGGTTCGGTGATCCGGTCCACCCGGAAGACCCGCCAGTCGTCCCGCTCCAGGTCGAACGCCACGAGGTACCAGCGGCGCTCGGCGGCCACCAGGCGGTGCGGCTCGACCAGCCGGCCGCTCTCCACGCCCCCTGCGGTCCGGTAGCGGAAGCGCACCCGCTCGTGGACGGCCACCGCCGACGCCAGCGTGCTCAGCCAGCCGGCGTCCACCCGCGGGCCGTCCCCGTACGGGCTCGGCAGCGGGACGGTGGCCGCGCCCAGGGCGCCGACGCGGTGGCGCAGCCGGCTGGGCAGCACCTGCTCCAGCTTGGCCAGGGCGCGCACCGAGGCCTCCTCCACCCCGCCGATCACGTGGGTCGCCGCCGTGCGCAGCCCCACCGCGATGGCGACGGCCTCCTCGTCGTCCAGCAGCAGCGGCGGCATGGCCGTCCCGGCCACCAGGCGGTAGCCGCCGGCGGCGCCCCTGCTCGCCTCGACCGGGTAGCCGAGGTCGCGCAGCCGTTCGATGTCCCGCCGGATCGTGCGGGGGCTCACCGCCAGCCGCTCGGCCAGCTCGCTGCCGGGCCACTCGCGTGGCGTCTGGAGCAGGGAGAGCAGTCTCAGCAGCCGTGCGGGCGTGTCGGTCATGGGATCAGCATGCACGGGGATATGGGACGGGAACCGTCCTGAACGCCCCGGCGCCGCACGCGCCGCCGCCCCTCCGGAACCGGTGGTGGCGGGATCCGGAGGGGCGGCGTGGTGTCGGACGGGCGGGTCGGTCAGCCGACGGGGACGACGGTGAAGCGCTGGCAGGTGTTGTCCAGCCAGCTCCACTGCTGGACGTTGGTGCCGTCGGCGGTGCCGCAGTTCGCGACGTCCAGGACGCTGCCGCTGTGCCGGTTGATCACCCGGACCTGGCCGTTCCCGACGTCGGCGAGGCCCCAGTGCTGCCGGGTGGTGCCGTTGTCCGGCATCTGGGTCACGTTGGCGCCGTCGGTGGCGCTGGCCACGTCGACGAGCTTCCCGCTGTGCCGGGCGACCAGCTGCGCGTAGCCGTTGCTGGTCGGGCGCACCTCGAACTGCTGGTTGGTGCCGCCGTTGCAGGTCCACAGCTGGACGTTGGCACCGTCGGCGGTGCTGGCCGCGTCCACGTCGAGGCACTTGCCGCTGTTGACGTTGCGCAGGGTGACGTAGTCGACGGTCGGGGCGGTGCCGCGCGCGGTGAGGTACACGTTGGGCTTGGCCGGCTGGGTCATGCCGTTGCCGATGAAGAAGCTGGGGTGCGGCGGCTGGTTGTAGGCGGTGTTCTGCCAGGCCAGCGCCACCCGGTACATCGGGTCGTGGACCAGGGTGTGGATGCGCCGGTCGGTGGCGGTGGGGGTGGAGTAGATGCGCAGCTGGGTGTTGTCGGTGGTCCGCCAGATGACCTCCTCGCGCCAGTCGCCGAGGATGTCGCCGCTGAGCGCCGGGGTGGACTTGGTGCCGTTGTTCGAGGTGGCGCCGCTGGCGGTCAGCAGCCGGGTGTCGCCGCTGGTGCCGTACTTGTCGATGTAGTTGCCGTTCAGCAGCTCGCGCACCGGGTCGGCGTCCCACCAGGCCAGGAAGTTGATCGAGGAGGGCTTGCGGCCGACGTTGGCGCCGGACGGGCTGCGCAGCCCGTCGACGGCGGACGACCACGCCTCCGCGCCGGCGCTGCCGGCGTGGATGTCGGCGGCCACGCCGCGGCCGTTGTCGCCGCCGGCCGGGGTCTGCCAGATGACCGAGCCGTTCGCGGCGCTGGCGAACCAGGACGACGGCTGCGAGGAGGACTCGCTGACCTTGAAGTACTCCAGGCCGCTGCGGCTCGGGTCGAGGTCGCCGAGGTGGGCGGCGTCGCCGTGGCCGAAGCCGGTGTTCCACAGCCGGGCGCCGTTGTCGTCGATGGCCAGCGAGCCGTAGACGATCTCGTCGCGGCCGTCGAGGTCGACGTCGCCGACGGTGAGCGAGTGGTTGCCCTGGCCGGCGGTGCCGGCGTTGGTGGAGCTGTTGGAGTCGAAGGTCCAGCGGCGGGTGAGCTGCCCGTTCCGGAAGTCCCAGGCGGCGACGACGCTGCGGGTGTAGTAGCCGCGGGCCATGATCAGGCTGGGCCGGGCGCCGTCCAGGTAGGCGGTGCCGGCCAGGAAGCGGTCCACCCGGTTGCCGTAGTTGTCGCCCCAGTCGGAGACGTTGCCGCGGGCCGGGACGTAGTCCACCGTGCTCATCGCGGCGCCGGTGGCGCCGTTGAACATGGTCAGGTACTCGGGGCCGGAGAGGATGTAGCCGCTGGAGTTGCGGTAGTCGGCGGAGGCGTTGCCGATGACGGTGCCGCGCCCGTCGCGGGTGCCGTCGGCGGTCTTCATGGCGACCTCGGCCCGGCCGTCGCCGTCGTAGTCGTACACCTGGAACTGGGTGTAGTGGGCGCCGGCGCGGATGTTGCGGCCGAGGTCGATGCGCCACAGCCGGGTGCCGTCGAGCTCGTAGGCGTCGACGTAGACGTTGCCGGTGTAGCCGGACTGGGAGTTGTCCTTGGCGTTGGACGGGTCCCACTTGAGCACGATCTCGTACTGGCCGTCGCCGTCGAGGTCGCCGACCGAGGCGTCGTTCGCCGAGTAGGTGTACGCCTCCCCGCTCGGGGTGGTCCCGCCGGCCGGGATCTGCAACGGAACGGGCAGGTACCCGCTGGCGAACTGCAGCGCCGGCTCGGAGGCGGGCTGCTCCACCCCGCCCACGACGGCGCGGACGGTGTAGGCGGCGCCGGCCGCCGCCCCGCTGTCGTAGTAGTTGGTGGAGTTGGTGATGGGGGAGGAGTTGACCTTGGTGGTGCCGCGGTAGACGTTGAACCCGGTGCTGATGTCCTCGGTGCCGAGGAGACGCCAGCTGACCAGGTTCCCGCTGCCGCTGCGCACGCTGATCAGTCCGCGGTCCAGGTTCTCCACCTGCTTGGCGGGGCCGACGGCGGCGGCCGGGGCGGCGTCCAGGGGGACCGGGCGGTCGGTGGCCGCCGGGCCGACGGTGGCCAGCAGCGTGCCGGCCGCGGCGACCGCGACGAAGGCGGCGAGCGGGTGGCGTGCCCGCTGTCGTGCCCGCGTTCCGCGGGGGACCGTGCTCATGGACGAGGGACCTCCTTGGCCCGATGAGTGCCGAATCGGGGTGGGCAAACGGATGAATCGTTTCAACGCGAGTGATGGATCCGCCTGACGGCCGCTCGGCGGGAAGGTGGCCGCTGGAGCAGAATGCTGGTGCCCGGCGTGATCGTCCGGGAGGGGAGCGGCATGGCCTGAAGTGGACATGTCATTCACTTGTCATGTTCGGCAGAGGGCGGCGGGGACGGCGGCGGCGAGCGGCCGTCCGTGCCGATTCGGCCCGGTCTCAGGCCGCCGTCTCCCGCACCGCCGCCACGAAGGCGCCCACCGCCGCACGGTCGTCCGCGGCCCGCCACGCCAGCACCAGTTCGGCCGGCGGCAGCCCGGCCACCGGCCGGCAGACCACGCCCGGCCGCTGGTACAGCCGGGCGTTGCCCTCCGCCAGCAGCACCACCCCCAGGCCGGAGGCGACCCCCTCGAAGACCTCGTCCGGGCCGCTCGCCACACCGCCCAGCACCATCGGCGCCACACCGCGCTGGTCCAGCGCCAGCCAGAAGTCGCGCACCGGCCCGGCGGCCTCCGGAAGGGCCAGGAACGGCTCGTCGAGGAGCTCCTCGAACGGCACCTCCGCCCGCCCGGTCAGCGGATGCCAGGAGGGCAGCGCCACGAAGCGGCGCTCGGTCGCCAGCAGGTGGGTGGCCAGGCCGTCCACCGGCATCGGCAGCCAGCCGAACGCCACGTCGGAGGAGCCGTCGGCCAGGCCCACCGAGGGGTCCTCCCAGCCGACCAGCCGCAGCGACACCGACCACCGCGGCATCCGCTCCCGGAAGAGCCGGACCGCGGGCCCCTGCACCCCGCGGCCGATGGCCGTCTGCATCCCCACCACCAGCTCGCGCTTCTCGCTGGCCGCGCGCGCCGCCGTCAGGCCGTCCTGCCAGCGCTCCAGCACGTCCCGCACGGCGGGCAGCAGCGCGGCGCCGGCCGGGGACAGCGCCATGCCCCGGGGCGTGCGCTGGAACAGCTCGAAGCCGAGCCGCCCCTCCAGGGCGCGCAACTGCTTGGAGACGGCCGGCTGGGAGACGAACAGCCGCCGCGCGGCGCGCGTGACGTGCCCCTCCTCCGCGACCACGGCGAAGTACCTCAGCTCACGCAGGTGCGCCTCATCCATGAAATCCGGTTATATCAACGGCTCTTGGACTCCGGCTCCGCGACGCAGGAGAGTGAAGGGGCGGAAGGGATCGGGGGGAACGCCCCACCGGCCCGCCCCCGCGCCCACACGGAAGGCCAACGGAGGAACCCCATGTCGCAGCAGCTGCCCGTCCGCCACCTCGGCAAGCTGGCCGTTCCGGCCGTCGGCTACGGGGCGATGGTGCTCTCCCCCGGGGTGTACGGGGAGATCGACGACGACCGCGCCGTCACCGCGCTGCGGCACGCCTTCGACTCCGGCGCCACCTTCGTCGACACCTCGGACGGCTACGGCGCCGACGGCCACAACGAGCGGGTGGTCGGCGAGGCCATCCGGGGCCGCCGCGACGAGGTCGTGGTGGCGACCAAGTTCGGCTTCCGCATCCCCGAGGGCGCCGAGGCGCACACCTTCCCGGTCGGCTACGCCTTCGGCGAGCTGGCCGTCAACGCCGAGCCCCGCTACGTGCGCGGCTACGCCGAGCAGAGCCTGCGCAACCTCGGCACCGACGTGATCGACCTGTACTACCCGCACTTCCCGGACCCGCGGGTGCCGCTGGAGGACACCGTCGGCGCGGTGGCCGAGCTGGTCGAGGCCGGCCTGGTGCGGCACCTCGGCCTGTCCAACGTGACGGCCGCGCAGCTGCGCGCCGCGCACGCCGTCCACCCGGTGGCCGCCGTGCAGACCGAGTGGTCGATGTGGCGGCCGGTCGACGCGGACCTGCTGGCAGCGGCGCGCGAGCTGGGCGTGGGGATCGTGGCCTGGAGCCCGCTCGGCGGCGGCTTCCTGACCGGCACCGTCACCGAGGTGAAGGAGGGCGACTTCCGGCAGAACGCCCCCCGGTTCAGCGCGGAGAACCTGGCCGCCAACAACGACCGCTACGCCCCGGTGCGGGCCATCGCCGACGACCTCGGCATCACCCCGGGCCAGCTCGCGCTGGCCTGGCTGCTGCACCAGGACCCGGCGGTCGTGCCGATCCCGGGCAGCCGCACCCCGGCGCACATCGACGAGAACAATGAGGCCGGCCGGATCACCCTGCACCCGGACACCCTGGCCCGGATCGCCGCCGCCCTGGAGAACGTCGACGTGGCGGGCGGCACGCTGATCTGACGGCGGGTCCGACGCGGGACGCGCGGACGGCCCCGCCCGGGTGGGCGGGGCCGTTCCTCCGACGGGGGACCGCGGGGCGTTGGGTGCCGCGACCTACTCGGCGTCGTTGACGTCCGTGCAGATGGCGTACACCCGGAGCGTGCCCGTCGTGGGGGCGGTGGAGACGGGGCGGATCGTCACCACCCAGCCGCGCTCGTCGAACTGCGGGGCCGACTCGGACGCGATGACCGGCGGGTCCTGTGGCGCCTGCAGGATGTCGTATCCGCCCCCGATGACCCTGGTGCCGTCGGGGCAGTAGGCGTCCAGGCGGATGCCGCCGGCGCCGGGGAAGCTGAACGGCGCGGAGGCGCGCACCACCTCGTGGCGGGTGAGGCCCCCGTCCGCGCCGTCTTCCGGGAAGCCCTCCGGGAACGTCGCGGACGCCTCCTGGTTGCAGGTGATCGTCTGGTCGCCCTCGAAGGTGTTGTTGCCGGCCTGACCGGTGGGGATGCAGGCGTTCACCTCGGTCGGACCGGAGATGGACAGCGAGTTGTTGATGTAGGGCGCCGGATTGTAGGTGGCCTGGGCGCTGCCGGCTCCGCCGAGCACGATGGCCGCGGCGGCCGTGGCGACCGCGGCGGTCTTGTTGGTCTTGCGCACTCGCGTATCCCTTCCTTAACTGGCGTATCCGTGGCGGAAGTATTTCGAGTGCGGATCGCCGTTGACCGACGAACGGGTTGGCGTGTCGCTTTGTGCGTCGAATTTGCCTCGTTCGGCCCAGGCGACCGGTAATACTCGTCGGGTGGTAATTCCGCCCGGAGAAAACCGGACGGTCCGCCCGGTCAGCCGTTCGCCCCGTCGCCGCTGCCGTCCGTCGACTGCTGGTTGCAGGTGATGGCCTGGTTGCCCTCGTAGACGCTGTCCCCGGACTGGCCGGTGGTGATGCAGATGTTCGCCTCGGTGGGGCCGGAGATGACGAGCGAATTGCTGACCAGTGCCTGCTCGGCCTCCGTGGCGTACGCGCCGCCGGCTCCGGCGAGCACCAGCGCCGCTGCGGCGGTGGCGATTACCGCGGTCCTGTGGGTCTTTCGCACGTGCGTACTCCTTACGCCTTGACTGCACGTGCCGGAAGTATTTCGAGTACGACCTGCCCATAAACGGCGAATAGGACAGCGTGTCGCACCATTCGTCACATTTGACCCGTTTGGCGCAGGTTGCAGATATTACTCGTCGGCTCGTTCTATTGTCGTCACGATTGGCGCGAGAGGCGGCGGCGAGGCGGGCCGGCGGCGCCGGGCGGGCGCGTGCGGGCATGCGCGAGGGGCGGCGTACCCGGTGGTACGCCGCCCCTCGATGCCGGAGCCCCAATACGGAATCGAACCGTAGACCTTCTCCTTACCATGGAGACGCTCTGCCGACTGAGCTATTGGGGCGAGCGAGGAAGAGACTACACGACACGCCGCACCACCCGCCAATCCCCGGGGCGGGTGACGGGGGCCCGAGGAGCCCCGGCCGCGCGCGGGTCGTCGAGTAGCGTGGTACCGCGCCATCCCCTCCCTCCGGCAGGAGCCGCCCCCCGTGTACTCCCTCGCCCTGGGCCCCAGCTTCCTGGATCCCGACACGCTGATCGCGAACGGCGGCCTGCTGATGATCCTCGCGATCGTCTTCGCCGAGTCAGGCCTGCTCATCGGCTTCTTCCTGCCCGGTGACTCGCTGCTGTTCACCGCGGGGCTGCTCACCGCCGACGGTGAGTACGTCCCGTACCCGCTGTGGGTCGTCTGCCTGGCCATCATGGCCGCGGCCGTCGCCGGGGACCAGGTCGGCTACCTCTTCGGCCGTCGCGTGGGGCCGGCGCTGTTCCGGCGCCCGGACTCCCGGTTGTTCAAGCAGGAGAACGTCACCAAGGCCAACGAGTTCTTCGAACGGCACGGGCCCAAGGCCATCGTGCTGGCCCGCTTCGTGCCGATCGTGCGCACCTTCACGCCGATCATCGCCGGCGTCAGCCAGATGAACTACCGCACCTTCGTGGTCTACAACGTCGTGGGTGGTGTGCTGTGGGGCGGCGGGGTGACGACCCTCGGCTACTTCCTCGGCCAGATCGCCTTCGTCCGGGAGAACATCGAGGCGATGCTGATCGGCATCGTGTTCCTCTCCGTCGTGCCGGTCGTCATCGAGTTCCTGCGCGCCCGGCGCGGCGCCGGACGCCCGGAGCCCCGGCCCGCCCCGGGCCCGGCCGTCGCAGCCGGAGCGCCGCTGGACGACCGCACGGCCGTGCTCGGCATCCACCCGGGGCCGGCCGGCGCGGGACGCGGGCAGGCCCCGGGGCGCCCGTACGACGGCGGCCACGCCCTCGCCGGCCACCACGCGCCGGCGCCCCACTCCCCGGGGCACCGGGCCCAGGGCGCCCCGGACGAGACCATGCAGCTGCGGCGGATCTCCCCCGAGGAGGTGCCCGGGCCGGTCGCCGGTGCGGGACACGCTCCCGCTCCGGCGGTGGCGCCCGGTCCGGCGCCGGACGAGACCCAGCAGCTCTTCATCCGCCGGCCTCCGGGCGGCGGCCAGGAGCGGTAGCCCCCGCACGCCGGAACGCCGGCCCCCGCCCTCCCCGCGCCGATGACCGGTCGGAGGGCGGGGGCCGGTGCGTTTCCACGGTCGCTCGCCGCGCCGTCGGCCCGAGACGGCCGGGTATCGTGCGTACTACCGTTCGGTTGCCCCCGTATGGACCGATTCGTTCCGAGGCGTTCGGAGCGTTCCCGAAGGTTGCCGTCGTTCCGCGCCGGGGAAGCCGTATCCCTGGCCCCGGACGCCGGCAGTACGCCGGAAGGACTCCGGAAGGACTCCGGGACGGGCACGACGGGCGCACAGCCGAACCAGCAGGGTGGTCGAGGAGCCGAGGTGACCGAGTCAGAGGCGTGGGAGCCGGACGAGGTGGCTGAGCTGCCGGTGCTGCCCAGCCGTGCCGCCCGGGAGGCGCTGCACGCCGAGGTGGAGGCCGAGCTCGACGCCGAGTGGGGCACGGAGTTCCACGGCACTCCCCGGCCCACCGTCCCCAGCGCGCCGCCCGCCGGCACGCCACTGCCCGAGGTGCCGAAGCCCGGCGCGGCGGAGGCGAGGGAGGGGGAGGCGGCGGACCGGCCCGGATGGCCGGTCATACGGCTGCTGGAGCAGTCCGACGGCATGGGTGAGGACCTGGCGCCGGTGCCGGAGCGGTCCGCCGATGTCGTCGCGGAGCGCCCGCCGGCCGAGCCGAAGGCCGGGGCGGCGACCGAGCCGAAGGCCGAGGCGAAGAGCGGGACGGCAACCGGGTCGGAGGGGGAACCGGAGACCGGGGCCGAGCCCGCCGCCACACCCGCCACACCCGCCACACCCGCCGCACCCGCGGTCACCCCCTCCTTCAGCCCTTCGGTGGTCTCGCCGATGAGCCCGGCGGCCACCCAGGCCCACCCGCCAATCGGCGGCGGCCTCCAGCAGCCGGCGCGCCCGCCGGCCGGCGAGGAGAGCGGTGGGACACCGATCACCCTCACCACCACGACCGGCGGCACGCCGATCGTGGCCACCACCGGCGGCCATCCGGTCGTCCTGACGCCCGCGGGCGGCGTCCCGCTCGCGCCCTACGGCATGGCGCCGGGCGCGCCGGGCGCCCCCGGCGCCGTCTCCCAGCCGTGGCAGGACCGGATGCGGATGCTGCTGCGGACGCCGCTGTACGAGCGCCCGGCGTACGAGCCGCCGGCCCGGGTGGAGCACACCGCCTCCGTCCCGCGCGTGCTGGACCTCGCCCTGCGCATCGGCGAACTGCTGCTGTCCAGCGGCGAGTCGGCCGAGGACGTGGAGGCGGCGATGCTGGGCGTCACCCGGGCCTACGGGCTGGACCGCTGCGAGCCGAACGTCACCTTCACCCTGCTGACCATCTCCTACCAGCCCTCGCTGGTGGACAGCCCGGTCACCGCGGAGCGGGTGGTGCGCCGCCGGGGCTCCGACTACACCCGGCTGGCCGCCGTCTACCGGCTGGTGGACGACATCACCGCCGAGGACACCACCGTGGAGGAGGCGTACGGCCGGCTCGCCGAGATCCGCCGCAACCGCCACCCCTACCCCGGCTGGCTGATCGCCCTGGCCAGCGGCACCCTGGCCGGCGCCGCCTCGGTGCTGGTGGGCGGTGGCTGGCAGGTGTTCAGCGCGGCCTTCGTGGCGGCCGTGCTCGGTGACCGGCTGGCCTGGCTGCTGGCCCGGCGCGGGCTGCCGGAGTTCTACCAGTTCGTGGTCGCCGCGACCCCGGCCGCGTTCACCGGCGTCCTGCTGGACCTGTGGGACGTCGAGGTGCGGGCCTCCGCCGTGATCACCGGCGGCCTGTTCGCCCTGATCCCCGGGCGGGCGCTGGTGGCCGCGGTGCAGGACGGCCTGACCGGCTTCTACATCACCGCCTCGGCCCGCCTGCTGGAGGTGATGTACCTGGTGGTGGGCATCGTCTGCGGCGTCGGCGGGGTGCTGTACGCCGGCGTGCGCTGGGGCGTGCAGCTCAACGCCGACGAGGGGTTCCGTCCGGCCAACGAGCCGGTGCCGCAGCTGGCGTCGGCGATGGTGCTCACCCTGGCCTTCTCCGTGATGCTCCAGGCGCAGCGGCGCTCGCTGCTGCCGGCGATGGTCAACGGCGGCATCGGCTGGACGGTCTACGGCACGCTCACCTACCAGGCGGGCGTCAGCCCGGTGATCGCCACGGCGGTGGCGGCCGGCCTGGTCGGCCTGTTCGCGCAGCTGCTGTCCCGGTACCGCTACGCCTCCGCGCTGCCGTACGTGATCCCGGCGATCGGTCCGCTGCTGCCGGGTAGCGCCACCTACCTGGGGCTGCTGTCCTTCGCCAACGGCCACGTGGACGACGGCTGGGTGTCGCTGACCCGGGCGGCCTCGCTGGCCCTGGCGCTGGCGGTGGGCGTGAACCTGGGCGGTGAGATGGCGCGGCTGTTCCTGCGGGTGCCGGGTGCCGGCGACCGGGAGCAGCGTCAGGCGGCGAAGCGCACGCGGGGCTTCTGAGAGACTCCACGGATGGTGGAGAGCGTGTCCGTGCAGGTGGTGACGGCGGCCTCGGGCGAGCCCGGGGCCTCGGGCGCGCCGGGCCTGTTCGGGACGCTGGTGCGGGAGTACCGGGTGCTCATCGTGGAGCCGGGCAAGGAGCCGCTGTTCCTGCTGCTGGTCGGCTTCATCCTCTCCTTCGCGTTCATCCGGCTGAGCGTGCGGCTGATCCGGCACGGCGTGCGCTGGTGGCCCGGCAACATCACGCCTGGTGGGCTGCACATCCACCACATGGTGTTCGGCATCTTCTTCTGGCTGGTGGCCGGGATCGGCAGCTTCACCATCCCCGCGGCGGCCGACGGCTGGCGCAGCCTGCTGGGCTTCCTGTTCGGGGTGGGGTGCGGGCTGGTGCTGGACGAGTTCGCGCTGATCCTGCACCTGGAGGACGTCTACTGGAGCGAGCAGGGCCGCAAGTCGGTGGACGCGGTGATCCTCGGCATACTGCTGACCGGCCTGCTGCTGGTGATCGGCCCGCCGGTGGGGTTCTACGAGCTCGGCGGGTCGCCGCTGGGGGTGACCGCCGTGCTGTGCGCGAACCTGGTGCTGGTGGTGGTGACCCTGCTGAAGGGGAAGATCTGGACCGGCCTGCTGGGGATCATGCTGCCGCCGCTCTGCCTGGTGGGGGCGGTCCGGCTGGCGCTGCCGTCCAGTCCGTGGGCGCGCTGGCGGTACACCGGTCGGGCCCGCCGGATGGCGCGTGCCCGGCGGCGCGAGGCGCGGCTGCACCGGCGGCTGGACCGGTTGAAGCAGCGGTTCTTCGACCTGATCGCGGGCGCGCCGACGCCGGCGCTGCCCGTGCCGGGGCGCCGTGCGGCGGCGCGGGGGGAGGCCGACGGTGTGCCGGCGCCCGGTCCGGTGACGGCGGCGGTGCTGGCCGCCGAGGAGGAGGAGCGGCGGGCGGAGCCGTGGACCGCCCGCCTGGCGGCGCGCCGCGCCACGGCGGCGGCCCGCCGGCGGGCGGTGCGGGCCGGCCGCCGCACCGCGCGGACGGTGCGGGTGCGGCGGCCGAGGGGATCCGGGCCCTTCCGGACCCGCTAGCCCGGACCCGCCAGCCCGGGCGCGGTGGCCGGGGCCCTGGGGCCCGGGCGCGGTGGCCGGGGCCGGGATGGCGGGCTCAGTGGCCGCCGGACTCCTTCAGACGGGCGATGGCGGCCTCGATCACGCGCTCCGCCTCCTCGCGGCCGACCCAGGTGGCGCCCGGCTCGACCGACTTGCCCGGCTCGATGTCCTTGTAGTGCTCGAAGAAGTGCTGGATCTCGTCCAGCACGTGCTGCGGCACGTCCTTGATGTCCTGGATGTGGTCCATCCGCGGGTCACCGGCCTGCACGCACAGCACCTTGTCGTCGCCGCCGGCCTCGTCCGTCATCCGGAACATGCCGACCGGGCGCGACTCCACCAGGACGCCCGGGTAGACCGGCTCCTCCAGCAGCACCATGGCGTCCAGCGGGTCGCCGTCCTCGCCCAGGGTGTCCTCGATGTAGCCGTAGTCGGTCGGGTAACCGAAGGCGGTGAACAGCCGGCGGTCCAGCCGGACCCGGCCGGTGGCGTGGTCCACCTCGTACTTGTTGCGCTGACCGCGCGGGATCTCGACCGTGACGTCGAACTCCACTGTTCTTCCTCCATGGCTGCTTCTGGGATGCCCTGCCCCGGTCGGCGCTGGGCCGGCTGCTTGGCGACCAACAGTGTCCCCCATCGGCCGCCCCTCGGGCAGACCGGACCGGGCGGCCCGGGATCCGCCGGCCGGTCCCCGGCCGGCGGATCCCGCCGGACCGCGGCCGGATCGCGCCGGGAACGTGCTCGGATCGCGGCCGGATCGCGGTCCGGTTCCGACCCCGTCGCGGGTTCGGCCGCCTGGCCCATGCCGGCGTTCGGCGTCCCCCGCCGCATGAGAGAGTCACACCGTCATAAACCAGCGACGGGCAGGACGGAGAAGAACGGTGGAGCGAGGCGGGGCGGGACGGGCACGCGTGCGCAGGACGCTGGCGACAGCGCTGCTGCTCCCCGTCCTGCTGACCGGGGCCGCCTGTGACCGCGACGACGCGGCCGGGACCGCCGGCGAGGCCCCGGGCGGCGCCGGCACGGCCGGCGGGCTGCCGGAACTGGGCGCGGGGCTGTCGGTGCTCCAGCCGGTCATCGGCGAGGGCGGCCTGGTCGTCGGCGGCCAGGCGCCGCCCGTCGCGGCCGACGAGGGGGCGGGCGCGCGGCTGCCCACCTCCGACGGCCTCCGGCAGGCGCTCGCGCCGCTGCTCACCGACCGCTCCCTCGGCTCGGTGTCGGTGGCCGTGGCGGACGCGCTGACCGGGGAGCTGATCTACCAGCTGGACGCCTCCGACCCGTCGGTGCCGGCCTCCACCAACAAGATCCTCACCGCCGTGGCCGCGCTGAGCCGGCTGGACGGCGGGCAGGGCATCGCCACCCGCGTGGTGCGCGCCGACGACGGCCGGATCGTGCTGGTCGGCGGCGGGGACCCGCTGCTCACCGGCGAGGGCGGGCCGGAGGCGGCCCGGGAGACCTTCGACCGGCTGCGCGCCGCGGGCGACGCGGCCACCGGGACCGGCGCCTCCGGTCCGGCCGGCGGCACCGGCCCCGCCCGGCTGGCCGACCTGGCGGCCCGGACGGCGCTGGCGCTGCGGGCCGAGGGGGTGGACAGCGTGCGGGTCGGCTACGACACCTCCCGCTACGAGGGTCCGCAGCGCCACCCGATCGGGGTCAACGAGAACATCGCCAAGACCGTCCCCCTGATGGTCGACGAGGGCCGCGAGGACCCGACCACCACCCGGAACGCGCCCCGGGTGGTGAACCCGGAGGTCGACGCCGCGCGGCTGTTCGCCGACATGCTGGCGGCCTGTGGCATCACCGTGGAGGGCGAGGTGGAGTCGGTGACCGTGCCGGAGGAACTGCTGCCCACGCCCGTCCCGGCGCCCTCCGTCAGCACCCGCGGCGACGCCGGCCGGGGCGGCGACGGCTCCGCCGAGGCCGCCGGCGGCACCGGCGCCGACGCGGAGGCGTCGGTCGACACCCTGCGGGCCGGCCCGCAGGCGCGCGGCGACCTCGCCGGGCTGCCGGACGGCGGCGCCTCGCTCGGCATCACCGACGAGGCCCCGCTGGACTCCCCGCCGCTGGACGCCGCCGCCCCGGGCGGGCCCTCCCTCGTGCCCGGCACCCCCTCCGCCCCCGCCGCCCCGGCGCCCGGGGGAGGGGCGGCCGGCTCCGCCGACTCGGACGCGGCCGGCTCGTCGGACTCCGCCGGGGAGCGGGAGCCGGCCGGCCCGGTGCTGGCCGAGGTGCGCTCCGAGCCGGTCGCCACGCTCGTCGAGCGGATGCTCACCGAGAGCGACAACGACCTGGCCGAGGCGCTGGTCCGGCAGGTGGCCATCGTGGAGCAGCGTCCGGCCTCCTTCGAGGGGGCGGCGCAGGCCGTCGCGGACGTGCTCACCCACGCCGGGCTGGACATCGGCCGGGCGGAGTTCGCCGACGGCAGCGGCCTGGACCGGGCCAACCGCATCCCCGCGCAGCTGCTGGTCCAGGCGCTCGCGCTGGCGGCCTCCCCGGAGCACCCGGAGCTGCGCCCGGCCCTCACCGGCCTGCCGGTGGCCGGCTTCACCGGCACCCTGGACGGCCGCTACCGGCCGGACGCCGGGGACGCCGGCGCGGACGCGGCCGGACTGGTGCGCGCCAAGACCGGCTCGCTGACCGGCGTGAACACGCTGGCCGGGCTGGTGGTGGACGCGGACGGCGGGCTGCTCGCGTTCGCCTTCCTCTCCAACGACAGCCCCGACGCGGTCGCCGCCCGCGCGTCCCTGGACGCCATGGCCGGCGTGCTGGCCGAGTGCGGCTGCGGCTGAGCGCCCCGCGGCCGGCCGTTCCCACTGCGGCCGGCCGGCACGCCGCGGCCGGCCGACCCCGCGGCGGCGGCTCAGACGGTCTTGGTGGCGCCGCCGTCGATCAGGTGGTCGGCGCCGGTGACGCTGCCCGCCAGTGGTGAGGCCAGGTAGGTGACCAGGGCGGCGACCTCGGCCGGCTCGACCAGGCGGCCGGTCAGCATGCCGGTCGCGGCGGGCAGTCCGGCCAGGAGGTCCGGGTGGGGCAGCCCCATGGACCGGGCGAGTTCGGCGCCGTAGCCGTTCGGGTCCTCCCACAGGGCGGTGCGCACCGGGCCGGGCGAGACCGTGTTGACCCGCACGCCGTGCGGGCCGAGCTCCTCGGCGAGGGCCTTGCCGAACGCGGTCAGCGCCGCCTTGGCGGTGGTGTACGGGACCGGCCCCGCGTGCGGCATGCGCGCGCCGTTGGAGGACACGTTCACGATGGCGCCGCGGCGGCGCAGCAGGCTGGGCAGCGCGGCGCGGGTGAGGCGGGTGGCGCTGAAGAAGTTCAGTTCGAAGGCCGCCCGCCACTGCTCGTCGGTGAAGCCGGCGAAGCCGCCGGTCTGCCCCTCGCCGCCGTCCCCGCCGCCGACGTTGTTGACCAGGATGTCGATCTCGCCGAGTTCGCCGAGCGCCGCCTCGACCAGCCGCGCCGGCCCCTCGGCCGTGGACAGGTCGACCGGGACGGCGAGCGCGGCGGCCCCGGTCAGTTCGGGCGAGGGCGTGCGCGCCCCGGCCACCACCCGCACGCCCTCGGCGGCGAGCTGCTCGACGATCGCCAGCCCGATTCCCCGGCTGGCTCCGGTCACCACGGCGGTCTTGCCGGTCAGTTGGGTCCGCATGGATGTCCACCCCTCGATCAGGACGACGAAAGATGCGTCGCCAGTGATGCAAGTAAGCTAGAACCTGCAACATCGATGTTGCAAGTAGCCGAGGAGTGGCGCGGTAACCTCTCCCTGGCGAGCGCCGGCGGCGCCGTCGCGCGAGGGGAGAGCCGTGGTGAGTGAGCAGCGACGGACGACGCTCGGCGGACGCCCCCTGCGGGCGGACGCCGAACGCACGGTGCGCACGATCCTGGAGGCGGCCGAGCGGGTGCTCAGCCGGGACCCCACGGCCACCATGGAGCGGATCGCCGAGGCCGCCGGGGTCGCCAGGACGACCGTCCACCGCCGCTTCGCCACCCGTGAGGCGCTGGTCGACGCCATGGCCCTGTGGGCCGCCCGGCGGTTCCACGAGGCCGTGCGCTCCGCGGCGCCCGAGAACGCCCCGCCGCTGGTCGCGCTGTACCAGGTCACCGCCAACGTGCTCCGGGTCAAGATCAGCTGGAGCTTCGCGATGAGCCGCATGCCGTCCACCGACGCCGAGGTGGAACGCATCCACGCCGAGGTCCGCGACTCCTGCGAGCGGATGTTCCTGCGGGCCCGCCAGGACGGCGTGCTGCGCGCCGACGCGGACGTCGACTGGGTCCGCCGGGTCTACTACGCGCTCATCCACGAGGCGGCCGAGGACCGCGACGGCGACACCGACCTGCTCGCCACCCTGGTCGTCGACACCCTGCTGCGCGGCGTGGGCGCCTCCCCCGCGCCGACCCGGCCGACCTCGCCGCCCATGCCGCCACCGCCGAGCCCGCCGCCACCGCCGAGCCCGCCGGCGTAGCCCGCCGGGCCGGCGGCACGGGCCCCGTCCGGTGCCCGAACCCCGCGCGGACGGAGGTGATCCGGCCAGCCGGACCCAAAGGCGCCCGCGCGAACTAAGGTGAACGCATGACGAGTGAAGCCGACACCATGGTCGACTGGAACGTCGCCGTCGCGACGGCGACGCGGCTGGTGCGCCCCGGCCCGGACATCGGGAGGGATGAGGCGCGAGCCGTCGTGGCGGAGCTGCGCCGGCACGCCGCCGCCTCCGTCGAGCCCGTGCGGTCCTTCACCCGCCTCACCCTCCCGGAGCCGGAGGTCGACGGCGGCCCGGTGCTGGTCGTGGACCGCCCGGGCTGGGTGCGGGCCAACGCCGCCGGCTTCGCCGCCGTGCTCAGCCCGCTCACCGAGAAGCTGCGCGAGCGGCGCGGCGCCGGCCCGGCGGCCGAGGCGCTGGCCGGCGTCGGCAGCAAGATCACCGGTGTGGAGGTCGGCACCCTGCTGGCCGTGCTCTCCTCCCGGGTGCTGGGCCAGTTCGAGACGTTCTCCCCGCTCGGCCCGTCCGTGCCCGGGCGGCTGCTGCTGGTCGCCCCGAACATCGTCCAGGTGGAGCGTGACCTGGAGGTCGACCCGCACGACTTCCGGCTGTGGGTGTGCCTGCACGAGGAGACCCACCGCACCCAGTTCACCGCCGTCCCGTGGCTCCGCGACCACCTGGAGGGCGAGATCCGCGCCTTCCTGGCGGAGACCGAGATGGACCCGGGCACCATGTTCGGCCGGCTGCGCGAGGCGGTGCAGTCCGGCGGCGGCGTGCAGGGGCGGCTGCGCGCGCTGCGGGACCGGGAGCGCCCCGAGCCCGCCGAACCCGACGCCGGCGAGGAGGCGCCCACGCTGGCCGACCTGGTGCAGACCCCGGTGCAGCGGGAGATCCTGCAACGGCTGACCGCCGTGATGTCGCTGCTGGAGGGCCACGCCGACTACGTCATGGACGGGGTGGGCCCGGACGTCGTGCCCTCGGTGCGGGAGATCCGGGAGAAGTTCACCCGCCGCCGGGAGCGCGGGGCCGGCCGACTCGACCAGGTGCTGCGCCGGGTGCTCGGCCTGGACGCCAAGCTGCGGCAGTACCAGGAGGGCGAGCGGTTCGTCCGCACCGTCGTGGAGCGGGTCGGCATGGAGGGCTTCAACCGGGTGTGGACCTCCCCCAACACCCTGCCGACCCGCGCCGAGATCCACACCCCGCAGGCCTGGGTGGACCGGGTGCACTCCGGCGGCGCCTGGGGCGCGAAGTCCCGGCCGGAGTCGGCGCCGGACGCCGCCGACCGCGGCCCCGACCCCGAGGGCGACCAGGGGAGGGAACCGGGCGCGGATCACTGATCGCCATCCGGGCGAACCGGAACGATCGCTTCCGAGCGGAACGCTCACCCGAACGGGCGATGATCGATCCGGTAGTGCGCGCGTCACCCAGGGTGGCGGCCGTGGTCTGTCACCATCGGGCTGTCGCCCCACCGTGGCATCGCATCGGCCGCGGGCCCGCCCCGGACCCCGGCCCCGCGCCACGCCGGACGCCCCACGCGGCCGGTTCGCCCGTCGGCCGGCGGCCCGTCCGGCCGTGACCGGTTCCACGCCCCGGTTCCGCTGCCCGGTGTGCGTGCGCGATCGTAGGAATCGTGCCGGGGACGTCTCCCGTCCGGTGCGCAGCCCGGCGGAAGCCGCCACCGGCGCCCGGAGCAGCGTTAAGGAGTGGTGGGTCATGGGTCCACACCCGGCGGTGGCATCGATACGCCTGGCGGTCCGGCGAGCGCTCGCCGACCTCGCCCCCGACGACCTGGTGCTGGTCGCGTGCAGCGGCGGCGCCGATTCCATGGCGCTCGCCTCGGCGGTCGCCTTCGAGGCCCCCAAGGCGACCTGGCGCGCCGGCGCCGTCACCGTCGACCACGGCCTGCAGGCCGGCTCCACGGCCCGCGCGCTGGAGGTGGCCGCCAGACTGCGCGCCCTCGGCCTCGACCCGGTGGACGCCCTCGGGGTCCGGGTGGGCAGCCGCGGCGGCCCGGAGGCCGCCGCCCGCACCGCCCGCTACCAGGCCCTGGACGCCGCCGCCGAGCACCACGGCGCCGCCGCCGTCCTGCTCGGCCACACCCGCGACGACCAGGCGGAGACCGTGCTGCTCGGCCTCGCCCGCGGCTCCGGCGCCCGCTCGCTGGCCGGGATGCCGCCCGTCCGCGGCCGCTACCGCCGCCCCTTCCTCGACCTGGACCGCACCACCACCCGCCAGGCCTGCCTGGTGCAGGGCCTCGCCGTGTGGGAGGACCCGCACAACGCCGACGCCGCCTACACCCGGGTCCGGGTCCGCAACGACGTGCTGCCGGTGCTGGAGAAGGCCCTCGGCAAGGGCGTCACCGAGGCCCTGGCCCGCACCGCCCGACTCTTCCGCGACGACGCCGACGCACTGGACGCCTGGGCCGCCGAGGCCGCCGCCCGCGCCCGCGTCCCGCTCCCCGCGCCCGAGGCCGCGCCCCACCGCCCCCACGGCGCCCCGCACACCGCCGGCGCCCCCCGCGCCACCGCCGCCCCGCAGGCCAGCGGCGCCCCGCAGGCCGCCGGGGCCCCGCAGGCCGCCGGTGAGAGCTCTCACACCCCCGCCGAGGCCGCCCAGGCCCCCGCCGAGACCGCCGGCGCGACCCCCGCGCCCCCGAACGCCTTCCGCGCCGACGTGCTGGCCGAACTGCCCGCCGCCGTCCGCCGCCGGGTGCTGCGCCGTGCCGCCCTGGACGCCGGGAGCCCCGGCGGCGAGCTGTTCGCCCGGCACATCGAGCAGGTCGACCGGCTGGTGACCGCCTGGCGCGGTCAGGGCCCGCTGCACCTGCCGGGCGGCGTCAGCGTCGTCCGGACGTGTGGCACGCTGGTCTTCCGGTAGGCAAACCGGCTCCGGACCGGCCGTCATGGCTCGTCAGCCGGACGACACGATTGGGACAGCTGCGGGTGGACGACAAGGACATGGGCGCCGATCTCGCCAAGGTGCTCATCACGCAGGACGAGATCTCCGCGAAACTGCGGGAGCTCGGCGAGCGCATCGACCAGGACTACGCGGGGCGTGATCTGCTCCTCATCGGCGTGCTCAAGGGTGCCGTGATGGTCATGGCGGACCTGGCGCGGGTGCTGCACTCGCCGGTGACCATGGACTGGATGGCGGTCTCCTCCTACGGCTCCGGAACGAAGTCCTCCGGTGTGGTGAGGATCCTCAAGGACCTCGACGTTGACATCGCGGGCCGCGACGTGCTCGTGGTCGAGGACATCATCGACTCCGGGCTGACCCTCTCCTGGCTGCTGAGCAACCTCGGCTCGCGCGGCCCGGCCTCCCTGGAGGTGGCCACGCTGCTGCGCAAGCCGGAGGCGGCGCAGGTGAACATCGAGGTCAAGTACGTGGGCTTCGACATCCCGAACGAGTTCGTGGTCGGCTACGGCCTCGACTACGCGGAGCGGTACCGCAACCTGCCGTTCGTCGGCACGCTCGCCCCGCACGTCTACGGCGGCTGAACCCGGCGCCGTCCCGCCCGCCGCCCCACGGCCGCGCCGTGGGGCGGCGGGCCGCACCCGGCCACGGCGGGAGGGGCGGCGGGAACCGCTCCGCACGCTCCTTCGTTGAGCTGCTCGAACCCGTCCGGATCGGGACCGTTGCCGCTTCCACCCGGTTCCGGGTGACAATGGTTCGGTACGGCCCGCCGATCGTCGGTCTCCGCCGCGGTTCGGAGGAGCCGATCCGGGTGGGTCGGGGCCGGGGGAACCCGGGCACAAGTGGACGCGCCGGCGACGGGAACGTCGCCAGGTGCCTCAATCTGGCAGGAGGGACGGGGCGCAGCCGCCCCGCATGGATGGACGTGAAGCGCTTCTTCCGTACACCGGTCATGTGGATCGTGCTGGCCGTCCTCGCCGTGATCGTACTGATGCAGGTCGTCTCCAGTTCGGGCGGCTACCAGACGGTCGACACCGGCAAGGTCATCGCGGCGATCACACAGGGGCAGGTCCAGCAGGCCGAGCTCACCACGGGCAACGACCAGATGATCAAGGTCGAGCTCAAGGACGGCCAGGAGATCGACGGCGAGGACCGGGTCCAGGCGTCGTACATCGACAGCCAGGGCGTGGACATCGCCAAGATGCTCCAGTCCCGCTACGACAGCGGCGACCTCGAAGGTTCCTACACGGTCAGCGAGACGGAGCAGAACGCCTTCGTCTCGATCCTGCTGTCCCTGCTGCCCTTCGTGCTCATCGTGGTCGTCTTCCTGTTCCTGATGAACCAGATGCAGGGCGGCGGCTCCCGGGTGATGAACTTCGGGCGGTCCAAGGCCAAGCTGATCACCAAGGACACCCCGAAGACGACGTTCGCCGACGTGGCCGGGGCCGACGAGGCCGTCGAGGAGCTCCAGGAGATCAAGGAGTTCCTCCAGGAGCCGGCGAAGTTCCAGGCCGTCGGCGCCAAGATCCCCAAGGGCGTTCTGCTCTACGGCCCGCCCGGCACCGGCAAGACCCTGCTGGCCCGCGCCGTGGCCGGCGAGGCCGGGGTGCCGTTCTACTCGATCTCCGGTTCCGACTTCGTCGAGATGTTCGTCGGTGTCGGCGCCTCCCGGGTCCGCGACCTGTTCGAGCAGGCCAAGGCGAACGCCCCGGCGATCGTCTTCGTGGACGAGATCGACGCCGTCGGCCGGCACCGCGGCGCCGGCATGGGCGGCGGCCACGACGAGCGCGAGCAGACCCTGAACCAGCTGCTCGTCGAGATGGACGGCTTCGACGTCAAGGGCGGCGTGATCCTGATCGCGGCCACCAACCGGCCGGACATCCTGGACCCGGCGCTGCTGCGCCCGGGCCGCTTCGACCGGCAGATCGCGGTGGAGCGCCCCGACCTCCAGGGCCGTCTGCAGATCCTGCAGGTGCACCAGAAGGGCAAGCCGATCGACCCGGACGTCGACCTGATGGCCGTCGCCCGGCGCACCCCCGGCTTCACCGGTGCCGACCTGGCCAACGTGCTCAACGAGGCGGCGCTGCTGACCGCCCGCGGGGACAAGAAGCTCATCGACAACAAGGTGCTGGACGAGGCCATCGACCGCGTGGTCGCCGGCCCGCAGAAGCGCACCCGGATCATGAGCGACAAGGAGAAGAAGATCACCGCGTACCACGAGGGCGGACACGCCCTGGTCGCGGCGGCCTCTCCGAACAGCGACCCGGTGCACAAGATCACCATCCTGTCCCGGGGCCGTGCCCTGGGCTACACGATGGTGCTGCCGGACGAGGACAAGTACTCCACCACCCGCAACGAGATGCTCGACCAGCTCGCCTACATGCTGGGCGGCCGGGCGGCCGAGGAACTGGTCTTCCACGACCCGACCACCGGCGCGGCCAACGACATCGAGAAGGCCACCAGCGTGGCCCGGGCGATGGTCACCCAGTACGGCATGACCGAGCGCCTCGGCGCGATCAAGCTCGGCTCCTCGGACGGCGAGCCGTTCCTCGGGCGTGAGCTTGGTCACCAGCGGGACTACTCCGAGTCGGTCGCGGCCCTGGTGGACGAGGAGGTCAAGAAGCTCATCGAGGTCGCCCACAACGAGGCGTGGGAGATCCTCGTCGAGAACCGCGACGTCCTGGATAACCTGGTTCTCGCGCTCCTGGAGAAGGAGACGCTGAACAAGAACGAGATCGCCGAGATCTTCGCTCCCATCGTCAAGCGCCCGGCGCGTCCGGCCTGGACGGGGTCGGCGCGGCGCCAGCCGTCCACCCGTCCCCCGGTGATGTCGCCCAAGGAGCTGGCTCCGGCGGCGGCCACCACCGGTGGCGTCGGCGGCACCGCGACGGCGAGCGGATCGTCCAACGGTTCGGCCAACGGATCGACCAACGGCGCCTCCGCGAACGGCGCGGGCACCGGCAACGGCGTCGGGCCCGTCAGCGGGAACGGCATCGGGGACACGAGCGCGATCTCGGAGACCGTGCAGCTGCCGCGGCTGCCGGAGGAACGTCCGGAAGGCTGAGTCCAACCACATGACCGATCCGGTCACGCTGACCGAGCCCCAGAACGAGCCGATCACCCACCGTGGACGAGCGGTCGGCGAGTTCGACTTCGACCGCGCCGCGCGGGCCGTGCGTGAACTGCTCATCGCGGTCGGGGAGGACCCCGACCGCGATGGGCTCCGGGACACGCCGGCGCGCGTGGCGCGCGCCTACCAGGAGATGTTCGCCGGGCTGCGTCAGGACCCCGAGGAGGTCCTGACCACCACCTTCGACCTCGGCCACGACGAGATGGTGCTGGTCAAGGACATCGAGGTGTACAGCGTGTGCGAGCACCACCTGGTGCCGTTCCACGGTGTCGCCCACGTGGGGTACATCCCGGCGACGGACGGCCGGATCACCGGCCTGTCCAAGCTGGCCCGGCTGGTCGAGGTCTACGCCCGGCGCCCCCAGGTGCAGGAACGTCTCACTTCGCAGGTGGCGGACGCCCTGATGCGAATACTCCAGCCGCGCGGCGTGATCGTCGTGGTGGAGTGCGAGCACCTGTGCATGTCGATGCGGGGCATCCGCAAGCCGGGGGCCAAGACGGCCACCTCGGCGGTGCGCGGACAGCTGCGCGACGCGGTGACCCGCGCCGAGGCGATGAGCCTGCTCCGCGGCTGACCGCCCGCGCCGCCTCCCGGCGGCACGCCGGCGCACCAGTGGGACCCGGCACCACACAGTGAGAAGCCTTCGGGCCCGGCCACCCCGGCCGGGCCCGAAGGCTTCCCGCGCTTTCCGGGCTTCCGCCCGCAGGAGTTGTCCACAGGCTGGGGAAGGGGACTGTCCGCCCACCCCGCCCTCCTGGGATCCTGGAATCAGGGGGCCCACCCGAGGCCCCCTACCGGGCGTTGCCCGCCCGCTCCCGGCCCATCCCCGGCGGCCCCCCGCCCGCTCCCGGCCCACCCCCGCCCCGGCGGTGGCCGCCGGCGGCCGTGTCCGGAGCGCGGGAAGGATGGCCGGATGGGGACCGGGTAGGCGTCGAGCAGCCCTGAATCCCTACGGCACTAGTCTGGATGTCATGACAGTCACCGCCGATCCGCACGGCGCCCCGGTCCAGGCGCGCCCCGCGGCGTGGGCCGGGGTCCCGGCCGACAACCAGGCAGGTCACGGCCCTGCCTCCGGCCACCCCGGCGTCGAACACGGCCAGGCCGCCGGCACGGCGCCGGAGGCCCGCCCGCACCCCCGCCCCGGGCACGTGGTCGGACTCCCCGAGTACGGCCGGTGCGCTGTCATGGGCGTGGTGAACGTCACCCCCGACTCCTTCTCCGACGGCGGCCGGTGGTTCGACACCGACGCCGCCGTAGCCCACGGCCTGGAACTGCTGGAGCAGGGCGCCGACCTGATCGACGTCGGCGGGGAGTCCACCCGCCCCGGAGCCTCCCGGGTGTCCGAGGCGGAGGAGCTGCGCCGGGTGCTGCCGGTGGTGCGGGAGCTGGCCGCCGCCGGCGCCGTGCTCAGCGTGGACACCATGCGCGCCCGTGTCGCCTCCGCCGCCCTGGAGAGCGGCGCCCGCCTGGTCAACGACGTCAGCGGCGGCCTCGCGGACCCCGCCATGCTGCGGGTGGTCGCCGAGACCGGGGCGCCGTTCGTGGTGATGCACTGGCGGGGGCAGAGCGTCGACATGCAGTCCCGCGCCGTGTACGACGATCCGCGCGGCACCGCCGCGCAGGTCGCCGACGAACTCCGCCGCCGCCTCGACGAGGTCGTCGCCGCCGGCATCGATCCGGAGCGGACCGTTCTGGATCCCGGCCTGGGCTTCGCCAAGACGGCCGAGCACAACTGGCAGCTGCTCGCCGGGCTCGACCGGCTGCTCGCCCTGGGCCGTCCCGTCCTCGTGGCGGCGTCACGCAAGGGGTTCCTGGGCAAGCTGCTGGCCGACGGTGAGGGCAACCCACGCCCGGCCGCCGGACGGGACGCGGCCACGGCCGCGATCTCGGCGCTCGCCGCCGACCGGGGAGCGTGGGCGGTCCGGGTACATGACGTGCCGCCGACGGCGGACGCCGTCCGCGTCGCCGCCGCGATCCGAGGAGCCGCACGATGACCGGAGGAATCGAAGGCCCGGCCGGCCGCCCGGGGCGTCCCGGGGGACCGGACCACCCGTCCGTCGCCCTCGACGTCGCCGCCATCGAGGCGGTGAACGTGGCCTTCTACGACGCCGTGGAGCGCGGTGACCTCGCGGCGCTGTCCGACCTGTGGCTGGACGGCGAGGACGCCGACTCCGTCAGCTGCGTGCACCCCGGCTGGCCGCTGATCCGCGGCCGGTCCTCGGTGCTCCGCGCCTACGCGCTGATCATGGCGAACACCGAGTACATCCAGTACTTCATCACCGACACCGAGATCCGGGTGGCCGGCGACACCGCCCTGCTCACCTGCACCGAGAACGTCCTCAGCGGCGCCTCGGAGGAGGAGATCGCCGAGCTGACCGGGGAGGGCAACGGCTCCGAGGACGCCGACGAGCTCGCCGAGGGCCTCGGCGGGCTGCTCGACGCGGGCGGCCCGGAGGAGGCCGAGGGGCCCGGGCCGCTGGTCGGCGGCATGGCCGTGGCCACCACCGTGCTGCGCCGCACCGACGCCGGCTGGCGGGTGTGGGCGCACCACGGCTCGCCGGTGATGGTCGGCGAGGACGACGAGGGTGACGAGCCCCCGGTGGAGCCGAGCGGCGACAGCCTGTAGCCACCGCGCGCCACGAACGGCCCCCGGCGACCGGTCCGGGGGCCCGCAACGGGAACGACCGGCCCCGCTGGGGCCCACGAGCCCCTTGAGGCACTCGCGTGACTTGTGCCACAAGGGGCTTCTGTGTCTTTCCGTGGGCTTCTGTGACCTTCTGTGTCTTCAGCGCCCATCCGTGTCGCTTGGGATCTTTGGTGCCGGTGAGATACGACTCACTGCCGGTTCTTCGCCCCGCTTCGTCCGCTTTCGTCGGGTGCCCGCGGAGCGAGAAAGCGGCCGAGGGGCATGGGCGGCTCGGCCCTGTGCGGGTAGATTCGAACCGACGACCGAACCCGCCGCTGGTCGCGGTGGGCCGTGCCCACCGCCGTCGGCACGGAATCCGCCTGAGCGTGACGATGCACCGGGCGCGGGCGGCTTACACCGCCGACCGACGGGGCATGGGGGAGTCGGGCACCGGCGGGGAGTCGGTGCCGCCGTGCATCGGGCGCGGCCCCGGTCGGCCCAGCTGTTCCTCGACGGGGCGCCGACCCACTCAACGCCAGGACAGGAGACGGACACATGCTCGACCGGGTGGCGCTGCGCGGCCTGCGCGCCGTGGGGCACCACGGGGTTTTCCCCGAGGAGCGCGAGAAGGGGCAGACCTTCGTGGTCGACCTCGAACTGCGCCTGGACACGCGTCCGGCGGCGGCGGGGGACGATCTCGCGTCCACCGTGCACTACGGGATCGTCGCCGAGCAGGTGGTCGCCGTGGTGGAAGGGGAACCGGTCGATCTGATCGAGACGCTCGCCCAGCGGATCGCCGACCAGTGCCTGGAACACCAAGCGGTGCGGGAGGTGGAGGTGACCGTCCACAAGCCGGAGGCCCCCATCACCGTCCCGTTCGACGACGTCACCATCACGATCGTACGGAGCCGTGCTCATGAGCAGTGACCCGACCACCACACCCGTGGCCCCCGACGTGGAGCGGAAGGTCGACGACGCCGACACCACCCTGCAGAACCCCCGCACCGCCGTGGTGGCCCTCGGCAGCAACCTCGGCAACCGCCTGGACATGCTCCAGGGCGCCATCGACTCGCTCGGCGACACCCCCGGCATGCGGGTCAAGAAAGTCTCCGGCGTCTACGAGACCGAGCCGGTGGGCGGCCCGGCGGACCAGCCGACCTACTTCAACGCCGTCGTCCTGGTGCGCACCACCCTGCCGCCGTCCTCGCTGCTGGAGCGCGCCAACGCCATCGAGGAGGCGTACGAGCGGGTCCGGGAGGAGCGCTGGGGCCCGCGCACCCTGGACGTGGACATCCTCGCCTACGAGGACGTCATCACCAGTGACGACCAGCTGACCCTGCCGCACCCCCGCGCGCACGAGCGCGGCTTCGTCCTGGCCCCGTGGAACGAGATCGACCCGGACGCCGTGGTACCGGGGCACGGCCCGGTCGCCGACCTGCTGGCCGAGGTCGGCATCGAGGGCGTCACCCGCCGCGACGACCTCTCGCTGCACCTGCCGGAGTGAACCCGGGGGCTCACCGGGTGGCCCGACCCCGGGCGGGCACGCCCAGGGCCGATCGTGGAGGGACGGCGGGAGTTTCGCCGCCGCGGGAACTCCGCGCCGCCGTGGGCCTTTAAGCCTGGTGAAGTCGCCTACGCCTGGTGAAGTTCGCACCTCGTGAGGAGCTAGCCGCCCGTGAAGCCGCTACGCCTGTCAACGCTCGTCGCCACCGCGGCGGTCACCGGACTGCTGAGCTGGGGTGCCTTCGGGCTGTGGCGCTCCTACGGCACGGTGCCCGGGGTCCCGCCGGCGGCGCCGATCGTGCTGCTGCTGATCGCGGCGGCCCTCGGCGCCACGGCGATCACCTTCCGCAACCGGCTCCGGGAGCAGCGCGACCGCGTGCCGGGCGCGCGCGGGGTGAACCCGCTGGTGGCCGCGCGGGCGGTGGTCTTCGGGCAGGCCAGCGCGCTGGTCTCCTCGGCGGTGCTCGGCGTCTACGCCGGCCTCGGGACCTTCCTGCTGCCGGACTGGAGCGTCTCCACCCGCCGCGGCGACATCTACCTCAGCGGCCTGTCCGTGCTCGCCGCGGTGGCGGTGATCGCGGCGGCGTTCCTGCTGGAACGCATCTGCCGGCTCCCGGAGGACCCGGAGGCCCTCGGCGCCCCCGCCGACGAGGGCCCCGACACCGACCACCACCACCCGCACTTCTAGCCCGCTCCACCGAGCACACCGAGAGCCCGCCCCCGAGCAACACGGGGCCGGGCTCTCGGTGCGTTCTCAGCGGGGATTGTCCGCCGCCGGCGGCACCGGGTTGAAGACCACGCGGATCGCGCCCACGGCCCAGCCCTCGCCGCCCGGGTTGATGACGGCCGACTCGGTGCCGGAGCAGTCGGCCGTGGTGTAGAAGTGGGCGCGCTCGTTGGTGTTGTTCCAGTAGTACTGCTGCCCCGTGTTCTCCAGCGGGAGGCAGCGGTTGCTCTCCGGGTTGGTCAGCACGGTGGCGTAGACGTTCAGGGTGCCCTCGGCGGCCTGGGCGGTGCCGGCCAGCGGCATGACGAGCGCGGCGGCGCTGACGGTCGTGGCGAGGATCCTGGAAAGACGCATGGGACTCTTCCTCCCGGTTGGGGGTGGACGGGACAGCCAGATGGTGCCCGTATGCAGCCAAACGGATGCAGAGAGTCACGCGTGTGAGTTATCGGGCTGTTTCTCGGATGTTTCGCCCGCGCTGTGCGGCCGGCCAGGACACCCGCGCGTGATCTTCACCCGTTCGGCCCCGCAGACCTGGTCACCCGCCGGAGGGACTCCGCAGGGTGGGGACGTGCGAAGGAGCACGTCCGTCAAGCCGGGAACCACCACCATGCGCGAGAAGAAGAACATGATCTCCCTCTTCACCAGCGAGGAGATCAGGCCCGGGGCAGACATCCCGGTCTTCTACCAGTCCGAGAGCGGAAAGCCGAACAACTGGATCGACCTGCGCAGGGTCGACGGGGCGAAGGAGAAGAGCGTCACCTTCCAGTACGCACCCGGGTGCGCCGGCGTCGTCACCTTCTCCGGCCTCTCGACCGATGGCGGCAAGGAAGGGGGCAAGGGCATCACGCCGGGGGACTACGCGCTCTACCTCTACGAGGGGAACGCCGCGGACGTCTGCCTCGACGGCCCGGTCAGGTTCAGCCTGAGCGACGCCCCCTACTTCTGCGCGGACTCCTTCAGCACGGCCAATATCAGGGTCGGGGAGCGCTGCGACGTCGATCTCACGGGAATCCTGGAGGCCTTCGGCCACGACGTGACCTTCGAGAAGGCCGGGGGAGACGACTGGCTGGACGTCACCGAGGCGGGGAAGGTGACCGGCGAGGCGCCGGAGGACTTCGCCGGACGGCCCGGGCACATCGTCGTCACCGCGCAGGCCGACGACACCGGGGCGGAGACCAGCGTGGCGCTGACCGTGCCGGTGCGCGACGCCGACGGACCGCTGGTCGACCAACTCCGGATCGCCACCTGGAACCTGTGGTACGACGGGGACCGCGTCTACGACGGCCTCGCCAAGGTGATGCGCGTGCTCCTGGAGCAGGACGTCGACATCGTCGGCCTCCAGGAGGTGCACGACGACGAGGAGCACCAGACCGTCAAGGACCTCGCGGCGAGGCTGGGCTGGTACCACCACATGCACCCGGATTCGGACGTCAAGGACGTCGGCCTGCTCAGCCGCTATCCCGTCGACGAGAAACTGAGCGGATCCGGCACCGATCACCTGCGGACGGCCGTCAAGGTCGGTGATCTGGTCTTGCAGATCTGCGGAGTCCACCTCAACTACGACCCGTACTCCCCCTACGAGGCCCCGGTGGGGAAGCGGAGGTTCACCCGCGCGGTCCGGGAGGCGGAGAAGGCGACGGAGCACAAGGAGGAAATGACCGGGATCCTCCAGAAGATCCGGACGCAGCTGGGCGACGCGGACGCCTCGCCGGTCCTCGTCCTGGGGGACTTCAACTGCCCCTCCCACCTGGACTGGGAGTCCGCGCTGCACAGTGGCGACATGCGGAACTGGCCCGCCACCACCCTGCTGGAGGAGAAGGGCTTCGCCGACTCCTACCGCGTCGCCCACCCGGACCGGCGCGCGTACCCCGGGCTCACCTGGTCCCCGGCGCAGCTGTGGAACAACCGGGAGGTGGATCCGCCGCGCGTCGAGCCGCAGGACCGGATCGACTTCGTGTTCCACAAGGGCAGGAGGCTCGACGTCCTCGCCTCCCACACCCAGGTGGCGGGGAACCCCGCACCGGCGGAGCAGCACGCGGAGTGGGGGCGGTACCCCCACTACTGGTACAACCGGTGGCCCTCCGACCACGCGGCCGTGATCACCACCTACCGGGTGAACCCCAAGACGACCTGACCGGGACTGTGACGCGGCGGCTCGGCCGGTGCGTCGGTACGGGTGGGCGCGGTGTTCGCCGTGCCCCACCCAACCAGTACCCCGGGGGTCGTCCTCATGTCCCACCACCGCACCCGGCGGACCACCGCCGGCCGCCTGGCGCTGACGCTCGCCGTCGGCCTGGTCACCGTGGCCACCAGCGCCGCGCCCGCCTTCGCCGAGGCGGCGCGCTGGCGCTCCGTCATCCCGCCCCTGTCGAACACCATCCTCGGCGACGTGGACAGCGCCGGCGGCGCGACCTGGGCGGTCGGCGGCGCCCTCAACGACGTCCGTGCGGGGGAGGGGCCCTACGACCCGGTCGCCCTGCGGTGGACCGGGAACGCCTGGGAGGCCACCGAGCAGCCGGTGGAGTACGCGCGGCTGTACGACCTGGACGTGCTGGCGCCGGACGACGTCTGGGCCGTCGGCACCGCCCACCCCGTCGAGGGGAGTGAGTACGGCTCCCGCGCCCTGGTCCAGCACTGGGACGGCACCCGGTGGGAGGTGGTGGACGTCCCGCTGCCGGAGCACGCGTTCAGCTCCCTCGACACCGTGGCCGCCACCGAGGACGGGACCGTCTGGGTCACCGGCACGTTCTCCCCGGGCGACGGCACCTTCAACTCCGTCGTGCTCACCCGCACCGAGGAGGGGGCGTGGGAGAGCGCGCCGGGCGCCGACGCCCTCGGCTACGCGGCGGCGGTGCTCCCGCTGGCCGACGACAGCCTCTACGCCGTCGGGGACGGCGTGAAGCACTTCGACGGCGAGCAGTGGAGCGAGCAGGAACTGCCGGCGCACCTCGACGGCGCCCTGTTCGACGGGATCGCCGCGCGCGGCGAGGACGACGTCTGGGCGGTGGGCCACCTGCGCGACGAGGAGCTGTGGCGGCGCCCGGTCGTCGTGCACTTCGACGGGGAGCGCTGGCGGGAGGTGCCGACCCCCGCCGAGACCGGACAGCTCTTCGACGTGACCATCGACGGCAACGGCCGGCCGGTGGCCGTGGGGGAGACCCAGGACTCGGTCGCGGATCCGGACGGCGACTACATCCTGACGCTCGGCCGGGACGGCCGCTTCCACCCCGCCGAGGAGCCGGCCGGCGCCGGCTGGCTGTACGGCGCGACGACCGACGAGCGGGGCCGGGTGTGGGTGGTCGGCCGGCAGTCCTCCCTGGCGGTGACGCCGGAGGACTACTTCCCGGCCTTCACGGCCGTCCGGGGATGACGGCGCCCCACCGGCCCCACCTCACCCACCGGCCCCACCGGTGATGGGTGAGGCCGGTGGTGGGTGACGGGGCGGGTCAGGCGCGACGGCCGGGGAGCGGTTCCCGGCCGTCGTAGTCCTGTCGGGCCCGCTCGACCTTCTCCAGGTTGCCGGCCGCCCATTCGGCGAGCGAGGCGAACAGCGGCGCGAGGCTGCGGCCCAGCTCGCTGATCTCGTACTCCACCCGGGGCGGAACCTCGGGGTGGTAGGTGCGCACCACCAGCCCGTCGCGCTCCAACTGCCGCAGCCGCTGGGTGAGCACCTTGGGGGTTATCGAGGTGATGCGGCGTTCCAGCTCCACGAACCGCTGCCGCCCGTACTCGTTGAGCGCCCACAGGATCGGCGTGGTCCAGCGGCTGAACACGATGTCGACCACCGGGGCGATCGGGCAGGCCGCCTCCGGGTCGATCTCGGCACGCGCCATCTCCAGTGTGGTCTCGGTCACAACAGGCCCCTTTCCCCATTACTTTCCCCTAGGTACCTACTATCCCGGCGACGATAGCTTCCTCCTGTCCACGCGTGAACACGCGGTACACGACAGGTGGGGAGCGAACATGATCGTGGTGACCGGAGCGACCGGCAACGTCGGACGGCCGCTGGTGGAGGCGCTGGCCGCGGCAGGTGAGCGGGTGACGGCCGTCTCCCGCCGCCCCGCGGCGGACCTGCCGGCGGGCGTGCGGCACCACCGGGCGGACCTCGCCGAGGCGGAGAGCGTCCGTCCCGTACTCGACGGCGCCGAGGCGCTGTTCCTGCTGACCTCGGGCGAGTTCCTGGGGTCCGGTGGCGACATCCGCCCACTCCTGAAGGCCGCCGACGCGGCGGGCGTGCGGCGGGTCGTGCTGCTGTCCTCCCAGGGCGTCGGCACCGGACGCCACGCCCCGGGCCTGGAGGACGCCGTCCGCGGCTCCGGCCTGGAGTGGACGGTGCTGCGGCCCGGCGGCTTCGACTCCAACGCCTTCCAGTGGGCCGAGGGCGTCCGTACCCAGCGGGCGATCGCGGCGCCGTTCGGCGACGTGGCGCTGCCGACCATCGACCCGCTCGACATCGCCGAGGTCGCCGCCGCCACGCTGCGGGAACCCGGACACGCCGGTGCCAGCTACGTGCTGACCGGGCCGGAGCCGGTCTCCCCCCGCCAGCAGGCCGCGGCGATCGGGGAGGCGCTCGGCGAGCCGGTGCGGTTCGTCGAGCTGAGCGAGGCGGAGGCCCGGGAGCGGATGCTGCGCTTCATGCCCGCCCCGGTGGTGGAGGCCACCCTCGGCATCCTCGGCAGGCCGTCGGCCGACGAGCAGCGGGTGAGCCCCGACGTGGAGAAGGTCCTCGGCCGCCCGGCCCACACCTTCGCCGCGTGGGTGGCCCGCAACGTCGCGGCGTTCCGGTAGGCGGCGTCCCGGTGGGCGGCGTTCCGGTGGGCGGCCGGCTGGGCAACCCGCCGGAAGCCCGCTAGAAGCCCGCGCCGTCCCCGGGAACCGGGCCGGTCTCGACCTGGTCCCGGTCCAGCCGTCCGGTCTCGACGCCCACCGAGCGGCGCAGCGCGGCGTGCAGCAGGGCGGGGGTGAGCACGCCGAGGAACCGCCCGCCCTCGCCGTCGAGCACGGCCACCCAGCCGGCGTCGTGCTGCAGCATGGTGCTGAACGCCTGCTTGAGGCTGGCGTCCCGGGGAACCCAGGCGTCCATCCGGCGCGCGTGGTCGCGGACGGTGCCGCCGTCCGGCAGCGCCTGCCCGGACACCCAGCCGTGCAGGCCGCCGGCCTCGTCGAGGACGACGGCCCAGCGGACGCCGTCCGCCCGCATCCGCCGGGCGGCGTCCTCCGCCGGGTCGTCGAGGCGCACGATCGGCGGCTGTTCGAGGTCGCGGGTGTCCACCGGGGTGACCGAGAGCCGCTTCAGGCCCCGGTCGGCGCCGACGAAGCCGGCCACGTAGTCGTCGGCCGGGTCGCCCAGGACGCGGGCGGGCGTGTCGAGCTGGGCGAGCCGGCCCTTGGCGAACACGGCCATCCGGTCGCCGAGCCGCACGGCCTCCTCGATGTCGTGGGTGACGAACAGCACGGTCTTGCGCATCCGCGCCTGGAGCCGGCGGAACTCGCCCTGGAGCCGCTCGCGCACCACCGGGTCGACGGCCCCGAAAGGCTCGTCCATCAGCAGCACGGGCGGGTCGGCGGCCAGCGCGCGGGCGACGCCGACGCGCTGCCGTTCGCCGCCGGAGAGCTGGTGGGGGTAGCGCTCGCCGTGGGTGGCCGGGTCCAGTCCGACGAGCTCCAGCAGCTCGGCGGCGCGGGAACGGGCCTCGCGGCGGGTGCGGCCGAGCAGCGTGGGGACGGTCGCGGTGTTGTCCAGCACGGTGCGGTGCGGGAAGAGGCCGACCTGCTGGATGACGTAGCCGATGCGCCGCCGCAGCCGGACCGGGTCCTGGGTGGCGACGTCCTTCCCGTCCAGCAGCACTCGGCCGGAGGTGGGCTCGGTGAGCCGGTTGACCATGGTCATGGTGGTGGTCTTGCCGCAGCCGGAGGGGCCGACGAGGGTGACCAGCTCGCCCTCGTGGATCTCCATGGACAGCCCGTCCACGGCCACGGTGCCGTCGGGGTAGCGCTTGCCGACGTCCTCGAACCTGATCATGCGGTGCTGCCGTCCTCGTTGGGGTCCGCCGTGCGGCTCGCTTGCACGCTACCCCTCGGTGGTGACGGCCGGGCGGGTGATTCGGACATCCGGGATCGGCCTCCACACAGTGTTATTAATCTTGTCATCTTTAATCCTGAGTGTGGGTGAGGGGACGACGGGTAGGTTGGGGCGCGTGATCCCGCCGCAGACCGCCACCACCCTGCCGCGGGCCGACGGCGCCGACTGCCTCGCCGCCAACGCCTGGATCTGCCCGGAGTACGTGCGGACCCGGTCCGAGGAACTGCTCCAGGCGGTCGGCGAGCACCTGGCGCTGACCGGCTCGGCGGTGCTGCTCGCGATCCTGGTCGCCCTGCCGCTCGCGCTGCTGGTGCGCCGGCTGCCCCGGCTGGAACTACCGGTGGTCGGCCTGACCACCCTGCTCTACACGGTGCCGTCGCTGGCGATGTTCTCGCTGCTGCTGCCGCTGTTCGGGCTGTCCTCCGCCACCGTCGTCACCGGGCTGGTGCTGTACTCGCTCACCGTCCTGGTGCGGAACTTCCTGGCCGGGCTCGCCTCCGTGCCGGAGGACGTCCGCCGGGCGGCCCGCGGGATGGGGTACGGGCCGCTGCGGCTGCTGCTCTCGGTGGAACTGCCGCTGGCCCTGCCGTCGATGATGGCCGGGGTGCGCATCGCGACCGTCTCGGCGGTGGCCCTGACCACCGTGGGCGCCATCGTGGGGCACGGGGGCCTGGGGAACCTCATCTACTCCGGGATGAGCAGCTACTTCCGCGCGCAGGTGCTGACCGCGTCGGTGCTCTGCGTGGTGATCGCCGTGGCCTTCGACCTCCTGCTGCTGGCGCTGCAACGGGCCTGCACGCCGTGGCTGCGCACGGACGGCCGGGCCAGGCGGGGGCGCCGCCCGGCGCGGGGGACGGAGGTGATCACGGATGGGGCCGGCTGAGGTGGTCGCCGGGGCCTGGGACTGGCTGCTCGACCCGACGCACTGGTCCGGCCCGAACGGCGTGCCGAATCGTTTTGGCGAGCACATGTTCCTCACCGGCGTGTGCCTGCTGATCTCCTGCCTGCTCGCCCTCCCGGTGGGCCTGTGGCTCGGGCACATCGGCCGGGGCGGGGCGCTCGCCGTGAACCTGTCCAACGTGGGCCGGGCCGTGCCGACGTTCGCGGTGCTGGTGCTGCTCCTGCTCAGCCCGCTGGGCCGGTACGGCTCGCTGCCCACGGTCATCGCCCTGGTGCTGTTCGCCCTGCCGCCGGTGCTGACCAACGCCTACGTCGGCATGCGGGAGGTCGACCGCGACGTGGTGCGGGCCGCCACCGGCATGGGCATGTCCGGCTGGCAGCTGTTCACCCGGGTGGAGCTGCCGCTGGCGCTGCCGCTGGTGGTGACGGGTGTGCGGACGGCCGCCGTGCAGCTGGTCGCGACCGCGACGCTCGCCGCCATCCCCGGGGAGGGCGGCCTCGGCCGGATCATCACGGCCGGCTTCAGCCTGCGCGACACCCCGCAGGTGCTGGCCGGCGCCGTGCTGGTGGCGGTGCTGGCCCTGGTGGTGGAGGTCGCCCTCGCCGTCGCCCAGTGGCTGCTGGACCCGCGACGGCGGACGGCGCGGTCGCGGGCGTCGCGATCACGGCGACCGACCGGTCCTTCGACGAGCAAGCCGGAGTCACGGACGACCGTGACCGGCGTGACGACAGGTGGTTGAGCACATGAACAGACGTTCCCGCAGACGGCTCGCCGGGGTGGCGGTCGCGCTGGCCACGGCGGTGACCCTGACCGCCTGTGGTGGCGGGGAGAGCCTGGAGGAGAGCGGCACGGGCGGCGGCGAGGCGTCCCCGGGCTCCGGTTCCGGTTCGGGCTCCGGCTCGGGGGAGAAGGGCGAGCTGACGGTCGGCTCGGCCGGCTTCACCGAGAGCCAGGTCCTCGCCGAGATGTACGCGCAGGTGCTGCGGGCCGACGGCTGGACGGTCGAGATCCAGACGGCCAACAACCGCGAGCTCTACGAGCCGGCGCTGGAGTCCGGCGAGATCGACGTGGTGCCGGAGTACGCCGCGACCCTCGCCGAGTTCCTGAACACCAAGGCCAACGGCGCCGACGCCGAACCCGTGGCCTCACCCGACGTGGACGCCACGGTGGCGGCGCTGCGTGAACTCGCCGAACCGCTCGGCCTGGCGGTGCTGGACGCCGGCGAGGCGGTCGACCAGAACGCCTTCGCCGTCAGCCGCGAGTTCGCCGAGGCCAACGACCTCCAGACGCTGACCGACCTGGGGGAACTGGGCCAGCCGATCCGCCTGGCGGCCGGCGACGAGTGCGTCAGCCGCCCGTTCTGCCAGCCGGGGCTGGAGGAGACGTACGGCATCGAGATCGAGGCCATCGACCCGCTGGGCGTCGGGACCGTCCAGGCCAAGCAGGCCGTGGCGAACGGCGAGGACGACATGGTCCTGACCACGACCACGGACGCCACGCTGGAGCAGTTCGACCTGGTGCTGCTGGAGGACGACAAGAACCTCCAGAACGCCGACAACGTGCTGCCGGTCGTGAACGCCGAGTCGGCCGGTGGGGAGGACGTCGCGGCGGCGCTGAACGAGCTGACCGCCGTCCTCACCACGGAGGACCTGACCGAGCTCAACCGCCAGGTGGACGCCGAACGCCTCAAGCCCGAGGACGTGGCCCGCGACTACCTGACCGAGCAGGGCCTTCTGTAGGAGGAGAGCTGCGGGCGGTGGCTCCGGGGTTCCCCGGAGCCACCGCCCTTCGCTGTTCTCCCGTCACAACGCCGCGAACCGCCTGGCCCCTTCAGGCCGGAGGGACGCCCACAGCGAGGTACCGGGCACGGGAGGGTACCGCTGCTCGATCCCCCAGTCGCCGCCGCAGGCCGCCAGGACTCGGGAGAGGAGGTTGAGGGAACGACAGCGCTCGTTCTGGCAGTCGCGGGCCTGGGGGATTAGGTGGGAGGTGTGCTGGTCGAAGACGGTGAGACGGAGTTCGCCGAAGCGCCAGCGCAGCCAGAGACTCACCTCGGTGTTGGGGGTGTAGAGGTAGGCGCTGGAGAGCAGTTCGGAGACGGTGAGCTCGGTGAGGTCGACGAGCTCGTCGAGTTGGTGGAGTGTGAGAAGCCGGCGGACCGCGGCGCGGGCGAAGGAGGCGCAGAAGGCACCGCCCGGGAGTCCCAGCGAGTAGGTGAAGTTGTCGCTGGAGGGAGGGACGGGGGCGTGGTCGGGGGCGTCGTCGCGGGCGGAGGCAGGGCATAGCCTGGTGCACATGCGGAAACTCCGTGTATCGGCGGGAGTGGAGTTGTTGCGGCTCTGCGTTCGCCGGTGGCCCGCCTCCCTGGGCGCGAGCACACCTCTCCCAGGGATGGAGGGGCATGCTCACGCGGTGCTCTTCCGGCATCAGCGTGTGAGCAGCGTGGTACAGACGGTAGGCCCAAAGGTGGCACCGCTGCAACCTCTTCGATACGGTGCGACCCGAGCGAGGTAGCCCATATCTGTAACGTGCCTGCTCAGGTCAGAGGAAGAAGCTCATGCCACCCAGGACAAACCCGACCGAACGTCAACTTCGTCTCGGCGCCGAGCTGCGCAAGCTCAGGGAGCGGGCGGGCGTCCAGCCGCCAGAGGCGGCAGCCCTGCTCGGACTCGATCGCAGCAGGATCAGCCACATCGAGGCGGCTCGCCTCGGCATTCGACCAGAGCGTGTACAACTGCTGGCCGAGTCGTATGGATGCACGGATGCCACCTTCGTCGCAGCCCTTGTCGAGCGGGCCCAGGAGCGAAGCAGGGGATGGTGGAGCAGCTACCGGGGGCGACTCAAGCAGTCCACCCTTGATCTGGCGGAGCTAGAGTTCCATGCGTCCTACATCTGGACGTTTGAGACTCTCTTCATCCCAGGGCTGCTTCAAACGGAGGGATACGCCCGATCCATCTTCGACGGCGTGGACTATCCGCTGTCTGCGGGCGAGCTAGAGGCAAGGCTGAGCTTCCGTTTGCAGCGGCAGCAGATCCTTGTTGGAGAAAATGCCCCCGAGTACCATGCGATCATCCATGAAGCGGCTCTGAGGGTTGGGGTGGGAGGGCCTGCCGTCATGCGCCAGCAGCTTCTGCGGCTTATTGAGATGGGCGAGCTTCCGAACGTGACGATCCAGGTGATCCCCTTCGAAGGTAGCATTCATCCAGCTCTCAATGGGACCTATGTGTTCCTCGGGGATGAAGTCTCAGAGCTGAGCACCGTCTTTGTTGAACATCCAGTGAGCTCCTTGTTCATTCGTGACAGTGAATCGATCGATAGGTATAAAAACTTGCATGCAGGGCTCGCCCGTAGAGGGCTTCCGGCCGTGGAGAAAATGTCTTCCGGAGTGAACAGCGAGAAGAGCACTGTGGGACTTCTTCAGCACATCCTCTATACCCTCTAGGACTCTGACATGCTCCAAATTCGTTGGCGAAAATCCTCATTCAGTTCCAGTGAAGACAACTGCATAGAGGTCGCAGTGTCTCAGGACGGAATGATCGCAATCCGCGAGAGCGACGACCCCTCCACAATCATCACCACCACCCCGGCCAAACTCGCCGCCTTCATCCAAGGCGTGAAGGCCGGCGAGTTCGACGACTTTGCCTTCTGATGCTCGACTGGCCAATCTATGCAACAACGTGCATGGAGCTTGACTCGCAGTAGCGGGATGCTTACGTTCCTGGTCAGGTGTCCGCATGGCAGCGCGAGGCTGGGAGGGTCATGAAGCTGACCTTAGTTTCAGGTGAGAACTGCGGTCGAGGGGACTGCCCGACCGTGTACACCACCGACAGGGGAACGATCGCGGTCCAGGGCAGCATCGTCGATCATCCCGCGCCGGACGGAGAGTCGGTCGTGGAGGTTCCAGAGCACATTCTTCGCGAGGCTGCCCGTGTACTTGGTTGGTGACGACTGGCAGAAGTTCTTCGATTCCTTCCAGCATGATGCGTTCCGGCTGGAGACGCATCCTGTGTACACGATGGCCGAAGAACAAGAAGAATTCGACTCGTTCCTCGCCACGGGAGAGCTCAACATCCCCGATGATGATCCCTGGCTGATCCGCGTGCGCTCCTTCCGGCACACTGGTCGGAGCATCGGTCGTGTTCACGTGATCCGGCGGCCTCTTACGGATTACCTGCGGTACGAGTTCGCGGTCTACGCGTACACCGCGCGAGCGGGTGAGGAGGTCCGGATCCTTGACCTGACCGATATGGAGAACCCAGGAATCCCTCAACAGGACTTCTGGATGTTCGATGACTCCAGCGTGGTGCTGATGCACTACCGGGAAGATGGAACGCAGATCAGCCGAGAGCTGCTGACTGACCCTGACCTGGCCAAGTATCGAGAGTGGAAGGACTTGGCGGTCAGTCTGTCGGTGCCGTTCGCGGAGTACATCCAAGGTTGAAGCTGGACCCGAGCCAAGCTGGGCGTGATCGCCAGATCCTGGCGTCCGCCCTCAGGGATCTGCGCAGGGCGTCCGGCCTGTCGGGAGAGCGGTTGGCTCTCCGGTGCGGAATGAGTCAGAGCAAGATCTCCCGCATCGAGACAGGCCGGATTCTCCCCTCCATCATCGACGTGCAGCAGATCCTCAACGGCCTGGGCGTGGACCAGGACACGTGCGACCAACTCCTCAACCTCACCCGCGTAGCCAACACCGAGTACCAGGACATACGCGCCTCAGTTCGTCGAGGGCTTCACCACAAGCAACGCGAACTCGCCGCCCTGGAAGCGAACTCGCGCCGCATGCGACACTTCCTCCCCACGCTCGTCACCGGTCTTCTGCAACTGCCTCAGTACATGCAGGCGGCAATGAACACACCCATCGAGCCGGCAAGCGGTGACGCGTCACGTGCCATAGCGCTGAAGCTGGAACGCCAGTCCGTCCTGCATGACAAAAGCAAGAAGTTCGACTTTCTTCTTACGGAATCCGCGATCCGGTGGCAGCTGTGTGAACCTTCGGTCATGGCACTACAGATCGACCACCTCGCGTCCATCTCAAAGATGCCGACCGTGCGCCTCGGAGTCATCCCGCTATCCACGCGGCTTCCCGAAGGCGCCTACCACACCTTCGTCACCTACGATCAGAGCCTCGTCACGATCGAGCTCTTCACCGGGCAGCTCGTCCTCCGCGATCCCAAGGACGTCGAGCACTACCACGCACTCTTTGACTTCTTCGCTACGAAAGCTGCCTTCGACGAGGATGCTCGAACACTACTCCGAGGCTGGGCGGACGACCTTCGGTAGAGAAGTCTATGCGGTTACGAGAATCGGGCCCCTGCTCTCCCGCGACCGTGGCTATCGTGGAGGAACACCGAACACTTCAGTTCACATACCTGGGAGCAGCCCGTGGCAGACGTGACGGAGTACGAGGCCAAGGCCCTCAACATCGATCCGGAAAAGCTCGCCGCACAGATCGCGGAGATGGGCGGTCGCCATGTCGCGTACCGCCGGATGCGCCGCTACGTGTACGACGTCGCGCCCGGCGATCAGAACCGGTGGATTCGTCTGCGGGACACGGGCTCGGAGATCACCCTCTGCGTCAAGGAGATCACCTCGGACGAGATCGACGGCGTCCGGGAATTCGAAGTGGCGGTCTCCGATTTCGAGGCCACCCACTCCCTCCTCGGTGTGCTCGGCTTCACCGCCAAGGCGTATCAGGAGAACACCCGCTCCTCCTGGGAGCTGGACGGGGTCCGGCTGGAGATCGACTCCTGGCCGCTGATCCCGCCGTATCTGGAGATCGAGGGCGACAGTGCCCAGGCGGTATGGGCCACGGCCGCCCGTCTCGGCCTCACCCGCGAGCACCTGACCACCGAGAACACCACGGCGGTCTACGCCCGGTACGGCATCGACCTCAGGAGCATCACCGACCTCCGCTTCCCGGCCCCGGAGCGATCATGACGGAGGAGCAACCCCTTCCCGTCGAGGTGCGTCGTGATCGCACGCTCCGGGTGAAGGTCATCGACGCCTGTGGCCTGCGCTGCACCTTCTGTCACAACGAAGGAACGCCCGTCTCCGTGGACAACGTCGGCGAAACCCCCGGCCGGTACACGGGTGCCCCGACCCGACCCGGCCGCACGGGCCGGGTCTCGATCTACCTGGCCACCAACGGCGCGGACTTCCTCCCCGCCCGTATCGAGCCGGACACGGACTTCGCCGCCGCTCTGGCCGCGATCCGAGGCAGCATCGACACGGACGAGATCCACCTGACGGGCGGCGAACCCACGCTCCACCCGAGGCTCCCCGACTTGGTGGCCATCGCTCGGCGGATGGGCTTAACCGTTGGGATCACCTCCAACGGAGAGAACGGTGCGGCGGCACTGCCCGCCTGCGCCGAGGCCGGGTTGGACCGCGTCAATCTCTCGGTTTTCGGCACCACGCCGGAGGAACTCGCTGCCGTCCAGGGACCGCACCTGGCCTCCACAGCACTGGCCGCACGGAAACTGGAGGCGCTGCACCAGACCGTCGAGGTGGCCCTCGCCCATGCCGTGAAGGTTTCGGCGAACATTGTGGTCCCCGATCACAGCCACATCCAGCGCGTGCTTCGAGTGGTCCGGCAGTACGGTGACCGGATCACCGTGCGACTGCTCACCTCCCTCTCCGACGGCCATGCGTCCGTCGGCGCCGTCCAGGAGGTTCTGGACGTCCTCGGTGCTCGGCCCGTGCGGCGTGTGCTCGTGGCTGGGGCGTCGGGAGAGCGCACCATCTACCGGTTACCTGCCGGCGGCAGGCTGGACGTCAAGACCATCCGGCCCGTTCGCCTGCCCGACACATGCGCGGAGTGCCGTTTCAACAATGACCGTGACTGCCAGGAGGGCTACTACGGCGTACGGCTCTATCGCGCAGAAGACGGCCCGTTCATGGTCGGTGTCTGCATCCAACGCATGGACCTGTGCGTTCCACTTGGGCAGTTCGTGATGAGCCAGATCTGCCGCGAGGTGCAGAGTTTTCGTGATGCCGATTTCGGCAGCCTGAGCGCCATGCACGCGAACTGCTCGACTATGACGGCAGCGGCTCCGGTGCTGTCAGTGGGTCTGCCCAGTCAGCAGCCTGGGGTGCCGGAGGCACGTTCAGCGGGTTCGTGTCATGCGACGTGACGGGGAGGGCACTCACATGGCGATAGTGCTCCCTGAACAGCATTGCGAGGAAGGCGGCGGAGGCCAGCGCCCGCCTCTCTCCCGCCTTGAAAGCCCATTCGCTTCCGCAGGCCGCCAGGACGCGGGGGAGGAGGTTGAGGGAGCGGCAGTGCTCGTCCTGGCAGTCGCGGGCCTGGGGGAGTAGGTGGGAGGTGTGCTGGTCGAGGGGAGTGTGGTCATGGGTGCCGGCCGAACTCGGTGCTGTGGTCGATGGCCCACTGCGCGAAGGGGCGGGCCGGCACACCGGTCAGGCGCTCGACATCATCGGTGACGAGGCGGGATTCCGGTCGGCGCGCCGACGCCGTGATCAGGGCGTCGACCAGCGGCTCGGGGCGGCCGTCCGCGAGCATTCGTGCCCGCGCGACGTCCACGGGGACCGGCTCGAAGCGCAAGTTCCGTCCGAGTGCGGCACCGAGGATCCCGACCTGGTCGGCCCTGCTGAGCACCTCGGGCCCGGTCAGCAGGTAGGGGGCGCGATCGGAATCGTCCTGGCGTCGAAGGAGCACCTCCGCGGCCACGGCCGCGACATCACGCTCGTCCACGACTGCTGTGCGCGCCATGTCCGGACCCCTGACCACGTCGCCCGCGCGCAGCTGTGCCGCCCAGCCCCGAGTGTTGGACGCCAGCGTGTCGCTGCGCAGCACGGTGGGACGCAGGCCGACATCCCGGAGCCGGTGTTCCATGTCGGCGTGTACCTGCACGATCGGGTCGCTCTGGCGAGGAGAGGCGTCATCGATCGCAGTCGAGGAGAGGTAGACGACGCGCGGCGCCGCTGCGGCGAGTTCGGCGATCAAGGGCTCGGCGGGGGCGGAGTCGAGCAGCGGCCACATGAGGAAGACGGTGTCGATTCCGTCGAGCGCCGCACGGACGGAGTCGGCGTCGGTCAGGTCACCGCGCACCGACTCGATGCCGGGGCGCGGGCCGACACGGCGACGGTCGAGGCACCGCACGGCTGCTGCGCCGCGCAGCCGGGGGAGGAGCTCACGGCCGAGGTTGCCCGTCGCGCCGGTGACCAGGACGGATCGGGAACGAGCAGGAGTAGGCGGTGTGGAAGAGCTGTCAGGCATGCTGTGGACGCTAAAGGTTCAGGTCGACCTCAAGGCAAGGGCGGAATGGCGATAACGATCGGCGAGGCGGCCGCGCGGCTCGGAGTCGAGCCCCATGTCCTGCGGCACTGGGAGCACGTCGGAGCACTCACGGTGCGCCGGGACGCGAACGGCTACCGCCTCTACGACCACGACGTCCTGGAGCAGGCACGAACCGTGCTGAAACTGCGACGGGTCGGGCTTTCGTTGCCGGAGGTCACCGCCGCGATGTCCCCGAAGAAGTCCGCAGCGCAGGAGGTCGTGCGCGCGAAGATCGCCGCGCTCGAAAGTGAGGTCCGCAGCAGACAGCAAGCGATCACCTTCCTCCGGCACACCGTCGAGTGCCGCCACCGGTACCTCGAGGATTGCGCGGACTGCGCGACTTTCGTCCGTGACCCCTGATCACCCGATGTGAGGCAGTCGCGGACGACGACCGTAGCCCTGGGTCACAGCAAGTGATGTCGCTCAGCCACCCGTCAACGGGGAGTGGCGGCCTCCGACAGTGGCGCACAGGGGCGCAGTCAGGCGGTCACCTCGGAATGCACCGGGACGGGTGGGGGAGCACCGGTGAGTGCCTCGGCGCGGGCGACGAGCCGGGGTGCAAGGTCCGGGTACCAGCCACGGGCTACGGCTTGCAGCATCTCGGCCAGGGCTGCGAGTTCCCCGATTCGGCCGGCCGGGGTGTCGAGGGTCGCCGCGAACTCCTTGCGGATGCGGGCGGCTACGTCGGGAACGAGGAGGCTGTTGGCGTGCAGGAGTCCCACGTCGTAACCGAACGGCACCAGACCCCACCGCTCCCAGTCCAGCAGACACAGAGGCGCAGCGGTGAGGTTGCCCCAGTGCAGGTCGCCGTGACCGGTCACCCGCTCCACCTTGGCGGGAGCCGGGATGCCGAGGAACTGGGGGAAGGACCGTTCGATCCAGCCATCCCGGACGGTCGTCTTCACACCCCCCGCTTCAGCGAGCAGGGCAAGGGCTTGGCCAAGGTCCGCCCACCACTCGTCAGGCAACCGCGGGTCGTGGTCGATGTCGGCCCGCTCCGGGGACACGATCGGCTGTTCGACGTAGTCGAGGACTTCCGCCTGGAAAGCCCATTCGCCGTCGATCCAGTCGTAGACCCGGTACAGGCGGGGGCGAGGGACGCCGACAGGCACCAGCTCTGAGGCGCCGACGATGCCTTCCCCCGGCTTCCTGCCCGCATTCTTCTTCGCCGTCCGGCTCACCCGTAGCCAGCGGTCCCCCGCCCGGCGTCCGAGGGTGACCCCGAGGAAGCCCCATGCCATCGGCCCCGTGCAGGTGAGGCCGAGAGCCTTGGCCGCCCGGTCGTGCGCGGCCACCATCAGGGCGTGTATCTCGTCATTCACCGGCGAGTTCATCCGTCACCCTCCTGAGTTCCCGGGCCGTCAGGGGCGCAGCCAGAGCCTTCGCCGCATCGTCCCAGTGTTCACGGGTGCTCGCCGAAGTCAGGACGACGTCGAGGCCAGGGCACGAGCCGGCGGCCAGCAGGGCAGCGGCTGCGGGCGACAAGCCAGGGCGGATGAGGTTCACCAGTTCGGGTGTCATGGCATCGAGGAGGGCGCCGCCGTGCAGGGGCGCGGAGCCGAACGTGATCAGCCCCGCGTCCTTCGCCTGCACCAGCGGTCCGCCGCCGTTCAGGGCCTGTGTGATCGGGGCATCCCTGATCAGGCTGACGGGCATCTGCAACCCCGTGAAGTGGTGCTCGACTGAGCCAGCCGCCTGTCGGGCCAGCGCGAGCAACTCCGGCACGCTGAACGCTCCGGAGGACAGGCCCGACCAGGTGGCGACGCCGTACCCCCCGATCCTGCCCGTGCGGGCGAACTCCTCCAGCACCGTGAAGGCTTCCCGCACACGCCAATGCAGAGCCGCACGGTCAAGGCCTTGGCCGTGGTGCTCCGGGTTGTGCACGAACACCAGGTCCACGCGGCCGAGTGTGGCCAACGAGCGCTCTGTCTGCCAGCGGACAAAGCCCCCCTCAAGGTTGTGCCTGTGCATTGCCGCTTCCCGGGGGAGCACGCCGTCAGCCAGGGCGGTGTGCCCTTGCTCCTCCGTGAAGAACCCGGTCTTCGTGGCTACCCGCACGGTCGGGTACTCCCTGAGAACCGGGCGCAACTCCTCGTGCGCCCGGCCGTGGGCGTAGTTGGAGGCCGTGTCCACCCAGGGGCTGCCGGCAGCCAGGGCGTTGCGTGCCGCCTGGCTGACGGCACGCACGCGGTATGTCCCCAGGGAGAGCGCGGCGGTCACAGCGCCGTGCCCACAACTGCGACGGCATGGCCGTCGATGAGGACGGAGACCAGTTCGGCTACGTCCTTGACCTCCAGTCCGGCGGAGTCGGCCATCTCGCCGAGCGTGGTCGGCTGGTTGGTCAGCAGCGTGTTCAGTGCGGGAGCAGCGGACTCGGCGAAGTCCCACGCGGTACCGGCCGCCGAGAAGGTGACCGTGCCCTCTGTCGGGTTCGCCGTCAGGCGGCCCCTCGGAGCGGTGAGCTTGACCGTGATCTCCCTCCGCGCGGGGAGCCCGTCGACGTACGGCAGGGACGGAATCGCGTGGCCCAGGTCGGTCGTGTCGATCGACGCCGCCCACCGTTCCACGAGACGCGGGTTTGCCATCATGTCGACCACCTCACGGCGTACGGCGTCGAGGAAGGCCGACTGCTCCGCCAGCGAGCCGAAGCGCGGGATGTCCCTGCGCAGCGCGAGGGACGCCCGGAGCTGATCGACGACCCACAGCATCAGGTCCGCGCCCGTATGCGGGACCATGCCGAACGTGAGGTGAAGGGATTCCGTCCCCTGGTCAGCGGTGACCGCGTGCCACCAGCCGCGCGGCAGGTAGAGCACGTCACCCGGGGACAGAACGAGGTCCGCCACCGGGGCGCCCTCTGGCTCCTCCGGCGATTCCACGTCCCGGAAGGTGGGCGCCTCACGGGTCATCCCCCACAGGCGCCACCGCTTCGAGCCGTGCAGTTGGACCACCACCACATCGTGGTCGTCCCAGTGACGGCCGAAGCCCTCCCGCGCGGTCCACGAGGCGTACACGTTGGCCTGCACGGAAGTTCCAAGGAAGCGAGCCAGCCCCTCCGCAGCCGCCCCCACGGCGGGGTGGATCTTCTCCACCGCGTCGAGGACCAGCGATGCCCCGTCCCTGAGCTGCGCATGGAAGTCGGACGGCTGGATGCGGGACCAGGTGACCGCGCGGCGGTTCGTGGTCGGGATCGCGTAGCGGTGCAGCGGGACCATCTCGCCGTCGACCGACAGGCGCAGCCGGGGCGGCTCCAGCCGCTGCGTGGCGATGATCCGGTTCAGGTCGTCCCAGGAAAACAGGCCCGCCGTGTCGGTGGTTCCGGGGAAGTGTGTGTAGGAGCGGTGGTACGTCTGGGCGAGGAACTTGTCCCCGCCCAGACGACCCGCCCACGAGGCTGCATCAAGCAACGTGGGCGCTCCCGTCAGTCATTGCCGTCAGAACGGCCGCTGCTGACGTCCGATTCCTGCTCGGCGCGGGTCCGCGCGGCCACGATCTTCCGCTTCGCGACGAGCAGGCCACCCCCCTCGGGGGCCACCGAACCGGTGTTCTCCTCCACCAACGGACTACCTCTCTTCTGGGAACTCCCACCGGCGATCCGGTGGGAAGCAAAGGGACAGCGGAGAGCGCGGCGGTTACCGGAGAGCCAGGTTCCGACGGGACCCAGGGCCAGGCCACCGCGGATCACCGCCTCGCTCGGTAGCCGCCATTGGGAGAAATCATCGCCCCGGAGAGCGGCGGCTGTGCAGTTCTTTCCCGTAGTGGACTAAAGATCATGAACGGCAAGCGGCAGACCATTCCGCCAGCAAGGCTCGCGATTCGTCTCCGAACAACGCGTAACCCTCCAGCGTGGAGAACAGTTGCAGATGCATTGCGATGTCTCTCGGATCTCTCAGGATCATGACACCGGTCGTGTTCTCCACGGTGGCCAGCGTGTTGTCATAGACGGTGAAGGTGTCCATCGGGGCCACGGGTTTGTGGCCCGTGATCGGGATGACGCCGAGCTTCACGTTCGTAAGGTGGGTCAGTGAGGCCAGTCGGTCGATCTGAATCGCCATCGCTGCCGGGGGCAGGAGTGGCCACCTCACAGCCTGCTCGGTCAGGATGAAGGTAAACCGCTTCTTTGTGTCGTAAAGAACCTCCTGCCGTTCGAGCTTCCTCGCGATCGTCTTGGAGACGTCGGCCGGGGAATGGGCAAGGCTGGCCCGGATGTACTCAGGGGTGGACAGCAATCCTGTAATCATCGAGAGCAGGAAGAAGCGGAACTCCGTAGACGAGGATTCAAGGGCCGCAAGTTCGGCCTGTTTCTTCTCCAGGCCCCTGCGGCGCAACGAACGAAGGTCTTGCCATTCGGTGTTGGCCAGCCTTGCGAGGGCAATGACCTCGTCGATCACCTCGGGCGGAGCGGCCACGGCCCGGAGGATCCTTTCCAGGTCCAGTAGGTTCGGCTGCACTCTCCCGTTCTCGATCCGGCTGATCTTCGATTGGGACATGTTGCAACGCCGAGCGAGCCGGTCCCCAGTGAGGCCGGCTCGCTTGCGTAGTTCTTTCAGCAGGGCTGCCAGTTCCTGTTTCGGCTGCCCCAACTGCTCAGGGTCGAACGTCACCCGCTCACATACTCCAGGAATGGAATCGACTCCGCAACGGCAATCCGCTTCCACCGCCGGTACGGCTCCGGGTCGCCCTCGTACAGTTCCCGGTTTATCTGCGTCCCGTCCGCCCGGTAGTTCATCAGGACCACCTTGGACTCATCGAACATCCAGAAATCCTGATCCGGAAGTCCCGGGTTTTCCCGGTCGGTGAGGTCGAGGATGCGGATATCCTCGCCCACCTTCACGTGGTGCCGGTAGTAGTACTCGAACTCGAACCGAAGGTAGTCCGAGAGCGGGCGGGTCACGACGTGCACCCTGCCGACGCTCTTCCCTTCCGAGGTCCATTGCCGAACCTCGTCCATCCAAGCCGACGTGTGATCGTCGGGGCACTTCTCCCCGGAGAGGAAGCGCTTCAGCTTCTCAGCTTCCTGGGGCATCGTGTAGACGGGTAGCGTTTCCAGCCGCCACGCCTCACGCTCCATGGAATCGAAGCAGTCATTCCACTCGTCACCATCCAAGTGCACGGAACGCCTCCCTGAGAACCGCCTCCGGGATTTCCACGAGCCCTTCACCAGCAGGCGGGGTGAAGGCGTCGGACACGTCGCCCTGCACCACGAACGATCCGGTCGCCGTGCGGTACACGTTCGGGCAGTCCTTCTCTCCGCACTGACCGTTGCCGTTGCCCGTGAGCCGGGTGAGTGCCGACCGTTCGGACATGCCAAACCCCCTTGCTCTGGCCCCATGTAGGCCGCCTGCCCAACGACATTAGAGGGGGTGGTGCTACGCGTCCATGCGCCAACGCGACTATGCGTGACCTTGCATAAAAAGGCAGCTGAGGGCTGGTGCCTGAGAGGCGAGCTCGCGACCGGTGACCGTGCCTTCCGAGGGTCTGGCGCGCCGTGGGGGAAGCCCGAAATACTCGCCTGCTCTTGCTGCTGCCGGGACGGGGGTGGCGGGGAGGCGCGCGGAACCTCCCGGTGGGGCGGAGGCGTCTGTTCCGGTTGTGGAGAGAACCGAACGGCGTCCCAGTTGTGCCGCGGGGTGCTCGATGCTGGTGGTGGGGCCATTGGCCGGGTACGGCTCGTGGGCGCTGGCGCGTGCGGCCCGGCGGTGGTGCCGGTCGGTGACCGGTGACCACAGCCTCGGCCTGTACAGCTCCGACGCGTTCACGATGCTGCGCTACTGGGAACTCCCGGTCGCCATGGTGGCGGGCACGGTCGTCGCGGTCCTCGCCTGGGGAGCGGCGCAGCTCGCGCTCGGCGGGCGGGGTGGGCGGGGGCTGCGGGCCTCGGTTTCCGCCGGTGCGGTGCTGCTGGCGCTGGCGCTGCTCAGCTGGGGGCACTTCGCCTGGCTCGGCACGCTCGACGGCGCCGCCAGCGACAACCTGCGGTGCGACGCGAGCAACGTCCCCGCCTGGTGGCCGTCCTGGATCCCGGCCTGACGGGAGCCCAAAGGCCGGGAAAAGCACGGTGGCGCGGCAGTGAGCAGTCCGTGAACTGTCACCGGGCACCCCTGCCCGGACGTGACGGCCGCTCAACACAATCGCGGCGTGATCCGACTTTCGCCGAACCGGCTGCGCGCTTCGATCCTGGGCGGCCTCGTCGCCGCGGCACTGCTCCTGTTCCCGGGCTTGGCGGCCGCCGCCACGGCCCCGTCCGAGGAGGCCCCGTCCGAGGAGGCGGCGTCGCACGGCGCGCGTCCGCCCTACTCGCTCCTCCAGATGAACCTCTGCCTGAGCGGGTACGCCGGCTGCTACGCCGGCACCGAGTACCCGAACATCGTCGACGAGACGGTGGCCCGCATCCAGGCCAACGACGTCAACGCGGTCACCCTCAACGAGGCGTGCAGCGGCGACGTCGCCGAGATCGCCGCCCGCACCGGCTACCACTACCGCTTCGCCACGGTGATCTACCGGGGCGCGGAACTCCCGTGCAGGACGCCCGGCGGACGGGGCGTGTTCGGCAACGCGGTGCTGACCAAGGAGGCGATCCTCGCGTCCGAGGACGCGCCGTTCTCGGTGTTCAGTGGAGTCGAGCAGCGGCGCTGGCTGTGCGTGACGACGGCCCGCCGGGTCGACGTCTGCACCAGCCACCTCTCCACCGACGGCGAGGCCCCCGGCAGCACCAACTCCGTCCAGTGCGCCGAACTGGGCCAGGTGCTCGCCACCCGCGGCCGGCCGACGATCTTCGCCGGCGACGTCAACCGCCGCACCTCCTGCGCGCCGGCGGGCCACTGGACGCTGACCGACGCGGCCGCCACCCAGGCGCCGGGCATCCAGCACGCCTACGGGAACCTCACCTCCCCGAGGCTGGAGCTCGAGCCGACGACCTACACCGACCACGACGCGCTCGTGGTGCGGGCGGGCCTGCCGCGCTGACCCGCAGCTGACCCGTCCCCCAGCCACCCGTCCCCCAGCCACCCGTCCCCCAGCCACCCGTCCCCCAGCCACCCGTCCCCCAGTCACCCGGCCGGGGCCCTTCAGGGCCCCGGCCGTTCCCACCCCCCGCGGCGCCCTACTGCCAGGTCGCGGTGTCGGGGTCGATGCCGTGGGCCCGCGCGCTGGCGTCGACGCTGCGGCGGAACCACGTGGCAAGGCCGGCGCGGATGCCGTCGTAGTGGGCGGCGAACCCCGGATCGGCCTCGAACATGCGGCCGAGACAGACCTGCATCTGCCTGGTGAGCGGAAAGTACGAGGCGAAGACCTCGCGGTGCCGCTCGACGAGTGCGTTCGCCTCCGGGCTCCCGGGCGGCACGCCGGCGTCCATCGCATCCCCGAGGGCGCGGTCGAGGTCGGCGACGGCGTCGGCGATGGCCTGCCACTCCTCCGGATCACGGGAGGCCGAGCGCTCGGCGTACTGCCGCCACTGCGTGGTGTCCCCGTAGCGCTGACGGGCCTCGGCGGGCCAGTCCGGGTTCCACCGGGGGCCGAAGATCGCGGCCTGCTGCTCGGCGGTCAGCAGCAGGCCGCGTTCGTGGGCGTCGATCATCCGGTCCAGCCCGGCGCTGAGCTGCTGGAGCCGGTCGATCCGTTCGGCGACCTGGGCGCGCTGCTCGCGCAGCGCACCGGGCACGTCCGCCGCCGAGTCGTCCAGGACGGCCCGAATCCGGTCCAGGCCGAGGCCGATCTCCCGGTAGACCACGATGCGGTGGAGGCGCTCCAGATCACCGGCGGTGTAGAGCCGGTATCCGGCGGCCGTGCGCAGCGACGGTCGCGCCAGACCGATCTCGTCCCAGTGGTGCAGCGCGCGGACGGTCACGCCCAGACGAGCCGACACCTGGCCGACGGTCAGGCCGTCGGCCCCAGTGGCATCAGGCATGCTCCTCATTGTCGCCGCCACCGACGCTCGGTGCGGTGATGCCGACGGCTGCGAGGTCCCGCGCCTCCTGGCTGGCCGGATCCCAGGGCTTGGCCGCGGTGAGGACGACCCGCGCGTTCTCGGGGGTGATCACCTCCACGTCTCGGGTGTTCCAGGGGGTGTCCCGGGGACCGTCGACCGAGTCCGGGCGCAGCGCTCGACAGTCCTCGACCAGGGAGTCGATCTGGCTCAGCACGCACGCGAAACTGACGCTCATCGCCGGTGCCTGCTCCGGAGTGTCCTCCGCCGAAACCAGGAGCACGTCCTGGAACGCCCACCGGCGCAGGTGCACCAGCCTGCCGGGGATGCTGAACAGTTCGAAGAACCCGAGCCCGCGGATCCAGAAGTCCGTCGACGCCGCCAGATCGCTCGTGGGGATGGTCACGAACGCGGGCATTCCATAGATGCCGCGGAACGGCTCCGGCGGAACCGCGTCGGGGCCGGGGGTGGGCACGGGGCTCATCTCGAACGCGTTGTAGTTGTCGCTCATGTGCGCCACCCTTCAGCCTCACGCACCGTGAGGGTCAAGCCGGCTCCGTGAATCCCGTCCAGCCGCCCCGACGAGGCGACCGCCGTTGCGGCCGGGTGCGGCTAGGGTCGGGGGGACGGGTGGCGTCGGGGCCGGGTGTGCCGGTGCGGCGGGACGCCACCGAGGAAGCGACCCACCCACGGAGGGCTGAGGATTGGCGCCGATGGCCCGACGTCCCACCAACCAGCGGACCACCAACCAGCGGACCACCAACCAACGGGCCGCCAACCAGCGGGCTGGCAACCAGCGGGACGCCGACCAGCGGGACGCCGGCCGGCGGACCGCGAGCCGGCGGGCGGCCGGCCGGCCCCGGGCCGAGCAGCCACAGGCCCAGCAGCCCCGAGCCCAGCAGGCACCGGCCGAGCAGCCCCGGGTCGAGCGGGGCGCCGCGCGGCGGATCACCACGCGCAACGCGCGGTTCCAGCAGTGGGAGTCGCTGCTGACCAACCGCAACAAGCGGCAGCGGGCCGGGGAGTTCCTGGTGCAGGGCGTGCGGCCGATCTCGCTGGCGGTGGAGCGCGGCTGGCCGGTGCGCACGCTCATCCACGACGCGGGGCGCCCGCTGTCCCGCTGGGCGCGGGAGCTGCTGGCCGGCGCCCGGGACGCCGAGCACGTCGCGATGGCGCCGGAACTGCTGGCGGAGCTGGGGGAGAAGAACGAGGCGCCGCCGGAGCTGGTGGCCGTGGTGGGGATGCCGGAGGACGACCTCAACCGGATCCCGATCGGCGAGGACTTCCTCGGGGTGGTCTTCGACCGGCCGACCAACCCGGGCAACGTCGGCAGCGTGATCCGCTCGGCCGACGCCTTCGGCGCCGACGGGGTGGTGGTCACCGGCCACGCGGCCGACGTCTACGACCCCAGGGCCGTGCGCGCCAGCACCGGCTCGCTGTTCGCGCTGCCGGCCGTCCGCACGCCGTCACACCACGAGGTGATGGAGTGGGTGGACCGGGCGCGCCGCGCGGACGGGCTGCCGGTGGTGGTCGTCGGCACCGACGAGCGGGGCGAGTGCGCCGTCTACGACTTCGACTTCACCGTGCCCACCCTGCTGCTGGTCGGCAACGAGACCTCCGGGCTCAGCAACGGCTGGCGCGAGCGCTGCGACCACCTGGTGTCCATCCCGATGACCGGGGCGGCCAGCTCGCTCAACGCGGCCAACGCGGCCACCGCCGTGCTCTACGAGGTGGCCCGGCAGCGGGCGGCGGCGCGGCGGCCCGGGGCCGCGACACCGTGACCCGGTGGGCCGGTGCCGCGACCCCGATGGGCCCGTCCCGCAACCGCGGCGGGGTGCTGACGCGTCGTCCTGGACGGTGTCACGCCGGGGGGCGGGGATTGACGTCGTGAAACACATGAATAGTCAATGAGCTTTCCGGACATGTTGCTGCGTACTGGGCCGGAGAGGGGATAAATTCAGACCTATGTCTCGTGGTCGTCACCGTCACTCGCTCGGCTTGCGCAACCGCCTGGGCCCCACCCTCTGCACCGGCCTGGCCGCGCTGGCGCTGCTCGGATCGCTGCTCACGGGTCAGCCACTGCTGTTGCGCGCCGCGGCGGCGGTCGGGCTGGTGACCACCGTGGCCATGACGACCGTGCTCAGCGGCCGGGTCCGCGAGTACGAGCGCCGGGCCTCGGTGGAGTCGGCGACCCGCGCCCGCACCGAGCTCAGGTTCGACGAGCGGATCGCGGAGCTGGAGGCGTCCGTCGAGCGCATCGAGGCCTCCCGGGCGCGGCTGAACAAGCGCATCGGGATGCAGCGCAACGACATCGCCCGCCTCCAGGCCGAGAAGGCCGCGCTGATCGAGGAGCGCCAGGAGCTGCTGCGGCGCGAGCGCGCCGCCCAGCTGGCGGCGCGTCGGGAGCGCGAGGAGGAGCTGCGCCGCACCCGCCTCACCCCGGCGTCGTTCGTCCGGGCCACCGCGGCGATGCGCCTGCTGGAGCAGCGGGCGCTGGCCGAGCAGGCCCGCCGGGAACGTGAGGAGCGCGCGGAGGCGGAGCGCCGGGCGGCGGCCGAGCGCCGCGCCGCCGAGGCCGGCGCCGAGACCGCCGACGCCCCGGTGGACGGCGCCGGTACCGCCGAGCGGGCCGGGACCGCGGAGCGGGCCGGCAGCGTCGAGCGCGCCGGGTCCGCCGCCGGGGAGATCGTGCTCCGGCCGGGTGCCGAGCCGGCCCGTCCGGGCACGTCCGCTACCGGACGCCCGGAACGGAACGTGGCCGAGCACGTGCTCGCCGCCGCGTCCGTCGCCGTCCCGCCGCGGCTGCCCGCGCCCGCGTCGGGTGCGCGTCGGCCGGTGGTGGAACTGCCGCCCCGGGCTGCGGCCGTCGTCCGAGCGGCGGAGCGAAGCGGAACCTCCGGCTCCTTCGACTTCTTCACCCGCGGCGGCCAGGAGGGCGGCAAGGACCGCGCCGGGGACGGCAGGGCAGCCGGCACGGACGGCGCCAAGGCGCCCGTGGTGGAGCAGCGGCGGCCCGCCGCCGAGCAGGGCCCGGTCCTGGTCCCCGCGCCCACCCCGACCCCGACGCCCACGCTGGTCACCGCCCCGGCGAACACCAAGGCCGCCGAGGGCGACGACGACCGCCCGGTGGTCGACCTGACCGCCCACGACGAGACCGAGCTGATCGACGTCCGCGGACTGCGCGAGGCCCGCTGACCACGGGCGCCCCACGCCACCACGGCCCGCCACCCCGGATCCGGGGGTGGCGGGCCGTGCCGCGTGCGGGGTCCGCCGCAGCCGACGACCCCCCGGTGCGGCCTCCGACCCCGGATGGGAGGGGTGGGCGGGTCGTGCCGATCACGGTGGAAGATCCGAAGAACAGACGATCTAAGCTCACGGTGTGGACACCGCGATCGCGCCACCCGAGGAGAAGTGGACGGCCCTGCCGCCCCCGCTGCGCCGCCTGCGCCGGACCATCCTGACGTTGTGGGCCGCGCCGATCATCCTGGCGACGGCCCTGCTGCCCGGCCTGCTGGCCGGACCGGCGTGGGCCGCCGTGGCGCTGGCGCCGCTGCTGGCCACCTGGTGGGGATGGTGGGCGATCGGACGGAACTGGGCCTCCTGGCGGTACTGCGAGCGCGCCGACGACCTGCTGGTGAGCAAGGGCGTGCTGTGGCGGCAGCTCGTGGTGGTGCCGTACGGGCGGATGCAGTTCGTCGACGTCACCGCCGGGCCGCTGGCCCGACGGTTCGGCATCGCCACCGTGCAGCTGCACACCGCCGCGGCCGCCACCGACGCGGAGATCCCCGGCCTGCTGCCGGACGAGGCGGCGCGGCTGCGCGACCGGCTGGCGGAGCGCGGCGAGGCGAGGTCGGCGGGCCTGTGACGGACGATCCACGACACCCGCCCGGCCACGGCCGGCCGGGCCCCGCGCCCGACGGGGAAACCGTGCCGGACAGGGAACCCGTGGCCGACGGGGAAACCGTGCCGGACAGGGAGCCCGTGCCCGACGGGGAGGGCGTGCCGGCTCAGGAGCCCGCGCCGGGGGAACCGGGGGACGGGCCTGGTCGGGAGGACCGGACCGGCCCGGAGACGCCGGCCGACACGCCGTTCCGCCGGCTCCACCCGCTGACCCCGCTCGCCCGGGGCTGGGGCCTGCTCGCCGGCGGCATCGCCGCCCTGGCCACCAACGTCCGGGACGTCGAGGAGTGGCTCACCCCCGGACGTGCCGGCGTCATCCTGGGCGTGCTGCTGGTGGTGGCCTTCGCGTACGGCTACCTCTCCTGGCGGTTCACCCGGTACCGGATCGCCGAGGGGGAACTGCGCCTCGACACCGGCGTCGTGTTCCGCCGCACCCGGCACGTGCGCATCGACCGTCTCCAGGCCGTGGACGTGGTGCGCCCGCTGGTCGCCCGGCTGCTCGGCCTGGCGGCGCTGCGCATGGAGGTGGCCGGCGGCGGCTCCGAGGCGCCGCTCGCCTACCTCTCCGAGGACGACGCGATGGCGCTGCGCGCGGAACTGCTCGCCCGGGCCGCCGGCGTCCTCGGCCTGGCGGCGCCGCTGGAGTCCGCCGCGGCCGTCGGCGGACCGCCGTCCGCTGCCGCCCCGCCGACCGGCACCGTCGCCGCGCCCGCCGGAGCCTCGGCGGTGGGGTCGGCGGCCGGGCCGGCGGTGGGCGTGTCGGCGGCCGGAGCGTCGGGGGTCGGCGTGGGGCCCGCCCTCCAGGCGCCGGAGGGCCGCCTGGTGGAGGTGCCCACCCGGGAGCTCGTGATCTCGCTGCTGCTCAACCTGGGGACGTGGGGCGCCGTGGTCGGCGCGGCCGCCGTCGCCGTCCCGCTCGTGGTGATCGGTGACAGCCCGTTCGCCATCGTGCTCACGCTCGTCCCGGCGATCAGCTGGGTGTGGGCCGCCTCCTTCGGCGCCTTCTCCCGCCACTTCGGGTTCACCCTCTCCGAGTCGCCGGACGGGCTGCGCATCCGGCACGGGCTGCTGGAGAACCGGCACCAGACGGTGCCGCCGGGGCGCGTCCAGGCCGTGGAGATCTCCCAACCGGTGCTGTGGCGCCGCCGCGACTGGGTGCGGGTGCGGGTGAACGTCGCCGGCTACGCCGGGGCGGAGGCGGCCGAGCAGACCTCGATCCTGCTGCCGGTCGCGCCGCGGGCGCTGGCCCTGCACGTCATCCGGCGCGTGGTGCCCGGCCTCGACCTGGACGCGGTGGTCTGGCACCCCGTGCCCCGGCGGGCCCGGTGGCTGCGCCCGTGGTGGTGGCGCGGGCTGCACCACGGAGTCACCGAGGACGTGTTCCTGACCCGGTACGGGCTGCTGAACCGCACGACGGCGCTGATCCCGCACGCCAAGGTGCAGTCGATGGCGTGGTCGCAGGGGCCGCTGCAGCGCCGCCTGGGGCTGGCCAGCGTGCGGCTGCACTCCACCGACGGGCCGGTCGGCGTGGTGGCCGACCACCGCGACGCGGGGACCGCCCGGCGGATGGTCCTGGAGCAGGCGGAACGTTCCCGCATCGGCCGGCGCCAGGACGGCCCCGAACGCTGGATGACCGCACCGGGCGGCGGCGCAGGCTGACGCCCCCGTCGACCCGCGCCCGGCCCATCGACCGCCGCGTCCTCCGTGACCGACTGCCCCGTGGTCCGGTGGCCGACCGGCGTGGCGCGCGGTCACCGGATCCGGTGGCACCCGGTAACCGTGAAGTTGAGAATTCTCCCAAGTTATCCACAGGCCCACGACGGGGCTGTCGCCGACGGCCCCCCACGTGAGAGTGTGGATAAAGGGGGGCCCACCGAGGCCACCGGGTCGAGGCTGCCCGCAAGATCGCGCGCATTCTCGACATCCTCATTTAATTCCACGTCCGGCTGTCTGTTCATCGAATGTGTCCATTTCAGGTTCCGGGCTTTCCGGCGGATTCCCCCCGCCGTGCCGCCCCCACCCGCCCCGACGGAGCGTCACGGCGGCCGGACCGTCCGGGAGTTGCCGGCAAGGCCGGCCCCGCCGCCCGGGTGGTGACCGAGGCGTTCGGGCCGGCGAAGGCGGACCGAACGCCTCGGGGCGGCGCGCCGGACGCCGGAGAGCCGTGACGGAACGGCCACGGTAGGTGTCGGCTGCACAGCCGGGGCGCGGCGTCTACTTTTTCTGCGCTTATCAGGTGGTGTCGGGAATCGGCCCGTCCTCCGGTTGTGGGGAAACCGAAGCTGCTTGCTAATGGGTCCTGACGGCGCTCCCGAAAGCGAAAGCGAAACGGGCGTGAGCGGTGTGAAGGTCGCACCGTGTTGCCGTCTCGAAGAGAGGACGCCCCATGAGCAGTTCGAAGCGTATCGCCACGGTCCTGGTCGGCTCGATCATGACCCTGGGTGTGGTCTCGCCGGCCTTCGCCTCGACCACGACCGACGAGGGCACCGAAACCACCGAGGTCACGGCCACGCCGACCTCCTCCGACTCCGGCCGCAACAGCGGCCGCGGCGACGGCCGTCACGACGGGCGTCACGACGGCCGCCACCACGGCAAGCACGACGGCAAGCACCACGGCAAGCACGACGGCCGCCACGATGGCCGTCACGACGGCCGCCACGACGGCCGTCACGACGGTCGCCGCTGACGGCCGTCGGGCGGGAGGTGCGCTCTCCGCGCTCGTGGACGTAGAGCAGCGGTCGCCGTAGCCACGCGGCGAGCGCTGCTGCGGGAGGCGGGCCCCCGGGCCCGCCTCCCAGGCGTGTTCGGAAGGCCCGCACCCGCACACCGGCGGCCGCCGCCTCAGACCTTCGCACGACGCCGGATCGATCTGGCGGCTGACGGTGGACACCCCGGGCCGTGCATACGCTTACGGTGTGCAACGTGTCTACGCCTGGCTGAGGCGGCACCCGATGGCGGTGGACAGCGCATGGGCGCTGCTGCTGCTGGTCGTCGGCATGCCCTGGGGCTTCGCGATGAGCACGTTGCAGTTCCCCGTCTTCGTCGCGATCAGCGCCGGAATGGTGGGCTGCCTCGCGCTCCGCCGCCGCTGGCCGGGCGCGACCACCCTGATCATGGCCGGTCTCGCGCTGGCGCAGGTGGCCGCCGACATCCTGCCGCACGCCATCAACGCCGCCTTCCTGGTGACCATCTACACCGCCGCCGCCTACGGCCCCCGGTGGTCCTCCCGGTTCGCCTTCTGGGCCGGCCTCGCCGCCTCGCCGATCACCCTGCTGCGCTGGTCCCGGGAGACCCTGGGTCCCAACACCGACACGGGCGCGCTCGTCACGCAGGGCCTCTTCCTCGCCGTGCCGTTCGTCCTCGCCTGGGTGATCGGCGACTCGGTGCGCACCCGGCGCGCCTACTACGCCGAGCTGGAGGACCGGGCCGAGCGCCTGGAACGCCAGCGCGACGCCCAGGCGAAGGTGGCCGTCGCCGCCGAGCGGGCCCGGATCGCCCGCGAACTGCACGACGTGGTCGCGCACAACGTCTCGGTGATGGTGGTGCAGGCCGACGGCGCGGCGTTCGTCCTGGACAACTCCCCGGAGCAGGCCAAACAGGCGCTCGCCACGATCTCCACGACCGGCCGCCAGGCGCTCTCCGAGATGCGGCGGCTGCTCGGCGTGCTACGCGCCCAGGACGGGGACGGCAAGGAGCCGGCCCCCGGCTCGTTCGTGCCGCAGCCAAGCGTGGAGCAGATCGAGGAGCTGCTGCAGCAGGTCCGGGAGGCCGGGCTGCCGGTGCAGTACCGCACGGTCGGCGACGTGCGTCCGCTGCCGCCCGGGGTGGAGCTCACCGCCTACCGGATCGTCCAGGAGGCGCTGACCAACACCCGCAAGCACGCCGGCCCGGCCGCCTCCGCCCGGGTGAGCCTGACCTACGGGCCGTCCGACCTGGAGGTCACCGTGGAGGACGACGGCCGCGGCGTCGCCGCCCTGCGGACCGGAGCGGGCGGCGGCACGGACCCGGACTCCGACGCCACCGGGGGCGGCCTCGGCCTGATCGGCATGCGGGAACGCACCGGCATGGTGGGCGGAACCCTGGAGACCGGGCCGCTGCCCGGGGCCGGGTTCCGGGTGCGCGCGGTGATCCCGCTGCGCACCTCCGGCTGAGCGCGGCGGCCCGGCGCCCGCGCCCGCCCTGCGGCCGAGCACGCGGCGGAGCGGGGGCACGAGGCCGAACACGCGGCCGAGCGGGGGCACGACCACGGCCACGAAGTCAGCAAGAGCCAGCAAGAGTCAGCACGAAGACAGTCAGCACGAGGACAGGACGGGGAAAGAGCCGATGGCCATCAGGGTGATGCTGGTCGACGACCAGGAGCTGCTGCGCACCGGTTTCCGGATGGTGCTGCAGGCGCAGCCGGACATCGACGTGGTGGCCGAGGCCGGCGACGGCGCCCAGGCGTTGGAGGTGCTGCGCTCCACCGCCGTCGACGTGATCCTGATGGACGTCCGGATGCCGCGGATGGACGGAGTGGAGGCCACCCGCCGCATCTGCGCCACCGAGGGGCCGGACGTGCTCCCGCTGGCGCAGCGCCCCGGGGTGCTGATCCTGACCACCTTCGACCTCGACGAGTACGCCTTCGCCGCGCTCAAGGCCGGCGCCGGCGGCTTCCTGCTGAAGGACGTCCCCTCCACCGAACTGCTCTCCGCCATCCGCGCCGTGCACTCCGGCGACGCCGTCGTCGCCCCCAGCACCACCCGCCGCCTGCTGGACCGGTTCGCCCCGCTGCTGCCGAGCGAGCGCCGCAGCGAACCGGAGGGCATGGAGCGGCTCACCGAGCGGGAACGCGAGGTGATGATGCTGGTCGCCCAGGGCCTGTCCAACGGCGAGATCGCCGAGCGGCTCTTCCTCTCCGAGGCCACCGTGAAGACGCACGTCGGCCGGATCCTCACCAAGCTGTCGCTGCGCGACCGGGTGCAGATCGTCGTGCTCGCCTACGAGAGCGGGCTGGTCCGGGCCAGGGGCGTCTGACCGGCGGGCGTTGTGACCGGGGGCGTTGTGACCGGGGGAGCGCGGACCCGGGCCGGGGCGCCCCCGGCGTGAGCGGCGCCCGGGTGTGACGGTCGCCTCACCGGCGGTCCGGCGGGGAGGAACCATAATCGAGGTGAGTATCCCTACGTCCGGTACCCGCAGCGGACTGGAACGGAAGGCACGACACACTTGTGAACACCGAACCCCACACCGACGTGCCGGACCCCGCGGAGCGGCCGGCACGTCTCGCCGTCGGCGTCGTGGGCGCCGGCAGGGTGGGCGCCGCCCTCGGTGCCGCCCTGCAACTCGCCGGCCACCGCGTGGTGGCCGCCTCCGGCATCTCCACCGCCTCCCGGCGCCGCGCCGAGGAACTCCTCCCCGGCGTCCCCCTCCTCGACCCCCGCGACGTCGCCGCCCGGGCCGACCTGCTGCTGCTCACCGTCCCCGACGACGCCCTCGCCGACCTCGTCGCCGGCCTGACCGCCACCGGCTCGATCCGCGCCGGGCAGCTCGTCGCACACACCTCCGGACGGCACGGCATCGCCGTGCTGGAGCCGGTGCTGGCGGCCGGCGCCCTGCCACTCGCCCTGCACCCGGTGATGACCTTCACCGGCACCCGGGTGGACGTGGCCCGGCTGGCCGGCTGCGCCTTCGGCGTCACCGCGCCCGAGCTGATGCGCCCGGTCGCCGAGGCCCTGGTGGTCGAGATGGGCGGCGAGCCGGAGTGGATCGCGGAGGAGAACCGCGCCCTCTACCACGCGGCCCTCGCCGTCGGCGCCAACCACCTGGTCACCCTGGTGGCCCAGGCCCGGGAACTGCTGGCCGCCGCCGGCGCCCAGGCCCCGCAGCGGATGCTCGGCCCGCTGCTCGGCGCCGCCCTGGACAACGCGCTGCGCGCCGGCGACGCCGCGCTGACCGGGCCGGTCGCCCGCGGCGACGCCGGCACGGTCGCCGCACACCTGGCCGTGCTGCGCCGCCACTCGCCGCAGGCGCTGGCCGCCTACACCGCGATGGCCCGGGCGACCGCCGACCGAGCCCTGGAGGCCGGACTGCTCAAGGCGGAGGCCGCCGAGGCGCTGGTGGAGGTCCTCGGGGAGCGCCCACACCTGACGCCGCCCCCCGTCGCCGACGCCGCTCCCGTGGCCGACGCCGCTCCCGTGGCCGACGCCGCTCCCGCCACCGACCCGGCCGCTGCGGCCACCGACCCCGACGCCACCGGCGCCGACCCGGCCGAAGCCCCCCGCCCGCTGCTGGTGCGCACCCGCGCCCAGCTGGAGCAGGCCGTGGGCGCCCACCGGGACGCCGGGCCGCTGGCCCTGGTGATGACCATGGGCGCCCTGCACGAGGGCCACGCCACGCTGGTCCGCGAGGCCCGGCGGGCGGCCGGCCCCGACGGCACGGTCGTGGTCAGCGTCTTCGTCAACCCGCTCCAGTTCGGCGCCGGCGAGGACCTCGACCGCTACCCGCGCACCCTCGACGCCGACGTGGAACTGGCCGGGCGGGCCGGCGCGGACGTCGTCTTCGCCCCGTCCGTCGAGGAGGTCTACCCCGGCGGGGAGCCGCTGGTGCGGATCACCGCCGGCCCGATCGGCGAACGCTTCGAGGGCGCCTCGCGCCCCGGGCACTTCGACGGGGTGCTCACCGTCGTCGCCAAGGTGATCAACCTGGTCCGCCCCGACCTCGCGTTCTTCGGCGAGAAGGACGCCCAGCAGCTCGCCGCGATCCGCCGGATGGCCCGCGACCTCAACCTGGCGGTGGAGATCCGCGGCGTCCCCACGGTCCGCGAACCGGACGGCCTGGCCATGTCCAGCCGCAACCGGTACCTCAGCGCCGAGGAGCGGGTCACCGCGCTGGCGCTGTCCGCCGCGCTGCGCGCCGGGCGGGACGCCGCCGCCGGCGCCGCCCCCGGTCAGGGCGCCCGCGCGGCCGTCGAGGCCGCCGAGGAGGTGCTGCGCCGCGCGGAGGACGCCGAGCCGCCGCTGGCGCTCGACTACCTGGCGCTGATCGACCCGGCCGGCTTCACCCCGGCACCTCCCGACCACACCGGTCCCGCTGTCCTCGCCGTGGCGGCCCGGATCGGCACCACCCGACTGATCGACAATCTGCCGCTGGAACTGCCCGCCCGCCCGGGCGGGGCGCGCGGCGAGGAGGCGTGACAGATGCTCCGCACCATGTTGAAGTCCAAGATCCACCGTGCCACGGTCACCCAGGCCGACCTGCACTACGTGGGCTCGGTCACCGTGGACGCCGACCTGCTGGACGCCGCCGACCTGCTGCCCGGCGAGCTGGTGCACATCGTCGACATAGACAACGGCGCCCGGCTGGAGACGTACATCATCGAGGGGGAGCGCGGCAGCGGGGTGATCGGCATCAACGGTGCCGCCGCCCGCCTGGTGCACCCCGGTGACCTGGTGATCCTCATCGCCTACGGACAGATGGAGGACGCCGAGGCGCGCCGCTACCGCCCGCGGGTGGTGCACGTGGACCGGGACAACCGGATCGTCGCCCTGGGCTCGGACGCCGCCGAGCCGGTCCCCGGATCGGACACCGTGAGCGGGGCGGCCACCGCCCGCCCGGCGGGCGCCGTCCGCCCCCCGGCCGCACTGGACGCCCTCGACGCCCTGGACGCCCGGATCGAGGCGACCGAGCCGGCCGAGGCGGCCGAGGCCGCCGGGGTGACCGGAGTGGCCGGAGTGGCGGCGCGATGACGCCCCAGCCCTCCGCATCGGCCACCGCCGTGCCCGAGCGGCACCGCTTCCGGCTGGCCGCCCCCGCGCCCGGATGGGAGGTCCGGGTCGACACCGTGGTGGTCGGCTCCGGGGTGGCCGGCCTGACCGCCGCGCTGCGGGCCCGCGAGGCCGGCAGCGTGCTGCTGGTCACCAAGACGGTGCTGGACGCCGGCTCCACCCGCTGGGCCCAGGGCGGCGTTGCCGCCGCCCTCGGCGAGGGGGACAGCCCCGAGCAGCACCTGCGCGACACCCTGGTGGCCGGCGCCGGCCTCAGCGACGCGGACGCCGTGCGCGCGCTGGTCGAGGACGGCCCCGGCGCGGTGCGGCGGCTGATCGACACCGGCGCCCGCTTCGACCTGGCCGACGACGGCTCCCTGCTGCTCACCCGCGAGGGCGGCCACCTGCGGCGGCGCATCGTCCACGCCGGCGGCGACGCGACCGGCGCCGAGATATCCCGGGCGCTGGTCGCGGCCGTGCGCGCCGGCGGCGTCGAGGTGATCGAGCACGCCCTGGTCCTGGACCTGCTCACCGACGCGGCCGGGCACGCGGCCGGCGTCACCCTGCACGTGATGGGGGAGGGCAGCCGGGACGGCGTGGGCGCGGTGCGGGCCCGCTCGGTGGTGCTGGCCACCGGCGGACTGGGCCAGGTGTTCTCCGCGACGACCAACCCCGCCGTCTCCACCGGCGACGGCGTGGCGCTCGCCCTGCGGGCCGGCGCCGAGGTGGCCGACCTGGAGTTCGTGCAGTTCCACCCCACCGTGCTGTGGCTGGGGCCCGGTGCGCAGGGCCAGCAGCCGCTGATCTCCGAGGCGGTGCGCGGCGAGGGCGCGGTGCTGGTCGACGGCCCGCCCGAGTCCGGCGGCACCCGCTTCATGCTGGGCCGGCACGAACTGGCCGAGCTCGCCCCCCGGGACGTCGTGGCCAAGGGGATCATGGCCCGGATGCGGGAGACCGGCGCGGAGTGCGCCTACCTGGACGGCCGGTCGTTCGGAGAGCGGATGTGGCGGGAGAGGTTCCCGACCATCCTGGCCTCCTGCCGGGCGCACGGCATCGACCCGGTCACCGAGCTGATCCCGGTGGTGCCGGCTGCGCACTACGCCAGCGGCGGGGTGGTCACCGACCTGGTCGGACGCACCTCCGTGCCCGGGCTGTACGCCTGCGGCGAGGTCGCCTGCACGGGCGTGCACGGCGCCAACCGGCTGGCGTCGAACTCCCTGCTGGAGGGGCTCGTCTTCGCCGAACGGATCGGCGCCGACCTGGCCGCCCGCCACGCCGCCGAGCGTGCGGCCGAGCGCGCCACGGACGCCCCCGCCGCCGCCCCGCGGACCCTGCCCGCCCTGCCGGCCGGGGCCCGCGGCGACATCCAGCGCGTGATGTCGCTGGGCGCGGGCGTGCTGCGCGGGGCCGACGGCCTGGCCAAGGCCGCGGAGGAACTGGACCGGCTGGCGCTGCCCCCGGCCGGCGACGCCGACCGCGCCGCGCCCGGCGTCCAGGGGTGGGAGACCGCCAACCTGCACACCGTGGCCCGCGCCCTGGTGGCCGCGGCCGCGCTGCGCGAGGAGACCCGGGGCGCGCACTGGCGGGAGGACCGCCCCGAGCGCGACGACGCCCGCTGGGCGCGCCGGGTGCTCGTGCGGCTGGACGCCGACGGCCGTCCGGTGGCCGTCGCCGGCCCGCCCGTCCCGCCGACCGACCTGCCCCACGCGACCCACCCCACCCCCCACCTGGAGCAACAGCCGTGAGCACCCCCCAGACCGAGCCCCACCCGCACACCGAGCTCCCGCTGCTCGGCGCCGACGCCGACGCCACCACCGGGGGCTGCGGAGACGGCTGCGGCTGCGCCGCCGAGGACGCCTGCGGCCTCGACCCGGCGCTCCAGGAACTGCTGCTCGAACAGGGCCTCGACCCGGAGTACGTGGAGTACGTGGCGGCCATGGCCGTGGAGGAGGACCTCGCCGGCGGGGAGGACGTCACCACCGTGGCGACCGTCCCCGAGGACGCCGTCGGCACGGCCGACTTCACCGCCCGCGCCGCCGGCACGGTGGCCGGCCTGCGGATCGCCGAGGCCGTCTTCTCCGTCGTCGCCGAGTCCGACTTCGAGGTCGAGCGCCCGGTCGCGGACGGCGACCGGGTGGCCGCCGGGCAGGTGGTGCTCTCGATCAGCGGCCGGATCCGCGACCTGCTCACCGCCGAGCGCAGCGCGCTGAACCTGCTCTGCCACCTCTCCGGCGTCGCCACCGCCACCCGGGCCTGGGCGGACGCGCTGGCCGCCGGCGGCGGCGCGGCGAAGGTGCGGGACACCCGCAAGACCACCCCCGGTCTGCGCGCCCTGGAGAAGTTCGCGGTGCGCTGCGGCGGCGGCGTCAACCACCGGATGTCGCTCTCCGACGCCGCGCTGGTCAAGGACAACCACGTGGTGGCCGCGGGCGGCGTCGCGGAGGCGTTCCGCGCCGTGCGCGAGCGCTTCCCCGAACTGCCGATCGAGGTGGAGGTGGACCGGCTGGACCAGATCCTCCCGGCCGTCGAGGCGGGCGCGGACCTGATCCTGCTGGACAACTTCACGCCGGACCAGATGCGCGAGGCGGTGCGGCTGGTGGCCGGCCGCGCCGTGCTGGAGGCCAGCGGCGGCCTGACCCTGGCGGACGCCGCCGAGGTGGGCGCCACCGGCGTCGACTACGTGGCGGTGGGCGCGCTGACCCACTCCGCGCCGGTCCTGGACATCGGGCTGGACCTGCGCGAGGCCGAGGCCTGAGCCCCTCGCGGCCCTGCGCCGCCCCTCGCCGCCCTTCGCCCTTCTGCGCGCCCGGCGCCGCCCTCCGCCACGGCCTGGTCCGCTGGGGCGGAGGGCGGCGGGCCGGTCGCCCGGAAGCCGGATACCGTGGCAGCACGCTGGTCCGGGGGCTGACGGAGGTCGGATTTGCTGCTCACCATCGACGCGGGCAACACACAGACCGTGCTCGGGCTGTTCGACGGCGACCGGCTGGTCGCCCACTGGCGGCTGTCCACCGATCCGCGCCGCACCGCCGACGAGCTGGCCACCCTGCTGCGCGGCCTGATGGCGAGCCACCCCGAGGCGGCCGGGCGGTCGGTCACCGGCATCTGCGTGTGCTGTCAGGTTCCGGTCGTGCTGCCGGCGCTGCGCGAGATGATGGCCGGCCACTTCCCCGAGGCCACCGGCGTCGTCATCGGCCCCGGGGTGCGCACCGGGCTGCCGGTGCTCACCGACAACCCCAAGGAGGTGGGCGCCGACCGCATCGTCAACGCGCTGGCCGCGGTGACGCGCTACGGCCCCGGGCCGTGCGTGGTGGTCGACCTGGGCACGGCGACGACGTTCGACGCGATCAACGCCCGCGGCCAGTACGTCGGCGGGGCGATCGCCCCCGGCATCGCCGTCTCGATGGACGCCCTGAAGCAGCACGGCGCCCAGCTGCGCACCGTGGAGCCGGTGCGGCCGCGCTCGGTGATCGGGCGGAACACCGTGGAGGCGCTGCAGTCTGGGATCGTCTTCGGATTCGCCGGGCAGGTGGACGGAGTCGTGCGGCGGATGCTGGACGAGCTGGTGGCGGGCACCTCGCTGGCGCCCGAGGACGTGCCGGTGATCGCCACCGGCGGCCTGGCGCCGATCGTGCTGGGGGAGGCCCGCACGATCACCGTGCACGACCCGTGGCTGACCCTGACCGGCCTGCGGCTCGTCTACGAACGCACGGCCGCCCGGGAGGGAAGGGGCACCGTTCCTGATCGCACCACTGGACGCGCCGATCGAGTTTGAACGGATTTGCCGGATTTGCTCGTAGTGTGTGATCCATGCCCACGCCACACGGATCACGAGGCGGTATGGCGTTCAGCGCCGACGAGCTGCGCGTCCTGCGCCGCGCCCTCGCCCAGGCCCTACGCTCCCCGGCCCCGGACCCGCCGGCGCTGCACGGCGTCTGGCCGGCCGCCCACGGGGACGGCACGTCCGCCCAGACCGCCTGGGTGGAGGACGTCCGCGCCTATGTGCGGCTGAGCGAGGCCATCGACGAGGCGGACGGCGAGAGCGGCCGGCAGCGCGCCTTCCTCGTGGAGGACCTCGTGCGCTACCGCCAGACGCTCCCCGGCAGCGCCCCCGGCTACCTGGAACGCCTCCGCGAGGCGCTGCGGGCCGGATACCTGCCGGTGGCCGACGACCTGGCGGCGCTGCGCGGACTCCTCACGCAGCCCTGCTCACCCGCCGAGCGGGCCCGCCGCGCGGAGCTCTCGGCCCGCTGCCACCGCCTGGCCGAGGAGGCCGTGGAGGCGCGGCTGAACGTCCAGGCGGCGCTCGCCACCCGCCCCCGGTCGGGCGGTCGGGCGGTCTGCTCCGCCACCGCGGACCGCTCCGGGCTCGTCGGCCTGCCCGGACCCGCCGCGACCAAGGCCGCGCAGTCGGCCGGCGAGCAGCGGGGTGCGCAGGCCCGGACGACGACCCTCCTCGGCCTCCCGCGCTCCTCATCCTCCTCCGCCGGCGGCTGCCCGCGCTCCTCATGCCGGTCGACGCCGGCGGGGGTGGCGGGGGTGGCCGTGCCGACTCCGAACGAGGTCTGGCGGCAGCGCCCCGCCGAGCGCCCATCGGTACCCGCCTCCGGCCGCCGCCCCACTGCTTCCCGCGCCCTCGCCACCGGCTGAGGGCCCGGCCCATCGGTGGTCCTGGACCGGGCGCGGCCAGGCGGCGGGTCTTCGAAGGGCTGCCGGCAGGGGCTGGGGGGAGGGAGGAGGATGGCCGGCTGCTGGAGAAGGCTGGAGAAGAGCCCAGTTGGCGGGGGTAGGCCCGGCGGGTGGAAGAGGCCGGAGAGGCTGGCTGGAGAGGCTGCCTGGAGCCACCGCTGAACCTGGCGGTGCGGTCAGGGCCATGCCACATCTTGTTGCCTAATCAACCATTGCTCTGGGGGACCCCCTCTTTCAGGATCCCACGCGGCTGTCACTGACCGCAGCCCCTCATGTGCTCCCTGTGGATAACTTCCGGCAGGTGCATGACTCTTCTTCGGCGGCGTTCGGCCATGGCTCTTTCCTGGACGTCATTCGCTTGGATGCCATTCGCTGTCGGCGCCCGGCATCCCCGCTGCTCCCTGTCGCGTACCGGCCCCGCATCCTCCACCGCTCCCTGTCGCGTACCGGCCGCCGCATCCTCCACAGTTCCGTGTCGCGTGCTGGCCGCCGCATCCTCCACAGTTCCGTGTCGCGTGCTGGCCGCCGTTGCTTGAGGCCCGCCGGTTCTGCGTCAGGGCCATGCCAGGAGTGGTTGTCTGATCAACCATTTGCTCTGGGGGGACCCCCTGTTCTCAGGATCCCATGGGGCTGTCACTGAGCGCAGTCCCTTAAATGCTCCCTGTGGACAACTCCCGGCAGGTGCATGACCGATGCCGGCAAGCTTCGATCGCTGGCCATCTGCCAGGAAGGCCGGGAGGGGAGCCCGCCGCCGCGCCCTTCGTCCCCCCGCCCTCCGCCCTCCGTCCCACCGCCGCGCCCTTCGTCCCCCGCCTCCCGTCCTCCCGCCTCCGGTGCCCCCACCTCCCGCCCGCGCCCTCCCCGCCGTCGCCCCTCCCTCCCCCCCCGGCGGCCGAACGCGGCGGACGACACACCTGATGCGCACCCGGCCCCGGCGGGAGCACCCCCGGCGCCTGGATACCCTTGACAGGTGACCGATAGCAATCCCGCCTCCGAGACCGACGATCTCCCCGAGCAGATGCGGGTCCGGCGCGAGAAGCTGGACCGGCTGCGCGCCGCCGGCGTCGACCCGTACCCGGTCGGCTTCCCGCGGACGACCACCATCGCGGACCTGCGGTCCGAGTACCCCGACCTCGCCCCCGACACCGCCACCGGTGTCCGGGTGGGCGTGACCGGTCGGGTGGTGCTCAGCCGCACCGGCGGGAAACTCTGCTTCGCCACCCTCCGGGACGGCACCGGCGACCTCCAGGCGATGCTCTCCCTGGACCGCCTGGGCGAGGAGCGCCTGGCCGACTGGAAGCGCGACATCGACCTCGGCGACCACGTCGGCGTCGAGGGCGAGGTGATCACCTCCCGCCGCGGCGAGCTGTCGGTGATGGTGGACCGCTGGGAGCTCACCGCCAAGTGCCTGCGTCCGCTCCCGGAGAAGCACAAGGGCCTGACCGACCCCGAGGCGCGGGTCCGCCAGCGCTACGTCGACCTCATCGTCAACCCGGCCGCGCGGGAGATGCTCTACCTGCGCAGCAAGGTGGTCCGCTCCCTCCGCTCCACCCTGGAGGGCAGGGACTTCACCGAGGTCGAGACGCCGATGCTGCAGACGGTCCACGGCGGCGCCAACGCCCGCCCGTTCCGCACCCACATCAACGCGTACGACATGGACCTGTACCTGCGCATCGCGCCGGAGCTGTACCTGAAGCGGCTGGTGGTCGGCGGCGCGGAGAAGGTCTTCGAGATCAACCGCAACTTCCGCAACGAGGGCGCGGACGCCACGCACAACCCCGAGTTCACCATGCTCGAGGCGTACGAGACCTACGGGACGTACGACACGATGGCGGAGCTGACCCGCGCGCTGGTGCTGGAGGCGGCCCAGGCGGCGCTCGGCACCACCGTGGTGCGCGGCCGGGCCCACGACGGCACCGAGCGGGAGATCGACCTCGCCGAGCCGTGGCGGCAGATCACCGTCTACGGCGGCATCTCCGAGGCGCTGGGCGAGGAGGTCACTCCGCAGACCAGCGTCGAGGCGCTGCGCAAGCTGGCCGACCGGGCGGGCATCCCCTACGAGCCCGGCTGGGGGCACGGCCAGATCGTGCTGGAGATGGTGGAGCGCCTGCTGGAGGAGCGCACCGTCGAGCCGACGTTCATCCGGGACTACCCCACCGAGGTCTCCCCGCTGGTCCGCGCGCACCGCAGCGAGCCCGGGGTGGCGGAGAAGTGGGACCTGATCATCTTCGGCGCCGAGATGGGCACCGGCTACTCCGAGCTGGTGGACCCGGTCGAGCAGCGCCGTCGCCTCACCGCCCAGTCGCTGCTGGCGGCCGGTGGCGACCCGGAGGCCATGCAGTTGGACGAGGACTTCCTGCGGGCCCTGGAGTACGCCATGCCGCCGACCGGTGGCATGGGGCTGGGCGTGGACCGGCTGATCATGCTGCTCACCGACAAGAACATCCGGGAGACCGTGCTGTTCCCGCTGGTCAAGCCGGAGTGACGGCCCGGACAGCCGCCCGGGACCTGGTCAGCTACGAAGGGGAGCGAGAGCGATGGAGTACGTCGAGGCACTGTTTCCGCCGGTGGTCATGGCCGTGGCCTTCGCCGCCGTCATCGTGACGATCATCCGCAACCAGGGTGGCGCGATGAAGGCCAAGGAGGACGCGGCGGTGGACGCGGCCATCGCCGCGGAGCGCGAGGCCGCCGGCCGCGGCTGACCGCGGGACGCCCGGTCCCGGGGGACCGGCCGCCGGCCGGCCTCCCCGAAGCGGTGCGGGCCGTCATCCCACGGAGGTTCCGTGCGGGTGGCGGCCCGCCGGCATCTGTCCGATTTGTGGCGATATATCGCCTACGATGGCCGTGGAACTGCTGATCGCCGCGGATCGGAGCGTCGTCCATGCCCAGACGTCTCGGGGACCTGGAGGACGCGGTGATGACCCGGATCTGGACCTGGAACCGTCCCGTCACCGTCCGCGAGGTCCTCGACGACCTGCTGCTGGAGCGTGACATCGCGTACACCACGGTGATGACCGTGATGGACAAGCTGCACCAGAAGGGATGGCTGCGCCGGGAGCGCGAGGGCCGGGCCTTCCGCTACGCGCCCGTCGCGACCCGCGAGGCGTACACCGCCGCCCTGATGCGCGACGCCTGGGCGACCAGCGAGAACCGCGCGGCGGCGCTGGTGCACTTCATCGGAAGCATGTCCGCCGAGGAGCTCGACGCGCTGCGCGACGCCCTGCGGGTCGTCCCCCCGGCCCCGCCCGACTCCCCTGCCCCACCGAGCCCTCCGGCCACCCCCTCCCCGCAGGAAAGCCCCTCCCCGCCGGAGCCCCCTTCCCCCGCGGCCACCGGCCCCGCGGCGCCCGAGGTGGCCCCCGAAGCGGCCGAAGCCCCCGAAGCCCTCGAACCGCCCGAACCGCCCGAGGCGGCCCCTCCTGCGGACCGGCGCCCTCCACCGACCGGGTAGCGTCGCCCCATGGAGGTCACCATTCGACGGGCCCGCACGACCGACGTCCGCGCCGTGCGGCAGTTGCTGGACGCCTACGTCCGCGACAGCATTCTGCTCGACAAGCCGACCGTCACCCTGTACGAGGACGTACAGGAGTTCTGGGTGGCCGAACGCGACTCGCACGGCGACATCGTCGCCTGCGGAGCCCTGCACGTGATGTGGGAGGACCTCGCCGAGGTCCGCACCCTCGCGGTCCACCCGGACTGCCGGGGCCACGGCGTGGGCCACCGACTGCTGTCCAAGTTGCTGGAGACGGCCCGTTGGCTCGGCGTCAGGCGGATTTTCTGCCTGACCTTCGAGGTCGACTTCTTCGCCCGGCACGGCTTCGTGAAGATCGGTGAGACCCCGGTGGACCGTGGTGTCTACGAGGAGTTGTTGCGCAGCGGTGACGAGGGTGTGGCCGAGTTCCTGGACTTGGAGCGGGTCAAGCCCAACACCCTGGGAAACACCCGGATGCTGCTGCACCTGTGAAGTCCTAGACGACGGCCGGGAAGCGGCCGGGAACGCTCGGGGTAACAGTTGGGGAACACGCGGCATGCCACCGCTGATCCCTGTAGTGGACACCGGAAGCCATCGACACGTGTTACCGAAGCGCCCATGGCGTTACCCTTCCAGCCAATGGGACTCCTCCTTGCCCGATGGGGCGCAAGGGAGGGAGAACCCATCCCGCCGATGAGCCGCGCCGCCTGTCGGATCGAACACGTTGTGCTCGTCCGGTCCCGGCGGAGCGGGAAGTCGGCGGGAAGACGGGAGTGGGGAACGGCCGTCGCCATGGGCGAGATCCGGCGCTTGACGGCGGTCCGGGGCTGGCCTGTGGAGGGCGGATCGTGCCGGCGGGTTTGAGTTTTCCGGCGAAAAGCGGTTTCCTTTACTCCTGGTAATCCGTTTTCGATGAAAGGGCAGCTTGTGGCACAGAAGGTTCAGGTACTTCTTGTCGACGACCTCGAAGGCGGCGAGGCCGACGAGACCGTGACGTTCGCCCTGGACGGCGTTTCGTACGAGATCGACCTCTCCACTGCCAATGCGGACAAGCTTCGCGGGCTGCTCGACCCGTACCTCAAGGGTGGTCGCCGGGTCGGCGGGCGCGCGGTCCGTGGGCGGGGCGGCGCCAAGCAGTCGGTCTCCAGCGGGGACACCGCGAAGATCCGCCAGTGGGCCAAGGAGAACAACCTCGAGGTGAACGACCGCGGCCGGGTTCCGGCTCACGTCCGCGAGGCCTACGAGAAGGCGCACGCCTGACGGTCGCCGTGACGTGAGGATCCACCGCCCTGCCCCATGGGGCAGGGGAGGGCGGTGGGCCCGGAACAGGCCGGCCCCGGCCACCGCGACGACCGCCCGTGGGCCGGTGGGGCCCCGGGCGGTGGCGGGCGAACGGTGGGCGGCCCGCCGTCGGCGGCCCGACGCGGGGCGCGGCACGGCGCGCGGCGGCACCGCCCATCGACGTGACGGGCACACGCCATACCGCGGGCGACAGACCCGCGGCAGCAGGCGGGCCCGCCGCCACGCCCCTCGGCCGAGTCCCCCGGTCGGGTCCCCCGGTCGGGTCCCGGTCGGATCTCCGGCCGGACCCCGGCGAGTCCCTCGGGGCGGAAGGCATCCGGAGCCTTCCGCCCCGAGGGCTTCCCGTGGCGGCCGCGCAACCCTCCGTCGGCCGCCACCCGCCCCGCGGCCCTCCGCGCCCCCTCGGCGCTCCTTCCCGGGCCTCCGCCCCACGCCGCCCCACACCGCCCGGCCGCGGCCCGCCCGCACCGCCCGCCAGGGCGCTGACCAGCGCCGCGCCACCCTCCGGGGCAGTGCCGCGCCACCGTCGCGCCAGTGCCCCGCCGCGGCCCCGCCGCCACCGCCACCGCCCCCGGGGCGGGCCCGGCCGTCCCCCGCGAGCGCGGCGCGCCACCGGCGAAGTTGCCTGACGGCCACCCGCGAGACAGGGTGGAGACATCGGCGGTACACCCGGCCGCATGGAGGCGCGGTCCGGCGGGGTAGGTACACGTCGACGAGGGCGTTGACGCGCGGATGCCGGTGGTAAAGGGGGAGGGGGCGGGGCCTGGCGGGGACCGTGTCGTGGGCCCGCGTTCGCCATCGGCGTAGCCGGATCATGGTGAACCCCGTGGCCTGCGGGAACAGCCTCCCCCAATATCGAGTTAGAGACAGATGTCTACTGCTTCCGGCAAGGACCCGGTGGTGGGTATCGACGGATGAAGTGAGCTGTCCTGCATGCGGGACTAGCATGCGGAAGGACAGGGAGGGGACGGTCCCCGATCTGCCCGACCGCTCTGAGGAGCGATTAACGATGTTCGAGAGGTTCACCGACCGCGCGCGGCGAGTTGTCGTCCTGGCCCAGGAAGAGGCCCGGATGCTCAACCACAACTACATCGGCACCGAGCACATCCTCCTGGGCCTGATCCACGAGGGTGAGGGTGTCGCTGCGAAGGCACTGGAGAGCCTCGGCATTTCGCTCGAGGCGGTCCGGCAGCAGGTGGAGGAGATCATCGGCCAGGGCCAGCAGGCCCCGAGCGGCCACATCCCCTTCACTCCGCGGGCCAAGAAGGTGCTGGAGCTGTCCCTTCGAGAGGCCCTTCAGCTCGGTCACAACTACATCGGCACCGAGCACATCCTGCTCGGCCTGATCCGTGAGGGCGAGGGCGTGGCCGCCCAGGTCCTCGTGAAGCTTGGCGCCGACCTCAACCGGGTGCGGCAGCAGGTGATCCAGCTGCTCTCCGGCTACCAGGGCAAGGAGACCGCCACGGCGGGCGGCCCCGCCGAGGGGACCCCCTCCACCTCCCTGGTTCTCGACCAGTTCGGCCGCAACCTCACGCAGGCGGCCCGCGAGGCCAAGCTCGACCCGGTCATCGGGCGCGAGAAGGAAATCGAGCGGGTCATGCAGGTGCTGTCCCGCCGTACCAAGAACAACCCCGTCCTGATCGGCGAGCCCGGCGTCGGCAAGACCGCCGTCGTCGAGGGCCTGGCGCAGGCCATCGTCAAGGGCGAGGTCCCCGAGACGCTCAAGGACAAGCAGCTGTACACCCTCGACCTCGGCGCCCTGGTCGCCGGGTCCCGCTACCGCGGTGACTTCGAGGAACGGCTGAAGAAGGTCCTCAAGGAGATCCGCACCCGCGGCGACATCATCCTGTTCATCGACGAGCTGCACACGCTCGTCGGCGCGGGCGCCGCCGAGGGCGCGATCGACGCCGCCAGCATCCTCAAGCCCATGCTGGCCCGCGGCGAGCTGCAGACCATCGGTGCCACCACCCTGGACGAGTACCGCAAGCACCTGGAGAAGGACGCCGCGCTGGAGCGCCGCTTCCAGCCGATCCAGGTCGCCGAGCCCTCGCTGCAGCACACCATCGAGATCCTCAAGGGCCTGCGCGACCGCTACGAGGCGCACCACCGGGTGTCCATCACGGACGCCGCCCTCGTCGCCGCCGCCACGCTCGCCGACCGCTACATCTCCGACCGCTTCCTGCCGGACAAGGCGATCGACCTGATCGACGAGGCCGGTTCCCGGATGCGCATCCGCCGGATGACCGCGCCGCCGGACCTGCGCGAGTTCGACGAGCAGATCGCCGACGTGCGCCGGGAGAAGGAGTCCGCGATCGACGCGCAGGACTTCGAGGCCGCCGCCTCGCTGCGCGACAAGGAGAAGCAGCTCCTCGCCCGCAAGGCCAAGCGGGAGAAGGAGTGGAAGGCCGGCGACATGGACGTCGTCGCCGAGGTCGACGAGGAGCTGATCGCGGAGGTCCTGGCGACCGCCACGGGCATCCCGGTGTTCAAGCTCACCGAGGAGGAGTCCTCCCGCCTGCTGCGCATGGAGGACGAGCTGCACAAGCGCGTCATCGGCCAGCAGGACGCCATCAAGGCGCTCTCCCAGGCCATCCGGCGCACCCGCGCCGGCCTGAAGGACCCGAAGCGTCCCGGCGGTTCGTTCATCTTCGCCGGCCCGTCCGGCGTGGGTAAGACCGAGCTGTCCAAGACGCTGGCGGAGTTCCTCTTCGGCGACGAGGACGCCCTGATCCAGCTGGACATGTCGGAGTTCTCCGAGAAGCACACCGTCTCGCGGCTCTTCGGCTCCCCGCCCGGCTACGTGGGCTACGAGGAGGGCGGCCAGCTCACCGAGAAGGTGCGCCGCAAGCCGTTCTCCGTGGTCCTGTTCGACGAGGTGGAGAAGGCCCACCCGGACATCTTCAACTCCCTGTTGCAGATCCTGGAGGACGGTCGGCTGACCGACTCCCAGGGCCGGGTGGTCGACTTCAAGAACACCGTCATCATCATGACCACCAACCTCGGCACCCGGGACATCTCCAAGGGCTTCAACCTCGGCTTCGCGGCCAAGGGCGACGTCCAGACCGGCTACGAGCGGATGAAGGCCAAGGTCGGCGAGGAGCTCAAGCAGCACTTCCGCCCCGAGTTCCTCAACCGCGTCGACGACATCGTGGTGTTCCACCAGCTCTCGCAGGAGGACATCATCCGGATCGTCGACCTGATGGCCGCCAAGGTCGACGAGCGGCTCAAGGACCGCGACATGGGCCTGGAGCTGCGCCCGTCCGCCAAGGCCCTGCTGGCCAAGCGCGGCTACGACCCGGTGCTGGGCGCCCGGCCGCTGCGCCGGACGATCCAGCGGGAGATCGAGGACGCGCTCTCCGAGAAGATCCTCTACGGCGAGCTGCGCCCCGGTCACATCGTGGTCGTCGACACCCAGGGCGACGGCGACGACGCCACCTTCACCTTCAAGGGTGAGGAGAAGGCGGCGCTGCCGGACGCTCCGCCGGTGGAGTCGGCTTCCGGGCCGAACCTCTCCAAGGAGTGACGCCGAGGCTCCCCGGGTGAGGCCGTAGGCGGGCCCCACCCGGGGAGCCCCCGGCGCGCGCCGGACGTGCCCCCGGGCACCCCGGCGACAGGGCACACGGCGAGGGCCCCGCACCCATGCGGTGCGGGGCCCTCGCCGTGTCTCCGGCCGTGCCGCGACCGGGCCGTGCCTCGGGCCGCATACGCCAGCCGTTGTTCCGACAAGGCGACGAACCGGCCCACGGGGAATTCCCGACACGGCCGCCCGACAGTTGTCCAGCGGCCGGCAGTTGCCGAGTGGCGGGCAGTGCCGGGGTGGCAGTGCCGAGTGCCGTCGTCGGGTACCAGGAAGGTCCCTCTCGGCGAACTGGCGGACATCGACAAACCGCGGTGGACGAGGTTGGCGCAGCAGCCCATGGAGCGGGATTGGGCACGGCGGCCCGATCTCAATGCGCTCCCGCCCGCAATGCTCCCGCGGCGCCGCCGGGTTACTCCCGCCGGCACTTCGCACGGGGATATGCCCGCTGGTGGGTTTCCCCGGTGCGGCACATTCCGCACCAGCTTCAGGTCCGAGCGGGAATGTCACCCACCGTGTATCGAGAGCGTGTTCTGAGCGACGGACCGCCGCCCATCCCGGGGTGTTTCGCGTTGTTGCGGGCCGACGGCTTCCGGCGCCACCCACCGGGGAAGCGATCCGCTGCGGCGTCCCACACGGGGCCAGGCGGCGGAATTCTCGAGAAGCCGTCTGCTGCTGGCCGCCCTAACGTGGCAGGACAGGCAACACAACACCCTCCTCATCCGGGAGAACACCATGATCACTGGCCTGTCCATCGCGACCGTATGGGTGCTGGACCAGGACTCGGCCAAGGAGTTCTACACCTCGAAGCTGGGATTCGAGGTGCGGACCGACGCGGAGATGGGCCCGGGCGCCCGGTGGCTCACGGTCGGTTCCCCACGGCAGCCGGACGTCGAACTCACCCTGTGCGTGCCGGGGCCGCCGATGCTGGACCCGGAATCCGCCGAGCAGGTGCGGGCGCTCGTCGGCAAGGGGGTGCTGGGCGCCGGCGTGATGGCCACCGACGACTGCCACGCCACCTACCGGGAGCTGTCGGCCAAGGGCGTGGTCTTCCTCCAGGAGCCCGCCGAGCGCCCCTACGGAATCGAGGCGGTGTTCCGCGACGACTCCGGCAACTGGTTCAGCCTCACCCAGCGCCACGAGCGTCCGGCCCCCACCGCCGCCTCCGGCTGACCGCGCCCGGTCGGCCGGTCGGGGGGTGCGGCGCCCGGTGCCGCCCGGGCGACCGGTCCGCCGCGTCGCGCTACCCCGGGAGCCGGTACACCCCCTGCTCGACCGGCTCCACCAGCCCGTCCGCGACCAGCCCGTCGAGGGCCCGGGCGCGCTGCACGGCGTCGTCCCAGACCTGGTCGAGCCGTGCCTGCTCCACCGGCCCGTCGGCCTCCCGCAGCACGGCCAGCAGCCGCCCGCGCACCTGGCGGTCCGTGCCGGCGTAGGCCTGGCCGCGCCGGGCCGGGCCGTCGTGCGGCGGGTGGCCGGCCAGCCGCCAGGCGCAGGCGTCGGCGAGGGGGCAGCGCGCGCACTCCGGGGTGCGCGCCGTGCACACCAGCGCCCCCAGCTCCATCACGGCCACCGCCCAGCGGGCGGCCGTCTCCGCGTCCTCGGGCAGGTGCGCGGCGGCCGTCCGCCGTTCGGCGGCGGTGGTGGCGTTCGGCGGGTACTGCACCCCGTCGACGACGCGGGCGTAGACCCGGCGGACGTTGGTGTCCAGCACGGCGTGGCGCTGCCGGAACGCGAAGGACGCGACCGCCGCCGCGGTGTACTCGCCCACCCCGGGGAGGGCGAGCAGCGCGGCGTGGTCCTCGGGCACCCGGCCGCCGTGCCGCTGGGTGATGGCGGTGGCGGCGGAGTGCAGCCGCAGCGCGCGGCCCGGGTAGCCGAGACGGCCCCAGGCGCGGATCGCCTCGCCGGGCGGTTCGGCGGCGAGGGCGGCCGGGGTGGGCCAGCGCTCCATCCACTCCTGCCACTTCGGCAGCACGCGCTTGACCGGGGTCTGCTGGAGCATGAACTCGCTGACCATGATCGACCACGGGGTGGCGTCGGGGGCCCGCCAGGGCAGGTCACGGGCCTCGCGGCGGTACCAGTCGAGGACGCGTTCGTGCAGCAGGTCGGCGAGCGGTGCGGCAGGGACGACGGTCGGCGCGGCGCCGGGGCTGCGACGCGGGCCCGGGCTGCGTCGCTGGCGCGGAGTGGAGGCAGTAGTCATCGCGTCCTGATACTGCCATGCCCGACGGGTGGCTCCGGAGGGCTCACCGGGGGCTCCCCCGGGCGGCCACCGGCGGACCGCTTGGCTGATAGGCGGATGATCTGAAAGACGGTGGGGAAACACGGCGCTGATACGTACGGCAGGCCAAAGGATCTTCCGTAAAGTTTCTCCGTGTCCTCTCTCCGCAACCCCATCGGCCCCCTGCCGTCCTCCATCTACTGGCGACGGCGGATCCTGGTCGCGGCCGCGTTGATCCTGGCGGTGGCCCTGTTCGCGTGGGCCTGTACGGCCGCGCTCGGCGGCGACGGCGACGACCCCCAGGCCGGCGGGGACTCCTCGCCCGGGCCGGCGGCGTCGATCACCCCGGAACCCGGGCCGAGCGGTCCGGGCATCGACACCCGTCCGGGGGGCTCCGGGGGAACGGGGACGGCGGGGGAGAGCGACGGCGGCTCGTCGGACGGCTCCTCCACCGGGGCGGACGAGGAGGCGACCGGCGGCGAGGGCGCCGCCGCGGCGTCCGGGGGTACGCAGACGTCCGGCGGCGACGGCGGCGCTGACTCCGGCGGCGCGGACGGGAGCTCCGGGGACGCCGCCACGGGCGACGGCGGGGCGTCGGCCGGGGGCGCATCGGGCTCCGGAGGCTCGGGCTCCGGTTCCGGCTCGGGCACCTCCGGCGTGGACCCCGCGGCGCTGCCGCGCTGCGCCGCCGGCGACCTCGCGCTCTCGGTGACCAGCGAGCACAACGCGTACGAGCCGACGCAGACGCCGCGCTTCACGCTGACCGTGCGCAACGGCGGCGACCTGGCGTGTGCGGTGGACCTGGGGAAGCGGTCGGCCAGGCTGACCATCAGCGGCAGCGGCGGGGAACGGGTGTGGTCCTCGGCGGACTGCCCGGCCGACGCCGGCGGCACCGAACTGGTGGCGGTGCCGGCGGGCGGAGAGGTCTCCCGGGAGTTCGACTGGGAGCGGGAACGCAGCGCGGAGGGCTGCCCGACCGCCGTGCCGGGGGCGACGCCGGGGAACGGGACGTACCTGGTGGTGGGCGAGGTGGCCGGCCTGATCGAGGCGCGCATCTCCTTCCGCCTGCAGTCCTGAGGCAGGTTCCGGGCGGCTGGCGGGCGGGGCAGCTGGCGGCGGGGCAGCTGGGTGGTTGGTTGGTTGGTTGGCGGCTGGGCAGCTGGGTCGGTTGGTCGGCTGGCGTCTAGCAGCCGCCAGATGCCGGCTTCCCTCCGTCCGGCCGTCCGGCGTCTGTCCGCCCGTCCGGCCAGACATGCCCGAGCCGACCCTGCCTTGCGCATGCTGCCTGACCGCCCTGCGGCTGCCTCTCAGCCGCCAGGAGCATGCCAGCTTTCGTTGCCTGATCAACCACCTGCTCTGGGGGGACCCCCTTTCTTCAGGATCCCATCAGGCAGCAACTCAGCGCATCCCCCCAATCGCGTCCTGTGGACAACTGTGAGCGTGTGCATGACTCGCGTTGGCGTCGTCCTCTGCATTCAGCCACTGGCGTCGCCCTCGGCGTTCGGCCACCGGCGTCGCCCTCGGCATTCAGTCGCTGGCGCCGTCCCCGGTACTCAGCCATTGCGCGGTGAGGTCGGTGACGATGGCGCCGCCCCGGTCGCTCAGGTGGAGGTGGTCGACGAGGAGTTCGAGCCGGTGGCTGCGGGCGACCTCGTCCCAACTGCGCCCCAGCAGGTAGTGCTTCGTCGCCGCGACGTACGCCAGCGGGAAGCTGAAGGCGTAGGGCGTCGGTTCACCGGCGCGCTGCCGCAGGAGGTCGGCCATCCGCTCGTGCAGGGGCAGGTAGTCGGCCCCGCTGCCGGTGGCGGTCTCCTCGATCACGGCGTTGTACCCGGCGAGCCTGCGATTGAGCTCGGAGTCGAGGTCCTCGCCGAGCGGCGGCAGGGACATCAGCGCGATCCTGGCGGTGGTTCGGGCACTCACCCGGTCGACGATCGCCTCCAGGTTCTCCCGGTACTCCTCCGGCGGCACGTCCCCGCGGACGTCGTTGGCGCCGATCAGGACCACGACCGCGTCCGGCCGGCACGCCACGATGTCGCTGTCCACCCGCTGCCGCAGGTCGGCGCTGGTGCTGCCGTTGACGCCGGCGTTGACCACCTCGTGTCCCCGGTACTCGGGCCGGTCGCGCAGCGCGCCCACCCAGTCCGCGCCGAGTGTGCCCTGGGTCATGCTGGCGCCGGCCGCGACGACGACCGGTCGGCCCGGGGTGTTCCCGTCGGCGCAGGCCTCGGCCGGCGGGTTGTCGGGCCCGCGCAGGAACGTGAGGTATCCGGGGACGCTCCCGACGCCGAGCACGCCGACGAGCAGCAGGCACAGCGCGAGGGCGACGCGCCGGCTCCGGCTCCGGGGCAGCCGGATCCGCCACCGGCCTGCGGCCCGTGAGGTCCCTGGGGTCGATGTCCTCATCTCAGTACCCCAGTCCGATGGTGTGGCCGATGCTGGCCGGGTTCTCCAGCGCGGCGAGGATGGCGTGCGCCAGGTCGGCGCGGGAGATGGTGATGCCGCCGCGCACGTTGCGGTCGACGGCGGTGCGGTAGGGGCGGCGCCGGCCCTCGGTGAGGCGGGGCGGGCGCATGATCGTCCAGTCCAGGCCGCTGTCCCGGACGACCTGGTCGGTGCGGGCGAAGTCGGCGAACCCCTCCCTGAGGTAGCGCCGCAGCATCGGCTTGACGACCGCTCGGGTGAACGGCCCGTCGCCGCCGTCGACGACGTGTCCGCTGGCGGTGACGACGACCAGGCGGCGCGTTCCGACGGCGCGCATCGCGGTGGTGATCGCGCGGGCGCCGTCGGAGCACACGGATCCCTCGCCCCTGGTGCGTGGGCCCAGCGTGGAGATGACGGCGTCCCGACCGGCCAGCGTCGGCGCGACCGCGTCCGGGTCCATCGCGTCGGCGACCACCGGTTCGAGCCGTGGGTGCTCCGCCTGGCCGAGGCGCGCTGGGTCCCGGACGACCGCTGTGACGTGGTGGCCGGCGGCGAGCGCCTGCCGCACGAGGTGCGCCCCCGTGCCGCCGGTCGCGCCGAAGACGGTCATGCGCATGGAGCCCTCCCGAAGGGTTAGTGAACACTAGCCCCAGATCATGGGCTAGTGTTCACTAACTGTCAAACGTCGTCAGGGAAGGAAGGGACGGGGAGAGGCATGAGCACGCGGGAACGGATCCTCGACGCGGCCGCGGAGATCCTGCGGACACGCGGTGTCGTGCAGGCCACCACCAAGGAGATCGCACGGGCCGCCGAGGTCTCGGAGCCGACGCTCTACAAGTACTTCGGCGACAAGGAGCGGCTGCTGCTGGCCGTGCTGGAGGAGCGCCTGCCCGGACTGTCCCGGGTCCCGCTGCGCCCCGGAGAGGGCGACGTCGAGCAGAACCTCGCCCAACTCGCCCACGCGGTACTGGACTTCTACCAGCGCTCGATCCCCATGCTGGGGGCGCTCCTCGCCGATCCCCAGCGGATGGCGGCGCACCGGGTGGCGATGGGCCGGCACGGCGCCGGCCCCGACAGGCCCGTCACGGCCCTCGCCGGCTACCTGCGGGCCGAGCAGGCCATCGGACGACTCGGCGCCGACGCGGACCCGGACGCCGCGGCGTCACTGCTGATCGGCGCCTGCTTCCACGAGGCGTTCCTGCGCTGCTACGCCCACGGCCCGGGCGCCACCGCGGCCCCGCGGTCGGTCGCGGACGGCCTCGCCCGGACGCTCCTGCGGCAACTGCGCTGAACGGGCCCGCGGCCGGGGCGCGCCCGGCTCAGACGTAGCGCTCCAGGATGGACGACTCCGCCAGGCGCGAGAGGCCCTCGCGCACCGAGCGGGCGCGGGTCTCGCCCACGCCGTCGACGGCCTGGAGGTCGTCCACGCTGGCCGCCAGCAGCTTCTGCAGCCCGCCGAAGTGCTCCACCAGCCGCTCGATGACGGTGTTCGGCAGCCTCGGCACCTTGGCGAGCAGCCGGTAGCCGTGCGGGCTCACCGCCGAGTCCAGCGACTCCGGCGTGCCGCTGAAGCCGAGCGTGCGGGAGACCGTCGAGAGGTCCAGCAGCTCCCCGTGGCTGAGCGCGTCCAGCGCGGCCAGCACGTCCTCCAGGGTGCGGCCCTTCTTGCCCGCGCGGTCCGGGAAGTAGTCGCGGGCGACCAGCTCCCGCTCCGGCTCCACCCCGGCGATCAGCTCGTCGAGCTGGAGGGAGAGCAGCCGCCCGTCCGTGCCCAGCTCCACCACGTACTCGGCGATCTCCTGGGCGATCCGCCGCACCATCTCCAGCCGCTGCGACACCGAGGCGACGTCGCGCACGGTGACCAGGTCCTCGATCTCCAGGGCGGAGAGGGTGCCGGCCACCTCGTCCAGCCGGAGCTTGTAGCGCTCCAGCGTCGCCAGCGCCTGGTTGGCCCGGGACAGGATGGCGGCCGAGTCCTCCAGCACCCGGCGCTGGCCGTTGACGTAGAGGGCGATCAGCCGCATCGACTGGCTGACCGAGATCACCGGGTACCCGGTCTGCTTGTTGACCCGTTCCGCCGTGCGGTGGCGGGTTCCGGTCTCCTCGGTGGGGATGGTGGCGTCCGGCACCAGCTGCACGCCGGCCCGGACGATCTTGGTGATGTCCTTGTCGAGCACCACGGCGCCGTCGAGCTTGCACAGCTCCCGCAACCGGGTGGAGGAGAACTCGACGTCCAGCACGAAGCCACCGGTGCACAGCGCCTCGACGGTCCGGTCGAAGCCCAGCACGATCAGTCCGCCCGTGTTGCCCCGGAGCACCCGCTCCAGGCCGTCGCGCAGGGCGGTGCCCGGCGCGACCGAACGCAGCGAGGCACGCAGCAGGGCCTCGGCGCCGGAGCCCTTGTCCGCCCGGTCGTTGGCTGCCACTGGACTCCTCAGTATCCGTCCTCGTCACGCCCCGCGGTCCCACGGAACCCCGGCTCGGGGAGCGTCATTCTCGGCCGAGTTTACCTTTGGGGGCTCCCGGTAGTACGGACTTGCGGATACGACAAGTCCTGCCCGGCCGGGGCGTTCGCCATGCCCACCGCGCGCCGGCCGCTCGAACGGGCCGCGGCGCGCCGGGCACGGCGGTCGGGGACGGGACGCGGAAACCCCGAGCCGGGGTCAGTCGTCACCGCGCCGACGGCGCGGGATCCGGGCGGCGTCCAGCGCGTCGGCGATCGTCCGGGCCTCGATCACCCGCATCCCCTGCGGCACCTTGCCCGGATCCGCCGGGACGATCGCGTGCCGGAAACCGAGCCGCTCCGCCTCGGCGAGTCGCCGCTGGATGCCGGTGACCCGCCGCACCTCCCCGGCCAGCCCCAGCTCGCCCACGGCCACCAGCCCCGAGGGCAGCGGGCGGCCGGAGGCCGCGCTGGCCAGGGCGAGCGCCAGGGAGAGGTCGGCCGCCGGCTCGCCGAGGCGCACGCCGCCGACCGTGGCCGCGTAGACGTCCCGCTTGCCGACGACGATGCCGCCGTGCTGCTCCAGCACCGCCGTCACCGTCGCCATCCGGGAGGAGTCCAGGCCGGAGGTGGTCCGGCGGGGCGTGGGCAGCGCGGTCTCCACGGTGAGCGCCTGCACCTCCGTCACCAGCGGCCGGCGGCCCTCCAGGGCGACGGTCAGGCAGGTTCCGGAGACGGGCGTGTCGCGCCGGGTGAGGAACAGCCCGCTGGGATCCGACAGGCCGGTGATGCCCTCGTCGTGCAGCTCGAAGCAGCCCACCTCGTCGGTGTTGCCGAAGCGGTTCTTCACGCCGCGCACCAGCCGCAGCCGGGCGTGCCGGTCGCCCTCGAAGTTGAGCACCACGTCCACCAGGTGCTCCAGCAGTCGGGGGCCGGCGATCTGGCCGTCCTTGGTGACGTGCCCCACCAGCAGGGTCGTCATGGCGCGCTCCTTGGAGGCCCGGATCAGCGCCCCGGCCACCTCGCGCACCTGCGCCATCCCGCCGGGCGCGCCGTCGATCTCGGGCGAGGCGACGGTCTGCACGGAGTCCAGCACCAGCAGGGACGGCTTGACGTCGTCGATCTGGCCGAGCACCGACGCCAGGTTGGAGTCGGCGGCCAGGTAGAGGTGCTCGTTGAGCGCCCCGATGCGGTCCGCCCGCAGCCGCACCTGCCCGGCCGACTCCTCCCCGGTGATGTAGAGGGTGCGCTGCTCGGCGGTGGCGGTACGGGCGGCCACGTCCAGCAGCAGGGTGGACTTCCCGACGCCGGGCTCGCCGGCCAGCAGGATCACCGCGCCGGGCACCAGGCCGCCGCCGAGGACCCGGTCGAACTCGTCGACGCCGGTCGGACGGGCCACCGCCACCGTGCCGTCCACCTGCGGGATGGGCCGGGCGGGGGAGGTCACCGGGACGGCGGCGGTGGTGCGCACCGGGGCCGCCGCGCCGCCGACCTCCTCCACCGTGCCCCACGTCTGGCACTCCGGGCAGCGGCCGAACCACTTCGGCGGCGTGGCGCCGCACTCGGAGCACCGGTAGGCGGGGCGGTCCCGGCCGCCGGGGGTACGGGTTCGAGCTGCCATGTCCTGCACCGTACCGCGCGCCACCGACAGCGCCGGGGCGCGCCCGGACGCCTCCGGCCCGGGGGCGGGCCCTCGACTCGGGCCCGGCTCGGGCGGGTGGCCCGGCGAGGGCCCGGCAAGCACCCCGGCGAGTGGCCCGGCGAGCGCCCCCGTGAGGGGTCCGCGAAGGGCCCGCGAGGGGGGGGCGGGGCCTGGCGGGAGCTCACGCGGGGGCTCGGGGAGACCAGCGGGTGGGGTAGGGCGCGTGGAGGTTCGCGGAGGCGGGAGGTAACGCCCTTTCACTCTTTCGGGGCGCAAACGGCGCATAGGAGGTACCGCGGGCGAACGGTGCGGTATTCGCCCTTCGTGGGGCCTACCGTCGGGGCTGGCTCCGGACGACGGGGCTCCGATCGGCCGACACCCGTACGGACGCCGGCGCGGCCCCGAACGAGGAGGGTGGACGTGACAGCGGCCGACCGGAGGCAGCGGAGAACGAACGGTCACCGCCTGCCGGTGGACCTGATCAGGCCGGCGCGTACCCGTCGGCCATCCCGTGCCACGGTGGATCGCCATCTGGCCGACCACGCCGACGGGCTCTACACGTACGCCCTGTACCTGCTCGGCTCCCCCGAGGCCGCCGCGGTCGCCCTGCGCGTCGCCCGCGCGGCCGTCGAGCGCCACCTCGCGCGCGGCGGGGCCCCCGAGAGGCTGCGGTCCGCCCTCTACACCGCCGTGCACGCGGAGTGCGGCGGCCCGGCGGTCGGCGCCCCGGAGGCGGAGGGCCCCGTCGACGACGGCGTGGGCGACGGGCCCGGCGCGGTTCCGGGCGCCGCGCCGGGCGGGGAGGGCGGCGGGTTGCCGCCGTGGCCGGAGGCCGACGGGATCACCGGGGAGCGCCGGCTGGTGCTGGAGCTGCTGCACCGGCACCGGCTGCGGCCGGAGGAGATCGCCGAGGTGCTCGGCATGGGCCAGGAGCCGCTGCTGCGGCTGCTCATCCGGGCGGAGTGCGAACTCGCCCGGCACCGCACGGCCGCGATGGTCGCCCGGGACGGGGAGTGCGAGAAACTGCTGGCGCTGGCCGCGCCGGCGGCGTCCGTGGAGGACGAGCCGAAGCGGCGCTCCGAGATGGCCCTGCACGTGGACGACTGCCGGGCGTGCTGCGCGGAGGCGGAGCGGATCGTGGCCGGGGAGCCGTGGCCGGGCGAGGGCTGGCCGGGCGAGGGCTGGCCGGGCGCCGCCACGGCCGGTCCGGCGGCCGCCCCCGACGCGGTGACCGGGGACGGCAGGACCGCCGGCCGGGCGCGCCACGGCGCGCGCGGCGGCGACGGTGGCGGCGCTGGCGGGGGCGACGGAGCCGGGGGCGACGGTGGCGGCGCCGACGGGGGGACGGCCGGCACCAGGGGGAGCGGCAGCGGGCACGACCCGGGAGGGGACGGCGTCGGGGGCCCGGACGGCGGCTCGCGAGCCGGCCGACCGGAGCTGGCCCACTGCCCCGCGCCGGCGTGGCGGCAGGCCACGGCCGCGGGCGCGGTGGGGCTGCGTCTGCCCGGGCTGCTGCCGCGCCGCGCGGCCGGCGGCCCGGACGGTGGCCGCGCGGGCCGGCACGCCGGGTCTCTCCACCCCCCGGAGGCCGGCAGATCGGCGCAGAACCTGCTGCAGATCGCCGTGTTCACCGCGATCCCGCTGCTGCTGGCGCTCTGCCACGCGGCCACCCCGGCCCGCCCGGAGCCGTCGGAGGGCGGGGATGCGCAGCCGACGCCGGGGCTGGTCTCACAGGCCCCGATCGGGCCGGCCCGCCGGGTCGATTCCGCCGTCCCGGTCGACGGGGCGACGCGGGTGCTCGATGACGCCGCGGCCCGGGACGCCGCCCGGTCGCGCGGGCTGGAGGACGCCCAGGGCGGCCGGGACGGCGGCGACGCCCGGGAGCGGGAGGGCACGGGGAGCGGGGACGGTGCCGCGCACCCCTCGCCCAGTCACTCCTCGGCCGGCCGGCCCTCGCCCGGACACGGACACCCGGGGGACGACGGCGCGCGGGTCGGCCGGATCGAGTCCGGCTGCCCGCCGGAGCAGCACGCCGGGTCGCAGGCCGGCGGGCCCGGGGCGTCGTGCCCGGACGGCCGGCAGCCGGGCGCCCTCGCCTCGCCCCGCCCCTCAGGCCCGGCGGCCGGCCCGGCGGCCGACCCGTGGACGGGCGTACCGGCACGCCCCGGCGCCGCACACTCCGGCAGCCCCCACCCCGACGCCCCGCGGTTGCCGGCCGGCCCGGGGCCCGGCCACCCGGCCGGGGAACCGCCGCCGGTGCCACCGCCCGCTCCACCGGGAGGCGCTCCCGGCGCCCGGCCGGGGCCCGGCGCGCACCCGGACGGCGCGGCGTCCCCCGGCCCCGCGGCCCTGCCCCGGTCCGCCGGTGCCGCCCCGGCCGGGACGACGCTGACCATGGCCGCCCCGGCACCCGGCCGGTGACGCCCACGGGCGCCCGGACCCGGCGGGCGTCAGCCGTCCGCCGGGTGCGGGGCCAGCGGGCTGCCGGAGGCCAGGCGCTGCTCGCACAGCTCGACCAGGGCCCGGTAGCCGGCCTCGCCCATCAGTTCGCGCAGCTCCGCCGCGTAGCTGCGGAAGACCGGTTCGGAGTGCCCGTGCGCCTGCGGGCTGGAGGTGCACCACCAGTGCAGGTCGTGGCCGCCGGGGCCCCACCCGCGCCGGTCGTACTCGCCGATCCCGACGACCAGCACCTCACTGCCGTCCGGGCGCTCCACCCGCTCGTAGGTGCGCCGGATCGGCAGCTGCCAGCAGACGTCCGGCTTGGTCTCCAGCGGCTCCCGGCCCTCCCGCAGCGCCAGGCTGTGCAGGGCGCAGCCGGCGCCGCCGGGGAAGCCGGGGCGGTTGAGGAACAGGCAGGCGCCGTCCACCACGCGGGTCTGCCGGTCGCCGTCCTCGTCGATCTCGGTGACGCCCTCGCGCACGCCGAGGTCGTGGTACTGCCAGGTCTCGGGGGTGAGCCGCTCGGCGTGGGCGAGCACCCGCCGCTCGTCGTCCTCGTCGGACCAGTGCGCGCCGAGCGAGCAGCAGCCGTCGGAGGCCCGGCCGGCGACGATGCCGTGGCAGCCGGCCGCGAACACGCACCCCCAGCGGGAGGTCAGCCAGGTCAGGTCGCACCGGAACACCTGGTCGGGATCGGCCGGGTCGGGGAACTCCACCCAGGCCCGCGGGAAGTCGAGCGATACCTCTGCCACCGGTCCAGGGTAGGTCCTGCCCCGGATTTCCCCACGGAGCGGCGAACGGCCCCCGCACCGCCGGCGGCGGGGTCCCCGCAGCTCCCGCGGGCCCCATACGCCCCATTGGTCCCAGCGGAGGCGTGATCGGTTGGTCGGATCCGCCACAGAACACCCGAACGGCGACATGCCACGCGTTACCTTCGAAGGATGCGACTCGGAGTGCTCGACGTTGGCTCGAACACCGTTCACCTGCTCGTGGTCGACGCGCGGCCGGGGGCCAGGCCGCTGCCTGCCTTCTCCCACAAGACCGACCTGCGCCTCGCGGAGCTCCTCGACGACGTCGGCGCCATCACCGAGGCCGGGATCCGGCGCCTGTCCACCACCGTCGCCGCCGCGATGCGGGTGGCCGAGGACAAGGGCGTCGCCGAGGTGCTGCCCTTCGCCACCTCGGCGGTGCGGGAGGCCACCAACGGGGAGGAGGTGCTGGCCAGGGTCCTGCGGGAGACCGACGTGGACCTGCGGGTGCTCTCCGGCGCGGACGAGGCCCGGCTGACCTTCCTCGCCGTCCGCCGCTGGTTCGGCTGGTCGGCCGGCCGCCTGCTGGTGCTGGACATCGGGGGCGGCTCGCTTGAGGTCGCGGCCGGCATGGACGAGGACCCGGACGTCGCCGTGTCGCTGCCGCTGGGCGCCGGCCGCCTGACCTCCGCCGCCCTCCCCGGCGACCCGCCGGACGAGCGGGACGTCCGGGCGCTGCGCCGTGACATCCGCGCCATGATCGCCGGCACCGTCGCCGGCTTCAGCCGGCTGGGCGAGCCGGACCGGGCCGTGGCGACCTCCAAGACCTTCCGGCAGCTCGCCCGGATCACCGGCGCGGCGCCGAGCAACGAGGGCCCGCAGGTGGTGCGCACGCTGCGCCGGGCGGACCTGGAGCGCTGGGTGCCCAAGCTCGCCGCCATGCCCGCGCGGCGCCGCGCCGAACTGCCCGGGGTGTCGGCCGGCCGGGCCGGACAGCTGCTGGCCGGCGCGCTGGTCGCCGAGGCGGCGCTGGACCTGTACGGGCTGACCGAGGTGGAGATCTGCCCGTGGGCGCTGCGCGAGGGCATCATCCTGCGGCGGCTGGACCAGATGGCGGCCCTGCCCGCCCAAGCCCTTCCCGCCCAGACCTTGCCCGCCCAGGCGCCGCCGGCCGAGGGGCGGCCGACGGGGCCGGCGGCGGGCGTCGCGGCCGGGGGCGGCACGCCGGCCGGCCACCTCGTGCCGCACGCCGGGACCGCCGACCACACCACGATGGACCACATCACGATGAACCACGCCACGGCGCACCACGCCACGGTGGACAAGGCCGCGCCCGGCCGACCAGGGGCCCTGCGCCCGGTGGACGGCTCGCCGGTGGTCGGCGGCGCCGTGGACCTGCCCCTCCGGGTGGATTCCGGGTACGGTACGGCGGTCGCGCAACAGCCTCGCGGCGGGCCTCCCCCGGCCGGGGAGGACGGCGCCGGGGAACGAACGGTCAGGGCTCGGTGACGCGGGTGGAAGCAGCGGAACGCCTTCTCGGGCAGGCGGTGCCCGGCGGTGACGACGGTGCGCGCGGCGCGGGGGGCGGCACCCCCGGCGGCGGCGTCACCCACGGCGGCGGCGTCACCCACGGCGGCCCCGACGGCCCCGGCACCACCGGGAGCGGGGGCGGCGCGGCCCCCGGTGTGACGGCCGAGCGCAGGAGCCCGGGGGGCGTGCTCCTGCCGGGCGGCGGGCCGGCCGCGACCGGCGGCGCGGGCGGGCACGGACGGGTGCGGGTCGGGCTCTCCTCGGCCTCCGTCTACCCGGAGAACACCGCCGCGGCCTTCGAGATCGCCGGCCGCCTCGGCTACGACGGCGTCGAGGTCATGGTTTGGAACGACCCGCTCAGCCAGGACATCGAGGCGCTGCGCCGCCTCTCCGACTACCACGCCATGCCGATCCTGGCCGTGCACGCGCCGTGCCTGTTGATCACCCAGCGGGTGTGGACCACGGACCCGTGGACCAAGCTGGTGCGGGCCCGCCGGGCGGCCGAGCAGCTCGGCGCCGGGACGGTCGTGGTGCACCCGCCGTTCCGGTGGCAGCGCGCCTACGGGCGGCGGTTCGTCGAGGGGGTGCACCGGATGGCCGGCGAGACGGACGTCCGGTTCGCCGTGGAGAACATGTTCCCGTGGCGCTACGGCGAGCGCGAGGCCGCCGCCTACCTGCCCGGGTGGGACCCGACCGAGGAGGACTACCGGCACTTCACCGTCGACCTCTCGCACACCGCCACCTCACGGAGCGCGGCGCTGGAGATGGTCGCGCGGATGGGCGACCGCCTCGCCCACGTGCACCTGGCGGACGGCACCGGCTCGGCGAAGGACGAGCACCTGGTGCCCGGGCGCGGCACCCAGCCGTGCGCCGAGCTGCTGCACCGGCTGGCCGCCCAGGCGGCGGCGGGCTCCTTCGACGGCACGGTGGTGCTGGAGGTCAACACCCGCAAGGCGGGTAGCCGCGCCGAGCGCGAGGCCGACCTCGCCGAGGCGCTCGCCTTCACCCGGCGGCACCTGGCCGTGGTGCCCCAGTCGGCGCGCTGACCCGGCCGCCGGCCAGCTCCCCCAGCCCCATCCCCGTCCCCCAGCCCCGTCCGTTCCCGCCCCGGCCGGCCGTCCCAGGCCGGCTCCGGCGCGCCCGCGGTGTCCGACTGGCGCGCACGCCGTCCCGCATTCCGGACATCGGTCCGCATCGTGGCTCACGCGAGCGTAGGCTGGTGCGAATCTGGCCTTCTCATACCCCGCGACACCGCGCTCCTGCCGGGGCCAGGCAGGAGGGAGTGGAGCAACAGTGCCCAGCTTGAGGTCCCGCACCGTCACCCACGGACGCAACATGGCCGGAGCCCGCGCGCTCCTGCGCGCCGCTGGTGTAGCCCGGGAGGACTTCGGCAAGCCGATCGTCGCCGTGGCGAACAGCTTCACCGAGTTCGTCCCCGGCCACACCCACCTCCAGCCGGTCGGCCGCATCGTCTCCGACGCGGTCAAGGCGGCCGGCGGCGTGCCCCGCGAGTTCAACACCATCGCGGTGGACGACGGCATCGCCATGGGCCACTCCGGGATGCTCTACTCCCTCCCCAGCCGCGACCTGATCGCCGACTCCGTCGAGTACATGGTGAACGCCCACCAGGCCGACGCGCTGATCTGCATCTCCAACTGCGACAAGATCACCCCGGGCATGCTGATGGCCGCGCTGCGGCTGAACATCCCCACGGTGTTCGTCTCCGGCGGGCCGATGGAGGCCGGCAAGACCGTGCTGGTCGACGGCACGGTGCGGTCCAACCTCAACCTGGTCACCGCCATGTCCGAGTCCGCCTCCGACGCGCTCTCCGACGAGGACCTCACCCGCATCGAGGAGGCCGCCTGTCCGACCTGCGGCTCCTGTTCCGGCATGTTCACCGCCAACTCGATGAACTGCCTCACCGAGGCGCTCGGGCTCGCCCTCCCCGGCAACGGCTCCGTGCTGGCCACCCACACCGCCCGCAAGGACCTCTACGAGGCCGCCGGCCGCACCGTGGTGGAGATCACCCGCCGCTACTACGACCAGGACGACGCCAGCGTGCTGCCGCGCGCCATCGCCTCCCGGGCCGCCTTCGAGAACGCCATGGCGCTGGACGTCGCCATGGGCGGCTCCACCAACACCGTGCTGCACCTGCTGGCCGCCGCCCACGAGGCCGAGCTCGACTTCGACATGTCGGAGATCGACGCCATCTCCCGGCGGGTGCCCTGCCTGTCCAAGGTGGCGCCGAACTCGCAGTACCACATGGAGGACGTGCACCGGGCCGGCGGCATCCCCGCCATCCTCGGCGAACTCCAGCGCGGCGGCCTGCTCAACGAGGACGTCCACTCCGTGCACGCCCCGTCGCTCGCCGACTGGCTCAAGCAGTGGGACATCCGCGGCGGCTCCGCCACCCCGGAGGCCGTGGAGATGTTCCACGCGGCGCCCGGCTGCGTGCGCTCGGCGACGGCCTTCAGCCAGTCCGAGCGCTGGGACTCCCTCGACCTCGACGCCGAGGGCGGCTGCATCCGCGACGTCGCGCACGCCTACACCGCCGACGGCGGCCTCGCCGTGCTCTACGGGAACCTGGCCGAGGACGGCTGCGTGGTCAAGACGGCCGGCGTGGACGAGTCCATCTGGACCTTCAGCGGGCCCGCGGTGGTCGTGGAGAGCCAGGAGGAGGCCGTGGAGGCCATCCTCGCCAAGCGGGTCAAGCCCGGCGACGTCGTGGTGGTCCGCTACGAGGGCCCCAAGGGCGGCCCCGGCATGCAGGAGATGCTCTACCCCACGGCCTTCCTCAAGGGCCGCGGGCTGGGCAAGTCCTGCGCGCTGATCACCGACGGGCGGTTCTCCGGCGGCACCTCCGGGCTGTCCATCGGCCACGTCTCCCCCGAGGCCGCGGCCGGCGGCACCATCGCCCTGGTCCGGGACGGCGACACCATCTCCATCGACATCCCCAACCGCGCCATCCGCCTGGAGGTCCCCGAGGAGGAGCTGGCCGCCCGGCGCGACCAGCTCCTGGCCGAGCTGGGCACCTACCGCCCGGCCACCCGCGACCGCCAGGTGTCCGCGGCGCTGCGCGCCTACGCCGCGATGGCCACCTCGGCCGACAAGGGCGCCGTCCGGGACGTCACCCTGCTGGGCGGCTGAGCCACCCGGCGCCCCCGGCGCCGCCGCGTCCCCCGCGCGACCCGGCCCCGGTGCCCGCCCCCGCCCCGGCGGGGCGGCGTGCCGGGGCCCCGCGCGTCCCACGCCCCGGCCTCGCCCGTTCCGCGCTGATTCCGCGCCCACCGGCGTCCGGCACCACCCGACCGGCTAGCCCTCCAGGGCGGAGGCGTCCATGTGGAAGGCCTCCCACAGGTGACCGTCGAGGTCCGCGAAGCCGCCCCCGTACATGGGGCCCTGCTCCTCGGCCTCCTTGGTGATCTGGGCGCCGGCGGCGGCCGCGGCCCGGAGCAGCTCGTCGACCTGCTCCCGGCTGTCCAGCGTCAGCGCCACGATCGCCTCGGTGGTCACCTTGGCGTCGGCGACCTCCTTCTGCGTGAAGGTCTTGAAGAACGGCTCGACCAGCAGCATCACGTAGATGTCGTCGCTGATCACCATGCTGGTGGCGTTCTCGTCGGTGAACCGCTTGTCGAACGAGTAGCCCAGCTTGGTGAAGAACTCGACCGACTTGTTCAGGTCCTTCACCGGCAGGTTGACGAAGATCTTGGTGGACATGACGAGACCCCATCCGTAGGTTGCCCGCCGGATCCGCCGCTGCGGACCGGCACACTCACGAAGGTAGTGGCGGGGTCTGACACCCGCCCTCCGACGGCCGGTCAGCCGGCGGCGCCCCCGGGCCGGAGGGGCGGGCCCGGGCGCCGGGTCAGGGCAGCAGCACCGAGTGCAGCACGGCGTCGTCGAAGCCCACGTACATCACCCCGCCGGACACCAGCGGCGCAGACACCGTGCCCCGCACCCCGAGCCCCTGCGGCCACGGGTGGTCCACCGTCACGCCGCCCTCGCCGAGCGCCCCCGGCAACGGCGTGTCGCCACCGCCGGGGAAGTCCTCGGCGGCCTCGTTCCGGCCGGCCTCCCCGTAACCGTCCAGGGACATCGCGCCGCCGAAGCCGCCGAGGGCGGTGTCCCAGTGGTTCACCCCGTGCCCCGCGTGCGCCGCGAACAGCTTCTCGCCCACCACCAGCGGACCGCTCCAGGTGTCCGACTCGGCCGGGACCTCCCCCGTCCACACCGACTCCCCGGTGGCCGCGGACACCCCCATCAGACGGCCGTCCGTACCCGCCACATAGACCATCCCCGCGCCCAGCGCCGGCTCACCGAGCCCGAAGCCCACGTCCACCAGCGCCTCGAACTCCCAGGCCACGTCCAGGGTGTCGGCGTCCAGCCGGTGCAGGACCGCGGACTCCCACAGCACGCAGTACAGCGCGTCGTCGTCGAGCGCCAGGTGCGCGCACGGCTCCTGCTCGCGGTACCGCAGCACCCTGCCGGTGGCCGCCTCGAACGCGTACAGCGCCCCGTTGCCGCCGGCCACGTAGACCGACCCGCCGCCCGCCACCGGCGGGGACATCCACAGGTCGCTGACGGTGAACTCCCACAGCTGCTCGCCGGTCCCCTGGTCGAAGGTGATCAACCGGCCGCCCACGCCCACGTGCAGCAGCCCGCGGTCGGCCAGCAGGGTCACCTCCGGCCCGGACACCGTTCCCTCGTCGTCCGACTCGTCGGCCGCGCCCACCCCCGGCAGCGGCGTGCGCCAGACCACCTCGCCGGTCGCCGGCTCCAGCGCCAGCAGCCGGTAGCCGTCGTCCACCACGAACAGCGCCTCGTCCCCGAACTCCGGATCGCCCAGCGCCTCGCTTCCCTCCGGCTCGGTGCGCTGCCACCGCACCGTGCCGTCCGCCGGGGACAGCGCGGTCACCGACCCGTCGTAGAGCCGGCACGCCAGCGTGCCGCGGCCGAGCGCGCAGCCGGCCGCGGGGGCGGCCAGCGGGGCCTCCCAGGGACGCCAGTCCGGCGGCCGCTCCGCCGGGTCGGACTCGAAGTAGCCGGAGGCGGTCGCGTCGCCGCGCCCGGACAGCGGGACGGCCGGCAGCGCCGCCGCCGGATCGACGCCCGGGCCGGTGGTGTCGGTGACGTCCGTGCCGTCGGAGAACAGCCCCTCCCACGGGGCGGCGACCAGCCCGGCGGTGAGCACCGCGGCCAGCAGGGCGCCGCCCGCGGCCAGCCCGCCGAGCCGCCGGCGGCGCGAGGAGCGGCGGCCCGTGCCGTGGCGCCCCCCGCCCGCGGCGGACTGCCCCGGTCCGGTGGCCGGCAGCGGCGCCGGGCCGGGGATGACGTGGGGCGGCGGCGCCTGCCGGGACGCCCGGACGACTCCGTCCACGCCCGGCCCTTCCGTTCCGCCCGGTGGACGGCCCGGGCCGACTCCCGAGCCGCTCCCGGAGCCGTGTCCCGGGGCGTGGCCGGAGCCGTGTCCCGAGCCGTGGCGCTGGCCGGGCAGGCCCGGGGCGGCCACCGTGCCACCGGCGGCGGAGCCGCCCGCGTCCGCCGCGCCCCCGGGGCCGCCGGCGCCCCCCGCAGGCCGTCCGCCCGCGCCCACCCGCCACAGTTCGGCGGTCCGCTCGGCCGCCGCGGAGCCCCCCGCCAGGCCCGCCGCCACGCCACCGCCGGCCAGGACACCGCCGGCCGCGGCACCACCGGAGGGGGCGCCGCCCGCCCGTCCGCCCGGGGCCGGCTCGTCGTGCTGGTGGTGCTGGCGCTCGTGGTGCGACTGCGACTCCAGTTCGGCCGCGTCGATCAGTTCCTCCGCCGCCTCCCGGTAGGAGGCGATCAGGTCGCTCACCGCCGCCGGCCACACGAAGTCCCGCGGCGGGCGCGACGCCCCGTCACCGGACCGCAGCAGCCGCGCCAACTCCGCGGCGGTCGGCCGCAGTTCCGGATCCCGGGCGAAGCAGGCGCTCAGCTCCGCGCGCAGCTCGGCCGGGATCGAACCCGGCGCCGGCTCGGCGTGCGCCACCCGGTAGAGCACCCCGCCCACCTCGGCCGCGGCGAACGGACTGCGGCCGGTGGCGCAGTAGGCCAGCAGCGACCCCAGTGCGAACACGTCGCTGGCCGGCCCGACCGGAAGGTCGTTCAGGTGCTCCGGGGACATGAACGGCGGCGTGCCGACCATCACCCCCGTGACGGTGAGCGTGGTGTGGCCGCTCGCCCGGGAGATGCCGAAGTCGATCACCCGCGGGCCGTCCGCGGCCAGCAGGATGTTGCTCGGCTTGAGGTCGCGGTGCACGATCCCCGCGCCGTGGATGGCGTCCAGCGCCTCCGCGAGCCGGGCGCCGAGCAGCCGCACCGTGCGCGCCGGAAGGGGACCGCACCGCTCCACCACCTGCTGCAGGTCCGTCCCCGGCACGTACTCGGTGGCCAGCCACGGGGACTCGCCGTCCGGATCGGCGTCGGTCACCACCGCGGTGTACGCGCTGCCCACGGCCGCGGCGGCCGCCACCTCGCGACGGAACCGGCGGCGGAACTCCTCGTCCTCCGCGAGCGCCGGGCGCACCACCTTGATCGCGGCGGGCGGCCCGTCCTCGGCAAGACCCAGGTAGACCTGGCCCATGCCCCCGGACCCGATGCGGGCGAGCAGCCGGTAGCGCCCGATCCGCCGCGGGTCCTTCGCATTGAGCTGTGAATACACCGTGTCCTCATCCGAGGGGCCAGGGGCCTGGATACGCAGTATGCTCCCTCCTCCTTCCGGTGCTTGGAGGAGGGGCCCGGTGGCTCGCCACTCTAACGGCCGTTCGGGTCCCACGGCCGCCAGACGCGTCACCACCCCCCGTGGCGTCGTGACACACCCGCCACGGCGTCGACCGCCGCGACGGCGGCGCCGAGGAACTCCACGGCGCGCCCGCGGCGCCTACGACGTCCACGGTGCCGACGGCACCCCGGCACCCAGGCACCCACGGTGCCTGAGCCGTGCGGGCGAGTCGTCGGCATAGCCTTGGGGACGTGTCCGGTACATCCGCCCCCGGGCGCGGCACGCGACGCCGTCGCTCGGCCGCCCCGAGGCCCGCCGGGCCCACACCGTGATGGGAGGCAAGCGTGCTGCGTCGGATGCTGCTGTCGGCTTCGAACAGCGAGGAGCTGGGTCGCCTGGTGAGCGCGTCACCTCTCACCAGGCCGCTCGTCGACCGCTTCGTGTCCGGGGAGACCGCCCAGGACGCCGCGCGCGCGGCCCGGGCCCTCGCCGCGCGCGGACTGCACGTCAGCCTCGACCGGCTGGGCGAGGACACGGCCGACGCGGCCGAGGCGGCGCACACCCGCGACGCCTACCTGGAGGTGCTGGACCTCATCGGCCGCGCCGACCTCGCCCCGCGCGCCGAGGTCTCCCTCAAGCTGTCCTCTCTCGGCCAGTTCCTCCCCCGCGACGGCGAACGGATCGCCCTGGACCACGCCCGCGCCGTCTGCGCCGGAGCGGCCGAGCGCGGCACCACCGTGACCCTCGACATGGAGGACCACACCACCACCGACTCCACGCTCGGCATCCTGCGGGAGCTGCGCCGCGACTTCCCGGAGACCGGCGTGGCCCTCCAGGCCTGCCTGTACCGGACGGAGGCGGACTGCCGTGACCTGGCCGGTCCGGGCTCCCGGGTCCGGCTGTGCAAGGGCGCCTACCGGGAGCCGGAGTCCGTCGCTCCGTCCAGCCGGGCCGAGGTGGACCGGGCGTACGTGCGCTGCCTGAAGATCCTGATGGCCGGCGAGGGCTACCCGATGGTGGCCACCCACGACCCGCGGCTCATCGAGATCGCCGGGGCGCTCGCCGTCCGACACGGCCGTCCCCAGGGCGCCTACGAGTTCCAGATGCTCTACGGCATCCGACCGGAGGAGCAGCAGCGGCTGGCGGCGGCGGGGGAGACCACCCGGGTGTACGTGCCGTTCGGCGACGACTGGTACGCCTACTTCATGCGCCGGCTCGCCGAGCGCCCCGCCAACCTCGCCTTCTTCCTGCGCTCGCTGGTCACCAAGGACTGACGGCCCCGGCCGGCCGGCCACGCCCGTGGTTGGCGGGTCCGGGGAGTGAGACCGCGGTGTGGCCGGCGACGGGTGGTGGCAGAGTGGGCGGAGCAGCCGTCGCGGAGGAGGCGAGGAATCATGACGCAGCGGGTGGCCGTGATCGGGGCCGGCAAGATCGGCGAAGCACTCCTGTCCGGGATGCTGCGGGCCGGCAAGGAACCGGCCGACCTGCTCGCCACCGCGCGCCGGCCGGAGCGCGCGCGGGCACTGCGCGAGCGGTACGGGATCGAGGTGGTGGACAACGCGGAGGCCGCCAAGCTCGCCGACACGCTCATCCTCGCCGTCAAGCCGCAGGACATGGTCGCCGCGCTGGAGGAGCTGGCCCCGCACGTGGCCGCCGACCGACTGGTGGTCTCCGGCGCCGCCGGCATCACCACCGCCGCCATCGAGCGCCGGCTCGCCGAGGGAACCCCCGTCGTGCGGGTGATGACCAACACCCCGGCCCTGGTGGACGAGGCGATGAGCGCCATCTCGGCCGGCTCGCACGCCACCGCCGAGCACCTGGAGCGCACCCAGGAGATCTTCCGGCCGATCGGCCGCACCATCGTCGTGCCCGAGTCGCAGCAGGACGCGGTGACCGCGCTGTCCGGATCGGGCCCGGCGTACTTCTACTACCTGGTCGAGGCCATGGTGGACGCCGGCATCCTGCTCGGCCTGCCCCGCGCGACCGCCCACGAGCTGATCGTGCAGGCGGCGGTGGGCGCCTCGGTGATGCTGCGGGACTCCGGCGAGCACCCGGTGCGGCTGCGCGAGGCGGTCACCTCCCCGGCGGGTACGACCATCTCGGCCATCGTGGAGCTGGAGAAGCACGGCGTGCGGGCCGCCCTGATCGAGGCGCTCCAGGCCGCCCGCGACCGCTCCCGGGAACTCGCCGCCGGCGCGGAGTGATTGGCGCGGGGTGACCGGTTGCGGGGTGACCGGCGCCGAGTGACCGGCGCGGGGTGATCCGCCCCCGGGGCCGGGTGGGGGCCTGTTTGGCGTGAACAGGGCGGAAGTTATCCACAGGCTGCGGTGAGGGCTGCCGCCGTCGCTCCCCCTCATGGGACCGTGAACCCCAGGGGAGCCCACCGGCCGGGGGCACCCGACAAGCGGCGCCACCGGGGCGCCCGGCAGGCGGGCTGGCCCGCGATGAGGGCGGACGGAGGGCAGGGAGGGCAGAGGGCGCTCGGCAGGGGCGGCAGCCCGGGGCGGGAGGCAAGGGTAGGAGCCCGGGGCGGGAGGCAAGGTACGAGCCCGGGGCGGGAGGCGCCGGGACAGGAGGCAGGGAGAGCGCCCACCCCGCCGAGCCGAGGCGAGGCGAGCGGAAGAACAGGGAGGGGCCAGGAGGAGCAGGGAAGGGGCCCCGGGGGATGCCGCGGGGAGCGGGGACGGGCTGGGGCGCAGGCTGGCAGGAGTGGGAACGGGCCGCGGAGGGGCAACAGGGGCAGGGAGGGGCCGGGGGAGCGGGGATGGGGCAGCCGGAGGTCCGGGTGAACAGGGCTAGGCCGGGCGGATGGGCAGAGAAGCAGCAGGGGGAAGGCGGGCTGGGTCCGGGCGGGCGGATAGGCGGAGAAGCAGCAGGGGGAAGGCGGGCTGGGTCCGGGCGGGCGGACAGGCGGAGGAGGAGCAAGGGGAGCCGGGGGAGGCGGGCTGGGGCCGCCAGGCGGGGGGCAGGAGGGGCAAGGACGGGGCGGAGGCGGGGGTGGGTGGGGGGCCAACCCACCCCGGCGCTCGGGTAACTGCAAACGGCTCAGCTCGGGGCGGAAGCGCTCATGCCCGGAAGGAGCGTCCGCGGCGCGGGAGGCCGCGGGACTCCGCGAAGCAGAACGGCACCCCGACGCCGGAGAACGGCGTGGGCGGGGAGGAGCGCGTCTCCAGGTGCACGTGCAACGCCGGCTCCGTGGTGTTGCCCGAGTTGCCCACGAGGCCCAGCTGCTGGCCGGCCGTCACCCGGTCCCCCACGCGCACCGTGATGCTTCCCCGCCGCAGGTGCGCCAGCACCAGCAGCACCCGGCCGGTGTCCACCGCCACGTGGTTGCCGGCCGGCCGGGCCGCGTCCACCGCGCCCGGCACGTGGTCCCGCACGTCGTCCACCACGGACACCACGGTGCCGTCGCACGGGCTGTGCACGGGCCGCTGGAACACCGCGTACCGGTCGTTCCCGGCCGGCATCAGCCCGCGCGCCCGGCTGCCCCGGAAACGCGGTCCGGAGCCCAGCTCCACCAGGTCGCAGGCGTACCGCACGGCCCGGTCCGCGGTGGTCCGGTACGCCGGGTCGGCGTTGCGGTTGACCGCCGGCCCGCCCCCCTGCGCGATGGCGAACCGCCCGCCGCGCAGCGGGCTGGCGATGGTGAGCACGTCCTTGCCGGCGCCGCGCGGCAGGCTGCTGCGCACCGACCAGATCGCCACCGCGACCAGCGCCGAGGTGCCGACCAGCGGCAGTATGCCGGGCGGTGCCCACTCGGCGATCTCCCGCGGGTCGCGCCCGGGCAGCGGCACGCCGACCAGCGGCAGCCCGGCGGTCAGCGCCAGGGCCAGCGCGGCCCCGGGGACGACGCGCAGCCACGGCAGGTAGACGTGCCACGGCGTCCGCAGCGACAGGTCGACGACCACCGACACGGTGCACACCATGGCGAGCAGCCACGCCGTGGCGCTGCCGGCCACCCAGGCCAGTGAGGCGACGGCGAGGCAGAGCAGCGGCATGGTCAGCGCCAGCAGGCGCAGCCGGCGCGCGGTGTCCCGGCGCGCGGACTCGTGCACCCGGTCGTCCCGTCGCGGCGGCCGGGGCTGGCCGTCGCGCCGTCGCGGGTAGGTGGCCGGCTCGTCGGGTCCGGTGATGGGGGTGGGGCGCCGGGCGGCGAGCGCGGCGGGGCCGAGCACGAAGCCGTCGAGTCGGCCGTTCGCGTCCAGCCGGGCCCAGAGCAGTTCGTCGCCGTGCTGGAAGCGGGCCCGCCACAGGCCGTCGTGCGGGACGACGGCCCGCAGCTCGCCGAGCTGCTCCTTGGCGTCGTCGACCATCCGCTGGAGCCGGGGGAGCGGGGCGCGGGCCAGTAGTTCCTCGGCGAACAGCTCGGGGGCCAGCCGGGTGGGCAGCAGGGCCTCCATGAGGATCCTGCGCAGCGGGTCGTCGTCGGCGGTGCCGTCGCGTCCCTTGGTGTCCCTGGTGGGCTGGGGGCTGGTGCGGCTCTTGGTGGTGCCGGGCCAACGGAGGCGTCGTCGCCGGCGCGCGTCGTCGCCGGTGATCCTGCGGAGCCGGCGTGCGGCGAGCGCCAGTTCTTCCGGGGACCGGTCGGCCGGTGAGGCGGGCGTCTCCAGCGAACTCGTCTCGGATGCCCGTTCGGCCGCCGCCTGGCGGGTGGCCCCGTGGGGCGCGCCGGGCGTGTCGGGCGTGGCGGGCGTGTCGGTGTCGTCGGGGCTGGGCGGGTCGTTTGGCGGGATGGACTGATGAACCGTCACGTCAGCGAGTGTCTCCGCCCTGTGCGGCGTGCGCGTGGCCGGGTGGGGGTCCGGCCAGGACACCGGCTCGACGGCGGGGTGTGACGTCGCCGCCGCGCCGGGCTCGCCGGCCTCGATGCCGGGGTTCTCCCAGGGCAGTGCCTCCACCGGGAAGGTCGCCGGCTCGACGTCGGGTGTGGCCGGGGCGGGCTCCGTCGCCAGGGCGTGGTCCGGCGTCCAGGGGGACGCCCCGGCCAGTGCCTCGCTCGGCGTGGAGGTTCCCTCCGCGGTGAACGCCTCCGCCTCCGCCGGCTCGCGGGCGTCGGTGGGCCACGGGGCCGCGGTCGAGGTGTGGTCGAACCGCTCCCACGACAGCTCGTCCGGTGCTGCCGGGGCCCTCTCCTCGGCCGGCGGCCAGGTCGGCTGGTCGCCGGCGAGGCGCCGGAGCCGGACGGGGCGCAGCGCGCGGAGCGGGCGGAGTGGGCGCAGTGGGGCGTGGCCGAGTCCCGACGTGGTGGCCGCGTGCGGTGGCGGGGAATCGGCGGGTGTCAGGGAGTCGGCGTCGGCGCTGGCCTCGGTGTCGGCCCCGCCAGGGCGCGGTTCCTCGGCCGACCAGGGCTGCTGGACGCGCCACGGCTCCTCGACGGGCCCGGTGCGCGGTTGGTCGCGCAGCGACTGGGGCACGGTCAGCCGTAGCGTGTCCCCGGCGGGCTCGGCCGCGAACGGTTCCGGCAGCGGCTCCGCGATGTCCGCCAACGGCTCCGCCGTCTCCGCCACGGTGGCCGCCGCGTCCTCCGCGGCGATCGGCGGTGGCGGGGCGTCGGCTCGGGGTGCGGCGCGGGTGGGGCGTGGCCGATCGGCGGGGGCGGCGTCCGGATGGGCGAGGATCGGCCGGCGCAGTGGGACGGTGCGCAGCGTCATCGGCGCGGGACGGTGGGGGCGTGCCGCAGCCGGTGGGGCGTCGGGGTGGGCCGGGGCGGGTTCGGGTGACAGGGGCGTGGCGGTGGACTGCTGGGGCGGGGTGGCCGTCACGGTGGCCGGAATCGGCGCGTCCGCCTCCACGCCGCCGCTGGCGGCCGTGGCGTCGATGGCGCCGACGGTCTCCAGGGGCGCGACGGCCGGCGGTTCCGCGGCGGCCTGCGGGACGGCCGCAGCACCGGCCGCGACACCGGCCGTGGGATCGGCCGCGTGGACGGGGTGGGCGGACTCGGCCGCGTCGACCGGCCAGGCGAATCCGAGCCAGGAGGCGAGGCGCTGCACCGTCCCGGGCGTCGCGTCCCCCGCCGTCCCGGCCTCACGCCCCGCCGGCCCGTCGTCGGCCGGCTCCTCCCCGGCCGGCCCGGCCTCCGCCAGCGCGGCTCGCGTAGACGCCCCCTCGATCGACCCCCCCTCGAAGGACGACCCCGCCACCGACGTCCCCTCGTGTGACGGCCCCTCGTGCGACGGCCCCCCGGACGGCGGTTCCTCGCTTGTCCGCCCAGCGGTCACCGGGCCGCCGGCCGGCGACTCGTCCATGACCTCGCCGCCCGGCGCACCGGCAGGGTGCCGGGCGGGCAGGTCCCCAAGGCCGTCCACTCCATCCACGCCGCGTGTCCTCTCCGTGCCGCTGGGTATCAAAGAGTCGGGGGCAAAAGCTGCTAATGGTCCAAATGTGGTAGATATCAGGCAATTCCCTGTTTACCCCGATGGCTCGCTGCCCCGCACGCCCGCACGCGCGAACGAGCGCGCGCCGTTCGGGTGAGTGCCGCCCGCGTGGCGGCTACCGTGTTCGCCGTGGTGTGCGACGTGCGCGTGATGTGGGACGAGGCGGAGGCCGGCTACGACTTCGGCCCCGGCCACCCCATGGATCCGGTCCGGCTGCTGCTGACCATGCGGCTGGTGCGGGCCCTCGGCCTCGACCGGCTGCCGCAGGTCGAGGTGGCCGCCGCGCCCCCGGCCACCGAGGAGGAGCTGCGCACCGTGCACCTGCCGGAGTACCTGGCGGCGGTGCGTGCCGCGGCGGCGGATCCGGCGGCGGCGGACGAGTCGCGCGGCCTGGGCACGCCGGACGATCCGGCGTTCCCGGCGATGCACGACGCCTCCGCGCTGATCGCCGGTCAGTCCCTGGCCGCCGCCGACGCCGTCTGGCGCGGGCCCGGCCACGCCGTCAACGTCGCCGGCGGGCTGCACCACGCCAAGCCGGGCTCGGCCGCCGGCTTCTGCGTCTACAACGACGCCGCCCTCGCGGTGCGCCGGCTGCTCGACCTCGGCGCGGAGCGCGTGGCCTACGTGGACGTGGACGTCCACCACGGGGACGGCGTGCAGGAGGTGTTCTGGGACGACCCGCGCGTCCTCACCATCAGCGTCCACGAGTCGCCGCGCACGCTCTTCCCCGGCACCGGCCACGCGACCGAGACGGGCGGGCCGAAGGCGCCCGGGGGCGCCGTCAACCTGCCGCTGCCGCCCGGCACCGGCGACACCGGCTGGCTGCGCGCCATCTCCTCGACCGTCCCGCCACTGCTGGCGGCCTTCCGCCCGCAGGCGCTGGTCAGCCAGCACGGGGCGGACACCCACATCGAGGATCCGCTGGCGCACCTCCTGGTGAGCCTCGACGCGCAACGGTGCGCCGCCGCGCTCCTGCACCGGCTGGCCCACGAGCACGCCGGCGGGCGCTGGCTGGCGCTCGGCGGGGGCGGCTACGCGATCGCGGACGTGGTGCCGCGCAGCTGGACGCACCTGGTCGCGGAGGCGGCCGGCGCCGCCGTCGATCCGGCCACGCCGACGCCCGAGGAGTGGCGCGCCGAGGTGCTGCGGCTGACCCGGCAGGACGCGCCGCGCCGGATGACCGACGGTTTCACGCCAGCCTGGCGCCCCATCGATGACGGGGGGTATGACCCCGCTGACCGGGTGGACCAGGCGATTCTCGCCACCCGCCGCGCGGTTTTCCCGCTGCACGGCCTCGACGCGGGGGCCGGATGGTGACCGATACCTGGTCGTTTGGGCTGGTGAGGAACGGGGCGAAACTCCTATAACCGCCCGGAAACGGCATGGAAACGGGCTACCAGGGCGACGGGCCCCGCCCCGGCTCGCCTTTCCCCATGATGGCCGGAAACCGCAGGATTCTCTTCCGCGCGCCGGGTATGTACTGGAGCGCTCTGGGCTGTCCCGGTAACACCCTTCACAGCCGCTGACCGCGCGGTTACCGTGAGTGCGGCACGTGTGCGGCGAAAGTCACCGGAGGGGAAGCCGGTGCCCGTCGCGTGCGGAAGGTTCGGGTGGGTCATGGCTGCAAGCGTGCCTCTCAAAGAGGTGAAGTTCCTGACCGTGGCCGAGGTGGCCTCGGTGATGAGGGTCTCCAAGATGACGGTCTACCGGCTGGTGCACAGCGGAGAGCTGCCCGCGGTTCGGGTGGGTCGTAGTTTCCGGGTGCCCGAGCAGGCCGTCCACGACTACCTGCGCGACGCCTACGTCGAGCGCACCGTGCACGGGCGCAGCGCCTAGGGCGCCCGTCCCGCCCCGGCTCCCTCGATCGGCGTCCCCCGTCGTTCGCCGTCCCCCGTCGCCCCGGGTCCAACCCGCCGCCGGGGGCCACGGGTCGGCCGGCCGGGTTTCCGGCCGGCCGGATGGCGGCGGGACGGCGGCCGGAGCGCGGCGGGAGGCCCGTCGGCGCGGCAGTTCGTCCACCGGCGCGGCCGGTCGCTGGCAGTGCGATTGCGGCCGGCGCTCCATGCGCTAGTACCCTTACGACTCTGGCGCACCACCCGGTCCGGGAGGTGCGCCTGGTCCGATCTGAAGTTAAGCGAGGGTAGTCGGTGGGCTCTGTCATCAAGAAGCGCCGCAAGCGCATGGCCAAGAAGAAGCACCGCAAGCTGCTGAAGCGCACCCGCGTGCAGCGCCGCAACAAGAAGTGACCTGGCGGCGGAGCCGCGCCGGCACCGTCCGGTTCGCGGCCCGTTCGTCAACCGAGGCCGTCATGAGGCCGTCACTTCATCGCCGCCCTCTCTCCTTGCCCGGCATCGGGCTGAGCGCCTGACGGAAACGATGCCGCTCGAGGAGGGAGGGCGGTCGTGTCGGCAGGCACGGCCGTCCGGCCGGCCATGCACGCGGGTGGGGACGAGTGGGAGAAGTCGTTCTGGTCACCGGGGTCGCCCGCGACCTCGGTGGCCGCTTCGCGCGCCGGATACGGCGCGAGCCGGGCGTCGACCACGTCGTCGGGGTGGACGAGATCCCGCCACGCCGCCCCCTGGGTGACGGCGCCACGTTCGTCCGCACCGACCTGCGCACCCCCGCGGTGGCCCGGGTGATCGCCGAGTACGGGGTGCACACGGTGGTCCACATGAACGTGGTGGCCACGCCGCTCGGGGCCCCCGGCAACCGCTCCGCGCTCAAGGAGAGCAACGTCATCGGCACGATGCAGCTCCTCGGCGCCTGCCAGCGCGCCGGATCGGTGCGCCGCCTGGTGGTGAAGTCCAGCACCAGCGTGTACGGCTCCGCCCCGCGCGACCCGGCGGTGTTCACCGAGACCACGCCGGTGCGCGCGCTGCCGGGCGGCGGCTACGCCAAGGACGCCGCCGACGTGGAGACCTACGTGCGGGGCTTCGCCCGCCGCCGGCCCGACGTCGCGGTGACCGTGCTGCGCTTCGCCAACATCCTCGGGCCGTCCGCCGACTCGCCGATGGCCGAATACTTCTGCCTGCCGGTGCTGCCCACCGTGTTCGGCTTCGATCCGCGCCTGCAGTTCGTGCACACCGACGACGCCGTGGAGGTGCTCCGGCTGGCGGCGCTGGAGCCCCGTCGCGGCACCCTGAACACCGGCACGTTCAACGTGGCCGGGGACGGCGTGCTGCTGCTCTCCCAGGCGGCCCGCCGGCTCGGCCGGCCCACCCTGCCGCTGCCGGTGCGCGCCGTGGGGCTGACCGGCCACCTGCTGCGCGGCGCCCGTCTGGCCGGCTTCTCCCCGGAGCACGTGCGGATGCTGACGCACGGCCGGGTGGTCGACACCGCGCAGCTGCGGGACGTCTTCGGGCACCGGCTGGCCCGCACCACCGAGGAGGCGTTCGCGGACTTCGCGCGCGGCCGGGCGGGGGTGCTGCCGGTCACCGCGGCGGCCGACCGGCTCCTCGGGGGCGCCCAGCGCTGGCTGCTGGACCGGGCCCCGGGGGAGGATGGGCCGCCAGGGGAGCGGCCCGCGCGCGAACGGCCCGCCCGGGACGTGGGAGGTGACGACGCGTGACCGACGAACGACCGGGGCACGAACCACTGGCGGGTGAACCACGGGCGGGCGAACCGCCGGCGGGTGATCGGCCGGCGGACGAGGGGCGGGCGGGGGAGCTCGAAGCGGTCCTCGGCCGGGCCCTGGACGCCGCGGTGCGCTCGGCGCTCGGCGCGGACTGGGAGCGCCGCGCCGCGCACGGGCTGGCCTTCCTGCGGCGCCGGATCACCGGCGAGTACCGGGTCGACGACTTCGGCTTCGACCCGGACCTCAACGAGCACCTGCTGCTGCCCGCGCTGCGCCCGCTGTTCCGGCAGTACTTCCGGGTGGAGGTGCAGGGGGTGGAGAACATCCCCGCCGAGGGCGGCGCGCTGGTGGTCTGCAACCACTCCGGCGCCCTCCCGCTGGACGCCCTGATGGCCGCGGTGGCCGTGCACGACCACCACCCGGCCCGGCGGGACCTGCGGCTGCTCGCCGCCGACCTGGTCTTCGTCACGCCGCTCCTGGGCGAGCTGGCCCGCAAGGGCGGCCACACGCTGGCCTGCCACGACGACGCCGTGCGGCTGCTGGAGCGCGGCGAGGTGGTGGGGGTGATGCCGGAGGGCTTCAAGGGGCTGGGGAAGCCGTTCGCGGACCGCTACCGGCTCCAGCGGTTCGGGCGCGGCGGGTTCGTCTCGGCGGCCCTGCGCACCCGCGTGCCGATCGTGCCGTGCGCGATCGTCGGCGCGGAGGAGATCTACCCGATGATCGGCAACGCGCGGGCGCTGGCCCGGCTGCTCGGGCTGCCGTACTTCCCGATCACCCCGACGTTCCCCTGGCTCGGCCCGCTCGGGCTGGTGCCGCTGCCGACCAAGTGGACGATCCGCTTCGGGGAGCCGATACCGACGGACGACCACCCCCCGGAGGCGGCGGAGGACCCGATGGCCGTCTTCGACCTCACCGACGAGGTGCGGGAGACCATCCAGCACTCCCTGTACACGCTGCTGCTGCAGCGCCGCTCGGTCTTCTACTGACCCCGCCCCGGGGCGGCCGGCCCGGCAGGAGGCACGTCGGGGCCGGCCGGCGCGGCGGGGGGCACGTCCGGGGTGGGTGCGGAACGCCGGTGGGTTCCGGCGCCGGCGGCGTTCCGCACCCGGCCGGGTCAGGACAGTTTGATCACGATGCCGGGCAGCAGCCCGGGGATCTCCGGGACCAGGGTGACGTCGGTCTCCGGCTGTTCCGGCACCAGCGACGGCACGGTGACCACGACCTCCTCCTCCGAGGCGCCCGGCGCGGTCCCGGTGCCGGCCTCGGGGGACTGGCTCTGTCCGGGGCTGGGCCGCGCGGCCTCGGGGCGTGCCTCGGGGAGCGTTCCGGCGCCGGGTGCGGCGCCGTCGGTGTGGTCCGCGCCGGGGCGCTGGTCCCCCGTCCGGCTGTCGGTGGTCTCGGCGCCGGCGGCCGCCTCCGCACCGGCCTCCGGCTCCTCGGCGGCGGGCTCCCCGGCCGTCTCGGTGTCCGCGCGGTCCCCCGCGGCCTCGTCGCCGTCCTCCGGGGCACCGGGCGCCTCGGCCGCGTGGTGCTCCGCGCCCTCCCCGGCCGTGGTGTCCAGCCCGCTAGCGGGCGGCCCGGCCGGCGCGGCGACGTCGCCGGGGGAGGTGGCGGACGGCGCGGTGAGCGGCGCGACGTCCTCGTCGATCAGCCGCAGCACCTCCTCGACCGCCGCGGACTCGGCGTCGAGTTCGGCCGGGAGGGTGTCGCGGACTCCCCGCCACTGCTCGCGCTCGGCGGTGCGGAAGGCGGCGAGCCGCTCCAGCGCGGCCAGGTCGCCGTCCTCGGTGTAGGAGGCGAGCAGCAGGTCACGTCCCCTGCCGGCCTGCTCCACGAAGTTCCGCATGGCGCCGCGCAGGCGCGGCACGTCGCCGCCGGAGCTCAGCGAGGCGACCTCGTCCATCCGCACCGAGGCCAGGTCGAGGTGGACTGCGCCGCGTTCCGCCGTGGAGCCGGCGAAGGTGATCCGCAGGCTCTCCACCTGTCGTTTGACGCCGTAGAGGCTGTCCCCGGGCAGCGCGCCGGAGCTGGCCGTGGCCACCCCGCCGAAGCCGGTGGCGGCGATGCCGACGGCGACGCCTCCGACCGCCAGCCGCCGGCGCCAGGGCGGCGGTGCGTCCTCCTCGCCCGAGGCGCGCGGGCCGCGGTCCTCGCGCGGGCCGCGGGGCTCGCGGGGCCCGCGGGCCTCGGCCTGCTGCTGGGGCAGCGCGGCCGAGCCGGCCGCCCGGGGGGTGAAGCTGCCGTCCGCGACGGCGGCCTCCATGGCCGCCATCAGCTGGGCCCGCTGCACGGTCTTCACCTCGGCGCGCAACTCGGGCACGGGCAGCTCGCCGAGCGCGCGGGCGACCCGCACCAGGGGAGCCGGGCCGGTCGTCGGCGTGGCGGCCGCGTCGGTGGTGCTCGCGTCGCTCGCGGTGCCGGGGCCGGTCGGTTCGGTAGGGTTGTCCAGCGCTTCGGCGAAGGCGGTCGCCCGCTTGTGAACGATCATGTCCATCGCCACGGGCCGCACCTCCTCTCCTCGTCGTGGGCGCCGCCGGCGAACGGCCCGCGGCGGCGAGGCCGTGGTCGACCAGGGCCCGCGTCCGGAGCAACGAGTGTGCCGCCGTGATGGTTACGCGATGCTGATCATCTGACGGATTGTTCACGCAGCGTGATTCACCGGCTACCGGGCGCCCGTGGTGGGGGTGGGCGCCGCGGCTAGCGGACGTCCTCGGGGAGCAGCCGGGCCAGGGTGCGCACGGCGCGGTACTGGAGGGTCTTGATGGCGCCCTCGTTCTTGCCCATGACCCGCGCCGTCTCGGCCACCGACAACCCCTGCAGGAACCGGAGCGTCACGCACTCCTGCTGCTGCGGGTTGAGCTTGCGCACCGCGCACAGCAGCGCCTCGTTGGACAGCTGCTCCAGGACGGAGTCCTCCGGGCTGCCCTCCACCTCGTTGGCGTCGAGCATCTCCCCGGTGGTCACTTCCAGGCGGAACCTGCTCGACTTGAAGTGGTCGGCGACCAGGTTCCGGGCGATGGTGACCAGCCAGGCGCCGAAGTCCCGGCCCTGCCAGGTGAAGGTGCCGATCCGGCGCAGCGCGCGCAGGAACGTCTCGCTGGTCAGGTCCTCGGCGGTGGCCCGGGAGCCCACGCGGTAGTAGACGTAGCGGTAGACCGTGTCGGAGTAGTGGTCGTAGAGGTCGCCGAAGGCGGAGCTGTCGCCGCCCTGGGCCCGCTCGACCAGCCCCATGATCCGCAGGCTGTCGCTGTCGGAGGCCGGGCCGCGGGAGAAGTTGGAGCCGCGGCGGGTGGTGCTCTCGGTGCGGGTGCGCATGGCCATCCGCCCGCCTCTCGTCGTCGCGTACGGTGCGCCGTACGGCACGGCGAGGGCGTACGCGGGTGCGGGCGTCAGGCAGGCGTTCACCAAAGCGCGCAGCGTCGCCAAGCCAGAGGTCTCAACCCCGACGTGTGGGTACACGGGACTCCCAGAGGCAGAACGTTCGTCACGGGCAGTGCCAGGTGGATGACCCATCGTAGGGAGGTCTGGCAGTGCTCGGTGCGCCATGAGAATAACGCTTCGTGAGAGTGTCGCTACCCCATGTGATCGAATTTGATCCGGATGAACGGTTTGGCTGAAAAAGGGGGCGGTTGGTCTGACCGTTTGGCTTCGTTCCGGATCATTCACTCGCACGGGTGGCAGCGCTCCGTGATGCGCGGGTTCACCCGATCGGGGGACGGCGGCTGGAGTGTCCGAACGGCGCGCCGCCTCCACCGGACCGTCCCACCGCCTCCCGACGGCCCGTCACGCCGCCCGGAACGGACCGGAAGCACCGCCCGGGGGCGGGGGCCGGACGCACCACCGCTCAGGCGCCGCTCAGGCGCCGGTCGGGCGCCGGTCGGGCGCCGGTCGGGCGCCGGTCGGGCGCCGGCGGCTCAGCCCTGGCGGGGGCTCAGCCCTGCCGGCGGCGCCGCAGCGCCCCGGCGGTGGCGCCGCCCACCAGCGCCACGCCCGCGACCGGCAGGGACAGCAGCCGCAGCGCCTTGCGGCCGGTGCGGTAGTCGTGCACCCGCCAGCCGTGCTCCTTGGCGTGTCGGCGCAGCCGGGCGTCCGGGTTGATCGCGTACGGGTGGCCGACCAGGGAGAGCATCGGCACGTCGTTGGCCGAGTCGCTGTAGGCCGCGCACCGCCCCAGGTCCAGCCCCTCGGTCACGGCCAGCGCCTTGACCGCCTCCGCCTTGGCCTGACCGTGCAGCGGCTCACCCACCAGCCGGCCGGTGTAGTGCCCGTCCACCGCCTCCGAGACGGTGCCCAGCGCGCCGGTCATGCCGAGCCGGCGGGCGATCTCCCGGGCCGTCTCCACCGGGGCGGCCGTGACCAGCCAGACCCGCTGACCGGCGTCGAGGTGGAGCTGGACCAGCGCCCGGGTGCCCGGCCAGATCTTGTCCGACATGTGCTCGTCGAAGATCTGCTCGCACAGGTCGGTGATCTCCTGGACGCTGCGTCCCTTGACGATGGAGAGCGCGGACTGCCGCACGTCGGCGATGTGCCCCATGTTCTCCGCGCCGTGCACCCGGAACGCGGTCTGCTGCCAGGCGAACCGCAGCAGGTCCCGGGTCTGGAAGAACTTCCGCGCGTACAGGCCGCGGGCCAGGTGGAAGATGGCGGCGCCCTGCATGACCGTGTTGTCCAGGTCGAAGAAGGCGGCGGCGGCCGGGTGGCCGGCCTCCGGGCCGCGCGCCGGGTGGTCCGCCCGCCGCCGGACGGTCTCGGCGGAGGGCGCCGGCCGGCCGGGCTGGGCGGGCTGCTGGGCGGGGCCGCCGGGCGCCCGTGGCGCCGGGGCGGCGACCTCGGGGGCGAGCGTCCCGGTCGCGTCGATCCGGGCGTAAGTCGCGGACGCCCGCCCGGCCAGGGCGGCACGTGTGTCGGTCTCCCCGCCGGACCGTGTGGTCGTGAGCCTTCGTCGCGCGGCCATGACGCGAGCATAGTCAACGTCACAACTATCGGAAGGCCGCCGGCGTCCGGTTGAGACGGACGTGGGGGAATCGTCCACCGGCCGTCGCCGGAAGTTCAGCCGCCCGTCGGTGTGACGGCCGCGACGGGCGTCCGCGAGGGCGTCCGGAGAGCTCCCCTCCCGGCGGGGAGCCCCGGGGGAGGAGGAAGATGAGGGGATGAGCCTCTTCTCCCGCCGCGCCCGCGCCGCCGCCGCGGTGCCGGCCGGACCGCGCACCGTCACGCTGATCGGCCGCCCCGGATGCCACCTGTGCGACGTGGCCCGCGAGGTCGTCGAGCGGGTCACCGTGGACCTCGACGTGGAGATCGTCGAGCGCGACATCACCACCGACGAGGAACTGCACCGCCGCTACTGGGACAAGGTGCCGGTGGTCCTCGTCGACGGCGCCCCGCACGCCGTGTACCGGGTCAATCCGGACCTCCTGCGCAGGGCCCTGACCTGAGACCCGCGCCGCCTGCCCGGCCCGGACCAGCCGGACGAGCGGTGCTCCGCGAACGAGCCGAGCGGTGCTCCGCGAGCGAGCCGATGGGCCGCCGGTCTCCGGACTGAGGAGAAGCAAGCGCAGGGAGGAACGACCGGAGCGCGGCGCCGACGAGGGAGGAGACCGGCGGCGAGGCCCGGAGGCGAACGAGCCGATCGAGCAGCGCCCGTTATCGCATCGTAAGTGTGAGAAAAGACCCAGGTCCGTACCTTGTCGCCGACCCCGTCCACCGGCTTACGATCGTGGCGTTTTGCGGTTGACGCGGAACGATTCAGGGCACGGGGGCGCGGATCTGAGAAGGAAGTGGGTCGGTTGCGCTCCCAGGGCTACGCCGTGGTCGATCTGGAGACCACCGGCAGCAGCCCCTGGCGGCACCGGATAGTCGAGGTCGGTGTCGTCCTGATGGACGCCGACGCCCGCCCGCAGGGCGAGTTCGAGACCCTGCTGTGCCCCGACTCCCCGGTCGGACCCACCCACATCCACGGCATCCGTCAACAGGACGTGACCGACGCGCCCGCCTTCGCGGACGTCGCCCCGCACCTGCTCCGACTGCTGCGCGGCCGGGTCTTCGTCGCCCACAACGCGCGCTGCGACCTGTCCTTCCTGGCCCGCGAGTACGAGCGGCTGGATATCGGGCTGCCCGAGGTCCCGTGGCTGTGCACGATGCGGATGGCGGAGCTGCACCTGCCGCCGCTGCCGGCGCCCTCGCTGACCGCCTGCCGCCGGGCGGCCGGCCTGCCCGCGCACCGCGCGCACACCGCGCTCGGCGACGCCCGGGCCACCGCGGAGCTGTTCCGTCGCTACGCGGCGATGTACCCGTCACGCCCCGTGGCGTGGGGCGGTCTGCTGCGGAGGGCCGCCGGGATGCGTTGGCCGGAGGAGGGGTGGGCCGTCCATGCTGGGACGAGTGGCGCGAAAGGGAACGACCGCCGCCCGCCGGCGGTTCCGAGGTCCGGGAGGAGCGGTGAGTGATACGTGTCACCACCCCGGAACAAACCGGACATCACCTTTGTGCGTGCGTTCACAAATGCTTAATGTGGCGTTCGCAGCCCAGGCTCTCACCGTCAGGAGCATCGTGGCATCTGGCCGTACCCACCGATCCGCCAACCGGTCCCGAGGCATCCCGGAGGCGACCGTCGCGCGGCTCCCGCTGTACCTGCGGGCGCTGATCGCGCTGTCCGAGCGTTCCGTCCCCACGGTGTCCTCGGAGGAGCTGGCCAGCGCGACCGGGGTCAACTCGGCCAAGCTGCGCAAGGACTTCTCCTACCTCGGCTCCTACGGCACCCGCGGCGTCGGCTACGACGTGGAGTACCTCGTCTACCAGATCTCCCGCGAGCTCGGCCTGACCCAGAGCTGGCCGGTCGTGATCGTGGGCATCGGTAACCTCGGCCACGCCCTCGCCAACTACGGCGGCATCGCCTCCCGCGGCTTCCGGGTCGCGGCGCTGATCGACGCCGACCCGGCGGTGGTCGGCACGGTCGTGGCGAACCTCACCGTCCAGCACGCCGACGACCTGGAGTCGATCGTCCGGGACAACGGGGTGTCCATCGGCGTGATCGCGACGCCCGCGACCGTCGCCCAGAAGGTCTGCGACCGGCTGGTGGCGGCCGGCGTGACCAGCATCCTCAACTTCGCCCCGACGGTGCTGACCGTCCCCGAGGGCGTGGACGTGCGCAAGGTGGACCTCTCCATCGAGCTGCAGATCCTCGCCTTCCACGAGCAGCGCAAGGCGGCCGAGTCGCTCCAGGCGGCGCAGGACGCCGGCGCGGAGACCGCCGAGCACACCGCGGGCGGCACGACCCGCTCCACGGCCGGTCGGCGGCGCCGCACCGTGGTCGGCGCCGGCCGCGCCGACGGGGTGGCCCGGGCGGAGCGCGAGGCGGCGTCCGTCCCCACCCGCCGGGGTGGCGTGCGGCGCAGGAAGAAGCACGAGGAGACCGACGACGGCGCGGTCCCGGTCACCGCCCCCGCCGCCGAGCGGGGGGCCGTGGTGCCCGCGGACGGTACCGAGGGGGGTACGTCGAAGGTGATGCCCGCATGAACGTCCAGGCGACCGTCCGCGAGGACGACGTGAACGACGTGGACGACGTGAACGACGTGGACGACGTGAACGACGTGGACGACGTGAACGACCGGTGGAGCGAGGGGAACGGCGCATGAGTCTGCTGGCTCTCGGCCTGAGCCACCGCACCGCGGAGGTCGGCCTGCTGGAGCGGGCGGCCCTGGACGCGGACGCCCAGGTGCGCCTGCTGTCCGGAGCCGTCTCGGCACCCTCCGTGAACGAGGTCGCCGTGCTGGCCACCTGCAACCGCATCGAGGTCTACGCTGACGTGGAGAAGTTCCACGGCGGCATCGCCGACCTGTCCGCCGAGCTCGCGGCGGCCACCGGCGTCCCCCTGGAGGAGCTGACCGACCACCTGTACGTGCACTACGAGGACCGCGCCGTGCACCACCTGTTCTCGGTGGCCTGCGGACTGGACTCGATGGTGGTCGGCGAGGGCCAGATCCTCGCCCAGATCAAGCAGGCGCTGGCCCAGGCGCAGGCCCGGCACAGCGCCGGCCGGGCGCTGAACGACCTGTTCCAGCAGTCGCTGCGGGTCGGCAAGCGCGCGCACAGCGAGACCCGGATCGACCGGGCCGGGCAGTCGCTGGTCAGCGTCGGCCTCGACCGGATCCGGGACGTCGTCGGCCCGCTGGACGGGCTGCGCGCGCTGGTCGTCGGCGCCGGCTCGATGAGCTCGCTGGCCGCCACGACGCTGGCCCGCGCCGGCGTCAAGGAGCTGGTCATCGCCAACCGCACCGCCGCCCGGGCGCGCCGGCTGGCCGACACCCTCGGTGCCGGCACCGTGCCCTACGACGAGGTCGACGCGGCGATCGCCGCCGCCGACCTGGTGGTGACCTGCACCGGCGCCACCGGCACGGTGATCCACGCCGGCCCGGTGGCCGCCGCCGTGCGCTCCCGCCGGGACGGCGGGGTGACCACCCCGCTGGCCATCCTGGACCTGGCCATGCCGCGCGACGTCGACCCGGCCGCCCGCACCCTGGACGGGGTGCACCTGGTCGACCTGGAGCGGCTGGCCGAGGACTCCGGCGCCGGCGAACTGGCCGGCGACGTGGAGCGGGTCGGCCGGCTGGTCGGCGAGGAGGTGGCCGCCTACGGCGCCGCGCAGCGGGCGGCCCGGGTCACCCCGACCGTCGTCGCCCTGCGGGCGATGGCCGCGCAGGTGGTCGACTCCGAGCTGGCCCGGCTGGACGGCCGGCTCCCGGACCTGGACGAGCGCAGCCGTGCCGAGGTGGCGCAGACCCTCCACCGGGTCGTGGAGAAACTCCTGCACGCCCCCACCGTGCGGGCCAAACAGTTGGCGGCGGATCCGTCCGGGGCCGACTACGCGGAGGCGCTGCGCGCCCTGTTCGACCTGGATCCGCAGGCCGTCGCCGCGATCGGCACCGCCCGCCCCGCCGCCGGGCCGGTGGACGGGGTCGCCGTCGCCGGCGCCGCGCCGGCCCCGCCCCTGTCCCCACCGCACAGCAGCAACCGTGACCAGCCAGGAACGAGAGTCCCATGAGCAGCAGCACTGAACCCGCGCGGGTCCTCAGGCTCGGCACCCGGCGCAGCGCGCTCGCCAAGGCGCAGTCGGGGGCCGTCGCCGACCTGGTGGCCAAGGTCACCGGGACGACCGTCGAACTGGTCGAGATCACCACGTACGGGGACACCTCCAAGGAGGCGCTGGCCCAGATCGGCGGCACCGGCGTGTTCGTCTCCGCGCTGCGGGACGCGCTGCTGGCCGGCCGCATCGACCTGGCCGTGCACTCGCTGAAGGACCTGCCGACGGCCGCGCCGCGCGGCCTGGCGCTGGCCGCCGTGCCGCCCCGCGAGGATCCGCGGGACGTGCTGGTGGCCCGGGACGGGCTGCGGCTGGCCGAGCTGCCGGACGGCGCCCGGGTCGGCACCGGATCGCCGCGCCGGATGGCGCAGCTGAACGCCTGGGCGCTGCGCACCGGCCGCCGGCTGGACGTGGTGCCGATACGCGGCAACGTCGACACCCGGGTGGGCTTCGTGCGCTCCGGCGAGCTCGACGCCGTCGTCCTGGCGCACGCCGGCCTGCTGCGGCTGGGGCGCGCCGAGGAGGTCACCGAGGTGCTTCCGTTCGACACGATGCTGCCCGCCCCCGGCCAGGGGGCACTGGCGGTGGAGTGCTCCGCGTCCCACGCGGATCTCGTCACCGCGCTCGCCGAGCTCGACGACCCGCTGACCCGGGCCGCCGTGACCGCCGAGCGGTCCCTGCTCGCCGCCCTGGAAGCCGGCTGCTCCGCCCCCGTCGGGGCGCACGCGGTCGGGTGGGGCGACGAGCTGCCTGCCACCGAGCTGCGCCTCGCCGCCTTCGTCGGTCGCCCCGACGGGGCGGCCATGGTGCAGCTGTCCGCCACCGGCTCCCTGGATGACGCCTCCGCCCTCGGCCGCGACCTCGCGGCCGAGATGCTCGCCCAGGGTGCGGCCGGTCTGATGGGGGAGCGAGACTGTTGAGCCCCACCACCAAGAAGAAGACAACCGGCCAGGTCACCTTCCTCGGCGCCGGACCGGGTGACCCCGGCCTGCTGACGCTGCGGGCGGTGGAGGTGCTGGCCACCGCCGACGTGCTGGTCGCCGAGGAGCGGCTGAGCGAGGTGCTGCGCCGGTACTGCCCGGACGGCGTCGAGGTCGTGGACCCGGCGGAGTGCGTGGCGGTCGGGCCGGTCGTGGACCTGCCCGTGGGGCGGGAGGACCGCGCGCCGGCCGGCGCCACGGCCCTGTCCGCCTCCGCGCCGGGGAGCGCCGTGCCCGCGGGTTCCGTGCCGGCCGCCTCCGGTGGTTCCCACGCCGCCAAGGGGTCGGTCGGTTCCACCGGGTCCTCCGGCTCTTCCGGCTCTTCCGCCACGGCCGCGCTCCTGGCCGGTGCCGCGCTGGCGACCGACGGCTCCGCGCCGGGCGGCCACGGCGCCGCCCCGGTCGAGGTGCCGGCGCGGCTGCGCGCCGCGGTGGCCGCCGGCAAGCACGTGGTGCGCGCCGTGCCGGGTGACCCGGGCATGGACGGCGCGGCCACCCGGGAGATGCTGGCCTGCGCGCAGGAGCGGGTGCTGTTCGAGATCGTCCCGGGCATCGCGCCGGTGGCCGGTGTGCCGGCGTACGCGGGTGTGCCGCTGCACGGCGGCCGGGGCACCGACGTGCGCTACGTCGAGGGCTCCGGGCTGGACAGCGAGGAGTGGCAGGCGCTGGGCGCCTGCGACACCACGCTGCTGCTGTCCGCGCCCCTGCAGGTGCTGCCGGGGGCCGCCGCGGACCTGGTGACCGGCGGGCGCAAGCCGTCGACGCCGGTGTCGGTGACGGTGGACGGTTCCACCACCCGGCAGCGGACCTGGACGGCGACGCTGGGCACGCTGGCCGCGGAGCTGAAGGCGGCCAAGGTGCTGGCCCCGTCGATCGCCGCGGCCGACTCGCCGATGGCGATAACCGTGGTCGGGGACGTCGTGGAGCGGCGCAGCGAGCTGTCCTGGTTCGAGACCAAGCCGCTGTTCGGCTGGCAGGTGCTGGTGCCGCGCACCAAGGAGCAGGCGGCCTCGCTCTCGGAGCAGCTGCGTTCCTACGGGGCGGTGCCGCACGAGGTGCCGACCATCGCGGTGGAGCCGCCGCGCACCCCGCAGCAGATGGAGCGGGCGATCAAGGGCCTGGTGACCGGTCGCTACGAGTGGATCGCGTTCACCTCGGTGAACGCCGTGCGGGCGGTGCGGGAGAAGTTCGAGGAGTACGGGCTGGACGCGCGGGCGTTCGCCGGCATCAAGGTGGCGGCGGTGGGCGAGCAGACGGCCCGCGCGCTGGTCGAGTTCGGCGTCAAGCCGGACCTGGTGCCCTCCGGCGAGCAGTCGGCGGCGGGGCTGCTGGAGGACTGGCCGCCGTACGACCCGGTGTTCGACCCGATCGACCGGGTGTTCCTGCCGCGCGCGGACATCGCCACCGAGACGCTGGTGGCCGGCCTGATCGAGCTGGGCTGGGAGGTGGACGACGTCACGGCGTACCGGACGGTGCGCGCGTCGCCGCCGCCGGCGGCCACCCGTGAGGCGATCAAGGGCGGCGGCTTCGACGCCGTGCTGTTCACCTCGTCCTCGACGGTCCGCAACCTGGTGGGCATCGCCGGCAAGCCGCACAACGTCACGGTGATCGCCTGCATCGGCCCGGCCACCGCGAAGACCGCGGAGGAGCACGGCCTGCGGGTGGACGTGCTGTCGCCGGAGCCGTCGGTGGCGGCGCTGGCGGAGGCGCTGGCGGACTTCGGCGCGGCGCGGCGGGACGCGGCCCTGGCGGCGGGCGAGTCGCCGTCCCGGCCGAGCCAGCGGCGCGCGGGTTCTCGTAGGAAGGCACGGTGACCATGAGCGACGGTTTCCCCGAGGGCGTCGGCGGGCCGGCTGGTGCGGGCCCCGCCGGCACGACGCCGGGCTTCCCGACCGTCCGTCCCCGCCGGCTGCGCGGCAGCGCGGCGATGCGGCGGCTGGTGGCCGAGACCCGGCTGCACCCGGCCGACCTGATCCTCCCGGTGTTCACCATGGAGGGCCTGACCGAGCCGGTGCCGGTCCGCTCCATGCCCGGCGTGGTGCAGCACTCCCGCGACTCGCTGCGCAAGGCCGCGGTGGAGGCCGCGGAGGCGGGTGTCGGCGGAATCATGCTGTTCGGCCTGCCGCGGCAGAAGGACGCGGTGGGCTCCGGCGCCTGGGATCCGGACGGCGTGCTCCAGCAGGCCATCCGGGACGTGGTGGCGGAGGTCGGTGACGCCCTGGTGGTCGCGGCGGACACCTGCCTGGACGAGTTCACCGACCACGGCCACTGCGGGGTGCTGGACGAGCACGGCCGGGTGGACAACGACGCCACGCTGGAGCTGTACGGGCGGATGGCGCTGGCCCAGGCCGAGGCCGGGGTGCACCTGGTCGCGCCGAGCGGCATGATGGACGGCCAGGTCGGCCACCTGCGCCGGACGCTGGACGCGGCGGGCTTCGCCGACACCGGCATCCTGGCCTACACGGCGAAGTACGCCTCCGCCTTCTTCGGGCCGTTCCGCGAGGCGGTGAACTCCTCGCTGACCGGCGACCGCAGGACCTACCAGCAGGATCCGGCGAACGCCCGGGAGTCGATGCGGGAGCTGGCCCTGGACGTCGCCGAGGGCGCCGACATGGTGATCGTCAAGCCGGCGATGTCCTACCTGGACATCGTGCGCCAGGTCGCCGACGCGGTGGACGTGCCGGTGGTGGCCTACCAGGTCTCCGGCGAGTACGCCATGGTGGAGGCGGCGGCGGCCAACGGCTGGGTGGAGCGCGAGCGGATCATCGACGAGACGCTGGTGTCGATCCGCCGGGCCGGCGCCCGCAGCATCCTGACCTACTGGGCCGTGGAGGTCGCCCAGCGCCTGCGCTGACCCCGCCCGCCCCCGAACGACCCCGCCGCCCCGGCGGGCGCGACGTTTCCCCGTCCGCCCGCCGGGGCGTTTCGCTGCGCCCGCGCCGGTGCCCGCGCGGGGCCGTGCTCGTCGCGAGAACCGGGGTGGGCGTGACGCGCGTCACTTCCGCCGGGCGTGGTGTTGCGCGGGCCGCGCCACGCGGAGGCCGAATGGGACGCGGTGGAGGGGTGGCGCATGCCGGAGGGATTCGAGAGCAGGCCGCAGTCGCTGAACGGGAACGCCTCCGTACTGCTGGAGCTGGCCGGGCTGCTCCAGGCGGGGCGTCCGGAGCCGGACCTGATCACCATGGCGGCGACCCCGGCGTCGCACGCCGACGTCGGCGACAAGGTGCGGCGGTTCAGTGACTTCGCCTGCGACCAGTACCAGGACGCCGTGGCCCTGCTGCTCTCGCTCTCCACGAAGCTCCGGGCGACGGCCGCTGGGCACGTCCAGGTGGACGAGGGCGTCGCCGGCAGCATGGACGCGCTGCTCCGCGGCCGGCTGGTCCCCCCGGGTGACCGGGCCGGCGACAACGACAACGACGAGGGTTACTGAGCAGCGGGGGAGCCGTGGCCACCAAGTACGCCGATGTCCGGTACATCGAGGAGCTGAGCGCCGCCGACATCGGGCACGGCCAGCAGGACCTCGCCCGGGTGGTGAACGTCATCGACCAGGCCCTCCCCGAACTGGCCGGCCTGCACGGCACCGTGGAGTGGCAGGGGGAGGGGCGCGCCACCTACGACTCCCGGCTGCGTGACGCGGACACCCTGCTCCAGGGGCTGCGCGACGGCTTCGATCGCGCCGCCCGGGCGCTGGAGGCCTACCGCCGGGCCGTGGCCGAGGCGGATGCCCTGGTCCGTGACGGCAGGGAGGCCGAGAACGCCCTGGCCGCGCTGATCGCCGACCTGGCCGAGGGCCAGAGCGCCGCCTTCCGCGACGCGGACGCGCTGAGCCAGTGGGAGGACCTGCGGGCTCGCACGGGCCCCTTCGACTGGCTGATGGAGCAGGGCGCCGAGGAGGAGATCGAGGCGGTCCGGCCCGCGGCCGAGCAGCACTACGGTGCGGCCACCGGCGCCTACGGCGGCGCCCTGGCCAGAGAGCGCGAGGCCCGCGAGACGGCGGCCTCCGAGCTCGACGCCGCCTACCGGGCCGTCCCCGACTACGAGGCCGACTCGCAGGCCGCGGCGGACGTCATCGTGGACACTCCCGGCATGCGGGAGGAGGTGCTGGAGGCCGCCGCCAACCCCTACTCGCGCCGGCCGGGGCCCGGCATCCTGGAGCGCTACCAGGTGGAGACCGACGAGCGGGGGCTGGTGGAGTACCCGCGGGGGCGCCTCGCGCAGCTCGCCAGGATGCTCGGCTTCACCGAGACCAGCGAGGTGACGGCGACCGAGGCGGACATCCTGGACGAGCTGATCACGCCCAACCCGACCGACCTGCAGGCGTTCATGGAACTGCGGGACGAGGCCCTGGCGGCGCCGGAGAGGTACGTTCCCGAGGGCGCCGTCAGCGACGGGCACGGTGACGCCTTCCGCCACGCCTACTGGAACGCGCGGATGACCCAGGAGTACGGCGTGGAGTGGACCTCCCGCTTCGCCACCGCCCACGAGATGACGCCGGAGAACACGGCCGCGCACCGCGAGGCGATGGACCTGCACAACAACGAGGTGGGCCGCAGGATCGCCGAGCAGAACCCCGACGCCAGCCCGGACGAGCTGGCCGCGCTGATCCTGGAGGAGATGGAACGGGGCGAACTGCTGGTGATCCAGCAGGACGGAACCGCGGCCTACAGCGACCAGGTGCCGATGGACGGCACCGGGACGGCGCGGGAGGGTGGGCTGCCGGGGCGCCCGGCGGGGGAGTTCACCGAGGAAGAGGACTACTGAGCGTGATGTCGATGCGGGCTGTCCGGCCGGGAGCGGCGGTGGTCGCGGCCGTGCTCGTCACCCTGCTGGCGGGGTGCGCGGACCCGCCGGACTCCGGTTCCTTCGGCTATTCCGGTGAGGAGTACGGCGGCGCCACCCCGGACGCGGAGGAGGTGTTCACGGACCGTCTGGACGGGGCGACCGACGCGGGCGAGCCGGTGGCCGTCGCCGAGTTGACCGGCTTCTCCTGGGACGCGCTGTACGTCTTCCTCGAAGGCGTCGGGCGGTGCGAGGTGAACGCGGTGGTGGTCGGTGACGAGGAGGCGATGGAGCGCGACTGGGTCTATGACGGCACGCTGATGGTGTTCACCGAGGGTGGGCGGGTGGTCGGTTCGTACCACACGTATATGGAGGTCACGGGGATCGGGCGGCAGACGCTGTTCAGCCCGGAGACGGAGCTGGAGGGGTCGACGTTGCGGGATCCCGCCCCGCCCGCCGAGCAACCGGATCGGGCGGCGGCGCGGGCCGGCTGCGGAGCGGGAGACTGACGGACGTTCGGGGAGTGTCAAGGAATGCTTGACAACGGGGGCGTGTCAAGGAATCCTTGACGGCATGAACAAGTCGATCGCTTCTTCGTCGTCCGCTCGTTCCAAGGTGTCCGCCGGGCAGTCAGCCCAGGCTGCCCAGCCGGCGCTGCTGTTCGCGGTGGCGGGCAGTCTGCCGGCGGTCGCCGTCGCGACCGATGTCGGTCTTCCGCTGCTGATCCTCCTGGTGGTGGTCGAGATGGTGCTGATCGGTACGGCGGCGGCGATGCTGCGCGCGCAGCGCCCGGGGGCCGTTGGCGGCTCCCTGGTGACCGGCGCCTTCGCCCCACCACCAGGCCCACGGGACGCGGCGGTGCTGGACGCCCTGGAGCCGCTGCGCGACCTCGACCGGGAGGTGGCTGAGCGATGAAGGGGCGGTCCATCGTCGCCGACGGCGTCCTGAGCGCGGAGGAGGTCACCCGCATCCGGGAGGGCGTCGCCGAAGCGATCCTCGGGGCGCCGGAAGGGCTCCGGGAGGGGCTGGAGCACGACCCGGAGAGCTTCCTGCGGCTGGTCGCCGCGACCAGGGTCGGCGCCGAGGAGACCAGCCGGCTGCTCCGCGAGGCGGTCGGCGGTGCCCGGGGCGCGGGCCACAGCTGGGACACCCTGGGCCGGCTGCTCGGGGTGAGCAGGCAGGCCGCCCAGCAGCGGTTCGCCACGCCCTCCCCGGACAAGGCGGGCGCCCAGGCGGCCACCGAGACCGCCGACGCGCCGACGGGCGAGCGGCGGGTGCTCAGTCCGCTCACCGCCTTCGACGAGATGCCGGCGCTCGCCGAGGCCGGCCGCGCGGGCTGGCAACTCGTGGACTACGGCCCGCTGTACCACGTGGTGGAGGCCTCCGACCGGCAGTGGGAGCACCGCCGGGTGGCCCTGGCGATGGGCGCGCGCCGCCGTCGGCTGGAGGCGGAGGGGTGGATCGCGGTCGGCTCGGGCTACTTCCCCTGGAGCTACTACAAGCGCCCGGTCGCCCAGGCCGACCCCCCGCCCGCCTCCAGCCAGTGACCACCGGTCCGCCCGCCCCCCTCGCACGGGCGGTCGCGGCGGTCACTGCTCCGGCGGGGTCCGTGGGCCGTCGTGGTTGACGTTGATGGTGCCGTTCATCACGGTGAAGACGGTGCTGTGTCCGCTCGCCGTGTTGCTCTGGGAGGGGGTGGGGGCCGGGGGTGCGCCGGCCGGGGAGGTGTCTGAGGGGGTGTTGCCGGAGGGGGAGTGGCGGGGGGCGTCGGATTCGGCGGGGGGCGTGGCGCGGTTGACCTCCACGCGGTTGTCGTGACCGGCCACCACGGTGCCGGAGGCGTCGCCGCCGATCCGGATCGAGTAGTTGTCGCCTTGCTTGGATGCCATGGCGCAAGCTCCTTGGGTCTCTCGGGCTTCTAGTAGGTGGGCACGCGGGTCAACGTCTCCGTCCCGCAGTTCACGCAGCCGAGGTTCGCCGTGTCCTCCGTGACGTACTCGGCGGTCTCGCCGTCGGGGGCGACGGTGATGGTGACCGAGATGTCGCCCGCCGGAGCTCCGCAGGAGCCGTCGGTGGTCTCCTCGTACATCACCTGCGTGCCGGAGTAACTGCCGGAACTGCCGGTGACGCGGATGTCCTCGGGGCCGCACTCCGTCCCGGCGATGTACTCGCCGGAGCTCGACGGGACGAACTCCAGCGCACCACCCTGGTTGCTCGTCCACAGCCCGGCCAGGTCGGTGCTGGGCGCGGAGGGCGGGGGCTCCTCGTTCTGGACGACGTTCTGGACGATCGCCACACCGGCGACGACGACCGCGACGGCGGTGGCGATCGTGGTGATGATCACGGTGAACACACCGGCGGCACCCATGCCGGCGCCGGCACCCATGCCCGCGCCGACGCCCGCTGCGCCGGCGCCCACCGCGCTGAAGCCGGCGCCCGCACCCACACCGGCGCCCGCCGTGCTGGTGCCCGCGCCCATGGCACCCGTGCCGCCGCCGAGGGCCCAGCCGCCCGGGGCGGTGGCCGCCGCACCGGCGCCGGTGCCGCCGGCCTGGCCGCCTCCGAGGCCCGCCATGTGGTTCAGCACCAGGTCGTTGAGCGGGGTGTGGGCGGTGGAGGCCGGGTCGGGGGTGACGGGGGTGAAGCTGTGTGCCGCGGCGGTGGGGTCGGGGGAGGGAGGCGTGAGGTTGGAGGCGGTGATGGTGGGGTCGGGGGTGCTGGGGTGCAGGTTGGGGGGCGTGACGGTGAGGTCGGGGGTGCCGGTCGTGAGGTCGGGGGTGGTGAGGGTGGGGTCGGGGGCCGTGGAGGAGCCGGCGTCGGGGACGGGCGGGGCCTCGGCGGGCGTCGGCGTCGACGGCGGTGTGGGCGTCGACGGCGGCGCGTACTGCTGGGCGTTCAGCGCGGCGTCGGCGCCCCGGCTGTCGCCCAGCTGCCGCCACAGCACCACGGACTGGGCCAGCAGGGTGGCGGCCATGACGCGCTGGCCGATCAGCAGGGAGCGGATGCCCGCCTCGTGCACGAAGTACGCCTGGGCGCGCCGGTCGTTCGAGCGCGTGGCGGCGGCCCAGCCGGAGCCGAGCACCCGGCCCCACGCGCCGAACCGCAGGGAGCGGGCCAGGACGGGCGACGCGGCGCGTGCCAGCCGTACCGCGAGGTCGGCCCGCCCGACCCACATGGCGAGCTCGGCCGCCTTCTCCAGGGCCCGGGCCAGGTCGGCCACGTGGACCGGCGTGGTCTCGGGGTGGGACGCCCAGCGGGTGAGGTACTCGCACAGCCGGTCCGCGGGGAACGGGTCGGGCATTCGCTGCCGCACCGTCGGCACGACGTCGGCGGCGCAGCTGTACCCCTGGTCGGCGGCCGTGACGAGGCCGAGCTCGGTCAGCCGGCCGCAGGTCCCGGCGGCGTCCGGCGCCTCGGTCAGCGCGCCGATGTGCGCCGGGTCCAGCTCGGCGCCGTCCAGGGTCGCCAGGAGGTGCAGCACGCTCATCGCCGTCGCGTCCAGCTGGTCGAGCAGCGGCGGGAGCAGTTCGGTGACCTCGCCGGGCCGGGGCAGTCGCGCGCCTCCCGGCCGGGCGGTGGACCGGGCCAGCCCGGCCGCGCGGAGCAGTGGCAGGGGCCGGCCGGCCGCGGCCTTCCACAGCTCGGTGGCGGTGGACAGCTCGCGCTCCGCCAGCGGGCGGCGCAGTTCCCGGGCCAGCAGCTCCAGCCCGGCGGAGCGGTCCAGGCCGGTCAGCTCCAGCGCCCTTCCGTCGCCCAGCACCGACTGCTCCGGGCTGGCGAAGACGAAGGTGGCGTCGGGGGCCGCGTCCATGAGCTGGCGGATCTGCTCATGGGTCAGGGCGGCGTTGTCGACGTACACCGTCACCCGTGTGCCGGACATCAGCCGCCGTAGCTCGGCGGGGGAGGGGGCGTATCCGGGGGCCTCGTAGCAGGCTTCGAACACCTGCTGGGCGAGGTCCGGGACCTCGTGGTAGGCGGCGTTCAGGAAGACCACGCCGTCCGGTCCCGGTTCCAGGAGCCGTGTCGCGTGCCGCAGCAGGGTGCTCTTGCCGATCCCGGGTGGGCCCCACAACTGCACCGGGCCGCCGTCGCGCAGGGCGTCGGCCAGTGAGGCGATGTCGGCGTCCCGGCCCACCGGTTCGCGCTGCCGCCGCGGCAGCAGTTCGATCCGCTCGCGGCGCACCGGCTGGGGGCGCTCGCGTTCCACCAGCAGGGTCACCGTCGACCCGTGCTGGGCGTCCACGACCACGTTGTGGTCGCCGGCGATCACGGTGCCGCTGGCGTTGCCGCCGATGTCGATGCGGTAGCCGGGGCCCGCGCCCTCATCGGGAGCGTTTGCCTCCGGTGCGGTGGCGGGCGGTTGGGTGCCGTCGTCCGCCTGGCTCATCGTCACTTCCCCCTCCGATCGTGGAAGCGCGGTCGTGGAGGCGCGGCCGCCGTGGCGGCCCCCGCCGCCCACGGCGGTTCCCTTCCGGCACGCCGGTGGCGGGCAGGGGCGTTCGCAGCCCCGACCCGAGCCTTCCGGCGGTCCGTGCCCGCCACGCTAGCGACCGTCCCGGGGGGAGAGACCGTCAAATGACCGTTTTTCCAAGGGATCCCTCCGGCGCGGCGCCGGTCAGTCGAAGGCGGCGCTGCTCAGCAGCGCGAGGCTCTCGACTCTGACGGTGCGGTAACCGGTGGAGACCACGCCGGTCTCGCGGAGCCTGCGCAGCGCCCGGTGCACGGTGGGTTCCGCCGCGCCGGAGAGGGTGGCGAGCTCCGGCTGGGTGAGCGGCCAGTGGATCACGGCGCCGTCGCCCTGGCGCTCCCCGTAGGTCATCGCGATCTGGTACAGCACCCGGGCCAGCCGGGTGGCGGCGTCGCACCCGGCGAAGTCGACGCGGTAGGCGTTGGCGACCCGCAGCTTGGTGACGACGGACCCGTTCACCGCGTGCGCGATCCCCGGGTCCCGCCGGGTGCAGTCCAGGAACTCGGCCCGCCCCACCACCCGGGCGACGACCGGTCCGCAGGTGGTGACGGTCGCCGAGCGGGGCCGGCCGTCCACCGCGGCGAACTCGCCGACGAGGTCCCCGCCCATCCGGACGGCCAGCAGGGCGTCCCGCTCGTCCTGGGTGCGCGCGGTCACCTTCACCACCCCGTCGAGCAGGATCAGCACGAAGGTGGTCTGGTCCGCCTCGCGTATCAGCACGCGGTCGGCCGGGTACCGGGCCTCGGAGCCCAGCGCGAGCAGCCGTTCCCGCGCGGGCCCGGCGAGTCCGCCGAGCAGGCTCGACGGCGGCCAGCCGCGCTGCGCGCGCCGCCGCCGGCCGTCGGTTCCCCGGCTCGGCCGGCTGTCCTCCGTGGTCGTGCGCCCCACCTCCCTGCCCCGGGCCTCCGCTCCGGCCCTACGCCCAGGCTCTCCACCCAGGCGCCGCGCCCCGGCTTCCCGCCCAGGCGCCGCGCCCTGGCTGACCTCCCCGGCTCCGCGAGGCCGCGCAGCCGGTACCAGTGTGCCGTCCGGGCGGCCGGCCGGCACGGCCTCGGGACCGGTGGTCGCCGGTGTTTCCCGGAGGATCCCGTACCGCAACGGCGCCACCGACCCGGATTGCGGCCACAATGGAGCGCGCACGAAGGGTCACCGGCGGGTCGGCGCCGGTGACGGTCAGGCCCGCCCCCACCGTGCAGGAGGACCGTATGGAGCCGGAGTGGGAATACCGCGCCGTGCTGGCCGTGGACATCGAACGCTCCGCCGGACGCGGCAACACGGCGCTGGGGAGGATCCGCGAGGCGCTGGGGACGGCACTGCGCGAGTCGGTCGAACGGAGCGGGATCGACTGGCGGGCCTGCCTGATCGACGACCTGGGCGACGGCCTGCGGCTGGTCGCGCCGGCCGGGGTGCGCAAGACCGCGCTGGTCCATCCGCTGCTCCACGAGCTGGCGGTCCGCCTGCGCGCCCACAACCGCATGGCCGGCCCCACGACGCGGATCCGGGTCCGGGGCGCGCTGCACGCAGGTGAGGTACGCCTCGACCGCGCCGGCGGGGCCACCGGCCGTCCGCTCGAGGTGCTGGCCCGGATGCTGGACGCGGCCCCGGTCCGTACGGCGCTGGAGCGGGCGCCGGAGCCGGTGTGTGTCGCCGTGCTGCTCTCCCAGCACTTCCACGACGAGACGGTCGGCCACGACTATCCCGGGATCGACCCGGAGGCCTTCCGCAGGGTGACCTTCACGACGAAGGAACACACCGCGGACGCCTGGCTCCACCTGCCCGGGGCCCCGCTGGACCCGCCGGAGCCCGCGCCCGGCGCCCCGGCGCCGAGCGGGGCGGCGAGTGGGACGGCGCCGGACGCGGCGGGCGAGGCCGTCGCGCCACCCCCCGCGGGGCACTCGGCGATGTACAACCAGGCGTGGGGGAACGGCACCGTCAACGCGCTGCGGAGCGGCACCCAGAACATCCACCTCACCCGCCCCGAGGACCGGGCCCGGTAACCCCGGGTCGGGGCGCCGGGCCGGAGGCTCGGGGCCGGCCCGGTCAGGGCCAGACCAGGCAGTAGAGCTGGTGGCCGGCGTCGTGGACGCGGTGGGCGAAGCCCTGCCACTCGTGGAGCATCTGGTACAGGACGTAGGCGTCGCGCGGCCCGCGGCGGTCGGGCACGGTGGACCAGATGAACGCGGCGGCCCCGAGCTGCTCCTCGCTGGCCTTGCGCAGCGGGGCGACGACGAGCTCCGGCAGCTGCACGACGGCGTAGTCGGGGTGCAGCACCACCAGCTCCAGCGGCGGGACCTCGCTGAGCGGCATGCCCTTGATGGCGGTGAGCACCATGGCGGCCATGGTCTCCGGCTTGACCTTCGTGGACAGGCCGCCGCGCAGCGGCTCGCCGGTGATCTCGTCGCGTTCTGCGGTGTTGGGGACGCGGGCGGCGGTGGCGCGGTCGGGGGCGCCGAAGTACTTGTACGTCACGCCCATCCGGCGACCCCCGTTGCGGTCTCCGGACGATCCCTCACCCGAACCGCTCCCGTAGGACGACGTCGGGTCCCAAGGCATGTGCACACTCCGAGGTCGCGGGTGAAGTCGACGGCGCGGGGGCGGCGGGCACCCGGCTCATGCCGGAGGGGCACGCCGCGGCTGTGGATCGAACGGCCGTACCAAGGGGTCCTTCCACCTTCGCGCACGGGACATGCCGGGGTTATGACGCGAATTGGAGGCCGTCCGCCCACCGCCATACACCCCACTTACCAGCCATCCGCTCCGACTCGATCATCGTCCCAGATGACGAACGAGGACATGCCGGTCCCCCGGGCACGATTTGAGACCATGTCCCCTGTGAGCTACCCCTACGAAGCCCCAGTCTCGCAGAAGCTGTTCGAACGTGCCGAAGCCGTTACACCGGGCGGTGTGAATTCGCCGGTGCGCGCCTTCCAGGCGGTCGGCGGCACGCCCCGCTTCATGGTGTCCGGGCGCGGCGCCTACCTGACCGACGCCGACGGCCGGGAGTACGTCGACCTGATCGGCTCCTGGGGGCCGATGATCCTCGGGCACGCCCATCCGGAGGTGATCGCGGCGGTTCAGGCGGCGGTCGCCCGCGGCACCTCCTTCGGCACGCCGGTGGAGAGCGAGGTCGCCCTCGCCGAGGAGATCACCGCCCGCGTCGCCCCGGTGGAGCAGGTGCGGCTGGTGTCCTCGGGCACCGAGGCCACCATGTCGGCGATCCGGCTGGCCCGCGGCTTCACCGGCCGCGCCAAGATCGTGAAGTTCGCCGGCTGTTACCACGGTCACGTGGACGCCCTGCTGGCCGCCGCCGGTTCCGGCGTGGCGACGCTGGGCCTGCCCGACACCCCGGGCGTCACCGGCGCCCAGGCCGGCGACACGATCGTGCTGCCGTACAACGACCTCGCGGCGGTCGAGGCGGTCTTCGCCGCGCAGGGCGACCAGATCGCCTGCCTGATCACCGAGGCGTCCCCGGGCAACATGGGCTGCGTGCCGCCCCGCCCCGGCTTCACCGCCGCGCTGGCCGAGCTGTGCCGCCGGCACGGCGCGCTGTTCATCTCGGACGAGGTGATGACCGGCTTCCGCGTCTCCCGGGCCGGCTGGTACGGCCTGGAGGGCGTCGCGCCCGACCTGATGACCTTCGGCAAGGTGATGGGCGGCGGTTTCCCGGCCGCGGCCTTCGGCGGCCGGGCCGACGTGATGCGGCAGCTCGCCCCGTCCGGCCCGGTCTACCAGGCCGGCACGCTGTCCGGGAACCCGGTGGCGACGACCGCCGGGCTGACCCAGCTGCGGCTGTGCACGGACGAGGTGTACGCCCGCCTCGACGCCTCCGCGGAGCGGCTGCGCGGCGCCGTCGGCGAGGCGCTGGCCGCCGAGGGCGTGGCGCACCGGGTGCAGTCGGCGGGCAACATGTTCTCGGTGTTCTTCACCGAGGACGAGGTCCACGACTACGACGCCGCGCGCGCCCAGGAGTCGTTCCGGTTCACCGCCTTCTTCCACAGCATGCTGGAGCAGGGCGTGTACCTGCCGCCGTCGGCCTTCGAGTGCTGGTTCCTGTCCGCCGCGCACGACGACGCGGCGCTGGACCGGATCGTCGCGGCGCTGCCGGCGGCGGCCCGCGCGGCGGCGGCCGCCAAGCCGGCGGGATGAGCGGACCGGACGGTGCGGGAACACGAGCGACGAGAACCGGGCCCGGAGATCGGCAGTCGGTAATCCGGGCATCCGGGCCCGGGAGCAGTCGGTAGCCGGATTCGTTATCGGCCAATGGCGGCCGATAACGGTCGAGGCTGATCAATACCCTGATCAATACTGAAAAAGACGTGCGGAGCGGCGGAGAACACCCGCCGCCCGACCCGTCCGCCACGCAAGGAGCCAACCGGTGAGCAGCAAGGACATCACCGTCGTCCACGTCATGAGACACGGGGAGGTGGACAACCCCCAGGGCATCCTCTACGGCCGGCTGCCCAACTACCACCTGTCCGAGCTGGGCCGGAAGATGGCCGAGCGGGTCGCCGAACACCTCGCCCGGCGCGACATCACCCACGTCGTGGCGTCCCCGCTGGAGCGCGCCCAGGAGACGGCCGAGCCGATCGCCGCCTCGCACGGCGTGGAGGTGGCCACCGACGAGCGGCTCATCGAGGCCGAGAACATCTTCCAGGGCATGACGTTCGGCGTCGGGGACGGCTCGCTGCGCCGCCCCTCGCACTGGCGCTACCTGCGCAACCCCTTCCGGCCGTCCTGGGGCGAGCCGTACGTGGACCAGGTGGTGCGGATGATGAACGCCATCCACGCCGCCCGCCAGGCCGCCTCCGGGCACGAGGCGGTGTGCGTCAGCCACCAGCTGCCCATCTGGATGGTGCGCAGCTACGTGGAGAAGCGCCGGCTGTGGCACGACCCACGCCGCCGCCAGTGCAGCCTGGCCAGCCTCACCTCCTTCACCTTCGAGGGCGAGCGGATCGTCGGCGTCGGCTACTCGGAGCCGGCCCGGGAGCTGCTGCCGGCCGACCTCGCGGCCCGCTCGAAGAGCTTCGGGGCCTGAAGGCCACCCCTGCCGGGCCACGCCGGGCCTGCCCGGTCACGCCGGGCGCCTGTCGGGTCACGCCGGGCGTCCGTCCGGTGCCCGGCGGGCGTCCGCCCGTTTCGCGCCGGGGAGCGGGGGCAGCAGCAGCCGTGTTCCGACCGACGAACGGACACGGAGAGGACATCGCGTGGCTGCCACCACTCTGGACGGCAAGACGATCGCCTTCCTGGTCGCCCCGGAGGGCGTCGAGCAGGTGGAGCTGACCGAGCCGTGGAAGGCCGTGGAACAGGCGGGCGGCACGCCGCGCCTGGTCTCCACGGCCTCCGGCAAGGTGCAGGCCTTCAACCACCTCGACCGGGCCGACACCTTCCCGGTCGACGAGGTCGCCCGGGACGCCGACCCGGCCGGCTTCGACGCGCTGGTGCTGCCCGGCGGGGTCGCCAACCCGGACTTCCTGCGCATGGACGCCGCCGCCGTCCGGTTCGTCCGGGCGTTCTTCGACGCGGGCAAGCCGGTGGCGTCGATCTGCCACGGCCCGTGGACGCTGGTGGAGGCGGACGTGGTCCGCGACCGCACGCTCACCTCCTGGCCCAGCCTGGCCACCGACCTGCGCAACGCGGGCGCGAACTGGGTGGACGAGGAGGTCAAGGTGTGCACCGGCGCCCCGAGCACCCTGGTGACCAGCCGCAAACCCGGCGACCTGCCGGCCTTCAACGAGGCGCTGGTGCGGGAGTTCGCCGCCTAGCCCCCGCGGGCCGGCGGCGCCCGCCCCGGCACCATCCCGTGCCCCGGCACCATCCCGCGCCCTGGTGCCATCAACGCCCCGCGCCCCCGCCGCGCCCCCGCCGCGCCGCGGTGGCACGCGTACCGCGGTGCCGCGCTGCCGTGGCGCGCCCCACGGGCCGGCGGAGCACGAGCCGTGGGCGGTGGCCCGTAACGGGCCCACTGCCTGCGGCTTTATCCGTCCCTTAGCAGAAGCGCTCGCCCGCCCGCAAGATCGGTGCGGCCGCATGCGAGACTGGCGGCCATGCGTACCCACCGCACGGGCGCTCCCGGACGCCCCCGCTCCCGCATGGTCCTGCCCGTCATGGCGGTCGTGGTGGCCGGCCTCGTCCTGAGCGGATGCTCCTCAGGGGACGAGGACGGTGGTTCGGGCGGTTCCAACGAGGCCAGCACCCAGTACGTCGCCGGCACCGGTGAGATCACCGCCCTGCCGGTCGCCGAGCGCCAGCAGGCCCCGGACATCTCCGGCACCACCCTGGACGGCGAGGAGATCGCCCTGTCCGACTACCGGGGGGAGATCGTGGTGCTGAACGTCTGGGGCTCGTGGTGCGGCCCGTGCCGCACGGAGGCCCCGCACCTGCAGGCCGTGCACGAGGCCACCCAGGACCGGGGCGTGCGCTTCCTCGGGATCAACACCCGGGACCTGGACGAGGTGCCGGCGCGGCGGTTCGAGGAGACCAACGGCATCACCTACCCGAGCATCTACGACCCGGCCGGCCGGCTCGTCCTGGAGTTCAAGGGCAACCTGATGCCGCAGGCCATCCCGTCCACCCTGATCATCGACCGCGAGGGGCGGATAGCCGTGCGGGCCCTGAAGGCCCTCACCGAGCAGGAACTCACCGACATGATCGAGCCGATGCTCGCCGAGGACGCATGAACGAGACCGTCCTCGACGGCGCGCTCCTGCTGGCCATCCCGGTCGCCGCGTTCGCCGGTCTGATCTCCTTCTTCTCGCCCTGCGTGCTTCCCCTCGTGCCCGGCTACCTCGGCTACGTCACCGGGCTGAGCGGCGCGGACCTGCGCGGCTCCAGCGAGCGGGGCGGCGGCGCGCTGCGCGGCCGGATGCTGCTCGGCTCGCTGCTGTTCGTGCTGGGCTTCTCCGTGGTGTTCGTCTCCGCCGGGGCGCTGTTCGGCTACTTCGCCTTCACCCTCCAGGAGCACATCACCTGGATCACCCGGGTGCTGGGCGCGCTGACCATCGTGCTCGGGCTCTCCTTCGCCGGCCTGCTGCCCCGCCTCGGCTTCCTGCAACGCGAGGCCCGGCTGGACCACCGGCCGACCACCGGGCTGGTCGGGGCGCCCGTCCTGGGGTTCGTCTTCGGGCTCGGCTGGACCCCGTGCATCGGCCCGACGCAGCAGGCGGTGTTCGCCCTCTCGGTGAGCGAGGCCGACGCCGGGCGCGGCGCCCTGCTCGGACTGTGCTACTGCCTCGGCCTCGGCATACCGTTCATGGTGGCCGCGGTGGCCTTCCGCCGGGCGCTCGGCGCCTTCGGCTGGGTCAAGCGCCACTACCAGTGGGTCATGCGGACCGGTGGGGCCATGCTCGTCGTCGTCGGGGTCCTGTTGATCACCGGCGTCTGGAACCGGCTGGTCTACGAGATGCAGCTGTGGACCAGCGGCTTCACGATCGGAATCTGAGTTGTGAGCGACATCGACACCGCACCTGACACCGCCCGCGAGACCGCCGACGTCGCGCGTGAGGCCGACGAGGAGGCCGCCGACCTCCGCGCGGCCGAGCGGCTCAGCTCCGTCCCGGAGGCCGTCCCCGAGGAGGACGACGCCCCGGCCGCCGGCCGCGACACCGACCCCGGGAACCCCGCCGCCCCCGCCGGCGCGCGGCGCGGCGGCGTCGTGGGCGTCCTCGTCGAGACGGTGAGCTGGGCGCGCTGGACCTGGCGCCAGCTGACCTCCATGCGCGTCGCCCTGATCCTGCTCTTCCTGCTCTCCCTTGCCGCCATCCCCGGCTCGCTGATCCCGCAGGAGCCGGCCAGCCCGTTGCGGGTCGAGGAGTTCCGGCAGGACAACCCCACCCTCGCCGGCATCTACGACCGGCTGAGCCTCTTCGACGTCTTCTCCTCGCCGTGGTTCGCGGCGATCTACCTGCTGCTGTTCATCTCCCTCGCCGGCTGCATCCTGCCCCGCTGCAAGCAGTTCGCGCAGGCGCTGCGCCGCCGCCCGCCCCGGGCGCCGCGCCGCCTGGACCGCCTGCCGGTGCACACCTCGTGGGAGACCGACGCCCCCGCCGAGGCCGTCCTGCAGGCCGCCGCCCGCACGCTGCGCGGCCGCCGCTTCCGCGTCCACGCCGCCGACGGCTCCGTGGCCTCGGAGAAGGGCTACCTGCGGGAGGCCGGCAACCTGCTCTTCCACGTGGCGCTGTTCGGCTTCCTCATCGCCCTCGCCATGGGGAGCTCGCTCGGCGCCACCGGCGGCCGGCTGCTCCTGGAGGGCCAGGCGTTCGCCAACGCGCTCACCCAGTACGACGACTTCTCCCCGGGCCGCTCCTACGACATCGCCGACCTGGACGACTTCGGCATGGAGCTGGTGGACTTCCGGGCCACCTTCGAGGAGTCCGGGCCGCAGCAGGGCACCCCGCGCACCTTCGAGGCGGAGGTCACCTACTGGGAGGGCGACGGCGAGCCGAGGGAGGAGACCATCCGGGTCAACCACCCCCTCCAGGTCGGCGACAGCAAGGTGTTCCTGATCGGCCACGGCTTCGCGCCCGAGGTGACCGTGCGGGACGCCTCCGGCGAGATCGCCTACCAGGGCCCGGCGTCCTTCCTGCCGCAGGACGCCAACTTCACCTCCTCCGGGGTGATCAAGGTTCCGGACGGCCAGAACCCGGACGGCACCCGGCAGCAGCTCGGCTTCTCCGGGCTCTTCCTGCCGACCGCCAAGATCGACCCGGTGCGCGGCCCCTACTCGGCCGGCCCCACGGCGGAGTACCCGGCGCTCTTCCTCACCGCCTACGAGGGCGACCTGGGCATGGACACCCCGCAGGGGCAGAACGTCTACCAGCTCGACGACACCAACCTGACCCAGTTCACCGACGAGGACGGCAACCCGCTCAGCGCCGCGCTGCTGGTCGGCGAGACGATGACGCTGCCGGACGGCCGGGGCAGCATCACCTTCGACGGCTACCGGCAGTGGGCCACCTTCCAGGTCACCCAGCACCCGGGCAACGGACTGGCGCTCGCCTCGGCGATCGTCTGCATCACCGGGCTGGTCGGCTCGCTGTTCGTGCAGCGGCGCCGCATCTGGGTGCGGGCCGTGACGGGCAAGGACGGGCGCACCCTGGTGGAGGTCGCCGGCCTCGCCCACAACGAGGCCCCGCGCATCCGCGAGGAGATCGCCGCCGTCGTCACCGACCTGCTGCCGGAGGCGCCGGAGAAGTCGGGGGAGTCGGGGGCGTCGGGGGCGGCCGAGGTGTCGGTGGAGCCGGAGGCGCCGGAGGCGCCGGAGGAGCCTGAGGCCTCTGAGAAGCCGGAGGAGGCTGAGGAGCCGGCGGAACCCGGGGATGCAGAGACCCTCAAGGCGTCCGAGGCCCGCAAGGCCCCCAAGGGCCGAGAGGAGTCCGGGGAATCCGGGAAGTCCGCGGAGTAGGGGGGGCACCACCCGGCCGAGACGATTCTCCACAGGAAAGCAGGCCCTCTTGCGCCCGCCGCGAACCATCCACTACCCCTGGTGAACAAGGGGGGTTCGTGGTTGTCCACAGGGTGTCGGGTCCCTCTTGCGCGGGGTGTGGGTGGTGCGCTACCCCTGGTGAACAAGGGGGTTCGTCGTTGTCCACAGGGTGTCGGGTCCCTCTTGCGCGCGCGTGAAGCGTCCGCTAGCCCAGTGAGCGCCGCCTGTGGAGCCCTCGCGCTCGGGTGGTGCGAGACGGCAGAACCCACCACCAACGCGACAGCGCCACCAACGCGCCAGCGCCCCGGCCGCCGTCATCGGCGGCCGGGGCGCTGTCGCGTGGAGGGAAGTGGAAGGAAAAGGGGCGAGTAGGCGCCGGCTTTCGCAGCAGGGGTGTCAGGAGGAGGCCGGGCCGTCGTCGCCGTCGGTGTCCTTCTTCCTGCGCTTCTCGGGGGAGTCCTCGTCGGCGGCGTCGCGCGGCGCCTCGTCATCGGTCGCCTCGTCGTCCGGCGCGGTGCCGTCGGCGCGGGCGTCCTTCTCGAAGAAGGAGTTCGGGAGGTCCTCCGGGGCCTCGGAGGACCGCGGGTCCGGGTGCGGCGCGTCCTCGTCGCGGCTGAGCAGGTCCTCCTCCCAGCGGCGCAGCAGGTCCTGCTCCTCGCTGCTCACCCGCTTGTTCAGCGAGGCCAGGAACTCCGGGTCGTCGTCCGGGGCGAGCGGGGCGGGGCGGTGGCCACGGGAGCCGCGGCCGAGCCCGCCGCCGAAGCCGGCGGCGCCCGCGGGCCGGGCCGCGCGCGGTCGGCCGGCGATGAACCAGGCCGCCGCGCCCGGGATGCTGAACAGCAGGATGAGGAAGACCCAGACGATCTTCGGCAGCCCGCGGACCTCCTCGTCCTCGCTCTGGATGCAGTCGACCACCGTGAAGATGGTCACCCCGAGGGTGGCCAGGAACAGCAGTACCCGCATGGTCGGCTCTCCGGTAGTGGGGGACGGTCGGCGTGTGTGCGGCCAGTGGTGACCCAGGGTACTCGCCGGTTCGCCGCGGCGGGGGCCGCGTGGAGGACCTCACACCGCGGCGTCCGGTCGGGCGTCAGAAGCCGTCCGGGGCCGGGCTGCGGCGCAGCAGCATCGCCGCCAGGACGCCGCCGATGAGGCCGCTGAGGTGCCCCTGCCAGGAGACGCCCTCGGCGATCGGCAGCGCGCCCCACAGGATGGAGCCGTACGCCGCGGCCACCAGCAGGCCCACGCCGACGTCCACCGGCCGCCGGTCGGCGAAGCCGCGCACCACCAGGTAGGCGAAGAGCCCGAAGACGACGCCGCTGGCGCCCGCCGTGTTGGTGGCCGGCGGTGAGATCAGCCACACGCCCAACCCGCTCACCAGCATGATCACCGCCACGGCGGCCAGGAAGCGGGGTATGCCGCGCAGGGCGGCGAGGAAGCCGAGGACGAACAGCGGCAGGCTGTTGGCGGCCACGTGCGCGAAGCCGAAGTGCCCGAACGCGGAGGGGATGAGGTCGCGGAACTCGCCCGGCACCCGGGGGATCACGCCGAAGGTGTCGAGCCGGTGGCCGCTGAGGGTGTCCACCAGTTCCAGCACCCACAACAGGGCGACCCAGCAGCCCATCAGCACGGCCGCGTCAACGGCCCCGGACAGTCCCCGCCGCCATCTGGCGCCGAACCTCCCACGAGTTGTCGCATCAGCGGACAACGGCGACCTCCCCTTGCCGGCGTCGGGTGCCGCGTCCCGGTCCCGACCCGTGGGCTGCCCGTCCCACGGGTGGCGGCGCGCGGCGCGTTGATGGGCGGACACGGACACCCGGGCCGGGAGCGCCACGCCCTCGGACGCCCCGGACGCCCTCGGCGTCCTGGCCGGCGCCCCGGGGCGCCGGCGTGTCCCGACGGGTGCCCGCGGGTGTCGCCGAGGCCCCGGATGTTCGAGAATCGGGTGTTCGAAGTCCGGGTACTCGAACGCCTGCCCCGTCGGGTGGCCGCTGAACGCGTCTGTTCCGGGTACCCGGGTTGTGCAGCGGGCCCATCGGTCCGGCAAAGTGTCCCACGCACGGACGCGGACGGGAAGGTCGAGATGATGGATGCGGTGGACCGACAGCTCATCCAGGCACTCCGGCAGAACGGGCGCGCCTCCTACGCGGAGTTGGGCCGGCTGGTGGGGCTCTCCGGGCCGAGCGTCACCGATCGCATCAACCGGCTGGAGCAGGCGGGCGTGATCACCGGCTACCGGGCGATCGTGGCGCCGGCGAGCCTCGGCCTGGGCGTGACGGCGCTGATCGGCCTGCAGTTGTCGGACGCCGCCGACCACGAGGACGTGGGGGAGCGGCTGCGCGAACTGGACGAGGTGGAGGACTGCTGGTTCATCGCCGGCGAGGACTCCTACATGCTCAAGGTCCGCGTGTCCGACGTCGACGACCTGGAGCTGGCGGTGCGCCGGCTCAGCCGGATCGAGGGTGTGGCCCGGACCCGTACCACCGTCGTGCTCTCCACGAAGTGGGAGAACCGCGTGGGGCCGGTGCCCGGGCTCGACGAGGAGTGAGCGGGAGCGGCGCGCCGGATGGGCGGGCCGCCAGAAGCAGGGGCCGTCAGAAGTAGTAGGGGAAACGGCTCCAGTCCGGGTCCCGCTTCTCCAGGAACGCGTCCCGGCCCTCCACCGCCTCGTCCGTCATGTACGCCAGACGGGTGGTTTCGCCGGCGAACACCTGCTGGCCGACGAGCCCGTCGTCGATGGCGTTGAAGGCGAACTTCAGCATCCGGCGGGCGGTCGGGGACTTGCCGTTGATCTCGGCGGCCCAGCGCAGCGCCTCCGCCTCCAGCTCGGCGTGCGGCACCACGGCGTTGACCATGCCCATGCGGTGTGCTTCCTCGGCGGTGTACGGGCGGCCGAGGAAGAAGATCTCGCGGGCGAACTTCTGCCCCACCTGGCGGGCGAGGTAGGCGGAGCCGAAGCCGCCGTCGAAGGAGCCCACGTCGGCGTCGGTCTGCTTGAAGCGGGCGTGCTCGGCGCTGGCCAGGGTGAGGTCGCAGACGACGTGCAGGCTGTGGCCGCCGCCGGCCGCCCAGCCGGGCACCACGGCGATGACCACCTTCGGCATGAACCTGATCAGCCGCTGCACCTCCAGGATGTGCAGCCGGCCGGCGCGCGCCGGGTCGACCGTCTCGGCGGTCTCGCCGGAGGCGTAGCGGTAGCCGTCGCGGCCGCGGATCCGCTGGTCGCCGCCGGAGCAGAACGCCCAGCCGCCGTCGCGGGGGGAGGGGCCGTTGCCGGTGAGGAGGACGCAGCCGACGTCGGGTGTCATGCGCGCGTGGTCCAGGGCCCGGTACAGCTCGTCGACCGTGCCGGGGCGGAAGGCGTTGCGGACCTCGGGGCGGTTGAAGGCGATGCGGACGGTGGGGGCGTCGCGGCCGTCGATGACGTGGCGGTGGTAGGTGATGTCGGTGAAGTCGAAGCCCTCGACCTCCCGCCAGGCGGCGGGGTCGAAGATCTCGGAGACGCGGCCGTCACCGCCGGCGCCGGCGGAGGGCTCGGTGGTCGTCTCGCCGGGCGGGGTGCTCTGGGCGACCTGGGGCGCCTGGGCGGCCGGTGAGGCTTCGGGGCTGGAGGGGGATGTCGGGGAGGTCACGGCGGCCAAGGATATTCCCCGCCGGTAGCCCGGCAGGGATCCCGGGGCGGGGGTGGGGCGCCGAGCGGGTAGGCGGGCTGGCGGCGGGACGCCGAACGAGATGCCGGGCGAGCCGCTGGCGAGGTGCGGCGGAATGCCCGGGTAGCTGCCGGGCGGGATGGCTGGGCCACGGGCGGGCTCCCGGCACGAGCCTGCCGAGCCCGCCGAGCAGTGCCGAGCCCGCCGAGCGGGATGGAGGAGGCAATCGGGATGGGTGGGATGGGCGGGACGACGCGCGAGCTGCCGGGCGGGTTATCCACAGGCCGCGATTGCCCTCTGTCGCCGCCCTCTCACCCCGTGAGACGCTGGAATCAGGGGGGTCCACCCGGCCGCTCGGGTCCGAGCCCGAACAGAAACGATTCGGCGCCTCCCCGGAGGCGTCCCGGGCCAGAGCAGGCCGCTCACCTGCCGGTGCTCCGGCGCGTGCCGCCTATGCCGCCCTGCTGGTCAGGCGCTGTGGTGCACGGTCGTAAGCTCGAGGACGTGAACCACGATCGGGAGGACCGCGCTCCCCAGGCCGCAGCCGGCTCCGCGGGCAGTGCCCTACCGGTCGGGGCTCCACCCATCGGCGCCCTCCCGTCCGAAGCCCTGGTGCCCGAAGAACTCCGGCTCGACGCCCTCCCGCCGGGCGTCGCTCCGCCCGGCGGCGGCGCCCCGCCCCCCGCAGCGCTCCGACCCGACCTGCTTCCGTCCGACCTGCTCCCGTCCGACCTGCTCCCGTCCGGCGTCACCGCGCACGCCGTGTACGCCATCCCCATGCGGCAGCGCTTCCGCGGCATCACCGTCCGCGAGGGCCTGCTGCTGCGCGGCCCGGCCGGCTGGGCCGAGTTCTGCCCCTTCCCGGACTACGACCCCGGCCAGTGCCGCCCCTGGCTCGACGCCGCCCTGGAGGCCGCCCAGCTCGGCTGGCCGGCGCCGGTGCGCGACAGCGTCCCGGTCAACGGCACGGTCCCGGCCGTCGACGCCGCCACCGCCGCCGCCATCGTGCGTTCCTGGGACGGCTGCCGCACCGCCAAGGTGAAGGTCGCCGAGCCCGGTCAGACGCTGGCCGACGACGTCGCCCGCGTCGAGGCCGTCCGGGACGCCCTCGGCCCCACCGGTCGCGTGCGGGTGGACGCCAACGGCGGCTGGACGCTGGACGAGGCGGTCCGCGCGGTCCGCGCCCTGGACCGCTTCGGCCTGGAGTACGTCGAGCAGCCCTGCCGCACCGTCGAGGAACTGGCCGCGCTGCGCCGCCGGGTGGACGTGCCGGTGGCCGCCGACGAGTCGATCCGGCGCAGCGAGGACCCGATGCGGGTGGTCCGCGCCGAGGCCGCCGACATCGCCGTGCTCAAGGTGCAGCCGCTCGGCGGCGTCCGCGCCTGCCTGGAGATCGCCGAGCGGATCGGCCTGCCGGTCGTGGTCTCCTCCGCCCTGGAGAGCTCCGTGGGCCTGGCCGCGGGGGTGGCCCTGGCCGCCGCCCTGCCCGAGCTGCCCTACGCCTGCGGCCTCGGCACGGTCACGCTGCTCACGACCGACGTGGTGGCCCGCCCGCTCGCGCCGGTGGGCGGCCGGCTGCCGGCGGTCCGCACCGCACCGGCCCCCGAGGCGGCGGCGCTGGCGGCGGTGGCCGCGCCGGAGGAGACCGTCCGGCACTGGGGGCGGCGCCTGGCCGCCACCGCCGCCGTCCGGCGAGCCCCGGACTGGACCGGGTGGGAGCGCACCGGCCGGCTGGCGGTGGGTGAGGAGGACGATCCCAGGTGAGCACCCCGCATCCCCCCACCGACTCCATGCCGTCCGCCGAACCAACCTCCCCCGGCGACACCCCGGGCCCCATACCGCCCAGCCCGGCCGCACACGCCAGCCCGGCCGCACACGCCGACCCGGCCGAACAGGCCAGCCCGGCCGCACACGCCGACCTGCCCGAACCCGCCACCCCGGCCAACCCCGCCACGGCGCTGGCCGAGGTCCTGGTGGACGAACTGGTCCGCGGCGGCGTCCGCGAGGCCGTGCTGTCACCCGGTTCGCGCAACGCCCCGCTCTCCTTCGCCCTGCACCGGGCCGACGCCGCCGGCCGGCTGCGGCTGCACGTGCGCATCGACGAGCGCTCCGCCGCCTTCCTCGCCCTCGGCCTGGCCAAGCGCTCCGGCCGCCCCGTCCCCGTGGTGTGCACCTCCGGCACCGCCGCCGCCAACCTCCACCCCGCCGTGATGGAGGCCGGCCAGGCGCGCGTGCCGTTGGTGGTCATCACGGCCGACCGGCCGGCGCAGCTGCGCGGCACCGGCGCCAACCAGACGGTCGACCAGTCCGGCCTCTACGGCGGCTCGGTGCGGCTGTTCCAGGAACTGGCCGCCCCCGGCTGGCAGGCGGGGCAGAACGCCTGGTGGCGGGCGGCGGTGTGCCGGGCGCTGGCCGGCGCGGCCGGTGAGGGCGGTGACGGCGGGCGCCGTGGCCCCGTCCACCTCAACGCCGCCTTCGCCGAACCCCTCACCCCGGACGCCGTCGTGCCCGGATGCCCCGCGGAGGCCTTCGCCGGACGCCCCGACGGCGCCCCCTGGACGCTGCGCCACCCCGCCCGCGTCCCCACCGGCGTCCCCACCATCCCGCCCGTCGGCGACTTCGCCCCGCCGCTCACCCTGCCCGCCCGCACGCTCGTCGTGGTGGGCGACACCGCCGCCGACCCGGAGCTGGGCGAGCGGGCCGCGCGCGTCGCCGAGACCCACGGCTTCCCGCTGCTGGTCGAGCCGACCGGCCGGGCCTGGGGCAAGAGCGCCCTGCGCGCCGGGACCCTGCTGCTGGGCGACGCGGCGTTCGTCGACCGGCACCCGCCCGAGCACGTCCTTCAGGTGGGCCGGCCCACGCTGGGCCGGGCGCTGGGCGCGCTGCTGCGCCGGCCGGGCGTCGGCCTGACGGTCGTCGACACCGATCCGGTGTGGACGGACCCCGGCCACCTGGCCGCCGAACTGCGCACCTGCCTGGAGCCGGCCCGGGTCTACGCCCCCGCCGGGCAGGACGACGACTTCGCCGACGCCTGGCGCCGCGCCGACCAGGCCGCCTGCGCCGTGCTGGACCCGCTGCTCGACGACGCCTGGCCGTCCGGCCCGAGCATCGCCCGGGAGGTCGTCGGGGCGCTGCCGGAGGGGGCGCTGCTGTGGCTCGGCGCCTCCGCCCCGATCCGTGACGTGGACCTCGCCGCACCCCGCCGGCCCGACCTGACCGTACTGACCAACCGGGGCGCCGCCGGCATCGACGGCGTCGTCTCGGCGAGCATCGGGGCCGCCCTGGACGCCCAGGCGGACGGCGCCGGTCCGGCGTTCGCCCTGCTCGGCGACCTGACCTTCCTGCACGACTCCGGCGGGCTGGTCATCGGCCCGCACGAGCCGGTGCCCGACCTGACCATCGTGGTGGTCAACGACGACGGCGGCGCGATCTTCTCCCTGCTGGAGCAGGGCGACCCGCGCCACGCCGACGCCTTCGAACGCGTCTTCGGCACCGCGCACGGCGTCGACCTGGCGGCCCGCTGCGCCTCCACCGGCACCCGGCACACCCTGGCGGCGACCAGGGATTCCCTGGTCGCCGCCCTGTCCGAGGCCCGCCCCGGTGCCGGACTCCACGTGGTCGAGGTGCGGACGTCCCGCGCGGACGTCCGCGACCTGCACGCCCGGCTGCGCGCCGAGGTCTCCCGCGCCGTCGCGGCGACCGCCGTCGCGGGCTGACGCCGCGGCCCGGCTGGCATCACAACCGGGCTGGCATCACAACCGGGCTGATGTCACGGCCCGGCTGACGTCGCGGGCCCGGAAGCGGGGCGGAGCGGGCCGCAGCGGGGCCGGGTGCCGGGCCGGTGCGGGCCGGGAGGGATCAGGAGGGGGTCAGCGTCCACTTCTGGTTGGCGGCCCCGGTGCAACTCCAGATCTGGGCCCGTGTCCCGTCCGCCGAGGAGTTGCCGGTGACGTCCAGGCACTTGCCCGCCGCGGTGTTGACCACGTCGTGCGTGGCCGGGTCGTACGACCAGCGCTGCGCGCCGGTTCCGTTGCAGGTGTACAGCTGGACGGGGGCGCCGTCCGCGGTGGAGCCGCCGGTGACGTCGAGGCACTTGCCGAGGGCCCGCACGCTGCCGTCGGAGGCGATCGTCCAGCGCTGCGCGGCGGTCCCGTTGCAGGTGTACAGCTGGACGGCGGTGCCGTCGGCCGTGGCGGCGCCGGCGACGTCGAGGCACTTGCCGGCGAGTCCGGTCAGGGTGCCGGTGCTCTCCGCGCCGCCGGAGGGGGCGCCGGACCAGGTGAAGGTGGCGGTGGTGCGGGCGGGGAGGGTGTAGACGAAGGACTGCCCGCCCCAGTCCACCCGGACGGACTGGGCGGAGGCGCCGCCGTTGTGCGCGATCAGCGCCTTGGAGCCGTCCGGGTTCCGCCAGGCCACGTTCTGGATGGTGCCGTTCGCGGTGGAGTCGATCCGGTACGCGCCGGGCCTGACGAACTTCGTCAGGTGGCCGGTGGTGTAGTACTCGATCGTGTAGTCGACCTGCCCGGCCCGCGGCCCGCCCTCCTGCACGGTGACCAGCCCGGTGCAGGTGCCGCAGCCGCCGTTGTGCGGGCCCATGTACTGGTTGAGCGCCAGCGACCACTTGACCAGGCTGCTGCTCCAGTTGCGGGCGTAGTTGACGATGTCGGCCAGGTCCTCGTTGTGCTGGTTGGCGATCCAGGTGCCGCCGGAGTGCTCGGTGCTGAACTGGCGGACCCGCGGGTACTGGTTGTGCACCTGGGTGCCGACCGCGGGATCGCCGAAGTAGCCGTGCCAGGCGATGCCGCCGAACAGCGGGTCCTCGCGCACCCCGGCGTCGGCGAGGACGGCGTCGCCGAAGCCGGCGTAGTCGCCGTAGTTCCAGTCGTGCACCAGGACCTTGGTGGTGATCCCGGCGGCCCGGAACGCCGGGTAGACGTGGTTCTTGGTGAACTCCACCAGGCCGGAGGGGTTCCAGTTCATGCCGGGGTAGTTCATGGCCGTGGGGTTGGCGGCCTGGCAGCAGTTGGGCTCGTTCTGCACGGAGAGGTAGTCGACCGGCACCCCGGCGGCCTGGTAACTCTGGACGTACTTCACCAGGTACTGGGCGTACATGGGGTAGTACTCCCACTTCAGCCAGCCCATCTGGTCCATCCGGCCGTTGTCCTTCATCCAGCCGGGGGCGCTCCACGGCACGCCCTTGACCCGCAGTTCCGGGTTGAGCCGCTGGGCCTGGGCGGTGAGCAGGCGGACGTCGGTGTCGTAGCCGTTCGCGCCGAAGTCGGTCAGGTCGCAGCAGGTATCGTCCAGTGAGACGTGTCCCGGCCGGGAGAGGTCGGAGGCGCCGATGGGGTTGCGGACGAAGGAGAGTCCGATGCCTTCGGTGGGGGAGAAGAGCCGGCGCATCACCTCGTCCCGGGTGGCCGCGCTGACGGGCCCGCCGCGCAGCAGGTAGGCGGTGGTGTCGGTGATGGAGGCGCCGCCGCCCTCGAACTGCTGGTAGGTCACACCTTCGTTGACGGTGATGGTGTGGTTCGCGGTGCCGCCGGCGGGGCCGAAGACGACCGGGCTCTGCTGGGCCAGCCCCCGGGTGACGGTGCGGCCGCCGGCGTCGGAGGTGGTGGTGAGCCAGACGTCGACCCGCTCCCCCGCGGCCTGGGCGGGTGCGGGGCCCGTTAGCACCAGGCCGCCGGCGAGCAGGACGGTGGCCAGCAGGGCGCGGGCCGCGCGGGCGGCGCGGAGGGCGGGGAGGGCGCGCGGTTGTTTGTTGTGCACCTGACACTCCTTCATGGTTCGCGGGCGGCGGCGAACGCCGCCACCCGCTCCGTGGAGGTGAAGCGTGGGCGGGAGGTGCTGGGAAAGGGGGTCGGCGGGGCGCGCCCTGACGCGGCATGCCCCGCCGTCTCCCCGCGGGAAACACGGCCGGGCGGACCCGAGGCTCGTCGAGTCGCACGGCTCACGTGTTTTCTTAAGGTCTGAAGTTATGTTCGGCGATGTGTGCCGTCAACCCCCGGAACGCGCCGCACCGTCCGGTGGCGACGCCGGCTCATACCCTCGGCTGGTAGCCGTCGTAGTCGCCCCAGCTCCCGGGGCCCCTCATCAGCTCCTGCCAGGTGGGCCAGCTGGCCCCGGTGTGCTGGCGGAGGAGTTCGCCGGGCATCGTGAACGGCGGGGCCTTCTCCGGGTTGTCGAGGGCCTGGCCGACGACCGTGTCGCGCAGTACGGCCGCCGCGTGCAGACGGGGCAGCGCGGCGTGGACGCGCTCGGCGTAGCCGGCCGGGAGCGGGGACGGGTCCTCGTCGCCGAGGTCGAGTCCGGCGCCCGCCGACACCAACGCGATCTCGGGGCGCTTGCGGATGGCGATCGAGTAGTGCAGGTGCAGGGCGACGGCGTCCCAGACCACCTCGACCCGGTCGGCCGTGACGCCCTGCTCGGTGAGGAAGCGGGCGGCTAGGTCGGCGCCGTCGAGGTCGAAGGTCTGGGAGCCGTCGCCCTCGGGGCTCAGTCCGACGTCGTGCAGCACGCTGCCGAGGAAGAAGAGCTCGTCGTCGTAGTCCCGGCCGGGGAGCAGGCCGCGCCGCTCGCCGATGACGCGCCCGTAGAGGTAGGTGCGCATGCTGTGGTTGAAGAGCGCCGGATCCTCGATGCTCCGCACGTGGCGGAGGGTGTGCAGTGCCAGTTCGGTGCGGGGGAAGGGCAGGTCGCGGTACGCGTCCACCGCGTCCACCGCGTCCACCGCGTCCGTCCCGTCCTTCGCGTCCACCGCGTCCATCACGTTCTCCGCGTCCGTCGTGTCCGAGGCGTCCATCGGGTCACTCTCCTGTGGGTTGGGGGGTGGAGGTGCGGTTCGCGGCGGCGTGGGCGTCGAGCCGCCGCAGGGCGAGCAGTCCGCCGATCCCGGGGATGACGGCGAGCCAGCGGGCGCCGGGGCCGGCGCCGGTGGCGTTGGCGGCCGGCCATGCGGTCGCGATGACGACCAGGTAGGCGGTGCCGTGCAGCGGGCCGAGCAGCGAGGAGGCCGCCTCCACGTGCACGGTGAACAGGTTGAGCAGCATGAGGGCGAGCGACGCGGCCTCGACGCCGGCGGCGATGCGCAGGGTCCGCACGGGTCACACCCCCGTGGTGGAGCCGGGGCGGACGATCATCAGGACGACGACGATCGCCCACAGGAGGTTGAAGGCGCCGGTGAGGGCGGCCAGGCGGCTCGCCCCGGGGGTCGTCCGCGATCGCGGGGCGGCCTCCGCGGTGGTGGCGTCCGCGGCGAGGGCTTTCGTGGCGGCGGCTTCCCGGCCGGTCGGGCTGGTCGCGCCTGTCGCGCTCGTCTCGCCTGTCGTGCTTGCCGCGCTCGTCGCGCTCCCGGACGAAGCGAGCGCCTGCTGCTGGGCCGGCAGGATCGCGAACGCCAGGACGCCCGCGGCGATCGCGGTGAGCACCATGGAGACGATCAGCCAGGCGTCGGTGAGGACGCCGAGCTGGGCGCCGGTGGCGAGTCCGAAGGCCGGGACGGCGAGGCCGGCGACGGCGTAGCCGCGGCAGATCCGATGCAGCAGCGCGGCGATCGCGGCGGTCCGTCCACCCGGATCGGCTCCGGACGTCAGCTGCCGCGCATAGCGGGGGAACATCGAGGCGGCCACGGTGATCGGGCCGACGGCCAGGATCGCCGCCAGAACGTGCACGGACAGCAGCAGTTTGGTCACTGCGAGCCTCCCCAAGGCGGTGCGGGGGTGTGTTGCCAGCCGATATGTTGGATGCCAATAGATAGCACGTCTACTCGACCGTTGGGTAGCCTGCCTACCTATGAGGGCAGACGCGGTACGGGGACACCTGGACGGGCTGCTGCTGGCCGTGCTCGAGCCAGGCCCGTTGCACGGCTACGCGATCATCGCCGCGGTCCAGCAACGCAGCGGCGGCGCGCTCGAACTGCGCACCGGCACGATCTATCCGGCGCTGAACCGGCTGGAGCGGCTGGGGCTGCTGCGGAGTAGTTGGCAGTCGGTCGGCGAACGGCGCCGGCGGGCGTACGAACTCACCGACGCCGGGCGGCGCACCCTGGCCAGCGAGCGCACGGCGTGGCACGAGTTCACGACCGCGATCGGCTCCGTGCTGAACCCCGTCACGCCGCCCCGGCCCGCCACGTGAACGCCACCGGTCGGCACCCGGCCGACTGCGCGGACCCCGACCCCGGCTTCGACGCCGCCCCCGTCGGCCACCAGGACCCGATCGAGGAGTACGTCGCCGAGCTGTCGGCCGCGCTGCGCGGGCCGGCCCGGGCCAAGGCCCGGATGGTCGGGGAGATACGCGACGGCCTCACCGACACGGTGGCGGCGCTCGCCGGGACGGGCATGCCCTACCGGTACGCCGCCCAGGAGGCGGTGCGGGAGTTCGGGACACCGGACGAACTGGTGTCGAGCTGCCAGCGGGAACTCACCATCGCCCAGACCCGGCGCACCGCGCGGGTCGTCGCCGTGTCCGTCCCGCTGCTGATCGCCTGCTGGCACCTGATCGGCACCTCCGACCACGACCCGGGCTGGCAGCAGCGGCTGCTCGCCGCCCACCTGGCCGGCGTCGCCGCGATCGCCGCGACGCTCGCCGCGGTGACGCTGACGGCCACCGGCACCCTCGCCCGCTGGCTGCCCACGCCGAACCGGTTGCCCCTCGCGGTGGCCTGGACCGGGACCACCGCGGCGGTGGCCATGGCGGTGGCCAGCCTGGCGCTCGCCATCGTGTCCGCGCTGGCCACGAACTGGCCGCTGACGGCGCTCGCCGGCGCGATCACCGCCGTGTCACACGCCGTGGTGGCGGCCTCGGCGCGCGCCTGCCGCGAGTGTGCCCGCTGGCCGCTCACCGGCCCGGCCGTCTCCCGACCAAGCTGAGCGGGGGGGGCTGGTGGGGGGCAGCGTCCTTCCTCAACAGGGGCTCGGTGCTGGCGCGGTGATCCACAGGGTGAATGGGGCCTCTTGCGCTGACCGGTGAACTTCCGTTACCCCTGGGTGCAAAGGGGGGCCGTGGTTATCCACAGGGCGGCAGGGCCCTCTTGCGCTCATGGAGGATCTTGCGTTACCCCTGGGTGCAAAGGGGAGGCGCGGTTATCCACAGGGTGAAAGTGCCCTCTTGCGCTGATGGGTTATTGCCCGTTACCCCTGGGTGCAAAAGGGGCGCGTCGTTATCCACAGGTGAGAAAGCCCTCTTGCGCTGATCGGTGATCGGCCGCTACCCCTGGGTACCAGGGGGTTCGTGGTCATCCACAGGGTGAGAGAGCCCTCTTGTGCTCACCGGTGATCCTGCGCTACCACCCCTCGGGCACCAAGACGCCGCCCGACTGCCAGGCCCGCCCCGATCCCCCATCTCCCCGCCCTCGTCGGCGTCATCCCCACCCGCCCCCTGATCCGCTACCGGCGGTACACCCACTGCCACGACGCCGCGGACGACCTCTAATCGGTTTGCCGCCGGCCAGTTCGGCCGGATAGGAAGCTCGCATGCTAAGAGGCAGCAAGGTCGGGCTCAGGGCCCGCCACGAGGAGGACATCCCGGTCCTGCGGGCAGAGCTCTACGACGACGTGGTCAACGCCTCGCGGGCCGAAGGCGGGCCGTGGCGGCCGATCACGCCCGGCTCGAAGGACCCGCGGCTCGTGGTGGACGACACCGTCCAGGGCCACGTCCCGTTCTCCGTGGTGGAGCTGGAGGCCGGAACCCTGATCGGCACCGCGACGCTCTGGGGCATCGACACCCACAACCGGTCCGCGCACATCGGGCTGGGGCTGCTGCCGTCCTCCCGCGGCAAGGGCTACGGCACCGACGTGGTCGCGGTCCTGTGCCACTACGGCTTCGTCGTGCGCGGCCTGCAGCGGCTGCAGATCGAGACGCTGGCGGACAACGCCGCGATGCTGCGCTCCGCCGAGCGCAACGGCTTTGTCCGCGAGGGCGTGCTGCGTTCCTCGGCCTGGGTGATGGGGGAGTTCCTGGACCAGGTGCTGCTCGGGCTCCTGGCCCACGAATGGAAGCCGGACGCGAAGGGATAGGGCGCAACCGAAGCCGGCCGCCCCACCGCCGGGCGAGGAGGGCGCGCAAAAACCCTTCGCACCTGCTCCCCTCGCCCGGTACGGTCTCGCGCGTGTTCCCACGGCGGGGGTCCGAGAACCCCGTGCGTGGCACCCTCGGTGGTTCCCACGCCCCCGAAACGCCGGCTGTTCCCACGCTGAGAGTAGGTTTCGTCAATGGCATGTCGTATCAGTGAGCTCGTGCTCGGTTGCCGCGATCCCGAGGTGCTGGCGCGGTTCTGGTGCGAGGTCCTGGACTTCGTCGTGCTCGATCGCGAAGGGAACGAATACATCGAGATCGGGCCGCGCGAAGGGTTCGGCGGCCCGCAGCCGACGATCATCCTCAGCCGCAGGGACGAGCCGGAGCCGGGGAAGTCTCGGCTGCACATCGACGTCAACGCCACCGACCGCGATCAGGATGCCGAGCTGGAACGCCTGCTGAAGCTCGGTGCGCGCCCGGCCGACATCGGCCAGACCGGCGAGGAGCAGTGGCATGTTCTCGCCGACCCCGAGGGCAACGAGTTCTGCCTGCTCAAGGCCCGTCTGAACCCGCTCTGACGGCTCCAGACCCCTGCCGCGGCCCCAGGCCGGCGCCCGACGCCCGGCGCGCCCGTCTGGGGCCGCGGCTCGGCGGTCCAGGCCCGGGCACGGATCCACCGACTGTGACGACCCCGGGGGGAGTCGTGGTTGTCCACAGGGCGGTGGGGCCGTCTTGCGCCCACCGATGATCATCCGCTACCCCTGGGTACAAAGGGGGCGCGCGGTTATCCACAGAAGTACGACCCCCTTGCGCGAACCACCACGCCCATGGTGCTGTCCGCGATCGTGTTCGGGCCATGTCACCGAATGAGATGTCCTCTTACAACGGCTGACACAGTGAGCTGAGTTGCCGGTGGGTGATGAGGCAGCAGGCGAGTTTGAGGAGCGCCTCGTGAGTCGAGCCGCGATGCGGCATTGAGCTCGGCAAGTAGTGCCTCATGCGGTCGTTGCCGGACTCCGGCCTCATTCCAGTCTCGTCGTCGTCTCCAACAGGTCATGCCCGAGCCGAAGCCCATCTCGGCGGGCAGGTATTCCCACTGAATGCCGGTGTGCAGCACGTACAGGACGCCGCAGAGAACCTGCCGATCCGGCACGGGCTTGCGTCCCGGATACCGGAACCGCCGTTGCTTGCACGGCCGCAGCAGTCCGGTCCGTTCCCACAGCTCATCCGACACGATCCATGGTGAAGCCCCCATGTGATCAGAGTGCTCAGCCCGCCTTGCGGACACCACAGCCAGGCCCAAGACGCCTCACTGCGTTGACCGTTGCTAGCCGGAATGCGACATCACCCGTGAAGAGCGAGGGTGCAGTCGCGGATCTGCCAGACACCTGTCGATGAGACCTGCTGGACTGATCGCGAAACGCGCTGCCTTCACAGGACGGAACGCCATGCAGGCAACCACTACCGCTTCAGTCAACGGCAGACTCTTGCCCCCTCGGTCGCCGCTGACGGGGTGGCTGGCCGTGGTCTCGGTGATGCTGGGAATCTTCGTCATCGTTACCACCGAGATCCTGCCGATCGGTCTGCTGACCTCGATCGGATCCAGTTTCACCGTCTCGGATGGGATGGCTGGACTGATGATGACCATGCCGGGCCTCCTGGCGGCGATCGCCGCTCCACTGGTCACCGTGGCCACGGCACGCTTCGACCGCCGACTGATGTTGTGCGTCTTCATGCTCTTGCTGGCACTGGCGAACTTCCTTGCCGCCGCTGCACCCGACTACTGGCTCGTACTGACCTCCCGGATCATGGTCGGGATCACGATTGGCGGCTTCTGGTCGATCGGCGCGGGGTTGGCGGAACGACTGGTGCCGCCGGCCTCGGTCGGCAGGGCAACTGCTGTGATCTTCTCTGCCGTCCCGCTGGGATCCGTCCTCGGCGTGCCGACGGGCACCCTCATCGGAGATCTCGCTGGATGGCGAACCGCCTTCACCGTCATGGGAGCTATGACGGTCGGCGTACTGGTCATGCTGCTCTTGTTCGTGCCGCCACTTCCTCCGGTCCAGGCCACACGGCTGAGCGTGCTCAACGGCATGCTCCGCAGCATCAACACTCGCTTCGCACTCCTGCTGACGTTCCTTGTTGTGCTGGCTCACTTCGGCACCTACACCTACGTGACACCGTTTCTGGAAGAGGTCACCCACGCCAGCGGTGGTCTGATCACTACATTCCTGCTGCTTTATGGTGCCGCTGGCATCCTCGGCAACTTCCTGGGCGGCGCCTGGGTGGCCCGGTATCCGCAGACCGTCTTCGGGCTCGCGGCCGCCCTGATCGCTGTGGTGACCCTCCTGCTTCCGGCGTTGGGCCGCTGGGAGACCGGCGCAGTGATGCTGCTGATCGTGTGGGGCATCGCGTATGGCGCCGTACCAGTCGCGTCGCAGACCTGGTTCTCCAAGGCGGCACCGCACGCCCCGGAAGCGGCATCCGTCCTGTTCACCGCCACTTTTCAGGCAACGATCTCGATTGGTGCACTCGTAGGGGGAGTCATCTTGGACCGCACCTCTCCGTCCGCGGTCATGCTGCTGGGCGGTTGCACCGCAGTGCTCATGGTCCTGGCAGTAGGGGCACGCCCCGTCGGGCCGGACTGCAACGAGCGGCCCTGAACACGCAGGGATTCGCCCACGGATGCTTCTGTCGAACGCTTGACGCATGGCCCTCGACCTGGCTTCCGCTCGGTCAGGAGCCTGACCTGATCGGAGGCCGGTGTCGTGCACGAGGCCACCGGGATAGCGGGAAGCGATCAGCCGTGTAATCGCACGCGATAAACCTGGCGACGTGGGCGATCACCCCCGCGATACTGGTCGTCCATGGATGAGGTCGAGGTCGTCGTCGCCCATTCCGAGCGCGCGACTCTGCGCGTCGGCGACGTGTTCTTGAAGGTGGACGCCGATCAGGCGCGCCTCGACGTCGAGGTCGAGGCGATGTCCCTCGCGCCGGTCCCGACCCCGGAGATCCTGTGGCGCAAGCCACCCGTGCTCGCGACCGCCGCACTCCCGGGGACGACGCTTGGGCGCCTCGGCGGGCCGTCGACCGGGTCGCCGGCGGCGTGGGCAGCGGCGGGCGCCGCCATCCGGAAGCTGCACGACGCGCCCCTGCCGCCCTGGACGGGCCGGGCCGGCCGGAGCATCGACGCGTTGACGAAGGAGCTCGACGACGAGTGCGAGTTGCTCGTGACGAACGGCGTCCTGCCCGCCGACCTGGTCGCCCGCAACCGCCAGGTCGCCGAGGCCGCGCTGCGGCCGTGGACTCCGGCGTTCACGCACGGCGACCTGCAGATCGCGCACGTCTTCCTCGACGGCGACGAGGTCGCCGGCATCATCGACTGGTCCGAGGCGGGCCAGGGTGATCCCCTGTACGACCTCGCGACCTTCACGCTCGGACACGAGGAGCACCTCGACGATGTCATCGCCGGCTACGGCACCGACATCGACCTCGACCTCGACGTGATCCACGCGTGGTCGTCGTTGCGAAGCCTGCTGGCGGTTCGCTCGCTGATCGAGCAGGGCTTCGACCCCTTCGCGCCGGGCTGTGAGGTCGACGTGCTGAGATCCCGGATGTGAGGACGCGCGGGCCCGACTGTCACGTAAGAGGACCGCCTCACCGACACCGTCCTGCGTCCCTCCACCAGGCGTCCCCGCACGCCTTCCCGGGCCATCCTGAAAGGGAGATGCGCTCACGCGCCGACGCCCCAGGACTGGCTCTCTACGCCGCAGACCTGACGCCTGGAGCGGTCGACCGCCCAGCCCTGGAACACGGGCCAGTCACGCGGTTCACAGAAAAGTGGCCACGTTGGCGCCATGGTGGCGCATGCGCTGACCTGCGGTTTTGTTGGTAGGTATCTCCCTGTGGTGCTAGTGGCGCCGCCTGTGGCGCCGCATCGGCCTCGACATGGCGCCATAGATGTGCCATTCTGGTGTCACGCAAGCGGGGGTGGTCAACAGCACCACCGCCAAGCATCGGAACCGGAACACACCCGAGGAGACCCACCATGTCCGTCACCCTGACCGCCCAGGACAAGAACACCCTGCGGACCGCCGCGTACGGCGCCGTCTCGCTGCTGGCCGCCGCCGGTGCCACCAGCTCGCCGCACAAGATCGCCACTGAGGGCTCCATCGCCCTGAACTCCGCGACCGGCCTGGTCGGCCACGTGCTCGCCGAGAAGACGAAGGACATCAAGCTGAAGGGCAAGTCCGTGGCCGCACTCGCCGACCAGGTGCTGCCGGCCCTGACGGAGGCCATGGGGCTGCTCAAGAAGCAGGACCCCACCGAGGCCGACAACTTCCGTGGCGCCGTCGTCATCGCCATCGAGTCGGCCACCCAGAGCCTCAAGCGGCAGCCCAGCCCCGCCCTGGTCGACATGACCCGCAAGATCACCGAGGCCATCGACGCCGCCTGACGAGCCCCGTGTACATGCCGCGCGTACGACAGCCACCCTCCTCGCCTCCGCCTGGCGCTGCCGACGGGGCGAGGAGGGGGCGCGGCGAGGCGCTCGGCCTACTGCTGCTGCTCCCGGGGCGGGAAGGCGCAGAACTCGTTGCCCTCCCTGTCCGCCATGACCCACCACCGCCGGCTCTCGGCCGGCTCCGCGAGGATGGTCGCACCCGCCCGCAGGAGCGCGTCCGGCACGGCGGCGTCGAGCTCGATGTCCCAGTGGACGCGGTTCTTCACGATCTTGCTCTCCGGGACGGGCGTGAAGACCCACGCCTCCCAGGGGAATCCCGGCACATCGGTGACCCACGCCCACGGATCCGCCTCCGCCATGTGGGCCTTGCCACCGGTCACCATGGCCCACCACTCCGCCTGCGCGCGGGCGTCATGGCAGTCCACGACGAGTTCGTAGACGCGGGCGAGGGCTCGGGGGTGCGGAGCGGGAGAGGAGTCCCCGGCGCGGGGCGGGAACGCGCAGAACTCGTTGCCCTCGGGATCAGCCAGGACCCACCACTGCTCGTCGCCGACCGGCTCACGCATGATCCGCGCACCCGCCGCTACGAGGGGTGAGGGATCCGGGGCGGGGAGGCGGAGGTCGAGGTGGACGCGGTTCTTGCCCGTCTTCGGTTCCGGAACACCGTTGACCCAGACCACCTCACTCGGCTGGCCGCCGGGCGGTGGTTCGAGCTTCGTGTCGCCGTTGCCGGCATCCACCATGGCAGCACCGAGCACCTCACCCCAGAAGTCACCCAGGGTGAGGGGCACGGTGGCGTCCATGCACAGGTCTTTGAATCGGGCGTCGCTCACCCCGCCCTGATGCCCGGAGCGGGCCGGGGCTACGCCTGTTCGGTGGTGGGGAAGCGGTTGTCCTTGATGGCCGTGACGAACGCCGTGAAGGCGTCGGGCGTGAAGAGCAGCGCGGGGCCGCCCGGGTCCTTGGAGTCACGGACGGGGACGACCGTGGCGAAGCCGTCCGCCACCTCGATGCAGTTCCCGCCGTTGGCTCCGCTGTGGCTGCTCTTGCGCCAGACAATGCTGGTCAGGTCAGGCGGTATACCCACGACGTGTCCTTCGCGATGCTGGCGATCAGATCAGCTGACGCACCTGGGGACAGGGCGACAGCCCTCAGCAGATCATAGGCGTCCCTGGCGGTCCCAACTGGTTCCTTCTCGCCGCGAAGCTGGCCCTCGTAGAAGCTCTCCTCGTAAAGCACGTCAGGGCCGTCGTCGAAGCTCAGCGTGGCAAATGATCCTGAGAGTCCTGGGCGAACACCGACATCGAAGGGAACCACCTGAATTACGGTCGGTGTCTGCTCGATGACGTGCAGCATGCGTTCCATCTGGGCGCGCATGACCTCCGCGCCGCCGATGTTTCGGCGCAGCGCCGTCTCGTCCATGATGAACCACAGCAGTGGGGGCTCGTCCCGGTCCAGGATGCGCTGTCGTGCCATTCGTGCGTCGAGCAGGATCCCGGTGTTGCGGCCCCGTTCGGTTCCGAAGACCGCGCGGGCGTAGTCCTCGGTCTGGAGCAGTCCTGGAACGATCTGGGCCTCGAATGTCTGGATGTGCGTGGCGGCGGCCTCCAGTTCTACGTACGGGCGGAACCAGACCGGGTAGGCGTGACGGACGACGGTCGGCCACATGCGTTCGAAACGACCTCCCGTCTTGAAAATTTCATCCAGCCGCTTTGCCAGGTCCTCCGATGGCAGTCGCTTCGTTGCCTCGATCTTGCTCAGCAGGCTCTGCGTGCAGAAGCATTTGGCGGCCAGCTCCGACTGCGACATTTTCGCGCGCGTGCGCTCCAGGCGCATCTCCGAGCCGAACAGTGCGAGCACGGATTCGTCCTTGGCGTGGCTCTCCATCATGTGACGTGCCCCCTCCGAGCAATGACACATGGAAGTGTCATGTGTAGTGCATGACGCTCCCGGGCGTCATGCCTTAGTGCTAGGCACACTAGCGCCATTGGGGACAGAGTGAGATGGGAACTCCACTCTTCGTGTGCAAGATGGGAAAATCTTCATGGACAGCAAGGGTCCTCAGCCCCCGGCCGTCGGAACTCTGGTCTATGACGCGGACGCGAAACGCCAGGGCGTCGTCATGGACCACCTCGATGGCCGAACGTTTCTCCGCCCCGTCGGCGGCGGAACCGAGTGGGAAGCCGACCCTCGCTCCCTCCAATCCCCGATGAGCGCCGCCGACTCCGGCGACTGGAGGGAACGCCTCCGGGCCCGCGTCGCGCAGGCCAACCGGGAGAGCCGGTGGGGGATCTGACCATGCCCCACACCACCATCCAGCCCTGGGAGCACGCCCGACGCCGCATCGGCGGCCTGGCCTACATCACCGACGAACACGGGTTCGTGCTGCTGGTCGAACCCGTCCGCCGCCCCGGCTGGTACCGGCTCCCCGGCGGCTACGCCCTGCACGACGAACCGGCCCACATGGCAGCGATGCGCGAACTCCGTGAGGAACTGTGCCTCACCATTCCGCTCACCACCCTGCTGGCGATCGACTACACCTGCCGAAACCCGCGCACTGGTGATCTAGAGGGCTACCACCACGTGTTCGACGGCGGAATGCTCACCAGCGAAGAAATCGACCAGATCGTTCTGCGGAGCGAGGAAGTGAGCGCCCACCGCTGGTTTCCGTTGGACGTTCTCGGCCCCTACGTGGAAGACCGGCACCTGCGGCGCATTCTCGCCGCCGCCCGCGCCCGGGAAAACGGTCGGGGCGCCGTCTATCTCGTCCACGGAAAGCCGGTGAACGCCAACGCGCCCATGTAGGCCGTGCCGTCCCCCCCGTGCGACCACGGTTCCGTTCAACGGCCCGTGGGCAGGTCGGAATGGTGGACGGTGAATCCGCCGTCGGTCACGGGCGCGAACGGGGCGGGGGCCATGCAGGTGCCGGTGCGGCCGGCCGTGAGGTTGCCGCCCTCGTCCACGTCGAGATTCGCGACGCCCCAGGAGAAGCCGAGCCGGTCGTGCCGCGCCCCCCGCCCGCCGTCCTGGACGCTGATGCCGACGCGTTGGCCGATGGTGTCGTTCAGCCTGGGGGCGTTGACCTCGGTGATGACGGCGGTGACGGTGGCCGTGCGGCCGCCGGTCACCAGGCAGTCGACCGCCGCCTCCGACGCCAGCACCTCGCCGGTGGCCGCCACGCGGTGCGACCAGCTGATGGTGCCCCGGGCGTCGGTGGGCAGCCCGGCCTCCGCACCCGGAACACCGGGGTAGGGCCGGGAGAACGGGGCGGCGACCGCGTCGACGGCGAAGTGGATGGTGTCGTCAGGCGCGAACGCGTAGTGGATCTCCGCCGATCCCTGGACGCGGGCGGTCTCCGCCGGCCGGCCCGAGGAGGCGGTCGCGGACGTGTTCGCGCCCGTGACGACGGTCAGCGCGACGACCGCCGTCGCGGCGGCGGCACGGCGCACGCGGGGACGGCGACGGGAACGGATGCTGCTGGGGGACACGGCTGAACTCCTTCGGCCCTCGACCCGCTCGGCCCTGACGGCCGGCGGTGTCGGTGGTTCGAGCCTCGTCCCCACGCGGACCTGGAACCATCTGCCGATCGGCCGAAAGACGCCGGGGCGGGGCGCCTGCCGTATGCCGTTCGGCACAGGCCAGCCCTCGGACGTCTCCCACAGGCCAGCCCACGGACGTCCCACAGGCAGCCCACAGCCACCCCACGGCCCCAGCCCTGCCGGCACCGGCTGCCGTTACGCGGAGGCGTGGCCGTTCGCCCATGCCCACGCCGCGATGCCGACGCGGTTGGACGTGCCCAGCTTGGCCTGGATGTTGGCGACATGGGTCTTCACCGTGCCCGCGCTGATGAACAGTCGCGCGCCGATGTCGGCGTTGGTGAGGCCGCCCGCGACCAACCGGGCGATCTCGAGTTCACGCTCCGTCAGCGGGTTCGGCGCGGACGCCGATGGGGGTGCCTGGCGGGTCACGCCGGTCAGTCCGCGCAGGAGCCGGACGGTGATCTGCGGGCTGATCAGCGTGTCCCCGGCCATCGCGGCCCGCACCCCCTCGATGAGCAGGGCCGGCCCCGACCGCTTCAGCAGGAAGCCGCAGGCACCGTGGCGGAGCGCGGTGTGCACGTAGTCGTCCATGTCGAAGGTGGTGACGACCACGACGCGGGTGGTCGGCGCCAGCCGTCGGGTCACCTCCAGGCCGTCGAGGCCGGGCATCCGGATGTCGGCGAGGACCACGTCGGGCGACAGCTCGGCGGCGAGGGCGAGGGCCGTCTCCCCGTCGGCCGCCTCACCCACGACGGTCATGTCCGGCTGAGAGTCCAGGATCAGCCGGAACCCGCTGCGGATGTCCGCCTGGTCGTCGGCGATCAGGATGCGCGTGGTCATGCGGTCATGATGCCGTGCGGGGAAAAACGGCCACGACGCGCCAGCCACCGTCCACGGGACCGGCGGTCAGCGTGCCGCCGCCGGCCGTGACGTGCTCCCGCAGCCCGGCCAGACCGGTCCCGCCGTGTCCAGCCCGCCGCCGCAGCAACGCCGAGGGGCCCGTGCGGGAACCCGACGGGGCGTCGTTGGCCACGGACACCTCGACGGCGGCCGTCCCCGACCGCCGTATCGCCACCTCCACGCGGGCGGCGTCGGGGGCGTGGCGGCGGACGTTCGTCAGCGCCTCCACGACCAGCCGGTACGCCGCCGCCCCCGCCTCCCGGGACAGCGCCTCGGCCGCCCCCGGCTCCGCCGTGTACCGGCAGTCGGCGCGCCCCTCGGCCGCGAACCGCTCCACCAGCTCCGGGAGCTGGTCGACCCCGCGGAGGGCGGGCGGCGCCGCGGGACCGCCGTCCGCCTGCTGCAGGGCGCGCACCGTGCGGTCCATCGAGGCCAGCGCGCTGAGCCCGGCCCGCTCGATGCGCTCCAGCGCGAGGACGGCCTGGGCGGCCTGGTCGGGGTCGCTCTCCGCGACGAACCGCGCGGCCTGGGCCTGCACGACGATCGCGCTGACGTCGTGCGCGACGAAGTCGTGCAGCTCGCGGGCGAGTTCCAGCTGCTGGAGCCGGCGCGCCTCGGTGACGGCCAGCCGTGCCCGGCGGGCCGCCCAGCGCGGATAGCCGCCGGCCACGGCCGCCATCAGCACGGGGAGCGACCACAGTGCCGCGGCCCCGGCCCGTTCCAGCCAGGAACCCGTCTCGACCAGCGGCACCGTCCACAGGGCCACCGCCACGGCGGTGAGGCCCACGCTGACGGCGGCGGACCGCCGCGGCGACCTGCGGACCACCGGGACCAGAACGGCCAGCAGCGCGGCGACCTCGACCAGTTTCCACACCCCGGCCTCCTCGACCGGTGTGGACTGCGACCACCCGAGGGTGGTGAGGAGGGAGAGAGTGGCGGCCCCGGCGAGGGGACGCGCGAGGCGGTCCCTGGCCCACGGCCAGCAGCCGAGCGCCCACAGGGCGACCGCCACCGCGACCGTGGCGGACAGCCTGCCGGGCAGGCCCGGCCCCTCCACCGCGACGACCGCCCACACCCCGCCGCCGGCGCCGGCCGCGCCCACCGCGCCCGCCCGGATCGTCCGCCTGTTCCCCCCGGTCAACGACACGGCGGCAAGCCTACGCGGCGGCCCGCCGGGCACGGCGTACCCCGATCGGCGGGGGTTGGGGCGGCGTGCGGGCCGCCTGATCTGCCGATCGGCGGATGGTCCGGAGGGCGCGCGGCGACGAGGCTGGCACCGCCTCAGATGCCGCTTCCTCCTGACAGGGGATCACCATGATCGTCGCCGCGCGCGCTACCACCGGTGCCACTGCCCGCGCCACCGCCGGCGCCACCGCGTCCGGCCTCGGGAGCGACCGGCCGCACCGGCCGCACCGGCCGCACCGGCCGCCTCGGCCGCCTCGGCCCCGTCGGACGCATTTCGTCCCCGACAGCACCCACCTGGTTTCCCGCCCCATCCGCTGGGCCGCGAAGGTGGCCGCCCTCACACCCCTGCCAACGGGGGTGTGGCGGGTCTCCATCGCGTTGGGCGCGCCGTCCGGGTTCGGCGAGGGGGACGCACTGCACGATGTCAGGCCCTTCGGTTCCTTCTCGATCTACATGATCCTGCTCAGCCTGGTCGCCGAGTGCCTGGGGCTGCTGACGATGGGACTGGTCAAGCGCTGGGGCGAAGTGCTGCCGTCCTGGCTGCCGCTGCTCGGCGGTCGCCCCATCCCGGTCCTGGCCGCCGTGCTCCCCGCCGCGTCGGGCGCGCTGGCCGTCACCGCGATCACCGTCCTCGGCGCCCTCACCTGGTACGCCCCTGACAACATGGGCTCTCCGGACGCCCCCACGGGCACGGCCGCCGTGGTCATGACCGCCGCTTACGTCCCTCTCCTGCTGTGGGGCCCGCTGCTCGGGGTGGTGACGGCCGCCTACTACCGCCGGCGCCGCGCCCACGGCTGACCGGGCGGCCCCTGCCGACTCGTCGGACGGCCCTGGCCGACTGGTCGGACGGCCTGCCGGGCCGCCGTGCTCCCGAAGCCCCGGCGCGCCGCTGGCCGTGGGCCTAACCCTCCAGGGCCCCGCGCATCGCCGCGAACTTCGCCGCCGTCTCCGCCAGTTCCCGTTCCGGCCGGGAATCCGCGACGATTCCGCATCCGGCGAAGAGGCGGGCCGTGCGCCCGGAGATGCGTCCGCAGCGCAGCGCGATGCCGAACTCGCCGTCGCCCGAGGCGTCTACCCAGCCCACCGGGCCGCTGTACCGCTCCCGGTCCAGCCCTTCCAGCTCCGCGATCAGCCGCTCCGCCGACCCGGTCGGGGTGCCGCACACGGCGGCGCTCGGATGCACGGCGCCCACCAGCTCCAGCACGGAGGACGGGCTCGCCAGCCGTCCGCTCAGGTCGGTGGAGAGGTGCACCACGTTCGGCAGGCACAGCGCCCTCGGCTCCTCGGGCACCGCCAGCTCCGCGCAGTAGGGCGCCAGCGCGTCGGCCACCGAACGCACCGCGTAGCCGTGCTCCTCCCGGTCCTTCGCCGAGTGCAGCAGCCCTTCGACGACGGCCTCGGCGGCTCCTGCGGCGTCGTCGGTCGCGGTGTCCCGCCACGCCGTGCCGGCCAGCACCCGGGAGTGCACGACGTCGCCCGACCGCCGCAGCAGCAGTTCGGGGGTGGCGCCGACCAGACCGTCGACGGAGAACGTCCAGCAGTCCGGGAAGCGTCCGGCCAACCGGGCGAGGACCCGGCGCACGTCGAAAGGGGCCTCGGCGGTCGCCACGAGATCCCGCGCCAGCACGATCTTGGCCGCGTCGCCCGACCGGATGCGCTCCACGCCGCGCGCCACGGCGGCCATGTACGCCTGCTCGGTCACCCGGCCCTCGGCCCAGGTCACGGTGTTGGTGGTGTTGGTGGGGGCGGCGGTGCCGGTGGGGGCGGCCGGGGACGGCGGTGGTGTCGGGAGGGGCGGTGGGGGAGGGCTTCCGGCTGCCGCTCCGGCCGGCGTGATCGTCGTCAGCCAGGCGCGGTCGGCCCGCAGGCCCAGCACGACCTCGGGGACGAGCAGGACGGATGCCTCGGAGGGGGAGCGGTCGTAGAAGGTGAAGCTGCCGAAGGCCACGGGCCCGCAGCCGGAGGCGCCCACCGCGTCCGCCACCTCCGCCGCCGCGCACAGCTCCCGCCACCACCGCGCGGCCTCGGCGAACCGATCCGGGCCGGAGACCTCCAGCCGGGCCGCCTCGCCCCAGCCGGTGAGGCCTTCCCCGTTCCGCGACCAGGTCAGCACGGGCGCCTTCGGAGCCGCCGGTGAGCCTGGCGACTCCAGGGCCTCGAACGCGCGGCGGGCCGTCGCGACGTCGATGGCGGTGGTCCTGACCGCCAGGGCCGGCGGGTGGGGGGCGCGGTCTCCGGGCGCGGCTGCGGAGATCGCTCCGGGAATTCCTCCGGGGATCGCTCCGGAGGGAACTTTGGAGTGGTCTCCGGAGGGACCTCGCAAGGGACCTCCGGAGGGATCCCCGGAAGTGAGGGGGGAGGCGGGATGGGGGTGCGGGGCGGTCACTACCGCAGCGTACGACGCGGGTTCCGGGCGCTCTTCCCGGGCCTGGTTGCCGGCTGCGCAAGGGGGCATTTCCGCCTGTGGATAATCACGAACCCCCCTGGTCAACTGGGGTAGCGCGGGTGGTGGGGTGGGCGCAAGGGGGGTTGTCTCGCCTGTGGATAACCCCGCGCCCCCCTGGTCACCAGGGGTAGCGCGGGTGGTGGGGTGGGCGCAAGGGGGGTGTCTCATCTGTGGACAACCGCGTTTGTGGACAACCGCGCACCCTCCCGGTCACCAGCGGTAGCGCACGCACACACGCCACAGGCTCCTCCCCGCAAGCCGGCGTTGCGGGGAGCAGTTGCCCGTGACGGCGAACGTCGGGGGGTTCCTCAGGGCAACGGCCAGTTGCGCAGGGCGGCGTCGGCCATCCCCTGGAGTTCGTCGCGGCCGACACCGCTCGTCGCTTGCACGGCGATGCCGAACGCCAGGGTGGTGACGTAGTGGGCCAGCAGTCCCGGATCGGTCCCGGGAGGCAGGTCGCCCTCGTCGACGGCTCGCTGGAACCGTTCTCGGACGCGGTTGCAGCCGTTGTTGCGCCAGGCGGCGAGAAGGTCACGGACCGCCCGCCCGGTGTCGCTGGTGGTCAGGGCGCACTGGACCCCCATGCACCCCGGGGGGGTGGCCGGGCGGGTGGTGGTTCGGACGGCGCCGGCCAGGATCGCGGTGGCGACGCCGAGGGCGGTCGGCTCCTCCAGGGCCCGGGTCAGGTATCCGCCCGGGCCTTCGGTGTAGCGCTCCAGGGCCTTGCGGAACAACTCCTCCTTGTTGCCGAAGGCCGCGTACATGCTCTTGGCGGAGATGCCCATCGCCTCGGTCAGGACGGCCAGGCTGGCCCCCTCGTAGCCGTGCTCCCAGAAGACCAGCATGGCGCGCTCGAGGGCCTCGTCGGCGTCGAATCCTCGCGGGCGGCCGATGGGGCCGCTCTGTTTGGTCTCCACGCCCGCAGTCTACTCCTTCGGCAGCGATCGATGCAGAAGTGCTACTGTCGGACTTCAGCAGCGATCGCTGCAAAAATCGGAGGAGGTTGCTCACATGGGAGTACTTGAGGGCAAGACCGCTCTCGTCACCGGCGGCGGCACCGGGATCGGTCTGGCCAGTGCCGTCCGGCTGGCGGCCGAGGGCGCTCACGTGTTCATCACCGGCCGGCGCAAGACCGAACTCGACGCGGCCGTCGAAGCGATCGGTTCAGCGGCCACCGCGGTGATCGGCGACATCTCGAACCCGGCCGACCTGGACCGCCTCTACGAGACGATCCGCCGCCGGGGGCGCGGCCTGGACGTGCTGTTCGCGAACGCCTCCGTCGCCGCGTTCGTGCCGCTTGAGCAGGTGACCGAGGAGCACTTCGACACCCTGTTCGACATCAACGTCCGGGGCACGCTGTTCACCGTTCAGAAGGCGCTGCCACTGCTCAACGACGGCGCCTCGGTGATCCTGAACGGCTCCACCAGCGTGGACGTCGGCACGGAGGCCTTCGGCGTGTACGCGGCGACCAAGGCCGCCACCCGGTCGTTCGCCCGGACCTGGGCCAACGAACTCAAGGGACGAGGCATCCGGGTCAACACCGTCACGCCCGGCCCGACCGACACGCCCGGGCTGTCGGGGCTCGTCGCCGACCCGGAGCAGGCCGCCGGTCTCAAGCGGCAACTGGCGACGGACGTGCCGCTGGGCCGGCTCGGGCGCCCGGAGGAGATCGCCGCCGCCGTGGCCTTCCTCGCCTCCGAGCAGAGCAGCTTCATCACCGGTTCCAGCCTGTACGTCGACGGCGGCCTCAACCAGATCTGAGTCCCGCGGCCGCGTCTCCGGCGAGGACGCCGGCGCCCGGCCGGCCGAGCTCGCCCGAGTGGGCGAGCCCGGCGGCCTCGATCGCACGACGGCCGGGCGGTCGGCAGCTCGGCGGTCGGTGATCAGCGGTCGGTGATCAGCGGTCGGCGGCTCCGCCGCGCACCACGCAGGAACGGTTGCTCTCCCAGCCCCAGCCGTCGCCGTCCGGGTCGGAGGAGGCGCTGGCGCAGTACGGGTAACCGTTCGGCGCGGTGCCGCTCCCCGAACCTCCGCCGGTGCCGCCGTAGATCGTCGCCACGCGGGAGGTGGTGGAGATCCCGTTGGCGCCGTTGAAGAAGCGCTGGCCCCAGCTGGTCAGCGAGTCGGGGTCGAAGCCGTTCACCATGTCGAGGTACTCGACGCCGCTGCCGTTGCCGCTCCACGACCACCCGAGGTAGCCGACCCGGAGCGACTGCGCGGTCGCCATGATGGCGTCCTCGTCGGGGTTGCCGTCGCTGTGGTTGTCGCCGAACTCCCCGACCACGATCGGCAGCCGGTTGTCGACGAAGTGGTTCAGGTAGGACTGCACCTCGGCGGCGGTGTCGTAGACCCCGTACATGTGAATGGAGAAGATGGTGTTGCGGTCGGGGTCGGAGGCGAACACCGAGGCCGCGTTGTTCCGCATCGTCCCGGACCAGTCCTGGCCCCAGTTGGGGGCGTCGACCATCAGCGCGTGGTCGAAGCCGGCGCTGCGCAGCTTGACGATGGCGTTCCTGGTGGCGTCGGTCCAGGCGGCGTAGTTGTTGTTGCCGAAGGGCTCGTTGCCGATGTTGATGATGACGTGGCTCTCCTGGCCCGCCAGCACGCTCCGGAGGCCGATCCAGTAGTCGGCGGCGCTGTCCAGGGTGGTGGCGGCGCCGTCCTCGCCGTAGCCGGTGGTGTCGTGCACCTCCAGCACGCAGATCAGCTTGTTCTGCTTGCACTGGCCGATGATGGCGGAGACCTCGGAGGCGGAGGTCTCCGTCCAGCGGTCGCCGTTGCTGAGCACGACGCGCACGGTGTTGGCGCCCTTGGCCGCGATGCCGGCCAGCGAACTCGTCTGGCCGGGGTACCAGGCGTGGGCGTGGTTGACCCCGCGCATCACGAACTCGGTCCCGTTGGCCTCGACGACCCGGCCGTTGTTCACGTGGATGCCGGTGGCGGCCCGGGCCTGCGGGGCGGGGCCGAAGAGGGCGAGGAACAGACCGAGCACGGCCGTGATCACTCCGACGGCGGCCAGCGGCAGCGGTCTGCTGGGGCGGACGTCCATGTCTCCTCCGCGTGGTTGGTGGTGGGGGCGGGCGCGGGCGGGTCCGACAACGTTGTCAAAGCGCACCTGCGCGTCTCTTCGCCGCTGGTGCCGAGGTGTGCGGGTCGCGCCGTCCGGGCGGGCGGCGTCCTGCCGGCAAATGTCGTGGCGTGTGCACAACAAGTAGCCACCGGAGTGACGCCGCCCACAGCATCCGGAGCTGTACCGGTTTAGTCAACCCGTCAGGCAGCAGATGTTCAGGGCGTCGACGCGGCGTTCGACCGGGTCGCGGCCGCCGTTGTGACGCTGCCATGTCACTTGACCGGTTGAGTGTACTGGCGAGCCGTTCCCGGCGCGGCGCCGGCGGCGCGGCCGCCGTAAGGTGGCCGGACGTCAGCAGTGCGGCGGCGGAAGAGCCACTGAGGGAGAGAAGCCGAGCGGTGACCGGAGCGACGAACCCATCGACGTTGACCACGGTCACCGTCCCGGACGGCCCCACGGCCGCCGCCATCCTCCTGCCGCCCCTCACCGCCGCGCTCGACGGCACCGGCCCGGCCGTCGCCCCACTGCCCGGCGAGCCGGCCGCCCGCGCCCGCGCACTCGCCGCCGTCGTGCCGGACCGTCCACTGGAGCGGCCGGCGGCCGTGGTCGTCCCCACCTCCGGCTCCACCGGCGAACCGAAGGCCGTGCTGCTGACGGCGGCTGCCCTGGCCGCGTCGGGCGAGGCCACCGCCGCCCACCTCGGCGGTGGCGGCCAGTGGCTGCTGACGCTGCCGGCGGCACACGTCGCCGGCCTCCAGGTGGTGGCCCGCTCCGTGCTGGCCGGCACCGAACCGGTCGCCGTCGACCTGCGCGGCGGCTTCACCCCCGAGGCGTTCGCCGCCGCGGCCGCGCGGATGTCCGGCCCCCGCCGCTACACCTCCCTCGTCCCCACCCAGTTGGGCACCCTGCTCGACGCCGGGGGGCCGGCGCTGGACGCGCTCGGCGGCCTGGACGCCGTGCTGCTGGGCGGATCCGCGGCCCCCGAGTCGCTGCTGCGCCGCGCCCGGGCGGCCGGGGTGCGGATCGTCGTCACCTACGGCATGACGGAGACCTGCGGCGGCTGCGTCTACGACGGAACGCCGCTGGCCTGCGCGGACGTCCGACTGGAGAGCGCCCCGGCCGGGACGTCGGGCGGTGACCCGGCGGGGCCGCCGCGCAGCGATCCGGCCGGCACGTCGGGCGGTGACCCGGCCGGCGCCGGCACCGCCGAGGCGGAACCCGGGCGGATCACCATCGGCGGCTCGATGCTCTTCGGCGGCTACCGGCTGCGGCCCGACCTGACCGCCGCCGCCCTCACCCCCGAGGGCCGCTTCGCCACCTCCGACCTCGGCCGCTGGACGGCGGACGGCCGGCTGCGGGTGCTGGGACGGATCGACGACATGATCATCACGGGCGGCCTCAACGTCGCCCCCGCGGAGGTCGAGGCCGCCCTCGCCGACCACCCGGCGGTCGCGGAGGCCGCGGTGGTCGGAGTGCCGGACGAGCGGTGGGGGCAGCGCGTGGTGGCCGTCCTCGCGCCCCGCTCCACCGACGCCGCACCCACCCTGGAGGCCCTGCGCGACCACGTCGGCCGGCGGATCGGGCGCCGCTCGGCGCCCCGCGGGCTGGTGCTGGTGGAGCGGCTGCCCCGACTGGCCGGCCTCGGCAAGGTGGACCGGCAGGCCGTCCGCCGGCTCGCCGCGACCGCCGACTGACCACGAACGCGCCCAACTCCCCCTCCTCCCACGGAACCCAGCCCCGAACACTCCGCCGCGCACCCCGTCGGCAACAATGGGACGGTTGTTCCCGAGGAGGTAGTCACGTGGCAACGGTTGCGCAGTGGGTCGAAGGTGCCCGGCCGAGGACCCTCCCCACGGCTCTCTCGCCGGTCCTCGCCGGCAGCGGCGCCGCCGCCCTGCTCGGCGGCTTCTCCCTGCCGCGCGCCCTGCTCGCGCTGGTCGTCGCGCTCGCCCTCCAGGTCGGGGTCAACTACGCCAACGACTACTCGGACGGCATACGCGGCACCGACGACGTCCGGGTCGGCCCGCTGCGCCTGGTCGGCTCCCGGGTGGCCGCGCCGCACGCCGTCCGGAACGCCGCCTTCGCCGCCTTCGGCGTGGCCGGCGTGGCCGGGCTGGTCCTGGTCGCGCTCAGCGGGCACTGGTGGCTGCTGGCCACCGGCGTCGCCTGCGTGCTGGCCGCGTGGTTCTACACCGGCGGGCGGCACCCCTACGGCTACCACGGCCTGGGCGAGGTGTTCGTCTTCGTCTTCTTCGGGCCGGTGGCCGTCCTCGGCACCACCTACACGCAGGCCGACGCCATCTCCTGGGAGGCGGTGGCGGCGTCCGTCGCGGTCGGCGGCTACGCCTGCGCGGTGCTCGTCGCCAACAACCTCCGCGACATCCCGACCGACGTGCAGTCCGGCAAGCGCACGCTGGCGGTGCGGATGGGGGACGCCGGCAGCCGCCGGCTGTGGACGGCGCTGGTCGGCTGCGCGCTGGTGCTGGGCGTGCTGATCAGCGTGCGCCACCCGTGGGCGGCGCTGATGGTGATCGGGGTGCCGCTGGCCGTCCGCGCCATCCGGCCGGTGCTGGGCGGGGCCACCGGGCGGGCGCTGATACCCGTCCTGCGGGACACCGGGCTCAGCGAGCTGACCTTCGCGGTCGGGCTGACGGCCGGGATGTTCCTCACCGCCGCGTAGCCGGGCCGGCCCGGCCCCAGCCACGCCCGGCCCAGCCGCCCCAGCTCTCCCTGCGGGCTGGCCCGCCAGCTCTTCCCGTCGGCCCGCGCGCCATCCGAATGCAGCCGCGCTCAGCCCTCGGCTTCGTCCTTCTTGCCGGCCTCCCGCGCCGCCGCGCGACGGGCCGCCTCGTCCGCGGCGTCCTCCCCGGCGGCGTCGGCCGCCAGGCGGTTGCGCGTCCGCGACACCCGCTCGCTGATCTGCGCGGACATCGCGTCGCGCTGCCGGCTGAGCACCACGTAACTGATCGGCGCGGAGATCACCAGCGCCAGCAGCAGCAGGAACACCGCGCCGGACTCACCGCTCACCGGCAGCACGCCGACGTAGCCCAGCAGCCAGACCACCGCGAAACAGCCGAGGAAGATGGCGAACCGCAGCGCGGTGTAGCGGAGGGCGGCGTTCGAGGTCTTCACCGGATCTACCTGCTTCTCTCTCTCGGGCTCGGGTTCACCGGCCTTCCGGGACCGACCCTTCCAGTCAAGCACGCCCGCCCGCGGACCCGACGGCGCGGCCCGCGACGCACGCCCGGCCGCCCGCGCTCCGCCCGGCGCGTTTATGCCCGTCCGGGACAGTGAACCTTGTCTCAAAGCGGGGCTTTGAACAACTAAAAGTGCCGGTGTTACTGTCATACGCGTGATGTCGACGAAAACCCCACCGCCGCTGACGAGCCCCGCCGGGCTCCGCCCGCGGCACGCGCGGCGCCTCGTCGACCCGTGCCACCAGGCCGCACCTCCGTGCTCGTGTTGCTGTACCACGGCGGCCGGCCCTCCTTCCGGGCCGCGGCCCCTGGCCCAGTGAAGCCCCCTGCCCGGCCCCGGGCAGGACGAACGGCGAACGACTGGCAAGGCCCGGGACCGCACCGCCGCCCGTAGCGACGCACCGTCCCGCGTGCCCCGGCCGCCCCACGGGCGACAGGCGGAACCCGCCCGTCGTCGCCCCGGCGCGATCCCGCGCCACGGCACCGCACCGTCGGACACCCGCTCGCCACCGGCCGGCCGCCGTCCCTCGGACCGCACCCCTTGACGTGTCCACCACCGCACTGGCCGATCCGCCGGGAGACCCCCGCGCGGCACGGTCATCCGATACGGAGCGCCCCACGTGCTGACCACCCTGAAGCGGACCCCGTTCTGGGTCCAGATCCTGCTGGGCCTCGTGCTCGGTGTCGCGCTGGGCTTCGTGGCCCGCGAGACCGAGTCCGCCTGGCTGTCCGAGACCCTGACGCAGATCGGCGCGATCTTCGTCCAGCTGCTGAAGCTCGCCGTCCCGCCGCTGGTGCTCACCGCCATCGTGGTGAGCATCACCAACCTCAGGAACCTCAACAACGCCGCCCGCCTCGCCGGCCGCACGCTGATGTGGTTCCTGATCACCTCGCTGATCGCCGTCGCCATCGGCATCGTGATCGGCCTGGTCACCAGCCCGGGCACCGGCACCGGCCTGTCCACCGAGGGCGCCGAGGCGCCGGAGACCACCGGCTCCTGGGTCGACTTCCTCACCGGGATCATCCCGACCAACATCGTCACCGCGTTCACCGAGGTGAACGTGCTGCAGATCGTCTTCATCGCCGCCGTGCTGGGCTTCGCCGCCCTGGCCGTCGGCGAGGAGAAGGCCGCACCGTTCCTGAACCTCGCCCGCAGCGTGCTGGAGCTGGTGCAGAAGGCCCTGTGGTGGGTCATCCGGCTGGCCCCGCTGGGCACCCTCGGCCTGATCGGCAAGTCCGTCGCCACCTACGGCTGGGACCTGGTGGCGCCGCTGGCCACCTTCACCCTGGACGTGTACATCGGTTGCGCGCTGGTGCTGTTCGGCGTCTACCCGCTGCTGCTGGCCACCGTGGCCCGGGTGAACCCGCTGAACTTCTTCCGCGGCGCCTGGCCGGCCATCCAGCTGGCGTTCGTCTCCCGCTCCTCGGTGGGCACCATGCCGGTCACCCAGCGGGTCACCGAGCGCCTGGGCGTCCCGCGTGAGTACGCCTCCTTCGCCGTCCCGTTCGGCGCCACCACCAAGATGGACGGTTGCGCCGCGATCTACCCGGCGCTGGCCGCGATCTTCGTGGCCGAGGTCTTCGGGGTGAACCTGGGCGTGGGCGACTACCTGCTGATCGCCTTCGTCTCCGTGATCGGCTCGGCCGCCACCGCCGGCCTGACCGGTGCCATCGTGATGCTCACCCTCACCCTGAGCACCCTGGGCCTGCCGCTGGAGGGCGTCGCCCTGCTGCTGGCGATCGACCCGATCCTGGACATGGTCCGCACCGCCACCAACGTCGCCGGGCAGGCCGTGGTGCCGGTCCTGGTGGCGAGCACCGAGGGCATCCTGGACCGCGAGAAGTTCGACCACCCGAGCGGCGACCTGCTGCGTGACGCGGACGCCCCCGCCTCCGTCTCGGAGAGCGGCAAGCAGCAGCCGGTTCCGGCCACCGCCTGACGGCCGGAAGACGACCGACGGTCGCAAGACGAGCGACGGCCGGACGACGACTGACGGCGACGGCCCGTCCCCTGGTGGGGCGGGCCGTCGCCGTTCGCGGTGCTGGTCGCCGTTACCGGTCCAAGTCGCCGTTGCCTGCCGACAGCGCCCGGGGGAACGGCAGGAGGGCCCGCATCGCGTGCGCGGTGCGGGCCCTCCTTGGTGGAACTGCTGGGCGCGATGGATCAGGCGGGGGTGACGTTCTCCGCCTGCGGGCCCTTCGGGCCCTGCGTGACGTCGAAGGTCACGGCCTGGTTCTCCTCGAGCGAGCGGAAGCCCGTGGCGTTGATCGCGCTGTAGTGGACAAAGACGTCGGGGCCGCCGCCGTCCTGGGCAATGAAGCCGAAGCCCTTTTCGGCGTTGAACCACTTCACGGTTCCGGTGGCCATGTCTACTCCTGCTTTGCTACGCGTCGGAAACCACACCTCGTGGATCCCGGGTCGCTGCGAGATCGCCCCGCTCGGAAACCGCTCAAAGCTCTGAAACCGCAGAAGCCTGCGGTTACATGCTCCGCAGGCTTCAAGTACTGCAAGGGAAACCGAACTGCAACTAGGGCCGAGCGTAGCACGGGGGGCTCTGCCCGGCCAGTGATTGTGATCATCACTATGGACCGGTCCACCGCACCCGTCCGCACCCTTCCGGTGACCCTCCGCGCGAGCCCCTTCCGCCCTCCGCCCGGCCCTCCGATCCACCGCTGACCTGCGCCGACGTCGCCCTCCCGGGGCGTGGGGCGCTCCCGCGGGTCCGCCGTCCCGCCCGCCCCGGTCCGGGCGACCGCCAGCCGGCCCCGCGCCTTCTCGTTCGAGCGTCGTTCGACCGGCCGTCGATCACTGTCCGTTCACCATTCACCGGCCCTTCCGCGCGGCCCCCGCGCGGAGGACTCATGGATCCGGCCACGCGCGCGCTCCGCCCCCTCCAGCACGTCTCGCGCGGGTGCGCCCGCGTGCCACCGTGTAACGGTTCTGGAACAGCGTGGCCCGATACCGCTCTGACCTCGGATGCCGCCGAATCCGCCTGTGACCCCAGGTAACAAGGGCGGTGGGCGGTGCCCTCGCTGCGCTATGTAACGCTTTGTCCCTTTTGTCGGACGTAATGGAAACCTTCAGGCCGTCCGAAAGTTGTGCTACCAATGCGCTCATCGGTTGAGCGGAGTAAAGGAGGCCGGCCCCCGACTTCGGGGGGAGTGGCCGGCCCGCCCAGCCGCCACCGCGCCGTACGAGCAGCCCCGGGCACCCGCGGAGCGCCTGCGGCGCGCGCAGTGGTGGCGACGCGAATCCGGATGCGCGAGGAGTCCGCCGCGACCGACACACGACATTTGAACGATCGAGGGGACGGGTACCAGACGATGTCTCTGGCACGCACCACCAAGGCCCGGCGCACCGCCGCCACGGCCACCGCCATCGCCGCCTTCGCCGCGGCGCAGGTCATCGGCTTCGCCGGTGTCGCCACCGCCGCCGAGGGCACCACCCCGGACAACGCCGCGGTCGCCCCCGGCGCCGCCGCGCCGCAGACCGAGGACGGCACGGAGACCACCGAGGAGACCGAGGAGACCACCTCCGAGGAGAACACCGAGGAGACCTCCGAGGAGGACACCTCTGAGGAGGGCACCGAGGACGACGCCGCCTCCGAGACCGAGGACGGCGCCACCGAGGGTCTGGAGGGTGCGCTGGAGAGCCTGGACGAGGGCGCCAGCGAGGAGGAGTGGGAGCTCACCCCCGAGGACGAGGCCCTCCTCAACTGGCTCGCCGGCCTCCTGGGCAAGACCCCCGAGGAGCTGACCGACGCGGACTACGAGACCATCACCGAGGTCTTCTTCCACGAGGAGGCCTGGGCGTTCGACGCCAACACCCAGGAGCTCTTCTCGATCGACGCGGAGACCGGCGCCATCGACGGCGGCATCGAGTTCTCCGTGAACAACCCGACGCAGTTCGACGTCAGCGACGTCACCGTCACGCTGACCACGATCGACAACCTGACCTTCGGTGAGCCCGGCACCCCGTCGCTCGGCGGTACCGTCAACTCCGCCTCCGCGGACGAGATCACCCTGAGCTACGCGGACTTCGCGGCGGGCGCGCTGTCCGAGGTGAACATCCCGGCCACCCTGGGCGACGTCGACGCCGACGCCCTCTTCAACGTCGACATCACGGTCGCCGTGCCGGGCGTGAGCGAGCCGCTCACCCTCGCCTACTACGACTTCACGATCACCTCGGAGGTCGAGGAGGAGGAAGAGGAGACCGCCTCCCCGACCCCGTCCGAGTCCCCGGCCGGTAGCGCCGGCGGCAACGACCCGGGCCCGCAGCTGGCCGAGACCGGTGGCTCCTCCATGACCCCGACCCTGATCGGTGTCGCCGGCGCCCTGGTCGTCCTCGGTGGCGGCATGGCCTTCTACGCCACCAAGCGCCGCTCCGCCAACAACACCGCGGCCTGAGCACCCAGCCCAGCCCCGCACCACTGACACCGGAGCCCGCGGTGTCCACGGAACCCACCCGTGGACGCCGCGGGCTTCCGCCTTTGTCGGCGAAGCTCGTCGGCAACGGTCGTCGGCAACGCTCCAGGGCGGGCGAGACGGGGCGCCCCGCCGGGCGTCGCGGAGAATCGTGGGCATGTTGACGATTCACGCGGCGCCGGTGGTGCTGAGCATGGTGGGCGGGGCCGGGGCCGTCCGTGACGGGGCGGTGGCCGTGGAGGGGGCCGGCGTCGTGGCGGTGGGGGAGGAGGGGGAGCTGCGGGAGCGGTTCCCCCGGGCGCGGGTGCGGCGGTGGCCCGGGGTGCTGATGCCCGGGCTGGTGAACGCCCACGCGCACCTGCAGTACTCCGACTTCGCCGAGCTGGCCGCCGGCGACCTGGCGTTCCCCGAGTGGATCCGGCGGCTCTCCGCGATGCGGGCGCGGTTCGACGCCACCGCGTGGCAGGAGAGCACGCGGCGCGGGATCCACGCGCTGCTGCGGACCGGGACGACGGCCGCGGCGGACGTGGTGACCGACCCGGAGGTGCTGGTGACCACGGCGCGGTCCGGGCTGGCCGGGGTGTCGTACCTGGAGGTCGTCTCGGCCGGGCCGGCGAACTGGGCGGTCAAGCGGGAGGCGCTGCTCGGGGCGCTGGCGTCGGCACCGGCCGGGCGTCGGCTCGGACTGTCGCCGCACACGCCGTACACGGTGGGGACGGACGCCTTCCGGGAGTGCGTCGCGATCGCCCGGGGGCGCGGGCTGCGGCTGCACCCGCACCTGGCGGAGACGCCCGAGGAGGCGGAGTACGTGCTCAGCGGCTCGGGGGCGTTGGCCGGGCTGGTGCCGATGCTGGAGCTGGAGGCGTCCGGCGGGTGCGGGCTGACGCCGCCGGCGTACCTGGACGGCATCGGCGCGCTCGGCCCGGACGTGCACGTGGCGCACGGCACGCACTGCGCCGCCGAGGACCGCAAGCTGCTGGCGGCGCGGGGGACGGCCGTGGCGGTGTGCGTGCGCTCGAACGCGCTGCTGGGGGCGGGGGAGCCTCCGCTCGCCGACTACCTGGCGGAGGGGGTGCCGCTGGCGGTCGGTACGGACTCGCTGGCGTCGACCCCGTCGCTGGACCTGTGGGAGGAGGCGCTGGCGGCCCGGGACCTCGCGCGTCGGCAGGGGTACGCTTCGCCGGACCTGGAGCGCCGGCTGGTGGAGGCGATGACCCGTGGCGGCGCTGCCGCGATGGGGTTGGGCGACGGGGACGTGACCGAGGGCGCCATCGGGGTGCTGCGCCCCGGGGCGCGGGCGGACCTGGCCGTCTTCGACGTGTCCGTTCCGCCCGGCGCCGATCCGTGGGGCGTGCTTGTGGAGGGGGCCGCCGGGCGGTGTGTGGCCACCGTGCTGGGTGGGCGGCTGGTGCACCGCCGGGCGTGACGGGCGTCCTGGTCCGGGGGCGTCCTGGTCCGGAGGCGTCCTCGTCCGGGGGCGTCCTCGTCCGGGGTGCACGCCGGGCGGACGCGAGACGTTCGCGCGGGCAGGCATACGCGGGGTTCGACTGGGAAGGCGTCTGCTCAGACCGATATGAAGGTATAGACGTGGAATTGTCGCTTTCTTCGCGATTCATTCCGGACTCTTGAGGGCGCGCGACGCGGCCTCGACCAGGAGGCAGACCATGCGTATGACGACGATCGTCGAGAGCGTTCTGCGGCGGGTGGCCGGCCGGGCTGGCACGGGCCGGGCAGCCATGGGGGCCGGACGGCGGACCGCGCGGCGCTCCGTGGCCGGCCGGTTCTACGGCGGCGGTGCCGGCCACCGCACCCGGCGCCCGGCTGCCCGGCCGATGCGGCCGTATGCGCGCCGGACCTCCGCCACGCACGGGGCCTCCGGGATGATCCGGAGCATCCGCCGGGCGCTGCACCGCTGAGCCGGGCCGCGGCCGGGTGGCGGGCGGTCGCCCGAGCGGGCCCGGTCGAGGAGAGGGACGCCCGCCAGGGGAACATCGAAGAGCCACCCCGGGACACCGTGACGTAGCCGGTGTCCCGGCGGCATGTTCGCGGGCGGAGGGTGTTCCGGGGGATGTCTGCCGGTGGGCCGTTCGCTCGTGGGTGAGGCTCGTGGCGGGGATGTTCCTCGTTCGGGAATTGCGGGTTTTCCACAGCGTGGAGATGGCCTCTTGCACCGATGGGCCGCGCCGGGTTACCCCTGTTGACCAGGGGGGTGCTGGGTTTTCCACAGGGTGGAGGAGCCCTCTTGCGTGAGTGCCTGGTGGCGGGTTACCCCTGTTGACCAGGGGGGTGCTGGGATATCCACAGGGGCGGGCGGCCCTCTTGCGTCCCGTGGCGCTCTGAGCTAACCACCCGGGAAAGCCCCGGGCACTGGGCGGCGGAAGGGCATTAAGCAGTCATACACCCGTCGCGGGGATCCAGCAGCCGTACGCCCGTCGCAGGGAATCGGCAGGCGGAACGCCCCTCGCCGGGTTCCAGCAGCCACACGCCCGTCACCGCGATCCAGCAGCCACACGCCCGTCGCCGGGGTGTAGCCGCCGTGTAGCCGGGATGTCGGCGGTTTGTTGACGCGGGCCCCGAGGCTGGACGGCATGAGTGATTCGACCCTCACCACAGCGGCGGGAGGCCCTTCGGGCGCGACCAGCCCCCCGCCGGTGCACGCCTGTGATCCGCCCGGGAAGGCCGCCGCCGGCCCGACGGCGCGTGCGACCACTGGCGCCCGGGCGGGGAACGCCCCCGCGGCCGTCGAGGTGCGCGGCGTGGTCAAGACGTTCGGCGAGAACCGGGCGCTGGACGGTGTCGACCTCGCCGTCCCCACCGGCAGCGTCCTCGGGCTGCTCGGCCCGAACGGGGCGGGCAAGACGACCCTGGTGCGCATCCTGGCGACGCTGATCAAGCCGGACGGCGGCACCGCGACCGTCGCCGGGTACGACGTCGTCCGCCAGGCCAAGCAGGTGCGCCGCTCCGTCGGCCTGACCGGCCAGTACGCCTCCGTCGACGAGTCGCTGACGGGCCGGGACAACCTCTACCTCATCGCCCGCCTGCTGGACTTCCCGCGCAAGGCGGCCTGGGCGCGGGCGGACGAACTGCTGGAGCGGTTCTCGCTCACCGAGGCGGCCGGCCGCCGGGCGAAGAACTACTCCGGTGGCATGCGCCGCCGCCTGGACCTCGCCGCCAGCCTGGTCGGCGAGCCGCAGGTGCTCTACCTGGACGAGCCCACCACCGGCCTGGATCCGCGCACCCGCGGCGAGGTGTGGGACGAGGTTCGGCGGCTGGTCGGCACCGGCACCACCGTCTTCCTCACCACCCAGTACATGGAGGAGGCGGAGGCGCTGGCCGACGCCATCACGGTGATCGACCGCGGCCGGGTGGTCGCCGAGGGCACCGTGGAGGAACTGAAGGACCGGGTGGGCGGCAGCGTCCTGCGGCTCCGCCCGACGCGCCCGGAGGAACTGGACGCGATGGCCGAGGCGCTGGCCGGCGTCGGCGTGACGGGCGCGGCGATCGAGCCCGACCGTTCCCTGCTGACCGCGCCGCTGACCTCGGACGAGCAGCTCACCGCCGTGATCGGCACGCTCGGCGCGCGCGGGTTCGGCATCGCCCGGATCGACACGGTGCGGCCCACCCTGGACGAGGTGTTCCTCACCCTCACCGGGCAGCGCCCGCACGACGCCGCGACGCCGGCGGACGGCGACGGCAGTGAGGAGGAGCGGGCGTGAGTGCGACCCTGTCGACCCAGACCAACGCGGTCGAGACCGCTGAGCAGTCCGGTGCCCACGGCTCCGGGGCGGGGCGTCCCGCCGCCGGCGGCGGGCGGAGCGACGACTCCGGCCGCATCGGGCTGCGTGGCAACGTGCGCCACACCCTCGCCCTGGCGCGCCGCAACGTGCTGCTGATCCGCGCGGATCCGGAGCAGCTGTTCGACGCCGTGGCGATGCCGATCATCTTCACGGCGATGTTCGTGTACGTCTTCGGCGGCGCGATCGCCGGCGACCGGGAGGACTACCTGCAGTACCTGGTGCCGGGGCTGATGGCGCAGACCGGGATCATGGTGTCGATGAGCGTGGGGTCGGCGATCAACGCCGACATCAAGCTCGGTGTGATGGATCGTTTCCGCTCCATGCCGATCGCCCGCTCCTCGGTGCTGGTCGCCCGGGTGTTCACCGACCTCGGCCGGATGCTGGTCAGCCAGCTGATCCTGATCGGCTTCGCGATGGTGCTCGGCCTGCGGATCCAGACCTCGCCGCTGGACCTGCTGGTGGCGTTGGCGCTGATCTGCCTGTTCGGCACGGCGCTGTCCTGGATCTTCCTGCTGATGGGGCTCACGCTGAACAGCCCGCAGGCGGTGCAGGGCATCGGCATGCTGGTGCTCATGCCGCTGCAGTTCGGCAGCTCCATCTTCGCGCCGGTGGAGACCATGCCGGGCTGGCTGCAGGCGTTCGCCGACGTCAACCCGATGTCGCTGGTGGCCGACGCCTGTCGGGTTCTGGTCAACGGCGGTGAGGTGGCCGGTCCGCTGACCTGGTCGCTGGTGTGGATCGTCGGCATCACGGTGGTGGCGGCTCCGCTGGCGGTGCGCCGGTTCCAGCGGGCGGTCTGATCCGCCTGCCGGGCGGCCCAACCGGATCACGTCCGGGCGATGGCCGGTCACGTCCGGGCGACCGAGGTGGATCACGTCCGGGCCGAGGCCGGTCAGCCCTCGGGCGGCTCGGCGAGCAGCGCCGCGGCCTGACTGGCGGACAGGCCGCGGCCCCGCTCGCACAGTTCGTCGAACTCCTCCTCGCCGAGGACCCGCCGCAGCGCGTCGGCGGCCTCCTCGGTGAAACCTTTTGCCCAGCGGCGCACCGGCAGCGGGGTCTCCGCGCCGTCCTGGGGAGGCGCCGCACCGAGCAGCACGGCGGCCCGCCGCGCGTCCTCCCGCCGTGGCAGCGCCGCCGGGGCCGCCGGGGCCGCCGGGGCCTCCGAGACGGCAGGGGCCGCCGGGGCGGTGGCCATCGCGGCCAGCGCGCACGCCCCCACCGCCAGCACCGATCCCAGGATGTCCGTGGTGTCCGGGAAGAGCGGCCCGGCCCGGTGCTCCCGCACCGTGCGCCGGGCCAGGGCCAACCCGTCGGCGGCCCGCCCCTCGCACAGGGCGCACCACGCCTGGAGGGCCAGCAGCATCACGGTGAACACCACCGGCGGCGAGCCCAGTTCGGCGGACGCCAGGGCGCGTTCGGCCATCCGCCGCCCGCCGGCCGGGTCGCCCCGCAGGGCGAGGATCTGTGCCATGAGGAAGCGGCCGTAGGTGACGGAGTCCCAGGCGCGCCGGCCGAGGTCCATGGCCAGCGACAGCGCCAGCCGCACCCGGTGCTCCGCGCCGTCGAGGTCCTCCAGCGCCAGCAGCACCTCGGCCGTGCGGCAGTGGATCAGCGGGAGCTGCTGACGCACACCCAGCTCCTCGGCCAGCCGGGCGGCACGCAGCAGCGGCACCAGCGCGGCGTCGAAGTCCCCGCGTCGCGCCGCCGCGTCGGCGACCTCCTCCAGTGACTCGGCGATGCCCCAGCGGTCGCCCAGTTCCGTGAACAGCTCCAGCGCCTCCTCGGCGCTGTGCTCGACCTTGGCCGCCTCGGTCGAGAGGTGTCCGCTGATCTTGGCGCGCAGCATCAGGGCGAAGGCGGTCTCCCACGGGCCACCGAACCGGCGGCAGGTGGCCACCAGATCGTCCAGCGCCTGCAGGAACCCCTCGGCGCGCTCGCCCTCCACGAAGAGGGTCAGCGGCCACATCATGCCCGGCATGCGGCCGGCCTGCGGCAGGCCGGGGTGGTAGGCGCGGCGGAGCGCGCCGGTGAGGGCCGGGGGCAGGCGGTAGCTGTCGTCGAAGGTGACCAGCACCATCATGCGGATCGCCCGGCGCGCCTCCAGCAGCACCTCCCCGGTGAGCGGGGGCTCGTGGTCCAGCGGGCTGGTGGGCACGGGGCGCGGCGGCGGCGCGCCGGGGGCCAGCGGGTCCGGTCCCATGGCGCCGACGCGCGCGACCCAGGCGCGGGCCTCCGGGACGTAGTCGCGCAGCGACCAGAACCACGCCATGCCCAGCACCAGGAGCAGCGCCTCGGACTCGTCGCCGTCGGCCACGGCCCGGTCCAGGGCGGTGCGGACGTTGTCCAGCTCCACCTCCAGCCGGGCCATCCAGGCCAGTTGCTCGGGGCCGCGCAGCCGTCGGTCGGCGGTGACGGCCAGCCGCCGGTACCAGCGCACGTGCCGGGCCTGGACGCCCCGCCGCTCCGCATCGTGGCCGGCGTCGTGCAGGCGTTCGGTGGCGTACTCGGCGATGGTCTCCAGCATCCGGTAGCGGGTGGCGGTGCCGCGCGGGTCCGCCGGGCCGTGCCGGCCCGGCGGCTCGGGCTGGTCGGCGACCACCAGCGACTTGTCCACCAGCGAGGAGAGCCGGTCGAGCACGCTCCAGCGGGGGAGCGCGGCGGGGTCCCCGGGCTCGGGGGACGGGTCGGCGCAGACGTCCTCGGCGGCCTCCAGCGTCCAGCCGCCGGAGAACACCGACAGCCGGCGGAGCAGGGCGCGTTCGGCGGGTTCGAGCAGCCCCCAGCTCCAGTCGACCACCGCGCGCAGGGTCTGCTGGCGGGGCAGCGCCGTGCGGCTGCCGCCGGTCAGCAGGTGGAATCGGTCGTCGAGCCGGTCGGCGATCTGGCGCGGGGTGAGGCTGCGCAGCCGGGCGGCGGCCAGCTCGATGGCCAGCGGCAGGCCGTCGAGCCGCCGGCAGATCTCCTCGGCCGCGGCCGGATCCACGGCCGGGGTGAAGCCGGGGCGGGCCGCCGCGCCGCGTTCGGCCAGCAGCCGCATGGCGCTGGCGGTGGGCAGCGGATCGACGGGGCGCACCACCTCGCCGGGGATGCCCAGCGGCTCGCGGCTGGTCGCCAGCACGGTGAGGCGGGGGCAGTCGCTCAGCAGGGCCTCCACCAGTTCGGCGCAGCCCTGGATGACGTGCTCGCAGTTGTCCAGGACGAGCAGGATCCGGCGGTCGGCGATGTAGGCGATCAGGTTGGCGACCGCGCGGTGCCCGCCGGGAGGGGCGGGCGGGGAGGGGGGCGAGGGGGCGGTGGGTTGGGCGGGTTCGGTGGGCGTGGCGGTCGGGGCGCGGTCGAGGGTGGGTGGCGGCAGCTCGTGCCGTTGCCCGTCGGGGCGCAGCACGGTGTCGCGCAGCCCCAGTGCGCTCAGCACGGCTCCGGGGACGGCCGTGCCGTCGTCGAGCGCGGCCAGCGGGGCGAACCAGGCGCCGTCGGCGGCCGGGCCGGAGTCGGGGGAGTCGGCCAGGGCGCGGGCGGCGTGCAGGGAGAGCCGGGTCTTGCCGGAGCCGCCTGGGCCGACGAGGGTGACGAGTCGGGCGGTGGTGAGGGCGCGGTGGAGCGCGGCGAGGTCCTCCTCCCGGCCGACGAAGCTGGTCAGCGGGAGGCGGATGTTGCCGGGGACGGTCCGCGGGGTGCCCGGCGCCCCGGGCGCCTCGGGTTCCGGTGGCGCCGGTGGCACCGGTGGGGTGCGGGGCGCCGGCGGCGTCCGGGGGCCGTTCGGCCGGTGTGCTGCGGGGGACGTGTGTGGCGTGTGTGGGGTGTGGACGACCACGGCGCTGCGCCTGGCGCCCGACGGGCGGGTGGGCGCCGCCCCCGGAGCCCCCGCCGCCGGCCATCCCGCGGCGGGATCCCCGGCGTCGCCGCCCGCCGCGGGGGGCGCTGCCAGCAGCTCCCGGTGGAGTCGGCGCAGCTCGGGGCCGGGGTCGGCGCCGAGTTCGTCGGCCAGCCGGCGGCGGGCCTCCTCCCAGGCCGTCAGCGCGTCCGCGGAGCGCCCGGAGTCCCGCAGCGCGCGGATCAGCAGGACGTGCAGCGTCTCGTCCAGCGGATGCTCGGCGACGAGCTGCCGCAACTCGGGCAGGCAGGCGTCCGACCGGCCGAGGCGCAGCTCGGCCGCGACCCGGCCCCGGACGGCCGTCAGCCGGTGCTGCTCGGCGCGGGCGGCCGGGCCGTCCCGCCCGGGGCCGTGCGGCAGGTCGGCGAAGGCCGGGCCGCGCCACAGGGCGAGCGCCTCCCGCAGCAGCTCGACGGCCCCGGCGGCGTCGCCGGAGTCCAGGGCGCGGGTGCCGTCGCCGCAGAGCCGGACGAAGCGGTGGTAGTCCACCTCCTCGCGGGAGGCGGCGAGGCGGTAGCCGTGCGGGCCGGACAGGACCACGCCGGGTCCGAGGGCGCGCCGCAGCCGACCCACCAGCGCCTGCAGGGCCCGGAGGGCGGCCTGCGGGGGATCGTCCGGCCAGATGGCGTCGATCAGCGTGGCGCTGGGGACCTCCCGGCCGGGGTGGAGCGCGAGGGCCGCGAGCAGGGCGCGCAGCCGCGCCCCGCCGAGCGGCACGGGGGTGCCGTCGTCCCGGCGGGCTTCGGTCGTGCCCAGGATCGCGAAGCGCACGCGCCCATTGTGACGGGCGGCACCGACAACGGCCCCGCGGTGCGGCCCCTTAGGCCGGCCCGCCCGGGCGGGGCGCTCGGGCAGGCCGGCTGCTCGGAGGGGGCGCTCGGTGGTGGGCGAGCCGGCGGGTCAGACCGCGCAGACGCCGTCGGCGCAGGCGTCGTCCCCGCCGGCGTGGTCGTGGCCCTGGCGGCCCGCGGTGGCGGCGTCCGTCCCGGTGGCGGCACCCTGGCGCGGGTCGTCGTCCCGGGCCAGCTCGGCGGCGACCTGTTCGAGGACCTGGAGCATGACCGACGCCTCCTGCGCCCCCTGCACGGCCCAGGTGCCCTCGAAGACGAACGTGGGCACGGCGGTCACCCCGATCCGCCGGGCCTCGTCGATCTGCCGGGCGACCTCGGCGGCACCCTCGTCCCCGGCCAGGAAGGCGGTGACCCGCTCGCGGTCCAGCCCCGCCGCCACGGCGCGCTCCACCAGCACCGAGGGGTCGCCCACGTCCGCGCCCTCGGTGAACTGGGCGCGCAGCAGCGCCGTCTTCAGCCGGCGCTGCGTGGCGGCCCCGCCCTCGCGCTCGGCCAGCCAGAGCAGCCGGTGGGCGGTGAAGGTGTTGACCGACTGGGCGGACTCGAAGTCGAACGCGATCCCCTCGGCCGCCCCCAGCGCCGCCAGCCGCTCGTGGGCCGCGCGCACGGCCGCCATGTCGCCGAACTTCTCCCGCAGCGCCTCGCTCATCGGACGCGGCGTGGTGGAGGCCTCCGGGGCGAGCTGGAACGGGCGGAAGACCACCTCGACCTGGTCCGCGCCGGGGAACGCGCCGAGCGCCCGGTTGAGGCGCTCCGTGCCGACATAGCACCAGGGGCAGGCGACGTCGCTGTAGATCTCGACCTTCACGGGCGTTCTCCGGTTCGTGGGGCTCGGGCGCCGGCGGGAGCCCGGGCGGGGGCGGACGTCCGTTCGCCGGCGAGCGGACGCAAGCCGCAACACCGCGTGCCGCCGCCGGATTCCCGGGGCGCGTCGGCCGCTCGGCCCCGGGGCGCGCGTCGCCCGTTCGGACCAGCGTGTCGGCGCGGGGCGCGTCGCCCGTTCGGACCCGGGTGTCGGGGCCGGTGCGGGGCGGGGTGGACAATGGCCGCCGTGACCGTTGCATCGCTGCACAAGAAGCCGACCGATGTCGCCTCGATGTTCGACGACGTCGCCGCCCGGTACGACCTGACCAACGAGGTGCTGTCGCTGGGGCGCGCCCGGTCCTGGCGGCGCCAGGTGGCCGAGGCGGTCGGGGCGCGCCCGGGTGAGCGGGTCCTCGACCTGGCCGCCGGCACCGGGACCTCCTCGCTGCCCTTCCGGGACGCCGGCGCGCAGGTCGTCCCCTGCGACTTCTCGCTCGGCATGCTGCGGCGGGGGCGCGAGCGCCACCCGGACCTGACGTTCGTCGCCGGCGACGGCACCCGGCTGCCCTTCGCCGACGCCGTCTTCGACGCCGTGACCATCTCCTTCGGGCTGCGCAACGTGCAGGACACCGACGCGGCGCTGCGCGAGCTGCTGCGGGTGACCCGGCCGGGCGGGCGCATCGTGGTGTGCGAGTTCAGCCGCCCGGTGAACCCGGCCTTCAGGACCGTCTACGTCGAGTACCTGATGCGGGCGCTGCCGCCGGTGGCGCGCATGGTCAGCAGCAACCCCGAGGCGTACGTCTACCTGGCGGAGTCCATCCGCGCCTGGCCCGACCAGCGGGAGCTGGCCGCCGTGCTCGGCGCCGCCGGCTGGAGCCGGGTGGCGTGGCGGAACCTCACCGGCGGCGTCGTCGCCCTGCACCGGGCCTACCGCCCGGCCGCCTGACGAGCCGTCTACGGTGGTTCCCCATGGAGACACACGCCACCGGCCAGCCGGGCAGCACCGCCGACGAGGCGCCGTCGATCAGGGGTGACGAGCCGGGGACGCTCGCCTGGCGCGTCCTGCACGAGCGCCACCCCAAGCTGCTGCGCCAGGTCGCGGAGGGGCTGCCGTACGGGCCGGAGCAGCGCCGGGCGCTCGACGAGCTGTCGAGCGAGTGCGCCGACGACGGCGTGCTGCGGCCGATCGAGCCGGACGACGCCCCCGACCACACCTCCTGGCGGCGCTGGGAGGAGTGGGGGCGGGGGCACTACGGCCGGCGCTGGACGGACGTTCCGTTCCTGTGGGCGGAGAGCTACTTCTACCGGCGGCTGCTCGCGGCCGTCGGGTACTTCGGCCCGGGGCCGTGGCGTGGGGTCGATCCGTTCGAGCCGGTCAAGCGGGCCGAGCTGGCCGGCGAGGGCGTCGACGCGGAGCTGGCGGCGCTGGACGCGCTGGAGGACCTCAGCGAGGACGAGCGCGGCGCCGCGCTGGTGCTGTCCTCGCTGTGGGGCAACCGCGCCGACCTGGCGTTCCGGGTCTCGGCGCGGCAGGGCGAGGTGGCCGGGGTGGGCGACGAGCCGGCCCTGGTGCGCGACCTGCTGGTCGACGACCGCGACCTGGTGTGGAAGGCGCTGCGCGACGGCGCGCCGGGCCGGGTCTGCCTGGTCGCCGACAACGCCGGCCCGGAACTCCTGCCCGACCTGGCGCTGGTCGACCACCTGCTGCGCTCCGGCCTGGCCGCCGAGGTGCTGCTGCACGTGAAGCCCCATCCGTACTTCGTCTCGGACGCCACGACGGCCGACGTGCTCGCCGGGCTGCGCCGGCTGGCCGCCGCGCCGGGGGCGGCGGCGGCCGTCGGGGCGCGGCTGTGGGAGGCGATGGGGGACGGGCGGCTGCGGATCCGGGCGCACGGCTTCTCCTGCGCGCCGCTGGCGTACCGCGACATGCCGGAGGAGATGCGCGTGGAGTTCGCCGGGGCGTCGCTGACCATCTTCAAGGGCGATTTGAACTACCGGCGGCTGGTGGGGGACCGGGCCTGGCCGGGCACGACGCCGTTCGCCGAGCGCACCGACTACTTCCCGGGGCCGCTGGTGGCGCTGCGCACGCTGAAGTCGGACGTGCTGGTCGGGGTCGCCGGGGAGACGCTGGCCGCGCTGGACGCCACCGGCCCGCGGTGGCGCTCCGCCGGCACCCACGCGCTGATCTCCGCCCGGGTGTAGCGGCGTCGGCCGGTCCGGGCGCGGCGGCGGGCGGTGACGGTCCGTGGGCGGCGGAGCGCGGTGGCGGTGGTCGGCGTGGCGGGGACCGTCCGTTCCGCCCGGGCCCCCGATGGGAGGATGATCGGGTGGGCCGTGGCCGCCGGCCCGCCGGCGGGTACCTCCCGGCGGACAGCGGCGGCACGCGACCGCCGTCCCGGTAGGCCACCGCGAGGGAGCTAACGCATGACCGAGAAAGCCGAGGCCGCTGGAGCGGCGGAGCCGACGAGCGACGCCGCGTCCGGGTCCACCGCCCAGCCCACGCCCGCCCAGCCCACGCCCGCCCCGACCCCGTCGGCCGACGCCGCGGCGCCGCAGGACGCGGTGCCGGCCGACGCTGCCGCGCCGGGCGAGTCGGCCGCACCGGGCGAGTCGGCCGCGCCGGAGTCGGCCGCGCCGGAGCCGGGCGAGCCGAACGAGTACACGGCGGACGTCGTCGTGGTCGGCGCCGGCCCCGCCGGTTCGACGACCGCCTACCACCTGGCCCAGGCCGGTCTGGACGTGGCGCTGCTGGAGAAGACCTCCTTCCCCCGGGAGAAGGTCTGCGGCGACGGCCTCACCCCGCGGGCCACCAAGCAGCTGATCGCCATGGGCATCGACGTCTCCGAGGAGGCGGGCTGGCTGCGCAACCGCGGCCTGCGGATCATCGGCGGGGGCACCCGGCTGGAGCTGGACTGGCCGGACCTGGCGAGCTACCCGGACTACGGGCTGGTGCGCCGCCGCGAGGACTTCGACGAGCTGCTCGCCCGGCAGGCCGTCAAGGCCGGGGCACGGCTGTACGAGCAGACCAACGTCACCGATCCCGTGCTGGACCCGCGCACCGGGCGGATCGTCGGCGTCCGGGCGAAGGTCGGCCCGGGCCGGCGCCCGGCGGTCTTCCGCGCCCCGCTCGTCGTGGCGGCGGACGGCAACTCGACCCGGCTGTCCCTCGCGATGGGGCTGCACCGCCGCCAGGACCGGCCGATGGGCGTGGCGGTGCGCACGTACTACGAATCGCCGCGCCACGACGACGACTACCTGGAGTCCTGGCTGGAGCTGTGGGACCGCCGGGATCCGGCCAATCCCAAGCTGCTGCCGGGCTACGGCTGGATCTTCGGCATGGGCGACGGCACCTCGAACGTCGGCCTGGGCCTGCTGAACACCAGCTCCGCCTTCAGCACCATCGACTACCGGGAGCTGCTGCGGGCCTGGACGGCGAGCATGCCCGAGGAGTGGGGCTACACCGCCGAGGGCCAGCGCGGGCCGGTGCGCGGGGCCGCGCTGCCGATGGGCTTCAACCGCAAGCCGCACTACACCCGCGGGCTGCTGCTGGTGGGCGACGCCGGCGGCATGGTGAACCCCTTCAACGGCGAGGGCATCGCGTACGCCATGGAGTCCGGCGCGCTGGCGGCGGAGGTGATCGCCCAGGCGCTGGGCCGCACCACGGTGGGCGGGCGGGAGCGGGCGCTGCACCGCTACCCGCAGGTGCTGAAGGACACCTACGGCGGCTACTACACGCTGGGCCGGGCGTTCGTGAAGCTGATCGGCAATCCGACGGTGATGCGGATCGCGGCCGACCGCGGCCTGACCCACCCGATGCTGATGCGGTTCGTGCTCAAGCTGCTCGCCAACCTGACCGACCCCTCCGGCGGCGACGCCATGGACCGGGTGATCAACGGGCTGGTGCGGATCGCGCCCGCCTCCTGACCACGAGCGCGGCGTCTCCCTGCGGCGGTCCGCCGCAGGGAGGCGCCGCGCGGCGTTTTCCGGCAATTGTTTCTTTCCGCCCTGCGGCATGGCGGGGAAATCCGGATTTCCGCCGGTGACCGCCGGGGATTTCTCCGGGGTGCGCGACTGGGCCACGCGGGGGTGCGTGGGGGGTGCGCGGGGCGGGGCGGGCGTTCGGCCGCGCGCCGTCGGGGGGCTCGGGGCCGTCCGTCGGGCCTCGGCGCGGACGGGGGGTCCTTCGTGCGAGTGAACCTGCCGGCGGGGCCGCCCCTGTGTCGGTGGTCCCGGGAGCGTCCGGCTGGGGGCGATGCTGAGGGTCAGGTTCCCCTTACATACTCGACTGCCCAAGTCAAGTTTTGACCGGATGGTGCAGTTGTGCTAGCTGACCAGCGCGAATGAGTCCGTCGAGGCCGGAAAAATCACTCCTCGACCGATAGTCGACTACCCACCGTCGCAATCTCTGCATGTCCATGTCTGCTTTGCGGGTCGCTTGGTGGTGAAGATCACAAAATCGAGACGTGGAGGCGTGTCGCACATCACAGCTCGACAGGCATAAGATGCAGGCGTTCCGGGGCTTGTGAAGCAAGTCACATACTCCGGGCGTACAGGAGTGTGCACGGTCCGCAGGGAGTCCACGACTGAGGGGAGGACTCGGCCGATGAACCCGTACGTGCCGATCCTCGTGCTGGGCGGCCTCGCTGCCCTCTTCGCGGTCGGCACCGTCGTGACCGCGGCGGTGACCGGTCCCAGGCGGTACAACCGCGCCAAGCTCGAGGCGTACGAGTGCGGCATAGAGCCGACCCCGCCCGCGCGGGGCGGCGGACGGTTCCCGATCAAGTACTACCTGACGGCGATGCTCTTCATCGTCTTCGACATCGAGATCGTCTTCCTCTACCCCTGGGCCGTCAGCTTCGACGCGCTCGGCCTGTTCGGGCTCGTCGAGATGCTGCTGTTCATCCTCACCGTCTTCGTCGCCTACGCCTACGTGTGGCGCCGCGGCGGCCTGGACTGGGACTGAGCGCGGACGCCAGGAGCGGCGGAACGGCGAACACCGGATCGCGACGGAAGACCACCCCGCGACCGGGCGCCCAGCACCGGGCGCCCGGCGCCCACCGGGAACGCGGGAGAGGAGGCAAGGAATGGGCATCGAGGAGAAACTGCCGAGTGGGTTCATGCTGTCCACGGTCGAGGCGGTGGCCGGCTGGGTCCGCAAGAGCTCCATGTTCCCGGCGACCTTCGGGCTGGCCTGCTGCGCCATCGAGATGATGGCCACCGGCGCCGGCCGCTACGACCTGGCCCGGTTCGGCATGGAGGTCTTCCGGGCCTCCCCCCGGCAGGCCGACCTGATGATCGTCGCCGGCCGGGTCAGCCAGAAGATGGCCCCGGTGCTGCGGCAGGTCTACGACCAGATGCCGAACCCCAAGTGGGTCATCTCCATGGGCGTGTGCGCCTCCTCCGGAGGCATGTTCAACAACTACGCGATCGTCCAGGGCGTGGACCACATCGTCCCCGTCGACATCTACCTGCCCGGCTGCCCGCCCCGGCCGGAGATGCTGATGGACGCCATCCTCAAGCTGCACGAGAAGGTGCAGCACATGCCGCTCGGCGTCAACCGGGAGGAGGCGGCGCGCGCCGCCGAGGAGGCGGCCCTGAAGGCGGTCCCGACGATCGAGATGAAGGGGCTGCTGCGGTGAGCGTCAACGGCAACGGGCCCCGGGGCGGCGAACGGCCCGCCGGCCACACGGCGGACGAGCACGGCGCGGTCGTGCCCAGCCAGCCCGACCCCGGCGTCGGCGAGGTGATCTCCACCCGCCGCGGCATGTTCGGCGTCCGCGGCACCGGCGACACCTCCGGGTACGGACGGCTGGTGCGCACCGTGCGGCTGCCCGCCGGCACCCCCCGCCCCTACGGCGGGTGGTTCGACGAGGTGGCCGACGAACTCGAGGGCGCGCTCGCCGAGCAGCAGGAGGCCGGCGAGGGCGTCGGTCCCGAGGCGGCGCTGGAACGCACCGTCGTGGACCGCGGCGAGATCACCTTCCACGTCCGCCGGGAGCACCTGCTCCAGGTGGCCCGCACGCTGCGCGACGACCCCGCGCTCCGCTTCGAGCTGTGCCTCGGGGTCAGCGGCGTGCACTACCCCGAGGACGCCTCCCGGGAGCTGCACGCCGTCTACCACCTGCGCTCGATCACCCACAACCGGCTGATCCGGCTGGAGGTGGCCGCGCCCGACGCGGACCCGCACATCCCCTCGATCGTCAGCGTCTACCCCACCAACGACTGGCACGAGCGGGAGACCTACGACTTCTTCGGCATCGTCTTCGACGGCCACCCGGCGCTGACCCGGATCCTCATGCCGGACGACTGGCCCGGCCACCCGCAGCGCAAGGACTACCCCCTCGGCGGCATCCCCGTCGAGTACAAGGGTGCCCAGGTTCCCGCGCCCGACCAGCGGAGGTCGTACAACTGATGGCAGGAGACACCACCGGCCCCGCGCTCGGCGGCCACCGCGAGACCACCGAGGGACGGGTCTTCACCGTCACCGGCGGCGACTGGGACGAGATCACCCAGGCCGCCGCCGAGGCCGACGACGAGCGCATCGTCGTCAACATGGGCCCCCAGCACCCCTCCACCCACGGCGTGCTCCGGCTGATGCTGGAGATCGACGGCGAGACCGTCACCGAGGCGCGCTGCGGCATCGGCTACCTGCACACCGGCATCGAGAAGAACCTCGAATACCGCAACTGGACGCAGGGCACCACGTTCGTCACCCGCATGGACTACCTGATGCCGCTGTTCAACGAGGCCGGCTACTGCCTCGCCGTGGAGCGGCTGCTCGGCATCACCGACGAGGTGCCCGAGCGCGCCAGCGTCATCCGGGTGCTGCTGATGGAGCTCAACCGGATCGCCTCCCACCTGGTGGCCATCGCCACCGGCGGCATGGAGATCGGCGCGCTCACCGTGATGACCTTCGGCTTCCGGGACCGCGAACTCGTCCTGGACGGCCTGGAACTGGTCACCGGCCTGCGGATGAACCACGCCTTCATCCGCCCCGGCGGCCTCGCCCAGGACCTCCCCGACGGCGCCGTCGGCGAACTGCGCGACCTCGCCAAGCTGCTGCACGAGCGCATCCCCGAGTACGAGAAGCTCTGCGTCGGCAACCCCATCTTCATGGGCCGGCTGGTCGGGGTGGGCCACCTCGACCTCGCCGGATGCATGGCGCTCGGGATAACCGGACCGGTGCTGCGCTCCACCGGGCTGCCGCACGACCTGCGCAAGTCGCAGCCCTACTGCGGCTACGACAGCTACGACTTCGAGGTGCCGGTCACCGACACCGCCGACGCCTACGGCCGCTTCCTGCTGCGCGTGGCGGAGATGAAGGAGTCGCTGCGGATCATCGACCAGTGCCTGGACCGGCTCGAGCGGCCCGGCCCGGTCATGGTCGCCGACAAGAAGATCGCCTGGCCGGCGCAGCTCGCCCTCGGCCCGGACGGCCTCGGCAACTCCCTCGACCACATCCGGCACATCATGGGCACCTCCATGGAGGCCCTGATCCACCACTTCAAGCTGGTCACCGAGGGCTTCCGGGTGCCGGCCGGACAGGCGTTCGCCGCGGTGGAGTCGGCCCGCGGCGAACTCGGCGTACACGTCGTCAGCGACGGCGGAACCCGCCCCTACCGGGTGCACTTCCGCGACCCCTCCTTCACCAACCTCCAGGCCATGGCCGCGATGTGCGAGGGCGGCCAGGTCGCCGACGTCATCGTCGCCGTGGCGTCCCTCGACCCCGTGATGGGAGGTGTCGACCGGTGACGGACACCCACGCCACGCCCCCCGCCGAGCCGGTGCACCCGGCCGGTGACCGCCCCGGCGGCCCCACGGCGCTCGGCATGCCCGCGCTCCCCGCCCCGCCCTACCCGCCCGAGGTGCGCGAACGGCTCGCCGCCGACGCGCGCGAGATCATCGCCCGCTACCCCGGCAGCCGCTCCGCGCTGCTGCCACTGCTGCACCTGGTGCAGTCCGAGGAGGGCTGGGTCAGCCGCACCGGCATCGCCTTCTGCGCCGAGCAGCTCGGCCTGACCGACGCCGAGGTCACCGCCGTCGCCACCTTCTACTCGATGTACCGGCGGCGGCCCGGCGGCGACTACCAGGTCGGCGTGTGCACCAACACGCTCTGCGCGGTCCTCGGCGGCGACCGCATCTACGCCGAACTCCAGGAGCACCTCGGCATCTCCGGCGGCGAGACCACCGAGGACGGCGCCATCACCCTCGAACACATCGAGTGCAACGCCGCCTGCGACTTCGCCCCCGTGGTGATGGTCAACTGGGAGTTCTTCGACGACGCCACGCCCGAGTCGGCCCGCCGCCTGGTGGACGACCTGCGCGCCGGCCGCGGCGCCACCCCGACCCGCGGCGCCCCGCTGTGCACCTTCCGGCAGACCGAGCGCATCCTGGCCGGCTTCCCCGACGAGCGCCCCGGCGCCGTCGACGCCGGCGGCAGCGCCGGCCACGCCTCCCTCGCCGGCCTGCGGCTGCTGCGCGAGGAGGGCGCGCCGCCCGCCGCGGCCGCCGCCGGCGGGGCCGCGCCGGCCGAGCCCGCGCCGGCCGAGCGGATGGCCGCCGAACACGACCGTGAGCGGCGCGAGCACACCCCGAGCAGCTCCGACGCCCCGCTGGCCACCTCCGACTCCCCACCCCGAGACCGCGAGCGGCGTGCCGGCGACGGCCCGGAAGGGAGGAAGTAGGCGATGAGCCCCGACACCAGCCACCCCGGCCCCACCAAGGGCGAGGCCGCCACCGACCTGCTCGCCCCGGTGCTGAGCGCGCACTGGGACGAGCCGGACAGCTACACCCTCGACGGCTACCTCCGCCACGACGGCTACCAGGGCCTGCGGACCGCCTTCGGCATGCCACCGGACGACGTCATCGCCTACGTCAAGGACGCCGGCCTGCGCGGCCGCGGCGGCGCCGGCTTCCCCACCGGGATGAAGTGGCAGTTCATCCCGCAGAACGACGGCAAGCCGCACTACCTCGTCGTCAACGCCGACGAGTCGGAGCCCGGCACCTGCAAGGACATCCCGCTCCTGCTCGCCAACCCGCACGCCCTCATCGAGGGCATGATCATCGCGGCCTACGCCATCCGCTCCTCCCACGCCTTCGTCTACCTGCGCGGCGAGGTCGTCCCCGTGCTCCGGCGACTGCACGCCGCCGTCGCCGAGGCCTACGCCGCCGGCTACCTCGGCCGCGACATCCTCGGCTCCGGCTTCGACCTCGACATCACCGTGCACGCCGGCGCCGGCGCCTACATCTGCGGCGAGGAGACCGCGCTGCTGGACTCCCTCGAAGGCCGCCGCGGCCAACCCCGGCTCCGCCCGCCCTTCCCGGCCGTCGCCGGCCTCTACGCCTGCCCCACTGTCGTCAACAACGTCGAATCCATCGCCTCGGTTCCCGCGATCCTGCACCGCGGGAAGGAGTGGTTCCGCTCCATGGGGTCGGAGAAGTCCCCCGGCTTCACCCTCTACTCGCTCTCCGGACACGTGAAGCGCCCCGGCCAGTACGAGGCCCCCCTCGGCATCACGCTGCGCCAGCTCCTCGACCTCACCGGCGGCATCCGCGAGGGCCACCGGCTGAAGTTCTGGACCCCGGGCGGCTCCTCCACCCCGATGTTCACCGACGAGCACCTCGACGTCCCGCTCGACTACGAGGGCGTGGCCGCCGCCGGCTCCATGCTCGGCACCAAGGCCCTGCAGATCTTCGACGAGACCACCTGCGTGGTCCGCGCCGTCACCCGCTGGACCGAGTTCTACGCCCACGAGTCCTGCGGCAAGTGCACCCCCTGCCGCGAGGGCACCTACTGGCTGGTGCAACTGCTGCGCCGGCTCGACGCCGGCCAGGGCAGCGAGGCCGACCTCGACAAGCTCCAGGACATCGCCGACAACATCAACGGCAAGTCCTTCTGCGCCCTCGGCGACGGCGCCGCCAGCCCCATCTTCTCCTCGCTGAAGTACTTCCGCGACGAGTACCTGGAACACCTGCGGCTCGGCCGCTGCCCCTTCGACCCCGACGCCGCCACCGTCTTCGGCCCCGGCCGCTCCGGCGCCGCCCGCGCCCACACGCCCGACACCCCCGGCGGCAACGGCCCCACGCGCGCCCCGCACGGCCCCGGCGACACCACCCGCGCCGGCACCGCCGGCGACACCGGCGCCGGCCGCGCCGGCGACACCCCGGGCGTCACCGCCACCGCCGAGGAGGTCATCGCATGACCGTCACCACCAACGCCCCGGCCGGCCCCCGGCCGCCGGCCCCACCCGAGGAGACGGTGACCTGCACCATCGACGGCGTCAGCGTCACCGTGCCGAAGGGCACCCTGGTGATCCGCGCCGCCGAACTCCTCGGCATCACCGTCCCCCGGTTCTGCGACCACCCCCTGCTCGACCCGGTCGGCGCCTGCCGGCAGTGCATCGTCGAGATCGAGGGCCAGCGCAAGCCGGTGGCCTCCTGCACCATCCCGGTCGCCGACGGCATGGTCATCCGCACCCAGCTCACCTCGCCGGTCGCCGAGAAGGCCCAGCGCGGCGTGATGGAACTGCTGCTGATCAACCATCCGCTGGACTGCCCGGTCTGCGACAAGGGCGGCGAGTGCCCCCTGCAGAACCAGGCCATGTCCTCCGGCTCCCCGGAGACCCGCTTCGACGGCGTCAAGCGCACCTTCCCCAAGCCCGTCCCGGTCTCCACCCAGGTCCTGCTCGACCGCGAACGCTGCGTGCTGTGCGCCCGCTGCACCCGCTTCTCCGAGCAGATCGCCGGCGACCCCTTCATCCAGCTCACCGACCGCGGCGCCGACCAGCAGGTCGGCATCGCCGAGGGCGAGCCGTTCCGCTCCTACTTCTCCGGCAACACCATCCAGATCTGCCCGGTCGGCGCCCTCACCTCCGCCGCCTACCGGTTCCGCGCCCGCCCCTTCGACCTGGTCTCCTCGCCCACCGTCTGCGAGCACTGCGCCGGCGGCTGCGCCCTGCGCACCGACCACCGCCGCGGCAAGGTGCTGCGCCGCCAGGCCGGCGACGACCCCGAGGTCAACGAGGAGTGGAACTGCGACAAGGGCCGGTTCGCGTTCCGCTACGCCCAGCTCCACGACCGGCTCACCACCCCCCTGGTCCGCGGCCAGGACGGCGAACTGCGCCCCGCCTCCTGGCCCGAGGCGCTGCGCCGGGCGGCCGACGCCCTGACCGCCGCCCGCGGACGCGCCGCCGCGCTGCCCGGCGGACGCGTCACCGTCGAGGACGCCTACGCCTGGGCCAAGTTCACCCGGCTGGTGCTCGGCAGCAACGACGTGGACTTCCGCGCCCGGGTGCACAGCGCCGAGGAGGCCGACTTCCTCGCCGCGCACGTCGCCGGCCGGGCCATGGAGGTCGTCTACGCCGACCTGGAACGCGCCCCGATGGTGCTGCTCGCCGGCCTGGAGCCGGAGGAGGAGTCCGCGGCGGTCTTCCTGCGGCTGCGCAAGGGCGTGCGGAAGAACCGGGTCGCCGTCGCCTCCCTCGCCCCCTTCGCCTCGCGCGGCCTGCGCAAGCTCGACGGCACGCTGCTGCGGGCCGCCCCCGGCACCGAGACCGACTGGCTGCGCGCCCTGGCCGAGGACATCGACGGCCCCGGCGAGGAGGCCGCCGAACGCGCCGCCGACCTCGGCGAGACCGGCCGCGCCGTCCACCGGGCGCTGCGCACCCCCGGCGCCCTGCTGCTGGTCGGCGAACGGCTGGCCGGCGTGCCCGGCGCGCTCACCGCCGCCGCCGACCTGGCCGCGGCCACCGGCGCCCGGCTCGCCTGGGTGCCGCGCCGCGCCGGCGAGCGCGGCGCCGTCGAGGCCGGCGCGCTCCCCGGGCTGCTGCCCGGCGGACGCCCCGCCACCGACCCCGCCGCCCGGGCCGAGACCGCCGCCGTGTGGCGGATCGCCGAACTGCCCGGCGGCTTCGGCCGGGACACCGCCGCCATCATCGACGCCGCCGCCTCCGGCGAACTCGACGCCCTGGTCGTCGGCGGCGTCGACCCGAACGACCTGCCCGCCCCGCGCCGGGCGCTGGCCGCCCTGGAACGGGTGCCCTTCCTGGTCAGCCTGGAGCAGCGGCCCAGCGAGGTCACCGCGCTGGCCGACGTGGTGCTGCCGGTGGCCGCCGTCGCCGAGAAGGACGGCGCCTTCGCCACCTGGGAGGGCCGGCTGCGGCCGTTCCGCCGCGCCCTGCGCGAGGACCAGCACGACCGGGAACGCCTGCTGCCCGACCTGCGGGTGCTGGACATGCTCGCCGACGCCGCCGACGTCCACCTCGGCCTGCCCGACGTCTACGCCGCCCGCCGGGAACTCGACGAGCTGGGCACCTGGCAGGGCGAGCGCCCCACCGCGACGCTGGCGGCCGCCCTGCCCGAGCCGACCGCCACCGTCCCCGCGCCGGTCGCCGGGGAGGCCGTGCTGGCCGGCTGGCGGCAGCTGCTGGACGAGTCCCGCCTCCAGGAGGGCGAACCCCACCTGGCCGGCACCCGGCACGAGGCGCTGGCCCGGCTCTCCGCCGCCACCGCCGCCTCGGTCGGCGTCGAGGCCGGCGCGCCGCTGCGGGTCAGCGGCCCCGACGGCCACGTCGAACTGCCGCTGGAGATCACCGACATGCCGGACGGCGTGGTCTGGCTGCCGCTCGGCTCGGTGACCTCGGGGGTGCCGCGCCGCACCGGCGCCCTGCCCGGGCAGCTCGTCCGGATCGAACCGGGCACCCGGATCGCCCGCCCGGCCGGCGGCTGCGGAACCGGCGGCGGCTGCGCCTGCGCCCCCGGCCGGGCCGCCCAGCCGCCGGCCGCGGGCAGCGACGGCGAACCGAGCCCGCTGACCGAGAAGGGAGAGCGGTGATGCGTCCGCTCGTGGCGGAGGACCTGAGCTACTTCGGCACCGACCCCTGGTGGCTGGTGGCGCTCAAGGTCGTCGTGGTCTTCGCGTTCATCCTGCTGACGGTGCTCGTCACCATCGTCTGGGAGCGCAAGGCCGTCGCCTACATGCAGATGCGCGTCGGCCCCAACCGCACCGGCCCCTGGGGCACCCTGCAGTCGCTGGCCGACGGCATCAAGCTGATGCTGAAGGAGGACATCGTGGTGCGGGCGGCCGACCGCCCCATCTACGTCCTCGCGCCGATCGTCGCCACCGTCCCGGCGTTCCTGGCCTTCGCGGTCATCCCCTTCGGGCCCCCCGGCAACGAGGTCTCCATCTTCGGCACCCGCACCGCGCTGCAGCTGACCGACCTGCCGGTGGCGCTGCTGTACATCCTGGCGGTCACCTCGGTCGGCATCTACGGCCTGGTGCTGGCCGGCTGGTCCTCCGGCTCGACCTACCCGCTGCTCGGCGGGCTGCGCTCGGCCGCGCAGGTGATCTCCTACGAGATCGCCATGGGCCTGTCCTTCGCCGCCGTCTTCCTGCAGTCCGGTTCGATGTCCACCTCGGCCATCGTGGACGCGCAGCAGGACACCTGGTTCGTGCTGCTGCTGCCGGTCTCCTTCATCGTCTACATCATCGCGATGGTCGGCGAGGTCAACCGGGCCCCGTTCGACCTGCCGGAGGCCGAGGGCGAGCTGGTCGCCGGCTTCCAGACCGAGTACTCCTCGATGAAGTTCGCGATGTTCATGATGTCCGAGTACATCAACATGATCACCGTCTCCTCGGTCGCGGTGACGCTCTTCCTCGGCGGCTGGCGCGCCCCCGCCCCCATCACCCTGTTCTGGGAGGGCGCCAACAGCGGCTGGTGGCCCCTGCTGTGGTTCGTCATCAAGGTGCAGCTGCTGCTGTTCTTCTTCATCTGGCTGCGCGGCACCCTGCCCCGGCTGCGCTACGACCAGTTCATGGCGCTCGGCTGGAAGGTCCTCATCCCGATCTCCATGGTCTGGCTGGTGATGGTGGCCGCCGTGCGGGCGCTGAACGCCCAGGGCGTGGACGTCCGCTCCATGGTGCTGGTCGGCGCCGGAGCCATCGTCGCCGTGCTGCTGCTGTCGATGCTGTGGGACACCTTCCGCGCGGCCCGCGGCGGCCCGCGGCCGGAGCCCGGACAGGCCGCCGCGCCCACCCCGAGCGAGCCGCCCACCGACGCCGGCTTCCCCGTACCGCCCCTGCCCGGCCAGACCCTCCCGCCGGTGCCCCGCCGCCGGCCGCGCCACCAGGGCGAGCGCGAGCACGCCGGCGCGGCGTCCGGGACGTCCACGTCCGCAGCCCCGTCCCACAAGGGAGCCGATGATGCCTGAGATCCCCCTCGGCCCGGCGGCCGGATTCGGCGTGACCCTCGGGGCCATGTTCCGGCCGCCCAACACCGAGTTCTACCCCGAGCAGAAGAAGCCGACGAAGCCGCGCTTCCACGGGCGGCACCAGCTCAACCGGCACCCGGACGGGCTGGAGAAGTGCATCGGCTGCGAGCTGTGCGCCTGGGCCTGCCCGGCCGACGCCATCTACGTGGAGGGCGCCGACAACACCGAGGAGGAGCGCTACTCCCCGGGCGAGCGCTACGGCCGCGTCTACCAGATCAACTACCTGCGCTGCATCCTGTGCGGGCTGTGCGTGGAGGCGTGCCCGACCCGCGCGCTGACCATGACCAACGAGTACGAGCTGGCCGACGACAGCCGCGCCGACCTGATCTACACCAAGGAGCAGCTGCTGGTCGGCCTCACCGAGGGCATGGTCGCCCCGCCGCACGCCATGTACCCGGGCACCGACGACGACGACTACTACCGCGGCCGGGTCACCGGGGCCGCCCCCGGCACCACCACCCAGCCGCGCGGCTCCGGGGCGCCGGCCAACATCGCCGACGGCCACGCCGACCCGGACCTCACCGAGGGGGTCGCCGAGGCGACCACCGAACACCACGAGGGGAGGATGGTGTGATCCCCGACGCCACGACCCTGCTGGCCGCCACCACCTCCTCCGCCGAGGCGGTGCAGTTCTGGGTGCTGGGCACGGTCGCCGTGCTCGGCGCGCTCGGCACGGTGCTGATGCGCAAGGCCGTGCACAGCGCGCTCTGCCTGGCCGCCGTGATGATCGTGCTGGCCGTCTTCTACATCGCGCAGGGCGCCGTCTTCCTCGGCGTCGTGCAGGTGGTCGTCTACACCGGCGCCATCATGATGCTCTTCCTGTTCGTGCTGATGCTGGTCGGCGTGGACTCCTCGCAGTCGCTCACCGAGACGCTGCGCGGGCAGCGCTGGGCCGCGGCCGTCGCGGCGCTGGGCTTCGCGCTGGTCCTCGCCGGCGCCGTCTCGCGCGCCGGGCTGGACACCTTCACCGGCCTGGCCGGCGCCAACGCCTACGGCAACGTGCAGGGCATCGCCGTGCTGCTGTTCACCCGCTACGTGTGGGCGTTCGAGCTCACCGGCATCCTGCTGATCACGGCGGCCGTCGGCGCCATGGTGCTGACCCACCGCGAGCGCACCGAGCCGCGTCGCGGCCAGGCCGCGCTGGCGGCCGAGCGGATCCGGCGCGGCGAGCAGATCACCCCGCTGCCCGCGCCCGGCGTCTACGCCCGGCACAACGCGGTGGACATCCCGGCGCTGCTGCCCGACGGCACGCCGCTGGTGACCAGCGTGAACCCGGTGCTGCGGGCCCGCGGCCAGATGCGCGAGGCGTCCGAGTGGCGGCTGCCCGCCACCCGGCTCGCCGGCGGCCTGGCCGAGGTGCCGCGGGTCGACCCGGTGCTGCCGGCCGTGGAGCCGGTCGGCGCCGACGACCCGTGGGCCGGCCGCACCGCCCTGACCGGCCCGGCGGGCGGGGAGCACTCCCCGCTCGCCCCGAACGGCTCCAACGGCTCCAACGGCGCGAACGGGACGAACGGCGTGAACGGAAGCAACGGCAGCCGCGCCACGGAAGGAGCCGACCGGTGAACCCGACGAACTACCTGTTCCTGTCCGCGCTGCTGTTCTCGATCGGCGCCGCCGGGGTGCTGACCCGGCGCAACGCCATCGTCGTGTTCATGTGCGTGGAGCTGATGCTGAACGCCTGCAACCTGGCGCTGGTCACCTTCGCCCGCATGCACGGCAACCTCGACGGCCAGATCGTGGCCTTCTTCACGATGGTCGTCGCGGCGGCGGAGGTCGTCGTCGGTCTCGCGATCATCATCGCCGTCTTCCGCACCCGCCGCTCGGCCTCGGTCGACGACGCCAGCCTGCTGAAGAACTAACGACCGGCACCAGCCCGGGAGGAGAAGTCGGCCGATGGCCACCACCACCATCTTGACCGCCGCCGGCGAAGCCGGGGCGACGTCGCTGGTCCCCAGCGCCGCCGAAGGGGGCTTCCAGGGCGCCGCCTGGCTGCTGCTCGCCCTGCCGCTGCTCGGCGCCGCCGTGCTGCTGGTCGGCGGGCGCCGCACCGACCGGTGGGGCCCACTCTTCGCCACCGCGGCCGCCGCCGGCAGCTTCCTGGTCGGCCTCGGGGTGTTCGCCTCGCTGCTCGGCGAGGAGGCCGAGGCCCGCTCGCACACCCTGCACCTGTTCAGCTGGGTGCCGGTGGAGAGCTTCCAGGCCGACGTGTCGCTGCTGCTGGACCCGCTCTCCATCACCTTCGTGCTGCTGATCACCGGCGTCGGCACGCTGATCCACGTCTACTCGATCGGCTACATGGCCGCCGATCCCCGCCGGCGCCGGTTCTTCGGCTACCTCAACCTGTTCCTCGCGGCGATGCTGCTGCTCGTCCTCGCCGACAACTACCTGCTGCTGTACGCCGGCTGGGAGGGCGTGGGCCTCGCCTCCTACCTGCTCATCGGCTTCTGGCAGGAGCGGGACTCGGCGGCCACCGCGGCGAAGAAGGCGTTCATCGTCAACCGGGTGGGCGACGTCGGCCTGGCCCTCGCGGTGATGCTGATGTTCACCACCTTCGGCACCTTCGCCTACGCCGAGGTGCTGCCGGCCGCCGAGGGGGCCACCGAGGGCACGCTCACCGCGATCGGCCTGCTGCTGCTCCTGGCCGCCTGCGGGAAGTCCGCGCAGGTGCCGCTGCAGTCCTGGCTGGGCGACGCGATGGAGGGCCCCACCCCGGTCTCCGCGCTGATCCACGCCGCCACCATGGTCACCGCCGGCGTGTACCTGATCACCCGCTCCGGGGTGATCTTCGAGGCGGCGCCGACCGCCCAGACCGCCGTGCTCGCCGTCGGCGCGGTCACCCTGCTCTTCGGTGCGATCGTCGGGTGCGCCAAGGACGACATCAAGAAGGCGCTGGCCGGATCCACCATGTCGCAGATCGGCTACATGGTGCTGGCCGCCGGCCTGGGCCCGATCGGCTACGGCTTCGCGATCATGCACCTGGTCACCCACGGCTTCTTCAAGGCCGGCCTGTTCCTCGGCGCCGGCTCGGTGATGCACGCCATGGACGACGAGGTCGACATGCGGCGCTACGGCGCCCTGCGGAGCTACCTGCCGGTCACCTACGTCACCTTCGGCCTCGGCTACCTCGCCATCATCGGCTTTCCCGGGCTGTCCGGCTTCTGGTCCAAGGACCGCATCATCGAGGCGGCGTTCGCCTCCGGCGGCGCCCAGGGCTGGCTCCTCGGCGCGGTCACGCTGGTCGGCGCCGGAGTCACCGCCTTCTACATGACCCGCGTGATGCTGATGACGTTCTTCGGCGAGAAGCGCTGGCGCGGCACCGGCCCCGGCGAGGACCCGGCCACCGCGCCGCACCCGCACGAGGCGCCGCGCTCGATGACCGTCCCGATGGTGCTGCTGGCCGTGGGCTCGGTCGGCGCCGGGGCGTTCCTCGCCCTCGGCGAGCGCTTCGTGCACTGGCTGGAGCCGGTCACCGGCTACGAGCACGGCCACCTGCCGGTGCCGGCGCTGGCGGTCACCGCCGCCACCCTGGTCACCGTCCTCCTCGGGGCCGGCCTCGGCTGGGCCGCCTACGGCCGCCGTCCGGTGCCCGCCGTGGCGCCGGCCGGCTCCTGGGCCACCCGGGCCGCCCGCCGCGACCTGCTCCAGGACGACTTCAACCACGTGGTGCTGGTCCAGCCCGGCCGCCGGCTGGTCGCCGCCGTCGACGGCACCGACCGCAGCGGCGTGGACGGCGTGGTCGGCGCCGTGGCGGGCACCGTCGCCGTCCTCTCGGACCGGCTGCGGCTGCTGCAGAACGGCTTCGTGCGCAGCTACGCGCTCTCCATGCTGTACGGCGCCGTGGTGCTGGTCGCCGCCACCGTGCTGGTCCGGAGCGTGTGACCGATGCGCCCCGCACCGAAGTCCGCCCCCGTGTCGGAGCCCACCATGAGGAGAGAGGGACACCCCCGATGGAATTCCCCCTGCTGACCGTCACCGCGGCGCTGCCCGCGGTCGGCGCGCTGGTGGTGGCCGCCACCCCGGCCCGCAGGGCGGGCGCGGCGCGGTGGACGGCCCTGGCGTTCTCCCTCGGCACGCTGCTGCTGGCCGCCGCCGTGGCGCTCCGCTTCGACCCCGGCGGCGACCGCTACCAGCTCGTCGAGTCCCACACCTGGATCCCGGCCTTCGGCACCCGCTACCAGCTGGGCGTGGACGGCGTCGGCGTGGTGCTGATCGCGCTCACCGCCGTGCTGGTGCCGCTGGTCATCGCCGCCGCCTGGCGGGACGCCGACACCGGCGCCGATGCGGACGGGGAGACCGCGGCCGCCCCGGCCACCGCCACCGGTACGGCCACCGCGACCGCCGCGCCCGCCCGGACCAGCCGCTACCTGGCGCTGATGCTGCTGGTCGAGGCCATGGTGGTGATGGCGTTCGCGGCCACCGACGTCTTCCTGTTCTACGTGTTCTTCGAAGCCATGCTCATCCCGATGTACTTCCTCATCGGCGGCTTCGGCGACCGCACCCGGCAGGCGACCGACGGCGCGCGCACCCGGGCCGCCGTCAAGTTCCTGCTCTACAACCTGCTCGGCGGCCTGGTCATGCTGGCCGCCGTGGTCGGCCTGTACGCGGCCACCGCACGCGCCGGCCTCGGCCAGGACGGCGGCGGCACCTTCGACCTGCCGGCCATCACCGCCGCCGTCGCCGACGGCACCCTCGCCCTGGACCCGACCGTGGAGCGCGCCCTGTTCCTGGGCTTCATGTTCGCCTTCGCGGTCAAGGCCCCGCTGTGGCCGCTGCACACCTGGCTGCCCGGCGCCATGGGCGAGTCCACCCCGGCCACCGCCGTGCTGATCACCGCCGTGGTCGACAAGGTCGGCACCTTCGCCATGCTGCGCTACTGCCTCCAGCTGTTCCCGGAGGCCAGCGCCTGGGCCACGCCGGTGGTGCTCACCCTGGCGGTGATCTCCATCCTCTACGGCGCGCTGGCCGCGATCGCCCAGACCGACCTGAAGCGGCTGGTGGCGTACGCCTCCGTCTCGCACTTCGGGTTCATCGTGCTCGGCGTGTTCGCCCTCACCAGCCAGGGCATCTCCGGGGCCGCGCTGTACATGGTCAACCACGGCGTCTCCACCGCCGCGCTGATGCTGATCATCGGCTTCCTGATCACCCGGCGCGGCTCCCGGCTGATCGCCGACTTCGGCGGCGTGCAGAAGGTCGCCCCGGTGCTCGCCGGCACCTTCCTGGTCGCCGGCCTGGCCACGCTCTCCATGCCCGGCCTGGCGCCGTTCGTCAGCGAGTTCCTGGTGCTGGTCGGCACCTTCAGCAGCTACCCGGTGGCCGGCGCCGCCGCCACCGTCGGCATCGTGCTCGCCGCGCTGTACGTGCTGATCATGTACCAGCGCACCATGACCGGGCCGCTGACCGCGAAGTCCCGGGGGGTCACCGACCTCAGGGCCCGGGAGCTCGCCGTGGTCACCCCGCTGGTGGCGCTGCTGCTGGTGCTCGGCGTGTACCCGAAGCCGGTGCTCGACGTCATCGACCCCGCCGTCGGCCACACCATGTCCGACCTGCAACGCACCGACCCCGCTCCGGAGGTTCCGGTGGCCGACTCGCACACCGCAGGAGGTGCCCGCTGATGATCGGGACGACACTCGGGACGCTGGCCGCCGCCGGCGCGGCCGGCGCCGGCGAGACCGTCCACAGGCTGTGGACGACGGCCGCCACCCAGCCCACCCCCACCCAGCCGCTGCCCGGCATCGACGCCCCGGAGATCGAGTACACGCAGCTGGCCCCGATCCTCATCGTGGTCGGCGTCTCGATCGTCGGCATGCTGGTCGAGGCGTTCGTGCCCCGCCGGTGGCGCTACCGCGTCCAGGTGCCCCTGGCACTGGCCGGCCTGGTCGCCGGCTTCGTCGCGGTGATCGCGCTGGCGCTCGCCGGCTACGCCTCCGAGACCCCGCTGCTGGCCGCCGAGGGCGCGGTCGCCGTGGACGGGCCGGCGCTCTTCCTCCAGGGCACCGTGCTGCTGGTGGCCGTCGTCGCCGTGCTCACCTTCGCCGAACGCCGACTGGAACCGCGCGGCGCCGACGAGGCGCCGGTGGACTCCTTCGCCGCGCAGGCCGCGACCGTGCCCGGCAGCGTCCAGGAGCGCAAGGCCGCCGCGGCCGGCTTCACCACCACCGAGGTCTACCCGCTGGCGCTGTTCGCCGTCGCCGGCATGCTGGTTTTCCCGGCCGCCGCCGACCTGCTGACCATGTTCGTCGCGCTGGAGGTGCTCTCCCTCCCGCTGTACATCCTGTGCGGCCTGGCCCGGCGCCGCCGCCTCCTGTCCCAGGAGGCCGCGATGAAGTACTTCCTGCTCGGCGCGTTCGCCTCGGCGTTCTTCCTGTTCGGCGTGGCCATGCTCTACGGCTACGCCGGCACCACCTCGCTCAGCGGCATCGCCGACACCGTGGCCGGCTACCCCTCCACTGCCGCCGCGGCGGCCATCGGCAACGACGCGCTGCTGCTCACCGGCCTGGGCCTGGTCGCGGTCGGCCTGCTGTTCAAGATCGGCGCCGTGCCGTTCCACGCCTGGACCCCGGACGTCTACCAGGGCGCGCCGACCCCGGTCACCGGCTTCATGGCGGCGGCCACCAAGGTGGCCGCCTTCGGGGCGCTGCTGCGGCTGCTGTACGTGGCGCTGCCCGGGCTGAGCTGGGACTGGCGGCCGGTGATGTGGGGCGTGGCGATCGCCACCATGGTGGTCGGCGCGGTGGTCGCGGTCACCCAGACCGACGTCAAGCGGCTGCTGGCGTACTCCTCGATCGCGCACGCCGGGTTCCTGCTGACCGGAGCCGTCGCCTCCAACGAGGCCGGCATCTCCTCGGTGCTGTTCTACCTGGCCGCCTACTCCTTCGTGACGCTCGGCGCCTTCGCCGTGGTCACGCTGGTCCGCGACGCGGGCGGCGAGGCCACCCACCTGTCCCGCTGGGACGGGCTGGGCCGGCGCTCCCCGGTGGTCGCCACGGCCTTCGCGATCTTCCTGCTGGCCTTCGCCGGCATCCCGCTGACCAGCGGGTTCATCGGCAAGTTCGCCGTGTTCAGCGCGGCGGCCGAGGGCGGCGCGACCCCGCTGGTCATCGTCGGCGTGCTGTGCAGCGCGGTGGCCGCCTTCTTCTACGTGCGGGTGATCGTGCGGATGTTCTTCAACCCGCCCCGGGTCGACGGCCCGACGGTGGCGGTGCCCAGCCCGTTCACCACCGTGGCGATCGCCCTGGGCGTGGCGGTCACCGTGGCCCTCGGGCTGCTGCCGCAGGCGGCGCTCGACCTGGCCGACGCCGCCGCGGTCTTCGCCGGCTAGCCCGGTCCGCCGCCGTCACCACGGGGGCACGCCGCACCACCGAGCGCGAGGGGTCGCCCGGCCGGTCCAGGCCGGCGGGGCGGCCCCTTCCGCGCGCCCGCCGCTGTCGGCATGCCCCCGTAGATCGCCAGAAGCGACGGGATACGCTGCACGTGCGGCCGCCGGTCGCTCGGCCGGACCGCCCGGGCCCGGTGTTCGGGGGGTCGGCCGCGCGTGGCCGGGTTGTTCGGCCGCGCCGGCCAGCCGACCAGCGACCGTTCGACCAGCGACAGATCGACCAGCGACAGGAGAGCCCGCGTGACCGTCGTCGGCCCCTTCGGGGTGAGCGTGCAGGACGAGGCACTCGAAGCGGACCTCCGTACCGGACTGGCCGCCGTCGAGGAGGCCCTGAAGGCCGCCACCACCAGCGACATCCCGTTCCTGGAGGAGGCCGCCCGGCACCTCCAGGAGGCCGGCGGCAAGCGGTTCCGGCCGCTGCTGACCCTGCTCGCCGCCCGGTTCGGCGACCCGTACCGGCCCGAGGTGCTGCAGGCCGCCGTCGCCGTGGAGCTCACCCACCTCGCCACGCTCTACCACGACGACGTGCAGGACGAGGCCGAGATGCGGCGCGGCGCGCCCAGCGCCAACGCGCGGTGGGACAACACCGTGGCGATCCTGACCGGGGACTTCCTCTTCGCCCGGGCCTCGCAGATCGTCGCGGGCCTCGGCGCGGAGGCCGTGCGCATCCAGGCGGAGGCGTTCGAGCGGCTGGTGGCCGGTCAGATCCTGGAGACCGTCGAGCCGGCCGCCGACGAGGACCCGGTGGGCCACTACCTGGAGGTCATCGCCGGCAAGACCGGCTCGCTGATCGCCATAGCGGGCCGCCTCGGCGCGCTGCTGGCCGGCGCGGACGACTCCCAGGTGCACCTGCTGGCCGAGTACGGCGAGCGGATCGGCGTGGCCTTCCAGCTGGCCGACGACCTGCTGGACATCGCCAGCGACAGCGACGCCTCCGGGAAGCTGCCCGGGACCGACCTGCGGGAGGGCGTCGCCACGCTGCCCCTGCTGATGCTGCGCTCCTCGCGGCCGGACCCGGCGGACCCGGCCGACACCCGGCTGCGCGAGCTGCTGGCCGGGGTCCACGGCGACCTGGAGGACGAGGCGCTGCTCGCCGAGACGCTGCGGCTGTTCCGCACCCACCCGGCGCTGGAGCGCGCACGGCAGGAGACCATCCGCTTCGCGGACGAGGCGCGCGCGGTGCTGGCGCCGCTGCCGGAGGGGCCGGCGAAGCAGGCCCTGGAGGGGCTGTGCGACGCGGTGGTGCACCGCGCCAGCTGACGGTCGGTCGGGGCCGTTCCGGGGTGGGGCGGGGGCACGGGGGCGGGGGTGCGGGTCGGGGGCCCGTTCGGGGTCCCGCTCGGGGGCGCGGGGGAACCGGGCAGCGGGAAGGGGAGCCGGGCGTTCCGGGCGATCGACGTGTTCCGGCGGCCTGCTGACGGACCGTCGTGCGGCGTGCGGACCGGGCGCGGGCGGCCCCGGAACCCGGGGGCCGGCCTCGGGGGAGGTCATCCTCCGGGCGGACGGCACCCTCAGCCCGGAACCCTGAGACGCCTTCGGCGCGTTCACCCTCACGGGGGATACCGGTTGGCTCCCCCGACCGATGTGGACACCAGCATCCGGCTGGTGGACTGGACCCATCGCAAGCGAAGCCCACCGAGCCGGCCGAACCGACCGAGCGTTCGAGCCGTTCGCCTAGCCAGCAGCCGCAGGAGGCCAAGGCCATGAGCACCGACCCCACGTCCCCGATCGACCCCACCACGCCCGCCGCGCCCACGGCCGCGGCGCCCACCGCCGCGCGCTCCCGCCGGGCCGGCCGCGCGGTGTGGCTCCCGGCCGGCGTCGCGGCCGTCGTGGCCGTCTCCGCGTTCGGCGTGGTGCCGGCCATCGCCAACGACGACCCGGAGCTGGCGGAGATCTCCGCCGAGGAGCTGCTGACCCGGGTCGCCGAGTCCGACACCGAGACGCTCTCCGGCACCGCCCGCGCCAGCGTCGACCTCGGCCTGCCCAGCTGGGCCGAAACGTTCCTGTCCGGTGGCGAGTCCCTCGCCGGGCTGCTGCCGGAGGACCTCGCCTCCGAGCTGCCGTCCGACGCCGCCTCGCCGCTGCCGGGCGTGGACGGGCCGCTGGCCCAGCTGCTCACCGGCGGCGAGGTCACCGCCGAGGTGGCCGCCGACGGGCCGGAGCGGCAGAAGGTCGTCGTCATCAGCGAGGGCGAGGAGTACCACTACATCCACAACGGCACCGACGTGTGGACGTACGACAGCTCCTCGCGCAGCGCCGAGCACACCGTCCTGCCCGAGGAGGCGGTGGCCGAGCAGCACGAGCCGCTGGAGAACCCGCAGGAGGCGATCGCCGACTTCCTGGCGGCCGTCGAGCCGTCCACCGACATCACCGTCGACGGCACCCAGGAGATCGCCGGCCGGGACGCCTACACCCTCAAGGCCGTGCCGCGGAACGAGGACTCCACGGTCGGCGAGATCCGGGTGGGCGTCGACGCCGAGACCGGCGTCCCGCTGAGCTTCACGCTCACCGCGCGGGACGGCGGCGAGGCCGTGGTCGACCTCGCCTTCACCGAGATCTCCTACGACCAGCCGGACGCGGACACCTTCACCTTCGAGGCGCCCCGCGGCACCGACGTCACCGAGACCGACCTGACCAGCACCGGCTGGGCGGTCGAGGAGGAGCTGCCGGAGGAGTGGCTGGAGTACGACGGCAGCTACGTGCCGCTTGAGCCGGGGGCGGAGCCCGCCTCCTGGAGCACCTTCGAGGCGGAGGCCGTGCCCGCGGAGGTGCCCGCCGAGGGCGCCCCGATCGAGGAGCTGGAGGCCGAGCTGGAGGCCTCCGCCGAGTTGCCGTCCGACTTCGGCGCCTACGGCGGCCACCTCACCAGCGGCGAGGACTGGGGCACCGTGGTGACCATCCCGTCCGGCGCGGGCGCCGGCTCGGTGACCGGCCTGGTCGGGATGTTCGGCGAGGAGGTCAGCGGTGACTTCGGCACCGGCACCCTGATCTCCAGCCGCCTGGTCAACGTCCTGGTGGAGGAGGACGGCACCGTGCACGTCGGCGCCGTCAACGTCGAGGCCCTGGAGCGGGTCGCCGCCGAGGACTGACCCCGGGCGGGAACCCACCCGGTTCCCCGTGACGGAACGGGCCCCGCCCGGCGACCAGCGCCGGGCGGGGCCCGTCGTCCGTTCCGCGCCGCCGCGCGGGTGTGGCTCTCAGTCGGGGGGTGTGGCGCTCAGCCGGCCGCCAGCGCCGCCGGGATCGCCAGGGCGCCCATCGCGAAGCAGGCCACGCCCACCCGGATCCAGTGGTGCTTCGCCGCCACGATCCGGCTGGTGTCGTGCAGCGCGCTCACCAGGCCGGGCAGCGGATCCCGCTCGGCGAGCCGCAGCGCCTCGGCGAGCCCCCCGGCCAGGGCGGCCCGGCGGACGTCCCCGAAGAACGACAGCGGAAGCCCGGGCCGCCAGGCGCTGCGGCGGTAGCGCGGCACCACCGCCCACAGCAGCGAGCCCAGCCCGGCCGCCCAGGCCGCCACGCCCAGCCACCACAGCGCCGCGGCAGGCGCCGGCAGCGCGTCGGGGCCGGGCAGCCGCCCGGCCCCGAGAGCGCCGGCCAGCGCTCCGGCGGCCACCCCGATGAGCGCCACCAGGATCGACGCCTTGCTGTCCGCCCGGCCGATCTCCGCCCGCATCTCCCCGAGCAACCGCAGCCCGGCCGACTCGCCGGCCACCGGCGAGGGCGCGGCGGTCGGGGTGTCCGGCGGGGTGTCCGGCGCGGGTGGAGCCGCCCCCTCCGCCGGCTCCACCCGCGCCCCTCCCACCGCCGGCCCCCCGGCCGCCGCCGACGTGGCGGCGGCGCGGGCCGGCGCGGCGGTGGTGGCCTCCTCCGGCGACGTGCTCATCCCTGGCCGAACCAGGCGTGGAGGCCGTCGGAGGCCGCATCGGTGAGCAGCGTGGCGATCCAGAGGGAGATCATCAGGGCCAAGAGGGGCGACAACCGGGGCAGCGCCGAGCCGAGCAGCGCCGTCACCGTCGTCACGCACCAGCGCACCGCGCCGGCCAGGGCGCACACCACCTCCCCGTACTCGTAGGCGAGCGGCGCGACCCGCCCCCGGGCCCGTCGCATGGCCCGGGTACACAGGTACTCTGGCATCAGCGCGGCTATGGTCACCACGTCCACCAGCTGCTTCGAAGCCCATCCCAAACCGGCCACTATCGGCGCGGCGAACAGCAGCACGCCATATGCCGCCCCCAGCAGCAGCAGCCAGGTGGCCACCACCAGTGACGTGGGTGGCTCCGCCGGCTGAATGAACCAGTCGGTGGTGAGCGGAGCGACCACGGGTGCCAGTGTCACTCCAGCTCCCCTCTCGGTCCGCGCCGCCTGCTGCCCCGCCGCGGCGCGTCACCGTCGTTGTTCCGTGGCGCTTCGATCTGCTGTCGGCCGATCAGAGGGTTGCGGCTCTGGCCTCGCGACGTCTCGTTGAGCAGTGCCTTCAACGTGTCCACCACCATCCGCGCAGGCTCCTCCATGTGGTGGTCCTCTATGTGTCCCCCCGTCATGATCGTTTCGATGAGGTGGATCTGGTTCCGCATTGCCTCCCTCTGGTCGTCGCGTAGCGCGGCGTGGGCCAGCGGCAGATCGGCGGGGTTGTGGGCTATTTGGAGTGCCCAGCTGGCGATGTCGCCCTGTTCGAGAAGACCGCGGTAGAACTCGGTCTTCTTGTCGAGCAGTCGTTGCCGCTGCTCGGTCCGCAGCAGCTCCAGCTCGTGCTCTTCGCGCATGGTGGTCTTCGCGTGGTCGATGCTGCGCAGCTTGGCGTGGTGGGCCGTGGCTTCCGCATCCGGGCTGATCCGCACCGCACACGTGACCTCCAAGCCCTCTACCGGTGCGATCGGCGTCTCGGCGAGCGCCTCCTGCACGGCCGCCTCGGCGGCGGCACACGCGTCGATCGGGAAGCGACGGGTCACCGAGCGCAGGCGCGGCACCAGCCGGGGTTCCACCAGGGTCCGCACGTCCCGCACGCCGTGTTGGACCACGACCTCGGGGCGCAGCACCCGCCAGGTGACATCGGTCTCCGCCTGGAAGTGGAAGACGTCGCCCTCGGCGGGCAGGCGGTGCGCGAAGGTGAGATGGTGGGACGCCAAGTTCACCTCGTACAGGGTGCGGAACCCACTGCCGACGAGTTCCCCGCGCGTCGGGAGTTGCTGCGGCGGGTACGCCTTCAGGCGGCCGGAGGCTGTCTGAAACACCAGGGCCACGTCGGCGCCCACGGTCGGACGGTTCCACAGGAAGTGGAACCGTTCGAGCGAATGGACGGCTATCACCGGCTGGTTCGGCTCTTCCCACCACGGGTCCGCCGAAGCAGGCGTGTCGTTGTTCCGGCGGGGTCGCTGTGACGGATGCTTCGATGCCATTGTTCGCTCCCGTTGTCTGGCCTGTTCGAGCGTCACCGGCCGGTGCCGCTCCTCATGTCGCGACGCGCAGTGCTTCCAGCAGACGCCGGGCCACCGCGGGCTCGGTGCGTTCCGGGGTGAGGGCGGTGCGCAGGAGGTAGTCCAGCCGGTCGGCCTCCCGTTCCGTGACCGCCAGCTCGACCATCAGTTCGGCGAGCGCCTCCGCGACGCGTATGTCGTTGTCCGCCCAGATCACCCACTCGCGCATCCGGTCCTGCGCCGCCCGGCTCGTCCGGCGGTCCCCCAGCGCGACTCGCCACAGCGCGACGACGTGTGCGTGTGCCGGCGTCGACATCGCGCGCAACAGCGCGGGCCACCATCGCTGCTCACGGAGGGCCTCGCGGTGTTGGCAGGCTCGCAGGAACGCCGTGATCGCGAGCTCGGCGACCGTGCCGGACCCCTCCGACCAGTGATGCAGGTGCTCCAGCACCGTGGCGCTGGCCGGCCCCCGCAGCAGCGTCTCCAGGGTCTGGGCGAGCGCGCTGCGCAGGGAGGACTCCTCCCCGCCCGACATGGTCCGTGCCATGGCTTCGATGTCGCGCAGCGCGGCCTCCGGCACCTCGCCGCCCAGCACGGCGTAGGCCCGCGTGGCCGTCCACCGGCGGCCCTCGTCCCCGTTCAGGCTCCAGTCGTGCAGGAGCCGCCACACCACGGTGTGCAGGCCGTGCTCGGCTGCCGAGCACAGTGCCCAGGCGGCTCGTTGGCGATCAGCGGGCCGGGAGGATTTCGCCCAGGGGAGGATCAGCCGGTCCAGAGCGGTGAACGGGTCTGAGTGTGCGAGCACCCCCGCCGCGACCGCGGTCCGGATCCGAACCAGCGCCCGGTGGTCCCGGCCGAGCGCGGACAGCCAGCGCAGGAGGGGGGCGCGGGCGGTCGGGTGGCTCATCCACACGTGCTGGAGCACAGCCTGCCAGGCGTGCTGGTCACGGAATCGCACCATCCGCTGGGGCAGTGCGCCCCACGGGCTTTCGACGACCCCGCCGTACTCTTCGGCGTGGGCCATGTCCAGGCGCTGTCTCGGGGAGGTGGCGAAGACGGCCAGACCTGTGGCGCCGTCCGAGGCTTCCACGGTCCGCAGTTCGCGGTACAGGTCGTCGCCCAACTCGGCCACCAGTGGATAGGGGGAGCCGTCCAGGACCGCCAGAGCGATCAGGAACGCCCGGTCCCGCAGCCCGGGGTCCGCGCCTCTGCCGAACCAGCGGTCCACCGTCGCCTCGACCGCCGCGTGCCCGTAGGCGGCGAGTTGGTCTTCGGTGGTCTCGCCGCGGGCGTGCGCGGCGAGCAGCCGGGCGAAGCCCGCCGCCTCACGGGGAGCGGGGGCGCCGGAGATGTAGGTCTGCGTCTGCGGCAGTTCCAGGAGCCGTACGCACTCCCCGGGCGGTTGGTCACTCAGCAGCTTGCGTAGGTGGGCGCGGAGCACGGCGCGGGCAGGCGGTGGTTCCCAGACGATCGGGTCGATGCCGTCGAGGTCGGCGGTGAGGTCCACCGTCACCACCAGATAGCCGCCGTCGTGGTGGAGTCGGTCCCGGACAGCGCGCAGGTGAACGTCGCGGAGCGGAGCGTCACGGGTGGTGATCGGGTCACACAGCGCGTTGCCCCATTCCGGCCGGAGGTGCTCGGCCAGGTGCCGCAGATCGATGCCGGGGTCGAGGGTTGCGACCCGCCCCGGGACGTGCTCGTGCAGCATGCGCCAGGCAGTGGCTCGGCGCCCTGACGACTGCGGGCCGCGCAAGACCAGGACCCGGTCCTGTCGTAAGAGGGCGAGAGCCTCGTCGAAGCGGCTGGTGGGCTCGAACACGGCGGCCAGCTCTTCGAGTTCCTTGGGCGGGACCGGGCCCAGGTGGTGCCGGCGTGCGATCTGCGCCGTGTGCAGGTGGATGCCGACGTGCTTGTCGCCGCCCACCATGTCGCCGCCGACCGTCGTGTCGCGCATCAGGTTGCCGCTGCCCGGCCACAGGTGGGGCGCGAGCGTGAACAGCTCCCGCACGGCCTCCCAGGTGTCGGGGGCGGCCGCCTCGATGGTGCCGTCGGTGTCCTCGCCCGCTGGGTCCACGCTGCCGGGGTCCCGCGTGGGCTCCGTCTCGGGGGAGTCCTCCGGCGGCCTCACCGGGACTCACCGCCCTGGCCGCCGCCCATGTACTTGTCACCGGCGACGGCGTCGCCGGCTATGGAGGCGGTGCCGAAGAAGAAGTTGCCGGAGCCCACCTGCCAGCCCGACGGGGTGGCCGGGGTGGCTGAGGTCGCCGGGGCGGCCGGCTGGTCGGGCCGCCCCGGTGTCGGCTCGGCGCCGGCGGGCGCGCCGTCCGCCGGCCGGGTCGGCCCCGCGGCCGTCCGCGTCGGGTCGTACAGCCAGGCGTCGGCCGCGCCCTCCTTGGTGGGGGTGCGGAAGCGGTGGAAGTGCTCGGGGCGGATGCCCAGGTGGCCGTGGCGGACCACGCCGTGGTGCACGGCGTCGGAGACGCACAGCGCGGACGGTTCCGCCGACCGGCGCAGCGCCGCGCGCAGCGCGTCGGAGTCCAGCAGGCGGAAGGCCGCGACCAGGTCCGCGCCGACCGCGCCGTGTTCGTCGAGCGCGACCTCGCCGGTGGCCAGCACGATCCGCAGCCGCACCTGGGTGCCGGGGCCGGCCACCCGGTTGCCGGCGTGCAGGCGGGCCGGCGTCTCGGTCAGCAGCGCCCGGATCAGATGCGGCTTGGGCACGGTGGGGCTGATCAGCACCATCACGCCGTCGCCGCGGTCCTCGACCCGGCGCTCGGTCGGCTCCACGCCGGCCGCCTCCAGGGTGTCGGCGAGGACGGAGTACAGCATCCGCCGGATGACGGCCTGCTCCACGTCGTCCCGACCACCGGAGCCCTCCACGTCCATCAGGAGGATCGTCCTGCCCACGGGTTCCGTCATGGGGGTTCCTTCCTACGCGCCCTATGCCCGGCAGTTTGTCGCGACGGCGTGGCGCCGTACGAGGAATGACGACGCATCGGGACTGTGACGGATTACCCGAGCGGCGGGCGGCTTCAGCCGGCCGAGGCCGCCGCCCGCCGCAGCAGGTCGGGGCGGAGCACCACCAGGCGCCGCCGGCGGGTCGCCATCCAGCCGCGGTCCCGGAAGTCCCCGAGCTCGCGGGTGATCGCCTCCCGGGAGGCGCCCACGTGCCCGGCCAGCTCCTGCTGGCTGAGCCCCACCGTGATGGCGATGCCCTCGTCGGTGTGCTCCCCGTGGGTCTGGGCGAGCTCCAGCAGCAGCCCGGCCAGCCGCTGCCGCACGGTGAGCGCGGCGAACTGGACGCGGCGCCGGTCGCCGGCCCGGAGCCGGTCGGCCATCAGGGACAGCAGCCGCAGCATCGCGCTCGGGGTGCGTTCCAGGAAGGCGGTGAAGTCCTCGCGGCGGATCACCACCGCCTCGACCTCCGCCAGGGCGGCGACGGTGGCCGAGCGCGGCGCGTCGTCCAGCGCGGCGCTCTCCCCGACGACGTCGCCCGGCCCGCGCAGGGCGAGCAGCGCCTCGTAGCCGTTGGGGGCGCTGGCGGTGACCTTCGTCCAGCCGCGCAGGACGATCAGCACGTGGGTGGAGGGCTCGCCCTGGCGGAGCACCACCTCGCGCGGCCGGTAGGTGAGCCGGCGGCCCAGCGCCAGCAGTTCGTCGCGCTCGGCCTGGCCGAGCCGGGCGAGGTAGGGCACCCGGTCGTCGAGGCCGGTCTCCACGCGCGGCGCCGTCATGGTGTTCCCACCCCCTCCGGGAGCGCGACGCCGCGGTGGCCGACCGTCGTCACGTCGCTCACGCGGCCCAGCGTATCCGGCCGGGGCGGGCTCGTTAGGGTGTTCGGGTCGGTGGCCGCGCGGGCCGTGCGGCGGGATGCGGAGGGGCGTGGGCTGTGGTGCTGGAGCGGGTGTTCTTCGACCTCGACGACACGGTGATGGACCACGCCACGGCCGGGCGGCTGGCCGGTCGCCAGTTCGCCGCGAAGCTGGGCCACACCGACCTCGACGCCGCCGAGCGGCTGTGGGTGGAGGTCGAGCGCCGGCAGTTCGAGCGCTTCGACTCCGGGGAGATCAGCCACCAGGAGCAGCGGCGGGAGCGGATCCGGGAGATGGCGGCGGCGGCCGGTTTCCCGGTGCCGGGGGAGGGGCTGCCGCTGGCGGAGGCGGAGGCGGTGCTCGACGCGTTCTTCGAGGAGCACTACCTGCGCCCCTACTCGGCGCTGTGGCGTCCGTTCCCGGACACCCTGGACTGCGTGCGGGCGCTGGGCGAGCTGGGCCTGCGGATCGGGGTGATCACCAACGGCCACCCGGTGCAGCAGCGGGCGAAGCTGGCCGCCATCGGCCTGGCCGAGCTGGTGGATCCGCTGGTGTGCTCGGTGGAGGTGGGGGTGGGCAAGCCGGATCCGCGGATCTTCCAGGAGGCCTGCCGGCGGGCCGGGACGGTGCCGGAGCGCTGCCTGCACGTCGGCGACCTGTGGGCGAAGGACGTGGTCGGCGCGCTGGCCGCGGGGATGACGGCGGTCTGGCTGAACCGCTCCGGCGCGCCGAGGCCGGTGGCCGAGCCGGTGGTGGTGGAGCCGGGGCGGGGTGGGCCGTCGCCCGTGGTGCACGAGGTGGCGGGCCTGGCCGGCCTGGTGGAACTGGTTCGCGACCGGTCCGCGTGACCCTCACAGCACGCCGACCGGCCGCGAAGCGCGATACAGAGCTATCCCCGGGGGCGGTCGGGCATGTGACCTGCCATCACGATTCACCTCTACGGGCGAGTTGTGTGATCCCGCGGCCCGGACGGAGCCGGCGGAGCGGAGCCGGCGCCGGGCGGCTTCAGCCGTCTAGTTCCTCCGGCGGCAGCGGGTCGGTGGAGTGCCAGGCGGCCACCAGCAGCGGCAGGAGGCGCTGGAGCAGCACGGCCGCGAGCAGCAGGGGGACCAGGAGGCTGATGCCGCGGTCGCCGAGCGGGCCGCCGGTCGAGTCGCCCAGCAGCCAGGCGGCGACGACGGTGAGCAGCAGCAGCGGGGTGGTCAGCCGGTGCGCGGTGCGGGTGGCGCGGAGCCGCTCGTCGCGCTGGCGCTCGTCGAGGAAGTCCCAGGGCAGCTCCATCAGCCCGCGGGTGCTCAGGTTGAGCACGCCGGTGCACACCACGTAGGCGGGGACGGTCAGCGCCATCAGCCACAGGGCCGGCCGGGGCAGGTACATCACGCCGAAGGTGGTCAGCAGCAGCGCCACCTCCACCAGCACCACGGTGCGCCGGCGGGCGCGGGTGGCCCGCAGCCGCCGGTAGCGCCGCTCGTCGTTCATCACCGGGACGAGCACGCCGTTCCACCGGCTGCGCCAGCTCTCCCCGCCACCGGTGGTGGTCGGCTGGTGCGGGGTCATCGCGTTCCTCTCTCGTCGCGTGGGCCGGGGGCGGAGGGGACGGGCTCGGCGCCCAGTTTGGGGAAGGGGCGCAGGGCGAAGACCGCCTCCACCGGCACCTCGAAGAACTCGGCGATCCGGAGCGCGAGGTGCAGGCTGGGGCTGTACTCCCCGCGCTCCAGGTATCCGACCGTCTGGTAGTGCACGCCGAGGGCCGCCGCGAGCTCCCGCCGGGAGACGCCCCGGTCGGCGCGGAGCACCGCGATGCGGTTGTGGATGGTCTCGGACACCCGCTGGGGTCTCCCTTCCTTGCCGTGCCGCGGTGGCGGCCGCGGCCCCGATTATCCCGCCCACCCGCGTGGCGGGTGGGCGGTGCCGGGTCAGGCGACGCGGCGGCTGGCCCTCTCGCGGCGCTCGGCGAGCCGCGAGCCGGACTCCCGCCGGGTCATCCGGCGCAGCAGCCGGGGCGCGAGCAGCGCGCCGGCCAGCGTCCAGGCGGCCAGGACGGCCAGCGTCGTGCCGTGCTGCCAGCTGCCCGAGGTCTCGGCGGCCAGCATGCCGTCCGGCAGGAGGGCGGAGCGCACGCCCTGCGCCATCCACTTCAGCGGGAAGAACTCGGCGACCAGCTGGAGCGGCCGGGGCAGCTCGCCCACCGGGAAGAACACCCCGGAGACGAACATCAGGCCCATCACCGGCAGGGCCACCAACGCCAGCGCGCCGCGCGGGTTGGGCAGCACGGCGCCGATCGCCGCGCCGAGCAGGGTGGTGGCGGCCAGGCCGAGGGCGAGCACCCACACCAGGGTCAGCCAGTCCATGGGGGTGGGCGGCAGCGGGGTGTCGGCGAGCAGCGCGCCGAGCGGGAGCAGGATCACCGTGTTGAGCACGGCGAGCCCGGCGGTCACCACGACCCGGGCGACCAGGTAGCCGGGGATGCCGCCCGGGGTGCCGCGCAGCCGCAGCAGGGTGCCGTCCTCCCGCTCGGTGGCGAGGAACTGCGGGAGGGAGAGCATGCCGACCTGGAACACCGAGAACGACACCACCCCGGCCACGTAGAGGCCGGACTGGGAGACGCCGGTGTCGCCGATCTCGCCGTCGGGCAGCCAGAGGACGACGCCGACCAGCACCACGACGTTGGCCACCAGCTGCCCCCACAGCTGCTGCGGGTCGCGCAGCAACTGCCACAGCTCGATCCGGCCGCGCCGCAGGCCGGCGGCGAGCAGCCGGGCGCGCGGGTCGGCGGGGCCGCCGCGCCGGGCGGACGGCGTACCGGGGGTGTGGACGGCGCTCATCGCGACTCCTCCGGGGTGACGGTGGCGGCCCGGCCGTGCCCGGCCTGGGGCGGGACGTCCTGGTTCCGGGCGCCCGAGGCGCCGACCAGGCTGAGGTAGCTCTCCTCCAGCGTCGGGCGGCGCACCTGGAGGTCCGGCACCGGCCCGGCGAACTCCTGGTGCAGCCGCCACACCAGCTCCGACGGCTCCGCGGTGCGCTCGGTGCGGGCGGTGCCGTCCGGGGCCGTCCAGCTGACCTCGGCGTCCGCGCGGACCTGGGCGGCCAGCTCGGCGCCGGAGCCGCTGACGGCGATCCGGCCGTCGAGCAGGATCGCGATGCGGTCGGCGAGCCGTTCGGCCTCGGCCAGGTCGTGGGTGGTCAGCAGCACGCCGGTGTCCTCCTCGGCCAGCCGCGTGACCAGCTCGTGGAAGGCGCGGCGGGCGACCGGGTCGAGTCCGGCCGTCGGCTCGTCGAGGAAGACCACGCGGGGGCGGCCGACGATGCCGAGCGCGAGGTCCAGGCGGCGGCGCTGGCCGCCGGACAGCCGGCGGGTCTGCCGGTCGGCCAGCTCGGTCAGGCCGACCAGCTCCAGCAGCTCCGCCGGGTCGCGCGGGTCGGGGTAGTAGCCGGCGATGTGCTCCAGCAGTTCGCGGACCCGCCAGCGGGGGTGGTCCTGCCAGGACTGCATGACGATGCCGATCCGCCCCCGCCAGGCGTCGCCGGCCCGGGCCGGGTCCTCGCCGAGGACGGAGACGTCCCCGGCGGAGCGGTGCCGGAAGCCCTCCAGGATCTCGATGGTGGTGGTCTTGCCGGCGCCGTTCGGGCCGAGCAGCGCCAGCACCTCGCCGGCGTGCACGTCGAGGTCGACGCCGTGCAGCACGTCGGTGCTGCCGTAGCGCATGCGCAGTCCGCGGGCGGAGATGACCGGCTCCACGGAGCCGCTGGTCGCGGTCACGTGCCCCCTCCTGTCGGTCGGGTTCGTCGATGCGACAGGACGTACTACGGATGGCAGCATGATCGCTGTCAGATGTAGTACGTCTGCTATATCCCTGGGGGTGAATGTAGCAGACGTACTACATGCCTGTGCCGCCTACGCGAGCCGCTGCGCCCCGGCCTTCCGCCCGAAGACCTCGACGAGGCTGGTCAGGCTGTCGCCGCCGTGGCCGGCCTCCGCGCCGCGCCGGAAGACCTCCAGCACGGCGGCCGGGAGGGAGGGGTCGACGCCGGAGTCCTCGGCGGTGTGCACCACGTGCTCGATGCTGGCCACGCCCATCGCGAGGCGGTCCACGTCGCCGGGGTGCTCGCCGGCGTCGATCCGCGGGGTGTAGAACTCCAGGAACTGCGGCAGCCCACCCAGGGTCTCGGTGGCCTGCGGCAGCAGGTCGGCGGCGGAGATGCCGTTCGCCCGCGCCACCGCGACGGCGTGCACCCAGCTGGTCAGCGCCGTCCAGAACATGTCCATGCCGATCTGGTAGTACAGCGGCGCCAGGCCCGGGTCCTCGCCGCGGTAGTCCGTGCCGGTCAGCACCCGCAGGGTGGCCTGGTGCGCCTCGAAGACCTCCTTCGGGCCGCTGTAGAAGGTGGATGACTCCGGGGAGCCGATCCCCGAGGGCGGAACCTGGACCCCGCCGGTGAGGTACCGCGCGCCGTGTCCGGCGGCCCACTCGGCCCCCGCGCGGCTCCTGGCGGGGGTGTCCGAGCTGAGGTTGACCAGGACCCGCCCGGCGAGGGCGTCGGTCGCGGGCTCCAGGATCGCGTACATCGCGTCGTAGTCGGTCAGGCTCAGGACCACCAGCTCGTTGGCCAGCAGCGCCTCCCGGACCGTCGCCGCCCGGGTCGCGCCCCGGGCCACCAGGTCGTCCGCCCTGCTCGCGGTCCGGTTCCACACCGTCACCGGGTGGCCGGCGGTCAGGAACGCGTCCACCATCGCCCGTCCCATCGGGCCGAGACCGATCACCGTGACCGGGGTCTTGCTCATGGTTGCTCCACTCTCCTCGATGGCACGACGAGCACTCGTCCGCGACGGCCGTCCGCGACGGCGCCTCTAGAACGAACGCTCTAACTAGTGCGGAGACCGTAGCACAGCTCTGGAACGAACGCTCTATTCGTTATCCTCGCGGCATGGAGACCAAGCAGCACAGGCGGCGGGGCACGGGCGCGACCGAGCGCGGGACGGCCGCCGAGCCCGGCGCCGCCCTCGGCACCCGAGAGCGGATCGTCCGGGTGACGGCGCGGCTGCTCCAGCGGCAGGGCTACGAGGGCACGGGCATCAAGCAGATCGCCCGGGAGGCCGGTGCCACGCTGGGCTCCGTCTACCACTTCTTCCCCGGCGGGAAGCAGGAGCTGGCCGCCGAGGCGATCCGCCACGGCGACGAGGAGATGGCCGACCTGCTGCGGGAGGGGCTGGGCAGCGCGGAGGACCCGGCCGAGGCGATGGTCGCCGTCACCGCCCTGCTCGCCGAGGGCCTGCGCGAGTCCGACTGGCTGGAGGGCTGCCCGGTCACCGCCACGGCCCTGGAGACCCTGGGCGGCTCCCCCGAGATCCAGCGCGCCTGCGCGCGGGCGCTGGCGAACTGGCAGGAACTGGTCGGCGCCAAGCTGCTGGCCTGCGGGTTCGACGAGCAGGACGCCCGCGAGCTGGCCTGCACCGTGATCAGCGTGCTGGAGGGCGCCGAGCTCACCTCCCAGGTGACCCGCAGCGACGCCCCGCTGCGCATCGCCGGCCGCCACCTGCACCGCCTGGTCGAGGCCTACCGGCCCTAGCCGCCCACCGCCCCGGGACCGCCCGGCCGCACCCGCTCGCCGCCGGCGTCGCGGGCGGCACCTGGTCAGGACGGACGGGCGGCCCGGTCAGGACGGGCGGCGCCGCAGCCGCGGCGGGGCCGACGGGCGGCGCGGCAGCGAATCCGGGCCGCCCACCAGCAGCCGCACCGCCCGCACCCGCTCGGTCACCTCGGCCAGCGTCCCGCCGGGCACCAGCGCCGCCGGATCCGGCAGGGGCACCGCCGGATCCGGCGCCCGGTGCCGCCGCACCGCCGCCGCCAGCTCGTCCAGCGCGCCCACCAGCCGCGCCGCCTGCTCCGGCGGCGGGTACGGCACGCCGTGCCGCAGCCGCACGGTGGTCGCCGTCACCGCGTCCGTCACCCGCTCCAGCGCCGCGATCGCCGGCCACCAGGCCGCCGCCCGGTCGCTCACCGGCGGCGGCTCGGCCAGCGCCTGCTCCAGGGCGGTACGGGCGGCCGCCAGCGCCCGGTAGGCCTTGCGCCGCAGCCGGGACGGCTCCGCGCGGGGGCCCCGGCCGTCCGGGCCCTCCTCCGCCTCCCTCGGCAGCAGCACCTGCTCCAGGTGCGCCCGCACCGCGTCCACGGCGTCCGCGAAGTGCGGCCCGATCCGCGCGTGCCAGCTCTCCGGCCACACCAGGTAGCCGGCGACCAGCACGATCGCCGAGGCGACGAAGGTGTCCAGCACGCGCTCGCCGATCAGGGCCGTCCCCGGCTCCCCGGTGAACTCGACGAACACCATCATGATCGGCGTCAGCGCGGCGGTGGACAGGCCGTAGTGCCGCGCCGTCGCCCAGGGCAGGCAGCCGGCCGCCGCCACCGCCACCACCGCAAGGCCGCCCGGCGCCGGCACCCACAGCAGCAGCGGCACGCTGACCAGCACCCCGGCCACCGTGCCCAGCGCCCGCTGGGTGGCCCGCACGAACACCGAGCCGAAGTCCGGCTTGAGGACGAAGGCCACCGTCACCGGCAGCCAGAACACCCGCTGTCCGTGCAGCAGGCCGGCGGCCACCCCGGCCAGCCCCATGCACAGCGCCAGCCGGGCGCCGTAGTGCAGGGCGGAGCGGCCGGTGCAGCGGTCCCGGGCCCGGATCAGCCGCTCGCGCGCCGGCGGCAGGTCGCGCCGGGCCGCGTGCTCCACCACCCGGGCCAGCGGGGCCGGCGCGGTGGGCGGCGCCCCGGCCGCGCCCCCGGCCGCGTCCCCGGCCGCGGCAGCGTTGCCGGTCGGGGGCGCCGGCGGCGGTCCGCCGAGGCCGGCCGCGGCGGCCCGCAGCGCGTCGTCCAGGGCGCACTGGCCGGGGGTCGCCCGGGGCAGCGGCGGCGGCGGATCCGGCGGCGTGCCGCCGCGCACCGCCTCGGCGAGGCGCCGGGCGACCCGCGCGCCGGCCGGATCCACCGGCCGGCCCTCCCACAGCAGGGTGGTCGACGCCTCGCCGAGGGCGATCGCCGCGTCCAGGGCGTCCAGCAGGCGCCGCTCCCGCCGTTCGGAGCGACCGCCGCGCAGCCGGTGGCCGAAGAGGGTGTCGTAGGCGGCGCTCAGCCGGGCGGTGAGCCGGCGGCGCGCCGCCACCGCACGGGCCTCGCGCTCCTCCTCGGTGCCCGCCCCGCCGATCGTGTCCAGCAGTTCGGCCACGGCCAGGTAGACCTCCGCGACGGCCCGCCGCTCCCCGGCCCGCGCCACCCCGCGCGCCCCGCGGAACGCGCCCGGCAGCACGCCGGGCAGCAGCACCAGCGCCGCCCCGCCGGCGAAGACCAGCGGCGGCAGCCACCACGGGTCCGGCAGCACCAGCCCGCTGCCCACCACGGTGGTCACCAGGAACTGCATCGCCGCGGCGGAGGTGACCGGCCCCACGCCGCTGACCGCCCCGGAGACCAGGCCCAGCGCGGCGAGCGCGGCGGCCAGCGCCATCGGCGGCGCGGGCAGCAGCGCCTCACCCAGCAGCAGTCCCACCGTGCCGGCCAGCGCCGGCACGCCGATCCGGGCCAGCCGGCCGCGGTGCGACTCGTCGCGGTCGTTGGTGGTGGCGTAGAGGGCGCCGAGCGCCGCCGGCACCGCCGCCGCCACCTGGTCCAGCAGCAGGCCGAGCAGCAGCGGCAGGCCCATGCCGACGGCCGCGCGCACCGTCGGGCCGGCCGGCACCCCGGCGTCGCTGCCGCGCATCGCGCGGACCAGCCACTGCGGGGCCCACCGGTCGTCCGAGGTGTGTGCTCTCAACGCTGCTCGCCGCTCCCGCCGCTGTGCTGGTCTGGTCATACCGGTCCCACCGGTCATATCGGTACGACCAGTACGACAGGATCAGGATTCCAGACGTTCCGTGCGGTCCGGGAGGTGCCTAACGCCTCGTGGCGGCCCGTCCGCGCGACGGCTGCCGGCCGCGGGCCCCCGCCCCGGGCGTCCGGCCGGCGGCCTTCCCGCCCCCCGGCCGGGCCGTCCGCTCCCGCGCGCGCCGGCGGCGGGCGGCCAGCACCGCGTCCGCCGTCAGCACCACCAGCGCCACCCACACCAGCACGAAGCCCACCCACCGCGCGGTCGGCATCTCCTCCTGGAACACCACCAGCCCCAGCAGGAACTGGAGGATCGGCGCCAGGTACTGGAGCATGCCCATGGTGGTCAGCGGCACGCGGGTCGCCGCCGTGCCGAAGCACATCAGCGGCACGGCCGTGACCACGCCCGCCGCGACCAGCAGCAGCGTCTGGTCCCAGCCGTGGGTGCCGGGGCTGGTGAGGGTCGCCGTGCCCTGGGCGGCCAGCCAGACCAGGTAGCCCAGCGCCGGCAGGAACTGGATGGCGCTCTCCGCGGCCACCCCCTGGATGCCGGACAGCCCGACGAACTTCTTGATCAGGCCGTACGTGGCGAAGCTGAAGGCCAGGGTGAGCGCCAGCCACGGCGGCCGGCCGTAGGCGAAGGCCAGCACCAGCACCGCCGCCAGGCCGATCCCCACCGCCGCCCACTGGGCGACGCGCAGCCGCTCCCGCATCACCAGCACCCCGAAGGCGATGGTGACCAGCGGGTTGATGAAGTACCCGAGCGCCGTCTCGACGACCTGGCCGCTGGTGACGCCCCAGATGTACATGCCCCAGTTCACCGTGATCGCGGCGGCGGCCAGCACCAGCATGCCGAGCCGGCGCGGCGACCGCAGCACCGGCCGCATCCAGCCCCAGTCGCCGCGCAGCGCCAGCACGATCGCCAGGAACACCAGCGACCACACCATCCGGTTGGCGAGGATCTCGGCGGAGGAGGCCGCGTCCACCGCCGTCCAGTACAGCGGCACCGCCCCCCACATGCCGTAGGCGGCGACGCCGAACCAGAACCCGCTGCGGGCCAGCGCCCGCTCCGAGGCCGGCCCCGCCCCGTCGCCCGGGGGCGACGTCGCCGCGGTGCTCCCCGCGGCGGGCGGCCGGTGGGTCGCGGGTTCGTAGGGGTCTTCCGGAGCCGGGTTGCTCCCCGCCATGGCACGTGGTCCTTCCGCTAGCGGCGCGCCGGACGCGCCGGCCAACAGCCGACCCCGGACGTCCCCCTCGCGTCAAACCGATAAGCGGACGAGTTCCGTCGCCCCCTCCGCACAGTGACCCGCCGGTCACTTCGGCGTTGTCCAGCACAGACGATCCCTCACCCCCGCAACGGCGCGGGGGACGCATGGGAGGTGCACCCCATGGCACCCGGTGAACCGACGACGCGGCGGCCCCCGGCCCACGACCACCCCCGGTTGTGCCGGTGGGGCGCCGGGCTGCTCGCCGTGCTGGTGTTCCTGCTGGCGGTCAGCACCCTGCTGCTGCCCGGCCTGGAGTTCCGGTTGCTCGGCTGACCGGGACGGCGGCGGCCGAGCGGACGCGGCCGAACGACGGCGGCCGAACGACGGTGGCCGCCGCCCGCGGCGTGAACGACGACGGCCGCCGCCCCTCGCCCCGTCCGCCCGGCGCGGGCGGTGTGGGGGAGGGGCGGCGGCCGTCCGGGCCCCGGCCCGGAGTCGTCCACCGGTCAGCCGGACCTCAGCCGATGGTCCAGGTGTCCGAACCGGTCAGCAGCTTCGCGAGGTCGCCCTCGCCCTGGGTGGCCTTCGCCTGCTCCAGCTGGTCCGCCATGGCCTGGTCGTAGACCGGCCGCACGACGTCGCGGAAGACGCCGATCGGGGTGTGGAACAGGGTGTCCGGGTCGGCCAGCCGGGAGAGCGCGAAGGCGCCCAGCGGGCTGTCCGCGTGCGCGTCGTGCACCACCAGGTCGCCGACGTTCTCCGGGGTGACGTCCACCACCCGCAGCTCCCCGGTGGCCCGGTCGCGGACCACGCCCTTGCCGGGCAGGCCGTCGCCGCCGTCCTCCACCGCGACCGGCCTGCCGAAGCGCACCGGCTGCCCGTGCTCCAGCGGGACCACGGCCTCCGCCCTGGTCTCGTTGTCCTTCAGCGAGTCGAAGGCGCCGTCGTTGAAGATGTTGCAGTTCTGGTAGATCTCCACCAGCGCCGTGCCCGGGTGCTCGGCGGCCTGGCGCAGCACCGACTGCAGGTGCTTGCGGTCGGAGTCGATGGTGCGGGCCACGAAGCTGGCCTCGGCGCCGAGCGCCAGCGACACCGGGTTGAACGGACCCTCCAGCGAGCCCATCGGCGTCGACTTGGTGATCTTGCCGCGCTCCGAGGTGGGCGAGTACTGCCCCTTGGTCAGGCCGTAGATCCGGTTGTTGAACAGCAGGATCTTCAGGTTAACGTTCCGCCGCAGCGCGTGGATCAGGTGGTTTCCGCCGATGGAGAGCGCGTCGCCGTCACCGGTCACCACCCACACCGACAGGTCGGGGCGGGAGGCGGCCAGGCCGGAGGCGATCGCCGGGGCGCGGCCGTGGATGGAGTGCATCCCGTAGGTGTTCATGTAGTACGGGAAGCGGGAGGAGCAGCCGATGCCGGAGACGAACACGATGTTCTCCCGGCGCAGTCCGAGCTCCGGCAGGAAGCCCTGGACGGCGGCGAGCACGGCGTAGTCACCGCAGCCCGGGCACCAGCGGACCTCCTGGTCGGACTTGAAGTCCTTGGCGGACTGCTTGGTGTCGGTCTTGGGCACCAGCGCGAGCGCGCTGCGCCCGTCGGCCGTGACGGCGGTCGCGGTTGCCTCAGACATTGGCCAGAGCCTCCTGGATGGCGGTGGCGAGCTGCTCGGCCTTGAACGGAAGGCCGCGCACCTGGGTGAAGGACTGCGCGTCGACGAGGTAGCGGGCGCGCACCAGCGTGGCGAGCTGGCCGAGGTTCATCTCCGGGATGATCACCTTGTCGTAGGCGCGCAGCACCTCCCCGAGGTTGGCGGGGAACGGGTTGACGTGCCGCAGGTGCGCCTGGGCGACGTCCTGGCCGGCGGAGCGCACCTGGCGCACGGCCGCGGCGATCGGGCCGTAGGTGGAGCCCCAGCCGAGCACCAGCAGCTTCGCCCTGCCGGAGGGGTCGTCCACGGCCAGGTCGCCGATGGACTTGGCGATGCCGTCCACCTTGGCCTGGCGGGTGCGGACCATGAAGTCGTGGTTGGCCGGGTCGTAGGAGATGTTGCCGGTGCCGTCGGCCTTCTCGATGCCGCCGACCCGGTGCTCCAGGCCGGGGGTGCCGGGCACCGCCCAGGGGCGGGCCAGCGTCTCCGGGTCGCGCTTGTACGGCCAGAACGCCTTGGTGCCGTCCTCCAGCTCGTGGTTCGGCTCGGTGGCGAACGGCGTGCGCAGGTCGGGCAGCTCGTCCGGGGCCGGGATGCGCCACGGCTCCGAGCCGTTGCCCAGGTAGCCGTCGGAGAGCAGGAAGACCGGGGTGCGGTAGGTCAGGGCTATCCGCGCGGCCTCGATGGCGGCGTCGAAGCAGTCCGCCGGGGTGGAGGCGGCGACGATCGGCACCGGCGCCTCGCCGTTGCGGCCGTACATCGCCTGCAGCAGGTCGGCCTGCTCGGTCTTGGTGGGCAGGCCGGTGGAGGGGCCGCCGCGCTGGATGTCGACGATCAGCAGCGGCAGCTCCAGGGAGACCGCCAGGCCGATCGTCTCCGACTTCAGCGCCACGCCGGGGCCGGAGGTGGTGGTGACGCCCAGCGCCCCGCCGAAGGCCGCGCCGAGCGCCGCGCCGATGGCGGCGATCTCGTCCTCGGCCTGGAAGGTGCGCACGCCGAAGTTCTTGTGCTTGGACAGCTCGTGCAGCACGTCGGAGGCCGGCGTGATCGGGTACGAGCCGAGGAACAGCGGCAGGTCGGCCTGCTCGGCGGCGGCGATCAGGCCGTAGGCGAGGGCGAGGTTGCCGGTGATGTTGCGGTACGTGCCCTTGGGCAGCGGGGCCGGGGCGATCTCGAAGGAGACCGCGAAGTCCTCGGTGGTCTCGCCGAAGTTCCAGCCGGCGCGGAACGCCAGCACGTTGGCCTCGGCGATCTCCGGCTTCTTGGCGAACTTCTTGCGCAGGAACGCCTCGGTGCCCTCGGTGGGGCGGTGGTACATCCAGGACAGCAGGCCGAGCGCGAACATGTTCTTGGCGCGCTCGGCGTCCTTGCGGGCCAGCGAGGTCTCGGCCAGCGCCTCGACGGTCAGCGTGGTCAGCGGCACCCGGTGCACGTGGTACCCGCTGAGCGAGCCGTCCTCCAGCGGGTTGGCGGCGTAGCCGACCTTGGCCAGGGCGCGCTTGGTGAACTCGTCGGTGTTGACGATGATCTCCCCGCCGCGCGGCAGGTCCGGCAGGTTGGCCTTGAGGGCGGCCGGGTTCATCGCCACCAGCACGTGCGGGGCGTCACCCGGAGTGAGGATGTCGTGGTCGGCGAAGTGGAGCTGGAAGCTGGAGACGCCGGGAAGGGTTCCGGCAGGGGCCCGGATCTCGGCCGGGAAGTTGGGCAGCGTGGACAGGTCGTTGCCGAACGACGCCGTTTCAGACGTGAATCGGTCACCGGTCAGCTGCATGCCGTCACCGGAGTCACCCGCGAATCGGATGATCACCCGGTCGAGCTGCTTGACCTGCTTGACTTGCCTGGTCACTCGGACGGACCTCCCTCAGCACCGCCACACGCGTGCGGGGTGTCGGACAGCGTGTCGCACCAGCGTCCATCGTACGGTCGTGAGGTTTGCCTTCCTCAGCCATCTCGGACGCCCCACTCGATGGATGCCCGTTTTGGGGGAGTTTCGCGGCATTTTGGGGAGGTGAGATCCGGAAAATCCGTCCCGTGAAAGCCGTCACGTCCTCCCGCCGTCTTGCATGTTGGTCACGACAAACGGTCGTTTTCGGCCGATGTTCCGGCGGTCCCGTCCAGCATGCGGACGAATCCGAACTTCTTCCGGCTCTCCGCGGCGCGGATCGGCGCAGCCCCAGCCGCATACCCCCGCCAACCGGCGGAAACCGGGCACCGTTCCCGCCGCGCACCCCGGCGCACGCCCCGCCGCGCGCCCCGCCCGGCTCAGCCCTCCAGGTACTTCAGCACCGCCAGCACCCGCCGGTGGTCCCCCTGGCTCGGCGCCAACCCCAGCTTCAGGAAGATCGCCCCCACGTACTTCTCCACCGCCCCCGCCGACACCACCAGCCGCTGCGCGATCGCCGCGTTTGTCCGCCCCTGCGCCATCAGCTCCAGCACCTCGCGCTCGCGCGGCGTCAGCGCCGCCAGCACGTCCTGCCGGCGGCTGCGCCCCAGCAGCTGCGCCACCACCTCCGGATCCAGCGCCGTACCGCCCTCGGCCACCCGGCACACCGCGTCGACGAACTCGCGGACGTCCGCCACCCGGTCCTTCAGCAGGTACCCCACGCCCCGGGTGGACGCCGCGATCATGTCGCTCGCGTAGCGCTCCTCCACGTACTGCGACAGCACCACCACCGGCAACCCCGGGTACCGCCGCCGCAGCTCCACCGCGGCCCGCACCCCCTCGTCGGTGTGGGTCGGCGGCATCCGCACGTCCGCCACCACCACGTCCGGCAACCCGCCGGCGCCGACCGCCAGCTCCCCCACCGCCACCAGCAGCGCCTCGGCGTCCCCCACCGCCGCCACCACCTCGTGGCCGCGCTCCGTGAGCAGCCGGGTCAGCCCCTCCCGCAGCAGCACCGAATCCTCGGCGATCACCACCCGCACCGGCCCAACCCCGCATCCCTAAGCCCGCCACCGCGCCAGGCCGCCCCACGGCGCGGAGGCGGCCGGGCATCAGCTTAGGGCGCGACGCCCGGCCCACCCGCGCCCCGCGGCGCACCCACCCCCCGCCCGCGTCCGCCCCACACCCGCCCGCGTCCGTCCCACCGACCACCCCGTCCGGCTCACCGCGACCACGGCAGCTCCACCGAGACCACCGTCGGCCCGCCCACCGGGCTGTCCACCTCGAAGACGCCGTCCACCGCCCGCACCCGGTCCGCCAACCCGGCCAGCCCGCCACCGGGCCGCACCACCGCGCCACCGGCGCCGTCGTCCCGCACCCGCAGCATCAGCCGGCGCCCCCGGCCACGCCCCCGCCGGCCCCGCCGCCCCTGCTCCCACACCTCGACCCCGACCGAACGGGCACCGCTGTGCTTGGACGCGTTGGTCAGCAGCTCCGACACCACGAAGTAGGCGATCGACTCCACCGAGGCGTCCGGCCGGTCCGCGCCCTCCCCGACGGCCGGCGGCAACCGCACCTCCATCCGCACCGGCACCGTGCACCGGGACGCCACCGACGACAGCGCGGCGTCCAGACCGCGGTCCGTCAGCACCGCCGGATGGATCCCCCGCGCCAGGTCACGCAGCTCCTGCAGCGCCAGCTTCACCTCCCCGTGCGCCTCCTCCACCATCTCCGCGGCCATCTCCGGCTCCTCCTCCAGCCGCTCCTTCGCCAGCCCCAGCCCCATCGCCAGGGCCACCAGCCGCGCCTGCGCCCCGTCGTGCAGGTCCCGCTCGATCCGCCGCAGGTCCGAGGCCGCCGTGTCCACCGCCGCGCCCCGCGTCGACTCCAGCGTGCGCACCCGCTCCGACAGCGACGACGGCGCCAGCATCCCCTCCACCATCAGCCTGCTCACCGCCGTCGTCCCCCGCACCACCCCGGCCGCCGCGTACACCAGCAGCAGCCCGAGCACCGCCACCCCCGCGACCTCCCACGGCTGCTCGACATACACCGCCCGGCCCGTCGCGTCGTCCCCCCACAGCTGCATCCCCGGCTGCTCCAGCCAGCGGGGGAACACCCAGCGGTAGGCCGGGTAGAGCAGCAGCCCCCAGCCCGCCGCGGTGAGCGCCAGCGACAGCGCCAACGCGATCGGCGTCCAGACCAGGTTCAGCTCCATGTACAGCACATGCCGCCAGTGCATCCCGCTGCCGAGCTGCGCGCCGACCCAGCTCATCAGGCCCTCACGCTTCGGCCGCGGCGGCGTCGGATCCACCACCCGCGCCCCCAGCAGCGCCCGCGCCCGCGCCCGCTCCACATGGCCGAGCCCCCGCACCCCGGCCAGCGTGGCGGCCAGCACCGGCAGCCCCACGAAGATCACCGAGAGCCCCAGGCCGAGCGCCAGGAAGACCACCGTGAAGACGCACATCAGCGCCGCCGTCGGCAGGCCCACCAGCAGGTACAGCAGGCCGCCCCAGGTGCGGGCGCTGACCGGCGCCAGCAGCCCCCGCCCCCTCCCGCGCCGCCCCGGCTCGTGCCCGGCCTCCGGCCCGGACCCGGAACCCGCTGCGCCCCCGGTCCCGGTCCCGCCGTAGCCCGACGTCGCGATCGCCATGCCCATTCCCATCCCTCGATGACCCGCCGGGTGACCCGCCCGGCCGCGCCCGGGGCGCCCGTCCGACACCCGGTTCCCAGCCTGCTGTCCCGGCGGGCCGGCGACCACGGGACGGGCCGGTCAATCCAACCGGGGGAAAACCCCACCATCGCCGTGCCCCGGCCCGCGACCGCGCCCTCACCGCCGCACCCCACCCACCCCATGATCACCACACGCCCCGGGCGCACTCGCACGCCACCGCGCGCACTCGCGCACCACCGAGGGAACCTGCCACGGCGCGAGCCCGTTGTTGTCCAGCGGAGGAGGTAGGCAGGCGCACGCGGCCTCCACCCCAGGTATCACCCCACGCCCTACCTACGGAGGAGCGGACGTGCACTGTCGGCGCAACAGGCTGAAGACGGCGGTCCTCATCGGCCTGCTGTCGGCGATCATCCTGCTCGTCGGCAGCTCCTTCGGCAGCGAAGGGCTCCAGATCGCCGTCATCCTCTCCTTCGGACTCGGCGCCTGGGCCTACTTCAACAGCCACCTCCTGGCGCTGCGCGCCATGCGGGCCCGGCCGCTCGGCGAGTTCGAGGCGCCGATGCTGCACTGGATCGTCCGCGAGCTGTCCAACAAGGCCCGCCAGCCGATGCCCCGCCTCTACCTCTCGCCCACCGAGGCGCCCAACGCCTTCGCCACCGGCCGGGACCCCCGCACCGCCGTCATCTGCTGCACCGACGGCCTGCTGCGCCAGCTCAACGAACGCGAACTGCGCGCCGTGCTGGCCCACGAGCTCGCCCACATCCGCTACCGGGACACCCTGCTCTCCTCGGTCGCCGCCGCCCTCGCCGCCTTCGTGATCTTCCTGGCCAACCTGGCCTGGCTGGTCTCCGTCGACCGCGACGACGCCGGCGACGGCGAGGACGGCGACGCCCCCGGCGCCATGGGCGGCCTGCTGCTGATGGTCCTCGGACCGCTCGCGGCCGTCCTGATACAGATGGCCGTCAGCCGCTCCCGCGAGTACCGGGCCGACGCCTTCGCCGTCCGCCTCACCGGCGACCCGGCCGCCCTCGCCTCCGCGCTGCGCAAACTCGACGCCGGCAGCCACGACCTCCCGCTCCCCCCCGAGCCCCGCCTGAAGGTGGCCGGCCACCTGATGATCGTCGACCCCTTCCACTCCGACGGGCCGCTGGACCGCATCTTCTCCACCCACCCCTCCGTCGCCGACCGCATCGCCCGCCTCGAACGCCTCGCCCCCTGACCCGGCCGGCCGCCACCGTGCTGGTCGCGGCCATCAACGAGTGGCTGTGACCAGCACGTTCACGACAGACCGTGGCCCGCCTTCTCTTCCAGCCCTCGAGTGGTCGGCCGCTCGCGTCCCCAGGCGGCCAGCGGCTGGAGTGCGCCGTTGAGGCGCATGCCGTCCTCGGTCAGCGAGTACTCGACGCGGGGCGGCACCTCGTCGTAGGAGACGCGGCGCACGACGCCGTCCGCTTCCAGCTCCCGTAGGTGAGAGGCCAGCACCTTCTCGGTGATGCCGGGAAGCAGCCGGCGCAGCTCGCCGAAGCGGCGGTAGGGGTGCTCGCGGAGCGCCCAGAGGATCAGCACCTTCCACTTTCCGCCGATCACCTCCATCGCGGTGTCGATCCCGCAGACGTGTCCGTCTGGTGCGCTCGGCCGGTTCAGCGTCGTCATGCCCCACCCTTCTGACGTGCTCGCTCACTCCGGGGTAACCACCCACCCCGAAGTGCGTACTTGATCACTCATGGGCCTGTGACCAGCCTAATCGACATGGCACACGACACTGTTGAGAACACTTCCGTCACGCTGCTGGGCCTCGGGGCGATGGGCACCGCGCTGGCCCGTACCTGGCTCTCCGCCGGCCACCCGCTCACCGTCTGGAACCGCACCCCGGACCGCGCCGCGGCACTCGCCGCCGAGGGGGCACGGGTCGCGGACAGCGCCGCTGAGGCGGTCGCGGCGAACCCCCTGGTCATCGTTTGTCTGTTGGACGACGCCTCGGTCGAGGAGGTGCTCGCCGGCACCGACCTGGCCGGCCGGGACCTGGTCAACCTGACCACTGGCACCCCTGCCCAGGCCCGCGCCCGCGCCGAGTGGGCCCGCGAGCGCGGCGCCCGCTACCTGGACGGTGGGATCATGGCCGTCCCGCCGATGATCGGCGTCCCGGCGGCCGGCGGCTACGTCTTCTACAGCGGCTCGCGGGAGCTGTTCGAGCGGCACCAGGAGACCCTGGCCGTCCCGGCCGGCACCACCTACGTCGGCGAGGACGCGGGCTTCGCGGCTCTGCACGACGTCGCCCTGCTCAGCGCCATGTACGGGATGTTCGCCGGTGCCGCGCACGCCTTCGCCCTGATCCGCAGGGAGGACATCGATCCCGCGGCACTCGCCCCGCTGCTCGCCGACTGGCTCGTCGCGATGGCCCCGGCGGTTCACCAGACTGCCGACCAACTGCGGAGCGGCGACTACACCAAGGGTGTCGTCTCCAATCTCGCCATGCAGGTGGCCGGCACGCCGACCTTCCTGAGCACCGCCGAGCAGCAGGGTGTCAGCCCGGAACTGCTCAGCCCCTACTTCGAGCTGATGCGCCGCCGCCTGGCAGAGGGCAGCGGTGAGGAGGGCCTGACGGGCGTGATCGACCTGCTGGTGCACTGACCAGTCACTCGCCGCAGGCCGTCGGACCGGCCCGAGCGGCGCAGCGCTTCCCCGACCTGCCCCCGCGCGTCGCGGTCCTGGCCACCTAGCAGGAGGCCCAGGGGAACGTCCTGATGGGGAACCCCGGGTTCGCCCTGGCCAAGTTCGACGAGGCGCACGAGCTGGCCGCCGAGGGCAGTTCCTCGGCCGACCACGACAGGACGTTGGACACCGCGCACTGCACGCCGACCTACATCGAGATGCAGCGCGCGCACTGCCTCATCCGACTGGGCAACCCGCGCACGCGGCCCGGCTCTTCGAGACCCACCTGGCGACCCTGCCGCAGGTCCACCGCAACGACCACGGCGTGTACCTCGCCCGGCTGGCCCTGGCCTACGCGAAGGCGGCGGAGCCCGAGCAGGGCGCCCACTTCGCCACCAGGGCCCTCGCGGTCGCCTACGACACCGAGTCGGCCCGGACACTGGCCGAACCGGCGGTGGTCAACAAGGCGATGGAGGCATGGTCGCACGCCCCTGTGGTCACGTCCTTCCGGGAGCGTCTGCGAGTCGTCCACACCGACATCGCGTCTCGCGCCCCGCAGTCGGGATGGGGGAAGCTGCCAGCGTGGACGCAGGAATGGCCCGATACACCGCCACGGGCGTTGTCCGGCAGCCGCCACTGGCCACGGCTCAGAAGGGTGCTGCCATCCTCGACAGCCTCTCTCACGCGGTGGCCGAACACCTGGCGCTGCTGACGCGAGGTTGACCGAGCAGGTACTGAGGGCCGGGTGGACCAAGCCAGAGCGGTCCGCCGCCGCAGGGACGCGCGGGCCGCTCGTGCCGTCAGGGGGACATCAGGGCGGCTATCAGGGAGGCCACCCACTACCGCCCGCAGTAGCACCGGAGAAAGCTCAACAGCCCTGGAACGGCAGGCGACAGCATGCTCTCCTGAGACTGAGAAGCCCGGGGAGGCTACCGCTCATGAAGCTGATCAACTTCGTCCTGAACGTCCTGTGGCTGGTCTTCGCCGGCTTCTGGCTGGCGGTGGGCTACGCCGTCGCGGCGATCATCTGTTTCGTCTTCATCATCACCATTCCTTTTGGCGTGGCCTCCCTGCGCATCGCTGGCTACGTACTGTGGCCGTTCGGCCGCACTACCGTGGAACGCCGAGGCGCCGGGGCCCCGTCCTTCATCGGCAACGTGATCTGGGTCGTCTTCGCCGGCTGGTGGCTCGCCCTCGGCCACCTGATCACCAGCATTCCGCTTTTCGTGTCGATCGTGGGTATCCCCTTCGGCTGGGCGAACCTCAAGCTCATCCCGATCTCCCTGATGCCGCTCGGTCGCGAGATCGTCCCCACCGACCAGCCCTTCGCCACCCGCTGAAGCCGCGCCGCGACCAGGGGAGGTCCGGGGAGATCCGGCGGGAGCGGGGGATCGGGATCGCCGGCCGGGGGGCGGGAGGTGGGGTGTGCGGTGGCCGGCCGTTCCGGCCGCCATACCCGGAGGCGGGTCCGCCATACCGTGCCAGGCCACCGGCCCACCCGTCTGGTCGCCAGCCCGCCCTTCATCTGTCATGAACGCATCCAGAGTTGTCCACAGGAGCGCCATCGGGGCTGTGGCAGGTCACACCCCCCGTGGGATCCTGAAGAAGGGGGTCGCCAGCCCCCGATGGGGGAAGAGGGGGGAAACGTTTCTCCTGCATCGGGCGTCCATGGTGGAGGTCTGAATCAGCCACGACGGCCGAGAAAGGGGCCTTCCCCGATGGCCGCGCCCATCGGGGAAGGCCCCTTCGCGCCTGATGGCCGCGCCCATCGGGCAACCCCTCTTCTCGCCTGGTGGCTGAGCTCGCCGGAGAAGTCGTCGTCCTTCCGGATGGCCAAGCCGTGCATCGCAGTGATCCGCCCCGCCCCGCGCTCACCCTCCGACGCCAGCCGTGCCGCGCCGCCGTTCCGCCCCCGCGAAGAAAAACCGGCGCACGGGGCAACCCCGACCCCCTCCCACCCGGTTGGAGGAGTGTGAGGGAGCGAACGCGAACAGGGGCACCATGGCAAGGACACGACGGTGACGGGTGGCGCGCCGGACTTCGAGGAGTTCGTCGCCGCCCACGGCCCACGGCTGCTGCGTGTCGCCTGGCTGCTCACCGGCGACGCCCACCAGGCGGAGGACCTGCTGCAGACCGTCCTGGCCAGGGTCTGGCCGAAGTGGCGCAGGATCGCGCACGGCAACCCGGAGGCCTACGTCCGCAAGGCCATGGTCCACACCCACGCCTCGTGGTGGCGGCGGCGCTGGCGGGGCGAGGTGCCGCACGGCGAGCTGCCGGACCGGGCCGGCCCGGAGGACGCCTTCGAGGCGGTGCACCTGGAACGCTCCCTCGCCGCGGCGGTCCGATCACTGCCGGTGCGGCAGCGGGCCGTGGTCGTCCTGCGCTACTTCGAGGACCTCTCGGTCGAGGAGACCGCTCGGGTGCTGGGCTGCCGCCCCGGAACGGTCAAGAGCCAGGCGGCGAAGGCGCTGCGCGTGCTGCGGGACCGACTGTCCGCGCTGGAACCCATGGGGGAGGGTGAGCCCAGTGGCCGACGCTGACGACGAACGCGAACTGCGGCTGCTGCTGGAGCGCGCCGTCCCCCGGCTGCCCGCGCCCGACGGGCGGATGCGGCGGATCCGGGACCGCGTGGAACGGCGCAGGCGCGTGCGGGCCGGCGCCGCCGCCCTGGGGATCGCGGCGGCGACGGTCGCCGTCGCGGCCACCGGGCAGGTCGCCGGACTGCGGTGGGGACAGCTGCCCGAGCCGGTCCCGCCGACCGGGCAGCATCCGCCGGCAGCCACCGCGGCCAGCCCCGCGGGCAAGCCGGTCCGCTATCCCGACCTGTACGGGATGAGCCTGCTCCTGCCGCCGGGATGGACGTCGTGGAGCGATCCCCGCTCCCCGGAGAGCTACGGCTTCGCGGCCAACCAGCCGATGAAGCCCCCGGTCCGCTGCCTCGGGTCGACGGCGGGCGGGGACGCCTGTCCGCCGCTCACCGCCCTGGAGGACGGCGGGGTGCTGGTGACCTTCCAGGTGGTGGGCAAGGAGCCCGCCGCGTCCGACGACACCGGCCCCACCCCGTTCGACGGCACCGCGCCCACCGTGGGCGTCGACACCACGCCCGAAGCCGAATCCGAAGCCGAATCCGAAGCCACGGTGCCGCCCCTCACGCTCGGTGCCGCGCCGATGGAACCCCCCTGCCGGGACATCGGCGGCCTGGAACAACGGGAGGGCCGCCGTACCACGGTGGTGGACGGCACGTGGGTGACCGTCGCGGTGTCCGTCTGCCTGCGCGAGCCCTCCGACCAGGCACTGCGCGAGCTGGCGACGCTCGTGGACTCCATCCGCTTCGGCCCCGCCCCCGCACCCTCCCACGGCGCCGACTCCACCCTCGCGCCGCCCCCGGGCGCCGCGCCCACCACCGACTGACCGACGCCCCCGGCGCCCTCGCTCCTTCCCACCATCTCCACCCAGCCCCGCGGCCACCCCGCGATCCACCGAAGGAAACCCACCATGTCCACCGGCCCCCGCGCCGCCCTGATCGCGCTGCTCACCCTGACGACCCTGGCGATCGGCGCCAGCGGCTGTGGCGCGCCGGGGGAGACCACCCCGGCGCAACGCCCGGCGGCCGTCGACGCGGTCGACGTCCCCGGCGCGCCGCAGTCGTCCCCGGCCACCCCCACCCCCACTCCCGCGGAGTCCCGGCCGGTGCTGCCGAGCAGCCTGCCGGGCCTCGGCCCGGACACCCTGGCCGACGTCCCGCCCGAGGCCCGGCAGGCAGTCGTCGTGACCGGCGAGGACATCGACTCCCCGCGCTCCACCGTCGTGCTGTACGAGCGCACCGAGGACGGCTGGGCCGCCGGCGAGCCCTGGCCCGCGCACAACGCCCTGCGCGGCTGGACCGACGACCACCGGCTGGGCGACCTGCGCTCCCCGATCGGCGTCTACACCCTCAGCGACGCCGGCGGGCTGCTCGCCGCCCCGGAGGGCACCAGGCTTCCCTACACCCACTCCGGCGCCTTCACCATCAGCGGCACCGGATTCGAGGGCGAGCCGCTGGAGGGCTCCTTCGACCACGTCATCGCCATCGACTACAACCGGGTCCCCGGTACCTCCCCGCTGGACTGGACCCGCCCGCTGGGCGAGGAGAAGGGCGGCGGCATCTGGCTGCACGTCGACCACGAGGGCCCCACGCAGGGCTGCGTCACCGTCAGCGAGGAGCACATGGCCGAGCTGCTGCGCCGCCTCGACCCCGCGAAGCACCCGATCGTGGTGATGGGCGACGCGGCCTCCCTGGCCCGCTGACCCGCCCCACCCGACCCGCCGGCCCAACCCGTCCCGCCCCGATCCACCAATCTCGCCGAACCCGCCGACCGCGTCCCCACCCGCACAGGACGGAACAGCTAGCCTCCAGCGCCCGCCCCAACTCCCGGCTGCGCACGGCCGCGGCGCGCGCCGCGGCCCGCAGCGCGTCCCCGCCCCCGCGGTCCGCCAGCACCCCCAGCGCGGCACTGGCGGAGGGCACGCCGGTCGCCGGACTGCTTGGTGATCTCGGTGGCCGCGGGGCGCCCACGGGGCTGGTCTTCGTCGCCGTCTTCGCCCCCTACACCCTCGGGCTGGGCGGGCGGCTCAGCGACGCGGGCGCCTCCGCGATCGCCCTCGCCACCTGGTTCGGCGGCGTCCTGATCGCCGACCGGATGCGCCGGAGCGGCCACCGGGGCCCCGCCGAGATCCTGCTGCGCCGACTCACCTACCGGCGCTGAGCCGCCTGCCGCCCCCACCCCGAAACCGGGACGAGAAGGACACGACCAGGGCGACGGCCGAAGCGATGCCGACCGGTGTGCCCTGGTTGTGCCCTCCTCGGCCGTCCGAGCGGCGCCGACGCGAGCCGGAGCCGCGGACTACCGGTAGTTCACGAACTGGACGGCGAAGTCCCAGTCCTGCGCCTTGACCAGCCGGATGACCTCCTGCAGGTCGTCACGCTTCTTGGAGCTCACCCGCAGCTCCTCGCCCTGCACCTGCGCCTTGACGCCCTTGGGGCCCTCGTCGCGGATCAGCTTGGAGATCTTCTTGGCGTTCTCCTGGGAGATGCCCTCCTTGATCGTCGCGAAGATCTTGTACTCCTTGCCGGACACCTGCGGCTCGCCCGCGTCCAGCGCCTTCAGCGAGATCTCCCGCTTGATCAGCTTGGACTGGAACACGTCGAGGACGGCCTTGACCCGCTCCTCGGAGTTGGCGCGCATCTCGATCCGCTCGCCGGACCAACCGATGTGGGCGCCCACGTTCTTGAAGTCGAAGCGCTGGGAGATCTCGCGGGCCGCCTGGTTGAGGGCGTTGTCGACCTCCTGCCGCTCGACCTTCGAGACGATGTCGAAACTGGAGTCGGCCATGTCGTGTGGGTCTCCTCGTTGGCATGAACTTGTGCGGCCCGGTACGGGCCCATGCCCCAGCGTATCCAGCGACCACCCCACCCCCGGGCCCACGACCCGTCTCCCCCCGACCACCCGCCCCCCACGGCAACCGAGTGGCGGAACAGGGGTGCGGATCATGTATCGTTTACGTCGTCGCCAACGAGAGCGACGGCCAAGGCGGGTTGCCCGAGCGGCCAAAGGGAGCAGACTGTAAATCTGTCGGCTTATGCCTACGTAGGTTCGAACCCTACACCCGCCACTTGGCAAAGAGGGGCCCTGACCAGCGGAAACGCCGGTCAGGGCCCCTCGCTTTCGCTTTGGTGCCGGAACGCGTGCGGCGGGCCGGCCGCCCCCCCCGGGCCCGCACCGGGCCTGGCGGGGCGGCCGGTGCGGCCGGCGCGGGGCGGGAGCCCGCCTCGGCGTCGTTCGGTCGCTGCTCAGTTGCCGGAGGGCCACCCGGGGTTCCCGCCCGGTCCCCAAGGCTGCTGCGCCGGCTGGGCCCCGTGCGCGGGCTGGTTCCACTGCGTGGGCTGGCCGCCCTGCGCGGGGGCTCCCCATGTCTCCTGCTGCGGGTACGGGGCCTGCTGCGGGGTGGGGGCCGGGGCCGTGGCCAGCCGGTCGAGTTCCGCCGCCCGGGCGTCCAGGATGCGCTGCCGCCGCCCGGTCGCCACGCGGAAGGCGAGCGGGACGAGCGCCATGAGGGCGAAGAAGGCGGCGATGTACAGGTTCGGCTGCTCGCCGGTCGACACGTCCCGTCCCACACTCACCACACCGAGCACGCACAGGAGCAGGACGGCGGCGCCGGTCCGGCGTGATCCGCGGCGCAGCCGCAGCAGGTTGGCCTCCTGCCAGGCGAGCCGCGCGGCGATCACCGGGTCCTCCGTGCCGGAGGGGCCCGCCGGGGGCGGGGGCGGAGTGCCGAAGGGCAGGGAGTACTGCCGGACGGCCGGTGTGTCGTCGCGCTGGAACTGGAGCGTGGTGGTCAGCCGCGCGCTGGACTCGCCCACGATCCCGTAGCCGTACCAGGAGGCGACGCGGAGTACGTCCCTGTGGTTCCCGGAACTGCTGATGGGCACGGAGACCCTGGCCGAACCGTCGAAGTGCCGGCTGATCTCCAGATCCCGTTGGGCACCGCTCATCCCGACGTTCCCCCTCGTGTACGCCTGTTCGGTGACGGCGGCAGACGCTACTGGCCCCGCGAGCGGGATGCCAAAAGATTGGGCGCGCTCACCGCGGAGCGGCCCCGGTCCCGGCGGGAGACCGGCCGGGGCCGCCCTGCTGGGCTTGGACAGGTCTGGAGGGGAGGTCGATGATGGCACAGGAGAGTAGAAAACGGACGAAAGGTGTGAATCATCATGGCCGAGCAGTCAGACGTGACGGTGGTGCGGCAGTGGTGGGACGCGTGCGTGAACGAACGCCTGGACGACGCCGCGTCGATGATGACCGCGGACGTCGTCCACCACGTGCCCGGGAACAACGTGATCTCCGGTCACCACAAGGGCCGCGACGCCGTCATCGCGATGTACCGCCGCTGCGGTGAGGAACTGGACAGCGGGCGGATGGAGACCCTCGGGGTCCTCGCCGACGGGCGCGGGCACGTGGTCTCCACGCACCGCGCGCACTACGAGCGCAAGGGGCGGACCGCCGACCTCCAGGAGGCGCTCCTGTTCACCATCGTCGGGGGCAAGATCAGCGACATCGACGAGTTCACGGAGGACATGGCGGCCTCGGACGCGCTCTGGAGCTGAACCGTCCGGGGCGGCCGGAACCGACCGCTCGCGCGCCGGGGGGTGGAGGTGCGTGGCCCCGTGCCGGAGGATGCCGGTGACCGTTGTGTCGGGCGACGAGCGAGCGGAGGACACGTGGCGGAGGGGACGCAGCTCATCCGGGTTCCGTTGGACGGGGCGGGGCCGGGCGCGGGGGCGGCCGGCGAGGGCGCCGGCGAGGTGGTGATGGAGGTGGACGCCGTCTCGACCGGCCTCACGCGGGTCTCCCGGCCCGGGGAGATCGCGGCGACGGCGGCACGGAGCCTGGGGGAGAGCTTCACCACGGTGCGCGCCGCCGCGGTGGCGGTCTTCGACCGGCTCGCCACGCTGCCGGAGCGCCCGGACACGATCGAGCTGGAGGTCGGCGTGAAGATCAGCGCCGAGGCGGGGGCGGTCATCACCAGGACGGCCGGTGAGGGGAACTTCGTGCTGCGGCTCACCTGGCAGAAGCCGCCGGCGGACGGCCCCGCGACGCAGCCGCCGGCCGCGGAGGCGCCCACCACGGACGGACCGGCGGCGGGGGACGCCACCGGCTGATCGGGCGGTGACCCGAACGCGCGTGGGGCCCGCCCGGCGGATCGGCCGGGCGGGCCCCACGGTCGTGGGGCCCCATGTCGCGCGGGCCCCGTGTTTCGTGTGGGTCAGCCCAGCAGCTTCTCCACGGCGGTGCGGGTGGTCTCCCGGAAGTCGGCGACCGGGGCGTGCTGGAAGGTGCCCATCTGGGCCCAGCGGACGACGGTGACGGTGTTCCCGTCGCGGCCGATGCCGTACAGCGCGACGTCGTTGGCGATCTCCGGGTGGCTGGTGACCAGCCCGTGAACCCGGGCGCCGTCCTCGACTCGGAGGCGGCCGTAGTCCCGCCAGGTCGCGCTGCCGCCCGGGACCTGCTGCTCGTAGGCGGCGGCGCACTCGCGCACGGCCCGGTTCAGCCGCGCCGTCAGGTCACGGGCGGCGGCCTCGTCGGGGGCCGTGACCACGACCTGGACCGCGTTGGCGTCGAGCTCCGTCCAGAACGAACGGTGCAGGACGTCCTCCGCCGGCAGCACGTCCTCCAGGCAGAACGGCGTCGGCTCGGGCAGGCCCGGGGTGACGTCCCCGGCGTACCAGGGGGAGGAGGCGTGCGGCGGCAGCTCGTCGCCCTCCAGGAGGTCCGGGGCACCGAGCACGGCCATGTCGGAGGCCGCGGAGGCCGCGGAGGCCGCGGACGCGGCGGTGGCGACGGGGCCGGCCTGGGCCGGCGTGGTGACGGTCAGGGCGAGGCCGGTCGCGGCGGCGACGCCGGCGGCGGCGACGCCGAGGGTGGTGCGGACGCGCATGGAATCCCCCGTTGCGATGGTGTGTGGTCTCCGTTGGCCGAGGGCCGCCGGGTCGGCTGCGCCCTCGGTGTTCCCAGCGTCGGCGGCCCGGTGGGCGGTCGCAACGGACGGGCGCCGGTCCGGGACGCTGGAACCGTTCCACCCCCTCTGACGTGGGAATACGCAGACGGCCTGGAACGCGTTCGCGGAACGCCGGGCGGGGGCCGGGGCGCACCGAGGGGGAGAGATGGACGCGCCGTCATCGGACACCGAGGCGTTCGCGGAGCGGCTGCGCGAACTGAAGGACCGCACCGGGCGCAGCTACGGGGCGCTGGCGCGCAGGCTGCACGTCAGCGCCTCCACGCTGCACCGCTACTGCCACGGGGAGGCCGTGCCGACGGAGTTCGCCCCGGTGGAGCGGTTCGCCCGGCTGTGCGGGGCGGATCCGGAGGAGTTGGTCGGGCTGCACCGGCGCTGGATCCTGGCGGACGAGGAGCGTCGGCGGTCCCAGGGGCGGGAGGGCCCGGGGAAGGAGGAGGGTCGGGAGCCCGTCGAGAGGGCCCAGCGGTCTTCCGGGGCCGACGTCGAGATCGAGGTCGAGGTCGAGGACGAGGCCGGGACCGGAGCCGGGCCCGGGGCGGAGCCGACGGAGCCCGCCACGGGCGGGGAGGGGGAAAGGCAGGAGGAGGGAAGCGACGGCGAGCGGGCGGCCGGCCCCGCTGGACCGACCGGGCCCGCGCCGCGGGCCATCCGCCCCGGCCGGCGGTGGCGTCCCCGCGCGGCGCGCTGGGCGGTGGCGGCGGTGGCGGCCGGCACGCTGCTGGCCCCGCTCGCCGTGGACGCGGTCTCCCGGCAGTCCTCCTCGGCGGCCCCCCAGCGGCCGTCGGCGTCGTCGTCGACGGCGTCGACCGGGCCGGGGGAGGCCGTCGCCCCGCCGTTCGGCTGGGACGTCCAGTCCCACGTCTGGGAGGCCAACTGCGACCACGCCTACCTGCTGGACGCGCCGCCCGAACGGGTCCCGGCCCCGCCGGACGAGCAGCACGCCGCCGCCTGGGCGGCGGAGCGGGGCGCGGTGCACGCGGGCGAGACGCAGGTGCGGGTCACCGTGCAGGGGACGACGTCCGCCGCCGTCGTCATCCAGGCCGTTCGCGTCCACGTGGTCGAGCGCGGCGACGGCCTCGCGCCGGACGCCGCGGCGGCGGGGAACTGGGGCGTGTACGAGATGAGCAGCGGCTGCGGGGGAGCGCTGACCCCGCGCTTCTTCGAGGTGGACCTGGAGTCCCCGCGGCCGGTCGTCCGGCCGAGGCCCGGCGGCACCGAGGCGGGCCCGATCCCGGCGGTGAGCCTCCCCCTGCGGGTCTCGGCGGACGACCCGGAGGTGCTGCTGATCAAGGCCCGGGCCGTCGACTGCGACTGCTCCTGGTACCTGGAGCTGGAGTGGACCAGCCTGGGCGGCTCCGGAACCCTGCGGATCGACGACGCCGGCACGCCCTTCCGCACCAGCGGCGCGCGGGGGCTGCCGGTCTACGGCTACGACTGGGCGGCCGGACGGTGGACCGAGGGCGGCTGAGCCGCCGGCGGGAGACCCGGATCACGCCGACCGCCCGGAACCCGACTCCCCGACGACCGGACTACTGGGGCGACGGATCCAGGTACGGGAGGCAGCGATGACGGGTGCGCGGCGGAGTCGGCGGGACGTGGTCCGGGCGGCGACGGCGGGTGGTGTGGGCGTGGCCATGGCGGCCGTAGGGGCGGCGCCCGCCCGGGCGAAGTCGACGGGGGCGACGGAGCCGACGGAGGCGACAGCGGCGGCACAGGCCGCGGGTTCGCCGGCGGATCGGCCGCATGGCCTGCTGGCGGCCGTCCTGCTGTACGACGGCTTCACGGCGCTGGACGCCGTCGGCCCCTACGAGGTGCTCTGCCGGCTGCCCGGCCTCACCGTGACGACGGTGGCGGAGCGGACCGGCCCGATCCGCACCGACACCGGCGAACTGGGCCTGGTCGCCGACCGCCGCATCGCCGACGTGCGCCACGCCGACATCCTGATCATCCCGGGCGGCGGCAACCGCGGCACCGTGGCGACGATGAACAACGCCGCCGTGCAGGCCTGGGTGCGCCGCGTCCACGAGCGCACCCGCTGGACCGCCACGGTCTGCACCGGCTCGCTCATCCTCGGCGCCGGGGGCCTGCTGCGCGGTCTGCCGGCCACCACCTACTGGGCGTCCCGCGAGTACCTGGAGCGGGAGCTCGGCGCCGTCTACACCCCGGGCAGGTTCGTGGAGGCGGGCAGGATCATCACGGCCGCCGGGGTCTCCGCGGGGATCGACATGGGCCTGCACCTGGCCGCCCGGCTGGCCGGGGAGGACGTCGCGCGGGCGCTGCAACTGGGCGTGGAGTACGACCCGCACCCGCCCTTCGACTCCGGCTCCCCGGAGAAGGCGGGCCCGGACATCCAGCGGCTGGCGCTGGAACTGATCGACGCCGCCGCCGTGTGACGCCCCGCCGCGTGGCGCCGGCCGCGTGGCGCCGGCCGCGTGGCGCCGGCCGCGTGGCGCCCGCCGTGTGACGACGGCGGTGCCGGACAGTGCGGCACGCGGGCGGGGCGGGCCCCGGGCGGCGCGGCCGTCAGGCGCGGGTCGGGGCGGTAACCGAGCGGACCGCCTCGACGATCGGCGTGGGACCGCCGACCAGCTCCAGCGTCCGCCCGGCGGTCTCCGGCCGGCGCAGCAGCTCCAGCACCACGGCCGCCACGTCGTCGCGCGGCACCGCGCCGCGGGCCACCCGCTCGGCCAGCTCCACCCGGCCGGTGGCCGGCTCGTCGGTCAGCCGCCCGGGCCGCAGGATCGTCCACTCCAGGTGACGCCGCCGGCGCAGGTCCGCCTCGGCGGCGCCCTTGGCGCGCAGGTAGGCGGCGAAGACCGGGTCGGTGCCCTCGGGTGGCTCGGTGCCCGCCCCCATCGAGGAGATCTGCACGAAGCGCCGCACCCCGGCCATCTCGGCGGCGTCCGCGAGCAGGACGGACGCCGCCCGGTCCACCGTCTCCTTGCGGGCCTCGCCGCTGCCCGGGCCGGCGCCGGCCGCGAACACCACGCCGTCCGCGCCGCGCAGGTGCGGTGCGAGCTCGGCGGCGTGCGTGGACTCCAGGTCCAGCACGACGGGCACCGCCCCGGCCTCCTCCAGGTCGGCGGCGTGGTCCGGGTTGCGGATCAGGCCCACGGAGGCGTGGCCGGCCCGGGTGAGCCGCTCCTCGAGCAGCAGCGCGATCTTCCCGTGTCCGCCGGCGATGACGATGCGCATGGTTCCCCATCCTGTCGATATCCGTGCGCCGGACGCCCCGACACCCCGGCGCCCCGACGCAGCAGGGACCTACCCCGCGGCCGGGGCGCGAACCAGCGGTTCCCGACGCGCGCACCAGGGTGTCGGACGCGCGCACCAGGGTGTCCGACGGGGCTGCGGGGGGCCGTGGGGCGGTTCGGGCGGCGGGCCGGCGGCGTGCCCCCGCGCGCGCCCGCCACGCGGCCAAGTGATTTCACGTTTCGACCGGCGACCGTGTAATGTCTTCATCGCTCGCCCCAATAGCTCAGTCGGCAGAGCGTCTCCATGGTAAGGAGAAGGTCTACGGTTCGATTCCGTATTGGGGCTCTGATGGTCGCACTCCGCGGTTGCGTGGGGTGTCGATACATCGCGGCGGTGTAGCTCAGTCGGTAGAGCAAGCGGCTCATAATCGCTGTGTCACCGGTTCAAGTCCGGTCACCGCTACCCCGCGTAGCCGATGGTGGGGGTCTCTCCCGGGTCGGCTACTCTTGCTTGCGTCAACCCTGTTTCAGTCCGAGGAAGGCACTCCAGTGGCTGCCACCGACGTCCGCCCGAAGATCACGCTGGCTTGCGTGGAGTGCAAGGAGCGGAACTACATCACCAAGAAGAACCGGCGCAACGACCCGGACCGTCTTGAGATCAAGAAGCACTGCCCGCGCTGCAACTCCCACACGGCGCACCGCGAGACCCGCTGACCCGGGTTCGCCGGCTCGAACGGACGTTCGGCCGGCGTGTGCAGGCACACACTTCACCGACGAAGGCCGTTCCCTCCACGGGAGCGGCCTTCGTCGCATAGGTTTGGGGCGCGGTACCGAAGATCGGAAGTACCGCACCGGGGGGACGCGCCACGCCTCCACACCCGGCTGCCCAGTCCGCCACCAGGAGCTGTTCATGCCGATGGACCAGTCGTTCGTGGGGCGTTCCTACGCCCCCACCCCGCCGTACGAGGTGGGCCGGGAGAAGATCCGCGAGTTCGCCGAGGCCGTCGGCGACGCCAACCCGCTGTACACCGACCCCGAGGCGGCCCGTGAGGCCGGTCACCCCGACGTGATCGCGCCCCCGACCTTCGCCTTCGTGATCAACCAGCTCGGCTGGGAGCAGATCGTCGGCGACCCCGCCCTCGGCCTGGACTACTCCCGGGTGGTCCACGGCGACCAGCGGTTCGTCTGGTCCCGCCCGGTGCGGGCCGGCGACCGGCTCACCGTGGCCATGCACATCGACTCGATCAAGACGCTGGCCGGCAACGACGTGCTGGGCGCCCGCGGCGAGATCCACACCGAGGACGGCGAGCACGTGGTGACCGCCTACTCGACGCTCGTGGCCCGTCCGGAAGAGGGGGAGTGAGCCCGATCATGGCTGCCACCGTGCACTTCGACGACGTGGAGGTCGGCACCGAGCTGCCGACCGTGACGGTCCGGGTACGCCGCGAGACGCTGGTGCGCTACGCCGGCGCCGGCGGTGACTTCAACCCGATCCACTGGAACGAGCGCTTCGCCCGCGCCGTCGGCCTGCCCAACGTGATCGCCCACGGCATGTTCACCATGGCCTCGGCGATCCGCGTGGTCACCGACTGGGTCGGCGACCCGGGCGCCCTCGCCGAGTACAGCGTGCGCTTCACCCGCCCGGTGCCGGTGCCGGACGACGACGAGGGCGCCACCGTGGAGCTCTCCGGCAAGGTCGCCGCGAAGCTGGACGACAAGAAGGTCCGCGTCGACCTCGTGGCTCTCCACAACGGCCAGAAGGTGCTGGGCAAGGCCCAGGCCGTGGTCCGGCTCTCCTGACCCGACCTCCCGCACGCGCGGCCCACTCGCGCGTACCGCCCACGCGTCCCACCGACGCGCGTCCCACCCGCGTGTCCCACAGGGCCCCGGCACCGCGCCGGGGCCCTGTGTCGCCAGTGCCGCGCCACGGGCGCCGGTTAGCCTTGCCCCCGTGCAGGTACTCGACAACGCCCCCCTCGCCCCGCTGACCACCTTCCGTCTCGGCGGGCCCGCCCGACGCCTGGTCGTCGCCACCACCGAGGAGGAGGTCACCGCCTGCGCCCGCCGCGCCGACGCCGCCGGCGAACCCCTGCTCCCCATCGGCGGCGGCAGCAACCTGCTGGTCGGCGACGACGGCTTCGACGGCACCGCCCTGCGCATCGCCACCCGCGGGATCCGCATCGACGGCACCACGGTCACCGTGGCCGCCGGGGAGGACTGGGACGGCGTCGTCGCCCGCACCGTGGCCGCCGGGCTGGCCGGCCTGGAGTTCCTCTCCGGCATCCCCGGCTCGGCCGGGGCCACGCCCGTGCAGAACGTCGGGGCCTACGGCCAGGACGTCTCCGCCACCATCGTCGAGGTCACCGCCTGGGACCGGCGGACCGGCGAGACCGTCCGGCTCGACGCGGCCTCCTGCGCCTTCGCCTACCGCCACAGCCTGTTCAAGGAGCTCGCGCTCGCCGGCGAGCAGCGGTACCTCGTGCTGAGCGTGACCTTCGAGCTGGAGCGCGCCGAGGGCCGCTCCGCGCCGATCCGCTACGCGGAGGTGGCCCGCGCCCTGGGAGTGGAGCAGGGCACCCGGGTGGAGCTGGGCACCGCCCGCGAGACGGTGCTCGCGCTCCGACGCGGCAAGGGGATGGTCCTGGACGCCGACGACCACGACACCTGGAGCGCCGGCTCGTTCTTCACCAACCCGGTGCTGGACGCGGAGGGCTTCGCCGCCCTCCGGGAGCGGGTGGCGGCCCGCCTCGGCGACGGCGCCGAGCCGCCGGCCTTCCCGGACGCCGGCGGGCGCACCAAGACCTCCGCCGCCTGGCTGATCGACCGCGCCGGGTTCGGGAAGGGCTACGGCGACGGGCCGGCCCGGCTCTCCACCAAGCACGTGCTGGCGCTGACCAACCGGGGCGGCGCCAAGACCGAGGACGTCCTGGCGCTCGCCCGCGAGGTGCGGGACGGCGTGCGGGAGGTCTTCGGGGTCGAACTCGTCAACGAACCCGTGCTGGTCGGCGCCGAACTGTAGCCGCGTGCCCCCCGCGGGGCGGCGGCTCAGGCCGGCGGGCCGTCCCGGTGCCCGGCGGCCCCGGCGGTGAGGGCCTCCTGCCCGTCGGCGCGCTGGGCGCGGGGGCGCTGCCCGTCGGTGCGCTGGGCGCCGATCCGCGGCGCGCGGTCCCCGGCCACCGCGCCCCCGGCCAGCCAGGCGTCGACATCGGCCAGCAGCGCCTTGCGCACGTCCTCCGGAGCGGTCGAGCCGCGCAGCGACTGCCGGGCCAGCTCCGCCAGTTCGGCGTCGTCGAAACCGTGCACCCGGCGGGCCAGGGCGTACTGGTCGGCCAGCCGCGAGCCGAACAGCAGCGGGTCGTCGGCCCCCAGCGCCACCGGCACCCCGGCCTCGAACAGCCGCCGCAGCGGCACCTGCTCCGGTTCCTCGTACACCCCCAGCGCCACGTTCGACGCCGGACACACCTCGCACACCACCTGCCGATCGGCCAGTTCGGCCATCAGCGCCTCGTCCTCCGCCACCCGCACGCCGTGCCCGATCCGGTCGGCGCGCAGGTCGCGCAGGCAGGCGCGCACGCTCTCCGGGCCGGCCAGCTCCCCGCCGTGCGGGCAGGACAGCAGTCCGGCGCCGCGGGCGATGGCGAAGGCCCGGTCGAAGTCCCGGGCCAGCCCGCGCCGCTCGTCGTTGGAGAGGCCGAAACCGACCACCCCGCGCCCGGCGTAGCGGGCGGCGAGCCGTGCCAGGGTGCGGGCGTCCAGCGGGTGGCGGGTGCGGTTGGCGGCGATCAGGAGGGCGATGCCCACGCCGGTTCGGGCGCTGGCGTCCCGGGCGGCGTCCAGTACGAGCTCCACCACCGGCACCAGCCCGCCCAGCCGTGGCGCGTACGAGGTGGGGTCCACCTGGATCTCCAGCCAGCGCGAGCCGTCCCGCCGCTCGTCCTCGGCGATCTCCAGGATCAGCCGCCGGAAGTCGTCCTCGTCGCGCAGCACCGACCGGGCGATGTCGTAGAGCCGCTGGAACCGGAACCAGCCGCGGGCGTCGGTGGCGCGCATCCGGACGGGGCCGTCCCGGCCGTCCGCCCGGAGGGCGCCGGCGGAGCCGTCGGGGCTCCCGGGGCCGCCGGACGCGCCGGCCGCGGCGAGGGCGTCCGGCAGCCGTACGCCGTGCTTGTCGGCCAGCTCGCGCAGGGTGGCGGGGCGCATCGCGCCGGTGAAGTGCAGGTGCAGATGGGCCTTGGGGAGGGCGCGGACGTCTCGCGGCCCGCTCACCGTCTCGGGAACACGCTCCATCCCCAGATGGTGGGGCATGACACCCGTTTGGTGGGAGAAAACGGCCAAGAATCCCCGTTTCGTGTCGCGCCCGCCGGGGAACGCATTCGCTCCCTACCGGCAGCGCGACGCCGGCATCCCGACGCGGGAGCAGGCCCCACACGTGACGCGCGGGCAAGCGCGCCGTGACGTGGAGGCAGGCGCTCACATGACGCGGGGGCGGTCGCACGCGACCCGGGGGCAGGGCCCACACCCGTCATGTCATGCAGGCCCACTCCCCGTCATGTCATGGACGTGACCCGAGTTGTCCACAGGCAGCGAAAGGGAGGCTGCGCCCCGTCACCCCGAGATGGGATCCTGAAGAAGGGGGTCCAAAAGCCCCCCAAGGGGGGGTTGGAGGGCTTTTGGGGCCCGCGCTCCAGCGCTACCGCGCCTCGGCCAGCAGCTTCTGCAGCCGGGAGACGCCCTCCACCAGGTCGTCGTCGCCCAGCGCGTAGGAAAGCCGCAGGTAGCCCGGGGTGCCGAACGCCTCACCCGGCACGACCGCGACCTCCGCCTCCTCCAGGATCAGCTCGGCCAGCTCCGTGGTGGTGGCCGGGCGCCGGCCGCGGATCTCCTTGCCCAGCAGCGCCTTCACCGACGGGTACGCGTAGAACGCGCCCTCCGGCTCCGGGCACTCCACCCCGGGGATCTCGTTCAGCATCCGCACGATCGTCCGCCGCCGCCGGTCGAAGGCGGTCCGCATCTCGGCCACCGCCGCCAGGTCGCCGGAGACCGCCGCCAGGGCCGCCGCCTGCGCCACGTTGCTCACGTTCGAGGTGGCGTGCGACTGGAGGTTCGCGGCGGCCTTCACCACGTCCTTCGGGCCGATCAGCCAGCCGACCCGCCAGCCGGTCATCGCGTACGTCTTCGCCACGCCGTTGACCACCACGCAGCGGTCCGCCAGCTCGGGCACCACCACGGGCAGCGAGGTGAACCGGGCCTCGCCGTACACCAGGTGCTCGTAGATCTCGTCGGTGAGCACCCACAGCCCGTGCTCGGCGGCCCAGCGGCCGATCGCCTCGACCTGCTCGCGCGGGTACACGGCGCCGGTCGGGTTGGACGGGGAGACGAACAGCAGCACCTTGGTGCGCTCGGTGCGGGCCGCCTCCAGCTGCTCCACGCTCACCCGGTAACCGGTGGACTCGTCGGCCACCACCTCCACCGGCACGCCGCCGGCCAGCCGGATCGACTCCGGGTAGGTGGTCCAGTACGGCGCGGGCACGATGACCTCGTCGCCCGGGTCCAGCAGGGTGGCGAACGCCTCGTAGATGGCCTGCTTGCCGCCGTTGGTCACCAGCACCTGCGCGGGCTCCACCCGGTAGCCGGAGTCCCGCAGGGTCTTCGCCGCGATCGCCTCCCGGAGCTCGGGCAGGCCGCCGGCCGGGGTGTAGCGGTGGAAGCGCGGGTTGGCGCACGCCTCCACGGCCGCGGCGACGATGTAGTCGGGCGTGGGGAAGTCGGGCTCGCCGGCGCCGAAGCCGATCACCGGGCGGCCGGCCGCCTTGAGCGCCTTGGCCTTGGCGTCCACGGCGAGGGTGGCGGACTCCGCGATGGCGCCGACGCGGGCCGAGACGCGGCGGGGCGAGGCCGGGCTGGACTGGGGCTGCGATGAAGCTGCGGTCATGGGACCAATCGTTCCAGACGGGACATCGCCCGACACATCGCGCCGCCCGGCCCCCGCGCCACCACGTGCCCGTGTCGTCCCCCACGGCTGCCCGTGTCGTCCCCCACGGCCCGGAAACCGGACCTGAACGCCCGGGCCGAGCCCTCTCCCGCCCCTCCGCGTGCCCTTTCCGTGCCCGTTTCCCCCTGTTTGGCGGGCCGTCCCCGGCCGTTCGCGAAGAACGGGTTCGACCGCGGCGGCCCGGAGCACGTACACTCAACGCTCGTCGGCACCCCGTAGTGATCTGCTCGCGTCCCGCTCCTTCGCCCGGAGCGGCGCATGCGGTAGGTTGGGGAGCGCTACAAAGGGCAATAGCTCAATTGGTAGAGCACTGGTCTCCAAAACCAGCGGTTGGGGGTTCGAGTCCCTCTTGCCCTGCTATACGCATCCGGACCGGGTGTGTCCCATGAGGCAGGCCGGCACATAGACACACGGGTGAGGACAGTGACGGAGACGATGGGCTCCACCGCTACCCCTGAGCGGGAGCCGGAGAAGAAGAGGCAGCGCGAGCGCCGGCCTGGCCTGTTCGCGCGCCTTCGTCTTTTCCTGCGTCAGATCGTCGCGGAGTTGCGGAAGGTCGTCTGGCCGACCCGCAACCAGCTGGTGACGTACACGACGGTGGTCATCGTCTTCGTCCTCATCGTCCTGGCCATCGTGTCCGTCCTGGACTGGGTCTTCAGCAGGGGCGTCTTCGCCATCTTCGGCTGAGCACCGCTCCCCGCTGTCACAGCCAGACCACAGACCGGCGCGGTGCCGCTCGCCACACCTCGTTCCACGTCCCATCCAGGAAGAAGCAGCCACCGTGTCAGACCCCAACCTGTACGACGCCGACCAGCCCGTCGAGGAGACGGACGCCGTGTCGGAGCAGTCGGAGCAGGCCGCGGACGCCGCTCCGGTCGAGGCCGCAGCCGCTGACGAGGGGGCCGGCACGTCCGGGGCCGAGCTGGAGCCCGAGCAGGCCGCCGAGGACGCCGAGCCCGGCGAGGAGCAGCCGGCCGCGCCCGAGCAGCCCAAGAGCGACCCGCTCACCGAGTTCCGCGAGGAGCTGCGCCGTCTGCCCGGCGAGTGGTACGTGATCCACACCTACGCGGGCTACGAGAACCGCGTGAAGTCCAACCTGGAGACCCGCGCGGTCTCGCTGAACATGGAGGACTACATCTTCCAGGCCGAGGTGCCGCAGGAAGAGGTCGTCCAGATCAAGAACAGCGAGCGCAAGCGGGTCAAGCAGAACAAGCTGCCCAGCTACGTGCTGGTCCGCATGGAGCTGACCAACGAGTCCTGGGGTGTGGTCCGCAACACCCCCGGCGTCACCGGCTTCGTCGGCAACGCCTACGACCCGTACCCGCTGACCCTCGACGAGGTCGTCAAGATGCTGGCGCCCGAGGTCGAGGAGGCCGCCGCGGCCGCCGCCGGCGAGGCCGCGCCCGCCGGCCGCCAGGTGGAGGTCCAGGTCCTCGACTTCGAGGTCGGCGACTCGGTCACCGTCATCGACGGCCCCTTCGCCACCATGCAGGCCACCATCAACGAGATCCACGCCGACGCCAAGAAGATCAAGGGCCTGGTGGAGATCTTCGGCCGGGAGACCCCGGTGGAGCTCTCCTTCGACCAGATCACCAAGAACTGACCGAGGCGTCGCGACACCTCACGACCTACCGGACGGGTCGGGTGGACCGACCGGGGCGAAGGCCCCGGCGGACCCGCCCGACCTGCTCGGTTTTCGGCCACGGACGCCCACGCGTTATCGTGGTCGGCTGTGTGCCCGGGCCGAGTCCAACGGCACGGGCATCTTCCTCACAAGAAGGACCCGGAGAGACATGCCTCCCAAGAAGAAGAAGGTCACGGGGCTCATCAAGCTCCAGATCCAGGCCGGTGCCGCGAACCCGGCCCCGCCGGTCGGCCCCGCGCTGGGTCAGCACGGCGTGAACATCATGGAGTTCTGCAAGGCGTACAACGCCGCCACCGAGTCGCAGCGCGGCATGGTGGTCCCGGTGGAGATCACGGTCTACGAGGACCGTTCCTTCACCTTCGTCACCAAGACCCCGCCGGCCGCCAAGCTGATCCTCAAGGCCGCGGGCGTGGAGAAGGGCTCCGGCGAGCCGCACAAGACCAAGGTCGCGAAGATCACCCGCGAGCAGGTCCGCGAGATCGCCACCACCAAGATGCCCGACCTGAACGCCAACGACCTGGACCAGGCCGAGAAGATCATCGCCGGCACCGCCCGGTCGATGGGCGTGACCGTCGAGGGCTGACGCCCCCGGGCAGGCCCGTCGCCCCGCCGCGGCACACGGCGACGACGGGCTGAAGTGGAAGGGCCACGCGCTGGCCCGTGCCACCACGACTCCACAACCATCCTCAGGAGCAGCAAGTGAAGCGCAGCAAGACCTACCGCGAGGCGGCCGCCCAGGTCGACCGCGAGCGGCTGTACGGCCCGCTCGAGGCCGCGCGTCTCGCCAAGGAGACGAGCAAGGCCAAGTTCGACGCCACCGTCGAGGTGGCCATGCGTCTGGGCGTCGACCCGCGCAAGGCCGACCAGATGGTCCGCAGCACCGTGAGCCTTCCGCACGGCACCGGCAAGACCGCCCGGGTCCTGGTCTTCGCGACCGGTGACCGCGCGGAGGCCGCGCGTGCTGCCGGCGCCGACATCGTCGGCGCCGACGAGCTGATCGACGAGGTCAGCAAGGGCCGTCTGGACTTCGACGCCGTCGTCGCCACCCCGGACCTGATGGGCAAGGTCGGCCGCCTCGGCCGCGTGCTCGGTCCCCGTGGCCTGATGCCGAACCCGAAGACCGGCACGGTCACCCCGGACGTGGCCAAGGCCGTCACCGAGATCAAGGGCGGCAAGATCGAGTTCCGGGTCGACCGGCACTCGAACCTGCACTTCATCATCGGCAAGGCGTCCTTCGACGTCGAGAAGCTGGTGGAGAACTACGGCGCCGCGCTGGAGGAGATCCTGCGCGCCAAGCCGTCCGCCGCCAAGGGCCGCTACATCAAGAAGGTGACCTTCACCACCACGATGGGCCCGGGCATCCCGGTCGACCCCAACCGCACCCGCAACCTGCTGGCCGAGGAAGACCCGCTGGCGGTCTGACCCGTCCCGCTCCGGTGAGGGGGCGCGCGTACTCTGCCGAGTGCGCGCGCCCCCTCAGCGCGTTCCCGGCCGCCCGGGGCCCCGGCGGACGGCCCTCGCGACCGTGGCCGGTGTGCGGTCCGTCGATTTGGCCCTCCTCCCGCTCGCTTGCTAGTCTGACCGGAGCCAAAGACCGCTGGTCGTTGCTGCGCGCCCCCTGATGGGTCGGTGCGCAGTCGCCGAAGGATCCGTGGAGCACGGACGGCCTGCGCAGGTGTAGTGGAAGTTCCTCCCCGTGCCCTTGCCCAGCAAGGGCCGCGTGTGGAGAGGTACGCCCCGTGCGCCTGCGCCGGGGCGTTTTTGCTGTCTCCTTCCGTGCCCCGGCCGACCGGCGAGCGCACCCGGCACACGGCCGGCCCCGAACCGGGCCGGCGAGTCACCATCACCCGGAAGGAGGCGTGAGGCTCATGGCAACGTCTGACAAGACTGCCGCGGTCGCGGAGCTCACGGACAAGTTCCGCAGCTCCAACGCGGCCGTGCTGACCGAGTACCGCGGTCTCACCGTGGCCCAGCTCAAGGAGCTGCGCCGCTCGCTCGGTGAGAACGCGCAGTACGCCGTGGTGAAGAACACGCTGACCAAGATCGCCGCCAACCAGGCCGGCATCACCCAGTTCGACGAGCTCCTCCAGGGCCCGTCGGCCGTCGCCTTCGTCACCGGTGACCCGGTGGAGGCGGCGAAGGGCCTGCGCAACTTCGCCAAGGACCACCCCGCCCTCGTCATCAAGGGCGGTGTCCTGGACGGCGCCGCGCTGTCCGCCGAGGACATCAACAAGCTCGCGGACCTCGAGTCCCGTGAGGTTCTGCTCGCCAAGGTGGCGGGCGCCGTGCAGGGCACGCTGGCCAAGGCCGCCGCTCTGTTCCAGGCCCCGCTGTCGCAGTTCGTGCGCACCGCGGACGCGCTCCGCGAGAAGCGCGAGGGCGAGGAGGGCGGTGCCGGCACCCCGGCTCCCGCCGAGGCCACCGAGGCGGAGTGATCCTCCGGGCGTCAGCCCGGTGCTCCACGCCGCCGAACGGCCACGCGGGCGTCGTTAAGCCCGCCCCACCACACCACCCGGCACCAGCCGATTGATCAGGAAGGACGCCATCATGGCGCAGCTCACCGTCGAGGAGCTCCTCGAGCAGTTCGAGAACCTCACCCTCATCCAGCTTTCCGAGTTCGTGAAGGCCTTCGAGGAGAAGTTCGACGTCAAGGCCGCCGCTCCGGCCGCCGTGGTCGCCGCCGCCCCGGGTGCCCCGGGTGCCGCTGCCGCCGAGGTCGAGGAGCAGGACGAGTTCGACGTCATCCTCGAGTCGGCCGGCGACAAGAAGATCCAGGTCATCAAGGAGGTCCGCGCCCTGACCTCCCTCGGTCTGAAGGAGGCCAAGGACCTGGTGGACGGCGCCCCGAAGCCGCTGCTGGAGAAGGTCAACAAGGAGGCCGCGGACAAGGCCAAGGAGGCCCTGGAGAAGGCTGGCGCCACCGTCACCGTCAAGTGACCCCAGCGCTTCGCTGACGCCCCTCCTCGGGCGTTCTCCACCGCCCTCACGCGGTGTCCGGAGCCGGGGGCGGCCATCCCAGTGGTGGCCGCCCCCGGCTCCGCCGTTTTCCGGCGCCCCGGCCGTCCGGCCCCCGCCCCGGCCCCGCCCCGGCCCCGCCCCGGCCCCGCCCCGGTCGCGGCCCCGCGCCGGCCCCCGGCCCCGCCCGGGGGAGGGGGCACGCGTGATCCTCGGGCTGTCGGTCGGCCCGGGTAGGGTGGTGCCCACAGCGAGCCCCGGCAGGGGGTGGGGCGGCGGCTCGGGCGCCCCGGCGCCGTCGCGGCGTCCGGTGGCAGCGCCGCCCGGGCCCGCCTTCCGGCGGCGCGCCGGCCGGGTCGTGACGGGCTGTGAAAACGGCCGCAACCCGGGGCCCTTGACGAGAACGCGTCGCCCGCGCGATTCTCAGGGCAGCCGCGGTCCGGGTGCAGCTCCGAGGAATGGAACGGCCCGATTCCGGGGATAGTGGTTCCAGGACGGCACGGCACACCCCGGGCGAGGCGGCTCGAGGGCAGGTGGAAGGGCCGTCCGACGACGGGCAGTACGAAGACGGTTCGATCACCCACCCGAGGGGGTATCGATCAGGGCGCAGACAGGAGCTGGACAGCAGTGTGCCTAGTGGCTACACTGTCCCTTTGCGCTGCCTGTTACCTGCTCCGTGACCCGTCGCCCGGGGCATGTCCTCCGCCATGCGGGCCCCCACCTGGGGTTTCGCTGCCGCGCTGAGGGCTGGTATGCGCGTAGTGAGTCCGAGCCCTCGGAAGGACCCCCTCTTGGCCGCCTCGCGCAACGCCTCGAACAACCCCGCCCACGCACCGCTCCGCATCTCCTTCGCGAAGATCCGCGAGCCCCTCGAGGTCCCGAACCTCCTCGCCCTGCAGACCGAGAGCTTCGACTGGCTGCTCGGGAACGCGGCGTGGAAGGCTCGCGTCGAGGCCGCGATCGAGTCGGGTCAGAGCGTGCCCGAGAAGTCCGGGCTGGAGGAGATCTTCGAGGAGATCTCCCCGATCGAGGACTTCTCCGGCTCGATGTCGCTGACTTTCCGCGACCACCGCTTCGAGCCTCCGAAGAACTCCATCGACGAGTGCAAGGAGCGCGACTTCACCTACGCCGCACCGCTCTTCGTCACCGCCGAGTTCACCAACAACGAGACCGGTGAGATCAAGTCCCAGACGGTCTTCATGGGCGACTTCCCGCTCATGACCAACAAGGGCACCTTCATCATCAACGGCACCGAGCGTGTCGTCGTCTCGCAGCTGGTGCGCTCGCCGGGCGTCTACTTCGACTCCTCGGTCGACAAGACCTCCGACAAGGACGTCTTCAGCGCCAAGGTGATCCCCTCCCGGGGCGCCTGGCTGGAGCTGGAGATCGACAAGCGCGACACCGTCGGTGTCCGCATCGACCGCAAGCGCAAGCAGTCGGTCACCGTGCTGCTCAAGGCGCTGGGCTGGACCTCCGAGCAGATCCTGGAGGAGTTCGGCGAGTACGAGTCGATGCGCACCACCCTGGAGAAGGACCACACCCAGGGGCAGGACGACGCGCTGCTGGACATCTACCGCAAGCTGCGCCCGGGTGAGCCGCCGACGCGCGAGGCCGCCCAGACGCTGCTGGAGAACCTCTACTTCAACCCCAAGCGCTACGACCTGGCCAAGGTCGGCCGCTACAAGGTCAACCGCAAGCTGGGCATCGACCAGCCGCTGGACGCCGGCGTGCTGACCGTCGAGGACGTCATCGCCACCATCAAGTACCTCGTCAAGCTGCACGCCGGCGAGGAGGAGATGGTCGGCGAGAACGGCCGCACGATCGTGGTCGAGGTGGACGACATCGACCACTTCGGCAACCGTCGCCTGCGCAACGTCGGCGAGCTCATCCAGAACCAGGTCCGCACCGGTCTGGCCCGGATGGAGCGCGTCGTCCGCGAGCGGATGACCACCCAGGACGTCGAGGCGATCACGCCGCAGACCCTGATCAACATCCGGCCGGTCGTCGCCTCCATCAAGGAGTTCTTCGGCACCAGCCAGCTGTCCCAGTTCATGGACCAGACCAACCCGATCTCGGGCCTGACCCACAAGCGCCGCCTGTCGGCGCTCGGTCCGGGTGGTCTCTCCCGTGAGCGGGCCGGCTTCGAGGTCCGTGACGTGCACCCGTCCCACTACGGCCGGATGTGCCCGATCGAGACCCCGGAAGGCCCGAACATCGGTCTGATCGGTTCGCTGGCCTCCTACGGCCGGGTCAACGCCTTCGGCTTCGTCGAGACGCCCTACCGCAAGGTCGTCGACGGCCGGGTCACGGACGACGTCCACTACCTGACCGCCGACGAGGAGGACCGCTACGTCATCGCCCAGGCGAACGCCCCGCTGACCGGCGACAACCACTTCGCCGAGGACCGCGTGCTGGTCCGCCGCCGCGGCGGCGAGATCGAGCTGGTCCCGGGCGGCGAGGTCGACTACATGGACGTCTCGCCGCGCCAGATGGTGTCGGTCGCGACCGCCATGATCCCGTTCCTGGAGCACGACGACGCCAACCGCGCCCTGATGGGCGCGAACATGATGCGCCAGGCCGTGCCGCTGCTGAAGGCGGAGTCCCCGCTGGTCGGCACCGGCATGGAGTACCGCGCCGCGGTCGACGCCGGTGACGTGATCACCGCCGAGAAGCCGGGCGTGGTCCAGGAGGTCTCCGCCGACTACGTCACGGTCGCCAACGACGACGGCACGTACACCACCTACCGCGCCGCGAAGTTCCAGCGCTCCAACCAGGGCACCGCCTTCAACCAGAAGGTCCTGGTGGACGAGGGCGTGCGGGTGGAGGCCGGCCAGGTGCTCGCCGACGGGCCGTGCACCGAGGACGGCGAGATGGCGCTCGGCAAGAACCTCCTGGTGGCGTTCATGCCGTGGGAGGGCCACAACTACGAGGACGCCATCATCCTCAGCCAGCGCCTCGTCCAGGACGACGTGCTCTCCTCGATCCACATCGAGGAGCACGAGGTCGACGCCCGCGACACCAAGCTGGGCCCGGAGGAGATCACCCGGGACATCCCGAACGTCTCCGAGGAGGTCCTCGCCGACCTCGACGAGCGCGGCATCATCCGGATCGGCGCCGACGTCGTCCCCGGCGACATCCTGGTCGGCAAGGTCACGCCCAAGGGCGAGACCGAGCTGACCCCGGAGGAGCGCCTGCTCCGCGCGATCTTCGGCGAGAAGGCCCGCGAGGTCCGCGACACCTCCCTGAAGGTGCCGCACGGCGAGCGCGGCAAGGTCATCGGCGTGCGCGTCTTCGACCGCGACGAGGGCGACGAGCTGCCCCCGGGCGTGAACCAGCTCGTGCGCGTCTACGTCGCGCAGAAGCGCAAGATCACCGACGGTGACAAGCTCGCCGGCCGCCACGGCAACAAGGGCGTCATCTCCAAGATCCTCCCGGTCGAGGACATGCCATTCATGGAGGACGGCACCCCGGTCGACATCGTGCTCAACCCGCTCGGTGTCCCCTCCCGGATGAACCCCGGCCAGGTCATGGAGACGCACCTCGGCTGGCTGGCCAAGGCCGGCTGGAAGGTCGAGGGCGACGACGCGGAGTGGAAGCGGCGGCTGCGCGCCATCGGCGCCGACCACGTCGAGCCCGACACCAACGTCGCCACCCCGGTGTTCGACGGTGCCCGGGAGGACGAGCTGTCCGGTCTGCTCGGCTCGACCATCCCCAACCGCGACGGCGACCGGATGGTGCAGCCGTCCGGCAAGGCCCGGCTGTTCGACGGCCGCTCCGGCGAGCCGTTCCCCGAGCCGATCTCGGTCGGCTACATGTACATCCTCAAGCTCCACCACCTGGTGGACGACAAGCTGCACGCCCGCTCGACCGGCCCGTACTCGATGATCACGCAGCAGCCGCTGGGTGGTAAGGCGCAGTTCGGTGGCCAGCGCTTCGGCGAGATGGAGGTGTGGGCCCTGGAGGCGTACGGCGCCGCCTACGCGCTGCAGGAGCTGCTCACCATCAAGTCCGACGACGTGCTCGGCCGCGTGAAGGTCTACGAGGCGATCGTCAAGGGCGAGAACATCCCCGAGCCCGGCATCCCCGAGTCCTTCAAGGTGCTCATCAAGGAGATGCAGTCGCTCTGCCTCAACGTGGAGGTGCTGTCCAGCGACGGTATGTCGATCGAGATGCGCGACACCGACGAGGACGTCTTCCGCGCTGCGGAGGAACTGGGTATCGACCTGTCCCGGCGCGAGCCGAGCAGCGTCGAAGAGGTCTGACGGGTCGGCGGGGGAGCGGCACATCCGCCGCTCCCCCGCCCTCCCCGGACCCGTTCGGACCATGAGGACACTTCCCAACCGGGCTCCCGACACCCGGGCGGGATGGAAACCCTGAAAGAGGGATTGACGACAAGTGCTCGACGTCAACTTCTTCGACGAGCTGCGAATCGGCCTGGCGACCGCCGAGAACATCCGGCAGTGGTCGCACGGCGAGGTCAAGAAGCCCGAGACCATCAACTACCGCACCCTGAAGCCCGAGAAGGACGGCCTCTTCTGCGAGAAGATCTTCGGCCCCACCCGGGACTGGGAGTGCTACTGCGGCAAGTACAAGCGCGTCCGCTTCAAGGGCATCATCTGTGAGCGCTGCGGCGTCGAGGTGACCCGCGCCAAGGTGCGCCGCGAGCGGATGGGCCACATCGAGCTGGCCGCCCCGGTCACCCACATCTGGTACTTCAAGGGCGTGCCGAGCCGCCTCGGCTACCTGCTGGACCTGGCGCCGAAGGACCTGGAGAAGGTCATCTACTTCGCCGCCTACATGATCACCTGGGTGGACGACGAGCGCCGCCAGCGCGACCTGCCGTCCCTGGAGGCCAACGTCTCCGTGGAGCGGCAGCAGATCGAGCAGCGCCGCGACGCCGACCTGGAGGCCCGGCAGAAGAAGCTGGAGTCCGACCTGGCCGAGCTGGAGGCCGAGGGCGCCAAGGCGGACCAGCGCCGCAAGGTGCGCGAGGGCGCCGAGCGCGAGATGAAGCAGCTCCGCGACCGCGCCCAGCGGGAGCTGGACCGCCTGGACGAGGTCTGGGCCCGGTTCAAGAACCTCAAGGTCCAGGACCTCGAGGGCGACGAGCTGCTCTACCGCGAGCTGCGCGACCGCTTCGGCACCTACTTCTCCGGCGGCATGGGCGCCGCGGCGCTGCAGAAGCGCCTGGAGTCCTTCGACCTGGAGGAGGAGGCCGAGAAGCTCCGCGAGGTCATCCGCACCGGCAAGGGCCAGAAGAAGACCCGCGCCCTGAAGCGGCTCAAGGTGGTCTCCGCGTTCCTGCAGACCTCCAACAGCCCGAACGGCATGGTGCTGGACTGCGTCCCGGTGATCCCGCCGGACCTGCGTCCGATGGTGCAGCTGGACGGTGGCCGCTTCGCGACCTCCGACCTGAACGACCTGTACCGCCGGGTGATCAACCGGAACAACCGGCTGAAGCGTCTGCTCGACCTCGGCGCGCCCGAGATCATCGTGAACAACGAGAAGCGGATGCTGCAGGAGGCCGTCGACGCGCTGTTCGACAACGGCCGCCGCGGCCGTCCGGTCACCGGCCCGGGCAACCGTCCGCTGAAGTCGCTCAGCGACATGCTCAAGGGCAAGCAGGGCCGCTTCCGGCAGAACCTGCTCGGCAAGCGCGTCGACTACTCGGCGCGTTCGGTCATCGTCGTCGGCCCGCAGCTCAAGCTGCACCAGTGCGGCCTGCCCAAGGACATGGCGCTGGAGCTGTTCAAGCCGTTCGTGATGAAGCGCCTGGTGGACCTCAACCACGCGCAGAACATCAAGTCGGCCAAGCGCATGGTCGAGCGCGCCCGCCCGGTGGTGTGGGACGTCCTCGAAGAGGTCATCGCCGAGCACCCGGTGCTGCTCAACCGCGCGCCCACCCTGCACCGTCTGGGCATCCAGGCCTTCGAGCCGCAGCTGGTCGAGGGCAAGGCCATCCAGATCCACCCGCTGGTCTGCACCGCGTTCAACGCGGACTTCGACGGTGACCAGATGGCCGTGCACCTGCCGCTGTCCGCGGAGGCGCAGGCCGAGGCCCGGATCCTGATGCTGTCCAGCAACAACATCCTCAAGCCGGCGGACGGCCGGCCGGTCACCATGCCCACCCAGGACATGGTCCTCGGCCTGTTCTTCCTGACCTCCGAGCGCGAGGACATGCGCGGCGAGGGCCGGGCGTTCACCTCCACCGCCGAGGCCCTGATGGCCTTCGACGCGCGGGAGCTGGACATCCAGGCCAAGATCGACCTGCGCTTCCCGGCCGGCCTGGTGCCGCCGCGCGGCTGGACCGCGCCGGAGGACTGGGAGCCGGGCGACCCGGTGCGCCTGCGCACCACCCTGGGCCGGGCGCTCTTCAACGAGCTGCTGCCGGCGGACTACCCGTTCGTCGACCACGTGGTGGGCAAGAAGCAGCTCTCCGCGATCGTCAACGACCTGGCCGAGCGGTACCCGAAGGTCACCGTGGCGGCGACGCTGGACAACCTGAAGGCGGCCGGTTTCCACTGGGCCACCCGCTCCGGTGTCACCATCGCGGTCTCCGACATCGTGGTGCCGCCCTCCAAGCAGCAGATCCTGGAGGGCTACGAGGCCCAGGCCGCCAAGGTCGACAAGCAGTACGAGCGCGGTCTGATCACCAAGGACGAGCGCACGCAGGAAGCCATCGGCATCTGGAACAAGGCGACCAACGAGGTCGCCGAGGCGATGAGCGCCAACTTCCCGAAGACCAACCCGATCTTCATGATGGTCGACTCGGGTGCCCGAGGGAACATGATGCAGATGCGCCAGATCGCCGGTATGCGCGGTCTGGTGTCCAACGCCAAGAACGAGACCATCCCGCGTCCGATCAAGGCGTCCTTCCGCGAGGGCCTGTCCGTGGTGGAGTACTTCATCTCGACCCACGGTGCCCGCAAGGGCCTGGCGGACACCGCCCTGCGCACCGCCGACTCCGGTTACCTCACCCGGCGTCTGGTGGACGTCTCGCAGGACGTGATCATCCGCGAGGAGGACTGCGGCACCGAGCGCGGTCTGAAGCTGAAGATCGCCGAGACCGGTCCGGACGGCGTGCTGCGCAAGGCCGACGACGTCGAGACCAGCGTGTACGCGCGCTGCCTCGCCGAGGACGTCGTGGTCGACGGCAAGGTGCTGGCCTCGGCCGGCACCGACCTGGGCGACGTGCTGATCGACGAGCTGGTCCGCGGCGGCGTGGACGAGGTGAAGGTCCGCTCCGTGCTGACCTGCGACTCGGCCGTCGGCACCTGCGCGATGTGCTACGGCCGTTCGCTGGCCACCGGCAAGCTGGTGGACATCGGCGAGGCGGTCGGCATCATCGCCGCCCAGTCCATCGGTGAGCCCGGTACCCAGCTGACCATGCGGACCTTCCACACCGGTGGTGTGGCGGGTGACGACATCACCCAGGGGCTGCCGCGTGTCGTCGAGCTCTTCGAGGCCCGCACCCCCAAGGGTGTGGCCCCGATCAGCGAGGCGGCCGGCCGGGTGCGCATCGAGGAGACCGAGAAGACCAAGAAGGTCGTCGTGGTGCCGGACGACGGGACCGAGGAGGTCGCCTACGGCGTCTCCAAGCGGGCCCGCCTGCTGGTCACCGAGGGCGACCACGTCGAGGTCGGCCAGAAGCTCACCGTCGGTGCCACCAACCCGCACGACGTGCTGCGCATCCTCGGCCAGCGCGCCGTCCAGGTCCACCTGGTCGGCGAGGTGCAGAAGGTGTACACCTCGCAGGGCGTGTCGATCCACGACAAGCACATCGAGATCATCATCCGGCAGATGCTCCGCCGGGTGACGATCATCGAGTCGGGCGACGCCGAGCTGCTGCCCGGCGAGCTGGTCGAGCGGGGCCGCTTCGAGAGCGAGAACCGCCGCGTGGTGGCCGAGGGCGGATCGCCCGCCTCCGGTCGTCCGCAGCTGATGGGTATCACCAAGGCGTCGCTGGCCACGGACTCGTGGCTGTCGGCGGCCTCCTTCCAGGAGACGACGCGGGTGCTCACCGACGCGGCGATGAACGCCAAGTCGGACCCGCTGCTGGGCCTGAAGGAGAACGTGATCATCGGTAAGCTCATCCCGGCCGGCACGGGCCTGTCCCGCTACCGGAACATCCGGGTGGAGCCGACCGAGGAGGCGAAGGCCGCGATGTACTCGACCGTCGGGTACGAGGACATCGACTACTCGCCCTTCGGCGCCGGCTCCGGCCAGGCGGTCCCGCTGGAGGACTACGACTACGGTCCGTACAACGGCTGACCCGGTCACGCACCACCCCGCGGGGCGGACTCCCACCAGGGAGCCCGCCCCGCGGGCGTTGGGTGATGTTGTGGTAACACTGCGGCATGTTGATGAAGATCCAACTGCCGGACTCCACCCGTGAAGCCCTGTGCCGGCTGGCGGAGGAGAAGGAGACCAGCGTTCAGCAGCTCGTGCGGCAGGCCCTCGACGAGTACCTGGCGCGGAACGGGCAGCGCGTGGAGGTGCGCGAGGCGGCCCGGCGGTATGCGGAGCGGCATCGGGACCTCCTCGATCGACTGGGCGACTGACGGGTGTCCCACCCGCCATGCCCAGGCGCTTTACCGTTTTGACTGGGCTGGTCATGGCGGATACGCTCTGACCTTGTGCCTGGGGTGTCCCCGGGTCCTTTGTGCGTTCAGGCGACCGGTCGCCGCCTCCGCCACACCACCCCCGCTGCCACCAGGGCTTTCACCCTGCTGGAGGGTGCGGGGGACGGGTGCCGGGTGGGTGGAGCGTGCCGAAGGATTCGAGTCTCCATGACCTCTCCGGTGTGCGGAGCAGGGTGGAATCCAGCCGACACGCCCGACCTCGTGGGTCGGAAAGCAGCCCTCGGGCTGCGGTGGACGCGCTGGAGGACGTTCCGGGTTAGCCCAACTACTTGGCACGAGGAAGACGGAGTCGCGGTGCCTACGATTCAGCAGCTGGTCCGAAAGGGCCGCAAGGAAAAGGTCGTCAAGACCAATACCCCGGCGCTCAAGGGCAGCCCCCAGCGGCGTGGGACCTGCTCCCGCGTCTACACCACGACCCCGAAGAAGCCGAACTCGGCTCTGCGCAAGGTCGCGCGTGTGAAGCTGAGCAGCGGCATCGAGGTCACCGCGTACATCCCGGGTGAGGGTCACAACCTGCAGGAGCACTCGATCGTGCTGGTGCGCGGCGGTCGTGTGAAGGACCTGCCGGGTGTCCGCTACAAGATCGTCCGCGGGTCGCTCGACACGCAGGGTGTGAAGAACCGCAAGCAGGCTCGTAGCCGCTACGGCGCCAAGAAGGAGAAGTAAGCATGCCTCGCAAGGGCCCGGCCCCGAAGCGACCGGTCATCGTCGACCCGGTCTACAACTCGCCGCTTGTCACCTCGCTGGTGAACAAGGTCCTGCTGAACGGCAAGCGCTCCACCGCCGAGCGGATCGTCTACGGCGCGCTCGAGGGTGCTCGCGAGAAGACCGGCAACGACCCGGTCGTCACGCTGAAGCGCGCCCTGGAGAACGTCAAGCCGACGCTTGAGGTGCGTTCCCGCCGTGTCGGTGGCGCCACCTACCAGGTCCCGGTCGAGGTGCGTCCCGGCCGCTCCACCACGCTGGCGCTGCGCTGGCTGGTCGGCTACTCCCGCGCCCGTCGTGAGAAGACCATGACCGAGCGCCTGATGAACGAGATCCTCGACGCCAGCAACGGCCTCGGCGCTTCGGTGAAGCGTCGCGAGGACACGCACAAGATGGCCGAGTCCAACAAGGCCTTCGCGCACTACCGCTGGTAGTCGTCGAGCCCCATCGCGAGAGAGAGATCTGAGCCACCATGGCCACCACCGCTCTTGACCTGGCCAAGGTCCGCAACATCGGGATCATGGCCCACATCGACGCGGGCAAGACCACCACCACCGAGCGCATCCTCTTCTACACCGGTGTCACGTACAAGATCGGTGAGGTCCACGAGGGCGCGGCCACGATGGACTGGATGAAGCAGGAGCAGGAGCGCGGCATCACCATCACGTCCGCCGCGACGACCTGCCACTGGCCGCTGGACGGTGTCGACCACACCATCAACATCATCGACACCCCCGGCCACGTCGACTTCACCGTCGAGGTGGAGCGTTCGCTGCGGGTGCTCGACGGTGCCGTGACCGTGTTCGACGGCGTGGCCGGCGTGGAGCCGCAGTCCGAGACCGTGTGGCGCCAGGCCGACCGGTACAACGTCCCGCGGATCTGCTTCGTCAACAAGCTGGACCGCACCGGTGCGGACTTCTTCCGCTGCGTCGACATGATCTCGGACCGCCTGGGTGCCACCCCGCTGGTCATGCAGCTGCCGATCGGCGCCGAGGCGGACTTCGCCGGCGTCGTCGACCTGGTGCAGATGAAGGCCCTGGTGTGGTCGGCCGAGGCCGCCATGGGCGAGATGTACGACGTCGTCGACATCCCGGCCGACCTCGCCGACCAGGCCGCGGAGTACCGCGAGAAGCTGCTGGAGACCGTCGCCGAGGGCGACGAGATCCTGATGGAGCAGTACCTGGAGGGCAACGAGCCCTCGCAGGAGGAGCTCATCGCGGGCATCCGCCGGGCCACCATCGCCGGCAACCTCACCCCGGTGTTCTGCGGCACCGCGTTCAAGAACAAGGGCGTGCAGCCCCTGCTGGACGCGATCGTGCGCTACCTGCCGACGCCGCTGGACATCGAGGCCATCGAGGGCCACAAGGTCGGCGACGAGGAGACGGTGCTGCACCGCAAGGCGAGCGCCGAGGAGCCCTTCTCCGGCCTGGCCTTCAAGATCATGAGCGACCCCCACCTGGGCAAGCTCACCTACGTCCGGGTGTACTCCGGTGTCCTGGAGGCGGGCACGCAGGTGCTCAACTCCGTCAAGGGCAAGAAGGAGCGCATCGGCAAGATCTACCGCATGCACGCCAACAAGCGTGAGGAGATCTCGTCGGTGTCGGCGGGCGACATCGTCGCGGTGATGGGTCTGAAGGACACCACCACCGGTGAGACGCTGTGCGACTCGGCGAACCCGATCATCCTCGAGTCCATGAACTTCCCGGACCCGGTCATCCGCGTGGCGATCGAGCCGAAGTCCAAGGGCGACCAGGAGAAGCTCGGCGTGGCGATCCAGCGCCTCGCCGAGGAGGACCCCTCCTTCCAGGTCCACACGGACGAGGAGACCGGCCAGACGATCATCGCCGGCATGGGCGAGCTGCACCTCGAGGTGCTGGTCTCGCGCATGCAGGAGGAGTTCCGGGTCGAGGCCAACATCGGCAAGCCGCAGGTGGCCTACCGCGAGACCATCCGCAAGGCGGTCGAGCGGATCGACTACACCCACAAGAAGCAGACGGGTGGCTCCGGCCAGTTCGCGAAGGTGCAGATCGCCCTGGAGCCCCTGGAGGGCACCGAGGGTACCTACGAGTTCGTGAACAAGGTCACCGGTGGCCGCATCCCGCGGGAGTACATCCCGTCGGTGGACGCCGGTGCCCAGGAGGCCATGGAGTTCGGCGTGCTCGCCGGCTACCCGATGGTGGGCGTCCGGGTGACCCTGCTCGACGGTGCCTACCACGAGGTGGACTCCTCCGAGCTGGCGTTCAAGATCGCCGGTTCGATGGCGTTCAAGGAGGGTGCCCGCAAGGCCTCGCCGGTCCTGCTGGAGCCGATGATGGCCGTCGAGGTCACCACGCCCGAGGACTACATGGGTGACGTGATCGGCGACCTGAACTCCCGCCGTGGCCAGATCCAGGCCATGGAGGAGCGCAGCGGCGCCCGTGTCGTCAAGGCCCTCGTCCCGCTGTCCGAGATGTTCGGCTACGTGGGCGACCTGCGCAGCAAGACCTCCGGTCGGGCTGCGTACTCCATGCAGTTCGACTCCTACGCCGAGGTTCCCCGGAACGTCGCCGAGGAGATCATCGCCAAGGCCAAGGGCGAGTAAGCCCGCGGTGTAGTCCGGGGGAGGGACGTGCCCTCCCCCGGACCGGCGCCGTAGGCTGGAGCTCGGGACAAAGGTGCGCGAAGTCTACAATTCCGGCAGGATTCGGACGGTCGTATCGGTGTCCCCGGCCACTGGCCCGGTCGCCAGCTGAGCATCCGGCAATCGGAGCGGTCTCCACTCCGTTGGCGGGCGCTCCGATTGCCCACAAGAACCACCTGACGTCGTACGGCGTACAGAACCAGTCCACAGGAGGACCCCAGTGGCGAAGGCGAAGTTCGAGCGGACTAAGCCGCACGTCAACATCGGCACCATCGGTCACGTCGACCACGGTAAGACCACCCTTACCGCGGCGATCACCCGTGTGCTGCACGACGCGTACCCGGACCTGAACCCCTTCACGCCGTTCGACGAGATCGACAAGGCGCCGGAGGAGCGTCAGCGCGGTATCACCATCTCCATCGCGCACGTCGAGTACCAGACGGAGAACCGTCACTACGCGCACGTCGACTGCCCGGGTCACGCCGACTACATCAAGAACATGATCACCGGTGCCGCCCAGATGGACGGCGCGATCCTGGTGGTCGCGGCGACCGACGGCCCGATGCCGCAGACCAAGGAGCACGTGCTCCTGGCCCGCCAGGCCGGCGTGCCGTACATCGTGGTGGCCCTGAACAAGGCCGACATGGTGGACGACGAGGAGATCATGGAGCTCGTCGAGCTCGAGGTCCGTGAGCTGCTCTCCGAGTACGAGTACCCGGGCGACGACCTGCCGGTCGTGCGCGTCTCCGCGCTGAAGGCGCTCGAGGGCGACAAGGAGTGGGGCGAGAAGCTCCTCGGCCTGCTCGCCGCCGTCGACGAGTCCGTCCCGACCCCGGAGCGCGACGTCGACAAGCCGTTCCTCATGCCGATCGAGGACGTCTTCACCATCACCGGTCGCGGTACGGTCGTCACCGGCCGTATCGAGCGCGGTGTCCTCAAGGTGAACGAGGAGGTGGAGATCGTCGGTATCCGCGAGGCCAAGACGAAGACCACCGTCACCGGCATCGAGATGTTCCGCAAGCTCCTCGACGAGGGCCAGGCCGGTGAGAACGTCGGTCTGCTGCTGCGCGGCATCAAGCGCGAGGACGTCGAGCGCGGCCAGGTCGTCGTGAAGCCGAACTCGATCACCCCGCACACCGAGTTCGAGGCCCAGGTCTACATCCTGTCCAAGGACGAGGGTGGCCGCCACACGCCGTTCTTCAACAACTACCGTCCGCAGTTCTACTTCCGGACCACGGACGTGACCGGCGTGGTGACCCTCCCCGAGGGCACCGAGATGGTCATGCCGGGCGACAACACCACCATGTCGGTCCAGCTGATCCAGCCGATCGCCATGGAGGAGGGCCTGCGGTTCACCGTCCGCGAGGGCGGCCGCACCGTCGGCGCCGGCCAGGTCATCAAGATCACCAAGTGATCTAGGCAACCCGTGCGGCGGGCCCCGCACCCCCTTCCGGGGGGCGGGGCCCGTCGCCGTGTTCGCCCTGTTCAGCCACCTCGCCGCGACGCGGCGCCCCGATTGGCGATCTTCACTCCGACTAGGGCATACTGTTCGGGTTGCTCGGTTGAGTGCCGATGCGCCGCGCCTCCCGCCGGGAGGACCGGAAGCGAGTCCCATCGCATTCGTCGCCCCAGACGTGGGCGGAAGTGCGGGAATCTCCCGGGAAGCGGGGCAGGCGTTCGACCTGGCGCCCGGCGGGTATCCGCTCGCCGGACCCTGCGGTCGTTTCGGCCGCTGCCGAGCCGCTCGACCTCGTACGAGCCGGCGGACGCACCCCCAGGGGATCTGCCCGGGGTGATGTGCGGAGCGCAGCGCGACACGCCCGACCGCGTGGGTCGGTCGAGCGGGATGCGGCAGCGGGGTGCCGCCGGTTCCTCCGCCCGGAGGTGCCGGTCAGTAGGGGCGACATTCCGAGAGAAGGACTGTTACGTAGCCATGGCGGGACAGAAGATCCGCATCCGGCTCAAGGCCTACGACCACGAGGTCATCGACTCCTCGGCGAAGAAGATCGTCGAGACGGTGACGCGTACTGGTGCGCAGGTCGCGGGCCCGGTGCCGCTGCCGACCGAGAAGAACGTGTACTGCGTCATCCGCTCGCCGCACAAGTACAAGGACTCGCGCGAGCACTTCGAGATGCGCACGCACAAGCGCCTCATCGACATTCTCGACCCCACCCCCAAGACGGTTGACTCGCTGATGCGTCTCGACCTGCCGGCGGGTGTCGACATCGAGATCAAGCTCTAAGGGGCGCACGGGAGATGGCTAAGCAGATTAAGGGCGTCCTGGGCGAGAAGCTCGGCATGACCCAGGTCTGGGACGAGAACAACCGCGTCGTGCCGGTGACCGTCGTCAAGGCCGGGCCCTGCGTCGTGACCCAGGTCCGTACCGAGGACAACGACGGCTACTCCGCCGTCCAGATCGCCTTCGGCGAGATCGACCCGCGCAAGGTGAACAAGCCCCTCAAGGGCCACTTCGACAAGGCCGGCGTCACCCCGCGCCGCCACCTGGTCGAGCTGCGCACCTCCGACGCCAGCGAGTACACGCTCGGCCAGGAAGTCACCGCCGAGGTGTTCGAGGCCGGTGCCCGGGTCGACGTGACCGGCACCAGCAAGGGCAAGGGCACCGCCGGTGTCATGAAGCGGCACGGTTTCCGCGGTCTGGGCGCCGGTCACGGCACCCAGGCGAAGCACCGTTCGCCGGGCTCCATCGGTGGCTGCGCCACCCCGGGCCGCGTGTTCAAGGGCCTGCGCATGGCTGGCCGCATGGGCAACGAGCGCGTCTCGATCCAGAACCTGACCGTCCACGCCGTTGACGCGGAGAAGGGACTGCTGCTCATCAAGGGCGCGGTTCCCGGCCCGAACGGCGGCCTCGTCCTGGTCCGCACCGCGGCCAAGGGGGCGTGAAGCAGTGAGCACCATTGATGTCCTCTCGCCGAGCGGCGAGAAGGCCGGGAGCGTCGAGCTCCCCGCCGAGATCTTCGATGCCAAGGTCAGCGTTCCGCTGATCCACCAGGTGGTCGTCGCCCAGCTGGCCGCTGCCCGCCAGGGCACCCACAAGGCGAAGACCCGTGGCGAGGTCCGCGGCGGCGGCAAGAAGCCGTACCGCCAGAAGGGCACCGGCCGGGCCCGCCAGGGTTCGACCCGCGCCCCGCAGTTCGCCGGCGGTGGCACCGTCCACGGCCCGGTGCCGCGGGACTACTCGCAGCGCACGCCCAAGAAGATGAAGGCGGCCGCCCTGCGCGGTGCCCTCACCGACCGGGCCCGCCACGACCGGGTGCACGTGGTCACCGCCGTCCTGGACGGCGAGAAGGCCTCCACCAAGGCGGCGCGCGGCCTGTTCGGCAAGATCACCGAGCGCAAGAACGTGCTGCTGGTCGCCGAGCGCTCCGACGAGCTCGCCTGGCTGTCGGCGCGCAACCTGCCGACCGTCCACATCCTGGACCCGGGGCAGCTGAACACGTACGACGTGCTCATCTCCGACGACGTGGTCTTCACCCAGGCCGCTTTCGAGCGGTTCGTGGCCGGCCCCGTCTCCGGCAAGAGCGCCACGGCCGTCGCCAGCTCCGGCGAGCTCGAGGCCGAAGGGAACGAGGCATGAGCGACCAGCTGACCAGCAAGACCTACTCGGACCCGCGTGACGTGCTGCTCAAGCCCGTCATCTCGGAGAAGAGCTACGGCCTGCTGGACGAGAACAAGTACACGTTCATCGTCGACCCGCGGGCCAACAAGACCCAGATCAGGCAGGCCGTCGAGGCCGTCTTCTCGGTCAAGGTGACCGGCGTCAACACGATCAACCGGCAGGGCAAGCGCAAGCGCACCCGCACCGGCTTCGGCAAGCGCAAGGACACCAAGCGCGCCATCGTGACGCTGGCTGAGGGCGACCGCATCGACATCTTCGGCGGTCCGGTCTCCTGACCGGGCCCGTCCGAACGGACGAGGACATAAGAAGCCATGGGCATCCGCAAGTACAAGCCGACGACCCCGGGCCGTCGTGGCGCCAGCGTCGCCGACTTCGTCGAGATCACGCGGTCCGAGCCGGAGAAGTCGCTGGTCCGCCCGCTGCACAGCAAGGGCGGTCGTAACAACCACGGTCGCGTGACCGCCCGCCACCAGGGTGGCGGCCACAAGCGCGCGTACCGGGTGATCGACTTCCGCCGTCACGACAAGGACGGCGTGCCGGCGAAGGTCGCGCACATCGAGTACGACCCGAACCGCACCGCGCGCATCGCTCTCCTGCACTACGCGGACGGCGAGAAGCGCTACATCATCGCTCCGGCCCGCCTGAACCAGGGCGACCGGATCGAGAACGGCCCGGCTGCCGACATCAAGCCGGGCAACAACCTGCCGCTGAAGAACATCCCGGTGGGTACCGTCATCCACGCCATCGAGCTGCGGCCCGGCGGCGGCGCGAAGATCGCCCGCTCCGCGGGTTCCTCCGTGCAGCTGCTCGCGAAGGAGGGGCGCCACGCCCACCTGCGCATGCCGTCCGGTGAGATCCGGCTGGTCGACGTCCGCTGCCGCGCCACCGTGGGCGAGGTCGGCAACGCCGAGCAGTCGAACATCAACTGGGGCAAGGCCGGCCGCAAGCGCTGGCTGGGCGTTCGCCCGACCGTTCGTGGTGTGGCCATGAACCCGATCGACCACCCGCACGGTGGTGGTGAGGGCAAGACCTCTGGTGGTCGCCACCCGGTCAGCCCGTGGGGCAAGCCCGAGGGCCGGACGCGCGCGCCGAAGAAGGCGAGCAACAAGTACATCGTCCGCCGCCGCAAGACGAACAAGAAGCGCTAGGAGCAGTCTCGATGCCGCGCAGTCTGAAGAAGGGGCCCTTCGTCGACGACCACCTGATCAAGAAGGTGGACGCCCAGAACGAAGCCGGCACCAGCAACGTCATCAAGACCTGGTCCCGCCGCTCCATGATCGTCCCGGCCATGCTGGGCCACACGATCGCGGTGCACGACGGCCGCAAGCACGTCCCGGTGTTCGTCACCGAGTCGATGGTCGGCCACAAGCTCGGCGAGTTCGCGCCGACCCGCACCTTCCGCGGCCACGAGAAGGAAGACCGCAAGTCGCGTCGTCGCTGACCTGCGCCGCTGAAGGAAAACGACTGAGATGAGCAAGGGGACAGCGATGGAAGCCAGGGCCCAGGCGCGGTACATCCGCGTCACGCCCATGAAGGCCCGCCGCGTGGTGGACCTCATCCGTGGCCTTCCCGCCACGGAGGCGCAGGCGGTCCTGCGTTTCGCTCCGCAGGCCGCCAGCGTGCCGGTCGGCAAGGTGCTCGACAGCGCCATTGCCAACGCCGCGCACAACCACAACCACACCGACGCGGACACGCTCTTCGTGAGCGAGGCCTACGTCGACGAGGGTCCGACCCTCAAGCGGTTCCAGCCGCGGGCCCAGGGCCGCGCGTACCGCATCCGCAAGCGCACGAGCCACATCACCATCGTGGTCTCGCCGCTGGACGGCTCGAAGGGGAGGACCCGCTGATGGGCCAGAAGATCAACCCGCACGGGTTCCGACTCGGCATCACCACGGACTTCAAGTCCCGCTGGTACGCCGACAAGCTGTACAAGGACTACGTCAAGGAAGACGTCGCGATCCGCCGCATGCTGACCTCCGGCATGGAGCGGGCCGGCATCTCCAAGGTGGAGATCGAGCGCACCCGTGACCGCGTGCGCGTCGACGTCCACACCGCCCGGCCGGGCATCGTGATCGGCCGCCGGGGCGCCGAGGCCGACCGCATCCGCGGCGACCTGGAGAAGCTCACCGGCAAGCAGATCCAGTTCAACATCCTCGAGGTCAAGAACCCCGAGGTGGACGCCCAGCTCGTCGCGCAGGGCGTGGCCGAGCAGCTCTCCTCCCGCGTCTCGTTCCGCCGCGCCATGCGCAAGGCGATGCAGGGCGCGATGAAGGGCGGCGCCAAGGGCATCAAGATCCAGTGCGGTGGCCGTCTCGGCGGCGCCGAGATGTCCCGCTCGGAGTTCTACCGCGAGGGCCGGGTGCCGCTGCACACCCTGCGCGCGAACGTCGAGTACGGCTTCTTCGAGGCCCGCACCACCTTCGGCCGGATCGGCGTGAAGGTCTGGATCTACAAGGGCGACGTGAAGAACATCGGCGAGGTCCGCGCCGAGAACGCCGCGGCCCGCGCCGGCAACCGCCCCTCGCGCGGTGCCGCCGGTGGGCCGGAGCGTCCGCGTCGCGGTGGCGAGCGCGGCGGGCGCGGTGGCCGCAGGCCGCAGGGCCAGGCCCCGCAGGCCGAGGCCGCCGCCGAGGCGCCGGCCGAGACCCCGGCCGAGACCGCTGGAAAGGAGGGCTGACCCGATGCTGATCCCCCGTAGGGTCAAGCACCGCAAGCAGCACCACCCGAAGCGCTCCGGCATGGCCAAGGGCGGCACCGAGCTGGCGTTCGGCGAGTACGGCATCCAGGCCCTCACGCCGGCCTACGTGACCAACCGGCAGATCGAGTCGGCCCGTATCGCCATCACCCGGCACATCCGGCGTGGCGGCAAGGTCTGGATCAACATCTACCCGGACCGCCCGCTGACCAAGAAGCCCGCGGAGACCCGCATGGGTTCCGGTAAGGGTTCCCCCGAGTGGTGGGTGGCGAACGTCAAGCCCGGTCGGGTGATGTTCGAGCTGTCCTTCCCGAACGAGACGGTGGCTCGCGAGGCGCTCACCCGCGCCGCGCACAAGCTTCCGATGAAGTGCCGGATCGTCCGGCGCGAGGCAGGTGAGTCGTGATGGCGGCCGGCACCAAGGCGTCCGAGCTGCGGGTCCTCGGCGACGAGGAGCTCCTGGGCAAGCTGCGTGAGGCCAAGGAGGAGCTGTTCAACCTCCGCTTCCAGGCGGCGACCGGGCAGCTCGACAACCACGGCCGGCTCAAGGCCGTCCGCAAGGACATCGCCCGTATCTACACCCTGATGCGCGAGCGCGAGCTGGGCATCGAGACGGTGGAGACGGCCGAGACGGTGGAGAAGGCCTGATGAGCGAGCAGAGCGAAGTGACTACGAACGAGCAGCGCGGCTTCCGCAAGACCCGCGAGGGCTACGTCGTCAGCGACAAGATGGACAAGACGGTCGTTGTCGCCGTCGAGGACCGCGTCAAGCACGCGCTGTACGGCAAGGTCATCCGCCGCACCAACAAGCTCAAGGCGCACGACGAGCAGAACGCCGCCGGTGTCGGCGACCGCGTCCTCCTGATGGAGACCCGGCCGCTGTCCGCGACGAAGCGCTGGCGCGTCGTCGAGATCCTCGAGAAGGCCAAGTAATCAGTTCCGTCAGGCTCGGGCGGTGCCCCCACCCCGCGGTGGGGGCCGCCCGGGAACCGACGCGACGATCAGGAGATAGACGTGATCCAGCAGGAGTCGCGGCTGCGTGTCGCCGACAACACGGGTGCCAAGGAGATCCTCTGCATCCGCGTGCTCGGCGGTTCCGGTCGGCGCTACGCGGGCATCGGTGACGTCATCGTGGCCACCGTCAAGGACGCGATCCCCGGTGGCAACGTGAAGAAGGGCGACGTCGTCAAGGCCGTCGTCGTGCGGACCGTCAAGGAGCGCCGGCGTGTCGACGGCTCCTACATCCGCTTCGACGAGAACGCCGCCGTCATCCTCAAGAACGACGGTGACCCCCGCGGTACCCGCATCTTCGGCCCGGTCGGGCGCGAGCTGCGCGAGAAGAAGTTCATGAAGATCATCTCGCTGGCTCCGGAGGTGCTGTGATGAAGATCAAGAAGGGCGACCTGGTCCAGGTCATCACCGGCAAGGACAAGGGCAAGCAGGGCAAGGTCATCGCGGCCTACCCGCGCGACGAGCGCGTCCTGGTCGAGGGTGTCAACCGGGTCAAGAAGCACACCAAGGTCGGCCAGACCGCTCGTGGTTCGCAGACCGGCGGCATCATCACCACCGAGGCTCCGATCCACGTGAGCAACGTGATGCTGGTCGTGGAGAAGGACGGCAAGAAGGTCCCGACCCGCGTCGGCTACCGGTTCGACGAGGACGGCAACAAGATCCGGGTCGCCAAGCGCACCGGTGAGGACATCTGATGACTGCCACCACCACTGAGCGGACCCTGCCGCGCCTGAAGCAGCGGTACCGCGAGGAGATCATCGGCAAGCTGCGTGAGGAGTTCTCCTACGAGAACGTCATGCAGGTGCCGGGCCTGACCAAGATCGTGGTCAACATGGGTGTCGGGGACGCGGCGCGCGACTCCAAGCTCATCGAGGGCGCCGTGCGCGACCTCGCGACCATCACCGGCCAGAAGCCGGCCGTGACCAAGGCCCGCAAGTCCATCGCGCAGTTCAAGCTGCGCGAGGGCCAGCCGATCGGTGCCCACGTCACCCTGCGCGGGGACCGGATGTGGGAGTTCCTGGACCGCCTGCTGTCGCTGGCGCTGCCGCGTATCCGCGACTTCCGCGGGCTGTCCCCGAAGCAGTTCGACGGCCGCGGCAACTACACCTTCGGTCTCACGGAGCAGGTCATGTTCCACGAGATCGACCAGGACAAGATCGACCGCGTCCGGGGCATGGACATCACCGTGGTGACCACCGCCCAGAACGACGAGGAGGGCCGTTCCCTGCTGCGGCACCTCGGCTTCCCGTTCAAGGAAGCGTGAGCAGTCGTCCATGACGACTGGGTATCGCAACAAGGAGAGCTGATCCATGGCGAAGAAGGCCCTGATCGCGAAGGCCGCCCGCAAGCCGAAGTTCGCGGTGCGCGGGTACACCCGTTGCCAGCGCTGCGGCCGCCCGCATTCCGTCTACCGCAAGTTCGGCCTGTGCCGCGTGTGCCTCCGTGTGATGGCCCACGCCGGCGAGCTGCCGGGCGTGACCAAGAGCTCCTGGTAAGTCCTTCGCACGGACTTCCCGGACGCTCTCGGTAAGCAGTAACCGGCCGGTTTTCCGCCTGACCCGCCACCGTCGATACAGTGGTGGGTCGGGCGGCCCGGTGGCCGCGGCGCCGAAACGGCGCGACCGCGGCGGCCCCGGTGCACCGCCGGCCGACCCTTCTTACTACGCCGTAGGTCCCATACCGCCCGCATGGCGGTGGGAAACCCCGGCGAGAGAGGCCCGAAGGCCATCATGACCATGACCGACCCGATCGCAGACATGCTGACCCGTCTGCGGAACGCCAACTCGGCTTACCACGACACCGTCGTGATGCCGTTCAGCAAGATCAAGTCGCACATCGCGGAGATCCTCCAGCAGGAGGGCTACATCACCGGCTGGAAGGTCGAGGACGCCGAGGTCGGCAAGAACCTCGTCATCGAGCTGAAGTTCGGCCCGAACCGCGAGCGCTCGATCGCCGGCATCAAGCGGATCTCGAAGCCGGGTCTGCGGGTCTACGCAAAGTCCACCAACCTGCCGAAGGTCCTCGGTGGTCTGGGCGTCGCGATCATCTCGACGTCGCACGGACTGCTGACCGGCCAGCAGGCCGCCAAGAAGGGCGTGGGCGGGGAAGTCCTCGCCTACGTCTGGTAACCGAAGGGAACGGAGGAGTACAGCCATGTCGCGAATCGGCAAGCTGCCCATCCCGGTTCCCGCCGGTGTGGACGTCACCATCGATGGCCGGACGGTCGCGGTGAAGGGCCCCAAGGGCTCCCTCACCCACACCGTTGCCGCGCCGATCGACGTCGCCAAGGCCGAGGACGGCACCCTCGTGGTGACCCGGCCGAACGACGAGCGCGAGTCGAAGGCCCTGCACGGCCTGTCCCGCACGCTGGTGGCGAACATGATCACCGGCGTGACCCAGGGGTACGTGAAGTCGCTGGAGATCAGCGGTGTGGGTTACCGAGTCGTGGCGAAGGGCTCCAACCTGGAGTTCTCGCTCGGCTACAGCCACCCGATCACCGTCGAGCCGCCGGAGGGCATCACCTTCCGCGTGGAGTCGCCGACCAAGCTGCACGTCGAGGGCATCGACAAGCAGCGCGTCGGCGAGGTCGCTGCGAACATCCGCAAGCTGCGCAAGCCCGACCCGTACAAGGCCAAGGGCGTGAAGTACGCGGGCGAGGTCATCCGCCGCAAGGTCGGAAAGGCTGGTAAGTAAGCCATGGCAGTCGGTGTGAAGATCGGCAAGGGCAACGCCGCCAAGGGCGCCGCCCGCAAGCGCCGTCACATCCGCGTCCGCAAGCGGGTCACCGGTACCCCGGTCCGCCCGCGCCTGGTCGTGACCCGCTCCAACCGCCACCTGGTCGCCCAGGTGATCGACGACGTGGCGGGTCACACCCTGGCCTCGGCCTCCACGATGGACGCCTCCATCCGTGGCGGCGAGGGCGACAAGACCGCCCACGCCAAGCAGGTCGGCGCCCTGGTCGCCGAGCGCGCCAAGGCCGCCGGTATCGAGAGCGTGGTCTTCGACCGCGGTGGCAACCGCTACGCCGGCCGCATCGCGGCCCTGGCGGACGCCGCCCGTGAGTCGGGACTGCAGTTCTGATCCGGCCGTCGCTAGCTAGCGGACGCAACGAAGAGAGGTAATTCCAATGGCTGGACCCCAGCGCCGCGGTGGCGGCGCCGGTGGCGGCGGCGGTGAGCGGCGGGAGCGGCGCGACCGGCGGGACGGTGGCGCCCAGGCCGCCGAGAAGACCGCGTACGTCGAGCGCGTCGTCGCGATCAACCGCGTCGCCAAGGTCGTGAAGGGTGGTCGTCGCTTCAGCTTCACCGCGCTGGTCGTGGTGGGCGACGGTGACGGCACCGTGGGTGTCGGTTACGGCAAGGCCAAGGAGGTGCCGGCCGCGATCGCCAAGGGCGTGGAGGAGGCCAAGAAGCACTTCTTCAAGGTCCCCCGCATCCAGGGCACCATCCCGCACCCGATCCAGGGTGAGGAGGCGGCCGGTGTCGTGCTGCTCAAGCCGGCTTCCCCGGGTACCGGTGTGATCGCCGGTGGTCCGGTGCGCGCCGTGCTGGAGTGCGCCGGCATCCACGACGTGCTGAGCAAGTCGCTCGGCTCGTCCAACCCGATCAACATCGTGCACGCCACGGTGGCCGCTCTGAAGGGCATTCAGCGCCCCGAGGAGATCGCGGCCCGTCGTGGCCTGCCGCTCGAGGACGTGGCCCCGGCCGCCCTGCTGCGGGCGCGGGCCGCGGGGGCGGGTGTGTGACATGGCGCGTCTGAAGATCACCCAGACCAAGTCCTACATCGGCTCGAAGCAGAACCACCGGGAGACCCTGCGCTCCCTCGGGCTGAAGCGCCTCGGTGACAGCGTGGTGAAGGAGGACCGCCCGGAGTTCCGCGGCATGGTCCACACCGTCCGCCACCTCGTCACCGTCGAGGAGGTCGACTGACATGGCGGACGAGAACCCGCTGAAGGTCCACGACCTGCGTCCCGCCCCGGGTGCCAAGAAGGCCAAGATCCGTGTGGGTCGTGGTGAGGCGTCCAAGGGCAAGACCGCCGGTCGTGGCACCAAGGGCACCAAGGCCCGCTACCAGGTTCCGGAGCGCTTCGAGGGTGGGCAGATGCCGCTGCACATGCGGCTGCCCAAGCTCAAGGGCTTCAAGAACCGCTTCCGCGTCGAGTACCAGGTCGTGAACCTGGACAAGCTCGCCGCGCTGTACCCGGAGGGCGGGGAGGTCACCAAGGCCGACCTGGTCGCCAAGGGTGCCGTTCGCCGCAACCAGCCCGTCAAGGTGCTCGGTGACGGCGAGCTCTCCGTGGCGCTGACCGTGAAGGTGGACCGCGTTTCCGCCTCCGCGGCCGAGAAGATCGCCGCCGCGGGCGGTTCCGTCGAGGCCTGAGCCGCCCCGGCGTGACGAGACCCGTCTCGACGTCCGACCCCCGTCTGGGCCCCAGGGCCCGGGCGGGGGTCGGGTGTTTCCGGGCGCCGAACCGGGCGAGGACCGGGGCGCGGATTGGCCAGAACATGTGCACGCCAAGATCCGTTTGGGGGATAGCGTCCCGCTTTCGGCGATACGTCCGCCGGTTTTTCGTGCGACGGCTTTTCGTGATAGGGCGCACCTGCGGGTAGGGTGTGGGGGTCTCTGTGCCCCGCGTGTGTACAGGGGTGATATGACCGCGGGTCGCGGATGGCCTGGCCACGGGCGGGGCACTCCGCGGGATCGCGGTGCGCTGTTGTTGTCCGGTCCATCCAGGACCCTGTCCGACCGACCCCTCCTCCGCGTTGGCGGGGAGGCGCAGGAGGCACCGTGCTCACCGCGTTCGCCCGGGCGTTCCGTACGCCCGACCTGCGCAGGAAGTTGCTGTTCACGCTGGGCATCGTGGTGCTGTTCCGGCTCGGGTCTCACGTGCCCACGCCCGGAGTCAGCTTCAGGAACGTGAACACGTGCGTGGAGGAGACCAGCACCAGCGGTCTCTTCAGCCTCGTCAACATGTTCAGCGGCGGCGCGCTTCTCCAGCTGACGATCTTCGCGCTGGGCATCATGCCCTACATCACCGCGAGCATCATCCTCCAGCTGCTGACGGTGGTGATTCCCCGCCTGGAGGCCCTGAAGAAGGAGGGCCAGGCCGGCACCGCCCGGATCACCCAGTACACCCGCTACCTGTCGGTCGCGCTCAGCGTCCTGCAGGCGACCGGCATCGTGGCCACCGCCCGCTCCGGCGCGCTGTTCTCCAACTGCTCCGTCGGCAGCATGATCATCCCGGACCAGTCGCTGACCACCGTGCTCACCATGGTGATCATCATGACCGCCGGTGCCTGCCTGATCATGTGGATGGGCGAGCTGATCACCGACCGCGGCATCGGCAACGGCATGTCGATCCTGATCTTCACCTCGATCGCGGCCGGCTTCCCGGGCATGCTGTGGCAGATCCGCGAGTCCAGCGACCTGGGCGGCGGCTGGATCCCGTTCTTCGCGGTGATCGCGGCCGGTCTGGTGATGGTCGCCCTGGTGGTCTTCGTCGAGCAGGCGCAGCGCCGCATCCCGGTGCAGTACGCCAAGCGGATGATCGGTCGCCGGGCCTACGGCGGCACCTCCACCTACATCCCGCTCAAGGTCAACCAGGCGGGTGTGATTCCGGTCATCTTCGCCTCGTCGCTGCTGTACATCCCGGCGCTGGTGGTCCAGTTCGCCGACCCGGCGGCGCAGTCCGACTGGGCCCAGTGGATCTCCCGTTACCTGGTGCAGGGCGACCACCCGATCTACATGGCCGCCTACTTCCTGCTGATCGTCTTCTTCGCCTTCTTCTACGTCTCCATCACGTTCAACCCCGAAGAAGTCGCCGACAATATGAAGAAGTATGGTGGCTTCATCCCGGGCATCCGGGCCGGACGGCCCACTGCGGAGTACCTCCACTACGTGCTCACCAGGATCACCTGGCCGGGCTCGCTCTACCTCGGTCTCATCGCGCTCGTGCCGATGATCGCTCTGGCCGGTTTCAACACCAACCAGAACGTGTTCGGCGGTACCAGCATCCTCATCGTCGTGGGTGTCGGCCTGGAGACCGTCAAGCAGATCGAGAGCCAGCTCCAGCAGCGCAACTACGAAGGGTTCCTCCGCTGATGCGAATCGTCCTCGTCGGGCCGCCCGGGGCGGGCAAGGGTACGCAGGCGCAGATCATCGCCAAGAAGCTCGGGGTCCCGCACATCTCCACCGGGGACATCTTCCGGTCGAACGTGAGCAAGGGCACCGAGCTGGGTCTGAAGGCCAAGTCGTACATGGAGGCCGGCGACCTGGTCCCGGACGAGGTGACCAACGCGATGGTCCGCGACCGCCTGGCGCAGGACGACGCCGCCGGAGGGTTCCTCCTGGACGGCTTTCCCCGCAACATCTCCCAGGCCGAGGTGCTGGACGGCATCCTCGCCGACCTCGGCAGCGGCCTGGACGCGGTGCTGGAGCTCGTGGTCCCGGACGAGGAGGTCGTCAAGCGGCTGTCCAGCCGGCGCGTCGAGGTCGACGGCAAGCTGATCCAGCGCGACGACGACCGCGAGGAGACCGTCCGGCACCGGCTGGAGGTCTACGCCAAGCAGACCGCGCCGCTGGTCGACTACTACCGCGAGCGCGGCCTGCTGAGCGGCATCGACGCCATCGGGTCGGTGGACGAGGTGACCGGGCGGGCCATGACCGCCCTGGAGCGGCGCAAGAACGAGGGCTGACAGCGGGCCTTGTGAAGGCACTCGGGGCCGGGACCAGGACAACCCTGGTACCCGGCCCCCTCTTCTGTGGCTCGGTTCGCCTCCGGGCCTTGTAACCGGCATCCTCCCTCGTCGGGCCAGCGCTTCGGTCGTTCCTCCCTACGCTTGTCCCTCCTCGGTCCGGATGCCGGAGGCCCTTTGGCCCACTCGCCGATGGCCGTGATCCAATCCGGAGAAGCTCGTGTTCAGGAGACGCAGGATGATCCAGCTGAAGTCGCCCGCCCAGATCGCCAAGATGCGGGCCGCGGGCCTGGTCGTCGCCGAGGCGCTCAAGGCGTGCCGGGAGGCCGTGGCCCCGGGGGTGACCACGGCGGACATCGACCGGGTGGCGGCCGAGGTGATCGCCGCGCACGGCGCGAAGTCGAACTTCAAGGGGTACATGGGCTACCCGGCCACGGTCTGCGCCTCGGTGAACGACGTCGTGGTGCACGGCATCCCCGGCCCGCTGACCCTGAAGGACGGCGACGTCATCTCCATCGACTGCGGCGCGGTGGTGGACGGCTGGCACGGCGACTCGGCGATCACCGTCGGCGTCGGCACCGTCTCGGCCGAGGTGGCCGAGCTCAGCCGGGTGACCGAGGAGTCGATGTGGCGCGGGATCGCCGCGGCCCGGATCGGCGGCCGGCTCACCGACATCAGCGCGGCCATCGAGGGCTACATCCGCTCGCAGCCCTGCCCGACCGGCGAGTGGGGCATCACCGAGGACTACGGCGGCCACGGCATCGGCACCGCCATGCACATGGAGCCGCACCTGCTGAACTACGGCCGGCCGGGCAAGGGCCCCAAGCTGAAGCGCGGCATCTGCCTGGCGATCGAGCCGATGGTGACGCTGGGCACCTCCAAGTCCACGGTGGACGAGGACGAGTGGACGGTGCGCACCACCGACGGCAGCCTGGCCGCGCACTGGGAGCACTCCATCGCGCTGACCGAGTCCGGCGTGCTGGTGCTGACCGCCTTCGACGGCGGCCGGGCCAAGCTCACCGAGCTGGGTGTCCCGGTGGCCGAGGACCCGCTGGGCTGACCGCCGCCGAGCCCGTCCGCCCGCCGTCCGGCGCCGGTCCGCCGGTCCGCCGCCCGTCCGGCCGCCCGCCACTCGGGCGGCGGTGATCCACCCCGGTTTCGCGTGCGGGTGGGTACTGACGTAGACTGCTGAGTCGGCTCACTCGTAGCTTCTCCGGCGTGCCGGAAGGCCGCCCCGCTCCAGCGGATTCCCAAGGCCACGGGCCTGTTCACGGGCCCCGCCGTTCGGGATCCGCTGTGCCCGCGGGCGGTTCTTGGTGTTTCGCCACCGGGGTTCCGAGTCAGCCACCCAGGTAGCCGATCCCGGAAGGCGAAGCGCTCAGGACATGCCCAAGAAGCAAGGGGCCATCGAAATCGAGGGCACCGTCATCGAGTCTCTGCCGAACGCCATGTTCCGCGTGGAGCTCCAGAACGGGCACAAGGTCCTCGCGCACATCAGCGGCAAGATGCGCATGCACTACATCCGCATCCTTCCGGACGACCGGGTCGTCGTCGAGCTCAGCCCGTACGACCTGACCCGGGGCCGGATCGTCTACCGCTACAAGTAGATCTCGCGACCGCTCACCGCGGCGCCAGCGTCGACCGCCCCCGGGCCCGTCGGCGGTGTCGTCACAGGTGGCCGGCGAACGACCCGGAGAACCCCATGAAGGTCAAGCCGAGCGTCAAGAAGATCTGCGACAAGTGCAAGGTGATCCGCCGTAACGGGCGGGTCATGGTGATCTGCGACAACCTGCGCCACAAGCAGCGCCAGGGCTGACCGCCGGTCCCCGCGGGAGGCGCCGCGCGGCGCCCCTCGCACCCTCCTCGCACCTCGCAGTTCGCGCGACGCGATTTTTCGATCAGTAACGCAGTGCCCGGTACGCCGGCGCCGCCCGTCTCCCCGGTGGGGAGGGCGGGGCGGGCCGGACCGCCACCCCCGGTCGGAGGCCGGGGCCCAGGCGCGCCACAGGTGCGTCCGGGGCGGCGCTGCGCCAGACCTCCGAACGAACACAGGAGCCAGTACATGGCACGCATCGTGGGCGTGGACCTCCCGCGCGACAAGCGCGTCGAGGTCGCCCTCACCTACGTCTACGGCATTGGCCGTACCCGGGCCCAGGAGACGCTGCAGAACACCGGCGTCAGCCCGGACATCCGCGTCCGCGACCTGACCGAGGACGACCTGGTCAAGCTCCGCGAGTGGGTCGAGGCCAACTACAAGACCGAGGGTGACCTCCGCCGCGAGGTCCAGGCGGACATCCGCCGCAAGGTCGAGATCGGCTGCTACGAGGGTCTGCGGCACCGTCGCGGCCTGCCCGTCCGCGGCCAGCGCACGCACACCAACGCCCGCACCCGCAAGGGCCCGCGTCGCGCCATCGCCGGCAAGAAGAAGCCGGGCAAGAAGTAGTCCGCCTCCGGACCGACCGTCTGCACTGGTCCGCCGGATAACGGACCGATCACCTCACCGAGGAGTTTGTCTTCATGCCTCCCAAGAGCCGTCAGGCCGGCGCCAAGAAGGTGCGCCGCAAGGAGAAGAAGAACGTCGCTCACGGCCACGCGCACATCAAGAGCACGTTCAACAACACGATCGTCTCGATCACCGACCCGACCGGGAACGTGATCTCCTGGGCCTCCGCCGGCCACGTGGGTTTCAAGGGCTCCCGCAAGTCCACCCCGTTCGCCGCGCAGATGGCCGCCGAGGCGGCCGCCCGTCGTGCCCAGGAGCACGGCATGCGCAAGGTCGACGTCTTCGTCAAGGGTCCGGGCTCCGGCCGTGAGACCGCGATCCGCTCCCTGCAGGCCACCGGCCTGGAGGTCGGCTCGATCCAGGACGTCACCCCGGTGCCGCACAACGGGTGCCGTCCCCCCAAGCGTCGCCGCGTCTGACGCTGCACTGACCGTGGGGGCGCCGCCCCCGGGTCCACGCGGGCGTCCGGCCGGAACCAGGGTTCCGGCCGGACGCCCGTATCCTTGAACCATCGCTCTCGGTGTCATATGGCGGGCACCGAAGACATGGAGGAACACCAATGCTCATCGCTCAGCGTCCGACGCTGACCGAAGAGGTCGTCGACGAGTACCGCTCCCGGTTCGTGATCGAGCCGCTGGAGCCGGGCTTCGGCTACACCCTCGGCAACTCGCTGCGTCGCACCCTGCTCTCCTCGATCCCCGGTGCCTCGGTCACCAGCATCCGGATCGACGGCGTCCTGCACGAGTTCACCACCGTGCCGGGCGTCAAGGAGGACGTCACCGACCTCATCCTCAACATCAAGCAGCTCGTGGTCTCCTCGGAGCACGACGAGCCGGTCGTGATGTACCTGCGCAAGCAGGGCCCCGGTGTGGTCACCGCCGCCGACATCGCCCCCCCGGCCGGTGTCGAGGTGCACAACCCCGAGCTCGTCCTGGCGACGCTGAACGCCAAGGGCAAGCTGGAGATGGAGCTGACCGTCGAGCGCGGTCGCGGCTACGTCTCCGCCGTGCAGAACAAGCAGTCCGGGCAGGAGATCGGCCGCATCCCGGTCGACTCCATCTACTCCCCGGTGCTCAAGGTCACCTACAAGGTCGAGGCGACCCGTGTCGAGCAGCGCACCGACTTCGACAAGCTGATCGTCGACGTCGAGACCAAGCCGGCCATGCGTCCGCGTGACGCGATGGCCTCCGCGGGTAAGACCCTGGTCGAGCTGTTCGGCCTGGCGCGCGAGCTCAACGTCGACGTCGACGCGATCGACATGGGCCCGTCCCCGACGGACGCCGCCCTGGCGGCCGACCTGGCGCTGCCGATCGAGGAACTGGACCTCACCGTCCGCTCCTACAACTGCCTCAAGCGCGAGGGCATCCACTCCGTGGGTGAGCTCGTCGCCCGCTCCGAGGCGGACCTGCTCGACATCCGCAACTTCGGCGCCAAGTCGATCGACGAGGTCAAGGCGAAGCTGGCCGGCATGGGCCTGGCCCTGAAGGACAGCCCGCCCGGATTCGACCCCGCCATCGCCGCCTCCGGCGGGTACGAGGGCGAGGCCGACGAGTCCGACGCGATCGAGACCGAGCAGTACTGAGTCACCTCAGTGACGTCCGGCACCGGATGACCGGTGCCGGACGGGCACCGAGCCGTCCGCGGCGAGGTGCCGATCTCCCGTGGCGGGGCGCCGCCCCGCCACGGCACTCGACCGGGGCAAGTCCGCCCCGGCCGGACTGACACCGGTACCTGACACGGCCGGTGCAGGGAAACGATTAGGAGAAATCCCATGCCCACGCCCACCAAGGGTCCGCGCTTCGGCGGCAGCGCCGCGCACGAGCGGCTGCTCCTGGCCAACCTGGCCACCCAGCTGTTCGAGCACGGCCGCATCAAGACCACCGAGGCCAAGGCCAAGCGCCTGCGCCCGGTGGCCGAGCGCCTGATCACCAAGGCCAAGCGCGGCGACCTGCACGCCCGCCGCCAGGTGCTGCAGGTCGTGCGCGACAAGTCCGTCGTGCACACCCTGTTCACCGAGATCGGCCCGCGGTACGAGAACCGCCCCGGCGGTTACACCCGCATCACCAAGATCGGCCCGCGCCGCGGCGACAACGCGCCCATGGCGATCATCGAGCTGGTCGAGGCGCTGACCGTGCAGCAGGAGGCGGTGGGCGAGGCCGAGGCCGCCGCCAAGCGCGCCGTCAAGGAGTCCGACGCCAAGGCCGAGGCCGCCAAGGAGACCGAGGCTCCGGCCGAGGCCGCCGAGGCCGCCGAGTCCAAGGACGAGGAGTCCAAGGAGGCCTGATCCGGGGCCCCGCGGGGCACCGATCACGCGCACGCCCGACGGGCCGGTTCCCCTCCGGGGGCCGGCCCGTCGGCGTACCCGACGGCCAGACGATCACCGGGCGCGCCGCCCACCCGGCGCTGCCCACCGCACACGAGGAGGACGGACGTGACGGACGCCGGCATTCCGGAACAGGCCGTGCCCGCGCACCCCGCCGAGGGCCCGGCGCCCGGCCGGGTACGGGTGCGTCTGGACCTCGCCTACGACGGGACGGAGTTCTCCGGCTGGGCCCGGCAGCGCGACCGCCGCACCGTGCAGGGCGTCATCGAGGACGCCCTGGGCACTGTGCTGCGCACCGCCGAACCGATGGAGCTCACCGTCGCCGGCCGCACCGACGCCGGGGTGCACGCCCGCGGCCAGGTCGCCCACGTGGACCTGCCCGAGGCCCTCTGGCACACCCACGCCGACAAGCTGCTGCGCCGCCTCGCCGGCCGGCTGCCGGCGGACGTCCGGGTGCACCGGGTCGGCGAGGCCCCCGACGGCTTCGACGCCCGCTTCTCCGCGGTCTGGCGCCGCTACGCCTACCGGGTCAGCGACGCCCCCGGCGGCGTGGACCCGCTGTGGCGCTCCCACGTGCTCTGGCACGACCGTCCGCTGGACGTGGCGGCGATGAACGCCGCCGCCGCCAGGCTGGTCGGCGAACACGACTTCGCCGCCTACTGCAAGAAGCGCCCGGGCGCCACCACCATCCGGGAGCTGCTGGAACTGCGCTGGGAGCGGGTGCCCGCCGGCCACGACGGCGCCGGCCTCGCGGTGGCCACCGTGCGGGCCGACGCCTTCTGCCACAACATGGTGCGCGCCCTGGTCGGCGCGATGCTGCTGGTGGGCGACGGCCACCGCCCGGTCGACTTCCCCGCCGAGGTGCTGGCCGGCCGGGTGCGCCACTCCGCCGTCAACGTCGTCCGCCCGCACGGCCTCACCCTGGAGGAGGTCGGTTACCCGGCCGACGAGGACCTCCGCGCCCGGGCCCGAGCCGCCCGCACCCTGCGCACCCTCCCCCCACTGCCCTGCTGAACCGCTGAACGGCCCGCGCCGGGGCCGCGGTGCCGATCAGAGCTTGAGGATCCGCGCCCGGTCGCCGCAGAGCATGGACATGTCCTCAGGATCGGACGTGAGGATCACTGCAGGGGCCGGTGTCAGCAGGGCGGTCGCCGCCACCACCGCGTCGATCGCGTACTTGTGGCCGTGCAGGCCCGTTTCGCGTAGCAGGCGCGTGGCCAGCTGGGTGATCTCGTCGGTGACCGGTTGCCTCTTCAAACGTGAGACGACCCAGTTGAACCGGGCGGAGTTGACGCGGGGGTGGTGCGCCTCGATCAACGTCATGTTGCTGACGACGACCTGCATGCCGCGCAGTCTGGCTCCGCTCAGCAGGGCCATGACCTGGCGATCGTTGAGGATCGCTCGCGACAGGGCCTCGCTGTCGAGCAGCACGGTGCTCGTGCCGGTCATCGCGCCGCTTTGCGGGACGAATCGGCGCCGCCCTCCAGCAGCGCGATCGCGGCCTCTACCTCATCCCGGGTGAGAGCGCCGTGCTCCACCTCGTAGGCGGTGACGATCTCCCCGAGATTGTCGCGTTCGAGCTGCCGCTGGATGGCGGCGTTGACGTACGCCGAGAAGCCGCGCTTGCCGACCCGCGCGCGCACGGCCTCGATGTTGCCGGTGTTGAGGGACACCGAGACGTTCATGGTGGGGCCCTCACCGAGCCCGTAGGTGGTGGGTGCGTCCTCGCTCATACGGGCAAAATAGCAGAAGAATTATTAGAAGGGGGTGGGTATCACCCGTTCGTGCGCTGCTCCTCGGCCATGGCGGAGGCGGAGGCCTGGGAGATCTGTTCGCCGCGGGCGACCAGGGTGTTGAACAGGAACGACCGCAGTTCCTCGCCGGCGTCGGAGATGTTCTGCTCCTCGCCGGTGACGTCCTGGCCGTTGGTGAAGCCGGCGACGCTGAGGTACACGTAGCGGCCCACCGAGTTGGTGCCGACCTGGCAGCTGGTCTCCCGGCAGAAGGTGTCCACGCCGTCGCCGAAGAGGGACTGGAGGTTGCCGTTGCCGGGGGCCTCGTCCTTGACCCGGCTGGCGGCCTCGGCGTCGTCGAAGACGGCGATGCCCACCGTCACCGCCACGTTCCCCTCGGTGGTGTACGTGGCGCGCAGCAGCCGGGTGCAGCCGTGCTCGGCCATGATCGGCTGGAGCCGGGGCGACAGGCCCTCGGCGCAGTCGTCGGTCTCGTGGGTGAGGCGCTCCGCGTACTCGTGCCCGTTGCTGCGCACGTTCCGGCCGGGGAAGGCGTCGTCCAGCGTGAGGGGCCCGGTGTCGGTCTCCTTGCTGGAGATCATCTCCAGCGGATCCGGCGGCTCGATCGGCGGGGCGACGGACGGGAAGGCGCTGGGGGCGGGGGTGACGTCCGCGCTGGGGGAGGCGGACGCGGTGGGGCCGGCCTGCTCCTCGCCCTGCCGGTCGGAGAGCACGACGGCCGAGGCCACGATGCCCGCGATGGCGACCACGCCGACGACACCGCCGACCACCGCCAGCAGCCGGCGGCGGCGGGCCCGGCTCTCCCGGGCGGCGGCCAGCGCCTCCCAGTCCGGCTCGGCGCCGCCGCCGAGGCCGGATGCCGGTCCGGAGCCGGCCGCGCCGAAGCCCGGGCCACCGGGGCCGCTCGGGCCGCCCGGGCCGCCCGGGCCACCGGGGCCGAAGGCGGGTTCCGGGCCGGGGCCGAAGGGGGGCGGCGGCGGGCCGCCCGTGGCGTGTGTGGGTGCCCAGCCGCCCTGCGGGCCCTGCGGCGGGAAGGGCGGCTGGCCGCCGAACGGCGGTTGCGCCTGGGGGCCGGGCTGCGGGGCCGGCTGCGGCGGCTGGGGCTGGAACTGCCCGGGCAGCGGAGGCTGGCCGAAGCCCGGGCCGGGGCCGACAGCGGGTCCGGCGGCGGGCTGCCCGGGGCCGGGCTGGCCCGGGCCGGCGGGCTGCGCGGGGCCGACCGGTGCGCCGCCCGGCTGGGCCGCGGCCTGCTGGGCGGCGCGGGCCTCGGCGACCTGCTGCGGCGTCAGCCGGCGCAGCGCCATGGTCTGGCCCGCGTCCTGCCCGCCCGCGGCCGAGCCCTCGGCGGCGTGCCCGCCCTGACCGCCCTGCTGTCGCGGGTCGCCCGGCTGCTGACCCTCCGGGGCGCCGTCGGTCGGGCGCTGCCCCCACCCATCCGTCATGCGGGCAATCCTATCGACTGGCGGTCCCCGCGCCCACGGCCCGTGCCGTGTGGGACACCGCGCGTCAGAGCAGGTCGTGCGGCGAGGGCGGGCCCCCGGCGGGCGCCGAGACGAACAGCGCGTGGAGGCGGTCCGCCTCGCCCGGCGTGGTGTTGGGGTTCGCCAGGCGGTCCCGGGCGCAGGCGGCGAGGTAGGGGCCGGGGTCCTGGTCGGCGCAGGCGTCGCGCACGGCCCGCAGCAGGGCGGCGCGCAGCAGGCCGAACGCGGCGCGGCGCGCGGGCGGGCCGGGCGCGGTGGCGCTGTACAGGATGACCAGGGTCTGGGCGACGTCCAGCCCGGGCGGGCCGCCGCGGGCGGTCCGCCAGTCGATGACCACCGGCCCGCGGGCGGTGAGCACCACGTTCTCCGGGTGCAGGTCCATGTGCAGGACGCGGTGGGCCGCGCCCCCGCCCGCTCCGCCGCCCGCGCCCTCAAAGGCGCCGGGGGTGGGGGCGTCCCCGCTCGCCGGGTGGGGCTCCAGCCAGTCCGGCGCGGTGATGGCGTGCAGGCGGCGGTGCAGGTCGGCGAGGGTCCGGGCGTGCCGGCGCAGGCGCCAGGGCCGGCGCAGCAGGTCCTGCAGCATGGTGGGGCCGTGCAGGTGTTCCAGCACCATGTCGCAGGCGTGCGCGCCGTACACGGCCGGCACGGGGTAGCCGGCGGCGGCGAGGTACCGCATCAGCTCGGCCTCCCGGGCCACCGAGTCGCCGTCGCGGTAGCGGCGCAGCACGCGGCCGTCTCCCGCGGCGTAGACGTCCGCGTCCCGGCCGCGCGCGATCAGCCGCCCCTGCTCCTCCACGGTGCCCCTCCCCGGCTCGCCCCGCTGCCGGTCCACCATACGCTCAGGCGAGGCGAACCAGAATTCCGTATTCAGCGGGGTCCGCTCAATGAGGTTTGCCTTTCCTTCTTCCGGAATGCATCCCGGGTGTTATTGGATGTAATTCATGATTCGGGGTAGTGTCCAGCCGTGCCGAATATCGATGAGTTCTCGGAAACGGTGGAACGGGAGCGCGGTGGGGTGGACGAGGGGACGGGGCCGGCCGGGGCGCACGCCGCCGAACCGCACAACGGCGACCTGAACAGCCGGCTGAACTGGCTGCGCGCCGGGGTGCTGGGCGCCAACGATGGCATCGTCTCGGTGGCCGGCCTGGTGGTGGGCGTGGCCGGCGCCACCACCGACCGCTCCGCGCTGCTGCTGGCCGGCCTCGCCGGGCTGTTCGCCGGCGCGCTGTCGATGGCCGGCGGCGAGTACGTCTCGGTGAGCACCCAGCGGGACACCGAGGACGCCATGCTGCGCCTGGAGCGGCACGAGCTGGAGACCATGCCCGAGGAGGAGGAGCGGGAGCTGGCCCAGCTGTACGAGGCGAAGGGCCTGTCGCCGGCGCTGGCCGCCCAGGTGGCCCGGGAGCTGACCGAGAAGGACGCCTTCCAGGCCCACGCGGAGGCGGAGCTCGGCATAGACCCGGACGCGCTGACCAGCCCGTGGCAGGCGGCCGGCGCCTCCCTGCTCTCCTTCACGGTGGGCGCCCTGCTGCCGCTGCTGGCCATCTACCTGCCCCCGCCGTCGCTGCGGATCGGGCTGTGCTTCGTGGCGGTCGTGGTGGCGCTGGCGATCACCGGGGCGGTCAGCGCCCGGCTGGGGAAGGCGGACGCGCGCCGGGCGGTGCTGCGCAACGTCGGCGTGGGCGCGCTGACCATGGTGGTCACCTTCGGGGTGGGTTCGGTTTTCGGCGTGGCCACCGGCTGAGCCGCCCGCCGGCGGTTTTTCCGGCCGCCGGCGGACGGCCGCGCCGGGGCGGGCCGGCAAAACCGGTTGAGACCCCGGTCCGCGGGGCGAAGAATTCGCCGCATGGGACACCTGGAACTGGCGCACGTGGAGTACTGGCTGCCGGACGGACGGCGGCTGCTCGACGACGTCTCGTTCCGGGTCGGCGAGGGCTCCGCCACCGCCCTGGTGGGCGCCAACGGCGCCGGCAAGACCACCCTGATGCGGATCGTCACCGGGGAGGTCAAGCCGGAGGAGGGCACGGTCACGGTCTCCGGCGGGCTCGGCGTGATGCCGCAGTTCATCGGGCACGGCGTGGTCAGCCGCGAGCAGCTGGCCGGCGAGGCCGCCCGGGACGCCGACGCCCCCACCGTGCGGGACCTGCTGCTGTCGGTGGCGCCGGCCCGGGTGCGCGCCGCCGCCCGGGCGGTGGACCGGGCCGAGCTGGACGTCATGGTGCGCGACGACGAACCGGCCCAGCTGGCCTACGCCCAGGCGCTCGCCGACTGGGCGGACGCCGGCGGCTACGCCGCGGAGACCGTCTGGGACACCTGCACCACCGCCGCCCTGGGCACCCCGTACGACCGCGCCCAGTGGCGGGAGGTGCGCACGCTCTCCGGCGGCGAGCAGAAGCGGCTGGTGCTGGAGGCGCTGCTGCGCGGCCCGGACGAGGTGCTGCTGCTGGACGAGCCGGACAACTACCTCGACGTGCCCGGCAAGCGCTGGCTGGAGGAGCAGCTGAGGTCCACGCCGAAGACCGTGCTGTTCGTCTCGCACGACCGCGAGCTGCTGGCGCGCGCAGCCCAGCGCATCGTCTCGGTCGAGCCCGGACCGTCGGGCTCCACCGTCTGGGTGCACGGCGGGGGCTTCGCCACCTACCACGAGGCCCGCCGGGAGCGCTTCGAGCGCCTGGACGAGCTGCGCCGCCGCTGGGACGAGCAGCACGCCCGGCTGAAGGAGCTGGTGCGCACCCTCAAGCAGAAGGCCGCCTACAACGACGGCATGGCCTCCCGCTACGCCGCCGCGCAGACCCGGCTGCGCCGCTTCGAGGAGGCCGGCCCGCCGCAGGAGCGGCCGCGCGAGCAGAAGGTCACCATGCGGCTGACCGGCGGCCGTACCGGAGTGCGCGCGGTGACCTGCCGAGGGCTGGAGCTGACCGGGCTGATGCGCCCGTTCGACCTGGAGGTCTTCTACGGGGAGCGGGTGGCCGTGCTCGGCGGCAACGGCTCCGGCAAGAGCCACTTCCTGCGGCTGCTGGCCGGGGAGCCGATCGCCCACGCGGGGGAGTGGAAGCTGGGCGCGCGGGTCGTGCCGGGGCTGTTCGCGCAGGTGCACGAGCATCCGGAGCTGGTCGGCCGCACGCTGGCCCAGGTGCTGTGGGAGGAGCACGCCCACGACCGGGGCCGGGCGATGCCGGTGCTGCGCCGCTACGAGCTGGACCGGCAGGCCGACCAGGCCTTCGACCAGCTCTCCGGCGGGCAGCAGGCGCGGTTCCAGATCCTGCTGCTGGAGCTGTCCGGGGTGACCGCGCTGCTGCTGGACGAGCCCACCGACAACCTGGACCTGGCCAGCGCCGACGCTCTGCAGGCTGGGCTGGAGGCGTACCAGGGGACGGTGCTGGCGGTGACGCACGACCGCTGGTTCGCCCGTTCCTTCGACCGGTTCGTGGTCTTCGGGCAGGACGGCACGGTGCGCGAGTCGCCCGAGCCGGTGTGGGACGTGGCGGCTCCGCCGAAGTCCGGCGGGCGAGGCGGGCCGCGATGATTCGGTGGGGGTGCGGGCGGTGCGCTAGGATGCCGGGCGGATGCATCGGCCCGAAAGCACGGTCGATCACACCCCCACGGTGAAGGCCCGCCCGCTCGGGCGCCCGCCTGCGGACGCCGTGTCCGAACCGCCCCGGGAGCCCCCCGGCGGCGGGCGGCGCAGCGTCAGCGGACCGGCGTCCGCGTCGAGCGGCATTTTTGACCCGTATGGGTGTGCAAAGGTATCCTGCCAGTTCGTTGTGCGTATTGGCTTGCTTGCTCGCTTGACCGAAGTGAGATGCGAGAAGTCGGTACGCCGGGTCCTGACCGCGGCCTCGAAATGTGTGACAGCACCAGCGTGTGCCGGTCGCCGTCTCGGCCCGCACAGAACCCCCGTCAGACACACTCACTGAAGAAGCGAAGGCTACGACCGTGCGCACGTACAGCCCTAAGCCCGGCGATGTCCAGCGTCAGTGGCACGTCATCGACGCGACCGACGTCGTGCTCGGCCGCCTGGCCTCCCAGGCCGCCTCTCTGCTCCGGGGCAAGCACAAGCCGGTGTACGCGCCGCATGTCGACACCGGTGACTTCGTCATCATCATCAACGCCGACAAGGTGCACCTCTCCGGCAACAAGCGGACCCAGAAGCTGGCCTACCGCCACTCCGGTTACCCGGGTGGTCTGCGCTCCGTGCGCTACGACGAGCTGCTGGAGAAGAACTCCCCGAAGGCCGTCGAGAAGGCCGTCAAGGGCATGCTCCCCAAGAACTCCCTCGGCCGGCAGATGCTGTCGAAGCTGAAGGTGTACGCGGGTGACCAGCACCCGCACCAGGCGCAGCAGCCGGTGCCGTTCGAGATCAGCCAGGTCGCGCAGTAGTCCCGGCCACCACCTAGACGTACGAGAGAAGAGCTGAGGAGAACCGTGGCCGAGACCACCGTCGAGACTCCGCTCGAAGGCGACTTCACCTTCGAGTCCGAGGACGAGGGCCAGGAGAGCTACACCACCGAGTCGCTGGCGTCCCGCTTCGGCGAGCCGCAGCCGGCCGGTGCCACCGGTCGCCGCAAGGAGGCCATCGCCCGCGTCCGCATCGTGCCGGGCACCGGCCAGTGGAAGATCAACGGCCGTAGCCTCGAGGACTACTTCCCGAACAAGGTCCACCAGCAGCTGGTGAACGACCCGTTCAAGATCCTCGAGCTGGAGGGTCGCTACGACGTCATCGCCCGCATCAACGGCGGTGGCATCTCCGGCCAGGCCGGCGCCCTGCGCCTCGGCGTGGCCCGCGCGCTGAACGAGGCGGACGTGGAGAACAACCGCGGCCCGCTGAAGAAGGCCGGCTTCCTCACCCGTGACGCCCGCGCCACCGAGCGCAAGAAGTACGGTCTGAAGAAGGCCCGCAAGGCTCCGCAGTACAGCAAGCGCTGATCTGCCGCCGCAGCCGCCAGAGCAAGCGGATCCGGCGACGGATTCCCCACCCGCGCCCCGGGGGCACTCTCGTGCCCCCGGGGCGTTCGTGGTTCTGGCGGGCCGCGTTTCCGGCCGTCGGGTGCCGCCGGCGGCCTGTCGCCGGCCCCGGGCCGATCGGCGTGCCGCCCGCACCGGGCGGGCCGATCGGGCGGGGAGCCGGTGGGTGTTCGGGGAAGAGCGAGCGGGGGGAACGGCCGTCCCGAAGGGGTGGCGGCCGGTGCCGGGTGCCGCCCGGCGCACCGGGAAAGACGGAGGACTGTGACGTGGCACGACTGTTCGGGACCGACGGGGTGCGCGGCGTGGCGAACGCCGACCTGACGGCGGAGCTGGCGCTCGGCCTGTCGGTGAGCGCCGCCCGGGTGCTCGGGGACGCCGGCGCCTTCGAGGGCCACCGGCCCAGGGCCGTGGTGGGCCGGGACCCCCGCGCGTCGGGGGAGTTCCTGGAGGCCGCCGTGGTGGCCGGGCTGGCCTCCGCGGGCGTGGACGTGCTGCGGGTCGGGGTGCTGCCGACCCCGGCCGTGGCGTTCCTCACCGCCGAGCTCGACGCCGACCTCGGCGTGATGCTCTCCGCCAGCCACAACCCCGCCCCGGACAACGGCATCAAGTTCTTCGCGCGCGGCGGGCACAAGCTGGCGGACGAGGTCGAGGACGCCATCGAGCGCGACTACCGCGGCCTGGCCGCGGAGGAGCACGCCGGCTGGCGGCGTCCGACCGGCGCCGGCGTCGGCCGGGTGCGGGAGCACGGGGAGGGCTTCGACGCCTACGTCGACCACCTGGTCGGCTGCCTGCCCAACCGCCTGGACGGCCTGCGCGTGGTGGTGGACGCCGCGCACGGCGCCGCCCACCAGGTCTCCCCCGAGGCGTTCCGCCGCGCCGGCGCCGAGGTCATCACCATCGGCGTGGAGCCGGACGGCCTGAACATCAACGACGGCTGCGGCTCCACCCACCTGGACCTGCTGCGCGAGGCCGTGGTGGCGAACGGCGCCGACCTCGGCGTGGCGCACGACGGCGACGCGGACCGCTGCCTGGCCGTGGACGCCACCGGCGCCGAGGTCGACGGCGACCAGATCCTGGCCGTCCTCGCCGTGGCCATGCGCGAGGCCGGCACGCTGCGCGAGGACACCGTGGTGGCCACGGTGATGTCCAACCTGGGCTTCAAGCTCGCCATGGAGGCCAGCGGCATCCGCGTGGTGCAGACCGCCGTCGGCGACCGCTACGTGCTGGAGGCGATGAAGCGCGACGGCTACGCGCTCGGCGGCGAGCAGTCCGGGCACGTCGTGCTGCTGGACCACGCCACCACCGGCGACGGCACGCTGACCGGCCTGATGCTGGCCGCCCGGATGGCCGCGGTGAAGCAGCCGCTCGCGGAGCTGGCCGCGGTGATGACCCGGCTGCCGCAGGTGCTGATCAACGTGCGCGACGTGGACCGCACCCGGGCCACCACCGACGCCCGGGTCGCCACGGCCGTGCGGGAGGCCGAGGACGAGCTCGGCGCCTCCGGCCGGGTGCTGCTGCGCCCCTCCGGCACCGAGCCGGTGGTGCGGGTGATGGTCGAGGCCGCCGAGGGCGACCAGGCGCACGCCGTGGCGCAGCGGCTGGCCGACGAGGTCAAGGCCGCCCTGGGCTGACCCGCCGGCGCGCTGACCCGCCGGCGGCGGTCAGCGCCTCGGGACGACCGACGGGGGCCGGCACGCACCGCGTGCCGGCCCCCGTCGGTGGCGGACGCCTTCAGGCCGCCGCCCGCCCCGGCGTCGCCCTCCACGCGCTCATATCTTGCGCAGCTTCAGCCGCTGCACCTTGTGGTCCGGGCCCTTGCGCAGCACCAGGGTGGCGCGGCCCCGGGTCGGCAGCACGTTCTCCACCAGGTTGGGGCGGTTGATGGTCCGCCACACGCCGCGCGCGTACTCCAGCGCCTCCTCCTCCGGCACCTGGGTGAACCGCCGGAAGTAGGAGGACGGGTCCTGGAAGGCCGTCTCGCGCAGCTTGCGGAAGCGGTTGAGGTACCAGCGCTCGATGTCCTCGGTGCGGGCGTCCACGAACACGCTGAAGTCGAAGTAGTCGGCGAGCGCCACCCGGGTGCGGCCGTCCTTGCCCGGCAGCGCCGGCTGCAGCACGTTGAGGCCCTCGACGATGAGGATGTCCGGGGAGCGCACCACGTGGTGGCGGCCCGGGACGATGTCGTAGACCAGGTGGGAGTAGACGGGCGCGGTCACCTCCTCCCGGCCGGCCTTGACGTCCGCCACGAAGCGGGTGAGCGCGCGGCGGTCGTAGGACTCCGGGAACCCCTTGCGGGACATCAGGCCGCGCCGGGACAGCTCCGCGTTCGGCAGCAGGAACCCGTCGGTGGTGACCAATTCCACTCGCGGGTGCTGCGGCCAGCGCGCCAGGAGGGCCTGCAGCAGCCGCGCCGTGGTCGACTTCCCGACCGCTACGCTGCCCGCCACGCCGATCACGAACGGCGTGCCCGGCTGCGGCCCCTCGGCCTGGTCGCCGTCCCCCAGGAAGGTGTTGATCACCCCGCGCAGGCGCTGGCTGGCGCGCACGTACAGGCTCAGCAGACGGGACAGCGGCAGGTAGATGTCGCGCACCTCGTCCAGGTCGACCACGTCGCCCAGGCCCCGCAGCCGCTCCACTTCCTCGGCGGTCAGCGGCAGCGGCGTGCGATCGCGCAGCGCGCTCCACTCGGCGCGGTCGAGGTCGAGGTACGGCGAGTGGTCTGGCCGCTGGGGGTGCGGCTGTCGGGGTTCGCCAAGCAAGGTGGGCACCGGGCCATTGTGCATGCCGCGCCCGGCCGGCGGGCGGCCGGTCGCGGTCAGAGGTTACCGTCGAGTACCCATTGTGGGCCCGCTCCACGCCACCCGTACAGACCGCCTCCGGGCGCCTCGGCGCGCCGAGCCCCCCGGTCCACCCCTTAAGCTGCCGTGCATGTGCGGAATCGTTGGATACGTGGGCCACCAGGTGGCGCTCGACGTGGTGATCGCCGGCCTGAAGCGCCTGGAGTACCGGGGCTACGACTCGGCCGGCGTGGCCGTGGTGGCCGACGGCGAACTGGCCATGGACAAGCGCGCCGGCAAGCTGGCCAACCTGGAGAAGTCGCTGGCGGAGCAGCCGCTGCCGGCCGGCACCACCGGCATCGGGCACACCCGCTGGGCCACCCACGGGGCACCCAACGACCGCAACGCCCACCCGCACCTGGACGGCCCCGGGCGGGTCGCCGTGGTGCACAACGGCATCGTGGAGAACTTCGTCGCGCTGCGCGCCGAGCTCGCCGAGCGCGGCGTCGAACTGCGCTCGGAGACCGACACCGAGGTCGTCGTCCACCTGCTGTCCGAGGCCCTGGACGCCATGGAGGCGGACGGCGGCGCCCGCGACCTCGCCGAGGCGATGCGGCGCGTCTGCCGCCGCCTGGAGGGCGCGTTCACCCTGGTCGCCGCGGACGCCGCGCAGCCCGACGTGGTGGTCGGCGCCCGCCGCAACTCCCCGCTGGTGGTGGGCCTGGGCGAGGGCGAGAACTTCCTCGCCTCCGACGTCGCCGCGTTCATCGCGCACACCCGCACCGCCCTGGAGCTCGGCCAGGACCAGGTCGTCGAGCTGCGCCGGGACGGCGTGACCGTCACCGACTTCGCCGGCGCCCCGGTGGAGACCAACGAGTACCGGGTGGACTGGGACGCCTCCGCCGCCGAGAAGGGCGGCTACGACTACTTCATGCTCAAGGAGATCGCCGAGCAGCCCAAGGCGGTCGCCGACACCCTGCTCGGCCGGATCGGCGCGGACGGCCAGCTCACCCTGGACGAGGTGCGCATCCCGGACAGCGTGCTGCGCGAGATCGACAAGATCGTCATCATCGCCTGCGGCACGTCCTTCCACGCCGGCCTGATCGCCAAGTACGCCATCGAGCACTGGACGCGGATCCCGTGCGAGGTCGAGGTGGCCAGCGAGTTCCGCTACCGCGACCCGATCCTGGACCAGCAGACGCTCGTCGTCGCCATCTCGCAGTCCGGCGAGTCGATGGACACCCTGATGGCGCTGCGGCACGCCCGCGAGCAGGGCGCCAAGGTGCTGGCCATCTGCAACACCAACGGCTCCACCATCCCGCGCGAGTCCGACGCCGTGCTGTACACGCACGCCGGGCCGGAGGTCGCCGTGGCCTCCACCAAGGCGTTCCTCACCCAGCTGGTGGCCTGCTACCTGGTGGCGCTCTACCTCGGCCAGGTGCGCGGCACCAAGTGGGGCGACGAGATCACCGAGGTGATCCGGCAGCTCGCCGACATGCCGCAGCAGGTCGAGCGGGTGCTCGACACCATGGAGCCGGTGCGGGAGCTGGCGCGCTCCCTCGCCGACGCCCGCTCGGTGCTCTTCCTGGGCCGGCACGTGGGCTACCCGGTGGCGCTGGAGGGCGCGCTCAAGCTTAAGGAACTCGCCTACATGCACGCCGAGGGCTTCGCGGCGGGCGAGCTCAAGCACGGGCCGATCGCGCTGATCGAGGAGGGGCTGCCGGTCGTCGTGGTGGTGCCCTCGCCGCGCGGGCGGTCCGTGCTGCACGACAAGATCGTCTCCAACATCCAGGAGATCCGGGCCCGCGGCGCCCGCACCATCGTGGTCGCGGAGGAGGGCGACGAGGCGGTCGTCCCGTTCGCCGACCACCTGGTGCGCATCCCGCGCACCCCGGTGCTGCTGCAGCCGCTGGTCGCCACCGTGCCGCTGCAGGTCTTCGCCTGCGAGCTGGCCACGGCCAAGGGCCACGAGGTGGACCAGCCGCGCAACCTGGCCAAGTCGGTCACGGTCGAGTAGGACGGACGGCGCCCCGGGCGGCGGTGGCGGTGGCGGCCGGTGTGGCCGGCCGCCGCCACCCGGGGGCGCGGGTGGGGCGGGCTCGTTCGGCGGGCCGGTCGGCGGGGCGGGGATGCTGCCGGGGGGAGATGCCGGGATGGTGTCGGTGGACGCGGGAGGGGCCGGGGACGTGGTGGCGCGGTGATCGTCGGGATCGGTGTGGACGTCGCGGACGTGGCGCGCTTCGAACGGACACTGGCCCGCACCCCGGCCATGGCCGAGCGGCTGTTCACGCCCGCGGAGCGGGTGGACGGCGAGGGACGGCCGCGCTCCGCCGCCTCCCTCGCGGCACGGTTCGCCGCCAAGGAGGCGGCGGCCAAGGCGCTCGGCGCCCCGGCCGGACTGCGCTGGACGGACGCCGAGGTGGTGAGCGAGCCCTCCGGCCGCCCCGCGCTGCGGGTCACCGGGACCGTCCAGGCCCACGCCGAACGCCTCGGCGTCCGCACCTGGCACCTCTCGCTCAGCCACGACGGCGGCATCGCCACCGCCATGGTGATCGCCGAGGACTGACCCGGCCGGGGGGTGGGAAACCCCCTTGGCGGACCCCCGCGACCACTGTTACCGTGCCGGAGGCCGTGCCGGAGAACGAGGAGGTGGTACCCGTGAACGCAGTATCGACATGGGTGCTCCCCTCCGGGGTCACGGTCGGGCGATAGGTCGTCCGGGAGCGCTGTCCGTGAGCACTCCCGAAGGGCACGACCATGCACGTCACTTCTGAACAGCGCCTCGACGACGGCGTCCTCGAGCGCGAATTCACCCTCGGCGGGATCCCCGGCATCCTGTGGACGCCCGAACGCGCGTCCGCACCGGCGCCGCTGATCCTGATCGGCCACCCCCCGCTCGGACTGCGCAGGATGCACCCCCGGCTGGCGGGGCGGGCCCGGTACTACGCGGCGGAGTACGGCTTCGCCGCGGCCACCATCGAGCTCCCCGGGAGCGGTGACCGGCCCCGTTGGGCCGCCGCCGAGCAGGCCCGCGCCGACCTGCGCCGGGCGTTGGAGGCCGGCGAGCCGGTCCGCGGCGAGATCGTCGACGCCCTCGTCCTCCCACTGGTCGCCAGGGCGGTCCCGGAATGGCGGACCGCCCTGGACGCCCTGCTCGCGCTGCCCGGGATCGGCGGCCCGGTCGGGTACGAGGGGGGAGTGATCTCCATCGGCATCCGGCTGGCGGTGGTCGAGCCGCGCATCGTGGCCGCCGGTTTCTTCGCCGGGAGCCTCGTGCCCGCCGCCATGTTCGAGGAGGCCCGCCGGGTCACCATTCCGCTGCAGGTCCTGCTGCAGTGGGACGACGAAGGGAACGACCGGCAGGCGGCCCTGGACCTCTTCGACGCCTTCGGCTCGAAGGAGAAGACCCTGCACGCCAATCTCGGCGGGCACACCGGCGTCCCGCACTTCGAGCTCGACGCCGGGGCCCGGTTCTTCGCCCGGCACCTGAAGTGAAACCGCGCCGCCAGGCCACCAGCAGGCGGTGAGCCGTGGGGGCCGGACGCTGCCCGTCCAGGGCAGGCCCCCGGGCCCCCTGCCCTGTTCACACCGCGGGCGCCCGCCGACTCGGCGGGCGCCCGCCCAAACCACCCGCACCGACGACGTCGACGCACTCCGGCCGCCGCGGCCGGGGAGGGCTGCGCGTTCTCCTCCGGTCCGGCTCGGGGGCCCTCCGCGCGGGGGGTCCTTCGGTGTGCGGGCTCCCTCCAGGATCATGGGGCCGGAATTCGACCCCAGGAGCGAGGGAGCAGCCGTGAGAACAGCCCATCGGGTGGAGCAGGTCCGCGCCGCCGAGGCGGCGCTGATGCGGCGCCTGCCGGACGGCGAGCTGATGCGCCGCGCCGCCACCGGCCTCGCCGCCGTCTGCCTGGAACTGCTGTCCCCCGCCGGCGTCTACGGCGCGCCCGTGGTGGTGCTGGCCGGCAGCGGCGACAACGGGGGTGACGCGCTGTTCGCGGGCGCCCGGCTGGCCGGCCGGGGGGCGGCCGTCACCGCCGTGCTGCTCTCCCCCCGGCGCACCCACCCCGGTGGCCTGGCCGCGCTGCGCGCCGCCGGGGGCCGCGTGCTGCACGCCGGGCCGGACGACGCGGACGTCCTGGAACGGGTCGCCGTCCCGCTCTCCCGCGCCCGGCTGGTGCTCGACGGCATCGTCGGCATCGGCGGGCGCGGCGGGCTGCGTCCGGAGGCGGCACGGCTGCTGCCGCTGGTGGAGGCGTCCGGGGCGACCGTCGTGGCCGTGGACCTGCCGAGCGGCCTGGACGCGGACACCGGCCGGGTGTCCGGCCCCGTGCTGCGCGCCCACCTCACCGTGACCTTCGGCACCCACAAGCCGGGCCTGCTGCTGTCGCCGGGCGCGGGGGTCGCGGGCACCGTGCACCTGGTGGACATCGGCCTCGGCCCCGAGTTGGCCCGGCTGGCCGGCGGCCCGGACGGACCCGGCGGCGGCCCGGCCCTGTACTGCCTGCAGCACGCGGACGTCGCCGCCGTGCTGCCCGTTCCCGGACGGGACACCGACAAGTACGGGCGGGGCGTCGTCGGCCTGGCCGCCGGCTCCGAACGTTACCCGGGCGCGGCCGTGCTGGCCGTCTCCGGGGCGGTGCGTTCCGGGGCGGGGGCCGTGCGCTACGCGGGCAGCGTCGCGGACGCCGTGCTGGCCGCCCATCCGGAGGTCCTGGTGCACCGGGGCGGGCCGCGGGAGGCCGGCCGGGTGCAGGCGTGGGTGGTCGGCCCGGGACTGGGCACCGGCAGCGCCGGTGAGGAGGCCCTCGGCGAGGTGCTGGCCTCCGACGTCCCGGTGCTGGTGGACGCCGACGGCCTCGGCCTGCTGGCCGCGCGTGGGCCCGAGCCGCTGTACCGGGACGCGCCGACGCTCTTCACCCCGCACGCCGGTGAGGCGGCGCGGCTGCTCGGCGTGGAGCGCGCCGCGGTGGAGGCCGAGCCGCTGGCGCACGCCCTCCGACTGGCCGACGCCTACGGGGTGACCGTGCTGCTCAAGGGGGACCGGACGATCATCACCGAGCCGGCGGCGCCGGGCGGCGCGGAGGGGCTGGGCCGCGCCCAAGGGCCGGGCGGGGACGGCGCCGGGGCGGAGGCCGGCCGGGGCGGGGCGGGCGACGCGCGGGAGCGCCGGGTGTTCGTCAACACCACCGGGACCGGCTGGCTGGCCACCGCCGGCAGCGGCGACGTGCTCGCCGGACTCGTCGGCGGGCTGTTGGCGGCCGGGCTGCCGGTGGTGGAGGCGGCGGCGGTCGGCGCCTATCTGCACGGCCTCGCCGGCCGGCTGGCCGCCTCCGGCGCGCCGACGACCGCGCCGGACGTGGCCCGCGCGCTGCCCGAGGCGTGGCGTCAGGTGGCGTCCACCGCGACCGGCTGACCCCGGTCACTCTGGCCGCTGACCCCGTTCCTCTTCCCGTTCCCGTCGCCCTCCCCGCCGCCACCGCTCCGGGGCAGCCGCCGGCACGTCGCCGGCAGCCACCGGCGGCGGGGCGGGGCGGCGCTTTCGGCGGTTTTCGGCCACATCGGGAGGGCGCGGCGCGGGGGAAGGTGTCCGGTTCGCTGCCCCGACGTCGGTGGGGCGGCGGCCGGCGCGCGGGCCGCCGCCCCGGACACGCTGCCGTCATGCCGCCGGAGCGCGTGCCTGCTGGGACGGAAGTTGCTGGTGGGACGGATGTCCATCCCTGTGGCGCAGGCCGGCGGAACCCACCGGAGCCGACCGGACCTGGGACAACGGTGTGATGGCTGAAATGTGCCGGTCCGGTAACGACGGCAACCCGCACCGACGGCCGGCCGTCTGAACCGTTGCCGGACGGTCCGCTCCGCCCGGCCCGGGTTCCGCCGACGGCGGACGGCGCGCAGGGGGAGGACAGGTGCGAGCACGAGGCATGAGGGCGACCGGCACGGCCGTGCTGCTGGCCACCGCGGTGGCACTCACGATGGCCGGATGCAGCCCGTCCACGACGGAGGCGTCCGGCGCCGTCGACGACCGGGCGGAGTGCACCACCGAGACCGGCGGCCACCAGCGGGACGTCGAGGAGTTCCTCGGCCTGGAGCCGGACGGCGTGCAGTCGCCGGCCGACTGCACCGCCATCCAGGAGTTCCAGATCGAGCACGGCATCGACCCGGCGGAAGGCCTCGCCGACCAGGCCACCTGGGACCGGGCGCGCGAGCTGGGCGACCAGGCGGCCGACGACGACCCCGCCGCCACGCCCGACGAGAGCCCCGCGGACGACGCCGAGGCACCGCGGCCGGAGCCGGAACCGGCGGATCCGTCGCCCTCCGGCCCCGCGTCCGCCGACCCGGCGCCGTCCGCCGAGCCCACGCCGTCCGCCGGCGCGCCGGACGACGCCGAGCCGTCCGGAAACCCGGAGACCGACCCGGCCGCCGGCTCCGACCCCGAACCCGACGCGCCGGCCGCCCCCGGCCCCGACTGCGCCGCCGAGACCGGCAGCCACCAGCGCGAGGTGGAGGAGTACCTCGGCCTGCCGGTGGACGGCGAGCAGTCGGTCGAGGACTGCCGCGCCATCCGCGACTTCCAGCGGGAACACGGCATCGAACCCGACGAGGGCTACGCCGGGCCGATCACCTGGTCCAGCATGCAGCAGCTGGAGCTGGCCGAGAACCCCAACGCGGACGGCGCCTGCCCCACCGACCTCGGCCGGATCGCCTGCGTGGACCTGACCCGGCAGGTGATGTGGGTGCAGGACGGCGAGGAGGTCGTCTTCGCCCCCGTCCCGGTCCGCACCGGACGCGACGGCTACGAGACCCGCACCGGCCTGAAGCAGGTCTACTGGAAGAGCGAGGACCACTGGTCCACCCTCTACGACGTGGAGATGCCCTACGCCCAGTTCTTCGACGGCGGCCAGGCGTTCCACGCCATCACCGGCGACATCTACTCCCCGCCCGGCTCCCACGGCTGCGTGAACATGCGCCACGAGGACGCCCGGGCGCTGTGGGACCTGCTCGACAACGGCGACGACGTGTACGTCTGGGGCACCAAGCCGGGCACCTGACCCGCGCCCGGAGACGCGTCGTGAACGATCCCCCTCCCATCACGGCTGCCACCGCCGCCGCCCGACCCCGCCCCCGACCCCACGGCGGCCTGCTCGCCGGGCTGGCCGCCCTCCTCGCCGCGCCGGCCACCTGGGGGGCCGCCTGGGTGATCGCCCTGGCCTGGTACGACTGCCGCAGCTGGGGCCCCGGCGAACGGTTCAGCCTCAACTTCGCCATGCCGCTGGGCTGGGCGCTGCTCTCCTGCGTCGGCACGGCGGGCGCGCTGCTCGCCCGGCGGGCGGTGCGGGGCCACCGCCGGCTGGTCGCCTGGCCCGTCATGCTGGCCGGCCTGGTGCTCGCCCTGGCCCTGGGCGTCTGGGGCCTCTGGTCGCTCACCGTGGACGAGTCCTCCGTCGGCGACAGCTTCTGCGCCGGCGCCGTCCCGCCGTGGTGGCCGGCCTGGCTGCCGGTATGACCCCGCACCGCACCGCGCGCCCAACCCCCGCCCGGCCGGCGGCGTGACGCTCCGTGCGCGCCACGCCCACCCGCCCGGAGCACCTGGCTACCGGCGCGTCCCACACCCTCTGGGACACTTGGGGCGATGAGTACCGCACTACGCGCCACGGCCACGATCGACCTCAACGCCCTGCGCGACAACGTCCGCGCACTGCGCGCCCGGCTGACCGGCGGCGCCGGGCTGATGGCCGTGGTCAAGGCGGACGGCTACGGCCACGGCGCCGTGCCGTGCGCCCGGGCCGCCCGCCAGGCCGGCGCGGCGTGGCTCGGCGTCGCACTGCCCGAGGAGGCGTTCGAGCTGCGCCGGGCCGGACTCGACGGCCCGCTGCTGTGCTGGCTGTGGACGCCCGGCGGCCCCTGGGCCCAGGCGATCGAGGCCGACGTCGACGTCTCGGTGAGCGCCCCCTGGGCCCTCGCCGAGGCCACCGCGGCCGCCCGCGCCGTCGGCCGCCCGGCACGGGTCCACCTCAAGATCGACACCGGGCTCGGCCGGTCCGGCTGCCAGCCGGCGGACTGGCCCGCCCTGGTCGCGGCGGCCCGCGCCGCGGAGCTGGACGGCACCGCCCGCGTGGTCGGCGTCTGGTCGCACTTCGCCTGCGCCGACGAGCCCGGCCACCCCTCCATCCAGGCCCAGCTGGACGTCTACGCCGACGCCCTGGAGGTCGTCGAGCGCGCCGGGCTGCGCCCCGAGGTACGGCACCACGCCAACTCGCCGGCCGCCCTGCTGCTGCCGCACAGCCACTTCGACCTGGTCCGCACCGGCGTGGCGATGTACGGGCTGTCGCCGGTTCCCCAGGTGGGCTCGCCGGCCGACTTCGGGCTGCGCCCGGTGATGACCCTGAGCGCCCGGCTCGCCTCGGTCAAGAGCGTCCCCGGCGGGCACGGCGTCTCCTACGGCCACCACTACGTCACCCCCGGCCCCACCACCCTGGGGCTGGTGCCGCTCGGCTACGCGGACGGCGTCCCGAGGTCGGCCAGCGGCGCCGGCCCGGTGCTGGTGGGTGGCAAGCTGCGCACCGTGGCCGGACGGGTGGCCATGGACCAGTTCGTCGTCGACCTGGGCGGGGACAGGGTGTGTGACGGGGCCGAGGCGGTGCTGTTCGGCACCGGCGACGCCGGCGAGCCGACGGCCGAGGACTGGGCGCGCGCCGCCGGCACGATCGGGTACGAGATCGTCACCCGGATCGGCGCGCGGGTGCCGCGGGTGTACGTGGGGGAGTGAGAGGCATGGCCGACGGGGCGGGGCGGGCGGAGGACGCGCGGCAGGCGGTGTCGGAGGCCGCCGCCGGTCTCCGGCGAGGGCTGGGCGTGCCGAGGGCACGGACGCCCGGGGGCGGTGGCGGGCGGCTGCCCGCCGTCCCCCCGACCGGGCCCGGCGTCTCCGGCCTTCCGGGCGTTTCCGGCGGTGCCGCGTCCGGAACGTCGGGAACGCTGTGGGAGCGGGTGCCCCGGGTGTCGCTGGACCCGGCCCGGCTGGCCGCGCTGCGCCGGCCGGCCGGGATCGTCGGGCTCGCGGTGGGCGTGCTGGCCGCCGGTGCCGCCGCCGGGGTGGCCGTCGAGCGGCTGACCGTGGGGCGGTCGGTGCGCCGCCGGGTCCGGGCGGCCCTGGACGCCGCCGCCCCGTACGGATCGCTGCGCGGCACGCCCCTGGAGGTGACGGCCGACGACGGCACCCCGCTGCACGTCGAGGTGGACCTGCCCGGGCGCGAGGCCCCGCTGACCGTGGTGTTCTGCCACGGCTACTGCCTGGAACAGGACTCCTGGCACTACCAGCGGGCCGCGCTCCGCGAGGACGTCCGCATGGTGTTCTGGGACCAGCGCAGCCACGGCCGCTCGGGGCGCAGCGCCACCGGACGGATATCCATCGACCTGCTGGGCGACGACCTGCGGGCGGTGCTGGAGCGGGCCGCGCCCACCGGGCCGCTGGTGCTGGTGGGGCACTCGATGGGCGGGATGACGGTGATGGCCCTGGCCGCCCGCTACCCGGAGCTGTTCCGGGAACGCGTGGTCGGCACGGCGCTGGTCTCCACCACCTCCGGCAACGTCCCCAGCGTGACCCTCGGCCTGCCGGCGCTCGGCGCCAAGGTGCTGCACCAGTTCGGCCCGGGCGTGCTGCGGGCCCTCGGCCGTCAGCGCGGGCTGGTGGAGCGCGGGCGCAGGCTCGGCGGGGACCTGGTGGGGCCCATCCTGAAGCGGTACTCCTTCGCCTCCGAGGTGGATCCGGTGCTGGCCGGCTTCGCCAACCGGATGATCGACGCGACGCCGATCGACGTGATCGGCGACTTCTACCCGGCCCTCCTCGAGCACGACAAGGTGCACGCGCTGGCCGGACTGCGACCGGTGCCGACCCTGGTCATGGTCGGCCGGGAGGACCTGATGACCCCGGCCGGGCACGGCAGGGTCGTCGCGGAGGAGATCGGGGGGCCGCTGGCCAGCTTCGTGGAGGTGCCCGACGCCGGGCACCTGCTGATGCTGGAGCACCCGGACGAGGTGGGGATCCGGCTGGCGCGGCTGCTGCGGGCGGCGTGGGAGCGTGCCGTTCCGGGGGTGCCCGTGCCGGAGGGGGTGGTGGAGCTGGCCGAGAGCCGCACCCCGATGGAGCGCGCGGAGACGGAGGCGGAGGCGGACGCGGACGCCGGAGGCGACCCGCTGCCGGCCGCCGGACACGCCGGGCGCGTCGTACACGCCGGGCGCGTCGAACACGCCGGGCGCGTCGAACACGCCGCACGCGCTGAACAGGACGACGACGAGGAGAGGAGCCGGCCGTGAGCGCCGCCGACATCGCACCCGGGACCGGGGAGGCCGGCGTGGCCGGCGTGGAACGGGACGCCGCCGGCGTGGTCGTTCCGGTGTTCTCCGCCGAACGGATGACGGAGCTGGGCCGACGGCTGGCCGCGCTGCTCCGGCCGGGCGACCTGGTGCTGCTCTCCGGCGAGCTGGGTGCCGGGAAGACCACGCTGACCAGGGGGATCGGGGTGGGCTTGGGCGTTCGTGGGGCGGTCACCTCGCCCACCTTCGTGATCGCCCGGGTGCACCCCTCCGAGGTGGGGGGTCCGGCGCTGGTGCACGTGGACGCGTACCGGCTCGGCGGCGGGCTGGAGGAGATGGAGGACCTGGACCTGGACGTCTCGCTGCCGGACTCGGTGGTCGTCGTCGAGTGGGGCGAGGGGAAGGTCGAGGAACTGTCGGAGGACCGGCTGCACGTGGTGATCGAGCGCCGGATCGGCGGCGACGCCGCGGGTGTCGTGGGCGTGGCCGGCGAGGCGGGTGTGGGGGCCGGTGTGGCAGGTGAGCCGGAGGTGGGGGAGGAGGAGCACGATCCCCGCCTGGTGCGGCTGGTGGGCCACGGGCGCCGCTGGGCCGGGGTGGACCTCGCCGCCCTCGGCGACTGACCGTTTCAGCGGGCTTCGGGCGGTTTTGGCGGGCTCCGGCCGGCTTCGGCCGGCTGGACCTTCCTGGGGTGGGCACTGTGGGCGGGTCCCTTCGGCAACCGGCTCGGGATGGCCTGGTGCGCAAGGGGGTTCTTTCGCCCTGTGGATAATCCAGCGCCCCCTTGTCAACAGGGGTAGTCCGTGGGTGGGTGATTGCGCAAGAGGGCTCTTTTCCCCTGTGGATAATCACGCACCCCCCTGGTCAACAGGGGTAGCCCGTGGGTGGGTGTTTGCGCAAGGGGGGTCCTTTTGCCTGTGGATAACGAGGCGCCCCCTTGTCAACAGGGGTAGTCCGTGGGTGGGGGATTGCGCAAGAGGGGTTTTCATCCTGTGGAAAACTCGGGCACCCCTGACACGGAGAACGCACACCTTCTGTCCCTCGGTCGACCCGCCCTCGACCGTTCCCTGCGCCTGTTCCCCGCGCCCCGTTCCCCGCGGCCCGTCCCCGGTCCCCAGCCCTCGGTCCTCCCGGCCCCCGGCCCTCGGTCTCTCCACTCCCCGGCCCCCATCCCCCCACCCCGGTCTCGCGTTCGTGGCACCACCTTCGGGTGATGTTGCCGACGAGCTGTCGGCAACGTGTTGCGCGGGGTGGCCCTGCCGTGTTCCCATGGGGCGCAGAGGGTTAGGTCAACCTAAGTGGGGAGGTCCGATGGCTGGCGACAGTGTCGAGCGCCGCGACCACGACCCCGCCGGCACCGAACGGCGGACCGCCCGTGACGCCACGCCCGTACCGATGCGCACCCTGCTGGCGTGCGGCCGGGCCGCCGCCGCGCTCTCCGAGGCACCCCACTCGACGGCCGCCGCGGACCAGCCGGAGCAGCCGGCGGAGGCGCCGCGGGACGCCGACGAGGGTGACGACACCGCGCACCAGCACGGCTCGGGGTGTCCGGCCGCCGCCTGACGCGGCCGGAGGACTGCCGGAGCGGGGCGGCGAACGGCGGCAGCGGCGACCCCTCAGGGAACGACGACGACGGAGGTTCCCTGGACGGCGAACTCCCACATGGTCTGGCTGTCGGCCAGTGTCTGGCGGATGCCGCCGGTTCGCAGGTTCGGGTCCGGGCGGGGCGTCGAGCCGTCGGCCGCCGCGCTGAACCCCACGGTCACCCCGTCGACGGTGGTGAACCGCACCACGTACCGCACCGGTATGCCGTCGGAGCCGGTCACGGACTCCGAGCGTGAGGTCACCTGGTAGGCGCCGGGCAGGGGGTCCACCGTGCTGGGCATCACCGTGAAGGTCGCCAGCGGCGTCTCGCCGCCCTCCGCGCCCATCAGCCACACGCGGCGCTGTTCCAGCGAGTAGACCACCCGCTTGCCGTCGCCGGAGTCGGCCGGCACCGGCGGGGGAGCGGTGGAGGACGCGTCGGGGGACGGGCTCGCCGAACCGGTGGCGGCGGGCGGAGCGGCGATCGTGCCCTCCGCCAGGTAGGCGAGTCCGGCGATCGCCACGATCGCGGCGGCGGTCAGAGCCGTCACGATGGTTCCCGACCCGATCCTGGCCATGCGTGTTTCCGCCGCCCTCCGTCAGCTCCCGCCGGGCGCCCGTGCCCGGACCCGCCGGGGGCGCCCTCCCGTCCGCCACAGCCGGCGGCCGGCACCCTCCGCGGCGGCTCGCCCCGGCGGTTCGGCCCCATCGTAACGAGCCTTGGCGGCCCTCCAGGGCCGCCCGGCGCCCGGGACGGCCGGCTCGGGCGGCTCCGCGGGGGCCGGGTGGCAGGTCGTAAGCTGGCACCGTGCTCCTGCTGGCTTTCGACACCGCGACCCCGGCCATCACCGCCGCCCTGTACGGCACGGCCCCCACCCAGCCCGGCCCGCCGGAGCTCCTCGCCGAATCCACCCAGGTCGACGCCCGCCGGCACGGCGAGCTGCTGCTCCCCTCGGTGGACGGGCTGCTGCGCCGCACCGCCCTCACCCCCGCCGACCTCACCGCCCTCGTCGTCGGCGTGGGCCCCGGCCCCTACACCGGTCTGCGCGTCGGCCTGACCACCGCGGTCACCATGGGCGAGGCGCTGGGCATCCCGGTGTACGGCCTGTGCACCCTGGACGCCATCGCCTACGCCGCCCGCGCCGCCGGCCTGACCGGGCCCTTCGCCGTGGCCACGGACGCCCGGCGCAAGGAGGTCTACTGGGCCCGCTACGGCGCCGACGGCGCACGGCAGGGCTCCCCGGCCGTGGACCGGCCGGAGCGGATCGCGGACAGCCTGGCGGACGTGCCGGTCGTCGGCGCCGGAGCGGTGCTGCACCACGCGGCATTCCGCACCGTGCTCACCGCCGCCGACGGCATGCCGGAGCTGGCCTCCGCCGCCGCACACGCGGCGCTCGCCGCCGAGGAGATCGCCGCCGGGCGCACGGCCTCGGCGGAACCGGTCGGCGAAACCCGGCCCGCCGACGAGAACGAACCCGTCCTCGAGGCGCCCGACGAGAACAAGCCCGCCGACGACGCCGGCGCCCGGCGGCGGCAGCCCGTGCTGGTGCCGCCGGTGCCGCTGTATCTGCGGCGGCCGGACGCCCAGGTGCCGGCCGGCTACAAGGCCGTCCTCCCGCCGGTGAGCGTCTGACGACCCGCGATGACCAAGCACGCCATCCCGTTCCGGCTGCGGCCGATGCGCTGGTGGGACCTCGAGTCCGTCCTCGCCCTGGAACGCCGGCTGTTCCCCGAGGACGCCTGGTCGCCGGGCATGTTCTGGTCCGAGCTGGCCGACACCCGGCACCCGGCCGCCACCCGCCACTACACGGTCGCCGAGGAGGTGACCGCCCCGGCGGACGCTCCCGGCGGTGGCCCGGACGCTCCCGGCGGCGGACCGGACGACGCTCCCGGCGGCGGACCGGACGGGGCGCCGGGACGGGTGATCGGCTACGCCGGCCTGATGGCCGTGGGCGGCACCGGCGACGTCCAGACCATCGCCGTGCACCGCGACGCCTGGGGCACCGGCGTCGGATCCGCGCTGCTCACCGACCTGATCATCGCCGCCGGCCGTTACGGTTGTGAACGGCTGCTGCTGGAGGTGCGGGTGGACAACGACCGTGCCCAGCGGCTCTACGAGCGCTTCGGCTTCCGCCCGCTCGGAATCCGGCGCGGCTACTACCAGCCGGCCGGCGTGGACGCCCTGGTCATGGGCCTGGAATCGCCCGGCGCCGCCCCACTGCCGACGGCCGAACCACTGCCGGCAGCCGACCCGCCGGCCGACCCACCACGACCCGGAGAAGAAGGAACCACCCGTGCCCGATGAGCCCCTGGTGCTCGGCATCGAGACCTCCTGCGACGAGACCGGCGTCGGCATCGTGCGCGGGACGACCCTGCTCGCCGACGAGGTGGCCTCCAGCGTCGACGAGCACGCCCGCTTCGGCGGGGTCGTGCCGGAGGTGGCCAGCCGCGCCCACCTGGAGGCGATGGTCCCCACGATCCGCCGCGCGCTGCGCACGGCCGGGGTGACCGCGCGCGACCTCGACGCCATCGCCGTCACCGCCGGCCCGGGGCTCGCCGGGGCGCTGCTGGTGGGCGTCTCCGCGGCCAAGGCCTACGCCTACGCCCTGGGCAAGCCGCTGTACGGGGTCAACCACCTGGCCTCGCACATCTGCGTCGACCAGTTGGAGCACGGGCCGCTTCCCGAGCCGACCATGGCGCTGCTGGTCTCCGGTGGGCACTCCTCGCTGCTGCTCGCCCCGGACATCACCTCCGACGTCCGGCCGCTGGGCGCGACCATCGACGACGCGGCCGGCGAGGCGTTCGACAAGGTGGCCCGGGTGCTGGGCCTCGGTTTCCCGGGCGGCCCGGCGGTGGACCGGCTGGCCCGCGAGGGCGACCCGGCGGCCATCGCGTTCCCGCGCGGCCTGACCGGTCCGCGCGACGCCCCCTACGACTTCTCCTTCTCCGGCCTGAAGACGTCCGTCGCCCGCTGGGTGGAGGCCCGCCAGCGGGCCGGGCAGCCGGTGCCGGTGGCCGACGTCGCCGCGTCCTTCCAGGAGGCCGTGACCGACGTGCTGACGCGGAAGGCCATCCGGGCCTGTCAGGAGCACGGCGTCGACCATCTGATGATCGGCGGCGGCGTGGCGGCCAACTCCCGGCTGCGCGCGATGGCCGAGGAGCGGTGCGCGGACGCCGGTATCCGGCTGCGGGTGCCCCGCGCCAAGCTGTGCACCGACAACGGGGCGATGGTGGCCGCGCTGGGCGCGGAGATGGTGGCCCGGGGGCGGGCGGCCTCCGCGATCGACCTGCCGGCGGACTCCTCGCTGCCGGTGACCGAGATCTCCGTGCCGGCGGTCGTCGAACGCCTGCTGTGACCGGCCGGCGGCCGGCACGCGGGCGACGACGGGTCGCAACGGAACGGGAGCGACGACGACCGGGGGGCAGCTCCCGGTCCCGGGTCTCCGGCAGGGCAAGGATGCACAGCGATGAACGGGCTCATCCGCCTACCGGCTGGGCCAGGAGCATCGTGGGGGCGCCGGCGACGCGGGTGACGATCACGGTGGCGGCGTTGGGGCCGGCGGGCTTGACGCGGCGGCGCAGTTCCTCGGGTTGGACGGCCGAGCCGCGCTTCTTCACGGTCAGGGTGCCGATGGCGCGTTCCCGGACGATGGCCCGCAGCCGCTTGAGGTTGAACGGCAGCACGTCGGTGATCTCGTAGGCGCTGGTGTAGGGGGAGGGGCCGGGGGTGTCGGCGGTGATGTAGGCGATGGTCGGGTCGATGAGGTGGCCGCCGAGCTGTTCGGCGACCTCGGCGACCAGGTGGGCGCGGACGACGGCGCCGTCCGGCTCGTGCAGGTAGCGGAGCACCGGCCCGTCGGGGGCCTGGGCGGTTCCCGGGCCGCGCAGCGGCGGGGCGCCGGGCAGCAGGGTGGCGGTGAAGCGTTCGGCCGCCCGCGCCGCCGGGTCCGGCCCGCCCGCCGGCGCCCCGAACCACAGGACGGCCTCCTTGACGTCGCCGCGCACGGAGACCCACTCGGCCGTGGCGTCGTCGGGGACGGCCTCGTGCGGGATGCCGGGGGCGACCTTCACCGCGCCGACCGCGCGGCCGAGCCGGGCCAGCTCCACGGCGGTGGACAGCGGCGGCGAGTAGCCCTCGGGGTCGAAGATCCGGCCGCGGCCGTCGCGGCGGGCCGGGTCCAGGAAGACGGCGTCGAAGGCGTCGCCGTCGGCGAGGGCGGCGGCCAGCGTGCCGGCGGCGTCGCCGCAGACCACCTCGACGCGGTCGGCCAGGCCCAGCGCCGCCGCGTTGGCCTCGGCGACGGCGCAGGTCGCCGGGTCGGCGTCGACGGCCAGCACGGCCAGTCCGGCGCGGGCCAGCGCCACGGCGTCCGCCCCGATCCCGCAGCACAGGTCGGCGACCCGGCCGGAGCCGCCGAGGCGCTCGGCGATCCGCCGGGCCCGGTGGGTGGCGACGTCGGCGCGGGTGGACTGCTCCACGCCGCCCGGGGTGAAGAACATGGCGTCGGCCTCGGCACCGAACTTGGCCCGGGCCCGCTGCCGCAGCCGCGCCTGGGTGAGCGCCGCGGAGACCAGCTCGGCGGGGTGCTCCCGGCGCAGCCGGGTGGCCAGCGCCAGCTCCTGACCCGGCTGGAAGTCGCGCAGCTGTTCGAGCAATCGTTCGCCGTCGGCGGTGCGCAGCGTGGTCAGGGTGCGGGGGTCCATCCGGTTCGTCCACCTCTGGGCGGGAGCTGGGGCAGGGGGGCGGGGGAGTGCGGCGTGATCGGGGGGCGTGATCGGGTGCGGGGCGGCGCGGAGTGCGCGCGGGGGTGCGGGCGGGGCAACACGCCGCTTAGCACTCCAGTTGACTGAGTGCTAACGGAGTTCTACTGTCGTGCTTGGCACTCTCCGGGTGAGGGTGCCAACGCGGGCGAGCCGCGGGGGAGACCCGGCGGTGCGCGCGCAACCGCAGCGACGAGGCAGGTCCGGCACCCGCGACGACGGGCCTACCAGGGTCGCCACCACATTCATAGACACTCCCGTGAGATCTTCCGAAAGGGGAGGTCGGATCGTGACGACCGCCAGCACCAAGGTTGCCATCAAGCCGCTCGAGGACCGCATCGTGGTCCAGCCGCTCGACGCCGAGCAGACCACCGCCTCCGGCCTGGTCATCCCGGACACCGCCAAGGAGAAGCCCCAGGAGGGCACCGTCCTGGCCGTGGGCCCGGGCCGCTTCGAGGACGGCAAGCGCCTGCCGCTCGACGTCAAGGTGGGCGACGTCGTGCTCTACAGCAAGTACGGCGGCACCGAGGTGAAGTACAACGGCGAGGAGTACCTCGTCCTCTCGGCCCGCGACGTCCTCGCGATCGTCGAGAAGTGAGTTCGGTCCTCCGCTAGAGGACCGAACGGACGTCACACCGCGACGTCGCCACCACGCCCCGGATCCCGTTCCGCGTCTGATCGGGGCCCGGGGCGTGGTCGTCCCGCGCCGCGGTGACCATTGCTGACTGGCTGGCTGCTGAGAGGACAACCCCAACGCCATGGCGAAGATCCTGAAGTTCGACGACGACGCCCGCCGCGCCCTGGAGCGCGGTGTCAACAAGCTCGCCGACACGGTCAAGGTGACCATCGGCCCCAAGGGCCGCAACGTCGTCATCGACAAGAAGTTCGGCGCCCCCACCATCACCAACGACGGCGTCACGATCGCCCGGGAGATCGAGGTCGACGACCCGTACGAGAACCTCGGCGCCCAGCTGGTGAAGGAGGTGGCGACCAAGACCAACGACATCGCGGGTGACGGCACCACCACCGCCACCGTGCTGGCCCAGGCGCTGGTCCGCGAGGGTCTGCGCAACGTCGCCGCCGGCGCCTCCCCGGCCGCCCTGAAGAAGGGCATCGACGCCGCCGTCAAGGCCGTCTCCGAGCAGCTGCACGCGCACGCCCGGGAGATCGAGGGCCGCGACGACATCGCCGCCGTGGCCGCGCTGTCCGCCCAGGACAAGGAGATCGGCGCCACCATCGCCGACGCCTTCGAGAAGGTCGGCAAGGACGGCGTGATCACCGTCGAGGAGTCCTCCACCTTCGGCGTGGACCTGGACTTCACCGAGGGCATGCAGTTCGACAAGGGCTACCTGTCGCCCTACATGGTCACCGACTCCGAGCGCATGGAGGCGGTGCTGGAGGACCCGTACATCCTCATCCACCAGGGCAAGATCTCGGCCATCGCCGACCTGCTGCCGCTGCTGGAGAAGGTCATCCAGGCCGGTGCCTCCAAGCCGCTGCTGATCATCGCCGAGGACGTCGAGGGCGAGGCCCTGTCCACCCTCGTGGTCAACAAGATCCGCGGCACCTTCAACGCCGTCGCCGTCAAGGCCCCCGGCTTCGGTGACCGCCGCAAGGCGATGCTCGGCGACATGGCCACCCTCACCGGCGGCACCGTCGTCGCCGAGGAGGTCGGCCTCAAGCTCGACCAGGTCGGCCTGGACGTGCTCGGCAGCGCCCGCCGGGTGACCGTCACCAAGGACGACACCGTGATCGTGGACGGCGCCGGCTCGGCCGAGGACGTGGCCGCCCGCGTCGCCCAGATCAAGGCCGAGATCGAGGTCACCGACTCCGACTGGGACCGCGAGAAGCTCCAGGAGCGCCTGGCCAAGCTGTCCGGCGGCGTCTGCGTGATCCGCGCCGGCGCGGCCACCGAGGTCGAGCTCAAGGAGAAGAAGCACCGCCTGGAGGACGCCATCTCCGCGACCCGCGCCGCGGTCGAGGAGGGCATCGTCTCCGGTGGCGGCTCCGCCCTGGTGCACGCCGCCAAGGTGCTGGAGGACGGCCTCGGCCTGACCGGCGACGAGGCCACCGGCGTCAACGTGGTGCGCCGCGCCGTCGTCGAGCCGCTGCGCTGGATCGCCGAGAACGCCGGCCTGGAGGGCTACGTCATCACCTCCAAGGTCGCCGAGCTGGAGCCCGGCCAGGGCTACAACGCGGCCACCGGCGAGTACGGCGACCTGGTCAAGGCCGGCGTCATCGACCCGGTGAAGGTCACCCGCTCCGCCCTGGAGAACGCCGCCTCCATCGCCTCCCTGCTGCTCACCACCGAGACCCTCGTGGTGGACAAGCCGGCGGAGGAGGAGGCCGAGGCCGGCCACGGCCACTCCCACGGTCACTCGCACTGACCCCACGCGCACGGCGCGAGGCCCCCGCTGAGGGGGCCGAACGGCCCGGGGCCCGGTACCACCGAGAGGTGGTGCCGGGCCCCGGGCCGTTTCTGTTGCGCCCGGCGTTCAGGCGGTGGGTTCGCCCACGACCTCCACGTCGTCCAGCTCCATCGGGAGGCGCTTGCGGGCCTTCTCCTTCAGGCGTTCCGGGAGGGCGTCGGCCACCAGCAGGCGCGGCAGCAGGTCACTCTCCGTGGTGAACGCCCGGAACACCAGGGCGACCGTCACGTCGTGGTCCGGACGGTGCGCGATCCGGACGGCATCCCCGGCGCGCACCTCCCCCGGCCGCAGCACCCGCAGGTAGGCGCCGGGCAGCACCGCCTGGGTGAACCGCCTGACCCAGCCCCGCACGCCCATCTTGTCGGCGAAGGTGCGGCACGGGATGCGCGCCCCGCACACCTCCAGCAGCAGCTCGTCCCCGATCTGCCAGCGCTCGCCGATCCGCGCGCCGTTGACGTCCACGCCGGTGGTGGTGAGGTTCTCCCCGAAGGAACCGCCGGGCAGCTCGCGGCCGAGCTCCTCCGCCCAGCCGTCCAGGTCCTCGCGGGCGTAGGCGTAGACGGCCTGGTCGTCGCCGCCGTGGTGGCGCAGGTCGCCGATGGCGTCGCCGACCAGCCCGGAGCCGCCGGTGCCCCTCGGGCCCGGGGCGGCGACCCGGACCGGGCCGTCCACCGGGCGCTTGTCGATGCCGGTGACGCCGACGGCGGCGTGCTCGGTCGCCCGGGCCTGACCGACGTTGACGCTGAACACCCGCCCGGTCGGGGCGGCGTCGGCGTGTGGGGGCCGCGGGGCGGCGCTGGGGGAAGCGTTCATGGGCCGAGGATAGGCAGCCGGCGCCCCGATCGGGCAGCGGATATCGGCGGGGGCGGGACGACGCCGGCGGGGACGACGCGGGTGGGGCCGCCGGGGCGGGTGGGCGCCCGGGGCCGGCGGCACCGCCTAGGCTCGGACGCGTGCTCGACATCCGCCATCTGCGTGTGCTCCAGGCCGTGGCCCGGACCGGATCGTTCTCCGGCGCCGCCCGCGAGCTGAACCTCACCCAGCCCGCCGTCAGCCAGCAGATCAGGGCGTTGGAGAAGGCGGTCGACACCCCGGTGGTGGTGCGCGCCGGCCGGCGGATGGACCTCACCGAGGCCGGGGCGGTGCTGGTGCGGCACGCCGTGACCATCCTGGACGGGCTGGCCGCGGCGGAGGAGGAGGTGGCCGCGCTGGCCGGGCTGCGCTCCGGGCGGGTGCGGCTGGCGGCCTTCCCCAGCGCCAGCTCCACGCTGGTGCCGCCGGCCGTCGCCGCCGTCCGCGCGGCCCACCCGGGGGTGCGGCTGTCGCTGGTGGAGGCGGAGCCGCCGGAGTCGGTGGAGATGCTGCGGGAGGGCGACTGCGAGGTGGCGCTTGCCTTCCGCTACCCCGGCGCCGAGTACGGGGGAGCGGAGTACGGGGGAGCGGAGTACGCGGGAGCGGAATACGCCGCTCCGGGCCACCGGGACGCCGGCCACCCGGGCACCGGGCCGGAGCCGGCCGGGCGCCGGGCCGGCGGATCCGGCTGGGACGGGCTGACCGAGGTGCCGCTGCTCACCGACCGCCTGGTCGGGCTGCTGCCGTCGGCGCACCCGCTGCTGGCGGCGACCCGCGGCGAGCGGCCGGTGCGGCTGGCGGAGCTGGCCGAGGAGCCGTGGATCGCGGGCTGCCCGCAGTGCCGCGGCAACCTGGTGGAGGAGTGCGCGCGGCAGGGGTTCGCGCCGCGGATCGAGTTCGCCACGGACGACTCCCCGGCGGTGGTCGGCCTGGTCGCGGCCGGGCTGGGGGTGGCGGTGCTGCCCGCGCTGGCGCTGGGCGCGGTGCGCGGGGCGGGGGTGGAGGTGGTCGAGCTCGGCCCGCCGCTGCGCCGCGAGGTGGTGGCGCTGACCGTGCCGGACCTGGCCCGGGTGCCGTCCGTGCGGGCGGCGCTGGACGAGCTGGTGCGCGCCGCGCGCACCCTGGTGTCGCCGGTGGCGCCCTAGCCGCGGAGCGCCTGGCGCACCCCGGGAGCAGAAACGATCCTGCGGATGGCGGAACGGTGATCGCGGCCGGCCGGCCGCCGCTCACCCGGGATTGCCCAGCTGCGGGCTGTACTGCTGCTGCCGGGCCCTGCCGAGGATCTGCTCGCGCTCCTCCTCCGTCATGCCGCCCCACACCCCGTACGGCTCGCGGACCGCCAGCGCGTGGGCGGCGCACTGCTCCCGGACGGGGCAGCGCATGCAGACCTCCTTGGCCGCCGCCTCGCGGGAGGTCCGGGCGGCCCCCCGCTCTCCCTCCGGATGGAAGAACAGCGCGCTGTCCACCCCACGGCAGGCGGCGGACAGCTGCCAGTCCCACAGGTCCGCGTTGGGACCGGGGAGTCGGGAGAAATCTGCCATGACTCTTCCTCGGGCTCGTCGAACTGGAGGCTGTTGTGATCGGTGTGCCGGGTGTTGCCACCTCGGGCGTCGCATGGCGAGGCTTCCGGGATGAAAGACCCGGATCGTATGGAGAGTACCCAAGCAGATGAAAATATGAATCATTCGGGCATAAAGAACCTCGCGATGGAGGAGTGGCGCCCCCGCGGACCCCGCTGAGCTGCGTGAAGACCCGCCACCGCGGCAGGCCGTCGGCGACGCGCCGCCGAGTGTCGACGCCGTACGACTGTCCTGTGATTGATCCATCACGTAGGGTGTTTAGTAGAGGCGCCGACGTCCGTAACTCTTTTGAGTGACGCTCGTTGAGAGGGCGGAGACGGTCGACAGGGTGGGCTCGGAAACGGGCACCACTCCGCACGGGCCGTGTCGGTGACGATTCGTATCAGCCTGGAGGCTCAACGTGACGCCGATCTGCTGCGGAGGGCTGTCATGACTTCCGTTCTCGTCTGTGACGACTCCCCACTCGCCCGCGAGGCACTGCGCCGCGCCGTGGCGACCGTCCCCGGGGTGGAGCGGGTGACCACCGCCAGCAACGGCGAGGAGGTGCTGCGCCGCTGGGGCGCCGACCGCTCCGACCTGGTGCTGATGGACGTGCGCATGCCCGGCCTCGGCGGCGTGGAGACGGTGCGCCGCCTGCTCTCCGCCGACCCCGGCGCGCGGATCATCATGCTGACCGTCGCCGAGGACCTCGACGGCGTCGCGCTGGCCGTCGCCGCCGGCGCCCGCGGCTACCTGCACAAGGACGCCTCCCGCGCCGAGCTGCGGGCCACCGTCACCCAGGCCCTCGCCGACCCGACCTGGCGGCTCGCCCCGCGGCGGCTGCGCTCCAGCGAGATGGGCGCCGCCCCCACGCTGACCGCCCGGGAGATCCAGGTCCTGGAGGGCATGAGCCACGGCCGCAGCAACGCCGAGATCGGCCGCGAGCTGTTCCTGTCCGAGGACACCGTCAAGACCCACGCCCGCCGCCTGTTCAAGAAGCTCGGCGCCTCCGACCGCGCCCACGCCGTGGCCCTCGGCTTCCGCTGGGGACTGGTGCGCTGAGCGACGTGGCCGCCCGGCCCCGTGCCGCAGGCCGCCGACGGAACTCCCCCTCCGCCCCCGTCGTGCCCGGCGACCCCCGCCGGGCACCGCGGGAGCGCCCCGGACGGCCGCGCGGGGCCGAAAACTCCGCGCAGGCCGCACCATGGGGGTATGGACGAACTCGGGGAGTTCCGTACGGGCGGTCGGATACGGCACGAACCGGCCCGGACGGCACAGACACCGCCAGATAACGTTCCGATGCAGAAGTCGGGGCCGCCTTCCTCGCCCGCGCCCACTTCGATGCACCATGGACCGATGCGCGACGAGGAAGAGTCCAGTACGCGTCGGACGCGCGAGCTCGTGCTGCGGGCCGCCCGCGGTGACGAGCGGGCCACCGACGACCTGCTCGCCGAGGTGCACCCCCTGGTCCTGCGGTACTGCCGCTCCCGGCTCGCCCGCCTGCCCGGCGGCGCCCGCCACTTCGTGGACGACGTCGCGCAGGAGGTCTGCCTCGCCGTCCTGTGCGCCCTGCCGCGCTACCGCGACGAGGGCCGCCCGTTCGAGGCGTTCGTCTACGGCATCGCCGCCCACAAGGTCGCCGACCTCCAGCGGGCCGCCATGCGCGGCCCCACCAGCACCGCCCTGCCAGCCGACGACCTGACCGAGAAACCCGACGACGCCCTCGGCCCCGAGGAGCAGGCGCTGCTCAGCAGCGAGGCCGAGTGGGCCAAGGGCCTGCTCGCCTCGCTCCCCGCCCACCAGCGCGAGCTCGTCCTGCTCCGGGTCGCCGTCGGACTCTCCGCCGAGGAGACCGGCCGGGTGCTCGGCATGTCCCCCGGGGCCGTCCGGGTCGCCCAGCACCGCGCCCTCAACCGCCTGCGCGCCCTCGCCGCCAGCTAGCCACGTGGCCGCGTCCGGCCAGGTGGGGTGGCCGCCGCGGCGCCGCCCCGACGCCGAGTGAGCGTGCTCACCACCGGCCCGCCCCGGGCGCTCGCTCGTCCGGAGCAACCGGTGGGGCTCGGTAGCATGGAATCCCGGCCGTGCTCCCTGGCCCCACACACCACGGCTGCGGCATCCGGGCGCGCCGGGGTTCGGCCCCCCACCGGGCCCGCCCCCGAAAACCCGAAGCGAGAAGGTGTCATGTCTTTGAACGCCGCCGGCGTACCCGAGAAGTTCGCGATGCTCGGTCTGACCTACGACGACGTCCTGCTCCTGCCGGGGGCGTCCGAGGTGCTGCCGAACGCCGTGGACACCAGCTCCCGGGTCTCCCGCAACATCCGGGTGAACATCCCGCTGCTCTCCGCCGCCATGGACAAGGTGACCGAGGCGCGGATGGCCATCGCCATGGCCCGCCAGGGCGGCGTCGGCGTGCTGCACCGCAACCTCTCCATCGAGGACCAGGCCAACCAGGTCGACCTGGTGAAACGCTCCGAGTCCGGCATGGTCACCGACCCGATCACCGTCCGCCCGGACGCCACCCTCGCCGACGCCGACGAGCTGTGCGCCCGCTTCCGGATCAGCGGCGTCCCGGTCACCGACGACTCCGGCCGCCTGGTGGGCATCGTCACCAACCGCGACATGGCCTTCGAGTCCGACCGCTCCCGCCAGGTGCGCGAGGTCATGACGCCGATGCCGCTGGTCACCGGCAAGGTCGGCATCTCCGGCGCCGACGCCATGGCCCTGCTGCGCCGCCACAAGATCGAGAAGCTCCCGCTGGTCGACGACGACGGCCGGCTGCGCGGCCTGATCACCGTCAAGGACTTCGTCAAGGCCGAGCAGTACCCCAACGCCGCCAAGGACTCCGAGGGCCGGCTGCTCGTCGGCGCGGCCGTCGGCGCCGGCGGGGACGCGGTCGAGCGCGCCCAGGCCCTGATGGCCGCCGGCGTCGACTTCCTCATCGTCGACACCTCCCACGGCCACAACCGCAACGTGCTGGACATGGTCGCCAAGATCAAGGCCAACGCGAACGTCGACGTGATCGGCGGCAACGTCGCCACCCGCGACGGCGCCAAGGCCCTGATCGACGCCGGCGCCGACGGCGTCAAGGTCGGTGTCGGCCCCGGCTCCATCTGCACCACCCGGGTGGTGGCCGGCGTCGGCGTGCCGCAGGTCACCGCCATCTACGAGGCCGCCCAGGCCGCCGCCGACGCCGGCGTCCCGGTCATCGGCGACGGCGGGCTGCAGTACTCCGGCGACATCGGCAAGGCGCTCGCCGCCGGCGCCGACACCGTGATGCTCGGCAGCCTCCTCGCCGGCTGCGAGGAGAGCCCCGGCGAGCTGCTCTTCATCAACGGCAAGCAGTTCAAGTCCTACCGCGGCATGGGCTCGCTCGGCGCCATGCAGTCCCGCGGGCAGGGCCGCTCCTACTCCAAGGACCGCTACTTCCAGGCCGAGGTCGCCTCCGACGACAAGCTCGTCCCCGAGGGCATCGAGGGCCAGGTGCCCTACCGCGGCCCGCTCGCCGCCGTCGTCCACCAGCTCGTCGGCGGCCTGCGGCAGACCATGGGCTACGTGGGCGCCGCCACCGTCGCCGACATGAAGGACGCCCGCTTCGTCCGGATCACCGCGGCCGGCCTCAAGGAGAGCCACCCGCACGACGTCCAGATGACCGTCGAGGCCCCCAACTACCACGGGCGCTGAGAACCGCCCCGCCGCCCCGCCCCCTCGCCCCGGCCCACCGGGGCCCGGGGGCCAGGGGCCAGAATGAAGGGCACCGCTCACACGCGTCACGTGCGGTGCCCTTCGGCACGTCCAGCACCCATGTCGCACAGCAGTAAGGAAGGCACGCCGTGACCGAGATCGAGATCGGACGGGGCAAGCGAGGCCGCCGCGCCTACGCGTTCGACGACATCGCCGTCGTCCCCAGCCGCCGCACCCGGGACCCGAAGGAGGTGTCGATCGCCTGGCAGATCGACGCCTACCGCTTCGAACTCCCGTTCCTCGCCGCCCCCATGGACAGCGTGGTCTCCCCCGAGACCGCCATCCACATCGGCAAGCTCGGCGGCCTCGGCGTGCTCAACCTGGAGGGCCTGTGGACCCGCCACGAGGACCCGCGGCCGCTGCTGGAGGAGATCGTCGAACTCCCCGACGGCGAGCGCGCCACCAAGCGCCTCCAGGAGATCTACGCCGAGCCGATCAAGGAGGAGCTGATCACCCGGCGGATCAAGGAGGTCCGTGACGCCGGGGTGGTCACCGCCGCCGCACTCTCCCCGCAGCGCACCGCCGAGTTCTCCCGCACCGTCGTCGACGCCGGCGTGGACATCTTCGTCATCCGCGGCACCACCGTCTCCGCCGAGCACGTCTCCGGCCGCGCCGAGCCGCTCAACCTCAAGCAGTTCATCTACGAACTCGACGTGCCGGTGATCGTCGGCGGCTGCGCCACCTACACCGCCGCCCTGCACCTGATGCGCACCGGCGCCGCCGGCGTGCTCGTCGGCTTCGGCGGCGGCGCCGCCCACACCACCCGCAGCGTCCTCGGCATCCAGGTGCCGATGGCCACCGCCGTCGCCGACGTCGCCGCCGCGCGCCGCGACTACATGGACGAGTCCGGCGGCCGCTACGTGCACGTGATCGCCGACGGCGGCGTCGGCTACAGCGGCGACCTGCCCAAGGCCATCGCCTGCGGCGCCGACGCGGTGATGATGGGCAGCCCGCTGGCCCGCGCCACCGACGCCCCCGGCCGCGGCCGGCACTGGGGCGCGGAGGCCGTGCACGAGGAGCTGCCCCGCGGCAAGCGGATGAACCTCGGCGTCGTCGGCACCCTGGAGGAGATCCTGCTCGGCCCCTCCTCCCGCCCCGACGGCACCATGAACCTGTTCGGCGCGCTGCGCCGGGCCATGGCCACCACGGGCTACTCCGAGCTGAAGGAGTTCCAGCGGGTCGAGGTCACCGTCGCCCCCTCCGCCGGCCACCGCTGAGCCCGCCGAGCCCGCCGCACCGGCCCCGGACCACCGGGCCGGCCGCACCACCGGGCACGGACACCGCGCCGGCCCGCTCCCGAGCAGGGGAGCGGGCCGGCGCGGCGCCGTTCCGGGCGCCCCGCCGCCGGCGACCGCCCACCCCACCGATGTGACCGGTGTCACGCCGCGATCGGCCAGAAGCGGTGGCCGAGCGACAACCCGGCCCGGGGACGCACGTCTGTCAGGTTGGAAGCACCTCCCGGTGGAGCGGTGGCGAGGGCGCCGTCCGGACGCCGCCCGACCGCGCCGACGCCCGCCCCGGGAGGCCCGACGGACGAGCCCCGCGAGGAGCCCACACATGGCCGCACACCGCATGCCCAGCCACCGGCGAGCCCGCCGCCAGCGCACCCTGAAGCTGGGTGCCGCCTCCGCGATCGCCCTGGTCGTGGGCGGCGCCGTCATGGCCAACTCCGCCCTGGCCGACGACTCCCGGCCCGCCGCGACCCGGGCGGCCACCAGCGAGGACGCCGCCACGCCGGTGCCCGTCCCGCAGCACGAGGAAGCCGCCGCCGCCGAGGAGGACGCCCGCCACGAGGCCGCGCGGGCCGAGCAGCAGGCCGCCGTTCCGGTGCCGGTGCCGGTGCCCGCCGAGGCCGAGTGGTACGGGGCGGAGGAGCACGCGCAGGAGGCGGAGGCGGCCGTTCCGGTGCCGGTGCCGGTGCCCGCCGAGGCCGAGTGGTACGAGGCGGAGGAGCACGCGCAGGCGGAGGCGGCGGCCGTTCCGGTGCCGGTGCCGGTGCCCGCCGAGGCCGAGTGGTACGAGGCGGAGGAGCGCGCGCAGGCGGAGGCGGCGGCGGCCGTCCCCGCGCCGGTGCCGGCCACACGCTGATCCCACGGCCGCGGGGCATCGCCGGCGCCCGCACCGGCGGTGCCCCCGGCGCCGACCACCACACCACGGGGAAGCCACGGGGAACGGATGAGCGACGCAGGCGTCCTGCCGACGACGGTGCCACGCGACCTGCGAGGGTGGTGGACCCGACTGCTGCGACGGGTGCACCGCGCCCCGCCGGCCCCCCTCCCGCCGGCCTACCCCGGCGCGGGCCCGCGCCGCACGCCACCGCCGCAGGCCGCCACGGGAGCCCGGCCCGACGGCGGAGCCGCCCCCCGGCCCACCATCACGGACCTCTACCACGCCCACCGGCTGGACATGGTGCGCCTGGCCGTCCTGCTGGTCGACGACCTGCACACGGCCGAGGACGTCGTCCAGGACGCCTTCATGGCCGTGTACCGCCGTCACGGGAGCTCGCTGACGGACCTCAACGACGCCGCGGCGTACCTGCACACCAGCGTGGTCAACGCCGCCCGCTCCGTGCTGCGCCGACGGCGGACCGCCCGGGGCTACAGCCCTCCCCGGGAGGCCTCCGCCGCCCCCAGCGACGAGCAGGTGCTGCTCAGGGAGGAACACCGGGAGGTCCTCGCCGCCCTGCGGCTGCTGACCCGGCGGCAGCGCGAGGTGCTCGTCCTGCGCTACTGGTCGGACCTGTCGGAACTCCAGATCGCCGACACCCTGGGGGTCTCCCGGGGCTCGGTGAAATCCACCGCCAGCCGCGCCCTCGACGCGCTGGAGAAGAGACTGCGGGAGGCAGGGCGATGAGGCGACGGCCCGGTGGCGGCGGCCCGCCCGAACGGCGGGCGCTCGACCGACAGGCGCTCGAGGCGCTGCTGCGCGAGTCGCTGGCGGCCCGCGCCGGACGGATCGGCGCGGCCGATCTCCGGCCGGCGGCGCCGCCCGGCGGGAGCCGCCCGCGCCCCGCCCCGCCCGGCCTCCCCGGCGCGCTGGGCGCCCTCCGCGTGCCCCGGTGGGGCCGGACCGCCTGGGCCCTGGCCGGCGTCGCCGTCGCCGTGCTCTGCCTGGCGCTGTGGATGGTCCGGCCGGCGGTCGAACCCGCCCGTCCGGCCGGGCCGCCCGCCCCGCCGTCCGTGCCCGCGCCCGCCCCCGCGCCGAGCGCCGTCCCCTCGCCCGTCCCCTCCGGCCACCCGGCCGAGGACGAGCGCTGGCGGGCGGAGGAGGAGGCACAGCAGGCCGAGGGGGCACAGCAGGCCGAGGGGACACAGCAGGCCGAGGGGACACAGCAGGCCGAGGGGGAGCTCCCCGTGCCGGCGCGGCCCGAGGCCCGGCCGAACCCGTAACCGGTCATCTCATCGGGGCCGAAACGGGCAGCGCGCCCGATACTGGGTAGTGATCGCGTGTAGATCGTCCTCAAGAGCGTGCGGTACCGCGTTCGGTGGCGGCCACCGGTCCCTGCCGGGACACCGGAAGCCGGGCCCGCGCGCCCCGCACCGGTCGGGAAAGGCGGAGCAGACGTCGTGAAGACCGCAACCATGGGGCCCGCTGAGCGCGCCGCCGCGATCGCCCGGATGGCGGAGGCCGAACTCGACCTGCTGGTCATCGGCGGAGGCGTCGTCGGCACCGGAACCGCCCTGGACGCCGCCACCCGCGGCCTGACCACCGGGCTCGTGGAGGCCAGGGACTGGGCCGCCGGCACCTCCAGCCGCTCCAGCAAGCTCATCCACGGCGGCCTGCGCTACCTGGAGATGCTCGACTTCGCCCTGGTGCGCGAGGCCCTGCGGGAGCGCGGGCTGCTCACCCAGCGCCTCGCGCCGCACCTGGTCAAGCCGGTGCCCTTCCTCTACCCGCTGGCCCACCGCGGCTGGGAGCGGTTCTACGTCGGCTCCGGCGTCGTGCTGTACGACACCATGGGCGTCTCCGCCGGGCACTCCCGCGGACTCCCGCACCACCGGCACCTCACCCGCCGCCAGGCGCTGCGCGCCGCGCCGGCGCTGCGCAAGGACGCCCTGGTCGGCGCCGTCCAGTACTGGGACGCGCAGGTCGACGACGCCCGCTTCGTCACCGCCCTGGCCCGCACCGCCGCCTCCTACGGCGCCCTGGTGGCGAACCGGGCGCGGGTGGTGGGCTTCCTGCGCGAGGGCGAACGCGTCGTCGGCGCCCGGGTGCACGACCTCGAACTCGGCGGCGAGTTCGAGATCCGGGCCAAGCAGGTGGTCAACGCCACCGGGGTGTGGACCGACGAGACCCAGTCCATGGTCGGCGAGCGCGGCCAGTTCCACGTCCGCGCCTCCAAGGGCATCCACCTGGTGGTGCCCCGGGACCGCATCCACTCCTCCACCGGCCTGATCCTGCGCACCGAGAAGAGCGTGCTCTTCGTCATCCCGTGGGGCCGGCACTGGATCATCGGCACCACCGACACCGACTGGGACCTCGACAAGGAGCACCCGGCCGCCTCCAGCGCCGACATCGGCTACCTGCTGGACCACGTCAACTCCGTGCTGGCCACCCCCCTCACCCGGGAGGACGTGCAGGGCGTCTACGCGGGCCTGCGGCCGCTGCTCGCCGGCGAGTCCGACGCCACCAGCCAGCTGTCCCGGGAGCACACCGTGGCCCACCCGGTGCCCGGCCTGGTCGTGGTGGCCGGCGGCAAGTACACCACCTACCGGGTGATGGCCAAGGACGCCGTGGACGCCGCCGTGCACGGACTCGACTACAAGGTCGCGGAGTCCTGCACGGAGACCGTGCCGCTGGTCGGCGCCGAGGGCTACCGCGCGCTGTGGAACGCCCGCGCCCGCATAGCCCACCGCACCGGCCTGCACGTCGCCCGCGTGGAGCACCTGCTCAACCGGCACGGCAGGCTCCTGGAGGAGATCCTCGACCTGATCGCCGCCGACCCCAAGCTGGCCGAGCCGATCGGCGGGGCCGACGACTACCTGCGCGCGGAGGCCGTCTACGCCGCCTCCCACGAGGGCGCCCGGCACCTGGAGGACGTGCTCACCCGGCGCACCAGGATCTCCATCGAGACCTTCGACCGGGGGACCCGCTGCGCCCGGGAGGTGGCCGAGCTGATGGCGCCGGTCCTCGGCTGGGACGACGACCAGATCGAACGCGAGGTCGACCACTACCTCAAGCGGGTGGAGGCGGAACGGGAGTCCCAGCAGCAGCCCGACGACCGCACCGCCGACGCGGCCCGGCTCGGCGCGCCGTCCATCTGAACCACCGGAGCCGCCGGCGCCCCGTCACCATAACCAGAACGTCCCGACTTGACGCCAAGTCGGGGGCGGGGCGCCCGTTCTGGTACGAAGCCGGGTCCGGAACAGGGGAAGATGGTGGCGCGCACACCCTCCCCGCGCCGCTCGCAGCCGAGTCGGACCATCGGACCAGAGGACAACACGCATGACCCTTGAGCAAGGGATCGACCACCGGCTCCTGGCCGGACGCTACCGCCTCGCCTCGGTACTCGGCCGGGGCGGGATGGGCACGGTGTGGCGGGCCGTCGACGAGATGCTCGGCCGGCACGTGGCCGTCAAGGAACTGCGCATCCCCGGCGGCGTCGACGAGGAGGAGGCCCGGCGCCTGCACACCCGCACCCTGCGCGAGGCCAAGGCCACCGCCCGGATCCGGCACGACGGCGCCGCCACCGTCTTCGACGTGGTCGAGGAGGACGGCCGCCCCTGGATCGTCATGGAGCTCATCGAGGGCCGCTCCCTCGCCGAGATCATCGACACCGAGGGCCCGCTCGACCACGAGCGCGCCGCCTACATCACCCTGCGCCTCCTCGGCGTGCTGCGCACCGCCCACCGGCAGGGCATCCTGCACCGCGACGTCAAACCGTCCAACGTGATCATCACGGCGGAGAACCGGGTCGTGCTCACCGACTTCGGCATCGCCACCGTCGAGGGCGACCCCTCGGTCACCTCCACCGGCATGATCGTCGGCGCCCCCTCCTACATCGCCCCCGAGCGCGCCCGGGGCCGCAAGCCCGGACCGGCCGCCGACCTGTGGTCCCTCGGCGGCACCCTCTACACCATGCTGGAGGGGCACCCCCCCTACGACCGCGGCTCGGCGATCGCCACCCTGACCGCGGTGCTCACCGAGCGCCCGCTCCCCGCGATGAACGCCGGCCCGCTCCGGCCGGTCATCGACGGCCTGCTGCGCAAGGACCCGCTGCAGCGCTGGGACCACGACATCGTCCGCCGCCGGCTCACCGCCGTCCTGGAGGACCTCGGCGCCGGCGAGCAGGCCGCCGCCACCGGGGACGCCGCGGCCGACGCCACCGCGGCCGGCGGTGCCGCGGCCGGTGCCGTCGCCGGAGCGGCCCCGGACGACACGGTCGCCGGCCTCGGCCGCACCGCCCCGGTCACCGCCGCGACCGCTCCGGCCGGCCCGGCCGGCTCTTCCGCCCTGGCCGGCCCGGCGCCCGTGCCGGCGCAGCGTCCGGCCCCGCCCGCCGGCGGCAACGCCCTCGGCGACACCGCGGCCGTCCCGGCGGTGCCGGCGGCTGCCGCGTCGCCGGCCCGCCCGGCCCGGGCACCCGAGCCCGGCCGGCACCCCGCCGGGCAGACCGCGCGCGCCACCGGCCCGCTGCCCCCCCAGAACCGGCGCCCCCTCCCCGGGCAGGGCTTCCCCGCCGCTCCGACGCCCTCCGCCGCCCCCGACCGCGCGCGCTGGGACGCGATCGCCGCGGACGACACCGGCGCCCTCGACGCGCTCGACGCCGACGGGCAGGACCGCCAGAACGGGCGGGACGGCCAGGACGGCGACCGCGACCCGGCCGCCGCCGCCAGCGTCAGGCGCCCACTGCTCGGCCGCATCCGATCCCGGCTCAGCCGGCACCGTCCGAGCTGGACCCACCGCAACCCCTGACCGGCGCGGCCGCCGCCACGGCCCGCCGCACGGCACCCGGACGCGGCGCCGCCGCCGGAACCGCGGCCCCGGACCACCGCGCCACCCCTCCGACCGCCCCCCCGCAACCCGCCCCGCAACCCCGTCCCGCCCACTCGCGTTTTCCGACCCGCACCAGAAGGAGGTGACAGCGTGCCACCCCGCACGCCCGGGCGCCCAGGCTCCCCCGACGGGCACCCCGGCACCGACCCGCGACTCCTCGCCGGCCGCTACCTCCTCCAACCCTCCCCGGACGACCCGCTGCCGCCCGGCGTCCACGCCGCCCTCGACACGCACAGCGGCACCGCCGTCCTCGCCGAGCGGATCACCCCGCCCGTGCCCGGCGGGAACGGCGGCCCGGTGCCCCGCCCGGCCGAACGCGCCGCCGCCCTGCGACACGCCGCCGACCGCGCCCGGGCCACCGCCGAGGCCCTGCCCGACCACCCCCGGCTGGTGCAGGTCTACCAGGTGGTGGTGGAACACGACCGGCTCTGGGTGATCACCGAGCGCCCGCCCGCCTGGCCGCTCAGCCGCATCCTCGCCGAGGCCGGCCAACTGAGCCCGGCCCGCGCCGTGGAGATCGCCGCCGACGTCGCCGACGCGCTCGACGCCGTCCACCGCGCCGGCCGCCCCCACCTCGCGCTCACCCCCGACACCGTGCTGATCTGCGAGGACGGCCGAGCCATGCTCACCGGCACGGTCAGCGGCGCCGCCCGCCGGGCCCTGGCCGGCCGGGCCCTCGACGGCGGCGGCCCGGCCGGCCGTCCGCTGGGAGCCGCCACCGACCTGCGCGACCTCGGCGTGCTGCTGCACCACTGCGCCGTGGGACACCCGCCCGCCGCGACGCCGACGCCCCTGCCGCCGCTCGCGGACGCCCTCGGACCGGTGCTGCGGCGGCTGCTCGCCACCGATCCGACCGCCCCGCCGGCCCGCGCCGCCGAGATCCGCGAAACCCTGCGCGACCTGGCCGCCCGCGCCACCGAGCCCAGGCCCGGGGTGCACCCCGGGCTGCCGGTGGCCGCGGCCACCGTGGACACCACGCTCGCCGCCCCGCCCCCGGCACACCACTCCAGCCGGCACCGCCGCCGCGGCGCGGGCGCGCCGGCGGTGGTCGAGGTCGCCGAGGCCGCGCCCGGGCGGGCCGCCGGCCGGGCCCCCGCGGAGCCGTCGACCGCCCCGGGCGGCCGCCGCCGCGGCCCCCGGTTCCTCGGCATGGCGCTGCTGGTGGTCGTGCTCCTGCTGATGGTGGCCGCCGTCGTGGTGATCGTCGTGCTCAATCCGGGCGCCGAAGCCGGCGGCGCCGCCGGCTGAACCCACCGGCCGCCGCTGAGCCCACCGCCGCCGGCTGCGCCCTCCGGCCCGCTGCGCCTGGCCGGGCCCCGGCCGCGCCCCCGGCGCCGCCCCGGGTAGCCACCTTTTTGTGGGTACTTGTCGGCGGGCGGCGGCCGGACGAGTCTGGTGACGGGTGGCCGGAGGGCCGCCGGATCCGGACCAGCCAGGCGATCAGGCGATCAGGGGTGATGATGGGTCAGGAGGCCGACCTGGCCTCGGCGAGCTTCTCCAGACGACGGTGGCCCCAGTCGGAGACGGGGCCCAGCGCCTCGGAGAGTTCCCGGCCGAACGGGGTCAGCGAGTACACCGTCTTCAGCGGAAGCACGTCGTGCACCTCCCGGTGCACCAGCCCGTCCGCCTCCATCTCGCGGAGCGCCTGAGTCAGCACCTTCTCGCTGAGCCCCGGAAGCCGCCGACGCAGCTCGCCGGGCCGCTGCGGACCGGACTCCAGCAGCCACAGCAGAGCGGTCTTCCACTTGCCGTCGATCACCGCGATCGCGGCCGTCACTCCGCACACATTCATGTCCTGGGCACGACTGCGTGTCATTTCCGTCCTATTCGCGACTTCTGTCAGTATTTCAGGGGGAGTTCACTCATGTCCTCGCACTCCGAACAGTCTGCCGTCACTGTGCTCGGTCTGGGACCGATGGGCCGCGCCCTGGCCGGGGCGTTCCTGAACGCCGGACTGCGCACCACGGTCTGGAACCGGACACCGGGCCGGGAGCGGGAACTGGTCGAGCGCGGCGCGATCGCCGCCACCTCCGCGGAGGAGGCGGTCGCCGCCAGCCCACTCACCGTGGTCTGCGTGGTGAACTACGACGCCTCGGACGCCGTCCTGCGGCGCGACGCCGTCACCGCCGCGCTCAAGGGGCGCACGGTGGTGAACCTGACCGCCGACACCCCGGACCGGGCCCGGGACACCGCGGCATGGGCGGCCGCGCACGGCGTCCACTACCTGGACGGCGCCATCATGACGCCGACCACCACCATCGGAACGCCGGCCGCGGTCCTCATCCACAGCGGCCCCGAGGAGCTCTACCAGGAGCACCGGCCGGTGCTGGACGCCCTGGGCGGCACCCACACCCACCTCGGCGAGGACATCGGCCGCGCCGCCGCCTACGACATCGCGCTGCTGGACATCTTCTGGACCGCGATGGCCGGATACGCCCACGCCCTCGCGGTCGCCAAGGCCGAGGGCATCAGCGCGCGGGAACTGGCCCCGTTCGCCAAGGGCATCGGCGCGATCCTGCCGCCGATCTTCGAGGAGACCGCGGAGGGGGTCGACAACGGCGACTACTCCGGCGACGACAACCCGATCACCTCGGCGGCCTCCTCCATGGCCCACATCATCCACACCTCCGAGGCCCACGGCATCGACGCCGGCGTGATGCGCGCGGCCGAGGGACTGGCCCGCCGCGTCATCGGGCTGGGCCACGGCACAGACGGGTTCCTCCGGGCCGCCGAGGTGCTCGGCCGCCGCTGAGTGCCGGCGCCGCTCGGGGGCCGTCCGCCGCTCGGGGGCCGTCCCCGGGGGGCGGGGACGGGGGAGGGGCACCGGCTCCGGCGCTCCTCCCCCCCGGCCGTCCGAGCGGGCCGGCACCGGGGCGCTGCCCGGCGGCCCGACTCCCCGCGCCTCGCTCCGGCCCCTTCCGGCCATGCCTCCGTGCGCCGACCCGTGCTCCCGTGTGCCCCCGGAGGACGTCCGGCGTCCGACGGGCCACTCGCGTCCCTCCCCGTCAGCGCCGGGCTCCGCGCCCGGTCCGCGCGGGCCACCAGCGGATATCCCTCCCGCCCCAGCCGTCACACCCTTCACGGCCGGGTCCACCCGTACGACGGGCGCCCGAACAGGTGAGAGCCCGTCGAGCCAGCGGAACGATACTTCGGGCGGCCCGCCCCGCCTCCCCACCGGAACCGAACCCCTCCGCGGCGCCTCCCGCCTCCAGCCACTCGTCTAGATTGGGGCACCACACGGCACAGCCGAGGGGAGGGGGTGCCCACCGTGCCCGCAGAGCCCGCCGCGGAGCCCACCGCCGAACGCACCGCGCAGGCCGCGCGGTCCACGGACGCCACGCGGCCCACCGACAGCACAGGACCCACCGAGTCCGCCCCGGCCGGCACCGCCGAGCCGACCACCGCCCCGGCCACCGCGCCCAGGACCGTGTACGGCAGCCCCGGCGAACTCGTCGCCGGCCGCTACCGGATCGGCCCCCGCCTCGGCAGCGGAAGCAGCGGGGTCGTGCACCGCGCCCACGACCGGCTCCTCGGCCGCGAGGTCGCCCTCAAGGAGTTACGCGCGCCCGGCAACCCGCCCGCCGACGAACTCGCCGCCCTGCACGCCCGGGTGCGCCAGGAGGTGCGGTGCGCCGCCCGGCTCTCCCACCCCGGCATCATCGCCGTCCACGACGTCGTCCAACACGGCGACCGCCCCTGGGTCGTCATGGAACTGATCGACGGCTTCAGCCTCGGCGACCTGCTGCGCGCCGGCGCCCTGCTCGACCCCGTCGAGGCCGCCCGCGTCGGGCTGGAACTCGTCGACGCGCTGCGCACCGCGCACCGTGCCGGCGTGCTGCACCGCGCCCTCACCCCCAGCAACGTGCTCCTCGGCCCCGGCGGGCGCGTCGTCCTCACCGACTTCGGCACCGCCCTGCTGCACGACACCGACCGACCGCCGCGCAGCGGGGAACTGTCCCCCGCGCCCGAGCACCTCGCCCCGGAACGCGTCCGGGGCCTGCACACCGGGCCGGAGGCCGACCTGTGGGCGCTCGGGGTGACCCTGTACCACGTGGTGGAGGGCGTCTCGCCGTTCCGCCGGTCGTCCTCGGTGGCCTCCATGCAGGCCGTGCTGACCGACGAACCGCCGACCCCGGTGCGGGCCGGCGCCCTGGGGCCGACGCTCACCGCCCTGCTCGCCAAGGAGCCGGCCGACCGGCTGAGCCTGGAGCAGGCGCTGGGCCGGCTCAGCGTGGTGGCCGAACCGCTGCTGCGGACCCACCTGTTCGCGCCGCCCACCGCCGCCGCGTCGCCGACCGAGCAGACCGGCGGGGCCGGTGCCGACGCGCCCACGACGACCCCGGCGGCGGGCCGCACCCCGGCGGCCCAGGACCCGCCGGGCGCCGCGGAGGCGCCGGGTGCGGCGGGAGGGTCCGCCGTACCCGGGACGCTCGGGACGCTCGGGGGGCGGGTGGCGCCCGGAGCCGCGCCGGCTGCGGCGGCGTCGGTGGCGGCCCCGGAGCCGGGGGCGGCGGCCGGGGCGGCTGTCCGCGCGGCCGGCGAGCGCCCCGACGCGGGCGGGGCGGACGAGCGCCGGAACGGTGCCGTGGTCGCCGAACCGGCCTGCGGCTTCGAAACGCGGCGGTCGCGGCGCGCGGAGCACTGGGGCAGCAACGTTTTCCCGGCGGTGGCGGCCCTGGCCGGCGCCGTGGCGGCCGGCGTGACCGCCTATGTGCTGCTCGCCGGCCGGGTCCCGCCGGTGGAGCCCCCCGCCGGCTCCCTACCGGTCGGGGAGGCCACCACCACGCCGCCCAGCCCCCGCGGCGCCTCCGCCGAGGGCGGCCCCAACCCCGCCGGGACGGACGCCACCCCGGACGGCACGCGCCACTGGGCCGACCCCGCGGCCGCCGTCAGCAGCGGCTGACCCGCCCCCCGTCCCCGGAGCCGCCGCCGTTCGAGGTCGTTGAAGGGCGCCCTCTCGCAGTCATCGAAGGCCGCGTCCTCGAAGTCATTGAAGGTTCACCGGAGTTATCCACAGGCCGAAAGAGGGACTCCCGACACGCCGGCCACTCATGACAGCGTAGAAATCGGGGGGCCCACCCGGCCTCCCCTAGCGGTGTTTGTGCGGAACCGTGCATATCAGCCCATCTCGTGCATGCGCCCTGCTGCTCGTGGCGCTCATCCCACCCCCATCGCCCGCCCCACCCATCGCCCCTCCCGACGGCCGTCCGGTGAACCGGCCGGCCGTCGGCCAACCCCCCTCCGGTACACGCCCGCCGATCACTCATCAGGACCCCGGGGCGTCGCGCGAGTACGGTGGGAGGACCAGTCCCGGCGCCCCGGCCGGCCCCCACCCGGCCCCACGGCGCGGCCCGCTCCGGCAGGGCGCGGCGGCGTCCCACCGCGGCACGGGCGGCCCGGGCCGGGCCCGGCGCGACCGCCGCCCGGCCGTTCCGCGGCGCCGCCACAGAAGGAGGACGCTGTGCCCCGACTCCCCACCGACCGTCCGGACGTCGTGGTCATCGGCATGGGCCCCGGTGGCGAGGCCGCCGCCGGCCGGCTCGCCGACGCCGGACTGGACGTCGTAGCCGTCGAAGCCGAACTCGTCGGTGGTGAGTGCCCCTACTGGGCCTGCATCCCCACCAAGGCCATGGTGCGCTCGGCCGAACTCGTCGCCGAGGGGCACCGCATCCCCGGCATGGCCGGAACCGCCATGGTGGAGCCGGACTGGCGCCCGGTGGCCCGGCGGGTCCGCGCCCTCACCGCCGACTGGGACGACACCGCGGCCGTGGAACGGTTCACCGCGCTGGGCGGGCGGCTGCTGCGCGGCCGGGGGCGCCTCACCGGCCCCGGGGAGGTTGCCGTGGAGGGCTCCGACGGCGACGGGCACCTGCTCCAGCCCACCACCGCCGTGGTGCTCGCCACCGGCACCAGCCCGGTCATCCCTGACATCCCGGGCCTGGCCGGCACGCCGTACTGGACCAACCGGGAGGCGGTGCGGGCCGGGGCGGCGCCGGATTCGCTGCTGGTGATCGGCGGCGGGCCGGTCGGCCTGGAGATCGCCCAGTCCTTCGCCCGCTTCGGCACGATCGTCACGGTGGTGGAGCACGGCGGCGGGCTGCTCGGCCGCGAGGAGCCGGAGTCGAGCGAACTGCTGCTGCGGGCGCTGACCGAGCAGGGCGTGGGCGTGTACCTGAACACCTCGGTGGTCGGCGTCGAGCACGGGGCGGACGGCTTCACGGTGCGCTGCGACCGCGGCGAGCGGCTGCGGGCCGAGCGGCTGCTGGTGGCCGTCGGCCGCCGCCCCGACCTGGAGGCGCTCGGTCTGGGGTCGGTGGGGGTGCCCACCACGGGGCGTTCGGTGCCGGTGGACGAGCGGCTGCGGGTGGTGCCGGCGTCCGGCGACCGTCCGGGCATCTGGGCGCTCGGCGACCTGACCGGGCACGGCCTGTTCACCCACGTGGCGGTGTACGAGGCGGACCTGGTCTGCCGGAGCATCCTCGGCAGCGGCGGCCCGCCGGCCGACTACCGCGCCATCCCCCGGGTCACCTTCACCGACCCGGAGATCGCCAGTGTGGGGAGGACGGAGGCGCAGGCCCGCGCCGCCGGCGTCCGGGTGGCGGTCGGCGGCACGGACCTCGCGGCGAGCGGGCGCGGCGCGGTGCACGGCCCGGGCACCGTCGGCCTGGTCAAGCTGGTGGCCGACGCCGACCGCGGGGTGCTGGTGGGGGCCACCATCGCCGGCCCGCAGGCGGGTGAGGCGATCGGGGCGCTCACCGTGGCCGTGCAGGCGGAGGTGCCGCTGCGGGCGCTGGAGACCACGGTGTGGGCGTTCCCCACCTTCCACCGCACGATCGGAACGGCGCTGGCCGAGGTGCTGCGGCAGCTGCCCTGAGGCCCGCTGGGCTGGGGCGCCGGGCCGGGGCGCCGGGCCGGAGCGGAGGGCCGGGGCGGTGGGCGGCCCGGGAGGTTCACCCGCGGGGGACGTGACCTGACGCACCGGGTGTCGTTGAAAGGGATACCGATGCCATCGGTGCGATGGGGCGCGGTGCCGCGGCCGCCTGGGACGGCCGCCGTGGCGCGCGCCGTGGGACGTCGCACCGGTGCCGTGGCCGGTTCGCAGGGGACAGCCTGCCGGCCACGACCGAAGAGGTGGCCGGTCCGCGGGGACGCCCGCGGGCCGGCCACCCTGGTGCCGCCGCCATGCGCTTGAGGCTCGGGGACCGCCGAAGCGCATGGCGCCGGTCCGCCGCTCCCGCCGGCCGGCCCCGCTGGCGCCCGCCGGCCCGTTGCCGTCGACTGTCGGCCCGCCGCTCCCGTCGGCCCGCCGCCCGGCTACGGCAGCCGGAGCGCCTTCAGCACCCGCAGCCCGCGCGCCAGCGCCGCGTCCCACACCCGCTCCGGCACCCCGGGCGGGCCCGACAGCGGCACCACCCGCTGCACCGCCACGGTCTGGGTCTCGGTGTAGCGCAGCAGCCCCTCCGCGCCGTGCCGGCGGCCGAGCCCCGACTGGCCCATCCCGCCCATCGGCGCGGCCACGCTGCCGTACGCCGCCGCGTAGCCGTCGTTCACGTTCACCGTGCCGGCCCGCAGCCGCCGGGCCAGGGCCGCCCCGCGGCGCGGATCCGCCGTCCACACGCTGGCGTTCAGCCCGTACGGGGTCGCGTTCGCCTCCCGCACGGCCTCCTCCTCGTCGTCGAAGGAGTACACCGAGACCACCGGGCCGAAGGTCTCCTCCGCGTGCACCGCCATCTGGGGCCGCACCCCCACCAGCACCGTGGGCTCGTGCGCGAACGGCGCCACGTCCGGCCGGGCCCGGCCGCCCGCCACCACCTCGGCGCCGCCGGCCACCGCGTCCGCCACGTGCCGCACCACCGTCGCCAACTGCCGGGCCGAGGTCAGCGTGCCCATGTCGGCGCCGTAGCCGATCCCCACCCCCAGGCGCATCGCCCGCACCCGCGCCGCGAACCGCTCCAGGAACGCCTCCCGCAGCGAGGAGTGCACGTAGATGCGCTCCACCGAGACGCACAGCTGCCCCGCCGAGCCGAAGCAGGCCACCACCGCCCCGCGGGCCGCCCGGTCCGGGTCGGCGTCCGCCAGCACCAGCATCGCGTTCTTCCCGCCCAGCTCCAGCCCGGCGCCGACCAGCCGGCCCGCCGCCCGCCGGGCCACCTCCCGGCCGGTCGCCGTCGACCCGGTGAACCCCACGTAGTCCGCCCGGTCCACCACCATCGGCCCCACCTCGGGGCCGTCCCCCAGCACCACCTGCCACAGGTCCGCCGGCAGCCCCGCCCGCACCAGCAACTCCCGGCCGCGCAGCGCGGTCAGCGCGGTCTGGCTGTCCGGCTTCGCCAGCACCGCGTTGCCCGCCGCGAACGCCGGCAGGGCGTCCGAGACGGCCAGCTCCAGCGGGTAGTTCCACGGCGAGACCAGACCCACCAGCCCCTTGGGGTGCCGCACCTCCCGCACCGCGGTCAGCCCCGGCAGCGCCCCCGGACGCACCCGGTCACGCAGCCGCCGCGGCGCCGTCACCGCGTAGTGCCGGGCCGCCATGGCGACCGCCAGCACCTCCTCGTGCGCGTGGTGCCGCGCCTTGCCGGTCTCCGCCTGCACCAGGTCCAGCAGCTCCTCCCGGTGCCGCAGCACCAGGTCGTGGAAGCGCAGCAGCACCCCGCAGCGCGCCCGCACCGGGAGCCGCGCCCACGCCCGCTGCGCCGCGCGGGCGGCGTCCGCCGCGCGCTCCACGTCCGCCTCCGTGCTGCGCGGCAGCCGGGCCAGCACCCCGCCGGTCGCCGGCGCCACCACGGTGATCGGCGGCGCGTCCCCGGAGGCGGCGACGGCCGAGACCAGCCGCCGTACCACCGGGGGCGTCACCACGTCCCGCGGGGAGCGCGGGCCCGGCGGCACCACCGGATTGCCGTGCGCCGCGCCCGCCCACTCCGCCGCCCCGCCCCCGTACCCGTCGCCCTCGGCGGCGCCCCGCCGCCCGGTCACCCGCCGCTCGGTGTTCGCCATGGCGGCAGCCTAGGGAGACCGGACGGCCCGCACTACCCGTCGCTAGGCCAAGGTCGGGGACGGTCCCGGGGCCCTCGGAACCCGACCGTCACACCTTTCCCCGGCACAACTCCAGCAACGTCATCGCCACCGTCGTGCCCGGCTTGCCCAGGCCCTCCCGGTACCGCGAGATGATCTCCATCTCCCGGGACAGCTCCACCCGCCGCCCCCCGGAGGCCATCCGGGCCCGCTGCACCTCCGCCGACGCCTCCATCCGCTCCCGCACCAGCGCGATGATCCGCCGGTCCAGGTCGTCGATCCGGCCCCGGGCCGCGCCGATCACCTCCGCCACGTCCGCCGGGTCCGCCACGTCCGCCGCGTCCGCCGGGCGCGCCGTGCCGGCGTCCGGGGCCCCCGCGGCCGGCGTGACCTCCGCCGCCGGCGCGACCACCGTGGCCGCCGTGGCCGCCGTCGAATCCGAACCCGGGCCCGTGGCCGGGGCCGCCGCCCCCGCGATGCCGCCGCTGCTCATGACTGTGTCCTCTCCCAGAAGTCCAACGAGACGATCGCGTGATCCCCACGATCACGCCGCCCGATGCCCCTCCCGGCCCGGAACACGCGTCGGCGCCCCGGACCGAGTGATCCGGGGCGCCGTGCGGAGCATGTCAGTTCATGCGGCAGCGTGGCAGCCGGACCAGCCGGTGCCATAGGTAAAGAAGCCGCGCGCGGTGAACATGCCCCCAGCCTGCCACCGGCGCCCCGCCCACCACCACCCGACATCCGCATGGTGAGACCCCCGCCACCCCCGTCGTCCTCCGAACGGCCCAACCGCGGCCGGTAGAATCGGGCGTGACCTCGGCGTGCCCGCAACGAACGACACGCCGCCGCACCACCGCCGGAAGGCCCGCCCCGTGGCACCAGCCAACCCCGCAGGCGCAGCTTCGCCCACCGCGCCGGACACCACCGACACGGTCCTGGTCGTCGACTTCGGCGCCCAGTACGCCCAGCTCATCGCCCGCCGCGTTCGCGAAGCCCGGGTCTACAGCGAGATCGTCCCGCACACCATGCCGGTGGCCGAGATGCTCGCCAAGCGCCCCAAGGCGATCATCCTCTCCGGCGGCCCCGCCTCCGTCTACGCCGACGGCGCCCCCGACGTCGGCCGCGAGCTCTTCGACGCCGGCGTGCCCGTCCTCGGCATCTGCTACGGCTTCCAGGCCATGGCGCGCGCCCTCGGCGGCACCGTCGCCCACACCGGCAGCCGCGAGTACGGCGGCACCGACCTCACCGTCACCAGGCCCGGCTCCACCCTCTTCGAGGGCACCCCGGCCGCCCAGTCCGTCTGGATGTCCCACGGCGACTCCGTCACCGAGGCCCCCGACGGCTTCACCGTCACCGCCTCCAGCGCCGGCGCCCCCGTCGCCGCCTTCGAGGACGACGCCCGAGCCCTCTACGGCGTGCAGTACCACCCCGAGGTCATGCACAGCGCCCACGGGCAGCAGCTGCTGGAGCACTTCCTCTACCGCGGCGCCGGCCTCACCCCCAGCTGGACCACCGAGAACGTCGTCGAGGACGCCATCGCCGCCATCCGCGCCCAGGTCGGGGACAAGCGGGTGATCTGCGGCCTGTCCGGCGGCGTCGACTCCGCGGTGGCCGCCGCCCTCGTCCAGCGCGCCGTCGGCGACCAGCTCACCTGCGTGTTCGTCGACCACGGCCTGCTGCGCAAGGGCGAGGCCGAGCAGGTCGAGAAGGACTACGTCGCCGCCACCGGCGTCCGCCTCAAGGTGGTCGACGCCGCCGACCGCTTCCTCCAGGCGCTCGCCGGCCAGACCGACCCCGAGACCAAGCGCAAGATCATCGGCCGCGAGTTCATCCGCGTCTTCGAACAGGCCGCCGCCGAGATCGTCGCCGAGGCCGGCAGCCACGGCGAGACCGTCGAGTTCCTCGTCCAGGGCACCCTCTACCCGGACGTCGTCGAATCCGGCGGCGGCACCGGCACCGCCAACATCAAGTCCCACCACAACGTCGGCGGCCTCCCCGAAGACCTCACCTTCCAGCTCGTCGAGCCGCTGCGCCGGCTCTTCAAGGACGAGGTCCGCAAGGTCGGCGAGGAACTCGGCCTGCCCGCCGAGATCGTCTGGCGCCAGCCCTTCCCCGGCCCCGGCCTCGGCATCCGCATCATCGGCGAGGTCACCCGGGAACGCCTGGAACTGCTCCGCGAGGCCGACGCCATCGCCCGCGCCGAACTCAGCGCCGCCGGCCTGGACCGCGACATCTGGCAGTGCCCCGTCGTCCTCCTCGCCGACGTGCGCTCCGTCGGGGTCCAGGGCGACGGCCGCACCTACGGCCACCCGATCGTGCTGCGCCCGGTCTCCTCCGAGGACGCCATGACGGCCGACTGGACCCGGCTGCCGTACGACGTGCTGGCCCGGATCTCCACCCGCATCACCAACGAGGTGGCCGACGTCAACCGCGTCGTGCTGGACGTCACCAGCAAGCCCCCGGGCACCATCGAGTGGGAGTGACGGCGCCCGGGGCGTCCGCCCCCGCCCTACGGGTGGGGACGGGCGCCCCGCGCCGCCACGGGCCCGGACGGGCCCCGACGGGCCCGACACCAGGCCTCTTGATATCAAGATGCTTGGTGTCGATACACCCCGTACACTGATCCACATGATGGACGAGGTCGATCGACTGGTAGCCGCGTGGCGACGCGAGCGGCCCGACCTCGACGTGGAACCCCTCGAGGTCCTCAGCCGCATCAGCCGCCTCGCCCGCCACCTCGACCGCGCCCGCCGCGCCGCCTTCGCCGAGCACAACCTCGAACCCTGGGAGTTCGACGTGCTCACCGCCCTCCGGCGCACCGGAGAGCCCTACCAGCTCTCCCCCGGACAACTCCTCACCCAGACCCTGGTCACCTCCGGCACGATGACCAACCGCATCGACCGGCTCGCCGCCAAGGGCCTCGTCCAGCGCCTCCCCGACCCCGCCGACCGGCGCGGCGTCCTCGTCCGCCTCACCCCCGACGGCCGCGACCGCGCCGACGCCGCCCTCGCCGTCCTCCTCGACCACGAACGCTCGCTGCTCGCCGCCCTCACCCCCCAGCAGCGCCACGCCCTCGCCGACCTGCTGCGCACCCTCAGCCTGCCGTTCGACAACTGACCCCGGGCGGCGGCCCCCCGCTCAAGGCTCCCGCGACGCGCCCCCGCCATGCGCCCCCACACGCCGCCGCGACCGCGCTAGAAACCGTCCGGATACGGCGCCGGCGCCGCCACCTCCGCCCCCAACGACGGCGCCGTCCCCCCGTACCCCGGCAGCAGCACCCGCAACGCCCGCCGCGCCGCCTCGTCGTCGTTCCCCGCCGCCGCCGCGTACAGCGCCGTCAACCCCCCGGCCAGATCCTCCGGCCCCTGCCCCGACTCCGTCGCGAACACCTTCGGATGCGCCGTCGGCAACCGCTCCTCGTGCACCGAGAACAGCGCCTCGTTCAACTTCTCACCCGCCCGCAACCCGGTGAAGCGGATCGGCACCTCCGGCGCGTTCACCTGCGCCGCGAAGTTCCGCACCAGATCCACGATCCGCACCGGCTCCCCCATGTCCAGCACGAACACCTCCCCACCCCGCGCCATCCGCCCCGCCTCCAACACCAGCCCCACGGCCTCCTCGATCGTCATGAAGAACCGCGTCACCTCCGGATGCGTGACCGTCACCGGCCCCCCGCTGCGCAACTGCTCCGCCAGCACCGACAGCAACGAACCCCGCGACCCCAGCACGTTGCCGAACCGCACCGCCGAGAACACCCCCGTCCCCAGGTTCCGCGCATCCCGCGCGTTCGCCCGCACGATCAGCTCCGCCAACCGCTTCGTCGCCCCCAGCACCGACGTCGGATCCGCCGCCTTGTCCGTGGAGATCAGCACGAACCGCTCCACCCCCGCGTCCAACGACGCCTCCACCAGGATGTCCGTGCCCAGCACGTTCGACTTCACCGCCTCACACGGATGCCGCTCCAACAACGGCAGGTGCTTGTGCGCCGCCGCGTGGAACACCACCTCCGGCCGCAGGTCCCGGAAGATCTGCCGTATCCGCGCCCGGTCCCGGATGTCCGCGATCACCAGCGAGTCGTCCGTCAGCAACGCCTCCCCCCACAGCTCCAACTGCAGCCGGTGCAGGTTCGACTCGTCGTGGTCCAGCATGAACAGCTCCGCCGGATCGAAGGCGTGCACCTGACGGCACAGCTCACTGCCGATCGACCCGCCCGCACCCGTCACCAGCACCCGCCGGCCGGCGATCACCGAGCGCACGTCGTGCCCCGCCACGTGCAACTCCCGCCGCCCCAGCAACCGGTTCACATCCAGCGTGCGCATGTCACTCCCGACCACCTCACGCTGCAACGCCACCAGGAACGACGGCAGATACCGCACCGCCGCACCCGCCGCACCCGCCGCCCGCGCCAACCGCCGCACCTCGGCACTCGGCAACCCCGGAATCGCCAGGGCCACCACCTGCACCCCGTGCCGCACCGCCACCTCGGTCAGCTCCGCCAACCCACCCAACACCGGCAGACCGTGCACCAGGACCCCACGCTTCGCCGGATCGTCATCCAACAACCCCACCGGCAACAAACCGAACGACGGAGTCCGCGACAGATCACGGACCAACGCCCGCCCCGCCGACCCCGCCCCCACCACCAGCGTCCGCAACCCCCCGTCGCCGGACGCCCCCCCACCACCAACCGAATCCGCCGAAGCCGCCGAACCCACCACCGAGTCCTCCGATCGTCCGCCCGCGACGCCACCCCACACCACCGGGACACCGACCGCCGGACCCAACGCCTGCCACGAACGACACGAACCCCACGAACGCACGGACCGCGCGGACCACACCCAGCCGCCGGCACGGAGAGTGCGGCTGACCCCGCACCACCCCGCGTCACCCGGCACCGGCCCCCGACCCGCACCGCAACTCAGCGTACGCACACCGCAACACCCGCGCAGACGCTTCCCAACAAAAAGCCACGTACCGCGATCAACACGACACGAAGGGCAAGAGCCCGCTCAGCGCGTCCACAACCGCGGCCGCTGCTCCAACCCGTCCAACCCGTTCCAGGCCAGGTTCACCAGGTGCGCCACCACCTCCGCCTTCCGCGGCCTGCGCACGTCCAGCCACCACTGCCCGGTCAGCGCCACCATCCCCACCAGCGCCTGCGAGTACATCGGAGCCAGCTTCGCGTCATAGCCCCGGTTCTTGAACTCCACCCCCAGGATCCCCTCCACCTGCGAGGCGATGTCACTGATCAACGACGCGAAGGTGCCCGTCGACTGCGCCACCGGAGAGTCCCGCACCAGGATGCGGAACCCGTCCGTCGAGTCGTCGATGTAGTCCAGCAACGCGAACGCCGCCTGCTCCAGCAACTCCCGCGGATGGCCCCCGGTCAACGCCGACGTCACCCGGTCCAGCAACGACTCCATCTCGCGGTCCACCACCACCGCGTACAGCCCCTCCTTCCCCCCGAAGTGCTCGTACACCACCGGCTTGGACACCCCCGCCTTCGCGGCGATCTCCTCCACCGACGTCGCGTCGAACCCCCGCTCCGCGAAGAGCGCCCGCCCGACGTCCAGCAACTGCTCCCGCCGCTGCTTCCCGGTCATCCGCACCCGGCTGCGCGCCGCCGCCCCCCGCGCACGCCGCGACGCCTCGGCCGCCTCCCCCGCGACCGTGCCCGCCGCCGTGCCCGCCGTTCCCGCCGTTCCCGCCGCCGCGCCGGCGCCGCCCCCCGCGCCGCCGGCCGACGTCCCCGCGGCCCGCCCGGCGGGAGGGCCGCCCCTGCCCGGCGACCCTCCCGCCGACTTCTCCTTGGCCGACTTGGTCGACCGCACGCTGCGCTGTCCGGATCGTTCGTTCACCCGCCCATCATGCCGCCTGCCCCGTCACCCGCCGCGCGGCCACCCGCTCACGGCTCGGCCAGCGCACGTCGTGGGCCCAGCCCAGCAGCTCCAGCCAGCGGATCACCCGCGCGCTGGAGTCCCACTGCCCCCGCAGCACGCCGTGGCGCGCCGAGGTCGGATCCGCGTGGTGCAGGTTGTGCCACGACTCGCCGAACGACAGCACCGCCAGCCACCAGACGTTCCCGGACCGGTCCCGCGACCGGAACGGACGCTCGCCCGCCGCGTGGCAGATCGAGTTGATCGACCAGGTCACGTGGTGCAGCAGCCCCACCCGAACCAGCCCGCCCCAGAAGAAGGCGGTCACCGCCCCCTGCCAGGACCAGCTCCACAGCCCGCCGATGGCCGCCGGCAGCAGCAGCGAGACCGCCACCCAGAGCAGGAAGTGCCGGGAGACCCGCACGATGTCCCGGTCCTTGAGCAGGTCCGGGGCGTACTTGTCCTGCGGGGTGCGGTCCACGTCGAACATCCACGCCATGTGCGCGTAGAACAGGCCCTTCGCCAGGGCGGGCACGGTCTCCCCGTAGCGCCACGGCGAGTGCGGGTCCCCCTCCTTGTCGGAGAACTTGTGGTGCCTGCGGTGGTCGGCCACCCACCGGATCACCGGCCCCTCGATCGCCAGACTGCCGGCGATCGCCAGGAAGACCCGCAGCGGGCGGCGGGCCTTGAACGAGCTGTGGGTGAAGTGGCGGTGGAAGCCGATCGTCACCCCCATGCCGGAGACGTAGTAGAAGACCAGCGCGATCACCAGGTCCCGCCAGTGCACCCCCCACCCCCAGGCCAGCGGGACGGCGGCGATCAGCGCCACGAACGGCACCCCGATGAACAGGGCCAGCGCCACCTGCTCCACCGGCCCCTTCCGCTCGCCGCCGAGCGTGCCGGCCGCGGCCGAGAGCGCGGTGGTGGTGGCGGTGCCGGGGGTGGGCGGGGTGCCTGGGGCGCCCGGGGTGGCCGGGCCGGTCGACCGTGGGTCGGCCACGGCTGTCGAGGGGGGCCACTGGGCCCCGGCGGACGTGGACGCGGACGGTGGAGTCACTGTTCAGCCCCTTGCTGGTCGGCGACGCCCGCCGGACGGAGGCGGGCGGAGGGTGCGCAAACCTACGCTTCCGTAACCTACGCAGTCGTAAGTATGGCAGCCCCGGGTTACGCGGCCGAGCACCGACGCGGAGCGGGGTGGCCTGGCCGGCGATGTGGGATGGCGGCGAAGTGGGCGGCACGTCGACACGCGTCCCGCCCGCCTCGCTAATCCCATACATAACGCGACAAGGGGGCGCGCGGTTGTGCGAATTACCTCGAACAGGTGAATCACGTACAAAAGAGCTATTCACCGGCGCCGAATGGCCTCACCGTGTACTCCATGAACACCGCGAACAACACCCCCGACCGCCCCCACGGCGACACCGACCCGGCCATTCCCGGCGTCCTCGAAGGCATCCTCATCCCGGCCCCCCGCCCCGCCTCCGACCGCCCGCCCCGCCTCCCCGCGCCGGTCTCCACCACCCGCCCCGCCGACCTCGCCGAGCGCGCCAAGGCCCTCCGCCGCCAGGGCCTCAGCCGCGCCCAGATCGCCGAGCGCCTCGGCATCCACGCCGGCGACCGCCTCACCCGCCTGCTCGGTGACGAGCCCCCACCCGAATGGACCCGCCGCCCCCGGGCCAAGGACGACCTGCGCGAGCGCGCCCGCGAGCTGCGCGCGCAAGGGATGACCTACGACGAGATCGTGGCGGAGTTAGGCGTCTCGAAGAGCTCGGTGTCGCTGTGGGTGCGGGACCTGCCGAAGCCCGCCAGCCGCTCGACGCCGGAGGAACGCGCCGCCCGGGCACGGGCGGCGACTCAGGCGCGGTGGCAGGCCGCCCGATTGGAGCAGGCCCGGTTGCGGGAGCTCGCCCGGTCCGATATCGGTCTGCTGAGTGACCGAGAACTCCTGCTGGCGGGGGTGGTGTTGTACTGGGCCGAGGGGGCGAAGGCGAAACCGCACCGCCCCAACACCAGCTTGCAGTTCGTCAACAGCGACCCGGACGTCATCCGGCTGTACCTTCGGTGGCTCGACCTGATGGGTGTGGAGCCGGAACGCCGCGGGTACCGCGTCGCCATCCACGAGGAGGCGGACGTACCGCGTGCCGAGGAGTTCTGGGCGAACGTCATCGGCGTACCGCGCGACGCCTTGGCCAGGACGACGCTCAAGCGCCACAACCCGAAGACCAACCGGAAGAACACAGGAGATACCTACAACGGTTGCCTGACCGTCCGCGTACTCGGAGGATCCAGTCTGTATCGGCGCGTCGAGGGATGGTGGCAGGGCATCGCCTCCGGTGTAGGCTGATCTGGCAAGCGGTAGGGGTGATCAATCCGATCGAATCTGCCGTTTATCCGCCGTGGTGTAACTGGCAGCACAATGTCTTTTGGCGTCATTGGTTCGGGTTCGAGTCCTGACGGCGGAGCTCTGTAGGTTCGAGTCCTCACCCGTCTCCTGAGAGGCGGGTCCGGCTGCGGCTATCCTCGACGCGTCCCGGGGAGTCCCTCCTCCCTCCGCAGCGTCGAGGAGCCACCTGTCGTGAGTGTCGCCGTTCGTCCCGCCGCCATCGTGATCCTCGCCGCGGGGGGCGGCACCCGGATGAAGTCCCGGCGGCTGCCGAAGGTGCTGCATCCGGTGTGCGGCCGCAGCCTGGTGGGGCACGTCGTGGCGGCCTCCCGGGAGCTGGAGCCGGAGCACCTGGTGGTGGTCGTCGGGCACCAGCGGGAGCAGGTCGTGGCGCACCTGGGCGAGATCGACCCGGGCGCCCGGATCGCCGTGCAGGAGCAGCAGAACGGCACCGGTCACGCGGTCCGGGTCGGCCTGGAGGAGCTGGCCTCGGCCGGGGTGGAGCTGGACGGCACGGTGGTGGTGACCTACGGGGACACCCCGCTGCTCACCGTGGAGACCATGCGGGCCCTGGTGGCGGCGCACGAGGCGGAGGGGAACGCGGTGACGGTGCTCACCGCGGTCGTTCCGGACCCGACGGGCTACGGGCGGATCGTGCGGGAGCCGGAGGCCTCGCCGGCGGCGGGTGCCGGGGCGGTGGCGGGCATCGTGGAGCACAAGGACGCGACCCCCGAGCAGTTGGCGATCACCGAGGTGAACTCGGGGGTGTACGCCTTCGACGCGAAGCTGCTGGCGCACGCGCTGACCCAGGTGCGCACGGACAACAGCCAGGGTGAGGAGTACCTGACGGACACCCTGGGGATCCTGCGCGGTGAGGGGCACCGGGTGGGCGCGGTGGTGGCCGTGGACGCGCGGGAGATCCTGGGGATCAACGACCGGGTGCAGCTGGCGGCGGCCCGGCGGGTGCTGAACGACCGTCTGGTTCAGGCGGCGATGCGGGCCGGTGTGACGGTGGTGGATCCGGCGACGACGTGGCTGGACGTGCAGGTGACCTTCGAGCCGGACGCGGTGGTGCTGCCGAACACGCGTCTGGTGGGGGCGACGCACCTGTCCGAGGGGTGCGAGGTGGGTCCGAACAGCACGCTGACGGACACCACGGTGGGTGTGGACGCGGTGGTGTCGAACACGGTGGCGACCGGTGCGGAGATCGGGGAGGGCGCGACGGTGGGGCCGTTCGCGTACCTGCGCCCGGGGACGCGGCTGGGTCGGAAGGCGAAGGCGGGTGCCTTCGTGGAGATGAAGAACGCCGAGGTGGGGGACGGTTCGAAGGTGCCGCACCTGAGTTATGTCGGGGACGCCACGATCGGTGAGGGGACGAACATCGGGGCGGCGACGGTGTTCGTGAACTACGACGGGGTGAGCAAGCACCGCACCGTGATCGGTTCGCACTGCCGGACGGGGTCGGACAACATGTTCATCGCGCCGGTGGAGGTCGGTGACGGCGCCTACACCGCCGCGGGTTCGGTGATCACCAAGGACGTGCCGCCGGGGGCGCTGGGTGTGTCCCGGGCGCAGCAGCGGAACGTGGCGGGCTGGGTGGCTCGGAAGCGTCCGGGGACGGCTGCGGCGGAGGCCGCGGAGCGGGCGTTGGCGGCGGGTGCCGGTGACGTGACGGAGCCCGGTGACGGCGTGGAGTAGTGCCCGGGGTGTGATCCGTGGCGCAGTGGTGGGTGTGCGGGCCGGTGGTGGTCACCGGCGTGGGTTGCCGATGAAGGTCTGGCGTACCGTGGTGGGGGGCGTTTCGGCCGGTTGTCGGTCGGGACGGTGACGGCAGCTACAAGGAGACGGTTCAGTGACCGGCATCAAGACGACCGGCGAGAAGAAACTCATGCTCTTCTCCGGCCGTGCACACCCTGGGCTCGCGGGGGAGGTGGCTGAGCAGCTGGGTGTGGAGCTGGTGCCGACGAAGGCGTTTGATTTCGCGAACGGCGAGATCTATGTGCGCTTCGAGGAGTCGGTGCGCGGCAGTGATGCGTTCGTGATCCAGAGCCACACGGCTCCCATCAACAAGTGGATCATGGAGCAGTTGATCATGGTGGACGCGCTGAAGCGGGCTTCCGCGAAGCGCATCACGGTGATCATGCCGTTCTACGGGTACGCGCGGCAGGACAAGAAGCACAAGGGGCGGGAGCCGATTTCGGCGCGTCTGGTGGCGGATCTGCTCAAGACGGCGGGTGCGGACCGGCTGATGGCGGTGGACCTGCACACGGACCAGATCCAGGGCTTCTTCGACGGGCCGGTGGACCACCTGTTCGCGCTTCCGCTGCTGACCGAGTACGTGGGGGCCCGGGTGGACCGGGACCGGCTGACGGTGGTGTCGCCGGACGCGGGCCGGGTGCGGGTGGCGGACCGTTGGTGTGACCGGCTGGGGGCGCCGCTGGCGATCGTGCACAAGCGGCGTGACCCGGACGTGGCGAACCAGGTGTCGGTGCACGAGGTCGTGGGTGAGGTCGAGGGCCGCACCTGCGTGCTGGTGGACGACATGATCGACACGGCGGGGACGATCTGCGCGGCGGCGGAGGCGCTGTTCGCCAACGGTGCCGCGGAGGTGCTGGTGGCGGCGACGCACGGGGTGCTGTCGGGGCCGGCGGTGGACCGGTTGAAGAACTCGCGGATCAGCGAGGTGGTGCTGACCAACACGCTGCCGCTGGAGCCGCAGGCGAACATCGACAAGGTGACGGTGCTGTCGATCGCGCCGATGCTGGGCCGGGCTGTTCGTGAGGTCTTCGACGACGGTTCCGTGACCAGTCTCTTCGAAGGCTGATTGATCGTTTTTCCTTTGGCCGGTCGTGCTTTTCCGAATCCGTTCGGTTCGGTGTGGCGCGTGGTCTGAGGGGTGGGGTCGGGGTCGTCCCCCGTCCGTCGGCCGTCCTCGGTTCGGGGCGCGCCACGGCGGGGGCGGCCCCGATTTTCTGCTGGGGCGGCCGGCCGGGTAGAATCCTGGGGTTGCTCGGCGAGGGATCCGTGTGTGGGTCCGTGATCGACGCGCTGGTGGTGTCCGGTGGCCCGTTCGGGGCGAGCCGGCGCTCGTGCCGTCGAACGCGCGGTCTGAATGTCGCGGGCCGTCCGGCCGGGTGCAACCGGGTGTGTCTTGTCGTCGCACCGCGTGTCGCGGGTTTGCGACCGTCTTCGGGTGGCGATACGGGATTCTCGTCCCGCGGGGCCGCCCGTCGTTTACTCATCATCGCGTCGTTCGAGGAGAGCTGTCGTGTCCGAGGTCCGTATCGCCGCCGAGCCGCGTTCTGAGTTCGGCAAGGGCGCTGCGCGCCGTGCCCGTCGCGCGGGCAAGGTGCCTGCCGTGCTGTACGGCCACGGCAACGCTCCGCTGCACCTGAACCTGCCCGGTCACGAGCTGATGATGGCGCTGAAGACGCCGAACGTGCTGCTGAGCCTGGAGGTGGACGGTCAGCGCAAGCTGGCGCTGCCCAAGGCCGTGCAGCGGGACGTGCTCAAGGGCTTCCTGGAGCACGTGGACCTGCTGCTGGTGCAGCGGGGCGAGAAGGTGACCGTCGAGGTGCCGCTGGTCATCGAGGGTGAGCCGGCTCCGGGCGGGAACCTGGTGGAGCACCTGCAGTCCACCATCTCGGTGGAGGCGGAGGCGACCCACGTGCCGGAGACGCTGGCCGTCTCGGTCGAGGGCCTGTCGGCGGGTGCCGCCGTGCACGCCGGCGACGTGGAGCTGCCGGCTGGTGTCACCCTGGTGACCGGCCCGGAGACCGGCCTGGTGCAGATCGTGCTGCCGCAGGTCGAGGCCGCTCCGGCGGAGGCCGAGGCCGCCGAGGCCGAGGCGCCCGCCGAGGGCTGAGTGGGCTGACGGGCCGGCGGTGCCGGTCCGGTTCCGATGTGTGGCGGCGCTGCGTCCCGCGGGTTTCCGTGGGGCGCGGCGCTTCGCCATGTCGGGGGTTCGATGGCGGGGCCGGGGTCGATGATGGGGTGGGGGGCCCGGTGGCCGCGGTGGTGGGGCGTGGCCGGGAGAGTCGAGAGGGTGGCATGAACGAGCGGAGCGAGCGGGCCGCGGGTCCGGCGTCGGCTGCGGCGGTGGACCCGCAGGGGCCGTGGCTGGTGGCAGGTCTGGGGAATCCCGGGCCGGAGTACGCGGGGAACCGGCACAACATCGGCTTCATGGTGGTGGACCTGCTGGCGGAGCGGCTGGGTGGGCGGTTCAAGTCGCACCGCAGTCGGGCCCAGGTGGTGGAGGGGCGGATCGCCGGGCGGCGGGTGGTGCTGGCGAAGCCGATGTTGTTCATGAACGCCTCGGGCGGGCCGGTGACGGCGCTGCGGGACTTCTACAAGGTGCCGGCGGGGAACCTGGTGGTGGTCCATGACGAGTTGGACATCGACTATCCGACGCTGCGGTTGAAGCGGGGGGGTGGGGACAACGGCCACAACGGCCTGAAGTCGATCACGCGCTCGCTGGGGCCGGACTACTTCCGGGTGCGGTGCGGGATCGGCCGGCCGCCGGGTCGGATGGACGTGGCGGCGTTCGTGCTGCGGGACTTCTCGGCGACGGAGCGCAAGGAGCTGGACTGGTTCGTGGACCGGGCGGCGGACTCGGTGGAGGTGCTGCTGTCGGAGGGGCTGGAGCAGGCGCAGCAGCGGTTCAACTCCTGAGCTCGTGAGCTGGTCCCGGGCTCGCCGGGGTGCGGTCCGCGGGGGCGGGCTCCCTCGGCGGGGGTCTTCGGGGTGTGTCGGCGGGTGCCGGCGGTCGGATGGCCGCGGGTGCCCGCCGTCGTCGTGTGTGGGGGTTGTGTGGGGCCTGTGCCGGCCATTGACACCGGGGTGGTGGGGAGGGGAGGTTTTCGGTCACTGTCGTCGCCGCTCGGAAGGGAGTTCGAAGGTGGCCTGGTCGGCCGATGGGCGAGGGGCGGGGGCGGGCCTGTTCGACGAGGACGCGGACGCGCCGGTGCCGAGCGAGGCGGAGACGGAGGGGCGGGCGGCGCGTCGGGCGCGGGAGCGGGCGGCGCGGGGGCCGGGGCTGCTGTCCCGGCTGTGGCGTGCCGTGCGGGTGGTGGCGGTGTGCCTGCTGGTTCTGTGGCTGCTGGGGGCCGCGGGGTGGCGCGGCTGGACGGGGATGTCGTCGGTGCGCTCGGGGGAGGGCGTGGCCGGGACGCTGGTGGTGGCCGACTGCGGGTCCCGGTGGTGTGTGGGGGCGTTCACGGCCGACGAAGCCCGCGGCGCCGGCGCGGCAGGGGCGGCGCCCGGGGAGGACGCGCCGCCCGGTCAGGTGCGGATCGAGCGGTCGGTGCTGTGGGACGGCGTCGGGGCGCGGGTGCCGGTGGTGGTGGACGCGGCGGAGGGGACGGCGGTGCGGGCGGGGACGGCCGGCGTGGCGTACGCCTGGCTGCCGCTGGCCGGGGCGTTGCTGCTGGTGGGGGTGTTGTGTGGGGGTGGCCTGGGGCGGCGGTTCCTGGGCTGGTCCACGGGCCTGCTGGGGGTCGCGGGACTCGTGGCGATACGGGTTCTGGCGGGCTGAGGGTCGCTGAGAGCGGTCCGTGGCGGCGTCCGTGCGGAATTGTTACAAGCGGCAAGCCGGACATTTCCGGTGAGAGGGATCGCTCCGGTACGTATGGGGCTTGATTCTTGGTCAGTTGAGCGAGAACGTAGGGCCGACCACGCGGCGGCAGCCCCTCGAGTCCTGACGACCTCGCGTGAGCACGCCCTTGACCGCCCGCTTCCCAGGGCGCGTCGGGCGCTCCGTGACCCCGTGCCGCCGCGGTCCCTCAACGAACACCGCGCCCAACCCCCAGGGCGCGGTACCCGCCGTTTCCGGGAGACCGAATGTCCCTCCGCACCTTTGTGCGCGCGGCCGTGGCCGCGCCCGTCGTCGCCGGTGTCATGCTCGCACCGACCACCGCCCTCGCCCAGAACGGTGGCAACCCGCCCGGCTCCAACGGCACGGTGAAGGTCCACGACGCCGTCACCGACGAGGAGGTTCGGGCCAACCAGCCGAAGGTCTGCGAGTTCTACCTCGCCGGATTCCAGTTCGACGACCTGGAGAAGGTCGACTGGCGGATCACCCCGGACTGGCAGGGCGGTGAGGGCGAGGCCGTGGCCTCGGGCAGCATCGTGCTGGCCGACGGCACCGGGCGCACCGAGGACATGACCCTGCCCAGCGGCCACTACAAGGTCTTCTGGGAGATCGAGGGCAACCAGAACCCCACCGAGAAGCACAAGGTCTTCAAGGTCGAGTGCCCGGACGGGGGGACGAGCGGCGGCGACGGCGGCTCCGAGAGCGCGGGCGGCTCCGAGGGCGCCGCCGCCGCCGGCGGCGCCGGGGAGACCACCGCCGGCGGCGGCGAGGCCGGTACCGGCGGCGAGCAGGCCACCGGCGGGGAGTCCACCGCCGGCGGCCAGGAGACGACCGGCGGCCAGGAGACGAGCGGCGGCGAGGCGTCCACCGGCGGCCAGGAGACGACCGGTGGCGAGGAGGCCGCCGCGGCCGGTGCCGACGCGTCCAGCCCCAGCCCGAGCGCCGTGCCCGGCAACGTCGTGAACCCCGACGGCGAGCTGGCCCAGACCGGTGGCTCGATCACCCCGATGTTCGCCGGCTTCGCCGCGCTGCTGGTCGTGGTGGGGGTGGCCGCCCGCATCGGGCTGCGCCGCACCGTCGCCGGGAGCTGACCCGGGCCGCCGGCCAGGCACCGCCGGCCGCAGGGCGGGCACCGCCCGCCCTGCGGCGGGTACTCCGGCGCGCACACGCCGCGTCCCTCCACGGGGCGCACACGCGGCAGGGGCCGCCCCACGGGAAGTGGGGCGGCCCCTGCCGCGTCGGTCGGGTCGGGCTCAGCCGGTGTTGCGCAGGCCCGCCGCCACGCCGTTGACCGTGAGCAGCATGGCCCGGGCCAGCAGCGGGTCCTCCTCCTCGCCGGCCGCGGCGGCGGCGCGCTGCCGCGCCAGCAGCGCGACCTGGAGGTAGGAGATCGGGTCGAGGTAGGCGTCGCGGACGGTGAGCGTCTGCTTCAGCAGCGGGTTGTGCTCCAGCAGCTCCGACTCGCCGGTGAGCCGCAGCACCTCGGCCACGGTCAGCTCGTGCTCGGCCTTGATCAGGTCGAAGATGTGGTGCAGCTCGCGCGGCACCAGCGTCTCCACGTAGTGGCTGGCGATCCGCAGGTCGGTCTTGGCCAGCGTCATGGTGACGTTGGACAGGAAGTTGCGGAAGAAGTGCCAGCGCTCGGCCATCTCGGTGAGGATGTCGCCGAGTCCGAGCTTGCGGGCGGCGGCCAGGCCGGTGCCCACGCCGAACCAGCCGGGCACGATCTGCCGGGTCTGGGTCCAGCCGAACACCCACGGGATGGCGCGCAGGCCGTCGAGCCCGGCGCCGGAGTCGGGGCGGCGGGAGGGCCGGGAGCCCAGGTGCAGGGAGGCGAGCTGGTCCACCGGGGTGGCGGCGAAGAAGTACTTCGGCAGGTCCGGGTCGTCGACCAGCTCGTGGTAGCGCTCGAAGGCGGCGTCGGAGACGGAGTCCATCGCCGCGTCCCAGCGGGCCAGCGCCTCCGCGGACTGCCGCGGGCTGGTGTGCAGCACGGACGCCTGGAGGGTGGCCGAGACGGTCAGCTCCAGGTTCTCCTTGGCCAGCGACGGCAGCAGGTACTTGTCGGAGATCACCTCGCCCTGCTCGGTGACCTTGATCTCGCCCTCCAGGGTGCCGTAGGGCTGGGCGAGGATGGCGTCGTGGCTGGGGCCGCCGCCGCGGCCGACGGTGCCGCCGCGGCCGTGGAAGAGCCGCAGCCGCACGCCGTGCCGGTGGGCGACGTCGCGCAGCCGGCGCTGGGCGCGGTGGATCTCCCACTGGCTGGTGGTGATGCCGGCGAACTTGTTGGAGTCGGAGTAGCCGAGCATGACCTCCTGGACGTCGCCGCGCAGCGCGACCAGGCGGCGGTAGGAGGGGTCGGAGAGCATCTCGTCCAGTACCCGGTCGGCCTCGCGGAGCTCCTCGACGGTCTCCAGCAGCGGCACGATGCCGATCCGGGCGAGGCCGCTGTGCAGGTCGATCAGGCCGGCCTCGCGGGCCAGGATGGCGGCGGCGAAGACGTCGTCGGCGCCCCGGCACATGGAGATGATGTAGCTCTCGATGACCTCGGGGCCGAAGCGGTCCAGGGCGTCCCGGATGGTGTGGAAGACGCCGAGGGTCTTGGCGCCGGCCGCGTCGAGCGGGGCGGGGGAGGGGGCGAGCGGGCGGCGCGAGCGCAGCTCCTTGGCCAGCAGGTTCCGCCGGTACTCGCGCGGCATGTCGTCGTAGCGCCAGGAGTCCTCGCCGAGGCGGTCGAAGAGCTGGGCGAGGGCGTGGTGGTGGGCGTCGGCGTGCTCGCGGACGTCCATGGTGGCGAGCTGGAGGCCGAAGGCGCGCAGGGTGCGGATGGCGCGGGTGAGGCGGCCGTCGGCGATGAGCTCGCCGCGGTGGGCGCGCAGCGAGTCGCGCATCACGCTGAGGTCGGCGACCAGCTCGGCGGTGCCGAGGTAGTCGCGGCCCGGCGCGTGCGGCGTGCCCTCGGCGAGCCGCTTGCGGGTGTTGAGCAGCTTCTGGCGGATGCAGGTGGCCTTGAGCCGGTAGGGCTCCTCGGCGTTGATCCGCTTGTAGCGGGGGCTGATCTCCGGCAGGGCGGCCAGGTCGGCCTCCAGGGAGGCGGCGAGCTCGTCGGTGACGCCGGTCAGCCGGACGGAGCTGGACAGGGAGGAGCGCAGCTGGTCGATGATGCCGAGGGCGTCCTCGATGCCGTGCTCGTGCTGGAGGATCAGCACGTCCCAGGTCACCTGCGGGGTGACGTTGGGGTTGCCGTCGCGGTCGCCGCCGATCCAGGTGCCGAAGGCGAGCGGGCGGGCGTCGTCGGGCAGCTCGACGCCGATGCGGCGCAGCTCCTCCGCGAGGTCCTCCAGCACCTCGCCGGCCACGTCGCGGTGCAGCTCGTCGAGGTAGTAGATGGCGTTGCGGGCCTCGTCGGTGGGCTCGGGGCGGGTGACCCGGAGCTCGTCGGTCTGCCAGATGAGGTCGATGACCTCGGCGAGACGGCGGTTGACCCGCTGGCGGGTGGCCGGGTCGGTCGCGGGGGAGTCGAGCAGCTCGCCGACGCGGCGCAGCTTGACCAGGACGCTGCGGCGGGCGGCCTCGGTGGGGTGGGCGGTGAAGACCGGGCGCACCTGGAGGTGGCCGAGGGTCTCGGTGAGGTGCTTGGGGTCGGTGTCGCGCAGCCGCTGCACCACGTTGGCCAGGATGCTGCCGTTGGTGGCGCGGCGGGCGGCCATGTCCCGGCCGCGGTGCACCTGCTCGGTGACGTTGGCCAGGTGGAAGTAGGTGGAGAAGGCGCGGACCAGCTTGGCGGCGGTGGCCGGGTCGGTCTCGCCGAGGAGCCGGGCGGCGGCGTCGCCGTCGGTGCGGGTGAGGGCGCGGACCCGCTCCACCAGGTCGAGGAGGTCCTGTCCCTCCTGCCGGACCAGGGTCTGGCCGAGGAGGTCGCCGAGGCGGCGGATGTCGGCGCGGAGCGCGGCGTCGGCGCCGGTGGGCGGCTGGGCGGGCGACGTGTTGGCCGCCGTGTCGGGGGCCGTGTCGGGCGCGCCGTTGGCCGTTGCGGTCATCGCTGCTCCTTGTCCTACTTCAGGCATGTGGCTGTGCGGACCGCGCTGTCCGACGTTGCAAGGATATGGCGTACCCGCCTTCCGGAGGGTGCCTGGGTTCACATCGGCGAAACCTTCCTGGAGGGGCCGGTGGGCTGGTGGCCGGGCGGGGGTGGGGTTCACGGAGGTCCGAGAGCGGCCTGTGAGGGGCCGCGGAGGGGCCGGTGGCGGGCCCGGGTGGGGGAGTCCGTGGTCGGTGCCGCGGGGCCGTTGGCGGAGGGCCGAGCGGGGGCCGCCGGCCGGGTGTCGGGCTGCCCGTAGGCTGGGCGCATGTCGATGGGGAGTGCCCGGGTGCGGGGGGTCGGAGGCGGGCCGGGCGGGCCTGGTTCCGGGGACGCGTTGTGGTGGTGGCGGCACCGTCGCAGCGTGGCGCTGGACGTGCTGCTGGCCCTTGCGTCGGCGGCGGAGTGCGCGGGGGACGCGCTCCTGCGGTCGGGGCGGGCGGGGGCGGGGGACGACTGGGCCTGGGCCGTGCTGGCCGCCCTGGTGGGGTCGCTCCTGGTGGTCCGGCGCCGGTGGCCGGTGGCGGTGGCGCTGGTCGCCGTCGTGGTGCAGCCGGTGGAGATCGGCCTGGTGATGCTCGTGGTGGGGTTGTACTCCGTCGGGGCGTACGTGGTGGAGCGGTCCACGGTGATCGCGGTGTCGGGTCTGGCGGTGGCGGCGACCGGGGTGGTCACCACCATGTCGATCCTGTCCCAGCCGACGGATCCGGGGACGGTGCGGTTGGGGCCGGCGGTGCTGCTGTCGGTGGTGGTGCCGCTGTCGGTGGGGTCGACCGTGGCGCCGGTGCTGCTCGGGCTGTACGTGGGGGCGCGGCGCCGGCTGCTGGAGTCGCTGCGGGAGCGCGCGCACCGGCTGGAGCGGGAGCAGGCGCTGCTGGCGGAGCAGGCCCGGGAGCGGGCGCACCGGGCGCGGGTGGAGGAGCGGACCCGGATCGCGCGGGAGATGCACGACGTGGTGGCGCACCGGGTGAGCCTGATGGTGGTGCACTCGGGGGCGGTGCAGGCGGTGGCGCGGCGGGACGCGGACCGGGCGGTGGAGGGGGCGCGGCTGATCGGGGACATGGGGCGGCAGGCGCTGGACGAGCTGCGGCAGATCCTCGGCGTGCTGCGGATGGAGGAGGATCCGCCGTCGGCCGCGGGGCCCGTGGCGGGTGGTGCCGGCGGTGTTGGCGGGGCGCGTGCGGTGGGGGAGCGTGCCGCGGATGGGCGGGGCTCGGGTGGTCGCTCCTTCGGGGACGGTTCGTCCGGGGACGGTTCGGCGGGGCAGCGGCCGGAGGGGGTGCCCGCGCGGCGTGCCCGGGAGGATCTGGAGCGGCTGGTGGGGCAGTCCCGGGCGGCGGGGGTGGAGGTGTCGCTGGAGGTGTCGCTGGGGGGTGGCGTGGACGGGGAGGACGCGGAGCACACCTGCGCCTCGGCCTCCGCGACGACCGTGTTCCGCCTGGTGCAGGAGGCGTTGACCAACGTGCACAAGCACGCCGGCCAGGCCCGCACCGCGGTGCGGGTGGTGTGCGTGGCCGGGCGGTTGCGGGCGAGCGTGGTGAACGAGGAGCCGTCGCAGCCGCCGGCCCAGCGGCTGCCGAGCGGGGGCAACGGGCTGACCGGGATGCGGGAGCGCGTGGTGGAGCTGGGGGGTTCCTTCGAGGCGGGGGCGACGGCCGCCGGGGGTTTCCGGGTGGCCGCGGAGCTGCCGTGCGGGGCGGCGGGGGCCTGAGCGCCCGGCGGGGGCCGGGTGGGTCTCGCGGGCTGCGTGGGTCGTGCCTGCTGCGTGGGCCTCGTGCGCCCGGGGGCCGCTAGCCGCTGGTGGGGAGGCGGTGCGGGCGGGTGCCGCAGATGAGCGCGGCCAGCGCCTGGTGGGTGGTGTCGCCGAGGAACCAGTCCCCGGTGTGGTCCAGGGAGTGCACCGCCCCGGAGGCGTCGATGGCCAGGTGGGCGCGGACGGCGTCCGGGCCGGTGCCGGCGTCGGGGACGAGCTCGGCGCCGAGCGGGGCGAGCTGGGTGCCGAGGGCGCGGCCGAGGTCGGTGAGGGTGCGGGGCAGGTGCAGGCCGAGCAGCGGATCGATGACGAAGGGGGTGCGGGCGACCTCGATGCCGGGGCCGGTGAGGGTGACGTGGACGCCGCCGTACTCGGCCCAGGCCTCCACGGCGGCGGCGAACAGGGAGTGCCGGTAGCCGTCGGCGGAGGTGTGCGCGGCGAGGCGGTCGGCCCAGTGCTCCGCCTGGTGCATGTTGCGGCGGCCGGGCAGCCATCCGGCGTCGAGCAGGGCGGTGGCGGCCTCCTCGGGCACCGTGCCGGTGGGCGCCGTCTCCTCGCGTTGCATCGTGTCGTCGCCCACAGCTCTTCCCTTCCGTCCTTGGCCGCCTGGTGGTGAGCCGATCGCCCCCTCGCCGCTCCGGTGGCCCGGGTGGACCGCCGCGCCTATTGAACCAAGTGGCCACCCACACGGGCCCGCCCTCGGTGTGTCGTGCGAGGCCCCGACCGGGGGAGGGGACCGGCAGGCAGACGACTGGCAATCCCCAACCACCCCTGGGGGAGCCCGGGTGCACCCCGTCCGGGCGGCGGGGGCTCCGGCCGGTCCGCCGGGCGCTCGCCGGGTCATCGCGTCCCGCGGGACGCGATCACCTCCGACCAGGATCCGCTCACGCAGCCGACCCTAGGCCATGCCGGGATCGCCCCGAGGGAGGCGGGTGCGCCGCCCTCGGGGCGGGCGGGTGTCAGCGCCGTGTTTCGATCTTCAGGTCGCCGGTGGTCACGTTGCGGACGTGGTCACTGGCGAGCAGGTCGTGCGGGAAGCCGAGTTCGATCGCGCTGGCCCCGTCGAGGCGGGCGAGGTGAGCGGCGGTGAACTCGACATCCAGGGCGCCCAGGTTGTCCTCCAGCTGCGCGGCGGTGCGGGCGCCGATGACCGGTGCCGTCACGCCCGGCTTCCGCAGGGTCCAGGCCAGCCCGACCTGGGCGGGTGTGCGGCCGAGGTCCGTGGCGACCTCCTTCACGACGTCGGCGATGGCGAGGTTGCGTTCGGTGAGCGTGCCCAGGGCGAGGTTGAAGCTCCTGCGGGTGCCGTCGTCGGACGCGGCGTCCGTCGCGGTCAGGTCCTCGCGGGTGTACTTGCCGGTGAGCACCCCGCCGGCCAGGGGGGAGTACGGGATCACCCCCAGCCCCATCTCGCGTGCCATGGGGATCAGGTCGCGTTCCCCGGTGCGCTCCACCAGGTTGTACTCGATCTGCAGCGCGACCAGCGGCGACCAGCCGCGCAGGTCGGCGATCGCCTGCATGCGCGACACCTGCCAGGCCGGGGCGTTGCTGATCGCCACGTACAGGACCTTGCCCTGCCGGACCAGGTCGTCCATGCCGCGCAGGACCTCCTCGACCGGTGTCGTGGAGTCCCACACGTGCAGGTAGAGGAGGTCGATGTAGTCCGTGTCCAGCTGTCGCAGACTCGCCTCCACCGAAGCGAACAGGCTCTTGCGGTGGCTTCCCCCGGAGTTCGGGTCACCGGGTCGGCGCAGCGTCGTGTACTTCGTCGCCAGCACCAGGCTTTCGCGCCTGCCGCGGGTGAATTCGCCCAGCATGCGCTCGGAGCTGCCGTCGGTGTAGGTGTTGGCGGTGTCGACGAAGTTGCCGCCCCGCTCGACGTAGAGGTCGAACAGCCTGCGTGCCTCGTCCCGCTCGGCTCCCCAGCCCCATTCGGTGCCGAAGGTCGCCGCGCCCAGCGCCAGCGGTGAGACCCGCAGCCCGGAGCGGCCCAGCAGCCGGTAGGTGTCGAGGGTGAGCGCCATGGTGCCCTCCTGTGCTCGTGATCGGTTGCCGAGGACAAGGCTGTGGCCGCCGCGGGTCGGCGGTAAGGGAGGGCGTTTCCTGGGAAGGCCCGTCCCACCCTGGCTGTTTGGACGAGCATGACGACCCACACCGTGGATGCGACACAGGAGCTGGCCACGTTCTTACGGTCCCGGCGCGAACGGCTGGACCCGCGCGATCTCGGTCTGCCGTCGCGCCGGCAGGCCCGGCGGACCCCGGGACTGCGCCGTGAGGAGGTCGCCGAACTGGCCGGGATCAGCGTCGACTACGTCGTGCGGCTCGAACAGGGGCGCGGGCTGCGGCCCTCGGCGGACGTGGTGGAGGCACTGGCCCGGGCGCTGCGCCTGACCCCCGTCGAACGCGCCTACCTGTTCAACCTGGCCCAGCAGCGCCCCCGAAACGCCGACCAGCCCGCCACCACCGCGCCGCCGCCGCTGGCCCGGTTGGTCGCCGACCTGTCTCCGCTGCCCGCCATGCTGCTGAACCACCGCTACGACATCCTGGCCTGGAACCGCGAGATGACCAGGCTGCTGCTGGATTTCGGCACCCTGCCGCCGCCGCGCCGCAATTCGATGTGGCTGTGCCTGATGCATCCGCGGATCCGCGAGTTGTACGTCGACCGGGAACGCGTCGTGCGGGAGGGGATCGCCCACCTGCGCGCCGCGTGGGCCGCGCATCCGGAGGACCGGGTGCTGACCGACCTCATTGCCGAACTCGCCGGTCGTGACGAGCAGTTCGCGCGCCTGTGGGCGGAGCGGGACATCGAGGTCAACGGCCGCGGGCGCAAGGTGATGCGGCATCCGGACGTCGGTGTGTTCGCGGTGCACTTCGAGGTGCTCGTGCCTCTGCACGATCCGGATCAGCGGTTGGTGGTCTTCCGCGCCGCGGACGACGAGAGCCGGTCGGCACTGGACAGGTTGTGCGGGCGGTGACGGGGCACCTCCGTTCGCGCACGGATCGACGGTGGGGGGCCTCCCGGGTTCGTCGGGCCGCTAGCCGCCCCGCGCCTCGCCGTCGGTGTTCGGGGGAGGCACGACGGCCACGCCGAAGTGGTCCAGCAGGGCGGCGCAGGAGCGGCAGGGTGGCTGGAAGGTGCCGTGCTGCGGGTCGCCCTCCTCCCGGATCCTGCTGATCGTGAGCCGTGCCCCGCGCAGCGCCTTGCGTGCCTCGGACTCGCCGAAGGAGCGGCGTCCGGGGCGCCTGCGGCGTCCGCTCTCCGCGGCGCTGATGGCCTGTGACAGCAGGACGGCCTCCGGGCACTCGCCGAGGTGCCGTTCCCGCTGGTGGACCGGGAGGGCGTCGAGGAACCGCAGCACCAGCGGGTGCAGCCCGGGCGGCCCGGGGCGCTTGGTGGCGGCGCAGGTCAGGGTGGTGCCCTTGACCTGGAGCGCGGCGGCGACGGTGGGCAGGATGCTGTCCCGGGGGACGGGCCGGGTCGGGCGTGGCGTGCCCGACGGCCCCTCGACCCGGTCGCCCGCGGCGCGCGCACCCGGCAGCACGGGCCGGTCGCCCCGGCGCGTGTCCGCCGGGAGGGCCGGGCCGGCCGGGGGTGGCGGCGGGGCCGGTTCGGTGCTGGTCGTCATGCTGGGCAACAGCTTGCCAGAACGGTGCTGGAAGTCGCGCAGGTGCCGTGGGCAATAGGGTGTTCCGGGAGTTCCCGGGTTGACGTGACAGTTGACGTGACGGTTGACGTGAGATCGAGAGAGGCGGGGAACGCGGAGCCATGGCGGTGTCGCAGCAGCCGGGCCCTCCCGGCGGAGCGCCGGGAGGGTGGGGCCCTCGGGGCTCCGCGCCGAACATCGCGTACGCGGGCAACCGCGTCGCCTTTCCCGATCCGGTGCGGGCCGCCCGCTATCCGGACGGCGTGTGGGTGGACGCGGCCGGCCATCCGGTGCTGACGCCGTACGCCCGCGCCGCCGCCGAGGTCGACGCCCCGCCGCCCGGGTTCGGCGTGGACGAGCTGCGGGTCACCGACGTGGTCGCGGCCAACGTGGCGCTGGCCCGGACCGGCCACGAGCTGTGGCGGGACCTGCCGCTGGGCGCCACCCCGCACGGCTGGACCTGGCACCACGTGGCGGGCAGCCGGCGGCTGGAGCTCGTGCCGGTCGACGTGAAGGTGCTGCTGCGGCACCACGCCGGTCTGGCCACCAGCACGGCGGACCACGGCCGGCGCGGCACCCGCCCCCTGCAGAGCCGGCGCCCGGTGCACTTCGAGCTGCCGGCGGACGGTCAGGCGGTGGGCGAGGAGGCGGTGCGCGAGCTGGAGGAGGACCTCGGCATCCGGCTGCCCGGCCCCTACCGGACGTTCCTCAAGGCCGCCGGCGGCCGGGCGCCGGTGGGCCTCGCCCTGGATCCGGAGCTGGGCGTCCTGGTGGACCAGCCGTTCTGGACGGTGCGCGGCTCCCAGGCCGCGGACGACCTGGCCTACGCCAACCGGTGCCTGCGCGAGTACCTGACCCGCGACTACCTGGCGGTCGGTTACGTCCAGGGCGGCCTGATCGCGGTCCGGCTGCGCGGCACCGGGGCCGGCTCGGTGTGGTTCTGCGCCTACGACGACGCCCGGGACCACGACGGCACCACGGTGGAGCAGCGCTGCGCGGAGCTGCTGCTGCCGTGTGGCGAGGACTTCGACGCGTTCCTGCGACGGCTGGCCGGCAACCCGCCGGAGCTGGTGACGGTGGCCACCGCCATGGTGGACGGTGGATTCGCCCGCGCGGTGGAGCTCTCCCCGCCCGCTCCGAGCGGTGGCGGTTTCGGTGCCGCGGGCGACGCGGTGGGAAGGTGAAGGGGCCGCATCGATGGTGACCTTGGACGCTGTACGGGCCCGCGCCGAGGCGTGGATCAACGGTGGGGTTCCGCCGTACGAGCGCCGCCAGGTGCGGGTGCGGGAGTCCGCCTTCGGTTTCGTGGCGTGGGCCGAGGACCGGGCCGACGGGCCGGTGTCCGACGGCGGGGACGTCCGGATGGTGGTGGAGCGCGCCACCGGGCGCACCACGCTGTGGCCGGGCCTGCCGGCCGAGGAGATCGCCCGGATGTTCGAGGGGGAGGACGTGGCGCCGGCCGAGCAGGCCGCCGAGCCGCCGCAGCCTCCGCCTCCGCCGACGTCGGCCGAGGCGACGTCCTTCCTGCTCTCCCCGCCGCAGTGGCTGGAGGACGGCGGCCAGTCGGGTTTCCGCGCCGACTCGGCCGCGGCCGGAACGGGTGCGGCCGGCGGGGTCGGTGGGGTCGACGGGAGCGCCGCTGCGCCGGGTTCCGGCCCCACGGCGGGTTCCGAGGCGCCCACCATCGCGCATCCCCCCGTCCCGGCGTCCGCCTCGGCGCCCGCCGCCTCGACCGAGGCACCCACCCTGGTCCAGCCCGCGCCGTCGGCCGGGTCGGTGCCGGCGCCCGCGGGTGCGGAGGCCGCCACGGCCGTGCTGCCGGGCCCGGTGCCGACCGCGGCCGCCCCGCCGGTCCCGCCGGGCAGCCCCGCGCCGCCCCCCGCTCCGCCGGTCGCGCCGCCGCCGGTCCCGTCGACGCCCCCGGTCGCGCCCGCGCCGCCCGCCCCGCCCGCGCCGCCCGCCCCGCCCGCCCCGCCCGCGCCGCCCGCGCCGCCGGCCGGGACGCCGGCGGGCGCTCCGGCGCCCACGGCCGTGGTGCCGGCCGCCGCCGGCCCGCTGCCCGGCGACGGCGCGACCCCGGCGGGCGGTGTCCCGACCGTGGCGGGCGACGACACGCCGCCGGTACCGCCCGCCCCGCCAGCCGCCCCGACCCCGCCCCCGGCTCCTCCGGCCTCGCCCGGCCCGGCCGGCGCCCCTCCGGCACCCCCCGCCCCCACGCCCCCCGGTGGCGCCGCCCCGCCCCCGACCGTGGTCGTGTCGGCCTCCGACCTGGCCGCGGCTTCCGCCGAGGCCGCCACCATCGGCGCGGAACCACCCGGTGACGACCGCGGCGGCCGCACCCAGGCCATGCGCCCGGGCGGACCGTCCCGGGGTGGCTCCGGCCGTCCCGCGGCGTCCGCCGGACGCGATCTGCACCCGTCGCAGCGCCCCGTCCCGCCGCCGAGCGGGGCACGACGCCGTTCCGTCCCGGTGCAGCCGCCCGCCGCCGGCGCGCCGCCGTCCTCCGACGCCGCCCAGATCGCGCAGGAGGCCACCCGGATGGTGCAGCTCCCGACGCCGCCCACCGGTGCGGCGCCGGGAGGTCCGGCCGGCCCCGCCAACCCCGCGACTGCGCCCGGAGCCCCGGCCGCCCCGGGGCCCGGTGGCGTGCCGAACGCCCCCTGGACGCCGCCCGGTGGCGCTCCGCCCTTCGCCGCCCCTGCGGGCGCGGTCCCGCCGCCCGGCCCGGTTCCGCCCGGCCCGGTTCCGGTTCCGCCCTTCCCCCCGGGGGCGGTTCCCCCGGGCGCCGTGCCCGCGGGGGCGGCCGTCCCGCCTCCGGGCATGCCGCCCATGGCCGGACCGCACCCGGTACCGCCGCACCCCGCGCCGGCGCCCGGGCCGATGCCTGTGCCCACGCCCATGCCCATGCCGCCCGGGCCGCCGCCCGGCGTCGGCCTCGGGACGCCGCCCCCCGGCCAGGGGCCCTCGCCGGTCGGCGCGCCGCCCGCCGGCGGGCCGACGGTGGGACCGGGCTACCTCGCGGTGCTCCGCTACCGCAGCCCCGACGGCAGCGAGCAGCAGCTGATCGAGCAGAGCGAGATCGGTCTGCCGCACCCGGAGTGGCGGCTGCGGGAGCGGCTGCGGCAGCTCGGCGTCCCACCGCACGAGGTGCTGGAGCTGCACACCCAGCTGGAGCCGTGCGACGTCCCCGGCGGCTACTGCGCGCGGCTGGTGCGGGAGAGCTTCCCGTCCGTTCGGCTGAGCCACACCGCGTCGTACGGCGTCGACCACGCCTCCCGGCAGCAGGGCGTGCGGCACCTGGTGGAGCACCAGGACGAGCTGCACCACCTCGCCGCCGGCCCGGCCCGGCCGGCGCCGGTGCGGGTGCCGCTGCCGGATCCGGCGTCGGTGCCGCGGCTGCCTCCGGTCGACCCGGCCGGGCTGACCCAGGAACTGCTGATGGCGTTCGGCCCGCAGATGATGTACCGGTACGACGGCTACGCCGTCTCCCGCGCCGGCGTGCCGGAGGTGGTCGCCCACGTGCTGGCCGGGATCGGACTGCCGGGCGAGTACCCGCCGTTCTTCCAGGCGCACATCCGCCCCGGCGAGCCCGTCCCGACGCTCGCCGAGTTCGCCCTGCAACGCGGGCTCCAGCCGGCCCCCGACGCCGCCTCCTACCTGGTCTTCGGCGGTGACTACGGGCGGCAGATCTGCGTGCAGTACGGCACCGCCGCCATCATGGCCGTGGATCCGGCCGGGCAGGGCGCGACCCGGTTCGTCAACAGCGGGATCATCGAGTTCGCCCGCGCGCTGGCGGTGCTCGGACGGATGTGGCCGCTGCGCCGCGGGCTGACGCACGAGCAGGCGGGGCGTTGGACGGCCGACTTCCAGGTGCAGCTGATGGCGGTGGACCCGGCGGCGCTGCACGCCACGGACACCTGGTGGTCGACCCTGGTCGAGCAGCTGTGGGACGGGCTGATGTGAGGCGGGCCCGCGGGGGCCGACCCGGCGGGCGCGCCGGCGCACGGCGGGGGGTGCTGCCCGGTGCGCGGGGACTGCGTGGGGAGGTGTCCGGGCCGTTCGGGGGCGCCGGTGCGGTCAGGCGCCGGTGCGGTCAGGCGCCGGTCTCCTCGGGCTGCCAGACGATCAGGTCCCCGGCCAGGGTCACCGCCTCCTGCGGGCCCTGCGGCGGGGTCACCTCCGCGATGACCGCCATCGCGACCCCCTCTTCGCCGGTGACGGCGCAGATGGCGGCGCCGGCGACGATGCCGCGCTCCTGGATCTCCTCGGGGGTCGACGTGGGGATGGAGCCGAGCGGTGTCCCGGTGGCCAGCAGGCACCGCTCGTAGGTCTGTGGTTCGCCCGCGGGCAGCAGGCCGACGGCGGCCCCCTCCCGGGGGCTGAGCGTGGAGGTCGCGCAGTCCGGCGCGCGGGCGTGCACCAGCTCGCTGCCGGGGGGAGGCTCCTCGTCCGCCGGGCGTGTCCTGCTCAGCCCGGTGTCCAGGTCGAGGGCCTGTTGCTCCCCGCAGGCGATCGGGCCTATCGCCCAGCGGCCGTGGCTGGCCGTGTAGCCGAGCGGCACGTCGATCCCGGACACCGGCGGCGCGGGGGGCACCGGCACCGGGACCGCCGGCGCGGCGGGGTTCAGGTCCGCCGAGGGCGGCGCGGTGTCGCCCGGCGGGGAACCGCCGGGGTGGGGATCCCGCGCGAGTTGGAGCGCGGCGACACCCGTGCCGATCAGCGGGACGAGGATGCCCACCACCCACCAGGCCCAGCGTGGCTGCCCTGGGGGCGGGGACCCCTCCGGAGTTGGGACGGCAGGATCGTCCGAGGCGTCCGACATGGCCTTCTCCTCCGGGCCGCGCCCGCGAGAGCGCGTGGCCTCACCCCCATTATGCGCTTTCCGTAATAAAGACAATGCTTTGAGTGATGTGTCGGGTGTGGGAGGTGCTCCGCCGTCGCCGTCCGAGCCGGCCGGGGACCCCGCACGCCACACCGGCGCTCCCCCGCGACCGGCCCGCACCCCGCCGGCGCGCCGCGGCGGCCCTCCGGGCGCTACCGTGCCTGCATGCGCACCGTGGAACTGACCTGCGACGACGAGTTCGACCGGGCGGTGCGCGAGGTCTGGGACCGCCTGGCGGAGGCCGGGTTGCCCAGCCTCACGCTCAATACCCACCCCACGCACCGGCCGCACCTGACCCTGGCCACCTGTGACTCCTTTCCGGCCGGTGCCCGCCGCCGGCTGGACGAGGCGCTGTCGCCGCCGAACCTGCCGCTGCGGGTCCGGCTCACCGGCCTGCTCTCCTTCAGCGCGCGCAGCCGTCGCCGCGTCCTGGTCTGGGGCGTGGTGCCGACCGGGGAACTGCTCGCCCTGCACCGCGCGGTGTGGGACGCGCTGGAGGGGGCCGGGGAGCGCGGCCCGTTGCTGGCGCCGGGGCGCTGGATGCCGCACGTGGGGCTGACCCGCCGTCTGGAGCCGGAACAGGTGGCCGCCGCCCTGCTGGTGCTCGGCCGGCTGCCCGACCTGACCGGGAGCTTCGACGCCGCCCGGAGCTACGACACCGTCTCGCACACCACCGACGCCCTCGGCGGCACCGCCTGGTGAAGGGGGCGGGCACGGCGAGGCCCCCACCGCCCGGGGGGAGAAGCGGTGGGGGCCGGTCCGGGGGCCGCCTGGCCGGGGGCGGCTCAGTACGGTCCGGGGCGACCGGGGGCGTCGAGGCCGCCGGTGCCGCCGGAGTCGTAGTAGCGCCCGATCTCCGAGCGGCTCGGCGCGTCGTCCTCGTACCCGCCGGGGACGAACTGCGGCGCGTGCCTGACCTCGGCCTTGGTCCAGCCGACGTACACCCGACGGTCGTCGGCGTCGACCCGCTCGATGCACTCCGAGGGCAGCACCACCTGGTGGCCGAAGATCCACCGGCGGGTGTCGACGACGACGTGCGCCGGGTCGACCTCCTCGCTGGCCTCGTCGATCCGGCCGATCCGGCCGTCGAGCGCCTCGACCCGGAAACCGGTCAGATCGGTGCCCGGCAGGTGCTGGGAGTCCGGGCCGTAGCTCCACGCGTGGTCACTCACGTCAGCTCCCTGTGTCGTCGTCGGATCCGTGCCTTGCCGACTCCGTTCGTCGTTCGACAGTGCGACTACCCGACCGCTCTCCCCGTATGCGATCGAATCGCCGCAAAATGGCCCAATCGGCCAGCCGTCGCGCCCGGGCGAACCACCCGACGGCGGATCACGGGTGAGCCGGACGGCGTGACGGGGCATCATGTGAGACACCCAGGGACACCAGGAGACGGCGGCCGGCCGGTGCGTCCGTCACCGTCCACCGACGGAGGGAGGCCGCCGTGTCCGACGGCGGAAAGGGAAGGCACCGCAGGACGAACCCGCAGCCCAGGAGCCGTGTCCTCGGCAGAACCATGTCGCTGGCCGGTGCCGGGCTCGCCGCCCCGGTGGTGCTCCCGGCCGCCGCCGCGCACGCCGCCGGCACGCCCTCCGTTCCCGCGCAGCCGGCCGCCGCCTCCGCGACGGTCGGGGCGCCCGCCTCCGCCGCCACCACCGGCGCGGCGGCCGGGTCCGCCCCGGCGAGCAGCGGAACGCCCGCCTCCGCTCCCTGGGCGCCGACCGCCCCGATCGCCGCCCCGCTCACCGTCGACGGCACCACCTACACCGTCCGGGCCGGCGACACCCTCTCCGGGATCGCGGCGGAGCAGGGCGTGCCCGGCGGCTGGCCCGCCCTCTACCAGGCCAACCGGGACGTCGTCGGCTCCGACCCCAACCTGCTCCGGCCCGGGCAGCGGCTCCAGGTGACCGTGCGCGGCACCGCGGCGCCGGCGCCCTCCGGGGGCGGCGCGGCCGAGGGCGCCGCCGCGGAGGCGGAGCCGGGCGGCGGGGCGGGCGCCGAGCGGGAGGACCAGCAGGTGCTGGCCACCTTCACCACCCAGTACCCCGAGGCGCACTACCGCACCGTCAACATCCACCGGGCCGCCGACCTGATCAACGGCTCCGTCGTGCAGCCCGGCGAGGTGTGGAGCTTCAACGACACGGTCGGCGAGCGCACCGAGGCCAACGGCTTCACCGAGGGCACGATCATCTCCGGCGGCCGTTTCCGCACGGCGCTCGGCGGCGGCGTCTCCCAGGTGGTGACCACGCTCTACAACTCCGTCTTCCGGGCGGGCCTGCGCCCGGTCGAGCACGTGCCGCACTCCTTCTACATCGACCGCTACCCGGCCGGCCTGGAGGCCACGGTGGCCTGGGGCGCCTTCGACATGCGCTGGCAGAACGACACCGACGCGCCCGTGGAGATCCGCGCCACCTACACCAACACCAGCGTCACGGTGACCCTCCTCGGCACCCCCAAGTACGACGAGGTGGAGGTGCTCTTCGGGCCCCGGCGGGACGTGGTGCCGGCGGGCGAGCTCCGCGACGACGGCGAGGGGTGCGTGCCCCAGGAGCCGTCCGACGGCTTCCGCACCACCGTCACCCGGGTGCTGCGGCGGGACGGCGTCGAGGTGGGCCGCGAGGAGTACCACACCTCCTACGACCCGGCCGACCGCATCGTCTGCGCTTGATCGAGCTGCGCCTGATCGAGCGGGATCCGGGCGAAGGCGATGGTCTCGTGGGAGCTGTCCCGCCCGGTCTCGTACAGCAGGCCGACGGTCGCCGGGTCGAGCTGCACCAGGTCGGAGTAGCCGGCGGGCGAGTGGGTGACCACCAGCCACTCCCGCCAGGTCTCCCCGCCGTCGGCGCTGGTCCGCAGGGCCATCCGCCGGCGGGCGTCCGGGGCGGAGGGGCCGGAGAAGAGCAGCGGGGCGGCGGCGCCCGAGCCGTCGGCCGGGTCGGCCCGCAGCTGGAGGACGCTGCCCTGCACCACCGGGCCGGCCAGCTGCGGCTGCGGGGTGAACGGCTCGGCGACGGTCAGGCCGCCGTCCAGGCTGTGGGTGTCGGCGCGGCTCTCCGGCGAGGCGCCGTCCTGGTCCCGGGCGTTGAGGTAGACGCGGCCGTCGGGCAGCTCCGCCAGCGTGGTCTCGTTGACGCTGATGCCGTCGGCGGGGTCGTGCTCGACGTAGCCGAGCCGCCAGGTGTCGCCGCCGTCGTCGCTGTAGATGGTGTGCCCGCCGTCGTGGACGCTGCCGTCGGGCGCCACCCAGGAGTGGTTGGCGGGGACGAGCAGCCGGCCCCGGGCCTCGCCGTGCTCCAGCACCACGGCGTGACCGGGGCCGGTGGCGTACCAGTGCCAGTCGGCGGGCTTGACGTCGGCGGTGATCTCCCGGGGCGCGCTCCAGGTCGCGCCCTGGTCGTCGCTGTGCTGGACGTGCACCCGGCGGCCGTCGTCGCCCGCGACGGCGCCGGAGCGGATCTGGCGCTCGGTCACCCCGCCGGGGTTGGTGCAGGTCAGCAGGGTGACGCGGCCGGTTGCCGGGTCGACCACCGGGGTGGGGTTGCCGATGGTGTCCGGGCCGACGTCGGCGACGAGCTGCAGCGGCCCCCAGGTGCAGCCGCCGTCGGTGGAGCGGCGCAGCACGACGTCGATGTCGCCGGTGTCGGAGGCGGAGTGGCGGCGGCCCTCGGCGAAGGCCAGCAGCACCGGCGCGTCGGCGGGGCCGGCCTGGACCACGGCGGGGATGCGGAAGGTGTGGTAGCCCTGGGTGCCGGAGGTGAAGGGCAGCGACGTGGTGCAGGCCGTCGCGGCGTCAGGGCGCCGGTCGCCGGGCCGGTCGTCCCGCCGGTCGCCGCCCCGGTCGCCGCGGGCGGCCCGCGCGTCGCCGTCTCCGCCGTCGTCCGCCCCCGCCGGGCGGGGGGTCACGCCGTCCGCGCGGCCGGCGGCGGGGCCGCCGGTGACGGCGGCGGCCAGCAGGAGGGCGAACGTCGCGGCTGTCGTCAGGGCACGCAGGGACGGCACATCTGCTCCCGGGCGGTGGGGGTTCCTCGCGACGACCACGCTCCCCATCGTCTCCCCGGGCGGGTGCGGTGCCGGGACGGACGCGCCGCGGGACACCCGCCCGGGCGCGGGGCGTCGGCCCCGGGGGTGAGGGGGCGGGTCACGCCGGCCGCCCGGCGGAGTCGGCCGGGCCGGCGGCGGCGTCGCGGGGCCCGTGGTCCTGCCCGTCCAGCGGGCGGTGCGCGGTCTCCGGCAGCCGGAGGTAGACCAGCAGGGAGACCGCGCAGAGCAGCACGACCCACCAGGCGAACAGTTCGGGCCGCCCCTCGCGTTCCAGCCAGGTCCCCACGTACGGCGCGGTGCCGCCGAAGAGGGCGACGCTCAGCGAGTACGGGAAGCCGATGCCCGCGGCCCGCACCCGGGCCGGGAAGACCTCGGCGTTGACCGCCGCGGCGATCGCGGTGTAGCCGGAGAGCAGGGTCATGCCGGCGAGCGCCACCAGCAGCAGGGACCACGGGGAGCCGGTGAGCGCGGCGAGCAGCGGCACGGTCAGCAGGGCGGAGCCGCCGGCGAAGGCGATCAGCAGCGGGCGGCGGCCGACCCGGTCGGACAGGGCGCCCGCCAGCGGCTGGAGCAGGGCGAAGACGGCGAGGGCGACGGTGGAGACGGTGAGCGCGTCGCCGGCCGCGATGTCCTCGTTGACGGTGGCGTAGGTGGGCAGGTAGGCGGTCCAGGTGTAGTAGGTGATGGTGCCGCCGAGGGTGATGCCGACGATCAGCAGGGACTGCCGCGGGTGCCGGGTCAGCGCCTCGAACAGGCCCGGGCGGGAGCCCGGGGCCGCGCGGTGGTGGGTCTCGGCGGCGCCGCGCCGGATCCAGAAGCCGGTGACGCTGAGCAGGGCGCCGAGGAGGAAGACCACCCGCCAGCCCCAGGTCTCCATCTGCTCCTGGGTGAGCAGGGCGGCCAGCAGGGCGGCGGTGCCGGAGGCCAGCAGCTGGCCGACGGTGGTGCTGACGTACTGGAAGGAGGAGTACAGGCCGCGCCGGCCGGGGCCGGCGGACTCCACCAGGAAGGTGGTGGAGGCGGCGAACTCGCCGCCGACGGACAGCCCCTGCACCAGCCGGGCCAGCACCAGCAGCGCCGGCGCGAGCGCGCCGGCGGTGGCGTAGGTGGGCAGTACGGCGATCAGCAGGCTGCCGGCGCCCATGGCGAGGATGGTGACGGTCAGGGCGGTGCGCCGGCCGCGGCGGTCGGCGAGCGAGCCCAGCAGCAGGCCGCCGATCGGGCGCATGAAGAAGCCGCCGGCGAAGACCGCGAAGGTGGACAGCAGCGGCACCAGGGGGTCGTCGACGCCGCCCGGGAAGATCTGGGCGGAGAAGTAGACGGCGAGGAAGGAGTAGGCGTACCAGTCGAACCACTCGGTGGCGTTGCCGACGGAGGCGGCGAGCAGTTGGCGGGTGCGCGATGCCCCCGGGGGGAGGTGGCCGGCATCCGGCCGGTCCGCCGCGCCCGGCGCCGTCCCGCCGCCCCTGCGCCCGCCCTTCCCGTTCTCCGTTCCCGTTCCGGTCGAAGGTCCGGCTCCCGGTTCCGTCGCCATGCCGCCTCACCGCTTCCCACGCTCCGTCAGAGGATCTCCACCACGGCCCCCTTACCCACTTCCCCGCCGGACGCGCCGAGTCGGCGGCGGCAGTCCAGCACGTAGCGGGCGTGCGCGGCCACGGCGGCGTAGTCGAAGGCGTCGTGGTCGGCGAGCAGCACCACGGCGTCGGCGGCGGCCAGCTCCTCGGGGGTGGCCTCGACCCTGACCACCGCCCCGGCGCCCGGCAGCCCGTCGCCGATGTGCACCCCCTCCACCACGTGCGGGTCGGCGGCCCGCACCTCGGCGCCCATCCGCAGCAGCAGCTGGGCGACGCGCGCGGCCGGGGTCTCCCGGGCGTCGCCGGTGTTGCGCTTGTAGGCGAGGCCGAGCAGCAGCACCCGGGAGCCGTTCACGGCGGCGCGCCGCTCGTTCAGCGCGGCGACCAGGCGGCGCACCACGTAGTCCGGCATGTGGCTGTTGACGTCGTTGGCCAGCTCCACGAAGCGGAAGCTGCGGCCGAGCGCCCGCTGCACCCGCCAGGACAGGTAGGAGGGGTCGATCGGCAGGCAGTGGCCGCCCACGCCGGGGCCGGGGGTGAAGCGCAGGTAGCCGAAGGGCTTGGTGGAGGCGGCGTCGATGGCCTCCCACACGTCGATGCCGAGGTCGTGCGCGAACACCGCGAGCTCGTTGACCAACGCGATGTTGACGTGCCGGAAGGTGTTCTCCAGCAGCTTGGTCAGCTCGGCGCTGCGGCAGCTGGAGACCTCGACGGTGCGCTCCACCAGCGAGCCGTAGAAGTCGCGGACGACCTCCAGCGAGGCGGCGTCGATGCCGGAGATCACCTTGGGGGTGTTCTCCAGCCGCCACTCGGGGTTGCCCGGGTCGATCCGCTCGGGGCTGTAGCCGAGGTGGAAGTCCCGGCCGGCGAGCAGCCCGGAGCCCTCCTCCAGCAGCGGGGCGAGGAGTTCCTCGGTGGTGCCGGGGTAGGTGGTGGACTCCAGGACGACGGTGGCGCCCGGGCGCAGGTAGCGGGCGAGCATCCGGCCGCACTCCTCGATGTGGCTGAGGTCCGGCACGCCGTCGCGCAGCGGGGTGGGCACGGTGACCACGGCGATGTCGAAGCCGGCGCAGTCCCGTGGCCGGTGCGAGGCGCGGTAGCGGCCGGAGGCCAGCGCGGCGCCGAGCCGGTCCGCCGGTATGTCCTCCACGTACGACTCGCCGGCCGCCAGCCGCTTGACGCGCGCCTCGTCCACGTCGAAGCCGACCACGTCGTGGCCGACCTCGGCGGCGCGGACGGCGAGCGGCAGCCCGACGTACCCCTGTCCCGCGATCACAGCGCGCATGGCCCGTCGCCCCTTCCGGCGGCGTCCCGGTGGTCCGTCCGCGTGCCGGACCGATCCACTCCGGGCGGCGGGTGCCGCCGGCGCCCCCAGGCGGCCCCGGCGTCCCCGCGTACTCGTCGCCACCATCACGGTACGGAGAGTCGCCGCTGTGGCGCAGGCGTATCGGAGAACTGGGGCGGACGCCTTGGGCCGTGCCCGGCTCCGCGCCCGGTTCCGGCGGCCCGTCCCGGCCGCCGGGTCGCCGCCGGGTCGCCGCCGGGCCGCCGGCCGTCCGCCGCGCGTCCCGGGGTGCGGACGGCGTCGGCGCTCGCCGGTCCCCGCGCGGGCGTACTCTGGGAACCCGCCCGGTCCTGGCGCCCGACGGCCCCCCGCCGCCCGGCCTGCCGGGTTCTTCGTGTTGCCCCGAAGGACGGTCCACACCCCATGAGCCTTGTCGGACTGCTCGACCTCGTCGACCGGGACCCCGCGGTCGCCGAGGCGATCGAAGCGGCTCGTGCCGGCAACCGGCACCACCTCGACCTGATCGGCCCGCCCGCCGCGCGGCCCTTCGTGCTGGCCTCGCTGGCCCGGGCCCGCGCCCTGGCGGGCGCCGGCGACCGCGGCGGCACGCCCGGCGGTGGCGGCGTGGTGCTCGCCGTGACCGCCACCGGCCGGGAGTCCGAGGACCTGGTCGCCGCCCTGCGTTCGCTCCTGCCGCCGGACAGCGTCGTGGAGTACCCCGCCTGGGAGACCCTGCCGCACGAGCGCCTCTCGCCCCGCTCGGACACCGTCGGCCGCCGCCTGGCGGTGCTGCGCCGGCTCGCCCACCCCGACCTCTCGCCCGGCGCCGACCCCGCCGCGGGCCCGGTCCGGGTGGTGGTCGCGCCGGTGCGCAGCGTGCTGCAGCCGCAGGTCGCCGGGCTGGCCGACCTGGAGCCGGTGGCGCTGCGCGCCGGGCAGGACATCTCGCTGGACGAGACGGTGGAGCGGCTGGCGGCCGCCGCCTACGCCCGCGTGGAGCTGGTGGAGAAGCGCGGCGACTTCGCGGTGCGCGGCGGCATCCTGGACGTCTTCCCGCCCACCGAGGAGCACCCCCTGCGGGTGGAGTTCTGGGGCGACACGGTCGAGGAGATCCGCTACTTCAAGGTCGCCGACCAGCGCTCGCTGGAGGTGTGCGAGCACGGCCTGTGGGCGCCGCCCTGCCGTGAGCTGCTGCTCACCGACGCGGTGCGCTCGCGCGCGGCCGAGCTGGCCGAGCGCCATCCGGAGCTGGGCGACATCCTGGGCCGGATCGCCGAGGGCATCGCGGTGGAGGGCATGGAGTCGCTGGCGCCGGTGCTGGTGGACGACATGGAGCTGCTGATCGACGTGCTGCCGGCGGGCAGCCTGACCGTGGTCTGCGACCCGGAGCGGGTGCGCACCCGGGCCGGTGACCTGGTGGCGACCAGCCGGGAGTTCCAGCAGGCGTCCTGGGTGGCGGCGGCGGTCGGCGGGGACCGGCCGCTGGACGAGGTGGGGGACGTGGACGTCACCGCCGCCTCGCTGTGGGGCATCGCGGACGTGCGGGAGCGCGCCCGGGAGCTGGGCATGCCGTGGTGGTCGATGAGCCCGTTCGCCACCAGCGGCGGTGACGCCGGCGACCCGTCGCCGGTCTCCCTCTCGGCGCTGGACGCCTCCGCCGCCGAGGCGGACGCGCTGCACCTGGGCCTGGTGGAGGTGGAGACCTACCGCGGTGACACCGCCCGGGCGCTGGCGGACCTGAAGGGCTGGCTCTCCGACGGCTGGCGCGCGGTGCTGGCCACCGAGGGCGCCGGCTCGGCCGCCCGGCTGGTGGAGGTGCTGGGCGGGGAGGGCGTGGCGGCCCGGCTGGATCCGGAGCTGCCCGGCTCGCCGGAGCCGTCGGTGGTGCACGTGGCGACGGCCGGCCTGGACCACGGGTTCCTGGCCCCGGAGCTGAAGGTGGCGCTGCTCACCGAGACCGACCTGGCCGGGCAGAAGTCCTCCACCAAGGACATGCGGCGGATGCCGTCGCGCCGCCGCAAGCAGGTGGATCCGCTCACCCTGCAGGCCGGCGACTACGTGGTGCACGAGCAGCACGGCGTGGGCCGCTACGTGGAGATGGTGCAGCGCACCGTGCAGGGCGCCACCCGCGAGTACCTGGTGCTGGAGTACGCGCCGGCCAAGCGCGGGCACCCGGGGGACCGGCTGTTCGTGCCGACGGACCAGCTGGAGCAGATCACCAAGTACGTGGGTGGCGAGGCGCCGTCGATGCACCGCCTGGGCGGCGCGGACTGGGCGAAGACCAAGCAGCGGGCGCGCAAGGCGGTCAAGGAGATCGCCGGCGAGCTGATCCAGCTGTACTCGGCGCGGATGGCCGCGCCGGGGCACGCCTTCGGCCCGGACACGCCGTGGCAGCGGGAGCTGGAGGACGCCTTCCCGTACGCGGAGACCCCGGACCAGCTGACCACGATCGGCGAGGTCAAGGCCGACATGGAGAAGCCGGTGCCGATGGACCGGCTGATCTGCGGCGACGTGGGCTACGGCAAGACCGAGATCGCGGTGCGGGCCGCGTTCAAGGCGGTGCAGGACGGCAAGCAGGTGGCCGTGCTGGTGCCGACCACGCTGCTGGTGCAGCAGCACTACTCGACGTTCTCCGAGCGGTACGCCAACTTCCCGGTCACGGTGCGGGCGCTGTCCCGCTTCCAGAGCGAGAAGGAGGCCGAGGCGGTGCTGAGCGGCCTGTCCGACGGCACGGTGGACGTGGTGATCGGCACCCACCGGTTGTTCGCCTCCTCGACCCGCTTCAAGGACCTCGGCCTGGTCATCGTCGACGAGGAGCAGCGGTTCGGCGTCGAGCACAAGGAGCAGCTGAAGAAGCTGCGGGCGAACGTGGACGTGCTGACCATGTCCGCCACGCCGATCCCGCGGACGCTGGAGATGGCGGTGACCGGCATCCGGGAGATGTCCACGATCACCACCCCGCCGGAGGAGCGGCACCCGGTGCTGACCTTCGTCGGGCCGTACGAGGACAAGCAGATCGCCGCGGCGGTCCGCCGGGAGCTGCTGCGCGAGGGCCAGGTGTTCTACATCCACAACCGGGTGGAGACCATCGACCGGGCGGCGCAGCGGCTGCGCGAGCTGGTGCCGGAGGCGCGGATCGCCACGGCACACGGCCAGATGGGGGAGACGGCGCTGGAGAAGGTGGTGGTGGACTTCTGGGAGAAGGAGTTCGACGTCCTGGTGGCCACCACCATCGTGGAGTCGGGCATCGACATCTCGAACGCGAACACGCTGATCGTGGAGCGCGGCGACACCTTCGGCCTGTCCCAGCTGCACCAGCTGCGCGGCCGGGTGGGCCGTGGCCGGGAGCGGGGCTACGCCTACTTCCTGTACCCGCCGGAGAAGCCGCTGACCGAGACGGCGCACGAGCGGCTGGCGACGATCGCGCAGCACACCGAGATGGGCGCGGGCATGTACGTGGCCATGAAGGACCTGGAGATCCGCGGCGCCGGCAACCTGCTGGGCGGGGAGCAGTCCGGGCACATCGCGGGCGTGGGTTTCGACCTGTACATGCGGATGGTGGGCGAGGCGGTCACCGAGTACCGCGAGCAGCTGGCCGCCGGGGGCGCGGAGGAGGTCGCGGAGCCGCCGCTGGAGGTCAAGATCGAGCTGCCGGTGGACGCGCACGTCCCGCACGACTACGCGCCGGGTGAGCGGCTGCGGCTGCAGGCGTACCGGTCGATCGCGGCGATCTCCTCGAAGGAGGGGATCGAGCAGGTGCGCGAGGAGCTGACCGACCGCTACGGCCCGCTGCCGGAGCAGGTGGAGAACCTGCTGCTGGTGGCGGACCTGCGGCTGCTGGCGCGGGACTGCGGCATCGAGGACGTCACCCTGCAGGGCAACAACGTCCGGTTCGGGCCGGTGGAGCTGCGGGAGTCGCAGGAGCTGCGGCTGAAGCGCCTGTACCCGCGCTCGGTGGTGAAGGAGTCGGCGCGCCAGCTGCTGGTCCCGCGCCCGACGACGGCGGCCATCGGCGGCCGCCCGCTGGTCGGCCGGGAGCTGATGGCCTGGTGCCGCGACTTCCTGGAGGCCATGTTCGTGGAAATGGCCCAGCCCCGCCCGAAGGCGTAGCGCCGGGGGCGGGGCCGGGTGGGCGTCGGCGGGGGGTGGTGGGTCGGGACCGGGGGTCCCGACCCACCGGGGGTTACGGGGCCTGCCGGGGGACGGCGGGCGGGGGCGGGGTGTCGGCGGTGCGGCGGCGGCGCCGGTCGAGGATGCCGATGAGGACCAGTCCGGCGAGGCCGGCGGTGCCGACCGCGCCGCCCAGGCGCATGCCCGGGGGGCGGAAGGAGCAGCTGACGGTGGTGTCGCCGTCCTCCAGCGGCACGGCGAGCAGGCCGAGGTAGTCGTCGGCGGGGCGGGGGGTGCCGTCGCCGGAGGCGCAGCTCCAGCCGGAGATGCGGGGCGCGGCGATGACGGCCCATCCGGTGGTGCCGGCGGGCAGTTCGGCGCTGATGGAGTGCCCGCCGACCTCGATGTCGGTGGCGCCGGTCTCGGTGAGGTCCTGGACGGCCTGGTCGAGGGCGGCGTCGTCGAGGCAGCCGACGGGGCCCGCGGGCAGGGCGGCGGGGCGTTCGGCGTCGAGTTCGACGGTGACCTCGCCGGAGTCCGGGACGGTGCCCAGGTGGCGCATGCCGGCGCCCTGGGAGGGCATCCGGCTGCGGATCATGGAGCCCTCGGTGCCGGCCAGGGCGGCCACGCCCCGGTAGTCGGGGGCCCACAGGTAGACGTCGGTGCCGGGGGCGCAGCGGGCCTGGAGGAGGTGGGTGGGGCCGTCGGTGTCCTCGGCGGGGTCGATCGTGGTGTGGCCGTCGTCGTGTTCGGTGACCGTGGAGTCCTGGCGCGCGGTCACCGTGGTGGTGGGCACCTCGTAGACGTCGCTGCCGAGCAGCAGTTCCTGGTTCTCGAAGGCGTTGGCGCCGAAGCGCGGCGGTTCGCCGCCGGGGCGCACGGTGACCAGCGGGGGGACCTCGGTGCGGGTGGAGGTGACGTCGTCGGCGGTGTTGTCGGAGCCCTCGGGGGAGCGGACCCGGACGCCGACGGAGTAGATGGCGTCGGTGACCGGGTTGTCCAGGGAGCGGGGGGAGCGCTGGGTGGAGGTCCAGCCGAAGCCGAGGGCGGTGTAGGTGTTCACCATGGTCTCGGACGTCAGGCTGCTGTAGTAGTTGGCTCCCTGCCCGCCGAACAGCATCGGGTCGTTGCCGGTGATGCGGGACTCGCCGGTGTCGGTGCGGTACTCCGGCCAGCCGTCGCCGGCGAGCACCTCGCGGCGGATGCCGTCGTGCCACGGGCCCCAGGTGGGGTAGTCGTCCAGGTGCTCCACGCGGGCCCGTTCGATCTCCAGGTTGGCGACGGCCGCCTCCACGCACTGCACGGCGGCCAGGGCCACCACGACGCCGAGGGCGAGGGCGGTCGTGCCGCGGGCGCGGGCCCACCGGGCGAGGGCGATCCCGCCGATGGTGGCGACGGCGCAGGCCACGAAGAGCGGCACCGACCGGTCGCTGAGGTACTGGCTGCCGGCCGCCCCGGCGAGGAGGAGCACGGCGAGCACGCCGCCGCCGAGCAGGGCCCTGCGGTCCGGCAGGCCGTGGGCGAGGGCCAGCCAGGCCGCGACGACCAGCAGGGCGCTGAGCACGAAGGCCTGGCGGTAGGAGCTGCCGTTGGGCGAGGTGAAGGCGTGCCACAGCAGGTGGGTGGGCGTCCACTGGAAGGAGACGGCGACGCCGACCAGGGCGAGGGACCACACCAGCCGGGTGCGCGGGGCGACCTGCCGGTGGAAGGGCAGGCTGAGCGCGACGAGCAGGGTGCCGGTGCCGACGAAGAGCGCCGGCGCGGAGAAGCTGTAGGTGGCCGGGAGCAGCCGGGCGAGCACGTCGTTCCAGCTGCTCGGGGCGAACTCGGCGGGCGGTATCGGGCTGGCGGTCCGGGTGGCGAGGTAGATCACGGCCACCAGGGGGGCGGCCATGGCGATGCCGATGGCGACGGCGCGCACGGCGCGCAGCAGGGTGGCGCCCCACTCGCGCGGGCCGGCGGCGCCGGCGCTCAGCCGGATGAGCAGGTAGACGGCGGCGCCCACGGTCGTCATGTAGCCGGTGTAGAAGTTGGTGAACCAGACGTAGCCGACGACCACCGGGGAGAGCACGGCGTGGCGGCCCTCGCGGGCCCACTCGGCGACGAGGAAGAGCAGGGGCAGGCCGATCAGGCCGTCCAGCCACATGGGGTTGTACGAGCCGGCGGAGAGCGTCCAGCCGCACAGCGCGTAGGCCGCGCCGAGCACCGCGGCGACCGGCCACGGGGCCCGCCGGTCGGGGCCGCCCGGGGCGATGCGGAGCAGCAGCAACGCCATGACGGCGGCGGCGAGGGCGATCTTCACCACGATGATGGTGTGGACCGCCAGGTCGATGCGGTCGTGCGGGAAGAGGACGACCAGCAGGTTGATCGGGCTGCTGAGGTAGGTGCCGACGTCGGGCAGGAAGCTGGAGCCGTATCCGGACTGCCAGTTGAACAGCCAGTCGCCGTCGCCGCGGCCGAGGAGGAGGTCGCGCAGGTGCGCGTGGTACGGGACGTACTGGTTCGCGAGGTCGTTGACGTTGCGGGACGCGGGGCCGAAGGGGAAGATGCTCCCGGCGATCTGCGACAGGCAGAAGGCGAGCGTGGCGAGCGCGCCGGCCGCCGCGGCCGTGCGTCCGCCGTGCGCCGGCAGCCGTCGCCGGGTGGTCCCGGTGCCGTCCCGCGGGGGTGGTGTGCGGGCCGCCTCGGGGTGGTCGTCCTGAGCGGGGGGTTCCGCGCCCGCGGGGGTGGGGCGGCCCCGGCCGGTGGCGGTCGGCATTCTTCCTCCAGTTGCGATTCTGGCACGCGCGCGGAACGGACTGCCCGGGAGGGGGCTCCTGTTTTTGCGGCGACAATAACAGTCAATCCTCCGGCGCCAGGTTCGTCGGCTGATAGCCTGTTGTAGCCAACCCCCTGTTGCCTTGGAGTTCACCTACTCGACAGGTAAGCTCCCTAGCGTGTTGTGACACCTGTCCAGCCCTGTCCCGTGGCTGCTGCGCCGATCGAACGGCGACTCGAAGACGACGCCCGGGGTTTGGACCCTGCCTTGGGGGCAAAGATGCGATTCTCGATCGTCGTGCCGTGCTTCAACGAGGAGCGGGTGATCGAGCGGTTCCATTCGCGGGTCAGTGAAATCGCTCAGGACACCGGCCACGACTACGAGATGGTCCTCGTGGACGACGGCAGCTCCGACGCCACCGCGCGCCTGCTGGAGGAGCTGGCCGAGCGGGACTCGCGCGTCCGCTTCGTCTCGTTCAGCCGGAACTTCGGCAAGGAAGCGGCCATGCTCGCCGGGCTGCGCAACGCCACGGGCGACGCCGTGATCATCATGGACGCCGACCTGCAGCACCCGCCGGAGCTCATGCACCGGATGCTGGAGCTGCACGCCGCCGGCCACGACCAGGTCATCGCCAGGCGGACCCGGAAGGGCGACCGCTTCAGCCGGACGCTCATGGCGCGGCTGTACTACTGGCTGATCAACCGGCTGGTGGACGTCGAGCTGGTGGACGGCGTCGGCGACTTCCGCCTGCTCTCCCGCCGCGCGGTCGACGCCCTGCTGGAGCTGAACGAGTACAACCGCTTCTCCAAGGGCCTGTTCTCCTGGGTCGGTTTCGACACCGTGACCTTCGAGTACGAGAACGCCCTGCGGGAGGAGGGGCAGAGCAAGTGGACGTTCGGGAAGCTGCTCAACTACGGCCTCGACGGCCTGCTCTCCTTCAACAACCGGCCGCTGCGGCTGTCCGTCTACCTCGGACTGGTGCTGATGGCCCTGGCCGCCCTCTACGTGGTGTGGGTGGTCGGCTCCGCGATCTTCAACGGTCCGGACGTCCCCGGTTACGTGACCCTGCTGGTTGCCATCACCGGGCTCTCCGGCACCCAGATGATCATGCTGGGCGTGGTGGGCGAGTACGTGGGACGCATCTACTACGAGGTCAAGCGGCGCCCGCACTACCTGGTGCGCCGCTCCAACATCGACAGCGCCCTGGAGCCGCTCGCCGTGCGGTTCTCCGGACGGGACGGCGGACGCCCCGAGTCCGAGCTGGTCGGCCAGCGCTCCGCCCAGGGCGTGGGGCGCTGATGTTCTGGCAGGCGGTCCGCTTCGGCCTGGTCGGTGTGGTCAACACCGGCACGTACTACGCCCTGTACCTGCTCGGCCTCTCCTTCCTGCCCTATCTGGTGGCGCACGTCGGGGCCTTCGCGCTGAGCATGGTCGGCTCGTTCTTCATGAACTCCTGGTTCACCTACCGCACCCGTCCGACCTGGCGGAAGTTCCTGCTGTTCCCGCTCACCAACGTCACCAACTTCGTGATCACCACCGGCGGCGTCTACGTGCTGGTGGACCTGGTGGGCATGGGGGACCGCTTCGCCCCGCTGGTCGCGGCGATGGCCGCGATCCCGGTCACCTTCCTGGTGTCGCGGGTGATCATGCTGCGCCCGGACGGTCCGGCCGCGGGCAAGGAGACGGCCGCGGGCAAGGAGACGGCCGTGAACGCGGAGACGGCCGCCAGCCGGGGGGCCGGCGCGCCGCCGGTCCCCGGCCAGGCGGGCGCGGCGGCCGGGCGCCCCACCGCGGACGTCCCCGCCGGTGCCGGCGGTGGAGCCGACCCGCGGGGCTGACGTCGTCGGCGGCCACCGCCCCGGCGGGGCCGCCGGCGCCCGCACGACGCGCGAACGCGAGGAGGGGGATCGACCCGGTGGTCGATCCCCCTCCTCGCGTCTTGGCCCCGTCGCCCGGAACCGGCGCCGGGCCGGTCAGAACCGGTTGCGGACCGTCATCGCGACCTTGCGGACCACCGGGTTCTTGCGCAGGCGGCGCGCCCGGACGGGCAGCCCCCCGGGCAGCTCCAGCGCGGTCAGCCGGCGCCGCTTGAAGTAGCGCTTCTCGGCGGGCAGGTGGGTGTTGAGCCAGGCGATGGTCTCCTCCCGCAGGTGCGGGTACGCCTCGGAGCGCATGCAGTAGCCCACGGCCCGCACCAGCGGCGCCAGCCGGTCCACCGTGCCGGCCTCGTCCAGCAGCAGGCCGCCGTCGGCGCGCCGCAGCGCCTGCGGGTCGCCGAGGTCCGGGACGAGCGTGTCCACGACGACCACCGGGATCCGGTTGCTGTTCTCGTAGGGCGTCAGGCGCTCGAACAGCAGCTCGGTGCCCACCCGGGCCACGGGGATGTCGTAGAGCGCCGCGGCGGTCAGCAGCGCCGTGGAGAAGCAGCCGACCACCAGGCCCGGCCGGAGCGTCTCGTAGAGCACCTCGGCGAGCACCGGCTGGTCGTACACGCTCAGGGTGGCCCCGGCGGCGGAGGCGGCCTCCTCCAGGGCGCGCGAGTAGCGCTCGGGCGCGGAGGGGTGCGGCTTGAACACCACGTTCCGGTGGCCCGCGGCGACCGCGCCGCGCACCATCCGCACGTGGAGCTCCTCCTCCTCCTGCGGGGTGAGGATGTCCAGCGCCGCGAGGTACTGGCCGAGCAGCAGGGCGGGGCCCTGCGCGCCCTCCTCGACGACCGGACGGGCCGCCGCGACCGCCGCCGCGGAGGCGGTGGTGACCTCCGCCAGCACCTTGCGCACGGCGTCGAGCGGCACCGTCTCGGCGGGGACCTGGTACTCGGACAGCAGCAGCGGACGCAGCCCCGGGGCCAGGTCGAGGTAGAGCAGCCGGCGGATGCGCCGGTGCAGGGACGGCGGGAGCTTGTCCCGGGTGGGGCCGTAGCTCATCAGGCCGTCGGCGTAGACCTCGACCGGCGCGTCCGGGAAGACGGCGGCGATGGCGCGGGCCGGGTTGACCTGGATGGACTCCAGTAGCAGCTCCACCGGCTCGTCGCCGAGGTCGAGCTCGCGGCGGAAGGCCCGCTCCCACAGCACGCAGTCGTCCGCGCGGGGCGACCAGCCGCTCGGGTGGTAGGGCCGGATGACCTGGTTCCAGGACACCACCGCGTCGAAGGCCGGCCGAAGCGCCTCGAACCCGGGCATCTCGTCCAGGGCGGGCGTGATCTCCGGCACGGCGACGTTGTTGCACACCAGCAGGATGGTGCGGTCACCCGGGCGGTCCTCGCCGAACATGCCGGCGTCCAGCGCCGCGGCGACGGTCGCGGCCCCGTACAGGGTGGAGGCGGCGGCGATCCTGATCACAGGCTGACCGCCGTCCGCACGCGACCGCGCAGGCGGCCCAGCAGCGCCCGCCGCTCCGGGGGCATGGCGTCGAACGTCTGCTTCAGCACGTCCTGGTCCATCGAGTCCAGCGCCTCCCGCGCCATGGTGCGCAGCCGGCGCGCGACCTCCGGCTCGTACCGCTCCGAGTTCTTCAGGTGGTGGGCGATGATCGCGCAGTAGGTCCGGACGGCCTTGGGCATCAGGCGGCCGACCTCCGGGTCGTCGGCCAGCTCGGCCAGGACGGTGTCGAACGACGCGATGAAGTCCAGCTGCCGGATGTCGCCGATCTGGGTCAGCGAGGAGCTGATGCCGCGCCGGTAGAACAGGCCGTGCAGGCTGACGACGGCGTAGGACTCGGCCTTGCGGTGCAGGCGCCAGATCCAGGGGCGGTCCTCGGCGGTGCGCAGCTGGGCGTCGAAGCGCAGCAGCTCGCGGTCCATGCGCTCGCCGTCGAAGACGCCGGCCCAGGCGTACGGGTAGTCCACCATGGTGGACTGGTCCGCCGGTAGTATCGAGTCGCGGGGGTCCAGCACCTGGTTGCGGCGCGCCTCCGGCGCCCGGTGGATGACCCGCTTGCGCCCCGTCACCTGGACGTGGTCCACCCGGATGAAGTCGCAGCCGTGCCGCTCGATGGCGGCGAGCAGTTGCTCCAGGTAACCGGGCCCCAGCCAGTCGTCGCCGTCCAGGAACGCGATGTAGCGCCCCTGCGCCGCGTCCAGCCCGGTGTTGCGGGCCCCGGCGAGGCCGCGGTTGACCTCGTGGTGGATCACCCGGGCGTTGGGCAGACGGGGGGCGAAGCGCTCCAATATCTCGGGTGTCGCGTCCCTGGCGCAGTCGTTCACCAGCAGGAATTCGAAGTCGTCCCTGGCGTTGACGGCGAGGCTGCGCAGTGTGTCCGGAGCATACTCCTGCACATTGTAGAAAGGGACGATGACCGAAAGCTTCACAAGGGGACTCCAGATACCGGCAGTGATGGGGCGGGGTGCAGGGCCACGCCCGGATGGAGACTACTGCGTCCGTCGTCGCGTCCGGCCGCACGTGTCGGCCACTCTAGTGGCCGTGCTCGGGTGTTCGATGCCGTACAGGTGTACTGAGGGTGAACGACGGATGTGTGTGCGATGAACTCGGTGTGTGAGTTGCCGGTGACGGCGGCCGAAAAGCCGCCAATTGGTGACCGATTTGTAACAGTCTGACCCCGATGTGGATACTTGTCTGCCGCCTGTTAACCTCTCATTAGCTTACTGTTGGGCATGGCGTCATCGATCCTTCCTACGTTTCTCTCCGTGCCCGTTCTGAACCGCCCCTGCCCCCCGCATCCCCGAAGGATCGGCGAACTCCTCCGCCACCACGGGATCCGGCCGGCGGCAACGCCCCTGACGCCCGGGGTGGAGCGGAACAGCAGGCGATTCCCGGGAGCAGGCGAGTGACACGGAAACACATGCGCATCGACGTCTTCGCGGACTCCGACTCGCGCTGGAAGTGGGGCGCGCTGCTGGCGCGCCAGATCGACGGCGACGCGGAGCTGCACGCGCACTTCCTGCGCGGCCGCGCCACCCCCACCCGGCGCCAGCTGGAGGAGGTCGGCGTACGTCCCGACTTCGCCCGTGAGGTCACCATGGCGGAGCTCCTCGCCGATTCCGGCCTGCGCACCGCGGACGTCGTCATCCTCGCCGGAGTCGGCGGCACCATCGCCTCCGCCCTGCACGGCCTGCGGCGCGCCTGGGGCGACGCGCCCCGCCGCCCGGTCGTCGTCACCGGCTACGTCGGCGTCGTCTACGAGAAGCTCACCGACGGCCTGCTGCTGCGCGCCGGCGCCGACGTCGTCCTGGCCAACAGCGCCGCCGACGTCGACCGCTTCCGCGCCGTCTACGAACCCCTCGGCGTCGACCCCGACTCCGTCGTGCGCACGGCGCTCCCCTTCCTCGGCGGCGCCCCCTACGAACCCGCCGCCAGCGAACGCGGGGAACGCCGCTACACGGTGTGCTTCGTCACCCAGCCCTCCAGCCCCGCCGACCGCGCCGAACGGATGTACCTCATCCGGCGCGCCGCGGAGCACGCCCGCCGCCACCCCGAACGCGACGTGCTGGTCAAGCTGCGCAGCCGCCCCGGCGAGCACACCACCCACATCGAGGAGTACCCCTACCAGCACCTGGTGCGCCGCCTGCCGAACGGGGCCCCGCCCAACCTCCAGCTCGTCTACGGCAACATGTCCGACGTCCTGGACCGCACCGACCTGTGCGTCACCGTCAGCTCCACCGCCGCCCTGGAGGCCATGTACCGCGGCATCCCCACCGCGGTCCTCACCGACCTCGGCGTCCGCGAGGTGCTCGGCAACCACCAGTTCGTCGGCTCCGGCTGCGCCACCTCCTGGGACGCCATAGACGCCGGCGCCGCCCCCGTCGCCGACCCGGCCTGGCTGCGCCGCCACGGCGTCGACGACGACGAACCCTTCCGCGCCCTGCGGGAGCGCATCGGCGAGCTCCGCGCCGCCGAGGCGCTGCCGCCCCTGCGCCCCTACTACACCGTGGAGAACGCCGGCGGCTACCTGCCGCGCATCCTCGCCCGGAACGGTCTGGACCCCCAGGGCGTCCCGCTCCGGGGGTTCAACGACTCCGCTGCCGCCCAGGCCGGCCCCGTGCCGGCCGCCCAGCGCGTGGTGCGCGAGGTCGTGCGCAACGGGGCGCGCACCGCCTACCGGGTCGCCGTGCAGCGCGTGGCGCCGGCGGTGCGTCGCTGGGGACAGCTCTGACGGCAGGCCCCTGCGGCGGCTGAAGCGGAGGTCCCCGCTCCGCTTCCTTCTCGCGCTGTCAAGGGATGAGACGTGTCCACGAATGGTCGTTGATCGTGGGCACGTCTCTTGTTTCCCTGCTGTTCTCCCCGCGTTCCGTCAGGAGCGCCGGCGCCGCGCTTAAGTGGAGCCACGGGCGGCCGGCCGCTGGGCCGAGCGCTTTTGAGTGTGAGCACTGTCACAACGCTGGGGATGCAACGTGTCTGACTATGCGCTAACATGAGAAGCCTCTGCCCGGTGTGAAGCTGTCAGATTCTCGGCCGGTCGGTGCGGCTGGCTCGGTGCGGCGGACTGCTCCCGCGGACGTGATCTACTCCGTCGCCCCATGGTCCTCCCCGGGTCGCCGGATCACCCACGACGTCGTGTCCCCCGCGGACGCTGCCGGGTCGTTCGGCCCCAGTCACCACGAGTGATGACGCGGTGGGCACGCGACGGAACCCGGTAACGGAGAAGAGCAACGATGACACGACCACGAACACGCCCTCCCTCGTCACACCGGTGGGCGGGCCTTCGGGCGGCCGCCGCCGTCGTGATCTCCGACGGCCGGGCGGTCCGCCGGTGGGGGCAGTTGTGACCGAGAACGCAACGAAGGGTCAGTTCCACGTGAATCCCGCAGCATCCGTCAACGACGACGGCGCCGGCAGCACCCCCGCCCCCACCACCATTCCCGCGCAGCTCCCGCACCCCGCGGCGACGCCCACCGCCACCGCCCTGGTGGTCATCCCCGCCCGCGGCGGCTCCAAGGGCGTGCCCGGGAAGAACACCGCCCCCGTCGGCGGCATCCCGCTGGTCGCCCGCGCCGTGCAGGCCGCGCTCGCCGCCCGCCGCGCCACCCGCGTGGTCGTCTCCACCGACGACCCGGGCATCGCCGCCGTCGCCCGCCAGGCCGGCGCCGACGTCATCGACCGCCCCGCCGAACTGGCCGGCGACGGCGCCACCAGCGAGTCCGCCCTGCTGCACGCGGTCGACGCCGACGCCGCCCGCCACGGCGACGCCGAGGCCGACGTGGTCGTCCTCGTCCAGTGCACCAGCCCCTTCATCACCGCCCAGGACATCGACGGCGTCATCGCCGCGGTCACCGTCGACGGCGCCGACTCCGCGCTCACCGTCGCCCCCTTCCACGGCTTCGTCTGGCGCGAGGGCGACCCCGAGGCCACCACCGCCACCCCCGGCGGCGCCACCGCCGGCCCCACCGGCGCGCACGGCGTCAACCACGACGCCGCGTTCCGGCCCCGCCGCCAGGACCGCCCGCAGGACCTCCTGGAGACCGGCGCCGCCTACGCCATGCGCACCGCCGGACTCCGCCGCGCCGGCCACCGCTTCTTCGGCCGCGTCGCCCTGGTGCGCACCGACCCCGCCCGCGTGCTGGAGATCGACGAGCCCAACGAGCTCGCCCGCGCCCGCGCCCTGGCCCCGCTGCTGGACAGCGCCGCCGCCCCCGACGTCGAGGTCACCCCGCGCCCCGAACGCGACGCCATCGACGCCATCGTCCTCGACTTCGACGGCACCCAGACCGACGACCGGGTGCAGGTCGACTCCGAAGGCCGCGAGACGGTATCCGTCCACCGCGGTGACGGCCTCGGCATCGCGGCGCTGCGCCGCGCCGGGATCCCCGTGCTGATCCTGTCCACCGAGACCAACCCGGTCGTCGCCGCCCGGGCCGCCAAGCTGCGCGTGCCCGTCCTGCACGGCATCGACCGCAAGGACCTCGCCCTCAAGAAGTGGTGCGAGGAACAGGGAATCGCGCCGGAGCGGGTGGTCTACGTCGGAAACGACGTCAACGACCTCCCCTGCTTCGACCTGGTCGGCTGGCCCATCGCGGTCGCCGATGCGCATGACGTCGTCCGTGCCAGAGCACGCGCGGTGACCACCGTGCGCGGCGGGTACGGTGCCATCCGCGAGATCGCGGCTTGGATCCTCGGAAAGGAACTCTCCTGATGACTTACCCCACCTCCAACCCGGCGCGCGTCCGCACCATCGGCGACCGTCAGGTGGGGCCGGGCCAGCCGGTCTACATCGTGGGTGAGATCGGCATCAACCACAACGGCGACCTGGAGAACGCGTTCGCGCTCATCGACGCCGCCGCCGAGGCCGGCTGTGACGCGGTGAAGTTCCAGAAGCGCACCCCCGAGATCTGCGTCCCCAAGGACCAGTGGGAGATCGAGCGTGACACGCCGTGGGGCGTGATGACCTACCTGGAGTACCGCCACCGCGTGGAGTTCGGCGAGGACGACTACCGCGCCATCGGCGAGCGCTGCACCGAGCGCGGCATCCACTGGTTCGCCTCCCCCTGGGACGTGCCCAGCGTCGACTTCCTGGAGAAGCTCGACGTCGTCGCCCACAAGGTGGCCTCCGCCTCCCTCACCGACGACGAGCTGCTGATCCGCCTGCGGGAGACCGGCAAGACCGTCATCCTGTCCACCGGCATGTCCACCCCGCGCCAGATCCGGCACGCCGTGGAGGTGCTCGGCAGCGAGCGCATCGTGCTCTGCCACGCCACCAGCACCTACCCGGCCCCGGCCGAGGAGCTCAACCTCCGGATGATCAACACCCTGGAGCGCGAGTACCCGAACGTGCCGATCGGCTACTCCGGCCACGAGACCGGCCTGCAGACCACCCTGGCCGCCGTGGCCCTGGGCGCCACCTTCGTCGAGCGCCACATCACCCTCGACCGCGCCATGTGGGGCTCCGACCAGGCCGCCTCCGTCGAGCCGGGCGGCCTGCAGCGCCTGGTGCGCGACATCCGCACCATCGAGACCGCCCTCGGCGACGGCGTGAAGAAGGTCTACGAGGGCGAGAAGGCGGCCATGCGCAAGCTGCGCCGCGTTCCGGGGCAGCTGGCCGCCGAGGCGGCCGAAGCCACCGCATGACCCGAACCCTCGCGCTGGTGGAGAGCCCGGCGCAGCTGCTCAACCTCCTGGAATGGGCCTGCGCCGGCGGCCCCCAGGGCGACCCGGCCGCCGCCGCCCCGCGCGGCGCGGCCGGGTCCGCCCCGGGGGCCCTCCCCGGTCCGCGCGTCCCGGCGCCGCCGTCCGCGGGCGGCTCTCCCGTGGAGGCGGCCGTCCTGCTCCCCAGGGACCCCGCCACCCGCGAGCAGCTCGCCGCCGTGGCGAGGCTGGCGCGCGGCGAGGGCGTGCGGGTGACCCCCTACGACGTGCGGGCCGGCGCCGCCGGCCTGCTGCGCTCGGGCTCCGCCCTGCTGCCCCGGCTGCTGGGCGCCCGCCGACTGGTCATCGGCGACCCCTTCTCCGGGCTGATCCAGCGGCTGCTGCCGCTCAGCCGGGCCCGGGACGTGGTGCTGGTCGACGACGGCACGGCCACCATGGAGCTGGTGCCGCTGCTCGCCGAGGGCCGGCCCCTGGTGCGCTGGCACCGCGACGGCGTCCCGCCCCGCGCGGCGGTCGCCGCCGCCCGCCGGCTCTCCCCGGGCGCCGGGGGGGACGGTGGCCCGGTCCAGCGGGTGGAGCTGTTCAGCTCGCTGACGCCCCCGCCCCCGCCCGGCATCACCGTCACCGAGAACCGCTTCACCTGGACCCGCCGCCGGTTCGCCGCGCCGCGGGTGGAGGACCGGGTGGACCTGATCGGCTCGTCGCTGGCCGAGACCGGCGTGGTGGACACCGAGCGCTACCTCGACGGCGTGCGGGCCCTCGCCGAGCGGCTCGGCGCCGACCGCTACTTCGCACACCGCCGGGAGCGGCCGGACAAGCTCGAACGGATCGCCGCCGCCGGGCTGGAGGTCGTGCGCCCGGACCTTCCGCTGGAACTGGTGGCCCGCCGCGGACCGGTGGCGGCCACGGTGGTCAGCTTCCCCTCCACGGTGGTGCACACCCTGCCGATGGTGCTGGCCGACAGCCCGGTGAAGGTGCTGGTCTGCGACATCGACCCCGGCTGGCTGAGCCCGTCGGCCTCCAACCACGTGCGCGACTTCCTCACCCGGATCGCGGCGACCGCCCGGGAGCGGCACGGCCTGGAGTCCGTGCCGGTGGGCGTGGCCGGCGGTTCCTGAGCCGGCAGCGCTCCCGTCCTCCCCGCCTCCCCGCGGCCTGGCGGGCGTCGCCCCGGCGGCGCCCGCCCCCGTGTCGGCGCGGCGCCCGTACCCCGTGTCGGCGCGGTGCCCGCCCGCACCCGTGTGCCGGGCGCCCGCACCCCTGTGGCGTGTGCTGCGTTCGGGTGACGTGTGGCCCGACGGGAGCGAGTCTCGTCGAAGGCGTAGTCGGACGGGCACGCGACGCCTATCTTGGGTGCGCAGGTTGTCTCCGCGCCCTGGAGGGATCACCACCCCATGTCCCGCGCCGCCGCAGCTCGACCCGCAAAGATCGCCTACGGCTCCGCCGCCGCCCTGGCCGCCGCGCTGGCGCTGACCGCCTGCGGGACGCCCCACGCCAACTCGGCCGCCGTGGTCGGCGCCGACCGCATCACCGTCCCGCAGTTCCAGGACACCAGCGCGGAGATCACGCGGGTGGCCGACGAACTGCGCATGAACGCCGCGGACCCGTCGCGCCGGCTGAGCAACCTGATCGAGTTCTCCGTGGTGGAACAGGCCGCCGAGGACGCCGGGATCACCGTGACGCAGACGGCCGTGCTGGACGCCCGGCGCGACATCGAGGAGCAGACCGGCGGCGGGGACAGCCTGCGCGCCGCGCTCGCCCAGCAGGGCGTGGCGCCGGAGGACTTCGACCGCATGGTGCGGGTGCTGCTCCTGGAGGACGCCCTGGTGGAGCGCGCCGGCGCCGATCCGGCCACCCCCGAGGGCCAGCAGCGCCGGCTGGAGGTGCTGGTCAGCGAGGCGGAACGGCTCGGTGTCACGGTCAACCCGCGCTACGGCGACTGGGGGCCGAACGACTTCACCCTGACCCCGGCCGTCGCCCCGTGGATCCACCAGGAACCGGCCGCGGGCCCGGGGGCCGTCGAAGCCGGCATGTGACGCCGGGCGCGCGCGGCCTGCCTGCGTGCCTGCCCGGGCCGGCCTGCGCGTCTGGGCGTCGGCCCGTCTGCCCGTCTGCCCGGTGCGTCGGTGGCCGACCGGCGGAGGCGCGCCCGCTCCGGGTAGGTTCGGATCCATGGCATCGGCTGAGCACGACGACGTCCGTCCCCAGGGCCCAGGCCCCCGCCGCCCCGAGGGGGCCGGACCACACACGGGCAGCGCGCTGACCGACCTGGTCGCGGTCATGGACCGGCTGCGTTCCCCGGGCGGCTGCCCGTGGGACGCCGAGCAGAGCCATGCCTCGCTGCTTAAGTACCTCATCGAGGAGGCGTACGAGCTGGTCGAGGCGGTGGAGACGGACGACCGGGCAGCGCTCCGCGAGGAACTGGGGGACGTGCTGCTGCAGGTGGTGTTCCACGCCCGGATCGCCGAGGAGCACCCCACCGACCCGTTCTCGCTGGAGCAGGTCGCGGCCGACCTGGTGGACAAGCTGGTCTACCGGCACCCGCACGTCTTCGCCGACGCGACGGCGCTGTCGGCGGCGGACGTGGACGCCAACTGGGAGCGGCTGAAGGCGGCCGAGAAGGGCCGCGCCTCGGTGGTGGACGGCGTGCCGACGGGGCTGCCCGCGCTGGCGCTGGCGGCCAAGCTGCTCTCCCGGGCGCGCCGGGGCGGCGTGGCCGTGCCGGACGCGCCCGGCGGCGCCGTGGCCGCTGCGGCCGTGGGCGAGGCGGCCGGGGCACGGGTGGACGAGGCGGCGGTGGGGCGACTGCTGCTGGACGTGGTGGCGCTCGCCGACCGGCACGGCGTGGACCCGGAGGCGGCGCTGCGGGCGGCGGCGCTGGAGTACCGGGAGAAGGTACGGGAGGCCGAGCGGGCCCAGGGCTGATTGATGCCGCCCGGGGCCGGGCTGCGCCTGCTTCGCCCAACCGCCCCCTCCGCCCGCCCGCGCCCCCTCTCCCCGCTTTCCCCCATCCTCACCTCCCCGCCGCCCCATCCCAACGGCCCCACCCCACCCCACCCCCACGCCCCTACTTCCACCCTCCAGCCCGCCTCCCACCCCCCCCACGCCCCCTATTTCCACCCCCCACCCGAGTTATCCACAGGCTGCAAGTAGGGGGCTGCGGGGGGTATTCAGCGCATGGGATCCTGAAGAAGGGGGCCTCGCGACCCCCCTGGGGGCATGTGGGGGCCGGAACACTGTGATGGCAGGGCAGCGGCAGGGCAAGGCAGGGCGGGGTGCGTGGAGTTATCCACAGGCTGCGAGTGGGGGGCTGCGGTGGGTTGTGTGGGCGTGGGATCCTGAAGAAGGGGGTCTCGCGGCCCCCCTGGGGCATGTGGGGAGCTGGAGAGTGTCCGTCGGGGCCAAAACGGTCTGAATCCTGGCAGATTGGACGAATCCCGGCTGGGTACGCGCTTGGCACAGGCATGATCGTGATCGGAAGGAAGCTCTGTCATGGGCGCCCAGTCTCAGCACGATCCCACCGGGCCGGCGTCGAAGCCACGGCGCGTGCTTCCAGCCGTGCTGGCCACCGGCGTGGTTCCCCTCCTCATGGCCGCCGGCGTGCCGTCCCGGGAGGGCTCCAACAGCAATCCCTGGTTCGCGCTCTTCGTGATCATCGGCGTGATCGCGGTGGCGGTGCTGCTCGGCGCCTTCATCTGGGGTCGGCGGGTGCAGATGAAGGAGCCGCCTCCGGAGTCGCACACCCCCGGCGGGCGCGACACCTGGCTGAACGAGACCGGGGGAGCGCCGGGCCCGGCCGAGGGCGGCGGCCTGACCGGCCCGGAGGAACGCGCCCTGCGTGCCGACCAGCAGCGCCGCCACCGCCACCACGACTGAGCCGACTCGGCCCGCCCCGGCGCTGAACCGAACCGACCCCCCGTGGCCCGGAGTACGGCGGTAGGTTCGGCCCATGCGGATCCTCCAGCCCCACACCCGCCCGGCCGACGAGGCCGCCGCCCGCCGGATCCAGGACGAGCTGCGCGCCCGCGCCGAGCCGTTCGGCCCCGGGCCGGAGCGGGTCCGCACCATCGCCGGGGTGGACGTGGCCTACGCGGGCGCGGCCGGCGCGGCCGACGACCAACTGGCCGCCGCCATCGTGGTGCTGGACGCGTTCACCCTGGAGGTCGTGGACAGCGCCGTGGCCGTCGGCCGGGCCGAGTTCCCCTACGTCCCCGGACTGTTCGCCTTCCGCGAGCTGCCCACCGTTCTTGACGCGCTGGAGCGGCTCGACACCGTCCCCGACCTGGTCCTGTGTGACGGCCACGGCGTGGCGCACCCACGGCGGTTCGGTCTGGCCTGCCACCTCGGAGTGCTGACCGGCCTCCCCACGGCCGGCGTCGGCAAGACCCGCTTGGTCGGAGAACACGCCGAACCCGGCGCGGCTCCGGGCGACGGTGCCGACCTGGTGCACGAGGGGGAGGTGGTGGGGAGGGTGCTGCGCACGCAGCGGGGCGTGAAGCCGGTGTACGTCTCCGCCGGTCATCGCATCGGCCTGGACGCGGCCTGCCGGCACGTCCTCGCCACGGCGCCTCGTTACCGCCTCCCCGAGACCACCCGCCAGGCCGACGCGCTGTGCCGGCAGGCCCTGCGCGAGGCCGGAACCGAGAGCGGATCGCCGGCCCTGTCATGAGTGCTTCCCGCCGCTCAGCGAGCGGCGGGAAGTTTTCTCTGGCTCGACGAGGCTGCCGGTGTCAGGCCGCCTCGTCGAGCCAGAGGATGCGGCTCCTGGTTTGCGGGCGCACGAAGAGCCGCGCCGCGCTGTCGGTGGAGGCGAGGTTGAGGTGGTACGCGCCACCGCAGCCGACCACTTCGACGTGGTCCCTGAACGCCAGCCCCCACGCCGCGATGCGCGCGTCCTGCCGTTCCCCGTACTCCTGGACGACGGCGAAGAGACGGGGCGCCATGTCCGTGACCATGGCCCTGAGTTCCTGCTCGTAGCCCCCGAACGGCGCGAAGGGATCGGTGCTTGCCGGAGTAACCTGCTGCTGCATCGTGACACTCCAAGGATCGATGCTCGAAGGCCCCCGAGGGCGGACAGTGTTGGCGCACGAGTCTCAACGTCCTCGGGGGACTTTGCCCTCCCCAGACTTATAGGGGGGATAAAGCCGACCTTAGAGGCGTGGATAGGATGGGTGCAATAGGGGGGCTAAAGTCATACTGATCGCGTCGACTCCGAGGAGCGTGACATGGATCTACAGACGCTGAGGGAAGCCAGCAAGATCACCGATCCTCTGGAGCGAGCACGCTTGCTGAGCCGGTTGATGACTGAGGAACAGGGCCTTGTGACCGAGGCGGCGAAGCTGCGACGTCAGGCCATCGCTGAAGCGCGTGAGGCCGGGATGACCCTCGAAGAGATTGCAGGGAGTCTCGGGGTGTCTCCCGGTCGGGTGTCGCAGATGCGTAAGGGGCCGACGGCGAAGGCTCCGACTGGACCGGCCTCGCGAGGCCCGCGTGTTCTTGTCCAGAGGGCCCTGCCGACCGAGCCGTCCGTACGAGGGTCGCGTTCGCTCTTTCTTGTTGAGGCTGAGAAGCAAGGGCTCCGGCCGGAGCGGCGGATGCTCTATGTGGGACTGGAGCCGGCCAGTGAGCATGTTGGCTCCTGCCTGCGCGTGGAAACCGGCACTGACATCGTGGCCCGACGCAAGCTCATGACCGCTGACGATGTGCCCGTTCGCATCGCCACCAGCTACTTCCGGGCCGACCTCTTCGGTGACACGCGCATCGCCGAACCGGAGTTCGTCACGCCGTCGCTCCAGTCGGCCATCGAGGCGTTGGGCTACCGCTTCGGTCACGCGGAGGAAGTTCTCACCGCCCGCCCGGCGACCACCTTCGAGGCCACGACCCTGGAACTCGACCCGGGTGAGTGGGTGGTGCAGGTCCTTCGGGCCAGTTACTCCACCGAGGACACGCCAGTGCACGTCCTGGAGACCATCTGCGCCGGCTCGCGCCATGTCTTCCCCATCGGGCAGGTCGCGGGAGCCGACGAGTTCTGAGAGGTGACATCCATGTGTGACCTGAGTACGAAGGTGTGGCGTAAGTCGAGCTACAGCACCGCTGGGGGCGACTGCGTGGAAGTCAATGCGGACGTGGACGGACGCGTCGGCGTCCGGGACAGTAAGGATCCGGCCGGGGGCGCGCTGCTCTTCGAACGATCCGAGATTGCCGCCTGGCTCGCCAGCATCAAGGCGGGCCGCTTTACCCCCTGACACGCGACGTGTGCACGACCCCAGCACCCCGGCGCACAGCCGTCCCCCTGTGCGCCGGGCCGTGTCGCTTGACCACCCGGACACGGTCAACGCCCCATCCCTCTGGAACCTCCGCGCCGGCTCGCGGTACGGCCCTCCACTCGCCTGCCGCCAGCAGAACGACGAGTTCTGAGTCTTGCGCGCCCCTCCTGATTCATCCGTCCGGCTGATCGGGGGCGAACCACTCTTTACGGCAGATTTCGCTCCTTACCGTTGGCCGTGTACCGCCCGTAGTGGGCCGTACGCGTCTGCCCAGGTGGTGAGGGGAACATGCCGTATCGAAAACCCAAGGTGACTGGGGAGTCCATCCCACGGCCACGACCTGCCGATGCGCCTGACAAGGCGTCATCCGGCCGTCCGGCCGCCAGTGCCGTGCTGGTCTACCTCGCCCTCGTGGTGGTGCCGGTGGTGCTGGTGGTGTTCGCGTTGCGGTTCGGGGCGGACCTGCTGCCGGACACCGCCACCCCCACCCCCGCCGAGGGCGGCCGGCCCGACCCCACGCCCGGCCGGCCCGAGGAGGAGACCGCTCCCGACCCCTACCGCAAGCTGCTGTTCGCGCTCCCGCTCGTCTACGCCGCCTGCCACGTCGTCGCCTGGCTCTGCCGGCGGATCGGCCAGCCGCCCGTCATCGGGGAGATCGTCGCCGGCATCCTGCTCGGCCCCTCCCTGCTCGGCTGGCTCTGGCCCACCGCCTTCGACTGGCTGTTCCCGCCCTACCTGCTCCCCGTGCTGAACGTCCTCGGCCAGCTCGGCCTGCTCGCCTTCATGTTCCTGGTCGGCCACGAACTGGACCTGGCGCACATCCGGGGCCGGGGCGCAGCGGCCCTGGCGATCAGTCACGTCAGCATCGCGCTGCCGCTGCTGTGCGGGGTGCTGCTCGCCTTCGGCATGTTCGGCACGTTCGCCCCCCACGGCGTGCCGTTCTTCGCCTTCGCGCTCTTCCTCGGCGTCTCGATGTCGATCACGGCCTTCCCCGTCCTCGCCCGGATCCTCACCGACCGCGGCCTGTACGACACCCCGCTCGGCGCCCTGGCCCTGACCTGCGCCGCCATCTGCGACGTCACCGCCTGGTGCCTGCTGGCCGTGGTCGTCGCCACCACCGACGGCGGCTCGCTCAGCCACGTGGCCTGGACGCTCGCCCTCTCCGTCGCCTTCACCGCGCTGATGCTGCTGGTGGTCCGCCCCGCCCTCGCCCGCCTGCTCGCCGCCAGGGCGCTGCCGGCCGGGGCCGTGCTGCCGGTGCTCTTCGGCGGGGCGGCGCTGTCCGCGCTGGCCACCGAGCTCATCGGGGTGCACGCCATCTTCGGCGCCTTCCTGTTCGGCGTGATCACCCCGCGCGGCACGGTCGAGGGCGGGCGCGCGGCCGGGCACCTCCAGGCGGTGACCGTGCCGCTCCTCCTCCCGCTGTTCTTCGTGCACATCGGGCTGCTCACCCGGTTCGAACTCCTCGGCGGGGACGCCGGGCTGTGGCTGTGGTGCCTGGCCGCGATCGCGGTGGCGACCGTCGGCAAGTGGGGCGGCACCACCGTTGTCGCCCGGACGCAGGGGCTCGGCCGGCGCGAGTCGCTGGCGCTCGGCTCGCTGATGAACTGCCGCGGGCTGACCGAGCTGATCGTGCTCGGCATCGGCCTGGAGCTGGGCGTGATCACCCCCACCCTGTTCACCATCCTGGTGATCACCGCCCTGGTGACGACGGCGCTGACCTCGCCCGCCCTGGCCGTGCTGGTGCGCACCCCCGGGGACACGGGGGCGGTGACGCCCCGGCCCCCGGCGGGTGCGGGGTGCCCCGCTCCCGGGAGCGAGCGGGAGCGGGGCACGCCGTAGGGGGGCGCCGGCCACTCCGGGGCGGCCACCCCCGCCGGCCGCCCCGCTCGGTGGCTACCCCGCCGGGGTGGCCGCCGGGGCGGGCTCCGCCCAGTGCAGCCCGTCGGCGGTGGCCACCAGGCCGCCGGGGATCAGCGGTGCGGTCTCGGCGCGGGTGGCCGCGGTGGAGGCGAAGCCCTCGATGACCCGTTCCTGCTCCCACATGCGGTTCAGGATGTGGTCCTCCGTGGGAGTGGTCCGCTGGCGCTGCCGGGGCGGCCGGGTGCTGTACTCGCCCTCCTCCCGCCAGGCGGTCGCGATGCTCCGCACCCGCTCGCCCACGGCGGTGGGATCCATGAAGGAGGTCTCCCCGGAGGAGGAACCGCCGACCAGCCGGACGAAGGACTGCAGCTCGTTCAGTTCGCAGCTGGCGGCCCGGCGCGCCTGCCAGAAGTACGACTCCTTGGTCTGGCCGACGTCGTAGAAGGCCATCAGGAACTCGTAGAAGACGCCGTACTCGCGCCGGTACCGGGCCTCGAACTCCCCGAAGCTGCGGTTCTCGTCGAGCCCCCCGCCCAGGCAGCTGTTGATGGAGCGGGCCGCCAGCAGGCCGCTGTAGGTGGCCAGGTGCACGCCGGAGGAGAACACCGGGTCGATGAAGCAGGCGGCGTCGCCGGTCAGCACGATCCCCGGGGCCCAGAACCGGGTGCCGCAGTAGGAGTAGTCCTTGCGCACCCGGACCGTGCCGTAGATGCCCTCGGTGACCCGCTCGGCGCCTTGGAGGTAATCCTTGATCAGCGGGCAGCGGTCGACGAAGGTGGCGAGCGCCTGTACCGGGGACGCCTGGATCTCCGCGGCCTTGCTGCGGTGCACCACGGCACCGACGCTGGTCAGCGTCTCGCTCAGCGGTATGTACCAGAACCAGCCGTCCTCGAAGGCGACGCAGAAGATGCTGCCGCTGTTCGGCTCGGGGAGCCGCTTGCCGCCCTCGAAGTAGCCGAAGACGGCGAGGTTCCGGAAGAACTGGGAGTACACCCGCTCCCCGCCCGCCTGCCGGTGCAGCCGGCTGCCGTTGCCGGAGGCGTCCACCACGTACCGGGCGCGCGCCTCGCGCTCCCGCCCCTCGTGCCGGTAGCGCAGCCCGACGACCCGCTCGCCTTCCCGCACCACCTCGGACGCCGTCGCCCGCTGGCGGACGGTGACGCCGGAGCGTGCGGCGTTGTCCAGCAGGATGGTGTCGAACTTCGCCCGTTCCACCTGGTAGGCGTAGGGGAACATGTCGGGGGTCTCGTCGAAGCTGAAGGACCACGGCTCCGGGCTGCTGCCCCAGCGGAACACCCCGCCGCGCTTGCGGACGAACCCGGCCGCGCGGATCTCCTCCGCCACGCCGAGGAGGCTCGCCAGGCCGTGCACCGTTCCCGGCAGCAGCGACTCGCCGATCTGGTATCGGGGGAAAGTCTCCTTCTCCAGGAGCAGGACCCGGTGTCCCTGCTTGGCGACGAGCGTGGAGACGGTGGACCCCGAGGGGCCGCCGCCCACCACCACGACGTCGAAGTCTTCGGAGGCGGCCATGGATACGCCTTTCTCTTTCCTGGGGAGCGTGAGCCTGGGTGTGATCAGCGCTGGAGAGCGATGGCGGTGTACTCCCCGCCAAGGGGCGTGGCCCCGACCGCCTGGAGGTCGGCCCGGGCCGCGAGGGCGGTGATCTCGTCGTAGGAGCGCTGCCGCCCGGCGAAGAGGACCAGCATCCACAGGTCCATCTGGGTCACGGATTCGGGATCCGCCTGGTCGGTGAGGCTCTCGACGATCAGCACCCGGCCGTTGTCCTCCATGGCGTCGGTGCACAGTCGGAGAACGCGCACGACGTCGTCGTCCGACCAGTTGTGTACGACGTTGCTGAGCAGGAAGACGTCGCCACTCACCGGAACGCCGTCGAAGAAGTCGTGTTCGATGATCTCGCAGCGCCCCAGCGCGCGGAGGGGCTCCAGCGTCCTGACGGCAATGGCGGTCGTGGGCCCGGTGTCGACGAGCGCCCCGGACAGGTGCGGGTGGTGATCCAGGATCCTCGCCAGGATCCGGCCACTGCCCCCTCCCACGTCGACGACACGGCGGGCGGACGCCCACGAGGCGTGCTCCGCCAGCGGGCCGACGAAGGGCGAGTGGTGGATGGCCATCTCCGCGTCGAAGGAGTCGAGAAGTTCGGGCTCGGCCGTGAGGTCCTCCCACAGGGTCCTGCCGAAGACCGCCGGATAGGTCGCCCGACCGGTGCGCACGGCCTGGAGCAGCTCCATGTAGGCGCGATCCTGCCGGGCCGCACAGCCGGTGAGGTCCTGGGACCGACGGAACCGCGACGGGTGGTCGTCCAGCAGCGGTTCGGCGGCCGTGGTCATGGCGAAGGTGTCTGGTTCCACCTCGCGGAACACCCCGCGGCAGGCGAGGAAGCGCAGTACCCGGCGCAGCGCGTCGGCGTCGGCGCCTGCGTCGCGGGCGAGGTCGGCGACGCGCGTGACGCCGGAGGCGATCCGGTCGGCCAGCCGCAGCGTGGCGGCGACCTGCATGACCTGGGAGACGCCGGCGTCCATGAACCAGCGGAAGAGCAGAGTGTCGGGGGCGGGGGAGGTGGGGCCGCTGGTGGCGCTCGTCGCCATGGGGTGAGCTCCTTACTTCGTCGTCGATCGGCCTGTCGGCCCGTCGACGATGGGGCGGTCGGCTGTCGGTCAGTCGACGCGGCGCAGTGAGACGACGGCGACCGAGAAGGCGCCGTCCGCGAGAGCCCGCCTCTCCCGCCGGATCACCCGGGACGCGGTCTCGAAGAGGGCGTCCCCCCACCGTTCGCGGACCGTGGCCTCGTTGGCGTTCAGTCGGCGCAGCCACTCGTCCTCGGTGCGGACGTAGTCGTCCCGGTGGGACTGGACGCTCAGCACCTCCCAGAACCCCTCCGCGCCGGCGAGGATCTCGGAGATCAGGGGCGCCTTGCCCTCGTAGTGCAGGTCGGTGAGCAACGCCTGCTCGCGGCGCTCGTGGTCGGCCGAGATCCGCGGGCTCGGGCGGGCGGAGAACATCGCCTCCAGGCCGAAGAAGGCGCCGGGCACGGTCCAGTCGTGGACCATGCCGAAGAACTCGCGGTACCGCCTCGAACGCTGACGCTCGTCCCCTGCCTCGCCCGCGATGTGCTCCACGAACTGGATGGAGACCGCGGCGTCGAACGGTTCCGTGGGCGTGAACCCGCGGTAGTCCACGCAGTCGACGCTGACGCCCGGCACGCCGCGGGCGCGGGTCTCCTCGCACTGCTCGGCGATCAGGTTGACGCCGTGCGCGGCGGCCACCCCCCGGGCCTGGACGAGGTGGTCCAGCATGCCGCCGAAGCCGGAGCCGATGTCGAGGACGCGCGTTCCGGGGCGTACGCGCGCGAGGTCGGCGATCCGGTGGAGTTTGTACTCCTGGGCCGCGTCGAGGTCGGCGGCCGGCCGGTGGGTGACCGGGTCCGTCCACAGACCGCAGCTCAGGGTGAGCCGGCGGTCCGTCCACAGTCGGAAGAACTCGCTGTCGACGGCGTAGAAGCCCTCCCAGAACCCGTCCGCCGCCGAATGGGTTTCGGGGGCGGTGGCGTGGCCGGATATCTGTCCTTCTTTCACTCCTGGAGGTTTCCCGGTCGTCAGCGGGAAATGCGGGACTCATCCGAACGAGTTACTAAGCCATATCACTTCACGATGCGGTGATATGGCTGTACGACCAATCGGTGTGCTGGGTGGGAGGTGTCGTTCTCGCCGTGGCGGCACACAATTCCTGGTAGGGAATGACGGAGGGAGAGGCATCGTGTCGACGGTCATGAGCGTCGCGGAGCGGGAGGAGTTCCTCGCCGGGGTGCACGTCGGGGTCCTCGGTGTCGTGGCGGCGTCCGGGGCCGACGTGCTCGCGGTCCCGGTGTGGTACCGCTACGAGCCCGGCGGGGACGTGGTGCTGGTGACCGGGCGGGACTCGCTGAAGGCGCGGCTGATCCGGGCCGCCGGCCGGTTCAGCCTGTGCGCCCAGGAGGAGTCCGAGCCCTACCGGTACGTCAGCGTGCAGGGCCCGGCGGTGGTCGAGGACGACGGCGGGAACCTGGAGGAGCACCGGGCGCTGGCCCACCGGTACCTGCCGCCGCCGGCCGCGGAGGCGTACCTCGCGGGCACCGACTTCGACCTCAGCCAGACGGTGACCATCCGCATGCGGCCGGAGCGCTGGTACAGCGCGGACTTCTCCAAGCAGGCCGGCTGAGCCGCCGTGCCACGCGGTCCACGCGGACCGGCCGCCACCCACCAGAGTCGGCGGGTGGCGGCCGTGCGGGCTCAGCCGGCGGCGCCGGTCGGGCGCTCCAGGTAGCCGCTGGTGAAGAAGTACTCCAGGTAGCGGTCCAACAGGGCGGAGTCGACCGGCGGGCAGTCCAGCCCGCTGCCGGCCAGGTCGGCCTCCACGTTCTCCCGCCCCAGCCGGGGGAAGATCCCGTCCAGGTACATCTCCTTGACCGAGATGTCGGTCTTGTTGCCGCGGTCCACGCAGAGCGAGACGAACGGAGCGGTCGGGCTGGTGGGGTTCTCCGCCACGTGCCGCACCAGCTCGCCGACCCACTCGCGGTAGGGCAGCGTCGCGATGCGGTAGCCGGCGGCCCGCATCCGCTCCACCATGTCCGCGAGCATGGCCGGCCGCGGATTGGTCAGGTGGTACACCCGCCGGTCGGCCGGCCGGCGGGTCGCCAGGTGCACGACGGCGGCGGCGACGTGGTCGACCGGCACGAAGTCCATCGGCAGCGGGATGTCCGGCGCCAGCCCGGTCTCCGCGATCGTGCGGAACAGCGAGCAGATGGCCGTCTCGGTGTTGCAGGCGCCGTGCCGCCGGTCCCCGGTGATCTCGTACGGCCGGTGGATCGCCACCGGCAGCCCCTGGTCGGCCGCCCGCTGGAGCACCCGCTCGGCGACCCACTTGCTCTCCGCGTAACCCATGGTGAGCCGGTCGGCGTGGGCGAGCGGGAGGTCCTCGGGCACGTCCCGCACGCCGGCGGTGCCGAAGCCGGCGACCACCGCGATGGTGGACAGGAAGTGCACCGGCACCCGGCGCGGCGCGGCCAGCCGGATGATCTCCCGGGTGCCGTCCACGTTGGCCGGGCGCAGCGCGGCGTAGGGGTACAGGAAGTTGACCTGGGCGGCGGAGTGCACGACCAGGTCGAGGGTGCCGGCGAGGGCGTCGGCGTGGTCGGGGGCGAGGGCGAGCCGGGGGGCGGCGAGGTCGGCGGGGAAGCAGTCGAGGCGGGCGTCGTCCGCCGGCGCTTCGAGGCCGTAGCGGGCCAGCGCGGCGAGCACGCGGCGGCGGGCGTGGCGGGCGTCCCGGGCGCGCACGGGGCAGTGCACCCGGGCGTCGGTCTCCCGGAGCAGCCGGTCGAGCAGGAAGGCGCCGACGAACCCGGAGGCGCCGGTCAGCAGGGCGTGAGCGGGCGCCCAGGGGCGCGGCGCTGGCCCGGTGGCCGGGGGGAGGTCGAAGCCCAGCAGGGTCTCGCGCTCCCAGTCGGTCTCGGCGGGCTGCCGCGGGACGGCTCCGGCGGGCCGCCGCGCGGTCGCCGCGGCAGACGGTGGCGCGGCGGTCTCCACGCCGGCCGGCGGCGCGGCGGCGGTGGCGGCCGTGGCGGGGCCGACGGCGGAGGCGTCCGCGGGCGGTGCGGGGGCGTCGCGCAGGGCGCGGACGGCGGCGGTGTATCCGTCCAGGGTGGGGGTGCGCAGCAGGGCGCGGACCAGGGTGCTGCCGTGCGCGGCGTCGATCTCCAGCTCGGTGAGGGTGCGGGTGACCACCTCGGCGGCGAGCAGGGAGTCGCCGCCGATGGCGAAGAAGTCGCTGGTGGGGGCGGGGGAGACCCGCAGCACGAGGTCCCAGATGGCGGCGAGGCGGGCCCGCAGAGCGTCCGGGGTGCCGGGCGGGGGCGCCGCCGGTGTGCCGCCGGGCGCGCCGGCCTGGGCCGGGACGTGGGGGCGGGGCGGGGTGCCGGCGAGCCGTTCGGCGAGGCGTCGGCGGTCGACCTTGCCGGCGCTGGTGACCGGGAACTCGGGCAGTTCCACCAGCCGCGCCGGTATGGCGGGGGCGGGCAGCCAGGTGGCGAGCCGCTGGCGGACCTCCTCGACGGGGACGGGGCCCAGGCCGGGGGCGGGCGTGACGTAGCCGACCAGGGTGCGGTGCCCCGGTCCGGTGTCCGGGTCGCTCCCCGCACCCCGCGGGTCGTCCTCCCCGCCGTCGGGCCCGGGGGCCGCGGCCACCTCCACGACGGCCTCGCCGACGCACGGGTCGGCCCGCAGCAGCGCCTCCACCTCGTCGAGTTCGATGCGGTGGCCGCGGAGCTTGACCTGCCGGTCCAGCCGGCCGCGGTACTCCAGTTCGCCGTCCGCGCGCCACAGCACCCGGTCGCCGGTGCGGTACAGCCGTTCCCTGGGGGCGATCCGGGGGCGCTGGACGAAGCGGTCGGCGGTCAGCTCCGGGTCCCCGAGGTAGCCGATGGCCAGGCCGTCGCCGCCGACCAGGAGTTCGCCCTCCTCGCCGATGTCGGTCGCGGTGCCGTCCGGGTGGACGACGTAGGCGGTGGAGTGCGGGATCGGCCGGCCGATCGGCACGCTGACCGCGTCCGCCGGCAGTTCGTCGACGACGTGGGCGGTGGAGACCACCGAGTTCTCGGTGGGGCCGTAGAAGTTGACGATGGTGGTGTCGGGGCAGGCGGCGCGGACGACGCGGGTGAGGTGGGCGTCCATGGCCTCGCCGCCGGCGGAGACGAAGCGCAGCCCGCGCAGGGCGGCCGGGCGGGTGCGGGCGACGTGGTGGAAGACGCTGGTGGTGAGGTAGGCGACGGTGACGCCCTCGGCCTCCAGCAGGGCGTGCAGGGCGGGCGGGGAGAGCAGTTCCTCGCGGTCCGCGATGACCAGCCGGGCCCCGCCGAGCAGCGCGGACCAGATCTCGATGGTGGAGGCGTCGGAGGACAGGCCGTAGGCGTGCAGCACCCGGTCGTCGGGGGTCGGGCGGGAGCCGCCGGTGTCGCCGGTGGCGAGCCGGACGATGCCGCGGTGCGGCAGGGCGACCGGCTTGGGGCGCCCGCTGGAGCCGGAGGTGAACATGACGTAGGCGCAGTCGGTGGCCGCCGTCCGGACCGGCCGCGGCGGTGGGGGTGAAGGTGGCGGTGACGTCGGCGGCGGCGCGCCGCGGTGGGGCCCTGGCCGGTCGGGCCCGGCCGCCGTGACGTCCGGCAGGGCCGCCAGCTCCACCCGGGTGGCCAGCCGCCGGATGCGGCAGGCGCTGCCCGGCAGGATCACCGCCACCCGGACGTCGGCGTCCTCGGCCATGGCGCGCAGCCGGGCCGGCGGGTGGCTGTCGTCCAGCGGGACGTAGGCCGCGCCGGCCTTGAGGATGCCGAGGAAGGCGATCAGGGCGTCCAGCGAGCGGCTGCCGCACACTCCCACCATCGCTCCCCGCTCCACCCCGGCGGCGCGCAGGCGGGCGGCCAGCGCGTCCGAGCGGGCGCTGAGTTCGCCGTAGCTGAGGTCGCGCCGGCGATGGCGGGCGGCGACGGCGGACGGCCGGGCCGCGGCCTGCTCCTCGAAGAGTTCCGGCAGGCACCGGTCGCGCGGATAGCGGGGACGGCGGGACGCCTTTCCCGGTCCCGGGGTGGCGGCGCGGTCCGGATTCGCGTTGGTGGTGGCGGAGGGGGAGTGCGGGCAGGGGCGATGGGGTGTCATGTGCGTGTTCTCCTGCGCTCACGGCGCCGTGGAACTTCTCGTCGGCCCGTGCCCCTCGATCTCGCCACGGATCGGTGGGGCCGGCCGGGCTTTTCCGCCGATGGCGGTGAAGTCCGCGATGCGGTGCGTTTGTCGGACTCTCCCTCGAATGGCGGTACCGCAAACCGCGACTCGCCGTCGGCCGGGTGAATTTAGGCGACCGTTTACGGTCCGAACTGCCTATTTTCGTACCGCCGTGGAATTCGTGGTCCGCCGTTTCGCCGTCGCCTTTCCGGGAGTGTCCGCGCCGGGGCGCGCGGGGTGGGAAGGCCCCCGCGCGCGGCGCGGAACCGCGGTGCGCGCCGGGCGCGGGGCACGGCGGCGTGCTGGGATGGGGGGCGGCGCGGCCGGCCGTCCGGGGCGGCCGCGCCGCGAGACGGAGGGAGCCTGCGCATGCGCGTCCTCGTCATCGGCGGGACGAAGTACATCGGCCGCCGGATCACCGAGGAGCTCGTCCGCCGGGGCGACGAGGTGATGGTGGTCCACCGCGGAGGGAGCGAACCCGAGGACTGGGTGGGCGTCCGTCACCTGCACACCGACCGGGCCCGGTTCGCCGAGGCGGCCGGCGACGTCGCCGCGTTCGCCCCCGAGGGCGTGGTGGACACCTACGCGCTCACCGCGGCCGACGCCGAGGCGGTCCTGCCCCACCTGCCCGCCGGCGCGGCGCTGGTCGTGCTCTCCAGCATGGACGTCTACCGGGCGTTCGAGACGCTCCACGAGGGCCGGGGCGGCGAACCCCTGCCGCTCACCGAGGACTCCGCGCTGCGCGTCGGGCGCTACCCCTACCGGGGCAGGGACCTGGGCCGGGACCTCGACCTGGAGCACTACGAGAAGATCGACGTCGAGGAGCGGTACCTGGCGCGCGGCGCCACCGTGCTGCGGCTGCCCATGGTGTACGGCGAGCACGACGGGCAGCGGCGCGAGGAGTTCGTGCTGCGCCGGGTCCGCGCCGGCCGGACCCGGATCCCGATCGGCGCGGCCAACTGGCTGTGGACCCGGGTCTACGTCGGGGACGTCGCCACCGCCGTGGCCGCGGCGCTGCGCGAACCCGCGGCGCGCGGAGGGGTGTTCAACATCGGCGAGCCGGTCACCGGGACGTTCCGCGACTGGATCGAGGCGATCCTGGACGCCGCCGGGCACCGGGCGGAACTGGTCACCGTGCCGGAGGAGGCGTTGCCGCCGGACCTGGCGCCCACCGGAGCGGTCGCCCAGCACCTGCTGGTCTCCAGCGAGCGGGCGCGCCGGGTGCTGGGGTGGACGGCCGGCGATCCTGGCGGGAACATCCGCCGGTCGGTGCGCTGGCACCTCGACCACCCGCCGCCGGCGCAGGCCCCGACCGGGCCGGCGGCCGCCGAGCGGCCCGCCGACCCCTTCGCGGCGGACGACCGCGCCCTCGCCCTGGCCGACGCCGGGCGAGCCGGGGCGGCCGGAACAGCCGGAACAGTGGGAGCGGGCGGCGGGGAAGAGGGGTGAGCGCACGCCCGGCCGGTGCGGCCGGGCGTCACTCCACGGCGCCCCGGTCGGCCCGGCCGGCCCGCCCAGGTGCCCGACCGGGCGCGGTCAGGCGTGCTTGAACTGCCGGGCCTGCTCGGTGGGCCGGGCGTGGCCCTCCGGGTGCCCGGAGCTGCCCGCGAAGAGGATCTCGGCGAGGTCCTCGTCCAGCGAGCCGCGGATCTTGTCGGCCAGATGGCCCTGGGTGGCCTCGGTGACGACCTCGATCACGCAGCGGGCCTCGTGCACCGCCTTGGGGAAGTCGGCGCCGGCCCGGTGGGCGACGCGCTCGAAGAACTCGTGGCGGCTCATCCGGATGCCGGTCCCCGGTTCGTCGGCCGCGTGCGTCACCCGCCGCAGGTGCTCGCCGATCTCGTGTGGCAGCTGGGCGGCGAGGTTCTCCGCCAGCGGTGCCGGGATGCGTTCGGCCAGCGTCTCCAGGCTGGCCCGGGTGGCGGTCTCCGCGGCGCCGCGGCTGTCGAGTCGGGCCCGCGCCTGGACCTGTCCGATGAACGTGTCGTGCTGCATGGCTCATCCCTCCTCACGTCACCCCAACCGGGTAACCCATGGCAGGGGGATAAAACCGGGTGGAGCCGGCGTTCCGGCCGGGGTGTCCGGGCAGCGGGACGGCCGCGCGGGCCGTCCGTGCGGGCGCGCGCGGGCCGGCCGGGCGCCGGCCGGCGGGCGCGTTTCGGCACCGGGCCCCCGGGTAGCCAGCGCGGGGATCCGAACGGCTCGCGACAGCCCAGACGGAGGCCACCATGGGTTTCACCGGAATCGACCGCCTACGAGCCGTGCTCGACGACGTGGACTTCCCCCTCTCCAAGCAGCGACTCGTGGAGCACGCCGAGCGCAAGGGGGCCGACGAGGACGTGCTGGGCGCGATCAGGGCCCTGCCGCTCGCCGACTACGACAACGTCGACGAGGTGGTGCGCTCGGTGCCCCGCCAGGAGGCCGCCGAGGAGGGGCAGACGGAGTCCCAGCGCCACGCGCGGGGGCAGCACGGGCACCCCGGCGTGGCCCAGCACCTGCGCGACGCCGGCGGGCCGTCCACCATGGCCGAGACGGTCGAGCAGGCCAAGCGGGAGAACCCGCCGCGGCCCACCTGAGACCGCCGGGCCCGTCCGCCGCGGACCGGCCGCCCGGGCCGCGTCCGCGCGCGCGTAGGGTCGAGGACGTGCACGACCGAGCGGAACAGCAGCACCGGCCCCACGCGCCCGGGGAGCCCGGCCGGGGCCACCACGCCCCCGGCCCCGAGGGCGCCCACGCCGCCCGCCCCGAGGCCGCCCGGCCCGCCGCGGCCTGCCCCGTCACCGGGCCGGAACCCGCGCTGTTCGGCTGGGAGTTCGCCACCGACCCCTACCCGGCCTACGCCTGGCTCCGCGAGAACGCGCCCGTGCACCGCACCACCCTGCCCAGCGGGGTGGACGCCTGGCTGGTCACCCGCTACGACGACGCCCGGCAGGCCCTCGCCGACCAGCGCCTGAGCAAGGACCCGGCCCGGCACGCCGCCGCCACCGCCGCCCGCGGCAAGACCGGCATCCCCGGGGAGCAGCGCGCCGGCCTCTTCGCCCACCTGCTCAACATCGACCCGCCGGACCACACCCGGCTGCGCCGCCTGGTCTCCCGGGCCTTCACCCCGCGCCGGGTGGAGGCCTTCCGGCCCCGCGTGCAGGAACTCACCGACCGGCTGATCGACGGCTTCGCCGCCCGCGGCACCGCCGACCTCATCCACGAGTTCGCCTTCCCGCTCCCCATCTACGCCATCTGCGACATGCTGGGCGTCCCCGCCGAGGACCAGGACGACTTCCGGGACTGGGCCGGCATGATGATCCGGCACAGCCGGCCGGGGGAGCGGGCCGCCCCGCGCGGCGGCGTCGCCCGCGCCGTCAAGCGGATCCGCGCCTACCTGGAGGAGCTGATCCACCGCAAGCGGGCCGAGGCGGCCGGCGACGACCTGATATCCGGCCTGATCCGGGCCAGCGACCACGGCGAGCAGCTGACCGAGGCGGAGGCCGCGGCCATGGCCTTCATCCTGCTGTTCGCCGGCTTCGAGACCACCGTCAACCTCATCGGCAACGGGGTGAACGCCCTGCTGCGCCACCCCGACCAGCTGGCGCTGCTGCGCGCCGGGCTGGCCCGCGGCGACGAGCGGCTGCTGGCCACCGCCGTGGAGGAGCTGCTGCGCTTCGACGGCCCGGTGGAGCTGGCCACCTGGCGGTTCGCCACCGAGCCGCTGACCATCGGCGGAACCCGCGTGCCGGCGGGCGACCCGGTCCTGGTGGTGCTCGGCGGGGCGGACCGCGATCCGCGGCGCTTCACCGACCCGGACACCCTCGACCTCACCCGTCAGGACAATCCGCACCTCGGTTTCGGGCACGGCATCCACTACTGCCTGGGCGCCCCGCTGGCCCGGCTGGAGGGGCAGCGGGCGCTGGCCACCCTGCTCACCCGGCTGCCCGACCTGCGCTGCGCGGTGGCGCCCGAGGAGCTGCGCTGGCGCGGCGGTCTGATCATGCGCGGCCTGCGCGAACTGCCGGTCGCCTTCACCCCGGTCGGCACGGCGCCGCCGGCGCCGTGACCGGCCGGCGACCGGTGTGCGACGCGGGGCGGGAGCGGCCGGTGTGACGCACTCCCGCCCCGGCGACGTATCACCAGGTCAGCCCTGCTGCCAGGGACACGACCTGGCGTTCACTCATTTGTGATCCCGGCTATCCCCGCTTGTGATTCATCGCATCACCTGCTTTTCTTCTCCCAGTTCGCGCCGCGAACCGCCGACCCCGGTGCGCCGAGTCCTGCCCGACCGGGGCCGCCGCCGACCGCAGTGGAGCCGGGCAGGAGTCGGGGGAACCGACACGCGCCGTCCCCGCGCCAGCGGAGGCGGTGCGCGATACCGCCGTGCCGGACCGGCGCGGCTAGGGGTGAAGCGGCCGCCGGCCGCCGGGTGATCTCCGCCCGAACCCGACAGCTCACCTCGCAGGCGTCGGAGAGGAAGCGCTCATGCTGCTGTCCGGAGGCGGCAAGCACCGCCGGCCCAACCAGACCGACCGGCTCGTCCGCGCCGCGGGCGTCACCGGCGCCGGACTCACCATCCCGCTGCTGGCCGCCGGTGGCGCCTACGCCGCCGACTCCACCACCTGGGAGAAGGTCGCGGCCTGCGAGACCGGCGGGGACTGGAACTCCAACGAGGGCGACGGCTTCTACGGCGGCCTGGCGTTCACCCAGGCCACCTGGGACCACTACGGCGGCGGCGAGTACGCCGAGCGCCCGGACAAGGCGACCCGCGAGGAGCAGATCGCCGTCGCCGAACGCGTCCTGGACATCGAGGGCCCGGCCGCCTGGCCCGCCTGCGCCGACTCGGCCGGGCTGACCTCCCTGGACCTCGATCTCGACCTCGACCTGGGCCTCGGTGACGACGCGGAGGCGGAGGCCGGGGACTCCGACGCGGACCAGCCGCCGGCCGACTCCACGGACTCCGGTGACGGCGCCGACGCGGGCTCCGGCGACACCGCCGACACCGACCCCTCCGACCGGCCCGACGACGCCGGCGACGGCGCCGGGGACGCCGACGCGACCCGGCCCGGCGGCCAGGGCGACGGTGACGCCGGCTCCGACGGCGGCGCCCGCCCCGACGAGCGGCCGTCCGCCGACGGCAGCACCCCGCCGGCCACCAGCGACCCCTCCGCCAGCCCCAGCCCCACGGCCCCCGACGGCCCCTCGGCCACCCCCTCCGCCCCGGCCACCGACCCCACCGCCGGGCCGTCCACCTCCCCGTCGGCCGGCGGCCAGGAGAGCACCGCCCCGCAGACCGAGCAGCCCTCCGGCCGGCACGCCAAGCCCAAGGCCGCCGCCCGGCACGCCAAGCCCTCCCTGATCCGGGAGACGCTGCGCAACCTCCCCGGCGGTGACGCCCGCTCCGACCGCGGCGGCGACCGCGCCGACGCCGTCTCGGACGGCGCCGACGCGGACGCGGGCGACCCCTACCTCATCGCCGCCGGCGACACCCTCATCGGGATCGCCGACGCCTACGACGTCGTGGGCGGCTGGTCGGCGCTGTACGAACTCAACCGGTCCGTCATCGGCGACGACCCGAACCGCATCGTCCCCGGCCAGCAACTGCGCCTGCCGAACGGCTGATCGTCGCGGCCGGGCGGTGGGAAACCCCCGGCTGCCACGTGTTGTTCACCGAGTGCGGTTAGGCTCAGGGCGAAAAGACGTATCCGACCCAAGGAGATGCTCGTGCCGTCGATCGACGTCGTCGTAGCCAGGGAGATCCTCGACTCGCGAGGCAACCCCACCGTCGAGGTCGAGGTCGGCCTCGACGACGGCAGCACCGGTCGTGCCGCCGTCCCGTCCGGTGCCTCCACCGGCGCGTTCGAGGCCCTGGAACTGCGTGACGGGGACAAGGCCCGCTACGGCGGCAAGGGCGTGGAGAAGGCCGTCCTGGCGGTCATCGAGCAGATCGGCCCGGAGCTGGTCGGCTACGACGCCACCGAGCAGCGGCTGATCGACCAGGCGATGCTCGACCTGGACGGCACGGACGGCAAGAGCAACCTCGGCGCCAACGCCATCCTGGGCGTCTCGCTGGCCGTCGCGCACGCCGCCTCCGAGTCCGCCGACCTGCCGCTGTTCCGCTACCTCGGTGGGCCCAACGCCCACGTGCTGCCCGTCCCGATGATGAACATCCTGAACGGCGGCTCGCACGCCGACTCCAACGTGGACATCCAGGAGTTCATGATCGCCCCGATCGGCGCCTCCAGCTTCTCCGAGGCGGTGCGCTGGGGCGCGGAGACCTACCACGCCCTCAAGTCCGTGCTCAAGGAGCGCGGCCTGTCCACCGGCCTGGGCGACGAGGGCGGCTTCGCGCCGAACCTGGAGTCCAACCGCGCCGCGCTGGACCTGATCGTCGAGGCCATCCAGAAGGCCGGCTACACCCCCGGCCAGGACATCGCCCTCGCCCTGGACGTCGCCGCCACCGAGTTCTACAAGGACGGCGCCTACGAGTTCGAGGGCAAGCGCCTCAGCGCCGCCGAGCTCACCGCGTACTACGCCGAGCTGGTCGCCGCCTACCCGCTGGTCTCCATCGAGGACCCGCTGTCCGAGGAGGACTGGGAGGGCTGGAAGACCATCACCGAGCAGCTCGGTGACAAGGTCCAGCTCGTCGGCGACGACCTGTTCGTCACCAACCCGGCCCGCCTCAAGCGCGGCATCGACTCCGGCACCGCCAACGCGCTGCTGGTGAAGGTCAACCAGATCGGCTCGCTCACCGAGACGCTGGACGCCGTCGAGCTGGCCCAGCGCAACGGCTACCGCTGCATGATGAGCCACCGTTCCGGCGAGACCGAGGACGTGACCATCGCCGACCTGGCCGTCGCCACCAACTGCGGCCAGATCAAGACCGGCGCCCCGGCCCGCTCCGAGCGTGTGGCCAAGTACAACCAGCTGCTGCGCATCGAGGAGATCCTCGACGACGCCGCGGTGTACGCCGGCCGCGGCGCGTTCCCGCGCTTCACCCCGGCCGAGGGCTGACGGTCCCGCTGACCGAGAGCCCCGGGGCTGACCGAAGGCCCCGGGTCCGACCGACCGGGACGGCCGGCACCGCGCGGTGCCGGCCGTCCCGCTCCCGTCCCCGGCCGTCGCGCCGCCGGGGGGGGGGACCGGGCACAGGAGCGAGGAGGGGAGCAGCGAGGAGTGGCCGAACCCCCGAACTGGGACACGCTGATCACGCGCTCCGGCCGGCGCACCGGCGCCCGCAGCACGGGCGGGGCGAAGGCGCAGGCCCGCCGGCGCGGCCGGCTCACCGGGCGCGCCGCCGTGCTCCTGCTGGTGCTGTGCTCGCTCGCCCTCGCCATCGCCTACCCGGCGCGGCAGTACGTGGCGCAACGCGACCGCATCGCCGAGGCGCGCGCGGAGGCGGCCCGGCTGGAGCAGGAGGTGGCCGAGCTGCGGCGGGAGAAGGCCCGCTGGCAGGACCCGGCCTACGTGCGGGCCCGGGCCCGCGAGGACCTGCTGTACGTGCTGCCCGGAGAGATCGGCCTCACCGTGCTCCCGGACGCCTCCCCGGGCCCCTCCGCGCCGGCCGAGGACGCGGGGGCCGGCGACGCCGGTGACGCCGCGCTCGGCGCCGACCGGCCCTGGTACGAGAACCTGTGGGACTCCGTCGACCGGGCGGACTGACCGGCGGCGCGAACGGCGGCCCTGAGCGGCGGCGCTGAACGGCAGCGCCGACCGCGGCGCGAACGGCAGCGCGGCCACTCGGGTCACAATGGTCACCATGACCTCCCCTGACTCCGACGACGACCGCCGGCCCGCCGCCGAGGCCCCCCACGTGGACCCCGCGGACATCACCGCCGTGGAGCGCCAGCTGGGCCGCCGCCCCCGCGGGCTGCGCGCCGTGGCGCACCGCTGCCCGTGCGGCCTGCCGGACGTCGTGGAGACGGCGCCGCGCCTGGAGGACGGCACGCCGTTCCCCACCCTCTACTACCTGACCTGCCCCCGCGCGGCCTCCGCCATCGGCACCCTGGAGTCCGAGGGCGTGATGAAGGAGATGAGCGACCGGCTGGCCCGGGACCCCGAGCTGGCCGCCGCCTACCGGGCCGCCCACGAGGACTACATCGCGCGCCGGGACTCCATCGAGGTGCTGCGCGGCTTCCCGAGCGCCGGCGGCATGCCGGACCGGGTGAAGTGCCTGCACGTCCTGGTCGCGCACTCGCTGGCCGCCGGTCCGGGCGTCAACCCGCTGGGGGACGAGGCGCTGGCCATGCTGCCCCAGTGGTGGCGGCGCGGCCGGTGCGTCGAGGACTGCGGCGCCGCCGGGGGCGCGGAACCGGACGCCGCCGAGGGCCCTGCGGGCGGTCCCGGGGACGGCCCCGCGGCCGGCCCGGCGGCCGGCTCCGCGACGGGCGGGGACGGGTCGCGGGGATGACCGGCCACCGCCCCGGCACGCATATGATCGGCCCCATGAGTGGCACGACGAGCGGCGCCCGGCGGGTGGCCGCCATCGACTGCGGGACCAACTCCATCCGCCTGCTGGTGGCCGACGTCGACGACAGCGGACGGCTGCGCGACCTGGACCGCCGGATGATCATCGTCCGGCTCGGCCAGGGCGTGGACCGCACCGGCCGGCTGGCCCCCGAGGCCCTGGAGCGCACCTTCGCCGCCTGCCGCGAGTACGCCGACGCGATCCGCGCGCTGGGCGCCGAGGCGGTGCGGTTCGTCGCCACCAGCGCCTCCCGCGACGCCGAGAACCGCGACGAGTTCACCGCCGGCGTCCGGGACATCCTCGGCGTCGACCCGGAGGTCGTCACCGGCACCGAGGAGGCGCGGCTGTCCTTCCTCGGCGCCACCGCCGACCTGCCCGAGCCGGCCCCCTACCTGGTGGTGGACATCGGCGGCGGATCCACCGAGTTCGTGCTCGGCACGGACGGCGTCACCGCCTCCCGCTCGGTGGACATCGGCTGCGTCCGGCTGACCGAGCGCCACCTGCAGGCCCCGGACGGCACGCTCGTCGACCCGCCCGGACCGGAGGAGATCGCCCGGATCCGCGCCGACGTGGAGGCGGCCATGGACGTCGCCGCCGCCGAGGTCCCCTTCGACCAGGCGCGCACCCTGGTCGGCCTGGCCGGCTCGGTGACGACGGTCGCGGCCCTGGGCCTCGGGCTGACCGAGTACGACTCCACCCGGGTCCACCACTCGCGGCACTCGCGCCGGGCCGTCGGCGAGGTCACCGACCGCCTGCTGGCCGCCACCCACGCCGAGCGGGCCGCCGACCCGGTGATCCACCCCGGGCGGGTGGACGTCATCGGCGCCGGCGCGCTGATCCTGCGCACCGTCATGGAGCGGGTGGGCGCCGAGGAGGTCGTGGTCAGCGAGCACGACATCCTCGACGGCATCGCGCTCAGCTGCGCCGAACGGCTCTGAACGGCCCTCGGCGGTCCTTGGCGGCCCTCACGGCGCTGCCCCGGCCGCGTGGCCGCGGCGCCCCCCGGGCGGTCGTCAAACACCCGTGCGACGGCCGCCCGGGGGGCGCCGCCACGGCCGCTCGCCTGCGCCCTGACGGCGTCCCGACGCCCCCGTGACGCCCGTGCGGCGGCTCCCGGAGGGGGCCCGGTGGGCGCGTCGCCGCGAACTTCGTGAAGTTATTCACATGCGGATCCGCGGGATTGGCCGGCTTCGCCGCGCGGTTGTTCCGTACGACGGACCAACCCCCCGTCCGACGGGCCGCCGACCCCCGCGGGAGCGCGCCGCGCGCGGCGCCGGGAAACTCCTCCGGCGCCCGCGGGAACCACCGGGCCCCGAACGATCGTTGCTGTTCATGGCGGTCCGACCAGCCCTGCCGGGGCCGCCGTGAGGTCCCCCCGAAGGAGCGCGAGCAACCACCCCCCGCCCCCCGTGCCGCATGGAGCGGCGAATTATAGCAGACCCCCCGTCGGCATCCTCGGGTGGGTGTGCGCGGGGTGCCCGGGAACGTGCTGGATACTTTCCGATATGAGCACCACGGAGCGTCCTCGGATCCTCGTCGTCGGGGGTGGGTACGTCGGCATGTTCGCCGCGCGGCGCATTCTGAAGAAGATGCGCTACGGCGAGGCGACCGTGACGGTCGTCGACCCCCGCTCGTACATGACCTATCAGCCTTTCCTTCCCGAGGCTGCCGCCGGCAGCCTCTCCCCCCGCCACGTCGTGGTTCCGCTGCGCCGTGTGCTCCCGAAGGCCGAGATCCTCACCGGCCGGGTGACCTCGGTGGACCACGACCGCAAGGTCGCCACGGTCGAGCCGCTGGTGGGGGACTCCTACGAGATCCCCTTCGACCACATCATCATGGCGCTCGGGGCGGTCTCCCGGACCTTCCCGATCCCCGGTCTGGCCGAGAACGGCATCGGCTTCAAGACCATCGAGGAAGCCATCGCCACCCGCAACCACATCCTCGGCCAGCTGGACAAGGCCGAGTCCACCGATGACGAGGAGGTCCGCCGCAAGGCGCTCACCTTCGTCTTCGTCGGCGGCGGCTTCGCCGGCGTCGAGGCCATCGCCGAGATCGAGGACATGGCCCGCGACGCCGCCAAGTACTACCGCAACGTCAAGCGCGAGGACATGCGGTTCGTCCTCGTCGAGGCGGCCAACCGCATCCTGCCGGAGATGGGCCCCGACCTCGGCGAGTGGACCCTCCAGCGGCTGCGCGAGCGCGGCATCGAGGTCTACCTGGAGACCTCGCTCGACTCCGCCGTCGACAAGCACTGCGTGCTGAAGAACGGCGTCGAGATGGACGCCTCCACCATCGTGTGGACCGCCGGCGTCAAGCCGAACCCGGCGCTCGCCGACTTTGGCCTCCCGCTCGGCCCGCGCGGCCACGTGGACACCAAGCCCACCCTCCAGGTGCAGGGCATGCCCTACGCCTGGGCCGCCGGCGACAACGCCCAGGTGCCGGACCTCGCCAAGGGCGAGGGCGCCTGGTGCCCGCCGAACGCCCAGCACGCGCTGCGCCAGTCCAAGGTGCTCGGCGACAACGTGGTGGCGGCGCTGCGCGGCTTCGAGCCGCGCGAGTACAAGCACGCCAACCTCGGCGCGGTCGCCGGCCTGGGCCTGCACAAGGGCGTGGCCATCCTGTTCAACCGGATCAAGCTCAAGGGCTGGCCCGCCTGGATGTTCCACCGCCTGTACCACGGCTCGCAGATGCCGACCTTCAACCGCAAGGTCCGGGTCTTCGCCGACTGGTTCCTGGCCGGCCTGCTCAAGCGGGACATCGTGGGCCTCGGCGCCATGGAGTCCCCGCGCGACGAGTTCTACGAGGCCGCCGCCCCGGTGTCCGCCAAGCTGGCGGCGCCGAAGCCGGAGGCCCCCAAGGAGACCGCCGCGGCGGCGAAGGGCTGACCAGCCCCGGCGGCCCGGTGCCGCCACGACCGGACGACGACGCCCGGTGCTCTATAACGGTAATCAACGCCGACGGCCCCGCCGACGATTCGTCGGACGGGGCCGTCGGCGTGTGCGGGGGCTCCCGCGGGACGCCGCGGGCCGCCGCGCGGAAGCCGGGAAGGGGTGCCCCGCCGCACCGGATCCGTCCGGCGCGGCGGGGCACCCCTCACGGCGTCACCCCGTCTACTCGGCCTTGATCGCGGAGAGGATGTCCAGCCGGCCGGCCCGGGCCGCCGGCCACACCGCCGCCAGCAGGCCGATCGCGGCGGCCAGCAGCACGAAGACCAGCACCTGACCCCACGGGATGACCGTGCTCCAGGTCGGCATGGACGCCACGAACGTCGTCCCGGTGGCCCAGGCCAGGAACGCGCCCAGCACGATCCCCAGCACCGCGCCGAACATCGAGATCACCAGCGACTCCAGCCGGATCATCCGCCGCACCGCGCCCCGGGCCAGGCCGATCGCCCGCAGCATGCCGATCTCGCGGGTCCGCTCGAAGACCGACATCGCCAGGGTGTTGACGATGCCCAGCACCGCGATCACCACGGCCATGGCCAGCAGGCCGTAGACCATGTTCAGCATCAGGTCCAGCATGGAGGAGAACTCCTGGGCCATGTCGTCGCGGTCGCCCACGCGGACCAGCGGCTGCGAGTCCACCGCCCCCTCCAGGCCGGCCCGCAGCGCCTCGCTGGCTCCCGACTCGGCCTTGACCAGCACCTCCTGCACCGAGAACGCGCCGTCGTGCTCGGTCACCGTGGCCTCGCCGATGAGCATCGGCGGGGTGAACTCCGACTCCTGGTAGATCGCGCCGATCTCCACCTCGGTCGTCGCGCCGTTCGGGAAGCGGGCCGGAACCGTCTCGCCCACCTCCCAGCCGGCCTCGCGGGCGGTCGCGTCGCCGACCGCCAGGGCCGGCCCGCTCAGCGCCTCCAGCGATCCGGCGGTCAGGTCCAGCGCGAACATGTCCGCCACCACGTCACCGTTGACCACCGCCGGGGACCACTCGGTGTCCTCCAGGTCGACCAGGGTGGTGCCCAGCACCGACACCGACCGCACGCCCGGCACCTCGGCCACGCTCTCGGCCACGGACGGGTCGATGGGGCCCCAGTTGGCCATGGACAGGGTGTAGTCGGCGAGCTGCATCCGCTCCAGCGCGGTGTTGACCGCGCCCCGCGCGGAGGCGCCCAGCACGGCCAGCGCCGTCACCAGCGTCAGACCGATGGTGAGCGCGGAGGCGGTGGCCGCGGTCCGCCGCGGGTTGCGCAGCGCGTTCTCCCGGGCCAGCTGGCCGGAGACGCCGAACAGCGCGCCGAACGGGGCGCCCGCGGCCCGGATGATCGGTCGGGACAGCAGCGGGGTGAGCACCAGCACGCCCACCACGGTGGAGAAGGCGCCGGCGGCGATCGGCATCCGGCCGTCCGAGCCGTCCATGGAGGTGCCCAGGAACACCAGGGTCACGCCCGCGGCGAGCAGCAGCGCGCCGAACACGTTGCGCACCACCAGGCTGCGGGTCGGCGCCGGCTGGTCGATGCTGCTCATCGCGGCGACCGGCGGCACCTTGGCGGCCCGGCGGGCCGGCAGCCAGGAGGACAGCACGGTGATGCCCACGCCCACACCGAGCGAGGCGAGCACGGCCACCGGGGAGATCACCAGCGGGCCCTCCGGCAGCTCACCGCCGAAGGTGGACAGCCCGGCCCGCAGGCCCACGGCCACCCCCAGACCCAGCACGAAGCCGAGCACGGCGGAGACCAGACCGATCATGAACGCCTCGGCCAGCACCGAGCGCGTGACCTGGCGGCGGGAGGCGCCGACCGCGCGCAGCAGCGCCAGCTCGCGGGTGCGCTGGGAGATCAGCATGGTGAAGGTGTTGGCGATGATGAAGACGCCGACGAACAGCGCGATGCCGGCGAAGGCCAGCAGGGCCGTGGAGAGGTTGGACGTCCCCTGGGCGATCTGCTCGGCCTGCTCCTCGGCGACCTGCTCGCCGGTGCTGGCGGTGGCGCCGGCCGGGATGACCTCCTCCACCTGCTCCAGCAGCTCGGCCTGGCTGACGCCGTCGACCGCCTGCGCCGTGATGGAGCCGTACTCGCCGGGAACGGCGAGCAGCTCCTGCGCGGTCGCGGTGTCGAAGAGGGTGAGGGTGCCGCCGGGGCCGGAGGACTGGCCGACGCTGGTGAAGGTGCCCACCAGGCGCTCGGTGCGCGCCGGGCCGTCGATCGCGACCGTCACCTCGTCGCCGACGGCGAAGCCCTGCTCCTCGGCGGTGTCGGCGTCCAGGGCGATCTCCCCGGCGCGCTCCGGGCCGCGGCCGTCGACCAGCTCGTAGCGCGGGTCGGTGCCGTCCGGGCCGGGGGCGTAGTTGGCGCCGCCGCCGAAGCCGGTGAGGGTGGAGCCGATGAGCTCGCCGTCGCGGTCCAGGACGGCGGTGAAGCCCTCGACGGTGCCCTGGGCGGAGGCGACGCCGGGCAGCGCCTGGATCCGCTCCAGGGTCTCGTCGGTGAGCACGTCGTCGTCGGCCGGGACGCCGTAGAGGCTCTCCGAGGTGCCGCCGCTGACCGAGACGTCGATGTTGCGCAGGTCGTCCGCGGAGGCGTTGCGGAAGGCGCTGCTCAGGGTGTCGGTGAAGACCAGCGTGCCGCTGACGAAGGCGACGCCGAGGATGATCGCCAGACCGGTCATCAACAGTCTGACCTTGTGCGCGATCACGTTGCGCCAGGCTGTACGGAACATGGGGGTATCCAGGCGGTAGCGGGGCGGCCGCCGGGGCGCGTGCTGCGCCGGGCGGCCGCCCGAGGGAAGCCGTTGAGGGTGTGGGGACGCCGGCGGCCACGCCGGGGCCGGCCGTGCGGTGGTCGGCGGGCGGGCGCTGGTCGGCGGGCGGTGGCTCAGCTGGTGCGGCCGCGGGCGTCGAAGCGCTTCATGCGCTCCAGCACGCTGTCGGCCGTGGGCTGGCGCAGCTCGTCGACGATCCGGCCGTCGGCCAGGAAGACCACGCGGTCGGCGTAGGCGGCGGCGACCGGGTCGTGGGTGACCATCACGATCGTCTGGCCGAGCTCCTGGACCGAGCGGCGCAGGAACCCGAGGATCTCCGCGCCGGAGCGGGAGTCGAGGTTTCCGGTGGGCTCGTCGCCGAAGACGATGTCCGGGCGGGAGGCCAGGGCGCGGGCGCAGGCCACGCGCTGCTGCTGGCCGCCGGAGAGCTGCGACGGGCGGTGCTTCAGCCGGCCGGACAGGCCCACCGTGCTGATCACCTGGTCCAGCCACGCCTTGTCCGGCTTGCGACCGGCGATGTCCATGGGGAGCGTGATGTTCTCCAGGGCGGTCAGCGTGGGCAGCAGGTTGAACGCCTGGAAGATGAAGCCGAGCCGGTCCCGGCGCAGCTGGGTGAGCTGCTTGTCCTTCAGGCCGTTCAGCTCGACGTCGCCTATCCGGACGGATCCGGAGGAGATGGAGTCCAGGCCCGCCATGCAGTGCATCAGCGTGGACTTGCCGGAGCCGGAGGGCCCCATGATCGCGGTGAACTCGCCGCGACCGAACTCGACGGTGACGGAGTCCAGGGCGGTGACGCGGGTCTCACCCTGCCCGTACACCTTCGTGAGCTCCGTGGCGCGGGCGGCGGCCGGCACGGTCGCGGCCGGCGGGTGGGCCGCCGTGGCCTGGTACGCGGAGTAGGGGACGGAGGTGGTCACGGGGCGCTCCTGTCACGCTGGGTAAGTCGCTGCGATTCGATGACTCCATTCTGTGATCGCGGATCCGGCCGGGGCATCAGACGCACTCCCGGTTTTCCGCCCCGCCGTTGGGCTGACCGCGGTGGTGCCGTGTCATCCCCTGGTATGACCGCCGGGCCGCCCACAGGTGGGGCCGTGCTCGGGGGAGATCCCGGAGGGGGCCGCGCCGGGCGGCCCGGCGGAGGGCGCGCGGGGTGGGGAAAAGGGGCGGTGACGCGGCGCGGACGGGAAGCGGAAGAATGCGTTCCACCGGTGACAAGACATGACTATCAGTCAGTTAGCTGCGTTCTCCCGCTGTTTGACACCAAGAAGGGTGCACGGTGCTGTCACCGAACCGTTACTCTGGACGTGCTCGGGCCGGTGCTGGCCGACCGGACCGAACAGACGCGCGCCCGGATGGTGGAACGCAGACACGGGGAGCTTAAACCTCCCTGCCCTTGAGGCGTGCGGGTTCAAATCCCGCTCCGGGCACCACACTCCCCGGGTATGGGGGCCGTCACGTGGGGGGCACGGGACTTTTCCGGCTCCTCGGACGTTTCCCAGGTGGAGAGTCGGTCAAGATCTCCGCTACGGACGTGCCGCTCGCTTTGCCAATTCCTTACGATGGCAGCGGGCCGCCACACGTGCGGCACCACATGGAGGAGTGAGATGAGGAGCAGCAACCCGGTGCTCTCGCGGCGGGGTGCGTTCGGCCAGGGGGGCGCCCAGCCCGGTCCCGCCGCGCCGCACCCGGGTGCGCAGGCGCACCAGCAGCCCTACGGAGCGCCCTACCAGCAGCAGTACGGCGCGCCGTACGCCGCCACCCAGCAGGCCTACCAGCCGGGCATGACGCCCGAGCAGTTGCAGCAGATGTACCAGGCCCCGCCGGCCGGTCCGCTGCAGACGGGCCGGATGACCATCGACGACGTCGTCATGCGCACCGGCATGACCCTCGGCGTGCTGGCCATCGGCGCCCTGGTGGCGTGGCTCACCGTGCCCGTCGGCTCCTTCGGTGTGCCGGTCGTCTGCGCGCTGGTGGCCTTCGTGGTCGCCATGGTGGTCTCGCTGCGGCGCAGCACCAACCCGGCGCTGATCCTGACCTACGCGGGTCTCGAGGGTGTCTTCCTCGGGGCCATCAGCAAGGCGTTCGACGCCCAGTGGAACGGCATCGCGATCCAGGCCGTGCTCGGCACGGTGTCGGTCTTCGCGGGCATGCTGATCGCCTACCGGATCGGCGCCGTGCGGGTGACCCCCCGGTTCTACAAGATCGGCATGGCGATCGCCTTCGGCTTCCTGGGCCTGATCCTGCTGAACCTGGTCTTCAGCCTGTTCGGCGCGGACCTCGGCCTGCGCGAGGGGCCGATCGGGATCATCGTCGGCCTGGTGGGTGTCGCGCTGGGCGCCTTCTTCCTGGCGCTGGACTTCCACGAGGTTGAGACCGGCATCCAGTACGGCGCCCCGCAGAAGGACGCCTGGCTGGCGGCCTTCGGTCTCACGCTCTCCCTGGTGTGGATCTACCTGGAGATGCTGCGGCTGATCGCGATCCTGCGCGGCGACGACTGACGACCGCCCTGCTCCGGTCGGCGCCGCCAACCGAGGCGGCGCCGACCGGCGGGCGCCGTGCCCCGGGGTTCCGACCCTTCGGGCCGGGGCTCGGGGCACGCGGCTTCGAGCTCGGGCCTCGAGCTCAGGCGGCGGGCCGGGGAGACGGAGGGCCACACTCGGCGGAGGGCCGGGCACCCGAGGGTGCCCGGCCCTCCGCCGTCGTTCGCTCCGGGGGATGGCGGGGGACGACGTGGGACGTCGGGGACATCCTTGGACGCCAGCGGGAGGCCGGCGGGAGGATGGCTGCCCGTTCGCCAGGCAGGCAGGCGGGCGCCGTCTTCCCCCAGGCAGGCGGGGGGGGCGGGCGTCCTCCCCCAGGCAGGCAGGCAGGAGGGCGGGCGTCCTTCCGCAGGTGCATGGAGTCCGCCAGGCAGGCAGGCGGGCGTCCTCCCCCAGCCGCACGAGCCCGCCAGGCACATGCCACAAGCCCTCGCAAAAACCTGCCATTGGTCCGGGGGGACCCCCTGCTCTCAGGATCCCATGCGGCGATCACCCACGGCAGCCCCTTCTCGCCGCCTGTGGATAACTTCCGTACTCCCGCCAGGAACATGCCAGCCTTTTTCCCGGGAACCCACCTCTGACCTGGGGGGACCCCCTTCTTCAGGATCTCACCTGCGGATTACCAAGCGCATCCCCCCTCTCGCAGCCTGTGGATAACTCTGCCGTGGAATCCGGCGGAGCCGGCGGAGGCTGGGGAAGGCAGCGCAGCCAGTGCAGGCTGAGGAAGCTAGCGAGAGGGCAGCGAAGCCAGCGGAGGCCGGGGTAACCAGTGAAGGCTGGGGCAGCCGGCGAGAGAGCAGCGAAGCCAGCGGGGAGGCCAGTGAGCCAGCGGGGCCGGCGAGGGCAGCGCGGCCAGCGCGACCCATGGGGAGCGAGGGGCAAACCTCAGGAATCAGCAGAAGGCAGTCAGCCCGCGGAAGGAACCTCAACGGAGCCGGGGGACCGGCCCGCCGGAGCCCCTCCCTGCGGCTTCTAGGCTGGTCCCATGCCACACGGATCAACGGAAGCCGGCCCGAGGGCGGCGGGCGCGGCAGGGGACGGCGCGGGCTGGTACGACCAGCCGGAGGTGGCCGAGATGGCCGCTCTCCTCGACACGCTCGCCGACCGCTACCGCTCGATGTCCGAAGGCCGGCTGCGGGCGCGCACGCCCTCGGGGCCGTCCCGCGCCCGGGCGGGGCTGGAGCTGGCCCGGGCCCTCGCGCTGGCCGCGCAGGGCCTGGAGTTCGTGGCCGCCGCCCCCGCCCCACAGGCCCCCGCGTCCCCCGCAGAGGCACCGCCGCAGGGCTGGCGGATCATGCCGGAGGCGGGGGTGTTCAGCGTGGGCGACCAGCTCGCGGTCGCCGCTCACGACCTGCTGGCAGCACTCCCCGCCGTCGCCCCCGACACGCTCGTCCCGGGACCGGAATCGGAGGACGCGGAGCGCACGGCGCGGCGGCAGCGCACGGCGCGGCGACTGGTGGCCGACTGCCTCGCCGCCGCGCGCGAACTGGAGCGTCTGAGCCGCTGACCAGGGCGCCCCCCGAGCCAGCGAGCCCGCCCCAGCAACGCCCTCCAGCCCGCCCCGCCGACCCTCAGCTCGAGGCCCGGCCCTCAGCGCGAGGCCCAGCGCGAGGCCCGGCCCTCAGCGCGAGGCCCAGCGCGAGGCCCGGCCCTCAGCGCGAGGCCCAGCGCGAGGCCCGGCCCTCAGCGCGAGGCGATGACCCGGTCGGCGAGCAGGTACACGGTGCTCTCCGGCTGGCCGTCCAGGGCCATCGAGCCGAACCCCCCGCCCGCGCCCGGCGCCCCGATCGCGAAGGTGAGCGTGTAGGCGCCGCCGATGGCCGAACCGCCCAGCAGCCGCACCGCGAGGCCCTCACGCAGGGCCTCGATGAGCCGAGCGGTGGCGTGGTCGTCCCCCGGGGTCACGCACAGCGTGGTGCCGCCCTCGAAGACGTAGACGTCGAGCCGGCCGAGCGGCCCCGGACGCACGTCCACCAGCGGCACCCGGTCCACCGCCAGGGCGCTCAGCCGCGCGTCGGTCCACTCCGGGGACGGCGTGTTGGGGCGCCAGCCGGGCTGGGAGGGGTGACGCGGCGGGGTGGGGTGCCTGGTCTGGCCGGGGAACGGGACGTCCCGCGTGCGGGCCGGGACGGGCGCCCGGTCCGTCGTCCCGGCCGAGCCCAGGCCGCCGCGCTCCGGGCCGGGACGGCCACCAGGGGCGCCGGGGCCACCGGGAACGCCGGGACCACCCGGAACACCACGGCCGGTGATGCCACGGGGACCTCCGGCGCCCGTGGCGCCCGTGGGGCCGGTGGGAACGGTAGGGCCGGCGGGCCCGTCCAGGCCCTCCATCGCCGATCGCAGCGCGTCGCTGAAGCGCGGGTCCGTCTCCGCCGCCCGGGCGTCCTGCGCCCCCTCGGCGCGCTCGTCGCCCTCGAGGCCCCGCGCTCCGGCCGTCCAGCCCGGCGCGTCGGCGTCCGCCTCGGCGCCCGTGGCCCGCGCCGGAACCCCCGGAGCGGGACGAACGCCTGGAACGCCGGGAACACCGGGAACGCCGTGGAGGTCGGGAGTGCCCGGAGCGTCGGACGCTCGGAAGGTGTCGTGCGCGCCGGGGCCGTCCGACGCCTGCCGGCGACGGGCGGCCAGCTCCCGGGAGGCCAGTCGGACGGCGACCAGCAGGCCGATGACTATGGCGGCGAGCAGCAGGAGCGGCACGAGGTACGAGGCGGACACGGATGTGCTCCTTGAGACGGCGGTATCGGAGCCGATTGCGGGCGACGGAGGCCCGGACCGTTCCACCCTGCCCCACCTGCGTGGCTTTCGCAGTGACCAATGTCCTATTTTGGCAGGGTTCTGGAGAATCGGGCATGTGTTCTTCCCCATGTGGGTAGCGCACTCGTGCCGCCGTGGCAATGACTGTGACGCACCGTCATCGTATTGGTGCCCATGGTGCGCGTCCGCCGCTCGTCCCCGAGCGCCCACGTGAGGGGAGGGCGAGGGGACGATGTGCCACGTTGCGGCGTTGTTCCATGTGGAAAAGAAGTACACGGAACGGCTACGCGTCGGACATGTCGGCGCAGTATCGGCGTAACAGGAGAGCGGCACCATTGAGCAGGCACACGGATTCCGGCGGCGAGGACGGCGGCGGAGACGGAACCGGGGCGTGGGCCTGGGACGGTTTCCCGTCATCCGGGTCCCGGCACGCGGCGGAAGTCGTGTCGGCCGGACGGGACATACCGGATGGGCAGGACGACACACCGAACGGGGAGCGCACGGGAGAGTACGCGGGAGAGGCGGGATACGGAACCATGGCTCTGTGGCGGGTACGCGCCGAGATCGACGACGAGCCGGGTAGGCTCGCCGCCCTCGCCGGTGCCCTCGCCGAGCAGGGAGCCAACGTCTTCGGGCTCAGCGTCCAGCCGGACGCCTCCGGCCCGGTCGACGAGTTCTTCGTTGAGGTGCCCCCCGAGGTGGGCCGCTACCGGCTGGTGGAGGCGGTGACGGTGGCCGGCGGTCGACGCGTCACCGTGCTTCCGGCCGAGCCCCACGACCTGCTGGACACGCCGACCAACGCGCTGGTGCTGGCCGCCCGGTTGCTGGCCGATCCGGAGTCCCTGCCGGAGGTGCTCACCGAGCTGCTCTTCGCCGACGAGGGCGCCTGGGAGGACTGGGACCCGGCCGACGGCGACGAGGGCGAGTGGCGGGACACCCCGGCCCCCCTGCCGCACCCGGAGACCGGCGAGGACCGCACGTCCCTCGCGCTTCCGGTCTACGACGGGCGGCGGGTGGTGCTGCACCGTGCCGGCCTGCCGTTCACCCTCACCGAGGCGGCCCGCGCGGTCGCGATGGTGGAGCTGCTGGACACCTACCGCGACGCCGCCGAGCAGCGGCCGGCGGTGCCGTCCACGGGAGCCGTGACCCCTGCGGGGGCCGTGGCGCCGGCGGCGGCGTCCCGTTCGGCGGCCTCCGAGATGGCGGCCGACCTGGCGGCGCAGGTGGCCGAAACCGCACGGGTGGCGCCGGCCGCGGTGGGAGGACACCACGCGGAAGAGGGATCATCATGACCATGCGTGGCGAGCGCGACCGCCGCACGGCGCCGCGCGCCACGCGCACCGACCGGGTACGGGGAGGGCGAAGCGTTCGGAGCGGCTCCCGGCCGCTTCGGCCCCACGTGCCCCAAGGGCTGTAAGCGCCCCTGACACGCTTGCAGCCCAGGCGAGGACCGCCGCAGTCCCGTCCCGCCCGGACCGTTCTCTCCAACGGTCCGGGCGGGTGCGGCGGTCCTCGCGGAAATCCCCCACCGCGTCCGGCCCTCCCGCACCCCGGCCCCCCCGCCCCTCCTGGCATCCCGACCCCTCGCTCCCCCTGGGGACGCCCGAACCGGAGCCTTCGGCTCAGCTCTCCGGCATCCCGGTCGGGCGGTGGTAGCTCGACAGCGCCTCGTTGAACCGGGTGAGCAGCCGGTCGAACTCCGCCTGGTCGTCCCGCGGCCAGTCCGAGACCAGCAGCCGCATCAGCTCACGCCGTGACTCGCGCACCTCGGACAGCCGCCGGCGGCCCTCCTGGGACAGGTCCAGCAGCACCGCCCGGCCGTCCTCCGGGTTGGGGACCCGGTCCACCAGCCCGCCCTCGACCAGCGGGGCGACCTGCCGGGTCACCGTGGAGGAGTCGATCCCCATGGACTCCGCCAGCGCCTTCACCCCCACCGGACCCTCCAGTTCCAGCCGGTTCAGCAGCAGGTAGGCCGCCCGGTCCATGGAGTTGCGCTGCCTGCCCACGCCGCCCATCCGGGTCTGCTCGGCCCGCCGCGCGAACAGCGCCACCTGGTGCTGCAGGTGGTCGTACAGGGCGTCCTCGGTGCTGGTCATCGAAAGCTCGCGTTTCCCGTGCCTGGCGTGAGTGCGTGAGTGATGGAGGGGCGGGCGTCGGAACCGGCTCCCGTCGGCCCCGCGGCGCGTGTCCAGCCGCCGCCCGGTGTGCCGTGGGCGGCCCGCGCGCCTGCGACACAGCGTACGGGCCGGGGCCCCTCCACAGGCGGGCCGGAACACGGCGGTGACCGTCCTGAAACCCACCTGCGTCCCCCGCCCTCCGCCCGGCCGGCGAGCCGCTGGAATGCCGCGCCGCCGCCGCTCGTTGAACGACTCGGGGATGCCAGGGACACACGACGCGAGGAGCCGCCGGCATGCTGTTCAACCGCTTCAAGAACGCCCTGCCCACCGCCGAGGACGCCCTGCCGGGCCGCGAGCGTCCACTCTTCCCGCTCCAGGAACGCCACGACGTCCTGGGCACCCCCCTCGCCGCCCCGTACCCGGAGGGGCTGGAGGTGGCGGACTTCGGGCTGGGCTGCTTCTGGGGCGCCGAGCGCGCCTTCTGGCAGGTGCCCGGCGTCTGGACCACCCTTGTGGGTTACCAGGGCGGCCACACCCCCAATCCCACCTACGAGGAGGTGTGCAGCGGCCTGACCGGCCACACCGAGGCGGTCCGGGTCGTCTTCGACCCGTCGAAGGTGAGCTACCAGCAGCTCCTCAAGGTCTTCTGGGAGGCCCACGACCCCACCCAGGGCTTCCGCCAGGGCAACGACGTCGGCACCCAGTACCGCTCCGCCGTCTACACCCACTCCGACGAGCAGCGCCAGGCCGCCGAGGCCTCCCGCGCCGCCTTCCAGGAGGTCCTCACCCGCGCCGGCCACGGCACCATCACCACCGAGATCGCCCCCGCCGCCCCCTTCTACCCCGCCGAGCCCTACCACCAGCAGTATCTGGACAAGAACCCCGGCGGCTACTGCGGCCTAGGCGGCACCGGCCTGACCTGCCCGGTGGGCATCGCCGCGGCGGGTGGGTGAACGCTCGACCGGATCCGGCCCGGCCGCCGGCGCTGTGGGGCGCGGGCGGTGGGCGCCGGGGGCGGTGCCCGCGGCCCCCCTCTGGCTGCGGGCACCGCCCTTCCGGGTCGGCGAACCGGCTGTGAGGCGGTTCGCCGGGAGGGTGGCTGGGTGGCCGTCAGTGACGGCGCAGGTGGAAGACTCCGGGGGTGGGGGAGGGGACGCCGGTGACGAGGTTGCGGATCTGGCCGCTGAGGACGTAGTCGCCGTGCGGGGTGACGGCGACCGTCGTCGGGTCCGGCACGGGCCACGGCCGGTCGGAGGCGGTGTGGGCGCGGCGCCAGTTGTCGCGGGAGCGCAGCACCAGGACGGCGTCCCGGCCGGGCAGGCCGTCAGGCCGGGGCTCCAGGTCGTTCATGACGCCCACGAGGGAGCCGTCCGGGCGCAGGCCGAGGCCGTCGAGGTGGCTCACCGGGCGGTCCAGGCGGACCTCGGTGACCTGGGCCGGGCGGCCGGGGCGGGCGGGGACGACCCGGAACAGCGGGCCGCCGACGAAGCGGGAGACCACCAGGAAGCCGGCGGGGTGGGCCACGATGCCGTTGAGCCCGGTGCCCGGGGAGGGGAAGCGGGGGTCGGTGACGGTACCGGTGACGCCCAAGCGGTCGACGTGGGTGATGGTGGAGGCGATCGAGTCGGTGACGTGGACGGTGCCGTGGGCGTCGACGGCGAGGTCGTTGGCCGCGGAGTCCGCGCTGCCGGCGGAGATGTCCACGAGGCGTCGCACGGCGCCGGTGGCCAGGTCGAAGACGCCCACCCCGGACAGCGGCGGGAGGTCGTAGCCGGCGGCCCGGAGGAAGTAGTTGTTGTAGGCGGCCAGGACGCGACCGCGCGGGAGGTCCACGTGGACGCCCAGCACCGAGACGGGGGCGAAGTTGGCGACCAGCGGGGTGACGACGCCGTCCGGAGTGACCACCGAGAGCGTGCCCTGGAGTGCCGAGCCGACCAGGAACGCCTTCCGCGTGGGGTCCCAGGCGACGCCCTCGGGGAAGAGGTCCGGGGCGGTGGCGGTGATGGTGTCCGGAAGGGGGGAGCCGAACCGGCCCGCCGCCTCCGTGGCGGGACGCGCGGCGGCGGACGGGACGAGCGGGGCCGGCCCGAGACCGCCGGCGAAGGCGCCGACGGCGGCGCCAGCGAGGGCGAGACGGAGCAGCGCGCGGCGGGAGGGGGTCGGGGAAGCCTGGGACGACGGTGCGGGCGACAGGTCTCCGGCGGACATGACATCCACTGTGGCAAGGGGCGCGCGGGGACGGCAACGGCCGGCCTGAGGTCTTGCTGAGGGCGGCCTACAGGGTCGCTGAAGGGGACGGGCCAGGGTTGTGAACGGTGCCGCGGGCCGGGCCGGGCCGGGCCAGGCCGGGTCGGGCCGGGTTGTGGAAGGGATGTGGACGGGCGGGCGGCGGCGCTTCGGCCGGGTGTGACCGCGCGGGTCGCGGTGGTCCCGGCCGAAGCGGTCGGCCGTCGTCGGCGGGGCCGCGCTCAGCGGTCGTCCCCGTCCTCCTCCTCGTCCTCGTCCTCGTAGCCCTCCTCCTCGTCCTCCAGGAGCGAGTCCGGGTCGAAGGTGGCGATCTCGGACTGCCAGGAGGCCTGCGCCAGCTCGACGCCCGGGATGTCGCTCACCAGGTCGAAGGGGTCGATGAAGTAGGCCACGGCCTCGGAGGCGTCCTCCTGGACCGACTCCAGCGCCGGCTCGCGGTCCTCCTCGGGCATGTACTCGTCGGCGCGGATGTGCTCCACGGCGCCGTTCCGCAGCGCCTCCTCGTCGGTCAGTTCGACGACCAGTTCCACCTGGAGGCGGACGTAGCGGGGGGAAGATTCGGTGCTCATGGCAGGGAGCCTAGGGGGCGAGGCGTTCCCGGCGTAATCGACGCTCCCCGCTGACCCCCTGGTGGACCCCACGGGGGTCCCCCGGCCGATGCCATGTGGCTCCCCTGGCCGACCCCACGAGGGTCCCGGTGGGCCCCGTGGGAGGCCGTCGGCGGGATCGGGTTCCGCGCCGGGGCGGGGTGGAAGACTGGCCGCATGCACAGCGAGGCGGTATCGCTCGACGACGTCCGGGGCGCCCGGAAGATGCTGTCCGGGATCGCCCGGACGACGGTCATGCAGGGCAGCCGGCACCTGAGCGCGCTGGTCGGCGGTCCGGTGCAGCTGAAGTGCGAGAACCTGCAGCGCACCGGCTCGTTCAAGATCCGCGGCGCCTACGTGCGGATCGCCGGGCTGCGCCCGGAGGAGCGGGCCGCCGGGGTGGTGGCGGCGAGCGCCGGCAACCACGCGCAGGGCGTGGCGCTGGCGTCCTCGCTGCTCGGCGTGGAGGCCACGGTGTTCATGCCGGTCGGCGCGCCGCTGCCGAAGATCGCCGCCACCCGGGAGTACGGCGCCCGGGTGGAGCTGGCCGGCGCGCACGTCGGCGAGTCGTTGCAGGCGGCCCGGGAGTACGCGGACGCGACCGGCTCCGTCTTCATCCATCCGTTCGACCACCCGGACGTGGTGGCCGGGCAGGGCACCGTCGGGCTGGAGATCCTGGAGCAGTGCCCGGAGGTGCGCACGGTGGTGGTGCCGACCGGCGGGGGCGGGCTGCTGGCCGGGATGGCGCTGGCGATCCGCTCGCTGCGCCCGGACGTGGCGGTGGTGGGGGTGCAGGCGGCGGGCGCCGCCGCGTATCCGCCGTCGCTGGCGGCCGGCCACCCGCTGGCGCTGGCGGCGATGTCCACCATGGCGGACGGGATCAAGGTGGGGCGGCCCGGTGACGTGCCGTTCGGGCTGGTCCAGCGGTACGCGGAGGGGGTGCGCACGGTCTCCGAGGAGTCGCTGTACCAGGCGGTGCTGCTCTGTCTGGAGCGGGCGAAGCTGGTGGTGGAGCCGGCCGGGGCGGTGGCGGTGGCGGCGCTGTTGGAGGAACCGGAGGCGTTCGCTCCGCCGGTCGTCGCGGTGCTCTCCGGGGGCAACGTGGATCCGCTGCTCACCCAGCGCCTGCTGCAGCACGGCATGGCGGCGGCCGGGCGCTACCTGTCGATGCGGGTCCGGGTGGACGACCGGCCGGGGATGCTGGCGGAGCTGCTGGGCGCGGTGTCGGACCAGGGGGCGAACGTGGTGGACGTCAGCCACATCCGCACCAGCCCCGGTCTCCGGCTGGGCGAGGTGGAGGTGGACGTCCAACTGGAGACGCAGGGGCCGGAGCACTGCCGGCAGACGGTGGCCCGCCTCCGGGAGCTGGGCTGGCGCCTCGACGAGTACTGAGGGACGGCCCGCCGGGGAGAGCGACCGGGCCAATGGCGTTGACGCGATATATCGCGTGCTCCGATACTTGCGATGCATCGCGTGTTTCGCCGCTGATCGGCCGCGCGGCGGTGGCGTGCTGGTGTTGTCGCATACCGACGTCAAGGAGACGAGAACATGCCAGGCGTGATCCATGCCGAGGGTCTGGTGAAGACCTTCGGGGGAGTCCGCGCGCTCGACGGGGTGGACCTGGACGTCCAGCAGGGCACCGTCCTCGGCCTGCTCGGTCCCAACGGGGCCGGCAAGACCACCACGGTGCGCGCGCTGACCACCCTCATCCGCCCCGACTCCGGAACGGCCACCGTCGCCGGCTACGACGTGCTGCGCGAGCCCGAACGGGTGCGCGCCAGCATCGGCCTCGCCGGCCAGTACGCCGCCGTCGACGAGTACCTGACCGGGCGGGAGAACCTCCAGATGGTCGGCGAGCTGTACCAGCTGCGCAGCCGCGAGGCGGCCCACCGCGCCGACCAACTGCTGGAGCGGTTCAACCTCACCGAGGCCGGCGGCCGCCCGGTGAAGACGTACTCCGGCGGCATGCGCAGGCGGCTGGACCTCGCCGCATCGCTGATCGTCCACCCGCCGGTGATCTTCCTGGACGAGCCCACCACCGGCCTCGACCCGCGCAGCCGCATCGGGCTGTGGGAGATCATCCACGAGTTGGTCGACGAGGGCACGACGCTGCTGCTCACCACCCAGTACCTGGAGGAGGCCGACCAGCTCGCGCACTCCATCGCCGTCGTCGACCACGGGCGGGTGATCGCCCGCGGCACCTCCGACGAGCTGAAGGCGCAGGTCGGCGGGGAGCGGGTGGAGGTCGTGGTGCTCGACCCCGCCGAGCTGTCCGGGGCGCTGGCCGCCACCGCCAAGCACGCGGTGGGCGAGGCCCACGTGGAGCAGCAGGCCAAGCGGGTGGTCGTGCCGGTCAGCGGCGGCGCCGGCGCGCTCGCCGACATCATCCGCGACCTCGACGTCCAGGGCATCCGCATCGCCGACATCGCGCTGCGCCGCCCGACGCTCGACGACGTCTTCCTCGCCCTCACCGGCCACGCCGCCGAGGACGAGCGGACGCCGCCGGCCGGCGGGACGGCCACCCCCACGACGGCGGCCGGCGGCCGCGCGGCACGGAAGGAGAACCGGGCATGAGCACACCGACGGTCGCCGCCGACCGCGCCCCGGGCAGCACCGCCCGGCGCGCCAACGCCCTGCGCGACGGCTGGGTGGTCACCAAGAACAACCTGCGCAAGATGCCGCGCATCCCGGAGGTCACGCTCTTCGCGCTGATCCAGCCGGTGATGTTCGTGCTGCTGTTCCGCTACGTCTTCGGCGGCGCCATCCCGGTGCCCGGCGGCGAGGACGTCAACTACGCGGAGTACCTGCTGCCGGGCATCTTCGTGCAGACGGTGGCCTTCGCCACCGCCTCCGCCTCCTCCGGGATCGCCACCGACATGCACAAGGGCATCGTCGACCGCTTCCGGTCGCTGCCGATGGCCCGCTCCGCCGTCCTGCTCGGCCGCACCGCCGCCGACCTGGTGCAGACCGCGTTCGTCACCGTGGTGATGATGGTCTGCGGGCTGGCGGTCGGCTGGCGGATCCACGAGGGGGTCGCCCGGGCGGTGCTCGGCGTGGTGCTGCTGCTCCTGCTGGCCTTCGCCTTCACCTGGATCGGCGCGCTGATCGGGCTGTCCGTGCGCACTCCGGAGGCGGCCACCAGCGGCGGGCTGATCTGGCTGTTCCCGCTGACCTTCGTCTCCAACATCTTCGTGGCGCCGGTCAGCATGCCGGACTGGCTGCGGGTGGTCGCGGACTGGAACCCGCTGAGCGCCGTCACGCTGGCGCTGCGCGAACTGTTCGGCAACCCGACCGGCCTGCCCTCGGACGCCTGGCCGATGCAGAACCCGGTCCTGGCGTCCTTCCTGTGGATCGCGGTCATCCTGCTGGCCTTCGTCACCCTCTCGGTGCGCAAGTACCAGTCGATGTCCCGCTGACCCGTCTGTCCCGCTGACCCGTCTCCCGCCGATCCCCTCCCCGCCGCTCCGACGGCGGCACCCGAACGGCCGGCGGCCGGCGGGAGGGGGCAGACGAACGGCGGGGGCCCCGGTCTCCCGGGGCCCCCGCCGTTCGTCAGCCGTTCGCTCAGCTCTGGTACGGCTTGGCCTCCAGGATCTTCACCGCCGCCCGGCTGCCGTTCGGCAGCTCGTAGACGGCCTCGTCCCCGCGCTTCTTGCCGTTGATGGCGCTGCCCAGCGGGGACTGCGGCGAGTAGATCTCGATCTTGTCGTCGGCGTACTCGCGGGAGCCGAGCAGGAAGGTCAGCGTGTCGTCCGGGTCGCCGTCGAAGGCGATCGTGACCACCATGCCGGGCTCGACGACGCCGTCATCCGCGGGGGCCTCCCCCACCTTGGCGTTGTCGAGGAGGTGCTGGAGCTGGCGGATGCGTGCCTCCTGCTTGCCCTGCTCCTCCTTGGCGGCGTGGTAGCCGCCGTTCTCGCGGAGGTCCCCCTCCTCCCGGGCCGCCTCGATCTTCTTGGAGATCTCGATGCGAGCGGGACCCGACAGGTACTCCAGCTCGGCCTTGAGCCGGTCGTACGCCTCCTGGGTGAGCCAGGTGACGCTGTCGCTGGTCTGGGTCACGGATGCTCCTCGTCGTTCGGCTGACATAAACGAATCGCCCCTGCCGTACAACGTGTTCGCTGCACCGCGGGGCGAAACCCCTAGCCTAACAATTCAGGGTCGGACCAGGGGAGACCACGAAGACGACGAAGATCGTTCACTCCGTCGTCGCCTGTCAATCACCTGGTGTTCCGTGTCTTGTCAACGCGTCTGGCAGTGCAGGAGTTCCCCGGTGCTGGCACGGGCGCTGGTGCGCATCTCCACGACCCGGACGGCCGTGGTCTCCTCGGCGGCGAACTCCACGTCCATCCGGCCGACCTCCACGCCGTCGACCGAGCGGGAGCGGATCGTGCACACGCCCTCCACGCCCTCCTCCTTGGCGACCTCCAGGCGGACCCGCACGGTCTCGTCCGAGGTGGCCTCGAAGGCGATCACCGTGCCGGAGATCGTGCTGCCGGACAGGTACGACCAGCCGATCCAGCCCAGCAGGGCGAGGAAGGCCACCCCGAGCACCGCGCCGACCAGCGGCCGGCGGTCCCGGCGGGCCGCCGAACGGCCGTAGCGACCGGCCGGCGGGGCCGCGGCGGGGGACGCCGCGCCGGTGGGCTCCGCGGCGGTGGAGGCCGTCTCCGGGGAATCCGTGGGGGTGGAGGGGGCGGGGGGCACCGGCGCCGTCATGAGGGCCTCCTCGGGAGCCGTGGGGAGCGGCGCGCAACGCCGACCAGGACCGGGCCGACCAGGGGGCGCCGCGGGAATCACCGGCTCGGCCCGAGCGTTCCCCCTGGGGGCGAATGGCGGGGGCGGGCCTCGTGCCCCGCATCCGCCACTATAGAGAGCGTAGAGCGTACCGAGGGCGGCCCGGTCAGCAGCCGGGCCGTCGTGCACGTCTCCGGCGGGCGCCGGACGGCGCGGAGGGAACCGGCGTGACTGAGCAGCTGCGGTTGATGGCGGTGCACGCGCACCCGGACGACGAGTCCAGCAAGGGTGCGGCCACCATGGCGAAGTACGTCGCCGAGGGGGTGGACGTGATGGTGGCCACCTGCACGGGGGGAGAGCGCGGCTCGATCCTGAACCCCAAGCTCCAGGGGGACAAGTACATCGAGGAGCACATCCACGAGGTGCGCGCGCACGAGATGGAGGAGGCGCGCAAGATCCTCGGGGTCAAGCAGTCCTGGCTGGGGTTCGTGGACTCCGGCCTGCCCGAGGGCGACCCGCTGCCGCCGCTGCCGGACGGCTGCTTCGCCCTCCAGCCGGTGGAGACGGCCGCCGAGCCGCTGGTGCGGCTGATCCGCGAGTTCCGCCCGCACGTGATCACCACGTACGACGAGAACGGCGGCTACCCGCACCCCGACCACATCATGACCCACAAGATCAGCATGGTGGCCTTCGACGCCGCCGCCGACCCGGACGCCTACCCGGCGGCCGGCGAGCCGTGGCAGCCGCTGAAGCTGTACTACAACCAGACCATGTCCCGGCAGCGCACCGTGGCGCTGCACGAGGCCCTGCTGGCCCGCGGCATGGAGTCGCCGTACGCCTCGTGGGTGGAGCGGTGGAAGGAGCGCGACCAGCGCACCCTGACCACCCGCGTGCCGTGCGCCGACTACTTCGAGGTGCGGGACAAGGCGCTGATCGCCCACGCCACCCAGATCGACCCGGACGGCCCGTGGTTCCACGTGCCGCTGGACATGCAGCGGGAGATCTGGCCGACCGAGGACTTCGAGCTGGTGAAGTCGCTCGTGGACACCGAGATCCCGGAGGACGACCTGTTCGCGGGCATCCGCGCCTGATCGCCAGCTGATCGCCCTGCCGCCGGCGGCACCCTGCCACCGGCGGCACCCGGCCGCCGGTGGCCACCCCGCCGCCGGCGGCCCCGCGCGCGGTGGGACGATGGAAGGGTGAACACCTTCTTCCTCCTCGCCGCCCCGCAGGAGCTCGACCAGGACCTGGTGACCCCCGGCGCCCTCGGGTTCCTGGTCATCGCCCTGATCGGCGTGGCCGTGTGGTTCCTGGCGAGGTCCCTCAGCAAGCAGCTGCGCCGGGTGAACTTCGAGGAGCGGCCCGACCGCCCGGAGCGCGGCGACAACTCCGCCGGCAACGCCCCGGGCAACGGCGGCCAGCACCCCGCCGGCGCGTAGCGCCCCGCCCTCGCGGGCCCGCCGGGCGCGCCGTGGGGCCGCGCGGCGGGTTTCCCCCGGCCCGGGTGGGAGAGGATGGCGACATGCCCAACCGTCTCGCGGCCTCGACATCCCCCTATCTGCTCCAGCACGCCGACAATCCGGTCGACTGGTGGCCGTGGAGTCCGGAGGCCTTCGAGGAGGCCCGCCGGCGGGACCTCCCCGTGCTGCTGTCCGTCGGTTACTCCTCGTGTCACTGGTGTCACGTCATGGCGCACGAGTCGTTCGAGGACGAGCGGCTGGCCGGCCTGGTCAACGAGCTCTTCGTGCCGGTCAAGGTGGACCGCGAGGAGCACCCCGACGTCGACGCCGTCTACATGGAGGCCGTGCAGGCCGCGACCGGCCAGGGCGGCTGGCCGATGACGGTGTTCTGCACGCCGGACGGCGAGCCGTTCTACTTCGGCACCTACTTCCCGCCCCGCCCGCGCGGCGGGCTGCCCTCCTTCGAGCAGGTGCTGCGCGGCGTCGCCGGTGCCTGGCGGGACCGCCGGGAGGAGGTCGCCTCCGCCGCCGCGGACCTCGTCCGCCAGCTCGGCTCGCGCGGCCCCGCCTTCAAGGAGCGCGGCGCCCCCGGCGAGGAGGACCAGCGGGCCGCCGTCCAGGAACTGCTGCGCGGCTTCGACGAGGCACGCGGCGGCTTCGGCGGCGCGCCGAAGTTCCCGCCCTCGATGGTGCTGGAGTTCCTGCTGCGCCACCACGCGCGCACCGGTGACCCCGAGGCGCTGCGCATGGTGGAGACCACCTGCCGGCGGATGGCCGAGGGCGGCATCTGCGACCAGCTCGGCGGCGGCTTCGCGCGCTACAGCGTGGACGCGGCGTGGGTGGTGCCGCACTTCGAGAAGTGACACATCACAGGACCACCATCCGCTAGCATGAGCGGTACCGATCACCCGCCTAGGAGGGGGCACTGTGCTGCGCGCTGATCATGCCACGTTGGTGTCACTGGGGTTGTCCGCTGAGGAGATGGCAGAACTGGGACTGGACAAACCCGCCACCGCTGAACCCGACCACCTAATGGACGTGTACTTGCGTCGAAGCAACAAGAAGGAGGATCTGGCGGTACTGAGGGCACATCTGAGGGACATTTCTCGGTGGGCCCGTAACAACCACCTGCAAATCCGTCACGTCTGGTTCGAACAACTCAGCGCTTCGAAGTCTTACGTGCGCCGTGCTGAATTCGAGAAGTGCACTAAGGCCATACTTGACGGTAAGTCAAAGACTATGGGCATCTGGAAGACGGACAGATTCGACCGGCGAGGAATGGGCGCCGTGGGTCGAATGCTGGACGAATTCGAGGATCGGCGCGCCCGGCTAGTCAGCATCATTGAGGGACTGGACAGCTCACAGCCCGGAGTGCGCACTATCTTCGCAATGCTCAGCGAACGCGCGCGTGACGAAGCTAAAGACATTGCACTCAGGGTCAAGACCGGGCACGACGCACACAAGGCAGAGAACCGCCGGGGAACCGGTAGGCCACCTTTTGGCACCATGAGCCCACGGCTACCGAATGGAAAGCCCAGCGGGCGTATCGAGCCGGACCCGAACGAATTCCCGACGGCCCGTAGGCTGGCTGATCTACTCCTAGGAGAAGCCAGAGATCTTCCCGACGAGTGGAAGCACAAGGAGGGAACTCCACTCACGACCAAGGATGTGGCGCACATCCTGAACGTAGAAGAGAGAAGGACCCGAGGCGGGCACACATGGTCGCCTACTGCGGTAAGTAAGCTTGTCCAAAGTCCCTTGTTCGCCGGAATGGTGCCCGTTCGCGAGCGCAGGACAGACGAACACGGTAACCCGTTGGGCTCGTGGCGTGGATACGGTGAGCCGATGCTAGACGACCAGGGTAACCCCCGCATATGCGGTACGGGTGTAATCACCGTCGCGGAGTATTACAAAATCCGGTCATACATTCGCGAAAGGACAAACGACCGCTTTGGAAAGGGGAAGCCCGGAGTAAAGTACCTAGGTACCAGCCTGTACAAATGCGGCCGTATCCGCGTATTGGACGACGGTACTGAGGGTCTGTGTATGGGGTCGCAAGGGCAGCGAGGGGGGATGTACCGCTGTCAGGTTCGGGTGACTCGTGGTGTCTCAGTATGTAAGGGATCGACCACCCTGAGTAGTCGGGTAGACCATGCCGTCGGTCAGGCATGGATTCGCCACGTCACAGCACTAGACCCCGAAGACCCCGTACTTATCACCATCGGGCGTCGCTGGCTGGCCTTCTCCGACCCTGAAACACAGGCTAAGAAGGAGCATGCCCGGCAAGCTCTGGAAGCCGCTCAGAGGCGCGTCAAGAAGCTTGAAGAGGACTACTACCTCTTCGGCAAGTTGTCCGAGGAACGGTACGAGGAGCTGAGCAGTCAGCAGCGAGCCACGATCGAGGCCATGGTGGCTACTCTGGAAGCCATGGATGCCGAGACGGATCTGTCCCCACTGCTGGACGCCACGTCTCTGCGCGAGGCGTGGGAAGACGCCGATGTGCCGACACGGAGGATGCTGCTCAAGTGCACTCTCGGAAGCAAGGGGATCATCATCTATCCCGCAAAGCGTCGCGGTGACAAGTCTCCAATTCTGGAGCGGCTTGAGTTCGATTGGATCAGCAAATGAGAACGTGTATCCACTGTGGCTGCAAGCGGGCCATCGAGGAATTCGTACCATCGCAGTCCAAGACCGGAACCGGCATAACCAACGTTTGCCGACCTTGCTACAGGAAGCGACACGCGGAGTACGAACGGAGAAGGCGTGAGCAGCTGTCACCTGAGGTGCGGAGAGACAACATTGCGGCTTACCGCGCCGGTATCCGTGTCGGCAAGTGCGCTGTGTGCAGGACGACAATCCCGGACAAGGGGTTGTGCGAAGCCTGCAAGGGCGCCATTCGCACGCTGGGCGGTACCGAGGAAGCACTCCAGCGCGCTAAGAAGGTGCTCAGGTACCTAGGCGAGGTGTGATCTACGCCACAGAGGAGCGGTCCGGGGTAACGTGCCTCGGACCGCTTTTCTGTGTGGCGGCGCAATGGGGTGTAGGACGACCATTCCGACACCCTTACCGCCAACCCTCTGACCAGCCATTAGTGTAGAAGTGTAGTTTCAGTACCCAATCCCGTAATCCCTATAGGACTCTATAGCGATTACGGGAACCGGCCTCAAACCTACACTTCTACACTCAGGCTCAAGCGATCGACTCCCTAGGGCAAACCAATAGGCGATCGACTCACTAGATAAGGAGCGAAGGGGGATGTATCCCGCGCGCACAACTCACACTCGGCGGACTGTGGTCCCCCCTTCACTTCCCGGCGCGCTCCCCCGGTCCCCTCTCTCCACTGGGGTTCTGAGCGCCCGGGACTCGGCCTTGTAGCTCGACTGGCGAGCGGTTGATCCAAGGAGAGGTTCGAATCCTCGCAAGGCCACGTACCAGCCCGGGTAGCGCCCGGGAAGTGTTCGCAGGTTTGCCCACGGGCCGAAATCCGTGGCCGGGTTCGATTCCCGGGGACGCGCGCTAGGGACCCGCCAGGCTGGTTCTAGTATGGGCGTCGGTAGGACTCTGGACATCTGGACGTAAGGTCCCACCCAGAGGGGTAACCCGACACTAGGCGGGTGCGCGGGCAGAGCCCGTAGGAAAGGCCAGTCATCCACGCCGCTTCGCTCGTGCCCTGCACCACCGAAGCGTGCCCACACGTAGCCCAATCCGGCAGAGGCGACAGGCTTAGACCCTGTGCGTTGGGGGTTCGAATCCCTCCGTGTGGACCACATACCAAAGTTCGTAGGTGACCCTCATGCCACGTAAACCGCGCTCTGCGTGTCCCGTACCGGGCTGCCCGGAGCTGACTACCGGCGGACGCTGCGAGGCGCACAGGCGCCAATCTGAGGCCATCCGGAAGGCATCTGGCAACTCGGTCTACGGCACGTCTCGATGGCAGCGTATCCGCCGAGCCTTTCTGTACGGGAACCCCTGGTGTGCGCTGTGTGGCAGACAGGCCACCGTGGCGGATCACTACCCCCTATCCCGCAAAGAGCTGGCAGCCCGGGGTGTAGATCCAGATACCCCCACCCACCTAAGACCCCTGTGTGCCCCCTGTCATAACCGGGAGACTGCCCAGCGTCAACCCGGTGGATGGCATGCTGAAAGGCTGGCACCTGTTCGGGTGCCAAGGAATAACACACAAGGGAGAATCACCTAATGGCTCGAACCGCAATTGCTGTGACTAAGGCTCAGCGTGGTGGAGTGGAAATGCTTGCCGCTGTTCCCGCTGACGTGACCAATGGCAACTCGATGGTCAATGACGGTGCGACTGGTCTCATTGTCCGCAACACTGGAGCGGTTGATGCACACACGATCACGTTCCATCTGTTCCGGACCGTGGACGGACAGCCTGTCACGCCTAGGACTGAGGCAGTGCCGGTTGGTGATGTCTATCTGTTCGGCCCCTTTCCGGTGGCCGACTACGGTTCGACGCTGGCTTTCAATGGCGACCACGCGGAGCTGACCTTTCAGGCAGTCCGGATCTGAGCCCACGGCTTCGCGGAGCGACCTACCCCCTGGGGAGGGACCCCCTCCGGGCCATGAGGTCAGTCGGCAGGGAGGTCGAGCCCTAGCGCCGCAACTGTGACAATTTGCGCGGGACACGAGGAGTGGCATGGACGCACATGACATCGAGCATCGCTTCGCTTTTCGCGCTGCCTCTAGGCAGGAGAAGCGAGACGAACACACCAGCGCACGGCAGTCATGTCGGGCACTGGCCGACCACCTGAACGAGCTACTGCCCGACGGGCGTGAGAAGCGTCTAGCGATTACCAAGCTCGAAGAGGTCTTGTTCTGGGCTAACGCTGCGCTCGCGCGGGCATGAGAAAACCCCCGACCTTTGATGGTCGGGGGTTTGATCGGGTGGCTTTCAGACCGTGAAACCTTCGGCTGCCATGTACCGGCGATAGATTCGTTCGGCCACCTCTCGGTTCACGGGGGCCGACCGGATGAACTGTTCGACACTCATGTTGAACGTCCTGCGGAAATAGTCGGGGAAGTCACAGCGAGCGATCTCCAGTCGAGTCATGTAGCTCTTGACTGCACGGTTCATGTCTGCCGCCTTGACGCCGACCTTACGAGCGGCACATGTGGTACCGGCGTACAGCTCGTCACCATCACCAGTCACCAGGTGCACAACGCGCTTGAGTTCCATCTTGCCGCACACGTCACAGCGGGTCGACTCGTCCGTAATCCCCTTGATGAACCAGCCTGACATCTTTACCTCCTAGTGCTTACCGCTGGGATTAGCTAAGCACAGTTGGCACCGTGCAGGCAAGTTACGCGCCAAAGCTCGCGTGTGGAGACAACAAGAAACCCCCGGCTAGTTGCCGGGGGCCCTGTGGGTGCCACTAGTCGCGGTTGGTCCAGATGACCACCCCGTTGCGAACAATCTGTCGCACCTCTGCCGATCGAACGTCCACTGAGCTGTCGAAGATCCTGTCACCGTGCCGCATTGAGATCCAGACTCGGAACAGATCCTCTCCGACGCGCTCACATCCCTGACCTGCGTACACCTGCCCGTGGCTGGTGACCACGATCGCCAGGTCACCACGACGGAAAGTGTTCTTGATATCGTACTGGGTGTCCATGTTGGGTTCCTCCGGTGTGGTCGGTAGTGCCAGTACACACCATGGCGCGCGCCAGTGCAAGTCACATACCAAAGTTCGTATGTGGGCCCAGCAAGAAACCCCCCGGCCGTGCTGACCGAGGGGTTTCTTGACTACTTCTTCGGCAAGTGTAGTACCAGGGCGTCGACCTGAGCTAGATGCCGGTCGCACGCTGCGTAGGTGCCTTCCTTGTTGCTAGTGGATATTACGGCTGGTCGTTACCCGTGTAACTCTCTTGGTTAGCTGCCTCGATCCAGCGTCGCACGTGGACCTTCACTTGACGCTCAGCATCGGGTGCGGACAATCCGTGCGAGTCGATGAGTAGCACTTCCGCCATGTGAAGGTACGCGTTCATCGCCCCGCGAGCTTCGGCCTTGTCCCCACGCTTCATCGTGGTGGTGTACATGCGTGTCCTACGAGCCGCGTGCCCCACGGCTGTAATGTACGGACCGGTGAAGCCCTCAGCTTCCAGTTCACCAGCCAACCATGCTCGCATGTGACTCCCTTTTCAGTTGGTGTGCCTGACAGGCTTGCCGGTTGCCCGGCTAAGAGAAGTTAAGCACGGGGCCGAGCGCAGCGCAAGTCACCTACCAAAGTTCGTAGGTGGCCTAGCCGGTAAGAAGCCCTCGGCCGTGATGACCGAGGGCTTTCGGGCTACTTCTTCGGATCGTGTCGCACCATGCGTAGCGCGCTGTACGGAACGAAGGCCACGAAGCCGTTCGGTTGCTGACTATGCAGGCGACCTGTGAACAGGATTCCTGACTCTTCGTAGATCAGCTTGGATGCTACGACGGTTTCTTCTGACCCGTCGATGAACTTAACCAGGTACGACTCTTTCATCATGGCTTACCGCTCCTCTCGGTCAGGCACCGACTGTGCCGCCTTGATGAGCTGGTTTAGCGCGTCAGCGATGCGCTGTAGACCTGCATCCGTGGGTTCGAGGTTAGCGTCTACGTCCGTGTGTAGCAGCATGTCTCGCACGGGTAGTAGGGCGGGCTGGTGACGGTTGTCTGTCCAGAGCCTACGCAGTGCCTTGGATGTGATCACGTGTATCCCTTAGTCGGTGCCGGTTGGCGTGACGCCCACTGTAGCCGATTGGCGCTAGACGCACAACTCACATACGAACTTTGGTAGGTGACCCCATGGCGGACCCGATGCGGAAGAAGCCCGCGCTACAGGTGGTGCGCGAGGGTAATCCTGGCAAGCGACCGATCAATCCTGGCGTGGTGGTACCGCCGGGTGACCTTGTTGAGCCTGACTGGAAGCAGACTTTTCGTGGGTCAGACGCAGAGAACCGGCGCTGTAGGGAAGTTGCTTCCGAGGAGTGGCGTCGAATAGTCCCTGTGCTGGAGTACACGGCGGGCATCGGGGACGTGGACACGGCCACGCTGAAGGACTACTGCATTTGCGTAGCGCGTATTGATCAGTGTGAGCGAGAGATTAGTAAGAACGGTCTTCTAATGCAGGGCGAGCGTGGGTGGCAGAAGAATGGTGCTACCACGATTGTCGGTCAGTACCGATCGCAGCTTGCCCGTTATATCGGTGAGCTAGGTCTTTCGCCTTCCGCCCGTGGGCGCATACAGCCGCCTGAGAACGGGGGATCAGATGACGGAGACGTATTCGACTGAGGCGACCCTTCCAGTGCCCATCGATGCACTTGTTGAGCTAGGGCTTACGGCCGAGCAGATCGAAGAGTCTCGGAATAGTCGTCCGCTGGTCGTTGCCTTCCAAGCTGACCAGCAGCCGGGGGCGTACTTCTCTGTAGAAGCCGCTCGGCGCGCGATCAAAGCTATCGAGTCTTTCAAGCACACTAAGGGTCGGTGGGGTGCAAGCCCTCTGAGGCTAGCTCCATGGCAGATCGTTTGGGTTATCGCCCCTATCTTTGGGTGGCTGTACTACGACCCAGAGGCGGACCGCGACGTTCGCGTGATTCGTGCCGCTTGGGTTGAGGTCCCGCGTAAGAACGGGAAGTCAACTCTGTCGTCCGGCATTGGTCTCACGCTCCTGCTTGCGGACCGAGAAGTCGGTGCAGAGGTTTACGCAGCCGCCGGATCTCTGCCACAGGCGGAGCGGGTCTTCGACGACGCAAAGCGAATGGCGCTGACAAGCCACGCCGTTCGCGGGCGTGCTGAAGTGCTCAGAGGCGTCATTCGAGTACCGCGCACAGGCGGAGTCTTCCGGGCCCTCTCCAAGGTCGCTGAAACAGCGCACGGCCTGAACGTCTCTGGCGCCATCATTGACGAGGTGCACGTCCATCAGAAGCGGGATCTTGTCGACGCTATCGAGACCGGCACGGGCGCGCGCGATCAGCCGCTTGTGGTCTTCATCACGACTGCCGATGAGGGCGAAGAAGGATCGATCTACGACGAAAAGCATACGTACACTCGGCGTATTGCAGAGAATGTCGTGTCGGACCCCGGGCACTACGGTGTCATTTGGGCTGCCGAAGAGGGCGACGATCCTTTTGACGAAGCCACGTGGCGCAAGGCTAACCCCGGGCTAGGTACGTCTCCATCGCTTGCCTATATGCGCCGAGAAGCCGCTAAGGCTAAGGCTTCCCCTTCGTACTTCCCGACCTTTTGCCGACTGTCGCTCAATCGCCGAATGCGTGCGTCTACCCGCTGGCTGCCTATGCCACTGTGGGACGCCAACGCTGGCATGGTGGACGACAAGCGATTCCGGCACAGGCGTGCATGGGGTGGCGTTGACCTGTCCGCTGTATCGGACTTGTCGGCTTGGGTACTGGCCGTTGAATCAAGGCAGCCCGGAGTTGAGCTTGAGCTTGTCTCGCGGTTCTGGCTACCGGAAGAGCGGGTCGATGAGCTGGAGAACCAGCTTCAAGTGCCGCTACGGCAGTGGGCGCGCGAAGGCTTCCTGACTCTCACTGAGGGTGATGCCATTGATTACGACACCATCGAAAAGCAAATTATCGCCGACTGTCGGCGTCTGGACGTTCAGCGCATTTCGTACGACCGGATGTTCGCTGGGCAGCTTGTACAGCGCGTAGACAGTAAGACCCGAGGCGTGGATTTGGTGCCAGTGGCACAAACCTACTTGGGCATGGGACCGGGGTCCAAGGAACTGGAGCGCCTTCTACGAGAAGGGCTCATCAGGCATGGCGGCCATCCGATCCTTCGATGGAACGCATCGTGTGTGGAGATCTATGCCGATGGCAACGACAACATACGTCCAGTGAAGCCGGACAGGAACAAGTCGTCTGCACGAATTGACGGAATTGCAGCATCAGTCATGGCGCTAGATGGCTACTTGCGGCGACCGATTCGAAAGGCGCGCGCGGTAAGCGCCTGACCACCTACCAAAGTTCGTATGTGACCCGGAAGGGGGCGCGCATGGCAGAGTCCCCAATGGACACGCTCGGGCGGCTGTACTCGAAGCTCAAGCGACGGCACCAGCTCACCCGCGTGTGGTCGGACTACTACGACGGTAAGCAACCGCTAAAGTTCACCAGCCCTGAATTCGCCACGCAGACGGGTGGAATCTTCGACGGATTCGCCGACAACTGGTGTCAGGTCATCCCAGATGTCACTGTTGAGCGTCTTATGCCCATGGCTTTCCGATTGGAAGATGGGACGCTCGACAAGGCGGCGTGGCGGTCGTGGCGCAGGAACGAATGTGACGTAGAGATCAGTCTCGCGCTGCTGGAAGCGCTGATCACCGGCCGTTCATACGCGCTGGTGTGGAAGCCGGATGGTGTCCAGACCGAGATCACGTTCCATGACGCGTCCAGGGCTGTGGTGGAGTACGTGCCCGGTAAGCGCCGGGTGCGTGCTGCTGGCCTTGTCATCTGGGTCGAGAATGATAGGGAGCGCGCCACACTTTTCCTGCCTGACCGCGTGTATTGGTTCAGCAGAGATATCGGTCGTGCGGGTATGCCAGCACATCCGAGTGACTGGACATTTGTAAGCAGCGGTGCCGCGTGGATGCTAGAGCGCGAGATGAGCAATCCGCTCAGGTCGGTACCACTTGTGGCTTTGGAGAACCGCTCACGACTGAACGGAAAGCCCAAGAGTGAGATAGCAAGCGTGGTCCCCCTACAGGACGCGATGAACGCGCTGTGGGCGCACCTACTGACTGGGTCGGATGAGATTGCGCTGCCCGCGCGGGCTGTCCTGGGAATGCTGCGACCTACGCGCGAAATCCTTGATGCCAACGGCGAAGTTGTTGGTGAAGAGGACTTGCCTATTGGCAAGTTCAGATCTAACCGACTTTTGTGGTTGGAAAGTCCGGATGCTCGGATTGCTGAATTCAGTGCCGCCGACCTGACCAATTACACGGCTGTCATCGAAGTGGTCGTGCGACATGTTGCAGCCCAGACGCGCACTCCGCCTTCATACCTTACTGGTCAAATGGTCAACATCAGCGCGGATGCCCTTATCGCGTCTGAGGCGGGACTTGTCTCCAAGGTGGAGGAGGGGCAGCGCTTCTTCGGCGCTGGTATCCGCGAGGTCATGAGGCTAGATGCGCTGGCCGATGGCGATACAGGCCGAGCTGAAGCTTTGGCGCTCGGTTCCGTCGTGTGGCGCGATGCCCAGTTCAGGTCCGAGGCTCAGTACGCTGACGCGCTTACAAAGTACAAGGCCATCGGCGTGCCGGACGAAGCTCTGTGGGAGCGCATTCCGGGTGTCCAGCCCGACGAAATCGAGCGGTGGCTTCGCATGCGCGATGATCAAGCCGCCGCAATTGTTGGTGGTAACGTTGCGGGTCTTTTCGGTCCGGCGCCGGTTGAAGCACCCGATCCTGACACCGATTAGAGGGGCCCTGTATGACCACGTCGGGCGCTATCGCTGAGGCTAGGTACGAGCAAGTCCAGACGGTTGCGAGAGGCGTTGTAGAGGCCGTACAGACCATTTGGCAGGACATTGCTCCTGACCGAATCTTGGCAGCGATGCAGGCGGAAGCCGGTCGACAGATTCTCAACGCTGTCATAGCCGGACAGCTATCGGTGGCACAGGGTGCTCAGGCTTTTGTGGCGGGTGCCATGATGGCTCAAGGTGCGGGTATCGCGGCTACGACTCGGATGGTACCGGGATCGCTTGCCGGTATCGCGGCCGACGGAAGAGCGCTGGCGACACTTCTGTACCTCCCAGCGATGACCACGGCCCAAGCCCTTCAAATGGGCATGAGCGGCGAAGCCGCTATGGTGCGCGGACTCAATCAGATGGCCACGATCGTGGCGACCACCGTCACAGACACGGCCCGTACAGCCACGCAAGTAGCTATGACAGCAGAGCCGCGCTGTGTGGCTTATGTGCGAGTGGTGCGGCTACCGGCGTGTTCTCGATGCATTGTCCTTGCCGGTAGGCAGTACAGCTACTCAACGGGCTTTAAGCGCCATCCGCGCTGTGATTGCGGCATGGAACCGCTAAGCGAGTCCGAGTGGAAGGACCAGCCTAGCCCAGAGACGCTTTTTCAGCAGATGACACCGGAGGAGCGCCGACGACGATTCGGTGTAGCTGGTGCTGAGGCAATTGAAAACGGCGCGGACATCTCGCAGATAGTGAACGCGCGGCGGGGCATGACGACTACTTCGACAGGTAAGCAGGTGACTACCGAAGGGACCACGCGACGTGGTATCGGCGGTAGGGCGCTGGACGCTGGCTTTCAGAAGTACACCGGACAGGGGCGGTATGCCCGATCCAGGGAAGCGCGTCTCATGCCCGAGCAAATCCTAAGACAAGCAAGCGGAAATCGTGAGCTGCAAATTGCCCTGCTGAAAAAGCATGGGTACATCACATAGGAGCGATTCCTAATGGCGTTTGAATTCCCTGTCCACCCGACCACTGGCGAAAAGGCGCTCGGGTTCCGGAAGGACGGTAGGCCAATTTGGCCTATCAAGGGCGGTTCTGGTGACAAGGTCCCAGCCACTGACCCGACTGCTGATCCGAGTGTCGATCCGAGTGTCGATCCCGAGAAGGGGCCGGATGACGCTGGTAATGAGCCAAAGGACGATCCCGAGGCCGACCTAGGGGATGCAGGTAAGAAGGCACTGAAGGCGGAGCGCGATGCCCGCAAGACTGCCGAGAAGGAGAGGGATTCTCTCAAGGAAGAGAACGCCCGACTCCGACGCGCCAACGCTGCTGTCAAGGGGACCGATCTAGAGGCCATCAAGGCGGAAATCCGGTCCGAATTTGAGGGTCGTCTGGCTGAGGCTGCCATCCGAGCTGAAGCCAAGGGGCGACTTAACGACCCGTCCGACACGGCGCGCTACCCGGAGTATTTCACGGACATTGACGCCTCTGATGAAGGGGCTGTCAAGTCTGCCATTGACAAGCTTTTGACGGATAAGCCTTATCTCGCTGCTAGCTCCGACCCGAAGCCGTGGGGTGATGTGGGCGGAGGCCCCCGAAAGTCCTCTGAGCCGCAGCCCACTTCGCCAGTCGAGCGGATGGCGCGGGCGTATGGCCGATCCCGTTAACCACATACGAAAGTTCGTATGTGCCTAGTCCAATGAGGAAACATGGCTGTTACCCTTCCCGAAGCTGCCCTGCTGTCCCAGGATGACCTACAGCGAGGCGTACTAGAGACGTTCGTGCAGGAATCGCCGGTTCTTGACCGGATTCCTTTTATGACTATTCAGGGCAACGCTTACGCGTACCGCGAGGAGCTGACTCTACCGAATGTCGAGTTCCGTGCCGTCAACGCCGGGTATACGGAGTCGACCGGTACGGTCAACCCCCGCAGTGAGTCTCTGGTCATTCTAGGTGGTGACGCCGATGTTGACCGATTCATCGTGCAGACTCGCGGGAACCTGAATGATCAGCGTGCGGTCCAGACCCGTATGAAGGTCAAGGCTGCGTCCTACAAGTTTCAGGACCATTTCATCAACGGCGACACGGCCGTTGAGCCTAATGGTTTTGATGGACTGAAGAAGCGGCTTACCGGCTCTCAGGTGATCGCTGCTGACGCTAACGGCATGGGTCCGGTCGCGGGTGGCCATGATTTCTTCGACGCTCTGGACGCTCTGATTGCCGCTGTGCCCGGTCTGTCCGGCTCTAACGGCGCGCTGTACACGAACAGGCAGATCATTGCCAAGATCAAGTCCTCGGCCCGTCGACTGGGCGGCGTGGAAATGATCCGTGAGGCGCTCACTCAGAAGATGGTGGCCACCTATAACGGGATTCCGCTGCTGGACATTGGCCAGACTCCCGCTGGTGCGGACATCATCCCGATGACCGAGACTCAGGGCACCGCGACCAACGCCGGGTCCATTTACGCAGTGCGCTTCGGATCTGCCGAAGGGGATCAGGCTGTCACCGGCCTGACTAATGGCGGAGTTCAGGTTTATGACCTAGGTGAGCTTGATTCCAAGCCTGTCTACCGGACCCGGCTGGAGTTCTACACGGGTCTAGCGGTCTTCGGTGGTAAGGGTGCCGCGCGTCTGACCGGCGTTCTTGCGGCGTGATTGGGGGGTCTCTGAATGGCTGCCCGAAAGACTCCAGAGTTTCCGCACGCTGATGGCTGCCGGACCCCTCGAATGGAGAGCTTTTCTGCTGTCCGACCCGAGGGTAACCCGGTTGTAGTCACGCGCTGCCAGGAATGTGGCGCACAGACAGTCGAGTAACAAGGGGGAGAGTGACCCATGCCACTACCCGCGCTTGCCACGGTAGACCAGCTAGCTGCATGGATGCAGACAGATCAGGGCACTCTCCCACCTTCGGCACAGACCGTTCTGGATACCGTGTCCGCCATCGTCCGTGCTGAGGCTCGCCAAAATTTCACCCGTGGGACCACTACGGTAACGATGTATCCCGTACCTGTGCCAGCCGTCCACAACCCATTCCGCGTGGATCTACCACAGCGGCCGGTCATCGCTGTGTCGAGTGTCGAACGCGACGGGCGATCAGTCCCGTACGTCCTTGTCCGTGATTCGCTGTACGTACCGGGCTGTGAGCCTGTGACAGTCACTTTCACGCACGGGTACGCAGAAGTACCCGGAGATGTGCTGGCAGTCGTTCTAACGGCCGCACAGCGCGTTCTAACCAACCCTGCTGACCTACGGCAAGAAACGGTGGGAAGCATCAGCGTCACGTACGCGACTGAGACAATCGGTGCGTCACTGTCTAGGGCCGACAAGGATTTGCTTGCTCGATACCGGCGGACGGCTGCCACTGTGAGGCTTGTATGAGCTTTCTCTGTGCTGATTCAGTCGTGGTGCTGCACGCCCCGTATGTCACTGACAAGTACGGGAATAGCTCGACTCAGCGCGACTGGTCATCCGCATCCCGCACACCTGTGCAGGGTGTGAGCGTCCAGCCAGACACTTCCTCCGAGGCTACAGGCGACCGGCCATCAGTAGTCACGGGATGGCGACTCATCACCTCGAAGGGGCGTGACCTGCCCGCTGAGTCGGGGGATCGAGTCGAGTGGGCGGGAATGACACTGGAAGTCGACGGGGAAGTGGCACGCTACCGGCTCGGTCGGCAGTTCCATCACGCAGAGGCACGACTAAAGCGGGTGACACGTTGACTGTGCGAATGCGGTACAACCACGACTTCATTCGTGGGCTGCTGACTGACCCGCAGACTGAGCAAGCAGTTCTTGATGCCGCTCGGAAGATGGACGAAAAGGTCGTCGCTCAAGGGTCACAGACCCGTGTGGACATTGCCACGGGACCCCTTCGTGTACGCGCCGCTGTAATCGCTGGCTACGAAGATGGTGCTACGGCGGAGAATACTCGAAGCATCCTTCTCGCGTCCTTGGATGTGGGGGCAGATGGCTAGGCCAGTGGTCGCGTTCCCGGATGCGGTGCTCATTGTGGTGGAGTATTTGCGAACCGTCATGCCAGGCATTCTGGCCTTCTCGCGGGTACCCGACCCTCGACCGGCTGAGTTTGTCAGAGTCAGACGGGTTGGCGGTACACGACGGTCGCTGGTGGTCGATCGACCTAGGGTCGATATCCATTGTTGGTCCGACACAGAAGAGGGCGCAGAAGCCCTACTGTCGCGGGTGCGTGCGTACGTCCTGGCGATGGCTGGTGTCCGTGGCGAGACCACCGTGTATGACGTATTGGAAGTCGGCGGTCCGCAATGGCTTCCCGATTCAGAATCAGGGCAGCCGAGATATGCGTTCGCCGTTGAGTTCTCTGCCCGTGGATATGAACTGAGGTAATAATGGCTGGAAACGTCGATAACCCGAGGCTATGGGAAGGGGCGGATCTATGGACGGCCCCCATCGGTACTGAGCTGCCCGCGACCCTCACTGACGCGATGACCACTGTCCCTGCATGGAAGGCTGTGGGACTTCTATCCGAAGATGGCGCAACGGAGTCTCGCGAAGAGGACACCAGCGATTTCTTCGCGTGGGGCGGAATGCTGGTGCGCACTCGCAAGAGTCGACACAAGCGGACGATTACGGTCACGTGCCTTGAAGATAACCTGACCGTGTTTGGGCTTGTCAATCCGGGATCGACCGTGACCACGACCGGTGGGGTTAACACGCGCGCTGTCCGCGTTCCTACCCGAGAGAAGATGGCGTTTGTACTGGAGCTGACGGATGGCAATGTTACTCGGCGCCGACACATTCCGACTGCTGAGGTCACCGAAGTCGGCGAAGTCACGCTGTCTGACAGTGAGCTAACGGCGTACGCGCTGACCATCACTATCTACCCGGACGCCGATGGTCTGCTTTTCTACGACATTGACAACGACCCACAGGGTGCCACTTCCTGACCACATACCAACTTTGGTATGTGGTACGCCTGACATCATAAAGGAGAGACATGCCCACGAAGAATGACGCCACCGGACAGCCCTACCTGGTGGAGTACAACGGCTACTCGTACGAGGTGCCGCCCTCTGAGGAGTGGGACATTGACGTCCTAGAGGCGTTCGATGACAACAAGATCACGGTGGCTCTGAAGGCGCTTCTAGGTGATGAGCAGTATGCCACCTTCCGCCAGCACAACCGTAAGGTTAAGGCGCTGAACGAATTCTTCATGCGAGCTACCGAGGCGGTGGGGGCGGGAAACTCCTGAACCTCCTATCGCTGATCCGTGAGCATGGAGACGCGATAGAAGCTGATCTGGCCTACGTGGGTATTGATCTACTGGATTTCTGGCGTGGTCGCATCTCTCCGCGAAAGCTGGATGTCCTAATACGTGGACTACCGCCGGACAGTGCCACCCATACGGCGCTGAATGGCGGTAGTCCACGGTGGACACAGACCGACTACCTGCTAGCGGATGTGTATGACGCCGTGTCGGTATTGACGTGGGTCACCTCGAATCGAGAAGTCGAGCGACACAAGCGCACGAAGTTCCCTGAGCCCTACCCTCGCCCGGGTGTAGAGGCTAAGAAGTCCAAGGTCACCATGGCTGACCTACAGGCGTTTAGGCGACGTACGCAGAGGAGCTGATTATGCCTGCACCCGAAATTGCAGTCGCGTACGTCAGTATCGTGCCCGAAGTGCAAGGCTTTGCTCAGCAGCTACGAGAAAGCGTGGTCGGACCAGCCGATGCGGCGGGTGCAGACGCCGGACAGGCGGCCGGTACCAGTCTTCGCGACCGCCTGAGAGCTGGCGCCGCTGCTGCTGGTGTCATCGCTGGCGCTCTTATCGTCCAGGGCATTACTGAAGCAATCGATCAGGCCAAGATTGCCAACAGGCTACAGGCTCAGCTTCGTACCACCGAGCCTGTAGCTCGTAGGCAAGGCGAGCTTGCTGGACGGTTGTACACGCGCGGCATCACTGAGAACGTCCAACAGGGTGCCGACGCTATTCGGTCGGTGATGCAGTCCGGCATTGCGCCACCGGATGCTACCAATGCGCAGCTTGAGCAAATCGCCACCAAGGCCGCTGACGTGGCGAACGTTTTCGAGCAAGATCTGTCGCAGGTGACAAACGCCGTGTCGCAGATGCTCCGTACAGGAATGGCGCCTAACGCGTCGTATGCCTTTGACGTGATTACGGTTGGACTTCAGTCGGGTGCAAACAAGGCTGACGACCTGTTGGATACGTTCAACGAGTATTCGACGCAGTTCCGTAAGCTGGGACTAGACGGGGCGTCGTCGCTGGGCATCATCAATCAGCTTGTCACTGCTGGTGCACGTGATAGTGATATTGCGGCCGACGCGCTGAAGGAATTCTCCATCCGGGCCGTGGACATGAGTACCACGTCGATTGACGCGTACGAAGCCCTTGGCCTCAACGGTGAGCAGATGAGTGCCCATATTGCCCGTGGTGGGGAGGATGCTCGGCGCGGACTGGACACGGTCATTGAAGGTCTCAAGGCTATGACCGACCCTCTAGCGCGGGAAGCCGCCGCTGTGGGACTTTTCGGCACACAAGCTGAAGACCTAGGCGAAGCGCTGTTTGCTATGGACGTAAGCTCCGCTGCTGCGTCACTGGGTGACTTCTCTGGCGCCGCTCAGGAAATGGGCAGCACTCTGCGAAGCGGTCCGGCGCACGAAATCGAAGTGTTCACTCGCACGCTTAAGCAGGAATTCACCGAGGCGGTGGGAGGTACTGTCCTACCGGCCCTAGGGGAATTCGTACATGCGTCGATAGCAGTAAAGGACGCTACGACCGGAGCCATTGGAGCGGTACGCGACGCAATGCCGTGGATTGCCCCCCTTGCTGTGGCTGTGGGTGGTTTGACGCTGGCGCTGAACGCGAATGCGATTGCAAGTGGTTTGGCAAGTCTAGCTCTGGCCGGACTTCGAGGCATTATCATCATCAGCGCGGCAGCCACCAACGGCCTGGCGATTGCTCAGGGCATTCTGAACGCCGTTATGGCGCTGAACCCGATTACCCTGGTCGTGATCGCGATTGCCGCGCTGGTCACTGGGCTGGTAATGGCCTACAACGAATCTGAGACCTTTCGCGCCATCGTGCAGAAGGCGTGGGAAGGAATTCAGACCGCTGTGTCCTATGCGTGGGACAAGGTTCTCAAGCCGGTCTTCGACCTGTTCGCACAGATCATCCAGTGGCTTTACAACAAGATCATCAAGCCGATACTCGGCCTCATTGTGATCTACTTCAAGGTGTGGTGGACAGGCATTAAGCTGTACATCAACTTTGTGATCGGTATTTTCAAGCTGCTGGGACTTGCCGCGCTTTGGCTGTACGACAATGCCGTCAAGCCCGCTTTCGACTGGATCTCAGATAAGGCCAAGTGGCTGTGGCACAACGCCATCAAGCCCGTAATTGGCTGGATCGTGGATCAGTTCAACCGGTTCGGCGAGAAGGCGAAGGAGCTGTACAACCGCTACGTCCGTCCTGCCTTTGACGACATTAGCAACAAGGTATCGGGCGTGTGGAATGACAAGGTCAAGCCCGCTTTCAGTGCTATGCGTGACGCTGTGGGCCGGGTGGCAGACTCCTTCACAAAGGCCAAGGATGCCATTGCCAAGCAGTGGCAGAAGGTCGAACAGATTGCAGAAGACCCGGTCAGTTTCCTGATAAACACCGTCTACAACGGCGGTATCGTTCCAATGTGGAACAAGGTCGCGGGGGCGTTCGGAGCGCCGAAGTTGTCCGAGTTTCATCCCGAGGGATTTGCCTCTGGCGGTATCCTCCCCGGATACACTCCCGGTCGTGATGTACACCTAGCCGCTCTGTCGGGTGGAGAGGCTGTGATGCGTCCGGAGTGGACACGCGGCGTAGGTGCTGGGTACGTGCACGCAATGAACCGAATCGCTCGCACGAGAGGCGTCAGCGGAGTCCGTCAAGCGATGGGCGGTGGAATCCCTGCGTTCGCCGATGGTGGTATCTTTGGATGGATCGGCAACGCTGCATCCGGAGCGTGGGACACCATCAAGGAAACCACGTCCTGGCTTGGCAATAGTCTTCTCAGCAGCGCTAGGGCTGGTGTAAACGCGATTGTCAATCCGCTGGTGAACTTGATTCCCGGAGCGGATACACAGTTCGGTCAGATGATTCGGGGGATTCCGTCGCGGGCAATCGATGCGATCTTCGACTTCTCCGAGGATGCCGATTCGCGCCTATCGTCGCTGAAGTGGCTCAAGCCTGTGGACGCTCCGATTGGTACGCCTTACGGACAGGCCGGGTCAATGTGGGCGAGCGGGTACCACACAGGAACCGACTTTCCCGCACCTACGGGCACGCTGGTCCGCGCGGTCGCTTCCGGCGTGGTCAGTGCCGTGGGTTCTACGGGCCCGTACGGTAACCATGTGAGGGTTGATCATCCTGGCGGTCTTGGCTCGCTGTACGCGCACCTGTCCTCGATCGCAGTGCGAGTCGGCGAAGGTATCGGCCGTGGCAGTCTGATCGGTCGGGTCGGTTCCACAGGTAATTCCTCCGGACCGCACCTGCATTTGGAAGCATTCCGGAACGGAGCGCGCCTCAATCCCGCCACTCTCTTCGATGATGGTGGATGGCTTCGACCTGGCGTAACCCCCGTGGTCAACAAGACGGGTCGTCCCGAGGCGATTCTGACAGCGGACCAGTGGAACTCGATGACGAGTCGAAATGGTGGCTTGCAGGCTGGGGACAGGCTGGTACTTACGATCGATGGTCGCACAGAGCTAGAGGCGTACGTCGATCGGCGTGCTAGCAATGTGATTGACCGCAACATCATCGACCCTACCTTTCAGGGCCGGATGATCTGACCCACATACCAAAGTTCGTATGTGGCCCACCTGTGAAAGGGGTATGCATGCCGGATGAGTATGGCGAACCGGTTGTCACTCCGGTGACTGAAACCATCGTGGATGAGCACGGCCGCGAAACGGTGGTCGGGTATCCGCCTAGCACGTCTACGGAGTACTACGGCACTCCGGATACCAGCGCAGACGACGAAGAAACCGGCGGAGATCTGATTCTCCCGTAGTGGCGTGGGGCATTCGTCTGAGGATGAGTGCCCCCCTTATCCGGAGTATCCTTATGGCGTATTCGACTACCAATCTACTCCCTGTGGCTGCGAGTACGTTCGAGGGTGGAACGCATTCGTGGTCAGCCGGTACGAACACCACTCTTTCAGTAGTGACCGGTCAATCACCATCGGGTGGCGGTACCTACTCGCTGCGAATGACCGCTTCGGCATCCGGGTCTGTGTCTGGCACCACTCCGCGTGTGGGCGTATCGGCAGGAACCGAGTATGTGGCATACGTTCCCGTGCGCACCAGCGCTGCCACGTCTGGTCGAACCGCTACAGCGACGATTACTTGGTACGACGCTGCCTCGGGTGGTACGTCCCTGGGAACCTCTGTAAGCGCCGTGTGGACCCTTCCAGCGTCCACCGGATGGAACGTTGCCTACTACCCTGTGGCGGTCGACAGAGCGCCCTCTGGGGCCGTCTCTGCCACAGTGACGCTTACGGTTACGGGTCTGGCTACAGCGGAGTACGTGAATACCGATGAGGTGTTCATGGGCACTACGCCAAACAGATCCGGTAACTTGATGGACTTCAACGTGTCGTCCATCGAGCAAGATGCAGCCGAGTGGACGACCACCAACGGATCGTTGGTTCGGGCAGGTACTCCGCAAGCTACGGGGTCTGGGTACTACAGCCTCACAGCCATTTCAAACGCCGCCGGGGAAATGGTCATTACGACCATCCCCAGTTACCCCGTTACCGCTGGGCAGACGTACGTGTCATACGCGGCTGTGCGGGCGTACAGCGCAGCTATGGAGCTACATAGCGAGATCCGATGGTTCGATGCGGCCGACTCGCTGATCTCAGCGGAGACGCGCACCAGCACGCTAGCCACGGGGTCCGTGCTTCGTACGGCCGTAGTGGGGGTAGCTCCGGAGGGTGCTGTATCAGCCCGGGTGTGCCTTCGGCCGTACGCCACGGCTGCCACTCAGTATGTAGCTCTTGATGACGTGTCGCTGTGTGTGGCGCCTAACGCGCCGGGTAATCTGCTGACCTACGAGGAATTCTCGACCGAGTCTGTACTTCCCTCGTACAGCCCTACAGGCGTTAGCTACAGCCGTGCGTACCTCGCTAGCGCCACTACGGACGGATACTACGCTGTCAAGCTAGTAGCCGACACTTCCTCGATTGTGTCACTGTACTTGGATAGGCTGGTGCCGGTATCACCTGGGACTACCTACCAGGTGGGCGCAGTGTTCTTTGCGCACAATCCGACGCCTTCCAATAGCATGACTGCGAGTTTCCGTACTCGAATTGACTGGTTCGATAGCGACCAACAGCTACTGTTGGTGGACAACCCGGACCAGTTCTACACGGTGACGCGAACAGGTGAATGGTCCTCCATAGCGCAAACGCAGACGCGCACAGCACCTCCGGGCGCGGCTTTTGCACGAGTGGGGTACGACATTGACAACAGTGGGGCGACGGCCGACTACTACTTTGTGGACAATCTCCGCCTGACTGAATCGTCACCTGAGTACACGCTGTCAGTAGACAGTCAGAACGGGTTGGTTAATTTCACGGTATTCTGGGAACCTCCGGAATCTGCGTCCGCAGCGCTTGTGACGATCCGACGAATGAACTCCGACGGCACCAGCGATGATCTACGCGGACATGGGCTGGTGTATAACTTGGCTCCATACTCCGGGTCGCCAATCATCGTGGAAGACTATGAGGCACCGCTTGCTACCAATGTTTGGTACTCCGTAGAGTGGTTCAAGTCTGACGGTACATCTACCACTCTCCAGCTCCTTACGCAGTCGGTAACGGCTCCCGTGCTGGATGATGCGAACTACGTGTGGCTAAAGTCGCCGGGTAACCCAGCACTGAACACACGCGTCATGATGGAATCGCCTTTTAGGTGGTCACGCGCTTCTCGTACCGTAACGTACGATATCGTAGGTCGCCGAAATCCCGTCGTTGTGTCGAGTACTCGATCCGGTCGGTCTGCATCGGTGACCTTACTCATTTGGGATCACAACTCGAACACGATCTTTGATCGTCTCTTGGACTCCGGACTTCCGGTGCTGGTGCAGGCTATGCCCGGATATGGTGTCGACGGCAACTTGTACTTGAGCATCGACGGTACCGAAACAGAGTCGGTCACAGGTAACGCAACGATCCCCGGGTGGCGGTGGACTCTCGCTGTGACCGAAGTGGATCGGCCCGGCGGTGGCCTACAGGGGTCCGCTGTACTCACGTGGCAGAACATCACCGACACGTATGCCACGTGGCAGGAGGTTACCGACTCCCATGATACGTGGGCAGACCTTATGGTGAATGGGTGAGACATGCTTCCCGTTAGCTCCAAGTGGTCCCCCGCGATTGCGGATGCACACGGCCTGTCAGTGAAGGTCAATGTTCTGTACGGCGGATCTGTCGTCGCGGAAGACATTGCGTTCACCGACGGCACGGTGACTGTGGATCGGGGAAGTGAGATTCGGCGCACGCTGAGCCTCACTATCCCCGACCCGCATGACTTCCCGGTGTCTGCGACGGACAGGTACGGCGTCTACGGCCAAGCCATTTATGTTGAAGCCGGAATGACGTATATCGACGGCACCAGTGAGCGAGTCGCAATGGGGACTTTCACAGTGACTCGTATCGGCGGGAATGTGCATGAGGGTCCGCTGTCAATTACTGCCGTAGGGCCAGAAATTCATCTGAAGCGATCGGTCTTCACTACGGCGTACAACACCAATCTTGCTTCGAGCGCTGCTGCCTTCATTACCACGCAAATTGCTGGCACCATACCCGGCGCTACCTTGACCGACATGTCTACGCACGGGGGCACAACGCTTCCAAGCAAGACTTGGGACGCTGGGACGGAGAAGTGGGCCGCTCTCACTGAAGTGGCAGCATCGATCGGAGCTGAGCTGTACGCCGCTCCAGACGGAAACTTCGTCCTCGCCGACGTACCGGACATTGCTGGCGCGGTACCTGTTTGGGACGTTACGACGGGGGACAGTGGAGTCATGGTGTCTGCCGATCTAGAGCTAACCTCCGACCAGGTCTTCAATCGCGTGGTGGTGGTTGGAGAGAATGCAGCAGAAGCGGTGGCACCGGTCAGCGCTGAAGCACGCATCACGGACCCGGCCGACCCTCTTCGTTACGGCGGGCCGTTCGGCGAAGTGACCCGTTACTACTCATCCAACCTGATCACTACCAGCACTGCGGCACAAGTTGCGGCTGACGCAATGCTGACTCGATATCGGGCCCCTAACCGAACGGTGTCGCTGAGCACGGTACCTAACGCGGCGCTTGAACCGGGGGACTGCATAAGGGTGGCGTACGCCGACCTACCGCCGGAACTGCATCTTGTGCAATCGGTGACTATTCCGCTTTCAGTGTCCAGTGGAGCATCCAGTATCGCGACGATCAGTGGGCGGGAAGAATGACCCAAGCTGACAGGTTCCTCTCTGCTGTGGTCCGGAAGATCCGATACAGCGACATAGCAGAGTCACTGGTGCGAATGGGCACGGTCAGCGCTGTAGATTCCAGCGGGACCGTAACTGTCACTCGCGGTCCTGACACCTTCGAGCGAGTGCGAATTCTGTCGGGGTACCCGCATCCGGTTGTAGGTGACGTAGTAGAGATCATACGTAGTTTGGGCGGGTGGATCTGCCTCGGTGCACTTAGGACGACAAGTCCCGATTGGCAGCCGCTATCACTGGCTAGCGGGTGGTCTGCATGGGGGTCACCGTACGCGGCACCGTCCTACCGGATTAACGCGGACCGGACCGTGAGTTTAAGCGGACTTGTTCGTGCACCATCCGGTGTGACCACCGCCACCACCTTCGCCACACTAACGGGGGCGGCCATTCCTCAGGTCAAGGGCCGGTTTGTGACCGAAGTGAATATCGGCGCGTTCGGCGTGGTCGACGTTGAGACGACTGGTGCCGTGCGAGTAGCCGACTTTTCAGGTACAGCAAGCTGGGTCTCACTTGATGTGGTGCGTTACCGACTTTAGGAGCGTTTCATGCCGATGACCGATGCCTACGGGCAGAGTATCCAGTACCCGTCCCCGACGGACCGACCTAACGGTCCTGTCGAGGGCGCTCGAATTGTGGAAGGGCTCACTCAGCGTGCCGTAATGCGGTTCAGCTCTGCTGCGGCGCGCGGTGCGACTATTACCAGCCCTGCAACGGGTATGACCACGTGGCTGATCACGGAGAAGCGCCTAGAGGTCTACGACGGTTCACAGTGGGTCGTGGCGTCCACTAACCCCACGAACGGAATCGACTACGAGCCGACCATCACAGGCGACTTGGTATTGGGCAACGGCGCAGTGTTCGGTTCGTATACCCGAGATGGCGCGTGGGTCCAGTATTCCGCGATGATCCTTTTCGGCACGACCACTGAAGTAAACGGCATCGACAACGCCTTCATTTCCCTACCGCTTCCCGTAGCATCCAGCGATGACGGAAACCGGCAGAACTTCGGTGGCGTGAGCGTAATCAACCCCGGTACGAGCCATTACCGGCCGGGTGGCGTCTGGTGCTATTCAGGCGGAACCACTGCAACGCTCAACATCCTGCACGTGGCAGGGTCGGCAGTTCAGTACCGCACTTACGGCGCTGCTGGCCTTGATCCGGTACCGGGTGGATGGATCTCCGTAAACCTCCGCTACATGACTGCGTAAGGAGCACACATAAATGGCCACGCCGCTTACTGCCGACGCAATGCTTAAGGCGCTTAAGGCCGAGGGAGTTACCGTGCGCGAGTCTTCCGGCTGGCGCACTCACAACCGCAATCACAAGGGGGCATGGGGCCCTGTGCACGGTGTGGTCATCCACCACACTGCCGGAAGAGATTCGCTCAACCTGTGCATCAAGGGGACCGGCTCTCTACCGGGCCCGCTGTGCCATGCGCACCTATCCAAGGATGGGACGCTCACCATGGTTGGCCACGGTCGAGCCAACCACGCCGGTACCTTTGCCAGGAACGCGCACGAAGCCGTTCTAAGGGAGTCGACGACTCACCCTCGCCCGGCCCGTGATGAGCCGATCGACGGAAACGCCCACTACTACGGCATAGAGATCGAAAACCTCGGAGACGGCAAGGACTTCTACCCGCGTGAGCAGTACGACGCTGCTGTGGCGTACGCCACCGCCATCTGTCGAGCGCACGGATGGACTGCGCAGAGCGTCATCGGGCATTCTGAAGGGACTACCCGCAAGATCGATCCCAAGGGTCCGATTGGGTCCGCAAGTGGACCGGCTTGGGACATGAACGCCTTCCGTGCCGACGTACAGAAGCGCCTTGACGCCGGTAAGCCTAAGCCCGCTCCTGCTAAGCCCGCAGCGACTAAGCCTGTAGTCGACCTGTCCAACGTGGTAGCAGCGGCTAGGCGAGACCCGCGACTCGTACAAGGTGGTACTACCCACAAGGCGCACGTACTTCTAGTGGAAAAGGCGCTAGCTGCTGAGGGTCTTCTGCCTAAGAAGTGGGTCGACGGATCTTTCGGCACTAAGACCGTGACTGCGTACGCCGCTTGGCAGCGCAAGCTTGGCTACCGGGGGTCTGACGCTGACGGAATTCCCGGCATGACGAGTCTCAAGAAGCTGGGTGAGCGGCACGGATGGGTGGTAAAGGCATGACGGAACGCGACCCTCTGGGTGTGACCATCAGCGCACGAGACATTTACGATCAGGTCATTGGACTGCGCGATGACGTGCGATCGCTGGTGCAGAGCAACGTTGAAGTCGACAGCGCGCTAGCCGACCATGAAGACCGGCTTCGAGCGATCGAGCGATGGAAGTACAGCATCCCTGCTGCGGTGGTCACTTCACTGGTCACTGCGGTGGTCACGTTCATTCGCGGCACCGGCGGAGCGTGACCACATACCAAAGTTCGTATGTGGTCCGGAAGGGAGTGTCATGGGACGGCATCGATCGGAGTCGACATGGCTAGACGGGGCACTAGATGTGCTTCGGTATGCGCGGGCGCATAAGGGTCAGGTGGTCGCCGTTGCGGTCGTGGTGCTAGGGCTAGTGAGTCGCCTTGTGCCGGACTTTCCGGCAGAAGAGGTGCTAGAGGTCCTTGGAGTGCTACTAGGGGTGTAGGCGAACCACTCTCTAGACAAGGTGCGAAAGGTATTTCGACTTAGAGGGTGGTCGAATGGTCTACCGCAGCATTGCGTTCATGGGAAAGGCGCGAAGCGGTAAGGATACAGCGGGGGTTCGGCTAGCGTGCCGATGGGGCTTCGTGCAAATTGCGTTCGCTGATCCGCTCCGCCGCATGGCTCTCCAGCTTGATCCGTGGATCGATATTCATCCCGATGGGTACGGCGGGAATCAGATACGACTCTCGGCCCTTGTGCACAATATCGGGTGGGAAGAAGCGAAGCGGCGGTATCCGGAAGTGCGGCGCGTCCTCCAACAGTCCGGACAGGCTGTGCGTAAGTACGATCCTGATTTCTGGGTCCGTGTCACCACGGAGGCAGTAGATGCATGTGCCGGGTGGGACCTTCCTGTGGTCGTGACCGACTGTCGGTACCCCAATGAAGCGCAAGCACTGCGGGAGCGTGGCTTCTTGCTGGTGCGGATCGAGCGGCGTGGCGCGGAGGATGAGCTGTCTGAGGATGCTCGCACACACGAGAGTGAGAACGCGCTGAACGACTACGATCCGGATGTGTCGGTGACCAACTCCGGGTCGATTGATCAGCTATACGCTGCGATTGACTCGCTGGTGCGTAGCCGCTGACCTGCGAACCCCACTGGTCTTCAGATCAGTGGGGTTGCGCTGTTTCTGGGGTGTGTGCTGTACTGCTGTCGGCACTTTCGCCGACACGAACGGAGAGACCCCATGGATGTCCAGCTCACCCCGAACCACGTGGACACCTTCACCCGTCCGGAGTTCTACGGCACCCCCGCCTACATGGGCAAGGTCGAGTGGTTCGATGTGGTGGACCGCGCGACGGGCGCCCTCCTTCGCTGGGTCGTGAGCCGCGTAGATGGCAACGAGGTGATCGTGAACCACCCGTCCTACGGTGTGACTGGCGGACTGGCGACGCTGCGTAGCGCCGTTGAGCTGATCAAGGTACAGCGCGAGCGTGAGGCTCACGCGGCCTGAGTAGTACAAGAGCGCCCCTGGTTGCTTCGGCAGCCGGGGGCGCTTTTGTCGTTCTAGACCACCTACGAACTTTCGTATGTGAGTCGACTTGCGCTTCCGGTCTGAGTATGGGTAGGCTAGCTCCTGCAAGCCACCGCACAGGGCGGGGCAGCGGAGGAGGGTCTGACATGTCGGAGCGCAACGAGCTGATGATCTGGCTTAACACCACCCCGCCGTCCCGCTGGGCACGCATCGGTAAGGGGAAGACCCCTCACCTGAGCAAGTTCAATGACGAGACGCTGTGCGGTCGTGTGATCGACCCCGACAAGGGCAGCGCGTACATTGAGCACGAGGAATCCCTTGAGCTGGGTGGTGCCCCGTGCGCGTCCTGCTGGAAGAAGATGAAGGCTGAGGTTGACGCTATGGACCTCGCCGAAGAGTCGGCGACTGAGGGCGCCGAAGGAGAGGAAGTCGACGTGCCTGCTAAGAAGACTGAGGACGACATGAGCGTGGTCCGCGAACAGGTTGAGGCCAACATCGAGCGCATTCCGTCTCTCGTGGAAGCTGACAACATGGATGGCGCTAAGGAACTGCACGACGAGACGGAGCTTCTGATTCAGAAGCTTCCGCGAGAGGAGCGCATGCCTCTCCGTCTGAAGATGAAGGCTGCGGGTGAGCCGCAGGAGAAGCCGGAGGAGAAGCCGGTTGCTTCCACCGAAGTGGTGAGCTACGAGACTCGGGACTACACCACCGTGGAAGGTGTGCCTGAGCTGATCGAGCTTGGCACCACCCGTATGGTGGAAGGCGTCAACCTGCATCTCCGTACCGCTGACCTGGCGAAGGACATCGCTGGTCTGTTGCTGGACATCTGGCGCCGGATCAGCCGTAAGGACGGAATGCCGGACCTCCGGGGCGACACGGACGCTGCCAAGAAGGCCACCAGCGCCATGCTGAAGGCCGTGGGTACGAAGCTGAAGGACGAGCAGCCGGCCGACGACTACGACGTTGAGCAGGCTGTCAAGAAGCTGACGCGTGCGATCCAGCACCAGCGCTCGGACGTTCGGGCTGAGTACCTTCGTGGTCTGGACGCCGACACGCCGGAAGCGGAGGAGGAGCGGAAGGGGTACGCTGCGATCCTCGCCAACAAGCCGCCGAACGTCGATGTGTCCGCTTTCCTGGCTGACTTCTACCGGGTCAAGCTGAAGGGTCAGACCGAGCTTGCGCGGGAGCGTTGGCACCAGAAGAAGGCGCTTGAAGCTGCGGGCGAGGGTGTCGAGTCTGAGTTGGAGGAGGAGGAGACTGATGAGCGAGTGGCCAAGGTGGTGCAGCAGCTCGTAAAGGACATCAAGGCCGCTCGTCCCGAGGACTTCGAGAGTGCGAGTGAGGAGACGAAGGAACAGCTCCGAGCCCAGCTCGAAGAGATCAACCGGGCGATCAAGGCCATGATCACTGCTGTGATCTAGGTCACTACAAGTCGTAAGGCCCCGGGCGGTTCCATGATCCGCCCGGGGCCCTATGCCGTTATGTGACGTAGCGTCAGAACAGGGGGTAGAGGTGTACGACCGAAAGCACAGCCCGGGTGAACGGGAAGAGCAACCCACTTCGGACCAGCTACGGGCAGCGTTGATGCAGATCATCCTTGAGCATGAACGGGACATGCTGGAGCTACGGAAACGACGCGAGAGCGACGGGCGTAAGAAGGAGCGCAGCTTGCGTGACGCCGACGGCCACGATGGTGGGTCCACCGAGTCTTAAGGCATAGAGGCCACAGAACGGCGCTGGGTGCCCCTTGGAGCGCCTGTCAACCCCATCTGCCCCTACTGGGTCGGGTGGGGTTCCTTTGTGTCCGCAGACGGGCGCACAGCGCCTCGGGCCCGTGACCAGCGGGAGTGTAGAAGTGTAGTTTCAGACCCCACTTCCGTAATCCCTATAGAGATCCATAGGGATTACCGGATCGACCCCCGAACCTACACTTCTACACTCAGGCGATCCACTCACTAGAAACCGGGTGAGAGAACTGGAGGGCCAAATGGCTGTGCGTACGATCAATTCGGGGGACACCCGGTTTTACTTCACCGAAGACCTACCGGAACGCCGGTATCCCGGGGTCACGTCCATTATCGATATGCTCCCCAAAAAGTTCCTACAGCGCTGGAATGCCAAGATGTCGGCCGAGCTGGCCATTGACTCGCTGGACTTCATCAAGGAAATGGCTGAACGCGACCCGGAGGGTGCCAAGGCATACATTGCCGGTGCGGCCTACCGGTACACAAAGCGCCGATCCACGCTGGGCAGTGAAGCGCACGATCTTTTCGAGCGCCTGTTGCGGGGTGAGTATGTCGGACGTGTACACACGGACCTAGAGCCCTACAAGCGGCATTTCTCGGAGTTCCTGGAAGTCGTACAGCCTGAGCTGGTGCGCGCCGAAGACGTAGCGTGGTCGGATGAGCATCAATACGCCGGATCTTTTGACGGATGGCTTCGACTCCACCTAGATGAGCACGGCAAGCCCGACCCGCACGGTGAGTCTGCGCTGGTAGTGGGGGACTGGAAGACCGGAAAGAACATCTACCCCTCGGTGGCGCTACAGCTATCCGCCTATGCGCACGCTGAGTGGGTGATCGACCAAAGCGGTAATCGGGATCGCATGCCGGACTTCGATGGTGGCGCCGTACTGCACGTCACGCCGGAAGGCTGGGAATTCATCCCGGTGCGAATCGACCGGGAAGTCTTCGATCACTTCCTAATGCTGCGTCACACTTTTGAGTGGGAGCGACGCGTGCAGAAGACTGTGATCGGAGACCCGATCGCCGCTAAGACAACCAAGATCGTCACTGGTACTCAGCGGAGGAAGTGAGTATGCCCAATTGCCTCTGCAATCCTCAGCGCTCTGGTTTGTGTGCTGCCTGTAAGGGAGGAAAGTAGTGCCTGACCCTATCCAGTACGTTGTGTTCAGTCGATCCTTCGCCGGACCTGAGTGGCGAGGCGCCCGCGACGCTACCGAAGTGCGACGCATCGTCGGCGGCTTGCGTGGTCGTCACCCGAGGGCGGACGTGACTGTGTACGAGATTCCCTTCCTGCTGGAGCTGGACATCAGCCAAGACCTAGCGTGACCCCCACCCCTCTTCCCCGGCCGGGAAGGGGGGGTTTTTCATGCCCGGACCCCGTAGGCGATCGACTCCCTAGACCCGGAGTGATAAGGAAGCAACTAGGGAGAGTGCACATGAGTGAGTTCGTGGCATGGCCGAAGACCCCTCGCCTTTTCCGAGACATCACGATCACGGAGAAGATCGACGGTACCAACGCGGCTGTCCGGTTCACCCCGGGTATGGAGTGCAGTCTTTACGCGTTCGAGAGTCTGCCTCACGGCAACGACGTTTGCTGGATTGACGGGCGGGTGTGGCACATTGGTGCGCAGTCTCGCAAGCGGCTCATCTACCCCGATGCCGACAACTTCGGTTTCGCGCGGTGGGTCTTCGGCAACGCGGCGGAGCTGATTTCTCTTCTCGGCGAGGGTCTTCACTTCGGTGAGTGGTGGGGGCAGGGAATTCAGCGCGGATACGATGTGGGTCGGCGATTCTCACTGTTCAACACAGACAAGTTCGGTCACCTCAAGGGCAACTTCGTGGGCGGAGTGCGTGTCGGTGCCGTGCCGGTCTTGTACAAGGGGCCGTTCAGCACCGACGCGATTGAAAATGCGCTGGTCGACTTGTCGTTCTACGGCTCTCAGGCGGCCCCGGGCTTTGCAAACCCCGAAGGCGTCTGCGTTTTCCATCATGCGTCGAGGCAGATCTTCAAGGTGACGCTGGACGACAACGACGCGAACAAGTGGGAGGTGAAGTCGTAATGGCGGACCGAATGCCGAAAACGGTGTATGGCGTGTGGCGCGCGGTAGTGGTATGGCGTTACACGTACGGGTACACCGAACACATCGACTACGTTGGACCATTCGTCCGAAAGGCGGATGCGACGGCACGACTCGCTGATCGGCGGCGCAGCATGCGCAAGCTTGACTCCTCTTATGTCTTCATTGACGGCTATGTGGAGTGCGCCCACCTTGGGGACTGGGAGCGGGTCAAGGACTAGGCGATCGACTCCCTAGACCCGGAGTGAGAGGGGGCAGGGCCGACGGCCTGTGCACAGCACAGGGGACCACATGCGAACTTTGGTATGTGGTACTCGACCTTGCCCCCTCATCCAACCTGACAGCAGAGGAGAGAGTCTATGGCGCTGCGAATCTTCGACACAGACCCCGAAGCGAAGCCGACTCGGAAGGCGAACGCCGCTCCGGAACGGCCGGATATCGCTTTCAGCTTCCGAACTGGTATGCAGGTCGGGCGCAAGCCGGTGTCGCTGGCCAAGTGGCGTGTAGTCACGGGTGACCCTGTGGTGGCTGAGTCGATCGGCGAACTTCTCGGCGGGCAGCCGGAAGAGTACGACCCGACCAAGAAGGAACATCTGCACGTGCTGACCGATGCTTCTTCGGTTGAGATCGTGGTCGACGGCAGTAGCGCCATCGAGGACAAGCTGATTCTCTGGGGTCGAACGGGTCCCCTGCATGAGTGCGATGGTGAGTTCTTCCTGTCCCCGGTGGAGGACAAGGGTAAGCCCTGTGGCTGCCCGCCTCTCCTCGCGGATCGAAAGGAGCTGGCGCGCTCCGGTCGCGGACCTTCTCCGTCGATCAACATCCGCTTTCGTCTCGCAGGGCCCGGTTATGAACTGGGTGTCGGCCGCCTGATCGTTACGGCGTGGACCTTCATCGAGACACTGCACGAGGTTAAGGAAGCGCTCGATCAGGTCGACGGAGAAGCGCTCTGCCGACTGGAGATCGAGCATGTGAAGTACACCAAGAAGGACGGGACCAAGGTCGAGTACCGCAAGCCGGTCGTTACCGTCCTGGGCTCTTACAACGACGCTATCGCCGATGATCCGGTCTACGACGCCTAAGCGCTATCTGGAAGTTGTGTCTGAAGGCATCTTCCAGATGGCGTCCGACGAATTTGTCAAGCGCCCATTGTGGGAATTCAGCCCAGATGAGCGCTTGGCACTACTGCGTGAGCGTCGCCGACGATTCGGTGTGTACGACGAAGAAATCGGCGATCCCGAATACAGCTAAGGAGAGAGTGAATGGCTCTGTACACCGTGCGCCGGACCGACATGCCCAACCCTGGAGAGTTCGTCGATGGGCTTGTCATCGCGGGGGGTAAGGCTCAGGCTCGGAAGGCGTTCTACCACATGAGTGGCGTGACCTCTTCGAATCTCGTGGCTGAGCGGGTTGACACTGCATGCGTTGGCGACCCGGTCATCATGGGCGCCTACTGGGATGAGCGCGACCCTGAGTCCGGCTTCCCGATGCCTGACCCGCTGTTCTGACCTTTTGCCCCGGCTGGTGCGGCTCATGCTGCATCAGTTCGGGGCATGAGGCAGTAGAGGGGACACGATGCCGTTCCAACAGGGGTTGAGACATGACTGCCGTGGCTTCTGACGACCGACACGACCGCTGGTACGAGCGATATGTATTCCGCTACATCGTGCCTATCTGGGCGCTGACTTCGCTGTCTCAGCAGCTCACGGAGATCTACGGCGCCGATGGCTTCAAGTACGAAATCGAGACTTGGAACCGACCGCTGTACCCCGGGGACTACGGCGTCATATGGGCGCGCGTGAATGGTAACGATGCTGAACCGTTCAAGGTGCGTCGGTAGGCAACATACTAGCGCTAGTAAAGGAGAGAGAATGTCTAAGCGCGGAGTTGTCACTGACTACGCAGGAGACGAGCTGTACGCGGGTGACCTTGTGGCCTACGCCGTGCGGCAGGGCAATCGGGTGCGCCTGTCCGACGCCATCATTCTGGACGTGACTGCCGTCAATGTCGGCGGGCGGCTTCGGCCCATGCTGAACGTCCAGCCCACGGGCAATGAGTCCGGGTTCACTCGGCGCCGTAGCATGCGGTCGCTCTGGATCAGCGCCGAGCATGTTCGCCTTGTCACTCCCAACTTCGTTCAGGGGCAGGAGCGCTGATGTTCGACACCTTCTCTGAGGCAAGACAGCACGCCGCTAAGATGCGAGAGTTCTACGACGCGTACGTGTCGCAGGGTTTCAGCGACGAACAGGCTATGTCGATGGTACTGATCCTGCTTGCGGGCGTAGTCACTCCGCGCTAGCGCGACAAGGGGGCCGGGTGGTACTTGCTGAGTGCCGCCCGGCCCTTTCGGCTTCTAGTCACATACCAACTTTGGTATGTGGGGTGGGGAGTGGATTGGATAGGAAGATCAGCGCTACGTACGCGCCAGCGATCGGCGACATTCGAGCCATGGCGCCCGGTTCCACGCTATGGGTGATCGCGGGTGCCGAGAAGCGTAAGGATTGGTCACGGTATACGGAAGCCATCGGCGCCGCTGCATCACGCGGAGTCGATATCAGATGGGTGCGCTGATATGGTCTGTCGACTATGCGGGCGGGTAAAGCCCGCCTCCGATTTTCTCGCTGGTAAGGCCAAGAAGCCATCCAGCGCATGTGCAAGCTGTCGAAAGGCTCGACAGGCCAAGCACATCAAGAGCTACTACCGCAAGTTGACGCCGGACAAGCGTCATGAGCTGACACATAGGCGGCGTGCTGCTGCTTACGGGGTCGAGCATGTTCCGTACAGTCGGACGGCCATTCTTGCTCGGTGGGGTTATGCTTGCGCTTACTGTGGCGATATGGCTAAGCATCTCGATCACGTGATGCCACTTAGCAAGGGTGGCGCGGACGTTGAGTCGAACATCCTCCCAGCGTGCCAGCGGTGCAACCTGTCAAAGGGTGCTAAGACGCTCGCAGAGTGGTCCGCAGGTTTCGGTCCTGACCCACTAGTGGCGAGCGGTACCGGCTACCCGTTCTAAGCCATACAGTCGCTCGCTTTGAAGGGTGTATATGAAGTTCTTGGACATCTTGAACCGATTCTCCGAAGTGAGCGAGCATGGAGACGGTGGGTACACCGCGCTGTGCCCAGCTCACTGCGACACACGCCCATCGCTTCGAATATGGCGCGGCGAGGACAACAAGGTGCGTCTCACCTGTCGGGCCGGGTGTGCCACAAGGGTCATCATCAGCAAGGTTCGGCTGGAATGGGTCGACCTTTTCGACGTTGAGGGCGAGGGGAATACCGTACCCAAGGGGCGCCCATCGATGGTCGGTATAACGCACATAGCAGCGCTGGCCAACTACGTCGACGCTACGCGGGATGAGCTACGGGCGGGCGGTGAAGGTGCGTACGTGGCTGAACTCTATGCACTCGAACGGTTTGGTGTCGGCTCCGAGCTTGCTTACGAGATGGGTCTTGGGTACGACCCCGGCGACGGCTACAGCTTCGAATATCTGTCGCGCACCTTCAAGGCGTATCCCCGGCTGACCGTGCCGCTGTACGACTTCCGGGGTGTCCCGCGTGGCTTGCAGGGGCGTGACCTGTCCGGCAAGTGTCCGGGCCGATGGGTGTCGTTGATGAACCCTGAGGGGTTCCGGTGGGCCCCCTACGGCGTCTTCAGAGGGCAGGGTGGGTACGGAGTCACCCTGGTGACTGAAGGGCCCGGAGACGGCCTCACAGGCGTGTCGGTGGGGTACGACGTGGTCATGGTCCGAGGCGCTGCCCTAGCCGGTAATCCGGATCTTCTCGCTGAGATTGCCGAAGGGGTCAAGGGCACTCAGGTCATCGCGTGTGGAGACAACGACGAAGCCGGACTGCGCTTCAATCAGTCGCTAGCCGAAGGTCTCAAGCCGTACGGCATCGACGTGTACCAGCTCCGTATTCCGGATTTCGGCCCTAAGACAGACCTCACGGATTGGCGCGAGGCTGATCCGTCCAGCTTCCCGGAGCACCTTCACAGGGCCGTCAAGGCCGCTGTGCCGGTCAAGCAGGCGGCTGAGGCTCAGGCAGAAGCTGTCAGCGAGGAGCTGAGCGAAGCGACCGGGGCCGACATGGTCACACGTGATCAAGGGCACGATGCGGCGCGTATCCTTGCGGGTCTATTGGAGCGGTACGGCGACACTGACGCCATGAACGCGCACGCGCTCGTAGCTTGGTCTGACGGTCGTATCAAGTACGCGCCGGGTCTAGGCTTCTACGTGTGGAACGGTAGGACGTGGGAGCGGTCCGAAGTCAAGGTTCGGCAGGAAATTCACCGCATGGGCGCCGCCCTGGTGCTAGCCGGGAAGGTCAAGGAAGCGCGCGGTTTCACCATGACTACGCGCATCAACGACCTTATGACCGAGCTTCGAAGCGTTCCCACGGTGTACGTGGACGCTGCCGAATTCGACAACCGGCCGCATCTTCTCAGCTTCCGAAACGGCACGATCGACCTGAGGACGGGGGAGCTTCGCCCCCACAGCAAGGACGACATGCTTACGTACTGCCTTAGCGTCAATTACGATGCGAGTGCGCAGTGTCCGCGCTGGGAAGCCTTCCTCGAAGAGATCATGCCGGGCCGTCCGGAAATGCCTGCCTATCTTCAGCGGCTTATCGGGTACGGCATAACAGGATGCACCGATGAGCAGTGCTTCGCTGTCCTGTGGGGTAAGGGCGCTAACGGTAAGTCCGTCTTCACCGACACGCTTTACAAGGTGTTCCGGCCCATCAGCCAGACCACTCCCTTCGCTACGTTCGAAGAGAAGCCGTCGGGCGGCATCCCGAACGACATTGCCATGTTGCGCGGGAGTCGACTGGTAATGGCCTCGGAGGGCGAATCCGGCAAGCCAATGAGCGAAGCGGTGCTCAAGCGGGTGACCGGAAAGGACATGATTGCGGCGCGGTTCCTACGGCAGGAATTCTTCGAGTTCAAGCCTAGCTTCCTTCTGATGTTGGCGACGAACCACAAGCCAAAGTTCCGAGGCCAGGACGAAGGACTGTGGCGCAGGGTCAAGATGATTGCGTTCGAGCGGTGGTTCGCGCCGCATGAGCGTGATTACAGTCTGGACGCAAAGCTAGAAGCCGAAGCTGAGGGCATCGCCGCATGGGCCGTTCGCGGCGCTGTTCAGTGGTACGCCTCAGGGCTGCAAGATCCCGCAGTGATCACTAAGGCCACGACGGAGTACAAGGAAACCAGCGATGCGCTTGCTGGCTTTTTTCCTGGCGTTCTGGTTCGTGACGAGTCGGCACGCATGGACGGAGCGGACGCTTACACGGCGTACCGAGACTGGTGCGAGGCCGAAGGGCTGCCCGGTAAGGAAGTGTGGTCTCGCCGCGCGTTCTACGAAGCCATGGGGGAGCGGGGGATTACTCGCACTCGCGTGAGCCGTGGCATGGCGCTTGTCGGCGTGAGACTGGCGGACCCGGCCCTCAGGGGTGGCGGTCCGGGTATCTTCGGGAGTGACTAGATGGAGCGCTGGTTGTGGGTCCTGTACATCATCATCGCTACATGTGTCATCGCGGCACTAGGTCTGTATGTGTTGCTAGTCGCACACGTGATTGACACCTACTAGCACGACACCATCAGAGGGGACCACATACGAAAGTTGGTATGTGGTCCCCTCTTCGTGTTCCCACAAGGGGGCGAAGTGAGGGTATACGACTACGCGATCTCTGGTGATCGCATCACGGTACGCGTGCCGGAAACCGACGAAGACTTGCGCGCTTTCGAGGCATGGTACCGGGTCGCCAGCAAGCGCGGACCGATAGCGCTGGACACGGAAACAACCGGGCTGGATATCTTCAGCGCGGGATATCGTCTGCGAACCGTCCAGTTCGGAGACCGACACACAGCATGGGTCATCCACTATGAGCGCGGTGGGCGCTTCCAGCACGCTGTACGCGCGGCTCTGGAATGGATCGATGAGCTTCTGATCCATAATGCTCCGTTCGACTGGTGCGTGGTCGACCGGCATGTTGGGGTGCCTATTGAGAGGCTTGCGCCGAAGACGACAGATACGCGCCTTAAGGCTGGTCTGATCGACCCGAGGCAGCCGCAGGAAGGTGGACGGGGGACCGGGCTCAAGCCTCTGTCGGCGTGGTATGTCGATCCCAAGGCTCCGGACACTCAGGGGGACCTAACATCTGTGTTTCGCTCTCTGGGCTTGACCAAGGCGACCGGATGGGCCGGTATTCCGCTGGACCACCCCACGTACAACTTGTACGCGGGACTCGATGTCATCTTGACTGCACGCCTGAACCCCTGCCTTGACGCTGAGTTGTCCGCACTAGGTGTCAGGTCAAAGCTGGTGCGGTTTGAGCATGAGATAGCGCGTATCTGCGCTGTCATGCAGCGAATGGGCATGATTCTCGACACGGAATACACCCGTGCGCTGAACGACCGGCTTGGGTTTGAGGCGTCTCATTACGAATCTCTGGCGCTTCGCTACGGCGTGACCAACGTGAACGCGCCCGCACAGATTCGAGAAGCGCTCCTAGGTATGGGGGAGGAGTGGAGTAAGGATGAGGTAACAGCGAATGGCGCGCTGAAGGTCGACAAGGCCGTACTGCACCGGTTTGCCGACCTTGACTTCCAGACGGGCGCCCGGCTGAATCTTCGCACGCCGAATCCGCTCGCCGAAGCGATCATCAAGAGTAAGCGGGCCGGTAAGTGGAGATCGACTTACACCCAGACGTTTCTTGACGTAGTCGATGCCGACGGCCGTGTCCACCCCTTCATCAACTCCATGCAAGCGCGCACGGCCCGTATGTCTGTGACTCGACCGGCGCTTCAGACCCTTCCTAGCTCGGACCAAATGATCCGCCGATGCCTACTGGCTGAGGAGGGGCACGTTATGGTGTCCACGGATTTCAAGGCCGTTGAGCTACGCGTTCTCGCTGCACTGGCAGATGTCAAGAGAATGAAGGAAGCAATTCGGGCGGGTGAGGACCTGCACAGCTTCACTGCTCGACTGGTCTTCGGACCTGACTTCACTCCCAAGCACCGCAAAATTTCCAAGGGCATTGCCTTCGGAAAGGTGTATGGCGGTGGAGCTGCCACAATCCAGCGCCAGACCGGTGCTCCTATGGAGGAAGTTCGGAGGGCACTCGCAGCTTATGACCGGCTATACCCGGAAATCCGTCGCGCGTCCGCTCGCTGGCAGCGTGAGGCGTACGAGACTGGCTTGGTACACGTGTCGGTGACCGGTCGGCAGCTCCCGCTAGACCGTGACCGGATGTACGCAGTGGTCAACTACGCGTGCCAGAGCGCTGCCCGCGACTGCTTGGGCCAGTCCCTCCTGCACCTCGAAGAAGCCGGACTGCTGGACTACATGCGGCTACCGATCCATGACGAAGTGTTGTGCTCCGTACCTGCGAAGGAAGCGACGGACTTCGCGCGCGAGATTGAGCGTTGCATGACCTTCGACCTGTACGGCGTCCCGATCGAAGCTGAGGCTGAAGTCGGCAAGCGCTCGTGGGGGAGCCTGTACGGCGCCAGCGAGTGATCTTGACCACTTTGGTATGTGACTCACCGTGTCAGAAGATGCCACGGTGAGTCACATACCAACTTTCGTATGTGACCACTTCCAAGATTTTTTCGCACAGATGAGCTGACAGGGTGTCGAAGGTGCTGAACCGGTAACGGTGGTACGTGCTTCGGGTGCGGACTCGCCGATTCCTGTCAATCGAAGGTATGAGCTTGGTTTCGCCTTGGAACCCACGGCAACCAGCCCTGCCGAGTAGAGGTCTAACAGGCATCAGATACCGCTGAAGTGCCTTGACCACATACCAAAACCGGCGTCTACTCAGCTCAGCGAAGTCGAAGGTTCCGGCCGGATCTTCGGACCAGCGCAACCCCCGCCCGATCGAGGGGTTAGCCAACTGCGTCCTCATGCCTCTGCGCCTTAGCACACCCTTGCCTAAAAACGGGTGTGACGTAGGTCATAGAAGATCCGGCCTCTTCGGCTAACCCCTCCGGGCGATCGACTCACTCGACATGCGTGAGTCCAGCCAACCCGGAGGGAACCACCGTGACCGACACGCTGACCATCGAGCATGTTCGCGCCGCCCAGGACAACGACCTCGAAGCGGTCGCAGTAGTGATCCGAGCCACTGATCAGCAGATCGAAAAGGCGGCTGCTAAGGCCGCTCGCCGGATATCCATGGATGGGCACCGCTTCCACACCTACTGCGACGAATTCACACAGGTGGCGCGCATTGCCGTGTGGGACGCTATTGGTCGCTTTGCTGGTGACAGCGTCGACGCGTTTTTCGGATTCGTCTACCGCACGGTGGAGAGCGTGCTTCTTGACGCTGTGCGCAGCGAAACGCTGGGTGCAACGGGCACCGACCACGATGCCATTAAGGTGTTTGCGTCGATGCTGGATCAGGCCGGAGGTGATGTCTACCTTGCCGAGAAGCTGTCCCGGACAGTGCCGCCGAAGGGCCGACGACTCAGCGCGGACCGGGCAAACGCGGCTCGAATGGCTTGGCAGTGCACTGTGTCTCTCGATCGGCCGTTCTTTATAGCAACCGGAGACAACTACGAGTGGGCTTACGAAACGACCATGAACGGTGTGCTGGCCAGCACAATTGGGATTCCGGAAGACCTCATCACTGCTGACGACGTGACGCGTGAGGAGTCGCGAATCAAGCGAGCGATGGTCCGGAGGGTTCTGGGCGATATGGGTCAAATGCAGCGGGATGTGCTTTGCCACTCTTTCGGCATTGCTGGCGCCACCTACTACGGCCATGGCGCCGATGGCGACGACGAAGGATTGGCGGAGGAGCTGGGCACCACGGTGGCGAAGGTCCGGGACGCACGCTCTAAGGGACTCAAGGCTTTCGCTAAGCGGTGGATCAAGCTTGTGGCCAAGACCGAGGCTGAGGCGAAGGAGCTGACCGAGGCGGCTGCCGTGAACTTGTCGGCTGGCGGCCGTAAGTAGTGCGCAGCAGGTACGACTTCACCCGGCTGTACCAACAGAACCGGCGCCGAAGGGCCCCAGGGGCCCCGTACAGCCGCTCGGAGGTCTTCTCCCGCTGGGGTGGCCAGTGCGCCTACTGCGCTGCCCCAGCGGTCCACCTAGACCACGTACAGCCCGTCAGCAGGGGTGGCCGAGACGTGCTGGCTAACGTGCTGCCAGCATGCGCCGACTGCAACTACAGGAAGGGAAGCAAGACGCTCGCCGAGTGGGCGTCGACCTTCTAGGCGATCGACTCCCTAGACCCGGAGTGAAGAAGACACGTGAGGAGAGAGCACGTGCGAGTGTGGCGAGTGGAGCACAGGGAACACACCATCGATGGGCTCGGATGCCCAGCCGGTCCGTACCGGATCGACCCGCTACCCAAGGCGCTTGACCAAATGGGGTGGGAGCACGCCGACGACGACCACCCGATTCCGCAATGGGACCCCAAGTTGTACACCGTGCAACCGAGTGAAGTGTGCGGACTGGATTCTCTGGAAAGTCTGCGCGCGTGGTTTGACGGGTGGATCGACGCGCTACGCGACAGCGGATTTGTCATCGGCCTCTACGAAGTGCCGACGGACAAGGCGCGAATCGGAAAGCGCGGACAGGTAGTCATGTCGTATCTGGATGCCGAACGCGTCGGCACAGAGCCATGGGAGGGCGAGTGATTTACCGACTTGCGGGCGGCTTTCAGGTGCGCACCACCCGGCATGCCGAGCGCACCGAATTCGAGACGCTGAACCCGAGCGGTGAGGTGATCAGCGTAGTCGTCAAGGAGGGGACCGAGGCGGCTTCGCTGATACAGAGTCTGTTCGCAGAAGACATCGAGCGATTCAGTCGCGTGTGTAGGGACGGACGGCCGCGCTCATGACTCAGATCGATGCATCGAGCGACGGGATCACGTGGGCTGAGGTAGTAGCCGACAGAGCAGAGATCTACCGCGTGGCGGTGAAGCTTCTAGAGCAGTCGGGAAGGAACAGGAGCGCCGAGCCTGAGGATGTACTCCAGCTGGCGCGCTTTCTGGCCTGTGAGCAAGGCTGCTAGGTAACGGGTAGAGGCGGACCACATACCAAAGGTCGTATGTGGTCCGCCTCTGGGATGAGAGGGTACGCAATGAAGGTCGAGATTCTGGCGACGACGTACATGCGCAACATGCTTCCGGCGTTCGCGTACAACTACAGCACCGGAATCGAAGACGGGTCTTCTGTCACAGACGCCGATGCGCTCGGCGAGTTCGCGGGTCGCATCTGCTACAAGTCTTTCGATCGGCCCAACGCTGCCACGGCTGAGAACGAGACGTATCTCGCCAACATCATCCGGCAGGGCCACTTCAGCGTCATGGAGCACGCGTCGGTGACCTTCCTGGTGCGAGGGGTGTCGCGGTCGCTGCTCACAGAGCTGACGCGCCACCGGCATCTCAGCTTCAGCGTGGTGTCTCAGCGGTATGTTAACTACGAAGACACGGCCCCTGTTATCCCCCCGGCGCTAACGGGAAACGCTGAGATTCCGGTACAGCAGGCGTACGCCTTTTCGGTGGAGATGTACAAGGGTCTGGTGAAGCGCCTTACCTCTGATGGGTTGAGCCGCAAGGCTGCCCGCGAAGCCGCGCGCGCTGTACTGCCCAACGCCGCCCCCGTGGACATGGTCGTCACCGGAAATCTCCGAGCGTGGCGAGATGTGCTGGCCAAGCGTCATCACGTGGCTGCCGACGCAGAGATGCAGGAATTCGCCCGGCGTGTCCTCGATGGTCTCCGCGTGGTCGCGCCATCAAGCGTTCAGGACATCCCTGAAGCTCCGTACGGAAGCGAGGCGTGACCTGTGACCTTTGCCCGTACTTCTCAGCCTGTGCCCGGAACAGGTCGGGTGCGCTGGCACCGACGACGCAGTAAGGGGGTCAGCGCAAGCAGCAGGATCATCCCGCACATGTACCTCGACGAAGGGGATAAGGGTCCGGACTTTCGGCGGCTGATCCGTAGGCGAGAAGAGCGTTTCTGGCGTAGGGAGTGGCGCAGTGAGTTGTACCCACGGAAGGTGAAGCCTTGAAGGAATTCGACCGGCCGAGATGGGATGAGTACTTTCTCGCTGGCGCCGAGTGGGTAGCGACCCGAGCGGACTGCACACGGGCCCGAGTGGGCGCCATCCTGGTGAACGCGAACAACGAGGTTCGGGGGACTGGCTACAACGGCGCACCCAGCGGCGTACCGGGATGCGCCTCGGCCGGATCGTGTCCCCGTGGTCGCCACCACGAGCTTCCGGCGGACGGTTACGACTCCAACTCGTGCTCATGCGGGAACTCGCTTCCCTGTCCCGAGGCGTCGGTACCTGATAGTGACTACGCGAATTGTGTAGCAGACCACGCGGAGCGCAACGCGATCAGGCACACGCCGCCGGGTGAGCTCATGGGTGCCACTCTGTACGTGACCCGCGAACCGTGCCCGGCTTGTTGGACGCTTATCCGAGCGTGCGGTATCAGCCGGGTGGTAACTCCGTAGTCCAGCCACATACGAAAGTTCGTATGTGGTGCGCAACGTCTAGGGACCCTTTCGCAAGAGAGGGTCCCTTTTCGTTTGTCTATACGGTTGCTTCGAGCAACTAAACAACTTATGCATTGTGGAATGTCCACGGGAGGATTACATTTCCTTTACATCCGGAGCGAAACCTTCCCCCTGGGAGGACTTCCGGACGCATATCGGTGCGCTGTGGGGGTGGCTAGGTGACGCTCTTTTATGATGATCAAGAGCCTGTGCCGACCTGTGAAATCAAGATCACGATCCCAGCGCCTCTAGAGGGTGGCGGGTGGACATGGGGCGAGCATCCGAGATTCCCGGGCGTGATCGCCAGAGAATACGCCTACACGGCCCGCGAAGCCACTGCTGTGGTGCTGACCTACGGGCGGATGCTCGGACGCCTTGTGCGCGCCACTGAGGCGGCGCGGTTCTGTGTGACTGCCTACGGGCCCGTGACTGGGATGGTGCTGTGTCGGCATCAGTGGGCGTGGTCAGGAGTGGCGGCGCGGTATCTCGCGGATGGTGACCCGTGGTGCACATGGGATGCCGCTGTCCGTCGCTACTGGGAAGTGACCGGGCACCTTTTCCTTCCGTACCACTTCGGTGCGGCTGAGAGGGAAATTCGGCATGCTGCGTAGGGGTACAGTGCGTGGCATGGGACTTCCACCAATGCGCAAGAGCGGGCGCCGAACTGATCTTGTGTCGGAGCTGAAGGAATCGGCAGAAGGCTGGGCACACCTAGGTAAGGCTGCCCTATCCGAAAGCGCGTCTGAGGCTGCCGACCATCTGGCGTCGGGCGGGTCGTCGGCGACCGTCGGACATACCACGTACGAGGTACGCGAAGAGGGTGACAATCACTCAGCAGGCTAGTTAGTCTTGTCACAGTGTCCGACGCAGGGCCGGACGCAAGACCGGACAGGACAACACCAGAATGACCCAAGCGGACAGCGCGACCACCGCGCTGAGAAGGTCGCTTGACTCGGATGCGGAGTGTGCGCGCCCGGGACAGGCGACGACTCGTAAGAAGAAGCGTCGCCGGGCGACATGCACTGATGATCTACCAGCCGGGTGGACCGCCTTCTTCTCCAAGGCGGACCCGGCCGTGGAAGGCTACTGGTACGCGGTGGCGCCATATCTGGCAGCCAATCTGCCCCCGTACAAGCCGGGTACGGACGAGCAGCAGACGCTCTCACAGACCGTGGTGGCCTATACGTGGGCTGACCTGCACGAGAAGGTAGCGGCGGAAGTCGAGCTGTACCGGAAGATCACAGACGACTGACGCCCCGTCAAGCCGCCCTCTCCGGCCTGGTCCGAACCCCCCGTACACACCCGGGCCGGAGAGGGCATCCACCTGGTGTACCATCGACGCGAGTGACTGACATCACAAGCGGCAACCCCCCTGGTTCGCGACAGGGGGGTTGCTGTGTTTGTGCAGGTCATTCTCATGGTCCTGTGACAACGCACTTCGAGAAGATGCTCTACGACAACGCGCTGCTGCTGCGCGCCTACGCCCACCTGTGGCGGGCCACCGGGGCGCCGTGGGCCCGGAGCGTCGCCCTGGACGTCGCCGAGTTCCTGCTGAGGGACCTGCGCACCCCGCAGGGCGCGTTCGCCTCCGCGCTGGACGCCGACAGCCCCGACGAGCACGGCCGCCCCGCCGAGGGCGCCCACTACGTGTGGACCCCGCGCCAGCTGGAGGAGGTGCTGGGCGAGCGGGACGGCCGGTGGGCCGCCGAGGTCTTCGGGGTGACCGCCGAGGGCACCTTCGAGCACGGCACCTCCGTGCTGCGGCTCGCCGACCCGGAGGCCGCCGCTGCGGACCCGGAGCGCTTCGCCCGGACGCGGGCCGCGCTGCTGGCCGCGCGGGTCCGCCGTCCGGCGCCGGAACGGGACGACAAGGTGGTGGCGGCCTGGAACGGGCTCGCCATCGCCGCCCTGGCCGACGCGGGGGTGCTCTTCGAGCGGCCCGACCTGGTGGAGGCCGCCGTCTCCGCGGCCGACGTGCTGCTGTCGGTGCACCTGGGCGCGGTGCCCTCGGGCGGCACGCCGGGCGGCGCGACGGCCGGCGCGACGGCCACTCCGCCCGGTGCCGCGCGGGCCTGGCGGCTGGTGCGCACCTCGCGGGACGGCCGCCCCGGGCCCGGGGAGGGCGTGCTGGAGGACTACGCGGACGTCGCCGAGGGCTTCCTCGCCCTGTACGCCGCCACCTCCGACGACGCCTGGCTGACCCTCGCCGGCGTGCTGCTCGACGTCGTCCTCACCCGGTTCTCGGACCCCGACAGCGGCGGCTTCCACGACACCGCCGACGACGCCCCCCGGCTGTTCCGCCGCCCGCAGGACCCGACCGACACCGCCACCCCCTCGGGCTGGACGGCCGCCGCCGGGGCGCTGCTGTCCTACTCCGCCTACACCGGGTCCCAGCCGCACCGCGACGCGGTGGAGCGGGCCCTGGGGATCGTGCGGGCGCTGGGCGCGCGCGCCCCGCGCCACATCGGCTGGGGGCTGGCGGTGGCGGAGGCGCTGCTGGACGGTCCGCGGGAGATCGCCGTGGTGGGCCCGGCCGAGGACGAGCTGACCGGCCGGCTGCGGCGCACGGCCCTGCTGGGGACCGCCCCGGGGGCCGTGGTGGCGGTCGGGGACCCGGCGGGGGAGCCGGCGGTGCCGCTGCTGCGTGACCGCCCGCTGCTCCAGGGGCGCCCCGCCGCGTACGTCTGCCGCGGCTTCACCTGCCGGCTGCCGACGTCCGACCCGGCGGAGCTCGCCGCGCAGGTGGGGGCGGTCGGGAGCGTCGCCGCGGCCGAGTGAGGCCGGCGGTCGCCTCGGGCCGGGACGCACACGAACGCCGCCGCCCGGCCGGTCTCGTGGACCGGCCGGGCGGCGGCGTCGTCGCAGAACCGGCGGGGCGTCAGCCGAACGCCTGCTCGCCCGTCAGCTGGAATAGGCGGCCAGCGATATGCCGACGTAGTGGGCGGCGAAGGCGGCGAGGGTGAAGGCGTGGAACACCTCGTGGAAGCCGAACCAGCGCGGGGAGGGGTTCGGCTTCTTCAGGCCGTAGATCACGCCGCCCACGCTGTACAGCACGCCGCCGACGATCACCAGCACCATCACCGCGATGCCGCCGGCACGCATGAAGTCCGGCAGGAAGAAGACGGCCGCCCAGCCGAGCGCCAGGTAGCAGGGGGTGTAGAGCCAGCGCGGGGCGCCCACCCAGAAGACCCGGAAGGCGATGCCGACCAGGGCACCCACCCACACCATCCACAGCAGCAACTGCCCCCGGGCGCCGTCCAACAGGATGATCGTCAGCGGCGTGTAGGTGCCGGCGATGATCAGGAAGATGTTGGAGTGGTCCAGCCGCCGCAGCACGGCGTTGGCCCGGGGACCCCAGTTGCCCCGGTGGTACAGCGCGCTGATGCCGAACAGCATCCAGGCGGTGACCGAGTAGACCGCGCAGGCGATCCGCTCGGTCGTGGTGTCCGCCAGACAGATCAGCACGATGCCTGCCACCAGCGACGCGGGGAACATGCCCGCGTGCAACCAGCCGCGCAGCTTGGGCTTGACCTCCCGGGCCACGTCGCGGGCCGCCGCCGCGGCCCCCCGGGCCGCTTGCGCCGCGCCGGCGGCGGCGGTGTGGACAGCGCCGCTCGTCTGTGGTTCCTCCGCAGTCATAGCCTCAGGGTACCTACGCACGCGTAGGTTTCGGGGCAGCGCGAGGTGTCGTCGGTCACAGTGTCGGACGGGGCGTCAGTTCCCGACGCCCCGTCGACCGCCCTCCCGTCCGCCCGAGTCCCCGACCCGTGCGTGGGTCAGGCCGCCGTGGCGGCCAGCTGCTCGGCCGCGGCGGCGTGCGCGTCGATCCGGTCGCAGGCCAGGCGGGAGGTGGTGGTGTCCTGCCGGCTGGCCGCCACCACCAGGACGCGGGCCGCCAGCTTGCGGGCCTGGCCGTGCAGCCCGAGCAGGCCGGCCCGGCAGCGGTTGGTGGCCTCCGGGTCGGCGGAGCCCTCCCAGATGCCGAGCGGGCGCTGCCCGGGAACGAGCTGCGCGATGCGCGCCTCGATGCGCCCGGCCGCCTCGGTGGCGTCGGCGTGCTGCCCCCGCAGGAGCGCGGCCTCGGCGGCCTCGCCGGCGTGCCCCGCGGCGTCGGCGGCCGAGGCCAGCCGCCGCTGGAGGGTGCTGGTGACCGTGAGCAGGGCGGTGAGGTGGCCGGCGAGCTGCTCCGTGAGGTGGTCCCGGCGCGCTGTGGAGGGCGCCTGGGCGGACCTGGCGAGCTGGGCGGGCATGCCGCCCGGGCGGGTGGCGGACCCCTGCCCGGGGACGCCCGGGGCGGTGCGCGGGGCGTCGTCCGCGGCGCCGGCCGGGGCCGGCACGGCGGGCGCGGTTGGCGTGGTGGTCGGGGCGGCGGGAGCGGGCACGGGACGCGTGGCGGTGGCCGGGGCGGCGGCGCCCTGCGCGCTGGTCGCGGCGGCCTCCCGGCTGGCGACTCCGGTCAGGCGGGGGCGCGGGCGGCGCTTACCGGAGGTCCGCGCCTTGCGGCTGGCTTCGTACATCGGGGCCTCCTACTGCTGTGGAGACCATCCTAACTTGGAATCTGTCCAGATCTTGCTCGTTTTAGGTCCACGACGCGGCCCTGGCGGACCGGCGGAACGCCCCGCGCCCCGCGGACCGCCTCGGGCCCGCCTCGGACCTCCCGGGCCGGCCCCGCGGACCGCCTCAGACCTTGGCGTAGCGGGAGAGGAACTCCCCGATCCGGGTCACCGCGTCGGCGAGGTCCTCCTTGCGGGGCAGCGTGGTGAGCCGGAAGTGGTCCGGTCGGGGCCAGTTGAAGCCGGTGCCCTGCACCACCAGGATGTGCTCCTGCCGCAGCAGGTCCAACACCATCCGCTGGTCGTCCTCGATCGGGTAGACCTTCGGGTCCAGCCGCGGGAAGGCGTACAGCGCGCCCCGGGGGCGGACGCAGGTCACGCCCGGTATCTCGGTCAGCAGGCGGTGCGCCACGTCCCGCTGCTCGGCGAGGCGCCCGCCCGGCCGCACCAGCTCCTCGATGCTCTGGTGGCCGCCCAGCGAGGTGGCGATGGCGTGCTGCGCCGGCACGTTGGCGCACAGCCGCATGTTGGCCAGCATGGTCAGGCCCTCGATGTAGCCCGCGGCGTGGCTCTTGGTGCCGGAAACCACCATCCAGCCGGAGCGGAACCCGGCCACCCGGTAGCTCTTGGACAGGCCGTTGAAGGTGACGCAGAGCAGGTCCGGGGCGAAGGAGGCGGTGGGGGTGTGCCGCACGCCGTCGTAGAGGATCTTGTCGTAGATCTCGTCGGAGTAGACGATCAGCTGGTTGCGGCGGGCGATCTCCACGATCCCGGACAGCACCTCGTCCGGGTACACGGCGCCGGTGGGGTTGTTGGGGTTGATCACCACGATGGCGCGGGTGCGGTCGGTGATCTTCGCCTCGATGTCCGCGAGGTCCGGGTACCAGTCCGAGGACTCGTCGCAGAGGTAGTGCACGGCGGTGCCGCCGGAGAGGCTGACTGCGGCGGTCCACAGCGGGTAGTCCGGGGCGGGCACCAGCACCTCGTCGCCGTCGTCCAGCAGCGCCTGCATGGACATCTGGATCAGCTCGGAGACGCCGTTGCCCAGGTAGACGTCGTCCACGTCCAGCCCGGCGACGTTCTTGGTCTGGTAGTACTGCACGACCGCGCGGCGGGCGGACAGCAGGCCCTTGGAGTCCCCGTAGCCGTGGGCCTGGCCGAGGTTGCGCATGATGTCCTGGAGGACCTCGGGGGGCGCCTCGAACCCGAACGGGGCGGGGTTGCCGGTGTGCAGTTTCAGGACCCGGTGGCCCTCCTCCTCCAGGCGCATGGCCTCGTCGAGGACCGGCCCGCGGATGTCGTAGAGGACGCCGGCCAGCTTCGAGGACTGTGTCACCTGCATGCCGCAACCATAGGACCCGGTCGGGTGTACCGGCCCGGGAAGGAGGGCCGTCCGGGGGACCCGGCGGGGCGGTCGCGGCGGTGCGCGGCGGCGGCCCTCCCCGGCGCGCCTGGGAAAGCGAAGCGAGGCGGGGGATGGACTTGCCGAACACGGGGTGAAATCCGCCGGAAACCTGCGAGAAATGGTGACGGCCGCCAGGCGGCGGGTGGCACGGATCACATGGGCGGCCCGTCCGCCCGGCGGGACCGGAGAGTGCGCCCCGGGCGCTCCGCGGCGGATACTGCTCGTGTCCCCTGAGCACCTGACCGCTCCGCGCGTGCCCACACCGTCCCGAAGGACCGTTTCAGCGATGAGTGACTCGACCAAGTACCCCGTGCGCACCGATCGCGCGCCGGTGCCGGTGGCCCGGTTCTCCCAGGCCGTCGCCAAGGGCGGCCTGCTGGCGGTCGCCGGGCAGATGGGCTTCGACCCGGAGACCGGGGCCCCGGTGGGGCCCGGCCTCGCCGAGCAGGTGCACCAGTCGATGCGGAACCTGCAGACCGTGCTGGCCGAGGGCGGCGCCACCTTCGACGACGTGATCATGGTGCGCGTCTACCTCACCGACACGGACCACTTCGCGGAGTTCAACCGGCTGTACGACAGCTGGTTCGAGAACACCCCGGGCGGGGCCTACCCGGCCCGCACCACCGTCTACGTCGGCCTGCCGGCGGGCCTGCTGGTGGAGATCGACGCCCTCGCCGTGATCGGCTGACCGGCCCGGGCCCGGCCCGGCGGCCGCCCCCGGGCCCACACCCGTCCCGCCCCGGAGCGCGGCGCCTCCCACCGCCGCCCGGCTCCCGGCGGACATGCCGCGAGGGCAAGTACCGGTGGCGCGTTGCCGGTACTCGCCCTCGCGGAGTCTTTCGGCCCCTCGCGGAGCCGGGGGTGGGTCAGGCGTTGATCTCGCAGAGGGTGGCGCCGTTGGTCACCGTGGCACCCACCTCGATGGACAGGCCGGAGACCCGGCCGGAACGGTGCGCGTTGATCGGCTGCTCCATCTTCATCGCCTCCAGCACCACGATGAGGTCGCCTTCCTGGACCTCGTCGCCGTCCTGCGCGGCCACCTTCACGATGGTGCCCTGCATCGGGCTGGTCAGCGCGGCGCTGTCGGCGACCGGGCGCTTGCCCGCGGCCTTCCGCTTGGGCGTCTTGCGGCTGTTGCCGGTCGGCAGGCTGACGCCGAATCCGGCGGGCAGCGAGACCTCCAGGCGCTTGCCGCCGACCTCGACCACCACGGTCTCGCGCGGCCCGGCCTCCTCGGTCTCCGCCCCGCCGCCGGACCACGGCTCGATGGTGTTGTCGAACTCCGTCTCGATCCACCGGGTGTGCACGGCGAACGGCTGCTCCGGGTCGGCCGGGGCGAACGCCTCGTCACGGACCACCGCGCGGTGGAACGGCAGGGCCGTGGCCATGCCCTCGACCACGAACTCGTCCAGCACCCGGCGGGCCCGCTCCAGCGCCTGCGTGCGGTCCCGGCCGGTCACGATCAGCTTGGCCAGCAGCGAGTCCCACGCCGGGCCGATCACCGTCCCCGCCTCCACGCCGGAGTCCACCCGGACACCCGGCCCGGACGGGGTCTGGAAGGTGGTGACGGTGCCCGGGGCGGGCAGGAAGTTGCGGCCCGGGTCCTCGCCGTTGATCCGGAACTCGATGGAGTGGCCGCGCACCTCGGGGTCGTCGTAGCCGAGCGGCTCGCCGTCGGCGATCCGCAGCTGCTCGCGGACCAGGTCGATGCCGGTGACCTCCTCGGACACCGGGTGCTCCACCTGGAGACGGGTGTTGACCTCCAGGAAGGAGATGGTGCCGTCGGTGCCCACCAGGAACTCGCAGGTACCGGCGCCGACGTAGCCGGCCTGGCGCAGGATCGCCTTGGAGGCGCGGTACAGCTCGGCGTTCTGCTCCGGCGTCAGGAACGGCGCCGGGGCCTCCTCCACCAGCTTCTGGTGGCGGCGCTGCAGCGAGCAGTCGCGGGTGGAGACCACCACGACGTTGCCGTGCGCGTCGGCCAGGCACTGGGTCTCGACGTGCCGCGGGCGGTCCAGGTAGCGCTCGACGAAGCACTCGCCGCGCCCGAAGGCGGCGACGGCCTCGCGCACCGCCGACTCGTACAGCTCGGCGACCTCGTCCAGCGCGCGGGCGACCTTCAGGCCGCGTCCGCCACCGCCGTAGGCGGCCTTGATGGCGATCGGCAGGCCGTGCTCCTCGGCGAAGGCCACGACCTCGTCGGCGCCGGTGACCGGCTCCGGGGTGCCGGCGACCAGCGGCGCGCCGGCGGCCTGGGCGATGTGCCGGGCGGCGACCTTGTCACCGAGGGCGCGGATGGCGGACGGCGGCGGGCCGATCCAGACCAGCCCGGCGTCCAGCACGGCCTGGGCGAAGTCCGCGTTCTCGGAGAGGAAGCCGTATCCGGGGTGGACGGCGTCCGCGCCGGACTGGCGGGCCGCGTCCAGCACCTTGGCCATGTTGAGGTAGCTCTCGGCGGGGGTGTCGCCGCCCAGGGCGTACGCCTCGTCGGCGGCCCGCACGTGCGGAGCGTCGCGGTCCGGGTCCGCGTAGACGGCCACGCTCTCGATCCCGGCGTCCCGGCAGGCGCGGACGACGCGGACGGCGATCTCCCCGCGGTTGGCGATGAGCACCTTGCGCACGGTTGCTCCCTTCCTACAACTCCGAGAGTTGGTTTCCTGGCCGATCCGCACCACCACGGCCCCTGGCGGAGCCGCTGGCAGCCCTTCGTGGAGAAAACCGCGCAACCGTAACCGCGAGGTAAACCGGGCCGTCGCCCGGGTGGCGGCACCAGTGGCGGTATCCCTCACCAGGGCGGTGGTGGTTACCACCGTACGGGCAGTCGGCCTGAGGGGATCTTGTCGGAACCGCACGAAAAGCACCCGCCCTGGGTGTGCAGGCCGCGCACATCCGCAGGCCGGGCCCGAACCGTTGCCCGAACCACTTCCGAAACTCTTACCGAAACGGGGTCCTCGGCGCGGTGCGGGGGCGCGTGCCGTGGCTCAGCCGGCCCGGCCGTCCTCGCCCGGCGCCCACAGGTCGGTGATCCGCAGGTCGAGCTCGCCCAGCAGCCGGCGCAGCAGGGGGAGGGAGAGCCCGATGACGTTGCCGGGATCGCCGTCGATCCCCTCGATGAACGGCGCGGAGCGGCCGTCCAGGGTGAAGGCGCCGGCCACGTGCAGCGGCTCGCCGCTGGCCACGTAGGCGGCGATCTCGGCGTCGTCCGGGGTGCCGAAGCGCACCGTGGTGGAGGCGACGGCGCTCACCCGGCGGCCGGTGGAGGTCTGCACCAGGCAGTGGCCGGTGCGCAGCACGCCCTCCCGGCCCCGCATGGCCTTCCAGCGGGCCAGGGCCTCGGTGGCGTCGACCGGCTTGCCGAGGGCCTCGCCGTCGAGCTCCAGGACGGAGTCGCAGCCGATCACGACGGCCCGTCCGGCCAGGTCCGGCAGCCGGTCCGGGAGCGCGGCGGCCACCGCCGCGGCCTTGGCCTCGGCCAGCGCCAGGGCGAGCTCGGCCGGGGTGTCGGCGCTCAGGGCGTCCTCGTCCACCCCGCTGACCAGGACCGCCGGCTCCAGCCCGGCCTGGCGGAGCAGCTTCAGTCGCGCCGGGGAGGCGGAGCCGAGGACGAGGGGGAGGGCGCGGGAGTCGGTCATGTCGCGAGCCTACCGACGGCCGCGCGCGCCGTGGAACACAGGGCGAACGCAGGTGGAACGGGGCGGGCGGGGCGGCGGACCGCCGGGGGAGCGACCGCGCCCGCCGGTGACTAGTACAAGGTGACCACGAACATGAAGACGACGACCACCGCGGCCAGCGTCGGTCCCACCAGCTCGAGCATCCGGAGGACTCGTCGCGCGTCCTCGGACGGTTCCTTGGGTGGATCGGTCCACAGCATGCACTCGATCGTGTGACAGGTGGGGGCGCGGCGCCTGAGTACGCGTACTCAAACCGGTACTCAGCCGGTGGCGCCCCGGGGCGCGTGGGGGCGCGGTACGCCTGGGCGGCCGGACGGGAGCGGAACCGGACGGGCGGACCCGGGGCGGGGGCCGGCAGCGTGGGGACGTGATGGCGTATCGCCCGGATAACCGGTTATACGACCAGGAGTTCGGATGTTCGAGGGAAAAATCCCGATCCGGGGCTTTCGCGTTTGGGACGCGCTCCCCGGGTAGGCGACCCCCACGGGAGGAACATGAACGACCGCCACGAGCGGCCGGAGTCCGGCGCCGCCGACGGGGTGCCGGACGCCTCCGACGGCACCGGCGGGGCCGAGGCCGCGCCGCTGACCGCCGCACAGGCCATCCGGCGCGCCTCGGAACAACTGCGGGAACTGCTCGGCCGCGAACTCGACTCGGTCAGCGGCCTGCGGCGCGGCGCCGACGGCTGGGAGGTGGACGTCGAGGTGGTGGAACTGCCCCGCGTCCCCGACTCGACCAGCGTCCTCGCCAGCTACCGCGTGGACCTCGCCCGCGACGGCGAACTGGTCGGCTACGCCCGGACCCGGCGCTACTCCCGCGGCCAGCTCGACGGCCGCTGACCGGCGACGGAAGCCGCGTCCAGCCGGCCCCGCCGGCGGCGGGCGCCGACCGCAGCCCCGCTCCACCCACCAGGCACGGAAGAGGGCAATCCATGACCACCGTCATGCCACAGCAGACCGCCACGACCACGCGCGGAGGAGCCAACTCCGGCTCCCTGTACGACGTACTCGAACTCATCCTGGACCGCGGGCTGGTGATCGACGTCTTCGTCCGGGTCTCCCTGGTCGGCATCGAACTGCTCAAGATCGACGCCCGGGTCGTCGTCGCCAGCGTGGACACCTACCTGCGCTTCGCCGAGGCCTGCAACCGCCTCGACCTGGAGGCCAGCACCCGGAGCCAGACGCTGCCCGAGGCGGTCGGCTCCATCACCGAGAAGGGCGCCCAGGGCAAGTCCAAGGGCGCGCTCAGCGGCGCCGTCGAGGCGATCAGCGGCACCCTCGGCGGCAGGGGCCGCGACGACGACGAGGGCGAGTCGCGGTCCGCGGTCTCCGCGCGCTCCCGCCGGAAGGAGGAGAGCTGAGTGACCGTCTACCTCTACGGCGTCATCCGCGCCACCGCCCACCCCCGGGTCGGCGAGCTGCGCGGGGTGGGCGAGCCCCCCGCGCGGGTGCAGGTGGTGCGCGGGGGGGAGCTCGCCGCCGTGGTCAGCGACGTGCTCGGCCCCGTCCGGGCCAAGCGCCGCGACCTGCTGGCCCATCAGGAGGTCCTGGAGGCGCTGGCCGTCGACGAACCGGTGGTGCCGATGCGCTTCGGCACCCTCGCCGACAGCGTCGAGGCCGTCCGCCAGGAGCTGCTGACCCGGGAGCGCGAGCTGCTGCCCGTCCTGGACCGCCTCACCGACCGCGACGAGTACAACCTCAAGGCGTCCCTGGTCGAGGAGGCGGCGCTGCGCCGGATCCTCGCCGACGACCCGGAGCTGCGCCGGCTGAACGAGGCGACCCGCTCCGGACGCGCGACCGAGGCCGATCGGATCGCGCTCGGCGAGGCGGTCGCCGCGCGCGTCACCGCACGGGAACGGGCCGCCGAGGAGCAGATCCTCCACCGGCTGGGCGGGGTGACGGTGGCCGGCGCGCCCGCCCCGGCCGTCGCCGGCGCCTTCCTGAACACGTCCTTCCTGGTGGACCGGGCGGACGCGGAACGCCTCCGCGACGCCGTGGACGCCCTGCGGGCGGAGCTGGGCGGCACCGTGGAACTGCGGCTGAGCGGCCCGCTGCCGCCCTACAGCTTCACCACCGGGCACCCCGCCGGGGAAGGCGCCGGGGCCGGGCACCCCGCCGGGGCATGGGCATCCTGACCGGCCTGCTCACCCTGCCGCTGGCCCCCGTCCGCGGCGTGGAGTGGGTGGCCCGGCAGGTCGTCGAGGCGGCCGAGCGCGAGTACTACGACCCCGCGCCCCTCCTCGCCGACCTCGCCCACCTGGAACGCCTGCTGGTGGACGGGCTGATCGACGAGGAGGAGTTCGACCGGCGCGAGGACGAACTCCTGGACCGGCTGGAGGAACTGGAACGTCAGGCGAGGGCCGCCGCCCCCGCGGACGAGGAGGAACGGTGACCCGACCGACCACCTGGGAGCGGGTCCCGGCGAGCCCGGCGCCGCGCCCGCACGGACCCGAGCCGGGCGCCAACCTGGCGGACATCCTGGAACGGGTGCTCGACAAGGGCGTGGTGATCGCCGGCGACATCACGATCAACCTGCTCGACATCGAACTGCTCACCATCAAACTGCGCCTGCTGGTGGCCTCCGTGGACCGGGCCCGGGAGATGGGCATCGACTGGTGGGAGCACGACCCCGCGCTGAGCTCCCGCGCCCGGCGCCGGGAGGGCGAACTCGCCGAGGAGAACGACCGCCTGCGGGCCCGGATCGAGGCCATGGAACGCGCGGCCGCCCCCGGCGCCGCCGCACTGCCCGAAGCGCCCGACGCCCACGTCCCCGGGCAACCGGTCCCCGACGAGCAGGGAGGGAGGCAGCGACCGTGACCGAGGCCGCCACCACACTCAGCTACGCCTACGCCGTGCTGCGCCCACCGCCCGACGGCCAACCGCTCGGACCGCTCCACGGAGTGGACGACGCCCCGGTGCACCTGGTCGCCACCGACCGGCTCGCCGCCGCCGTCAGCGCCGTCCCGGCCGCGGAGTACGACGAACCCGCCCTGCGGGCGCGCCTGGGCGACCTCGACCGGCTCGCCGCGATGGCCCGCGCCCACCACGCCGTGGTGGGCGCCCTCGCCGCGCGCGGCCCGGTGCTCCCGCTCCGCCTGGCCACCGTCTACCGCGGCGACGAGCGGGTCCGCGCGGTGCTGCGGGAGGCCGGCGACGCCTTCGACGCCGCGCTGCGCCGGGTGACCGGGCGGGTCGAGATCGGCCTGAAGGTGTACACCCGGCCCGCGCCGCCCCGGCCCCGGGTCGCCGCGCCCGCCCCCACCGCCGACGCCGAGACCGCCGACGCCGCCGACGCCCTGCGGTCCGGGCGCGGCGGCAGCGGACGCGACTACCTCAACCGCCGGCGCCGGGAGCACCGGGCCAGGGAGCAGACCTGGGAGCGGGCCGCGCGGCTGGCCGGCCGGCTGGACGGCGAACTCGCCGGGCTCGCCGAGGACAGCCGCCGGCTGCGCCCGCAGAGCCCGGAGCTCGCCGAGGCGCCGGGGGAGAACGTGCTGAACGCCGCCTACCTCGTCCCGGCCGAGCGGGCCGCCGAGTTCGTCCGGACGGCCCGCGAGTCCGCGGCGGGGGTCGAGGACGCCCGGGTGGAGGTCACCGGGCCGTGGGCGCCGTACTCCTTCGCCGAGGCCCCCGACCTCGCCGGGCAGGCCCCGGCATGAGCGGGGTGGACACGGCGCTGTGGGACGACGGCGAGGAGAGCCCGCTGGCCGGACGGGAGATCGCCCTGGTGGACCTGCTGGACCGGGTGCTCGCCCAGGGCGTGGTGCTCAGCGGCGACCTCACGCTGCGGATCGCCGACGTGGACCTGGTCCACGTCTCGCTTCGTGCCCTGGTCACCTCGGTCAAGGCGAACATGCCACTGCCCTGGGAGGAGGCGCACCCATGACCCGTGCCATCGAGGTGAACCAGGACACGGTGGAGCGTGACCTGATGAAGCTGGTGTTGACGGTGGTGGAGTTGTTGCGGCAGTTGGTGGAGCGGCAGGCGTTGCGGCGGGTGGAGGAGGGGGACCTGTCTCAGGAGCAGGAGGAGCGGATGGGGTTGACGCTGATGCTGCTGGACGACCGGATGCGTGAGCTGCGGGAGCGCTACGGGTTCGACCTGGCCGATCTCAACCTCGACCTCGGGCCGCTCGGCCCCCTCCTGCCCCGCGACTGACCCACGCCCTCCCGCCGCGCGACGGGCCCCACCCCGGACATCCGGGGTGGGGCCCGTCGGCGTTCCCGCCGCCCTCCGTCCCGCCGCCCCCCTCACCCGGTTCGCGCCGCACCGTGTGCGCATGTGCGCGGAGCGTGCTGCGATGGTTCCGGGCCGGCCGCCGAGGGCGACAAGGAGAGGACGGATGCGCGACGAGGAGGAGACGGACGCCGACGGGGGCACGACCGGCCACGTCCGGACCAAGCCGGGCCACAAGCTGAAGCGGCTCGCCCCGGAGGAGGTGATCCGCCGCGCCGGACGGCAACTGCACCACCTGCTCGGCCACGAGCTGGAGTCCGTGAGCGCCCTGCGGCGCCTGGACCGCGGCTGGGAGGTCGACGTCGAGGTGGTGGAGCTGGAACGGATCCCCGACACGATGAGCGTGCTCGCCACGTACCACGTGGAACTCGACCCACGAGGGACGCTCGTCGGCTACACCCGCACCCGCCGCTACGCGCGGGGACAGATCGACACGCGGTGAGGGCGGCGCGACCGCACCCCCGCGGGAAGTGGCAGGGCGGACCATGACCGTCGTCACCCAGCAGACGACCCTGCGCGAGTGCCGCCAGGGAACCCTCTACGACGTACTGGAACTCATCCTCGACCGCGGGCTGGTGATCGACGTCTTCGCCCGGGTCTCCCTGGTCGGCATCGAGGTCCTGCGGATCGACGTGCGCGTGGTGGTGGCCAGCGTGGACACCTACCTGCGCTTCGCCGAGGTGTGCAACCGGCTCGACCTCGACGCCACCTCGCGCAGCAAGACGCTGCCGGAGGTCGTCGGCACCATGCAGACGCAGGGGGCCCGGCACAAGGCCAAGGGCGTGCTCTCCGGCGCGGCGGACACCGTCGCGGAGACCGTGGCGGGCGCCGTCGGACGCCGCAGGTCCCACCGGGAGGAGCCCGACGAGGAGGGCGGCGGCCACGTCCGGCGGTACCGGCGCGACGACCGGCACGAGGGGCGGGAGGACTGAGTGCCCGTCTACCTGTACGGCATCGTGGCCGCCGGCCCCGGCGGCGTCGCGGGACTGCCCGGCATCGGGGATCCGCCCCGGCCGGTGGCGCTGGTGGCCGGGGCGGCCGTGGCCGCCGTGGTCAGCGAGGTGCCCGAGGCGCCCCGGGCCAAGCGCCGGGACCTGCTCGCCCACGAACGCGTGCTGCGGACCCTGGCCGACGGCCGCACCGTCATCCCGATGCGGTTCGGCACCGTCGGCGCGGACGCCGACACGGTGCGGCAGGCCCTGCTGGAACGGGAGGGGGAACTGCTCGGCCTGCTGGAGCGGCTGCGCGGCCGGGTGGAGCACAACCTCAAGGCGTCACTGGACGAGGAGACCGTGGTGCGCGAGGAGCTGCTCGCCGACCCGGAGCTGCGCCGGCTGCGGGAGCGCGCCGCCGCCGGGGGGACGCACCAGCACCGCGTCGCCCTCGGGGAGGCGGTCGCCGCCCGGGTGCGGGCCCGGGAACGCGCCGTGGCCGAGCGGGTGCTGGAGCGGCTGCGCGGCGTCGCCGTGGCGGACACACCCGCCCCGGCCGTGCGCGGCGCGTTCCTCAACCACTCCTTCCTGACCGAGGCGAGCGCCTCCGGCGCCCTCCGCGACCGCGTGGAGTCGCTCGGCCGGCAGCTCGGCGCCGCGGTGGAGCTGCGCCTCCACGGCCCGCTGCCGCCCTACAGCTTCACCACCCCCGGCGTGCTCCGCTGACCCCGAGGGCGGCGGACGAGACGAGAACCGACTGGAGACGACGATGGGACTGGTCACCGGCCTGCTCCTGCTGCCCCTCGCGCCGGTCCGGGGGGTGGAGTGGGTGGCCCGGCAGGTGCGCGACGCGGCCGAGCGGGAGTACTACGACACCTCCGACATCGTGCGGGAGCTGGCGCTGCTGGAGGAGGACCTGCGCTCCGGGCTGATCGACGAGGAGGAGTTCGACCGGCGGGAGGACGAACTCCTCGACCTGATGGAGGAGCGGCGGCGGGAGGCCCGCGAGCGCGGAGTCCTCCCCGCGGCGGGCGACCCGGCCGGCGACGCGATCGGCGGTGAGCGGGCGTGACCCGGCCGACGCCCGGCCACACCGACGCCCTGCCGCTGCCGCCGGCCCCCCAGGAGCACGGGCAGGGCTCGGTGGCCAGCCTGGTGGACGTCCTGGAGCGGGTCCTGGACAAGGGCGTGGTGATCGCCGGCGACATCAAGATCAACCTGCTGGACGTGGAACTGCTCACCATCAAACTGCGCCTGCTGGTGGCCTCGGTGGACCGGGCCCGGGAGATGGGCATCGACTGGTGGGAGCACGACCCCTCGCTGTCCTCAGCCGCCCGCCGGCGTGACCTCGCCGAGGAGAACGAGCGGCTGCGCGCCCGGATCGCCGCCATCGAGGGCACCACCCCCGCGCGGGTGGCGACGGAGACCGCCGTGGCCGCCGGCCGCTCCGGTTCCTCCGCCCTCGGCGCCGAGGGCGTCCCGCCCGGGGGGAGGGAGCGCGGATGAGCGGCGGACGCCCCCGCGCCGGCGGCCGGGTCAGCTACCTGTACGCGGTGCTTCCCCGGCCGGCCGGGGACCGGCTGCCCCGACCGCTGACCGGGCTGGCGGACGCCCCCGTGCACCTGGTCGGCCACGGCCGGCTGGCCGCCGCGGTCAGCGCGCTGCCGGCCGACGACCACGACGAGCAGGCGCTGCGCGCCCACCTGGAGGACCTCGACCGGCTGACCGCGATGGCCCGAGCGCACCACCGGGTGGTCGAGCGGCTGTCCGCGCTGGGCCCCGTGCTGCCCTTCCGGCTGGCCACGGTCTACCTCGACGACGCGCGGGTGCGGGCGGTGCTGCGGGCCTCGGCGGACGACTTCGCCGAGGCCCTGACCCGCCTGGACGGACGGGTGGAACTGGGGGTCAAGGTGTTCGCGCTGGGCGGGCCGCCCGAGGGCGCCCCCGCGCCGGCGCCGCCACCCGCGCCCGGCGCCTCCGCCGCGCCCGGCAGCGGGGCGGCCTACCTGGCCCGCCGCCGCGCCGAGCGCCGCCTGCGCGAGGAGACCTGGCAGCGGGCCGCCCGGCTGGCCGGCCGGCTGGACGACGAACTGCGTCCGCTCGCCGAGGCCGGCCGCGCGCTGCGCCCGCAGCGCGCCGAGCCCGCCGGGGCGGCCGGCGTGGCCGGGGAGAACGTCTGGAACCACGCCTACCTGCTGCGCGCGGAACGGACCGAGGCGTTCACCGCGCTGGTGCGCGCGCTGGCCGCCGGCGAGGACGGCCTGCGGGTGGAGGTGACCGGACCGTGGGCGCCGTACTCCTTCGCCGCGCCGCCCGAACCCGGGGGCGTGCCGTCATGACGTTCCCCGACGCCGTCGACGAGTCCCTGCCGCACTGGGACGGCCGGGAGTCCACCGTCTCCACCGCGGCGCTGTGGGACGAGGGCGAGGAGAGTCCGCTGGCCGGACGGGAGGTGGCGCTGGTGGACCTGCTGGACCGGGTGCTCGCCAAGGGCGTGGTGCTGACCGGCGACCTCACCGTGCGGATCGCCGACGTGGACCTGGTGCACGTCTCGCTGCGCGCCCTGATCAGTTCGGTACGGGCGGACGGGGCGGTGCCGTGGAGGGACTGACCCCGGGGCCGGCGGGCGTGGGCCGCGCGGTGGCCCGCGCCGGGGCCCGGATCGAGGTGAACCAGGACACGGTGGAGCGTGACCTGATGAAGCTGGTGTTGACGGTGGTGGAGTTGTTGCGGCAGTTGGTGGAGCGGCAGGCGTTGCGGCGGGTGGAGGAGGGGGACCTGTCTCAGGAGCAGGAGGAGCGGATGGGGTTGACGCTGATGCTGCTGGACGACCGGATGCGTGAGCTGCGGGAGCGCTACGGGTTCGACCTGGCCGATCTCAACCTCGACCTCGGGCCGCTCGGCCCCCTGCTGCCCCGCGACTGACCCCGACCGACCCGCGACTGACCCACGGCCCGCGACCGGCCCGCGACCGGCCCGCGTCCCGTGGACGGCCGGGTGGGATGTGTGAAGCCGGGCAGGCGGGGCAACCGGCCCTGCGCCCCACACGACGCGGCGGGAGTCGGGAACGACGCGGGAGCGAGGGATGCGCATGGGCGAGCACAAGGGGAGGACGATCCCCGCGGCCGTGGCGGTCCGCCGCGCGGTCGCGCAGCTGCGCGAACTGGTGGGCCACGAGCCCGAGTCGGTCATCGCGGTCCGGCGGGCGTCCCACGGCTGGGAGATGGACATCGAGGTCGTGGAGCTCGCCCGCACCCCGGAGAGCAGCAGCGTGCTGGCCTCCTACCACGTGGAGCTCGACGCCGACGGCGGCCTGAGCGGCTACCACCGCACCCGCCGCTACACCCGCGAGCAGGTCGACCAGCCGGCGGGCCCGGTGCTGCACCACCGGTGAGGCCGGGCCTCGCCCCACCGGGCTGCCCGACGGCCGAACGCCGGCGGGCCGGCCGGACCGTGGTGGTCCGACCGGCCCGCGGGCGTCTCGGTCAGTGCGGCAGGCCGGAGCTGCGCCAGGCCAGCCGGCCGGGGGGCGGCAGCGGGGCCATCAGCCGGCCGCGGTCCACCCACGTGGAGCTGGTGCGGGACTCCTCGGCGGCGGCCGCCGCCTTGGCCGACCCGATCCGGCCCATGATCACCGCGAGCACCGCGGCCAGTTCCTCGGGGGTCGGATTCCCTCGGACCACCCGCACGGCCGCCGCCTCCGCCCGGTACGTCATCCCGCCTCCCCAGGGTTCGCTGCTTCCTCGGGTGCTCTCGCCCCCGGCAAAGCCTCTCATCCCCAGAACGGGTCCCGCCAACCCCCGCTCACCGGTTCCTCCGGCGGTCCGTTCCCTCAGCGCGGTCGCCCCGGCCGTCACAGCGGCACGTTCCCGTGCTTCTTCGGCGGCAGGGTCTGCCGCTTGGTGCGCAGCTGGCGCAGCGCCCGCACGATCTGCACCCGGGTCTCGGAGGGCTCGATCACCGCGTCGAGGTAGCCGCGCTCGGCCGCCACGTACGGGTTGACCAGGGCGTCCTCGTACTCGGTGATCAGCTCGGCGCGGCGGGCCTCGACGTCCTCGGCGGCGGCCAGGGTGCGCCGGTGCAGGATGTTGACCGCGCCCTGCGCGCCCATCACGGCGAGCTGCGCGCTGGGCCAGGCCAGGTTGACGTCGGCGCCGAGGTGCTTGGAGCCCATCACGATGTAGGCGCCGCCGTACGCCTTCCGGGTGATCACGGTCACCAGCGGCACGGTGGCCTCGGCGTAGGCGTAGATCAGCTTGGCGCCGCGCCGGATGATGCCGTTCCACTCCTGGTCGGTGCCGGGCAGGAAGCCGGGGACGTCGACGAAGGTGAGGACGGGCACGTTGAAGGCGTCGCAGGTGCGCACGAAGCGCGCGGCCTTCTCGGAGGCGTCGATGTCCAGGGTGCCGGCGAACTGCATCGGCTGGTTGGCGATGATGCCGACCGGGTGGCCCTCGACCCGGCCGAAGCCGGTGATCACGTTGGGCGCGAACAGCGACTGGGTCTCCAGGAAGTCGCCGTCGTCCAGCACGTGCTCGATCACCGTGTGCATGTCGTACGGCTGGTTCGGCGAGTCCGGCACCAGGGTGTCCAGGTCCCGGTCGTAGTCGCTGATCTCCAGGTCCGCCTGCTCCGGGAAGGCGGGGGGCTCCTCCAGGTTGTTGGAGGGCAGGAAGGACAGCAGCGACTTGACGTACTCCACGGCCTCCTTCTCGTCCGCGGCCATGTGGTGGGCGCAGCCGGAGGTGGCGTTGTGGGTGCGGGCGCCGCCGAGCTCCTCGAAGGTGACGTCCTCGCCGGTGACCGTCTTGATCACGTCCGGGCCGGTGATGAACATGTTGGAGGTCTTGTCGACCATCACCACGAAGTCGGTCAGCGCCGGGGAGTAGACCGCGCCGCCCGCGCTCGGGCCCATGATCAGGGAGATCTGCGGCACCACGCCGGAGGCGTGCACGTTGCGCACGAAGATCTCGCCGAACATGGCGAGGGCGTCCACGCCCTCCTGGATGCGGGCGCCGCCGCCGTCGTTGATGCCGATGACCGGGCGGCCGGTGCGGACCGCGAAGTCCATGATCTTGGTGATCTTCTGGCCGTTGGCCTCGCTCAGGCTGCCGCCGAAGACCGTGAAGTCCTGGGCGTAGACGCACACCTCGCGGCCGTCCACGGTGCCGTAGCCGGTGACCACGCCGTCACCGAGAGGGCGGTTCTTCTCGGTGCCGAAGTTGTGGGAGCGGTGTCGCTTGAGGGCGTCGAGTTCGACGAACGAGCCCTCGTCCAGGAGCATGTCGATGCGCTCGCGAGCGGTCAGCTTGCCCTTGGCGTGCTGCTTCTCCTCGGCGCGGGCGGACCCCGCGCGGACGGCCTCGTCCATCCGGCGCCGCAGGTCCGCGAGCTTGCCCGCGGTGGTGTGGATGTCGATGTCCGGGTCGGGCATCCCGCGTCTCTCCTGTCCGTTCCTCGACGTTTCGCCACCGAGCCAGCGTGTGTCCCGGCGGGCTCTCATCCTGCCGGATCTTGGGACTGGCCACAGTGTCGTGCCGGTCCCGCACTGGTCGGCGCCCTTTGTGAGGAACCCACAACAGCGTGCCGTGAGCGAGATCCACTCGGGTCCCGCTCGAGGACCGCGCCCCGCCGCTCGGCGGCTGGTCAGCCCGGCCGGCCGGCCGGCGAGCTGTATCCGCCGCCGGCCGCGCGGACGTGCACCACGTCCCCGGCGGAGACGGTGTGGTCGCCGGCGGGGGTGGCGACCACCAGGTGGCCGTCGGCGTCCACCCGGCGGGCGGTGCCGGTGAGCCGCCGTCCGCCGGGCAGCTCCACGTCGACCTCCCGGCCGAGCGTGGCGCAGCGGTCGGTGTAGGCGGCGATGAGCCCGCTGGCGGCCGGGTCGCCGCCGGTGGCGCGCCACTGGCGGTAGTGGCCGGCCAGGCGGCGCAGCAGGGCGGTGACCAGCGGCGCGCGGTCCGGGTGGGGGACGCCGGCCAGGGTGAGGGAGGTGGCGGTGGGCACCGGCAGCTCGTCGGCGGTCAGCGAGACGTTGACGCCGATGCCGACGACGACCGCGTCCTCGTGGCGCTCGACCAGGATGCCGCCGAGCTTGCGTTCGGTGCCGTCGGGCGCGCGCAGCAGCAGGTCGTTGGGCCACTTCAGGGCCACGTCGCGGTCGGCGGTGGCGCTGATCGCCTCGGCGGCGGCGACGCCGGTCAGCAGCGGCAGCCAGCCCCAGGCGTCCACCGGCACCGGTTCGGTGGCGGCGCTGCCGTCGAGGTCGGGGCGGTCGGCGCGGGCGCCGGGGCGCAGCAGGGCGGAGAGGAAGACGCCGGAGCGGGGCGGCGCGGTCCAGGCGCGGCCGAGCCGGCCGCGTCCGGCGGTCTGCTGTTCGGCGAGGAGCACGAGTCCCTCGGGCGCGCCGGCGGCGGCGCGGGCGCGCAGGACGGCGTTGGTGGAGTCGGTGACCGGCAGGACCTCCAGGTCGTGCCAGGGGTTCGCCGGGTCCCGGGCGAGTGCCCGGTTCAGCGCGGCGGCGTCCAGCGGGGGGCGCTCCAGATCGGTCCAGGGGGTGCGTGGTGTGGTCACCCGTCCAACCTAGTGCCGGGCGGGGGTGCCGGGCGGGGTGCGGCGGCGGGTGTGTGCTCCTCCTGCTCCTGCCCGAGCGTTCGACGGCCCGCCCACCGGGCGTAGTGTGGGTCACACCTGCCGCGTTCGCCCGCGGCGGCCCCGGCCGGGCAACGTCCGCCACCCGGTGAGCGCGGGAAGACGAGGCGACGAGTCGAGATGGGGGAGTGCATGGAGGGTGAGGACCGGGGGCGCCGTTCCCCTCAGGCGCGCCCGCCGGAGCCCGGATCGGCCGAGGGGGCCGGCCGGGGCCCCACTCCCGCCGCGGGGGCCGCGGGCGGTGGTCCGGTGGCCCGATCGTCCGGTGCGCGGCCGTCGGCGGCCCCGGACGGCTCCGACGTCCCCGCGGCGCTGTGGCTGGAGGAGCTGATCCTCGGCGAGCGGCGCCGGTACACGGCGTTCCAGGCGGCGCGGGCGGCCGGCGTGCCGATGGAGCTGGCGGTGCGGTTCTGGCGGGCGATGGGCTTCGCGGACATAGGGCAGCAGCGGGCGCTGACCGACGCGGACGTGATCTCGCTGCGGCGGCTGGCCGGCCTGGTGGAGTCGGGCCTGCTCACCGAGTCGCTGGCGGTGCAGGTGGCGCGGTCCACCGGGCAGACCACGGCGCGGCTGGCCGAGTGGCAGATCGACTCGTTGCTGGAGCACGTCAGCGACACCGGGGCGAGCCGTTCGGAGGTGGTGCCGCCGCTGGTGGAGCTGCTGCTGCCGGAGCTGGAGCAGTTCCTGGTGTACGTCTGGCGCCGCCAGCTGGCCGCGGTGACCGGCCGGGTGGCCCAGGCGAACGAGGAGGACGAGGTCGTGGACCGCCGGCTGGCGGTGGGCTTCGCCGACCTGGTCGGTTTCACCCGGCTCTCCCGCCACCTGGAGGAGGAGGACCTCGGTGAGCTGGTGGAGGCGTTCGAGACGACCTGCGCGGACATCGTCGCGGCGCAGGGCGGCCGGCTGATCAAGACGCTCGGGGACGAGGTGCTCTTCGTCTCCGAGGACGCGGTGACGGCCGCGGAGATCGCCCTGCGGCTGATCGAGGCGATGGCGGGCGACGACAACATGCCGGCGCTGCGGGTCGGCATGGCGTTCGGCACGGTGACCTCGCGGATGGGTGACGTCTTCGGCACCACGGTGAACCTGGCGAGCCGGCTGACCTCGGTGGCGCAGCAGGACGCGGCGATGATCGACCCGGTGCTGGCGCGCGAGCTGATGCGGGCCGGGGCGAGTGTGCTGGCGGAGTACGCGGCGGCGGGTGACGCCTATCCGTACCGGGCCGCCGGCGCGGGTGTGCCGGGGCCGGGCTGGTCGGCGTCCGGCGGGACGTCGTCCGCGGGGTCGGTGGCGTGGCAGCGGCCGGAGGAGGAGGCCGGGGGCGACGCGGCGGGGGCGCGGCGGCCGGGGGCGGAGTCGTTGCTGCTGCAGCCGATGTGGCGCCGCCCGGTGCGCGGCCTGGGGATGATCGAGCCCTGGCAGCTGACCCGGAGGCGTGAGGTCTGAGCCCGTCACCGGGCGGGGCGGGCGCCCGGGATCCGGTCGCCGGACCCGCGCGGGCGTGCTCCGGCACGAATGGGCGCACGAGTCTGAACAAATGGCCATATTCTGTCACTTATGGCCCTAGTCTGATGACCATCCGTGGTCAGATGAAGGGGGTGGCATCCGTGAATCCCGACGGGCGGATGCGTGCCCTGGTCGCCCTCGCCCAGGCCATGGCGCGGGCCCACCGGCCCGAGGAGGCGGTGCGGGCCGCGGCGGCCCAGGCACGCGAGGCGCTGGACGCGACGATGACCGCCATCTCGGTCTGGGAGCGCGACGCCGGGCAGCTGCGCGTGCTGGTGAACGAGGGGCGGCTGGCCCCGGGGGAGGAGCCGGAGCCGGCCGACGAGGTGTACCCCGTCGCGCACTTCCCGCAGATCGCCGAGTACCCCTCGCACCGCTGGGCCGAGGCGCCGTGGCCGCGCGCCTGGGTGTGCTGTGTGGAGGACGTCGCCGACGGCGCCGGCCCGACGCCGGGCTGCCCGCCGGCCCAGCACGCCCGCCGGATCGAGGCGCTGCGGCGCCGCGGGCGGCACAGCTGCCTGGTCGCGCCGATCCTGCTGGAGGGCCGGGTCTGGGGGGAGCTGTACGCCGGGCGCACCGCCGAGCAGCCGGTGTTCGACCAGACGGAGGCGGACTTCGCGGCGCTGCTCGCCGGGCAGATCTCGGCGGGGCTGGCGCAGACCGAGCGGCTGGAGCGGATCCGCCGGCTGGCGCTGACCGACCCGCTGACCGGCCTGGCCAACCGCCGGGCGGTGGACACCCGGCTGGAGGAGGCGCTGCAGCGCCACCGGGCCGACGGCACCGCCGTCGCCATCGTGGTGTGCGACGTCAACGGGCTGAAACGGGTCAACGACGAACGGGGCCACGAGTTCGGCGACCAACTGCTGGAACGATTCGGCAGCATGCTCTCGCTCTGCGGCGCGGAGCTCCCGGACAGCTTGGCCGCCCGGCTGGGCGGCGACGAGTTCTGCCTGCTGTCGGTGGGCAGCACCTCCGACGAGGTGGTGCGGGTGGCCGAGGACCTGTGCCGGCGGGCGCTGAGCCTGCCGGGCGGGCAGGGGGTGGCCTGCGGGATCGCCTCCACCGACGACCCGATCGGCCCGGTCACCGCCCCCAACCGGCTGTTCCGGCTCGCGGACGCCGCGCAGTACCGGGCGAAGGCGCTGGGGGCGCGCCACCCGGTGGTGGCCGGACGTGGCCAGCGCCCGGACGCCACCCTCTCGCTCGCCGAGGCCGGCGGTGCGCCGGCCGGCCGGGGCCGGGCCGGGGACGCGCGGGGCGCCGGCCGGCGTCCGGCCGAACGCCGGCGCTTTCGGGGGGCACTGCACAACGCCGACGCCGGGCACCTGCTCCAGGCCGCGCTGGCCGCGCTGGACGACCCGGGCGGGGCGGTTGCCGGAGGGGGAGCGGCACCGGTCGGCGCCCCGGGGGCGCGGACCCCGGGAGCCCGGGGCAGGCGCGGGACGGGCGAGCCGCCGGGGGTGTGGGGACGGTGGGGGACGGGTGGCACGGCCACCGCCACCGCCGGCGCCGGTGCGGGCGACCGGGAGCCGGGCGCCGAACACGCGGCCGGCGGGCCGCGCACCGGGATCGAGGACGGGGCGGTGGAGCCGGAACGGCCGCCCGCCCCCGCCCCCGCCGCCGACCCCGACCCCGACCGGGAGCCGGGCGTGCCCGTCGACCGCTCGCTGCCGCGACTGGAGACGCTGGCCGACACCGTCGCCCGGATGGTGGACGCGGCCGCCTGGTGGATCGCCCGGGTGCCGCCGCGACCGGAGGGCGACGGCCGGCTGGACGCGATGGCCTACCTGGCCGGGTACGCCGTCTACCGGCAGCCGGACGCGTCGGCCGGCGCCCTCGGCCCGGGGCGGCTGCCGCCCATGCTGGCCTCGCTCTTCCCGGACACCCGGGGGCCCGCCGAGCCCGTGGGCCCCGCCTCCGGGATGCCGGGCGCGCCGGTGCTGAAGCTCGCCGACGCGCCGCGGATCTCCGGCGCCGCCCGGGGGGGATCGTTCCTGCTGCGTTCGGTGGCGGCCGAGCGGGACGCCGAGGCGACCGCCATGCTGGCCGGCGGCCACCGCTCCGCGGCCACCGCGGGCGGGCGCAACTGCGACGGCGGCTGGCTGGTCACCGTCCTGGCGGACCAGCTGTCCCTCTCGCTCGCCGAACTGCCCGGCGTGCTGCGCGCCCTGGTGGCCGTCGCGATCACGGACGACGCGCGGTACCCCTGAGCGGGCCCGGCGTCACGGCGTCACTCCTCGACCAGCAGCCCGGCGCGCAGCCGGTTCAGCGTCCGCGACAGCAGGCGGGAGACGTGCATCTGGGAGATGCCCAGCTCCTCGCCGATCTGTGACTGGGTCAGGCCGGCGCCGAAGCGCAGCGAGAGGATCTTCTGGTCGCGCGGGGCCAGCTCGGCGATCAGCGGCTTGAGCGACTCGCGGTACTCGATGCCCTCGAGGTCGTGGTCCTCGTAGCCGATCCGGTCGGCCAGCGCGCCCTCGGAGTCGTCCTCGTCCGGCTGGGCGTCCAGCGAGCTTGCCGTGTAGGCGTTGCTCGCGGCCATCCCCTCCAGGACCTCCTCCTCGCTGATGCCCAGCCGCTCGGCCAGCTCGGCCACGGTCGGCGAGCGGTCCAGCCGCTGGGAGAGGTCGTCGGTGGCCTTGGCCAGGTCCAGCCGGAGCTCCTGGAGCCGGCGCGGCACCCGCACCGACCAGCTGGTGTCCCGGAAGAAGCGCTTGATCTCACCGACGACGGTGGGCATGGCGAAGGTCGGGAACTCCACGCCGCGGTCCGGGTCGAACCGGTCGATGGCCTTGATCAGGCCGATCGTGCCGACCTGGATGATGTCCTCCATCGGCTCGCTGCGGGTGCGGAAGCGGCCGGCGGCGAAGCGCACCAGGGCGAGGTTCAGCTCGATCAGGCTGTTGCGGACGTAGGAGTACTCCGGGGTTCCCTCCTCCAGGCTCTTCAGCCGCTGGAAGAGGGTCTTGGACAGGGCCCGCGCGTCCATGGCGTCCATGGCCGCGGCCTCCTCGGCCTGGGGCAGCTCCATCAGGTCGAGCGCCGGCTCCGCCTGCGCGGGGACCTGGGCGACGGTGGTCGACGGAGCGTTCCGGTCCTGCGTGCGCGCTGATTCGAGCTGGGTGGCCATGATGCTCCTCCCTCGCGGCGCGGTCGCGCGAATGGCGTTCGCGCCGCCGGCCTCCGGACGTCGGTCTATCCAAGCCCTACCCCGACCGCATTCCCGTATGCAAACGGATCCCGGCCGGCCCGCCGGCCGGTCCGCGTCCCAGCCGTTACAATGCCCCGCCTGGCACCGCACGCGCCTGCCGCGGCAGGCTTCCCGGTCGGTACGCTGCCTGCGAGCACAGGCGGCTGTGGAGAGGGCTGGCGATGGATCTTGAAGTGACCGGAGTGTCGGGTCCGGGGCGGCTGGACGTCGCGGTGCGCAAGGAGGGCGACGGCGTGGTGGTCGCCCTCGTGGGTGAGTTGGATCACGGCACCGCCGACATGGCCCGCGAGGCCCTGGAGGCGGAGATCTCCGCCGGGCACACCCTGCTCGTGGTGGACTGCGCCGACCTGTCCTTCTGCGACTCCACCGGATTGAACGTGCTGCTGGCGACCCGGCTGCGGCTGCAGGAGAGCGGCGGGGAGATACGCCTGGCGGCGATGCGCTCGGCGGTCGCGCGGGTCTTCGAGATCACCGGCGCCGACACCGTCTTCACCGTCCATCCGACCGTGGACCGCGCACTGGGCGTCGCGGAACGGTGAGCGCCGATCGAGTGCGGGGACGGGCGTCGGGAGTGTTCCGGCGCCCTTTGGGGGCAGAAGACCACTCGAGTAGGACCGCATGGGGTGAGGTGGAGCGTCGATGAGCATGATGCGGCCACGCGTGCCGGACGAACGCGGCCAGGGGCCCCTCGTTCCGGCGAGGGGGCAGGTGCGCCGGCTCGTGCTGGGGGGCGTGGGCGGGGGGGTGGTAGCCCGATCGAGGGACTTCACCCGGCAGGCGCTGGTGGACTGGGGATGGCTGCCGGCGACCACCGCGACGGCCAAGGCCGTCGTCGAGGACGTTCTCCTGGTGGTGTCGGAACTGGTCACCAACGCCTGCCTGCACGCCGGCGGCCCGCTGGAGCTGCGCCTGCACTACGCGGGTAGCTTCCTGCGGCTGGAGGTGTCCGACGGCTCACCGGTGGCCCCCCGGCCGCGCACGCCGCACCGGATCGGCAGCCCGGGCGGCCACGGGATGTACATCGTGGAACGGCTCTCCCACGCCTGGGGCGTGCAGGAGCACGACGACGGCAGCGGCAAGACCGTCTGGGCCGACCTGATGCCCGCGGTCTGAGCGCGGCCACCACGACCGGGAACGGCACGCGGCCCGGCACCGGAGGAGTTCCGGTGCCGGGCCGCGTCCCGTTGCCCGGCCGCGCGGCCGGGCGCGCGGCGGTCAGCGCACGTCGCCCATCAGGCGCCGGATCCGGCCGGCCGCCGCCCAGAAGCACACGCCGGCCAGGATCGCGACGGCGCCCTCCAGCGCGTAGTAGGCGGTGTCGCCGAGCACGCCGTTGAGCCGGGTCACCCAGCCGTTGAGGGCGTTGCCGGTGGCGGTGGCCAGGAACCACAGCCCCATGATCTGGCTGGCGAACCGCGCCGGCGCCAGCTTGGTGGAGACCGACAGGCCCACCGGGCTCAGGCACAGCTCCGCGCAGGTCTGCACGAAGTAGACGCTGAGCAGCCAGTAGATCGAGACCAGCTCGCCGCCGGCGGCCGCGGCCCCGGCCAAGCCCATGATGACGAAGGAGAAGCCGATCAGCAGCAGGGCGTAGCCGAACTTCACCGGGGTGGACGGCTGCCGCCGGCCCAGCCACTGCCACAGCGCGGCGAAGAGCGGCGCCAGGACGATGATGAACAGCGGGTTGACCGACTGGAACCAGCTGGCCGGGAACTCCCAGCCGCCGGCCAGGGTCCGATCCGTCTTCTCGTCCGCGAAAATCGTCAGAAGAGAACCGGCCTGGTCGTAAATCATCCAGAAAAGAACGGCGAAGGCGAAAAACCAGGCGAACGCCTGCACCTTGGCGCGGTCCCCGCCCACCAGGTCGGGACTGCGGAACATCGACCAGAAGTAGACGACGGGGACCACGATCCCCAGCACGGTCAGCACGTTCACCGCGTGCTCGATGTGGAAGGCCCCGACCGCCAGGTCGACCGCCAGCGCCACGGCCGCCAGCCCCAGCCAGAAGGCCGCCTTGCGGGCCACCGCCCGCCGCTCCGCCGCCGTCGCCGGCTGCGGCGCCGCCCGCCCCACCTCGCCGAGGTGCCGCCCGCCCAGGACGTACTGCAGCACCGCGAACGTCATGCCGACGCCCGCCGCCGCGAAGCCGAGGTGCCAGTCGACCTGCTGGCCCAGGGTGCCGACCACCAGCGGCGCGGCGAAGCCGCCGATGTTGATCGACATGTAGAAGATGGTGAAGCCGGCGTCCCGCCGCTCGTCCCCCGGCGCGTACAGCCCGCCCACCATCGTCGAGATGTTCGGCTTGAGCAGGCCGGTGCCCACCGCGATCAGCAGCAGGCCGACGTAGAAGGTCCAGGCCGCCGGGATCGCCAGCACGTAGTGGCCCGCGGCGATGACCACGCCGCCCACCAGTACCGCGCGGCGCGCCCCCCACAGCCGGTCCGCCACCCAGCCGCCCGGCATCGCGAGCATGTAGACCAGGGAGTTGTACACGCCGTACAGGCCGACCGCCGTCGCCTCGGTGAGTCCCAGGCCGCCGTCGATCGCCGCGGTGGTCAGGTACAGCACCAGGATGCTGCGCATCCCGTAGAAGCTGAACCGCTCCCACATCTCGGTCAGGAAGAGGGTCGACAGTCCACGGGGGTGCCCGAAGAAGCGCCGATCCGCGAGCCCGGGGGGGCTTGTGGCCTCCCGCTCAATGCTGGGCATACAAACGCCTTTCCATACTTACACTGTTCACTACCGTAAGTCATTGAAAGACGTGCTATTGACCGATATGTGGTGTTGCGATTCACGCCGCGTGTCATGTCACCCGTGCGACCCTGTTCCCGCTTCCTCCCCCCGGCCCCCCACCCGGCCGGACTACGATCGCCCCATGACCCGAGTACTACTGGCCGAGGACGACGCAGCCATCTCGGACCCGCTGGCCCGCGCGCTGCGCCGCGAGGGCTACGAGGTGGAGGTCCGCCAGGACGGGCCGTCCGCGCTGGAGCACGCCACCACCGCCGGCGTGGACCTCATCGTGCTGGACCTCGGCCTGCCCGGCATGGATGGCCTGGAGGTCTGCCGGCGCATCCGCGCCCACGGCCTCGGCTGCCCCGTGCTGGTACTCACCGCCCGCGCCGACGAGGTGGACACCGTCGTCGGACTCGACGCCGGCGCCGACGACTACGTCACCAAGCCGTTCCGCCTCGCCGAACTCCTCGCCCGGGTCCGCGCCCTGCTGCGCCGCGGCGCGGCCGACACCGCCGGCGGGCCGCCCGCCGTCCACGGCGTCCGCATCGACCCGGACTCCCGCCGCGCCTGGCTCGGCGAGGAGGAGCTGCACCTGACCGCCAAGGAGTTCCACCTGCTGCGCGTCCTGGTCCGGGAGGCCGGCCGGGTCATCACCCGCGAGCAGCTGATGCGCGAGGTCTGGTCCACCACCTGGTGGAACTCCACCAAGACGCTCGACATGCACATCTCCTGGCTGCGCCGCAAGCTGGGCGACGACGCCACCAACCCCAGCTACATCACCACCGTGCGCGGGGTCGGCTTCCGCTTCGAGAAGGGCTGACCCGGCCGGGCACCACGCATGCGACGCAGACTGATCAACTCCACCCTCTCCGTGGTCCTGGTGGTGGTGGCCGTCTTCGGGCTCCCGCTGCTGCTGCTGGAGGCCCGCAGCATCCAGTCCACCGCCCACGACGCGCTGCGCACCGAGGCGGTCCGGCTGGCCCAGGTCGCCGAGGTGCAGATCGCCGCCGGCCAGCCGCTCGACCTCACCGCGCTCAAGCAGCAGTCCGTCGAGGGCCACTACGCCGAGATCAGCGTGCCGGGCCGGGAGACCGCGCGGATCGGCCAGCCGCCGGGCGGCTCCACCATCTCCGCCCGGGAGGAGATCCCCGGCGGCGGCTCGGTGGTCGTGCTGCAGTCCGGCGACCAGGTGCGGGCGCGGCTCATCGAGACGCTGCTGCTGGTGCTGGTCATCGGCGGCCTCGCGGTGATCGCCGCCGTGGTGCTCGCCGTCCGGCTCGCCGACCGGGCCGTCCGCCCGCTGCTCGACCTCGCCGAGACCGCCGAACGGCTGGGTTCCGGCGACCCCCGCCCCCGGATGCGCCGCTACGGCGTGCCGGAACTGGACCGGGTCGCCGAGGTGCTGGACGTCAGCGCCGAGCGCATCCGCCGCATGCTCACCACCGAACGCCGGCTGTCCGCCGACGCCTCCCACCAGCTGCGCACCCCGCTCACCGCGCTCACCATGCGGCTGGAGGAGATCATCGCCACCGACGATCCGGACACCGTCAAGGAGGAGGCGGCGATCGCTCTGCACCAGGTGGAACGGCTCACCGACGTCGTGCAGCGGCTGCTCACCAACTCCCGCGAGTTCCGCGACGGCGCCACCGCCTTCGACCTCGACACCGTCATCCAGCAGCAGCTCGACGAGTGGCGCCCCGCCTACCGCAGCCAGGACCGGCCGCCGATCCGGCTGGAGGGCGAACGCCACCTGTCGGTGGTGGCCCGGCCCGGCGCCGTCGCCCAGGTCCTGGCCACGCTGATCGAGAACGCCCTGCTGCACGGCGGCGGCGAGGTCACCCTGCGGACCCGGCTGGCCGGCAGCTCGGCCGTGGTCGAGGTCGCCGACGAGGGCACCGGCGTGGCCCCCGAACTCGGCGCACGGGTCTTCGAGCGGGCGGTCAGCGGCTACAACTCCACCGGCCTCGGCCTCGCCGTCGCCCGCGACCTGGCCGAGGCCGACGGCGGGCGGCTGGAACTGCTCCAGGAGCGCCCGCCCGTCTTCGCGCTCTTCCTCGCCCGCGGCAACGCCGCACCCGCCGAGACCGCGCCCGCCCCGCAGAACCGCTCCGGGAAGCGCTGAGTCGCGGCGGGACCGCTCAGAAGCGTTGAGTCGCGGCGGGACCGCTCAGCGGCCGGCCGTCACCCGCGGCTCCCCGGCCCCCCGCGCCCCGCCGCCCGGGCCCGTGCCGCCGGCCGGGCCCGCCGCCCCGCCGTCCCCGGCCAGGTCCGCGAAGGCCACCTCCTCCGGGGCCGGCTCCGGCAGCGCCCGGAACACCCAGGTGCGGTACGACCAGAACCGGAAGAGCGTCGCCACCGCGATGCCGACGAACTTCCACACGTTGTCCGCCAGGGTGCTGTCCCAGCCCAGCGCGTAGTGGGTGAGCGCCAGCGTGCCGTTCTCGATCAGCAGCCCCACCCCGCTGAACGCCATGAACAGCAGGAACTCCCGGCGCGGCGCCGCCTCGTCCCGCCGGTGCCGGTAGGTCCAGTACCGGTTGCCCAGGTAGTTGGTGAGGATCGCCACAGCCGTGGAGATCACCCCCGACCGCACCGTGGCCAGCCCGAACGTGCCCGTGCACAGGTTGAACACCAGGACGTTGACGACGACGCCCACGGCCCCCACCGCGCCGAACTTCGTCACTTCACGTACGAGGTGCGTCAGGCGCGTGGCAAAGGGCATATCAGCGGTCCACCGGAATCTGGAGGGGGCTCGCGAGGCCACCGGACAGGCGTGCGTACCCGCCCCATGGTAGGTCGCTACCGGCCGGGGCGCCGCCGTTCGGGGACGGCGCCTTCCCCCGGGCCGCCCATCCCCCGGCGCCCCGGTAGATTGAGGGGGTGAGTTTCCCGGTAGTCGGCATGGTCGGTGGCGGCCAGCTAGCACGTATGACCCATCAGGCGGGCATCCCCCTGGGAGTCCGCTTCAAGCTCCTCAGCGACACCCCGCATGACTCCGCGGCCCAGGTGTGCGGTGACGTCGTCGTCGGCGACTACCGCGACCTGGAGGTGCTGCGCGCCTTCGCGGCCACCTGCGACGTGGTCACCTTCGACCACGAGCACGTGCCCACCGAGCACCTGCGCGCCCTGCGCGAGGAGGGCGTCGCGGTGCTCCCGGGCCCCGAGGCGCTGCGCTTCGCCCAGGACAAGGGCGCCATGCGGGCCCGGCTCGCCGAGATCGCGGTGCCCTGCCCGCGCAACCGCCTGGTCGCGGACCCGTCCGACGTCGCGGCCTTCGCCGCCGAGGTGGGCGGCTGGCCGGTGGTGCTGAAGACCACCCGCGGCGGCTACGACGGCAAGGGCGTGTGGGTGGTGCACGACGAGCGCCAGGCGGCCGAGCCGTTCCAGGCCGGCGTGCCGGTGCTGGCCGAGGAGAAGGTGCCCTTCCGGCGGGAGCTCGCCGCCAACGTGGTGCGCTCCCCGCACGGGCAGGCCGTCGCCTACCCGGTGGTGGAGTCCGTGCAGGTGGACGGGGTGTGCAGCGAGGTCATCGCGCCCGCCCCGGGGCTGTCCGCCACGCTGGCCGCCGAGGCGCAGTCCGTGGCGCTGCGGATCGCCGGCGAGCTCGACGTCGTCGGCCACCTGGCCGTGGAGCTGTTCGAGACCACCGACGGCCGGATCCTGGTCAACGAGCTGGCCATGCGCCCGCACAACTCCGGCCACTGGACCATCGACGGCGCGGTCACCTCCCAGTTCGAGAACCACCTGCGGGCCGTCCTCGACCTCCCGCTGGGCGACCCGCGCCCGCGCGCCCGCTGGACGGTCATGGCCAACGTGCTCGGCGGCGACTACCCCGAGATGTACCCGGCCTTCCTGCACTGCATGGCCCGGGACCCGGGCCTGCGCATCCACATGTACGGCAAGGACGTCAAGCCCGGCCGCAAGGTCGGCCACGTGACCGTCAGCGGCGACGACCTCGACGACGTCCGCGAGCGGGCCCGGCACGCCGCCGGGTACCTGCGCGGCACGATCACCGAGTAGCGCGGCACGCCGCCGGCACCATCGAAGGGGAGCGAAGAGGACATGAGCAGCGCCAAGGGGCCCGCCGTCGGCATCGTGATGGGGTCGGACTCGGACTGGCCGGTGATGGAGGAGGCCGCGAAGGCGCTGGAGGAGTTCGGCGTCGCCCACGAGGTGGACGTGGTCTCCGCGCACCGCATGCCCGAGGAAATGGTCGCCTACGGCCAGGACGCGGCCGGCCGCGGCCTGAAGGTGATCATCGCCGGCGCCGGCGGCGCCGCCCACCTGCCCGGCATGCTCGCCTCCGTCACCCCGCTGCCGGTGATCGGCGTGCCGGTGCCGCTCAAGCACCTGGACGGCATGGACTCCCTGCTGTCCATCGTGCAGATGCCCTCCGGCGTGCCGGTGGCCACCGTCTCGATCGCCGGCGCCCGCAACGCCGGACTGCTGGCCGTGCGGATGCTGGCCGCCCACGACGCCCCGCTCCGCGAGCGGATGGTGGCCTTCCAGGCCGACCTGAAGTCCCAGGCACAGGCCAAGGGCGCCCGGCTGCGCGCCAAGGTCAACGGCTCCTCCGCCATCGGCTTCGGCCGCCGCTGACCCCCACGGAGAAGGGCCGGCCGCGCGGGTCCCCCGCGCCGCCGGCCCTTTCGCCTCAGCCCAGGTCGAACAGGGCCTCGACGTCGAGCTCCACGGTGAACCGTCCGGCGACGTCGACCGCCTGCCGCCCGGTGACCGAGGCGACCTCCTTGTAGGTCTCACCCGCCAGCTCGTGCACCACGACGCAGCGCTTGGGCTTCTCCAGCTCCACCCGCCAGTAGGCCGGCACCCCCGCCTCGGCGTACAGGGCGGGCTTGTACACGCGGTCCTGCGACTGGTTGGACTTCGAGACGATCTCCACCAGCAGCACCGTGGCGCCGATCGGGATCACCATGGTGTCCCGCCGCACGGCGTCGCGCGCCGCTACCACGATGTCCGGCACGTGCAGCCGGCTCGTTCCGCGTCGGACGTTGACCGCCGCCGCGACGCGGTAATGCGCCCCTTCGGACCGGATCGCCTTCTTGAGCTGGCCTGTCAGCTCCGAGGAGACGTACTGGTGGAGGACGTCACCCGGCGCGGGGGACATCATCAGGGCCCCGTCCACGAGCTCGTAGCGAACGCGGCGGTCAACCGGAGGCTGACCGCCGTCGATCCTCTGCCCGAACCCCGTCGGCTCAGACCAGGCCGTGGGCGCGGGCCTCGATGGCGGGGCAGCGGTCCATGATCATGTCCAGGCCGGCGGCCCGGACGCGCTCCTGTGCCGCCTCGTCGACCACGCCGAGCTGGAACCACACCGCCCGGGCCCCGATCCGCACCGCCTCGTCGGCGATCGCGCCGGCCCGCTCGGAGTTCACGAAGACGTCCACCACGTCCACCGGGAACGGGATGTCGGACAGCGAGGCGTACCCGCGCTCGCCGTGCACCTCCTCGGCCCGGGGGTGCACCGGGACGATCCGCTTGCCGAGCTGGCGCTGGAGCAGCCGGGACACCCGGTAGGCGTCCCGGGAGGGGTTCTCCGCCAGGCCGACCACCGCCCAGGTCTCGTAGCTGGGCTCGGTGAGCAGCCGCCGAGCGATCTCCTCGTCCGTAGTGTGCTTCACAACGATCGCCTCCCGCGCCGCCCGACCACGGCCGCCTGTTGGTGTGATTGTCCCTCCGGCAGGGGGTGCAGCGCACGGCGTGGCGCCGGCATTCCCCCGGGACCCACCGGCGGGCCGGTCACAGTCCGGGCAGCGGCTCCGGCTGCGGGCGGCCGAGCGCCCGGTAGGTCCAGCCGGCGGCCCGCCAGCGCTCGGCGTCCAGCACGTTGCGGCCGTCCAGGACGCGCCGCTCGGCCACCCGCTCGCCCAGTACCAGCGGATCCAGCTCGCGGAACTCCTGCCACTCGGTGAGGTGCAGGACGACGTGCGCCCCCTCGGCGGCCTCCAGCGCGGACTCGGCGTAGTTCAGGCCGGGGAACGCCTTGCGGGCGTTGTCCAGCGCCTTGGGGTCGTAGACGCTGACCTGCCCGCCCTGGAGCTGGATCTGCGCGGCCACGTTGAGCGCGGGGGAGTCGCGGGTGTCGTCGGAGTTGGGCTTGAAGGCGGCGCCGAGCACGGCGATCCGGCGGCCCAGGAAGCCGCCGCCGCACTGCTCGCGGGCCAGCTCCACCATCCGCGAGCGGCGGCGCATGTTGATGGCGTCCACCTCGCGCAGGAAGGTCAGCGCCTGGTCGGCGCCGAGTTCGCCGGCGCGCGCCATGAACGCCCGGATGTCCTTGGGCAGGCAGCCGCCGCCGAAGCCGAGGCCGGCGTTGAGGAAGCGCCCGCCGATCCGGTCGTCGTGGGCCAGCGCGGCGGACAGCTGGGTGACGTCCGCCCCGGAGGCCTCGCAGACCTCCGCCATGGCGTTGATGAAGGAGATCTTGGTGGCCAGGAAGGCGTTGGCGCTGACCTTGACCAGCTCCGCCGTGGCGTAGTCGGTGACCACCAGCGGCACCCCGGCGCCCAGCAGCGGGGCGTACACCTCGCGCAGCGCCTCCTCGGCGCGCCCGCCCGGCCGGACCCCGAAGACCAGCCGGTCCGGGCGGAGGGTGTCCTGCACGGCGTAGCCCTCGCGCAGGAACTCCGGGTTCCAGGCCAGCTCGGCGGCCTCGCCGGCGGGCGCGGTGTCGGCGAGCCGCTGGGACAGCCGCGCGGCGGTGCCGACCGGCACGGTGGACTTGCCGACGACCACGCAGGGGCGGTCCAGGTGGGGCGCCAGGGCGTCCACGGCGGCGTCCACGTAGGTCATGTCGGCCGCCATCTCGCCCTTTTTCTGCGGGGTGCCCACGCACAGGAAGTGCACGTCACCGAAGCGGGCGGCCTCCTCGGCGGAGGTGGTGAAGCGGAGCCGGCCGCTCGCCAGGTGGCGGGCGAGCAGCTCCTCCAGGCCGGGCTCGAAGACCGGGGAGCGGCCGGAGGAGAGGACGGAGACCTTGTCCGGGTCGACGTCCATGCCGAGCACCTCGTAGCCCAGTTCGGCCATGCCGGCGGCGTGGGTGGCGCCGAGGTAGCCGGTGCCGATGACGGTGATCCGCGGTGCCACCTGTTCCTCCTGCGGGTTGCGTGCCACTTCGGGCTCGGGCGCGGGGCGGCCCCGGCGATCGTAACCGCCGGGGGCCGGCCCGCCGCCGCTCCGGGGCCCCTTTCCCGCGTGGCGCCGGGCCCTCCCCGGGCCGGCCGGGGGTTTCCCGCGGGCCGCTCGGGGTGCCCCGGGGGTTCCCAGCGGGGCCCGGCCCTAGGATGATGGTTACCGATCAGTAGCATCGGCCCGTCGGAGTGCCCCGGTCCTTCCCGGAGCACCATCCAGACGAGACCACCGCACACCATTCCCGGTCACGACGACGTCACAAGGGGTGAGAGGGCCATGACGGGACGCGACTCCTCGGGGTTCGACCTGTACACACTGTCCGAGGAGCACCAGATGCTCCGCGAGTCCATCCGAGCCCTCGCCGAGGCCAAGATCGCCCCGCACGCCGCCGCGGTCGACGAGGAGGCCCGCTTCCCGCAGGAGGCCCTGGACGCCCTGGTCGCCGCCGACATGCACGCCGTGCACGTGCCCGAGGAGTACGGCGGCAACGGCGCCGACGCCGTCGCCGCGGCGATCATCGTCGAGGAGGTCGCCCGCGCCTGCGCCTCCTCCTCGCTGATCCCCGCGGTCAACAAGCTCGGCTCGATGCCGGTCATCCTGTCCGGATCCGAGGACCTCAAGCGGCGCTACCTCACCCCGCTCGCCCAGGGCCGCGCCATGTTCTCCTACTGCCTGTCCGAGCCGGACGCCGGCTCCGACGCCGCCGGCATGAAGACCCGGGCGGTGCGCGACGGCGACACGTGGGTGCTGAACGGCGTCAAGCGCTGGATCACCAACGCGGGCGTCTCCGAGTACTACACGGTCATGGCCGTCACCGACCCCGACGCCCGCAGCAAGGGCATCTCCGCCTTCGTCGTGGAGAAGTCCGACGAGGGCGTCTCCTTCGGCGCCCCCGAGAAGAAGCTCGGCATCAAGGGCTCGCCCACCCGCGAGGTCTACTTCGACAACGTGCGCATCCCCGCCGACCGGATCATCGGCGAGGAGGGCACCGGCTTCGCCACCGCCATGAAGACCCTCGACCACACCCGGATCACCATCGGCGCCCAGGCCATCGGCATCGCCCAGGGCGCCCTGGACTACGCCAGGGGCTACGTCGCCGAACGCCGCCAGTTCGGCCGCCCCATCGGCGACTTCCAGGGCGTGCAGTTCATGCTCGCCGACATGGCCATGAAGCTGGAGGCCGCCCGGCAGCTCACCTACGCCGCCGCCGCCCGCTCCGAGCGCGCCCACCGCGGCCAGAAGGGCCAGGACCTCACCTTCTTCGGCGCGGCCGCCAAGTGCTTCGCCTCCGACGTCGCCATGGAGATCACCACCGACGCGGTCCAGCTCCTCGGCGGCTACGGCTACACCAGGGACTACCCGCTGGAGCGGATGATGCGCGACGCCAAGATCACCCAGATCTACGAGGGCACCAACCAGATCCAGCGCATCGTGATGGCCCGCAACCTGCCGCAGGGCTAGCGCCGGCGGGGGTGGGGCCGTGCTCCCGCGCCGCCCCACCCCTGCCGCCGTCACCGCACGGTCGGTGCCGTCCGCCGACTCACTCCTGCTCGGGCTTGAGGTCCGCCGGCACCGGCTGGTCCGCCGCCAGCGCGTCGAACAGCCGGTTCGCCTGCTCCATGTCCCACTGCACGGCCGAGCCGACCCCGCCCGGGCGGTAGTCCGGGTTCGCGATCGGCACGGTCATCCGGGTGCCGTCGCCGCCGCTGACCGACCGCATGCCGGTGAACAGCTGGTACATGTGGAACAGCTGGGTGTCGTCGTCCACCACCAGCGAGTCCAGCCCCGCCGTCATCATCGGGAAGGCCCGGAACGGGTTCAGCAGCGTGCCCGGCGAGGTGGCCTTGTCCGACAGCGCGGACAGCAGCTGCTGCTGCCGCTGCATCCGGCCGAAGTCCCCGGTCGGGTCGAAGTAGCGGGCCCGGACGTACGCCAGCGAGTCCGCGCCGTCCAGCGTCTGGCAGCCCGCCTGGAGGTCCGCGCCGGACTTCTCGTCCTTGATCGCCTGCTCCAGGCACATGTCCACGCCGCCGACCGCGTCGATGATCCCGACGAAGCCGCCGAAGCCGACCTCCGCGTAGTGGTCGATGCGCAGGCCGGTGTTGTACTCCACCGTCTGCACCAGCAGCGCCCCACCGCCGTAGGCGAAGGCCGCGTTCAGCTTGTCCGCGCCGCCGGCGTGCGCGTTCCCCTCCGAGTCGGTCCACTCCGGGATGGTCACGTAGGAGTCGCGCGGCAGGCTCAGCAGCGTGTTCCCGTTGTCGCCGACGTGCAGCACCATCATCGAGTCGGTGCGCTTGCCGCTGGCCGAGCCGGTGCGCAGCTCGTCCATCTCCTCCTCGGACAGGCCCTCGCGGCTGTCCGAACCGACGATCAGCCAGTTGGTGCCCTCGCCCTCCGGCGGCCGGTCGCCGTAGTCGGCCAGCACCGGCTCGCGGACGATCCGCCCGTTCGCCCAGAAGTACGTGCCGATGCCCGCCACCAGCAGCAGCGCCAGCACCGCGGCGACCGCCTGACCGGCCCGGCGCGGGGTGATCCGCACCCGGCGCGGCCCACCGCCCCCGCCGCCGGCCGAGGCGACGGCGGTGCCGGTCCGGCCCGGACCACCCGGCCCGGCCGGCCGCGGGGCGGTCGCGGTGCCGCCCGCCGGTGCCCCGCCGCGCGGCGAGAGGTGTGGCGGCAGCGCCGCCTGGCCCGCCGCGCCCGGGGCGCGCACGGGTGCGTCGACCGGGCGGCGGCTGTGCGGCACCCGGTTGTGCGGAAGGACCTGGGTCGGTTCGGCGTCCGGGTTCGAGCCGTAGCCCCCCGCGCCGTAGCCGCGCTCCCGGCGGACGCCGGCGCGGCCCTCGTCCATCACCGGCCAGCCGCCCTGGGCGCCCGCGCCCCCCGCCCCGCCGGCGCCCGCCCCTCCCGCGGAGGTGTGCGGCAGCACCTGGGTCGGGTCGGCGTCGGGAACGCCGCCGCCGTCCGCTCCGCCGTACCCGCGGTCGTCCCGCCCGCCCGACGCGCCCCGCGGACGGCGCTGGCGGCCGTCCGCGCCGTCGTCCCAACCATCCGGCCACGTGTTCATGAGGACCAAGTCTGCACGAGGGCGCCACGGGGGCAATGGGCCCGAGTCCGGTGAAGCGGGCCTGTAGCAGTATTGGTGCAGACGTGGACACAAGCACCCGCCGCGCGCGCCCACGCGCGCACGCCGGGGCGCCGTCGGGGGCCCGTCCGGGGCCCGTCCGGGGGCTCGTCGGGAGGGCTCGTCGGGGGGTGTCCGGGGAGCGCTCAGCCCGGCACGGCCACCGGTCGCGGGCCGTCGTCCCAGTCCTCGCCGACCACCACCCGGAAGGTCGCGCCGAGGCCCGGGACCGGCTCCAGGCGGGCGCGGGGCAGGGCGGCGCCCAGGGTGCGCACCGACTCGTCCCAGCGCGGGTCGTACTGCACGACGGTGACCGGCACCCCGGTCACCGGGGCGTCGGCGGCCCGGCCGCTGGTGGCGAAGCCCACGCCGCGCAACTGGGCGTCGGCCCGCGCGCCCAGGCCGGCGACGCCGGTGCCGTTGAGCACCCGCAGGTGGACCTCCTCCGGCCGCACGGTGAGTGGGGCGCCGTCCCGGCCGACGGTCGCGGCCGGGCCCGGCGCGGCGGCCGCGTCCGCCGAGGTCGACGTCCCCCCGGCCGGCGCCGTGCCCGTGCCCGTCCCCGCTGCCGGCGCGGTCCCCGAGGGCACCGGCAGCGGACGGTCCTCGCGCACCGCCGCGAAGAGCTCCTCGGCCGCCGCCCGGTCCCACAGCACGGTGGAACCCCACCCCGGCGCCTGGTAGGAGTCGTCCGCGACCGGCACGGTCACGAACGTCGCGTCGTCCCCGGTCAGGTGCCCCATCTGCCGCGCCAGGTCCACCAGGTCCTGCGGCCGCAGCCCGCCGTCGGCGGTGACGGCGCCCAGCAGGGTGCCGGCGACCTCGCCCATCCGCGCCGGGTCCAGCAGCACGTCCTGCGCCAGCATCCGGTCCAGCAGGCCGCGCAGCAGGTGCTGCTGGCGCTCCATCCGGCCGAAGTCCGCCGTGGGATCGACCTGGCGGGCGCGCACGTAGCTCAGCGCCTCCGCCCCGTCCAGCAGGTGTGTGCCGGCCGGCAGGTCGAGGCCGGACTTGGCGTCCCGCAGCGGCCGGTCGGTGCTGACGGTCACCCCGCCGAGCGCGTCCACCGTCTCCACGAAGCCCAGGAAGTCGATCTCCAGGTAGTGGTCGATCCGCACCCCGGTGGCCTGCTCCACGGTCTGCACCGTCAGCGGCGGCCCGCCCAGCGTGTAGGCCGCGTTGATCTTCCCGTGGCCGGCCGGGACCTCCGCCCCGCTCCGCCTGTCCCGGTGCGCGGGGATCGGCACGTAGGAGTCCCGGGGGATGGAGACCACCTGGGCGCCGCTCCGGTCCTCGGGGACGTGCACCAGCATGATCGTGTCGGTGCAGTCGCAGGAGGCGCCGCCGGCGTGCAACGCCTCCAGGGTCCCGGGCGGGACGCCGTCCCGCCGGTCGACCCCCACCACCAGGAAGTTCAGCGCGCCGTCGTCCACCGGGCGCTCCTGGAGGCCGGCGAAGGCGTCCACCCGGCCGAGCGAGGCCCCGAGCAGGTGCGCCGCCGTCCAACCGGACGCGCTGGTGACCAGCACGGCGCAGGACAGCGCCGCCGCCAGGTACCACAGCAGGCGCTGCCAGGCCGGGGCGTCCGCCAGGCCGCCGCCGTCCGCGGCGTCGTCGTCCCACTCCGGCGGGGGCGGCGCGACCGTCCCGACCGGCCCTTGGGCGCGGTCCGGGGCGGGCTCCGGTGGGAGCGGTCGGGGCATGGTGGGGTCCTCCCGCGGCGTCGCGCCGGTCGGTGTGCTCCGGGCCGTCCGGCGGCTGCCGCCGGCGGCCTCGCCGGGCCACTGTACGAGTCACGCGATGCCGCCATGCGGACACACGCCGTCACCGGTATGGCGTATCCCCCTCCGGGGCGCCGGGCGGCCGGACCACCGCCCGCCGGCGGCCGTCGGGACGCCGGCCACGCCGTCCGCGCGCCCCGGAGCGGGCGGCCTGCCGCGGCGTACGGGCGGACCTCCCCGTGCCGCTATGGTGTTCGGCGATGAACCCTCCAGACCCCCAGCCGCCGGCGGTTTCGGTGATCATGCCGGTGCTCAACGAGTCCCGGCACCTGCGCACCGCCGTCCGGCACATCCTCGACCAGAGGTACGCCGGCGAGATCGAGGTGGTGATCGCCCTCGGCCCGTCCAGCGACGACACCGACGAGATCGCGGCCGCGCTGGCCGCCGAGGATCCGCGCGTGCGGACCGTGCCGAACCCCAGCGGGCGCACCCCGTGCGCGCTCAACGCCGCCATCGCGGCGTCCCGGCACCCGATCGTGGTCCGGGTGGACGGCCACGGCATGCTGCCGCCGGACTACGTCGCCACCGCGGTGCGGCTGCTGGAGGAGACCGGCGCGGCCAACGTCGGCGGCGTGATGCACGCCGAGGGGGAGACGGCGTGGGAGGACGCGGTGGCGGCCGCGATGACCTCCCGGGTGGGCGTCGGCAACGCGGCCTTCCACACCGGCGGGGCGGCCGGCCCGGCCGAGACCGTCTACCTCGGCGTGTTCCGCCGCGAGGTGCTGGAGCGGCTCGGCGGCTACAACGAGGAGTTCATCCGCGCCCAGGACTGGGAGCTGAACTACCGCATCCGCTCCGACGGCGGCCTGATCTGGTTCTCGCCCGAACTGCGGGTCTCCTACCGCCCGCGGCCCACCGTCCGCGCGCTGGCCCGGCAGTACCTGCACTACGGGCGGTGGCGCCGGGTGGTGACCCGGTTCCACCGCGGCTCGGTGAACCTGCGTTACCTCGCCCCGCCGACCGCGCTGCTCGGCGTGGTGGCCGGCCTGGTCGCCGGCGCCGCCTGGCACCCGGTGGCGCTGGTGCTGCCCGGCGGCTACCTGGCGATGGTGCTGGCCGGATCGGTGGCGCAGTGGCGGCAGCTGCCGTCCTGGCGGTCCCGGGCCTGGCTGCCGGTCGCCCTGGCGACCATGCACATGTCGTGGGGCTGGGGCTTCCTGACCAGCCCGCGCTCGCTGGCCCGCCGGGTCATCGCGGCCCGCCGCCCGATGCCGGCGGACGAGCGGCGGGAACGGCCGGCCGAGCCGGCCGAGTCGGCGCCGCCGCAGGCCGGCTGAGCGGCGCCCGACAGCCTGACGGCGTGTCGGCCTGACGTCCCGACACGCGGACGGCCCCCACCGGCCGGAGCCGATGGGGGCCACGTCGTTTCCCGTTGCGCTCCCCGCGCCGGGGCGGCGCTCCGGTCAGGCGTCGCGCACGCCGGTGTAGCCGCTGGTGCACTCGTCCTCGGCGGCGTCGTGCACGGTGACGTCCTCCGGGAGGGCGCTCGGCGTCGGGCGCGGCATCTCCTCCGGGAAGTCGGCTCCGATGGTCACGGTGACCGAGCCGGCGGCCAGGTCGGCGGACTCCTCCAGGGCGTCCTCCCCGAGGCCGATCGCCTGCGCCACGGCCAGGCCGATGGCCTCCTCGCCGGGGGCGTGGGCGACGGTGCTGGTGGCCACGTCCTGGGTGGCGGCGTTGCCGGTGGTGGCGGTGAACTCGTGCTCGCCGAGGTGCTCGGCGACCTCGCTGGCCTTGCCGCCGGTCAGCGTGCCGTTGAGCACCACGGTGCTGACGGTGGCCGGATCCACCGAGGAGGTGTCGATCGCGCCGCCGTCCGCCTCCGCCCCGTCCTCCGCGGCCCCGTCCTCGGCCGCCTCCTCGGTCCCGTCGGCCCCCTCGGCCGGGGCGGACGCCGAGGCGTCCGGCTCCGGGCTCTCCCCGGAGGAGGGCTCCGGGCTGCCGGAGGCCTCGCCGGCCGGCTCGCCCTCCTCGCCCCCGCCGTCCAGCGGCTGGTCGGCGGCGATCAGGTCGAACATCTGGGTGGCCTGCGGCTGCACCAGTTCCACCTTGCCGTCGATCTCGTCGCTGTCCTGCATCTGCGGGTTGATGAACCGGACGTCGTCGGGGCTGATGCCGCCGAGCTCCTGGGCGAGGCCCATCAGGGCGGTGACGCTGCCGAGCTCCGGGGAGACGGTGAGCGAGTTGGTGGCGGCCTCGGCGATGGGCAGCAGCTTGGTGGGGTCGAGCAGGGTCCCCGCACTGGTCAGCTCCCGGAACAGGGAGCTGAGGAACTGCCGCTGGAGGTTGAACCGGCCGAGGTCGCTGCCGTCCTGGACGGACTTGCGGGTGCGGACGAAGGCGAGCGCGTCCTCGCCGGCGATCCTCTGCTCCCCGGCCGGCAGGTCGAGGCCGGAGTCCTCGTCCCTGATCGGCTCGCAGAGGTTCACCGTGACACCGCCGACGGCGGTGGAGAGATCCTTGACGCCCTGGAAGTCCACCATCAGGAAGTGGTGAATGCGGATGTTGGTCAGTTCCGCCACGGTCTGCACGGTGCAGCCCGGGCCGCCCCGCCCCATGGAGTCGTTGAACGCGGCGCGAATGGCCCCATAGACCTCGCCGGTGTCGCCGTCCGTGCATTCCGGGATGTCGACGACGGTGTCGCGCGGGATGTTCACCGCGACGGCTTCGGTGCGGTCGGCGGAGATATGCAACAACATGTTCACGTCGTTGTGTCCCCAGCCGGTGATCTCCATGTTCCCGTACTGGCCGCCGGTGCCTTCCCGGCTGTCCGTCCCGATCAGCAGGATGTTCAGCGGGGTGCGGCCCTGCGCGTCGGCCGCGGCCTCCGGCGGGATGTAGTCGCCGGCGTACAGGTCCGACTCGTCGATGTTGCCGTTCAGTCGTTGCAGGTAGAGATAGCCACCCGCGCACCCGGCGACCAGCGTGATGCCGACGGCGATGGAGACGGGCCGCAGGAAGCGCCGCGCGCCGGTCGGCTTCTTGCGCCGGCGGCCCCCGCCGCGGGCGGCTCTGCGGGCGGCGGCGCGCCCGCCGCCCGGTATGTCGTCAGTGGTCTCGGTTGCCGCCGCCTCGGGGCGCTCGGTCCGACCGCGCCTGGCCATGATGGTGACTCAACTCCCTACCGGCCGCTCCGTGTGCGTTCGACGGCCCGTGGGAATAGACGCGGCCCGGTGGGAGATGGTTGTGCGAATTCGGTCGTTCCTCCGCGCGAAAACCGAAGAATGACGCTCCGTATCCGGTCGATCGCGGATCACGAACGGAAAACGGGAATATGTCGACCTGTCGCCAGGAGATGGCCGGGGCGCAAAGTGATATTCCGTGCACCGCGCGTAGACACTTCCCCGTCGAGGCGTGCCGGGCAGGCGCCCGGCACCGCCGGTCGGGTCGCGGGGGAGCGGGTCAGCCGGCGCAGACGTCCTCGTCGTCGGCCTGCACCGACTGCAGGCCGGAGGGCGCGACGGTCGGCGTGGTCATCGGCACGCCGGCGCCGAGGAAGTCGTCGCCGATGGTGAAGACCATCTCCTCGCCCGTGCCGGAGTCGTCCAGCGCCGAGTCGGGCAGCCCCATGGCCTCGGCGAAGGTGCGTGCCGCGCCCTCCTGCTCGGGGGAGTAGACCAGCGTCGACTTCGCCGTCGGGTCGGCGTTGCCACCGTTGCTGGAGAGCAGGAAGCCCTTCTCGTTCTGCAGCCAGCTCACCGTCTCCTGGGCGGCGCCGATGGTGTCGCTGCCGTTCTGGATCGAAACCCGCACCTCGGCGGCGGGCACCTCCTCCACCGCGGACTCGGTGGCCGTGGCCTCGGGGCTGGCGGACTCCTCCGGCGCGCCCTCGCCGCTGGCCTGCGTGCTCGGCTCGGCGCTGGCGGAGCCGTCGGCCGGCTCGGCCTCGGTCTCGGTGAGGGAGGCGTCGTCGCGGATCATCGCGAACAGCTGCCCGGCGTCGGGCTGCTTCAGGGCCAGCCGGTTGGGGTCGGGCTCGTAGTCGACGACCGGCACGGTGGCGAAGGTGATGTTCTTGGTGTCCACCGAGGCGATGTCCAGCGCCAGGTCGCTGAGCGCGTTGATCGAGGCGATCGGCTCGTCCACGGTCAGCGACTTGGTGGCGGCGTCGGCCAGGTTCCACAGCTTGGTGGGGTCGGTCAGGGTGTCGCTGCTCTGGATCTTGCGGATCATCGAGCTGAGGAACTGCTGCTGCAGCGGGATGCGCGAGAGGTCGCCGCCGTTGCCCACGGCGTACCGGGTGCGCACGAAGGCCAGTGCCTCCTCGCCCTGGAGCACGTGCGTTCCGGCGGTCAGGTTCAGGTGCGACTTGGGGTCGTTGATGTCGCGGGAGACGCAGACCTCCACGCCGCCGATCGCGGTGGAGAGCGTCTTGACGGCGTCGAAGTCGACCATGATGAAGTGGTCGATCCGCACGCCGGTGAGCTGCTCGACGGTCTTCCAGGTGCAGCCCGGGTCGCGGCCGTTCTGGCCCAGGCTGGTGTTGAACATGGCGAGCGTCTCGCCGGGGATGACCTGGTCGCCGGTCTGGCACTCCGGGATCTCGACCATCAGGTCGCGGGGGAAGCTGATCGCGGTGGCGTTGCTGCGGTCCGCGGAGACGTGGAAGAGGAAGGTGGTGTCGGCGTGCCCGACGCTGCCCGCGTCGCCGTAGTCGCCGTCCTGGCCCTCACGGGTGTCGGTGCCGATGACCAGGATGTTCAGGGGGCCGCCGTCGCCGGCGGCGGCGGGGCGGCCGTCGCCGAGGTTCACCTCGACGCCGGTGATGTTGCCGCTGAAGCGTTGGTAGACGGCGAAGGCGGTGCCCGCGACCGCCACCAGGACGAACCCGGCCGCCCCGGCCGTCCAGCTCAGGGCCCTGCGGCGGCGTTTCGGCCTGCCGGCCTTGCGCCGGGCGGCGCGCCCGCCGCCCCCGGGACCGTTCGCGGTGCCCGACCCGGTGGTGGTGGCTCCCGCCGGGCCTCTGCCCCGCGCGGCCGCCCGGGCCGCTGCGCGGCCGCCCGGCCGTGGGATGTCCGCGGTGCCGCCCGGGGTGTCGGTGGGGGAGGCGGCGGCCGGGGTCGCGGTGGCCGCGGCCCCGGCGGTCGCCGAGGTGCCGGCGGCGCGGGCCCGGGACCGGGCGCGCGGGGCGCCTTCGCGGAGCCCTTCGCTCCGGTTGTCCGGGACCACCGAGTCGGACGGTGCGGGGGACTGGCGCGGGACCGTGCCGGCGGGCGGGGGCGCCGCGGCGTCTCCCGGCGGGCCCTGCTCGACGGGCGGGCGCAGCGTGTAGGAGCCGGTCGCCGGATCGAACACCCACTGGTCGGCGGGGTCGATGTCGTCGGAGCCGCTCCTGCCACCGGGCGTCCGGCCGTACTGTGCGTCCACGCTCGCCGTTCCCCTCCGTCCGGGTTCTCATCGAATGGGCGTCTCGAATGGGCGTCCGTCAGGCCGACCTCTCCCCCCGGGAGGCCGTCAGAGCGTCGGCGTCACTCTAACCGCCGAGTTTGTGCTTCCGGCACGGCCGTGGCCGATTTCTCCTGGTATGCGGATCACCGATTCGTCGAATTGTCGCATCGGTTTTTGGTGACTTGTCAGGGGTTGCCGCATATGTCCTGTTCCGCTGTTCGACCCTCGAAGGCGATGTCACCGCCGCCTTGTTCGAATCCGGCCGTCGGGTCCGTGACGTCGGACACACTCGTCGGATCATCCGCCGGGCCCGGGGTGCCCTCCCGCGAGGCGGTGCCCTCGGGTGCGGCGGTGTCCCCCGGCGGGGCCGTGCCGGGCGCCGGCGTGGCGGTGGCCGACGGGGCGGGCGCCGGCGACGCGCCCTCCGCGCCGGCGACCCGCACCGGGCGGTCCTCGCGCAGCGCGGTGAAGAGCAGTTCGGCGTCCGGCTGCACCAGCTCGTCGCGGTTGCGGTTCAGGTGGTACGGCCGACGCGGCACGGTGAGCAGCGTCATGTCCTCCTCGTCGACCTCCCGCAGCGCGGTCGCCAGGTCGTACAGCTCGGTCAGCGAGTCCAGCCCGGAGTCGGTGGTGAGCGAGCCGGTCACCGCGTCGAGCAGCCGGTACAGCCGGGCCGGGTCGAACAGCAGCCGCTCGTCGTCCACCTTCTGCAGCAGGGCGGCCAGGAACCGCTGCTGGCGCTCCATCCGCTGGGTGTCGCTGCCGTCGCCCAGCGACTTGCGGGCCCGGACGTAGGCCAGCGCGTCCTCGCCGTGGACGGTCTGCCGCCCGGCCGGCAGCCGCAGCCCCGACTCGGCGTCGTCCACCGCCTCCGGCAGGCAGATCTCCACGCCGTCCACGGCGTCCACCATGTCCCGGAAGCCGGAGAAGTCCACGACCATGTGGTGGTCGATCCGCACCCCGGTGAGCTCCTCCACCGTGCGCACCGCGCACGCCACCCCGCCGTACTGGTAGGCCCAGTTGAACTGGCCGAAGGTGGGCGGGGTGGTCCGCCCGTCGGGCAGCTCGCAGGGCGGGAAGTCCACCATCAAGTCCCGGGGGATGCTGACCGCGGTGGCGTGCTCCCCGCCGCCGCCGATGTGCAGCAGGATCGTGGTGTCGGAGCGCTGGGAGTCGGCCGGGCCGCCGTAGCGGGCGTTCTCCCCGCTGCGGTCGTCCGAACCCAGGATGAGGATGTTGACGGCCTCCACCGCGCGCGGCGGCTTGCTCGGCCGGGCGGTGTCCTCGCTCAGGATGCGGTCGGCGGTGGCGTCGGTGCGGATGTTGTCGTCCAGGCTGCGGTACGCGGACCACACCGCGCCGCCCGCGCCCAGCACTGCGATGGCGAGCCCGACGGCGGTGACCCGCAGCAGCACCCGCCGCCACGGCCGGCGTCGCGGCGCCGCCGGACCGCCGGGTGCCCCCGCCTCGCCGGTGGCGCTCGGTGGCGGTGCCGAGGAGGCGTCTTCCGGTGCCGAGGAGGCGTCGGCGTCCGCCGGCTCCGGCTCCGTCGCCGGTGGCGTTCGGGCGTCGGCGGACGAACTCTCGGTGGGTGCGTCTGGGCCGGACGGTGACGTCGCCACGGTGGCTGCCTCCCGAGCGTCGGGGCGGGCTCCCGGCGCCGGCCGGCGGGGTACGCCGTCCGGTGGGGCCCGTTCGGGAGGCTGGACGAACGAAGCGTCCAAAGGGTTGCGCGAGTTGGCCGATTCACCAACCTTTTTCGTTCAAGAAATCTCGGAAAGAGAGCGAAAGTGACCGCTTCGCCGCCGGCGGCGCCGGGGCGGCTCCCCGCTCACCCCGCGCCCACCCCGCCCTCACCCCGTGCTCAGCGCAGCACCCGGGTGACCCGCTCCTGCTCGACCCGCCGGCGCAGCGTCGCCTCGTCCGCCGACTCCAGGTTCCGGCACAGCACCGCCGATCCCCCGGTCGCCAGCGGCACCAGCAGCCCGGCGAGCAGACCGTCCAGCCGGTTCATCGGCAGCGCGGAGAGCGTCCGGTCGCCCGGCCGCACCCCCTCCCGCTCCGCCTGGTCCGCCGCCAGCGCGGTCAGCTGGCCGCCGGTCAGCAGATGGGCCTGGAGGTCCAGGGCCGGCTCCTGCGGGCGCACCGGCGCGTACGGGGTGAAGCGGTCGCCGTGGCTCGGCACCTCCACCGCGTAGTCGGCGAAGCCGGCCGGCGGCTGCGGGAACCGGCCGCCCAGCGGACGCAGCGCGAGGGCCATCCGCTCACCGGCACACGCCGCCGCCTCCGCCAGCCGGTCCGGCCCGGCCACCACCGCGTCGCAGGAGGCCGGATCGCCGTCCGGCACCGCCACCGCGCCGACCGCCCAGCAGGCGGCCAGCCACACCGCCGTCTGCCAGTGCAGGGGGAGCAGCAGCGCCACCCGGGCGCCCGGCTCGACCGCCCAGTCGTCCTGCATCAGGTTCGCCGTCTTCGCCACCCAGTTGTCGAAGGTGGCCACCGACAGCTCCACCCGCTCGCCGGTGGCGTCGTCGTGGAAGGTCAGCAACGGCCGGGCGGGATCCGCGGCCAGCGCCGCGCGCAGCAGGTCGGCGGGGGTCCGGTCCGAAGCGGGGAGGGAGGCGCCGTCGATCATCACGCGCCCCACTCTATTGCCGCGCCACCCCCGCCCCCGCCCCGCCCCGGCTCCGACCCCCGGCCGCGCACCACCCTCCGGCCGCCCCCGGCCGCCCCCCAACCGCCCCACGGCCCGCGCTCCCACCCACCCGGCGGACCCGGCCCGGCCGGCCACCGCACCGAAAGCGCGTCACTCCAACGGGGGGTCACCTGATGCAGAGGCATGGTCACGCACGGTAGTCCGGGAACATGCGAGCTTTCGCCAGCACCATCGCCGGCCTCGGCTGCGCCGTCCTCCTCGGTGCGCTCCCGCAGCTGGTCTCGACCCCCACGGGGCGGGAGCCGTCCGCCCGGACGTCCCCCGCCGACTCCACCGACCCCACCGCCTCGGGCGCCACCCCGGCCGGAGCGGTGGTGGGCGGCGCCACCCACACCCTGCCCCTGGCCGCCGCGCACCCGACGGACGCCGAGGGCGGTGCCACGCCGGACGGCTCCCCGGCCGTGCTGCTGGACACCACGGAGACGGAGCGGTTCAGCCTGCTCGGCATCACCTGGGAGGACCCGGACGCCACCCTGCCCGGCCGGGCCGAGGTGCGGGTGCGCGACGCCGCCACCGACGAGTGGAGCCAGTGGCAGCCGCTGGAGGCCCACCCCGACGACCGCCCCGACGCGCGGTCGCCGGAGGGCGCCGAGGGCGTGCGCGGCGCCACCTCGCCGCTGTGGGTCGGGCCCTCCGACGGCGTGGCGGTCCGGCTCGCCCCGGAGCCGGCCCACGCCGACCACCCCCACACCGACGCGGAGCCCGCCACCCACTCCGGCTCCGCGGACTCCGCCTCCGCCGCCGAGCAGCCCGCCGAACCCCTGCCGGAAGGGCTCCGCCTCGACCTGGTGGACCCGGGCGAGGTCCCCTCCGTGGCCCGGCCCGGCTCCGCCCCCGCGCCCGAGGGAACGGAGCACCCCGAGGGCGGCGAACCGGGCGAGCGGGCCGAGCGGACGCAGGAGGGCGACGGAACCGAGGACTCCGAACGGCCCGGGGAGAGCGCCGGCAGCGAGGACCCCGACCCGGCGGAGCAGCCCGCCGAGACCGAGGACGCCGACCAGAGCGCCGAACCGGACCAGCCCGCCGAGCCCGACCGGACCGAAGGCGCCGAGGAGTCCGAGGAGACCGAGGAGGCGGACGAGACCGAGGAGCCCGACGAGTCCGAGGAAGCCGACGAGACCGAGGAGTCCGGCCAGTCCCACGGCGACACGCCCGAGTTCCCCGGGCTCCAGGCGCCCCGCCCCGCCATCGTCACCCGGGCCCAATGGGGGGCCGACGAGTCGCTGCGGAGCGGCCCCTACCCCTACACCTCCACCGTCAAGGCCGCCTTCGTGCACCACACCGCCACCGGCAACGACTACGCCTGCGAGGAGGTGCCCGCCCTGCTCCGCTCCATCTACCGCTACCACGTCCTCGGCAACGGCTGGCGCGACGTCGGCTACAACTTCTTCGTCGACCGGTGCGGAACCATCTACGAGGGCCGGGCCGGCGGCGTCGCCGAACCCGTCCTCGGCGCCCACTCCCTCGGCTTCAACAGCGACACCACCGGCATCGCCGTCCTCGGCACCTTCACCGACACCGCCCCCACCCCCGAGACCCTGCGCGGCCTCGAACAACTCGTCGCCTGGAAGCTCGGCCTGTTCGACCAGGACGCGGCCGGCACCACCACGCTGGTCTCCAGCGACTCCGGCAGCCTCTACCCGGCCGGAACCGCCGTGACCTTCGACACCGTCTCAGGACACCGGGACGGATTCTCCACCGACTGCCCCGGCGGCCAGCTGTACGACCTGCTGCCCCAGGTACGCGAGGGCGCCGCCGCCCTCCAGGCCACCTGACGCCCGCCCGGCACCCAGCCGGCGCCGCGCCCGGCGGCCCGTCGGACGGCGGCGCGCGGACCTCCCGGCAGCCGACGGCGAACCCGTCCGGAGCGGAAACCCCGCCAGGAGGAAATGGGGTGAAATGCCGCAGACCTCCGCCCGGCCGGAAGGCGCCGCTCACCTAGACTTGCCCGGCGAGCCCCGCTCCCGGCGGGGCTCGCCGGCTCACCGGCTTCGGCGGGCCGTCCTCAGCAGGGCACGGGCCAGGCCACTTAGCGCAAGGGATGACAGGTGACGGAAGCGATCCTCCTGGTCGGCGGCAAGGGCACCCGGCTGCGCCCCTTGACCGTGAACACGCCCAAGCCGATGGTCCCGGCCGCCGGAGTGCCCTTCCTGGAGCACCTGCTGGCCAGGGCCCGGGCGGCCGGCGTCGACCACATCGTCTTCGCCACCTCCTACCTCGCCGAGGTCTTCGAACCGCACTTCGGCGACGGCAGCGACATGGGCCTGCACCTGGAGTACGTCACCGAGACCACCCCGCTCGGCACCGGCGGCGCCATCCGCCACGTCGCCGACCGGCTGCGCTCCGGGCCCGACGAGCCCGTCCTGATCTTCAACGGCGACATCCTCTCCGGCCTGGACCTCACCTCCCTGCTCGACGCCCACCGCGCCGCCGGAGCGGACGTCACCCTCCACCTCACCCGGGTCGAGGACCCCCGCGCCTTCGGCCTGGTGCCCACCGACGCCCGCGGCCGGGTGCTGGCCTTCCTGGAGAAGCCGGAGCGCCCCGAGGACATCGTCACCGACCAGATCAACGCCGGCTGCTACGTCTTCAACCGGTCCGTCATCGACCGCATCCCGGCCGGGCGGGTCGTCTCCGTCGAACGGGAGACCTTCCCCGGCCTGCTCGCCGAGGGCGCGCACCTGCTCGGCGTCGTCGACGACACCTACTGGCTCGACCTCGGCACGCCGGCGGCCTTCGTCCGCGGCTCCGCCGACCTCGTCCTCGGCCGCGCCCCCTCCCCGGTGGTCCCCGGCCAGGGACGCGAGTACCTCGTCCACGACCGCGCCGAGGTCGCCGCGGACGCCAAGCTCTCCGGCGGCACCTCGGTCGGCGCCGGGGCGCGCATCGCCGGCGGGGCCCGCGTCGACGGCAGCATCGTGCTCGCCGGCGCGGTCGTCGGGCCGGAGGCCGTCGTGCGGGACAGCGTCATCGGCTCCCGCGCGGTGATCGGCCCGCGCACCGTGGTCGACGACTCCGTGGTCGGCGACGGCGCCACCGTCGGCGCCGACAACGAACTGCGCGGCGGCGTCCGGGTGTGGTGCGACACCACGCTGCCCGACCTCGCCCTGCGCTTCTCGGCGGACACCTGAGCATGGCGCGGACCCCCCGCCGCACGGCCCTGCCCCACCTGTCCCCGCGCCCGATCCGGCGGCCCGCCGCCACCACGCCCGCTCCACGGGGCGAGGATGGCGGTATGACCGCACCACCCCACGCGGCCACCCCGGCGCCCGCGGCGGCGCGAGCGCCCCTGGCCGCCGCGACCACCGTGCCCACACCCCGCGGGCCGGGCCCGCTCGGCACGCCCGCCGCCGTGAGCCCCGCCCCCCGCGCCGCCACCCCGACCGGCCGCGGCGCCGCCACCCCGCGCGAACACACCCGCCGCTACCGCCCCGGCCACCCCCTCGACCTCGGCGCCCTGCTGGAACCGCTGCGCCGCGGCCCGGGCGACCCGGCCTGCGCCATCGCCCCCGACGGCTCCTGGTGGCGGGCCTCCCGGACCCCGGACGGACCCGGCACGCTGCGCCTGGTGGTCGACCCGGCCGCCGCCGAACTGCGCGCCACCGCGTGGGGGCCCGGCGCCGAGCGGCTGCTCGACGGCCTGCCGGACCTCCTCGGCGCCGCCGACCGGCCCGAGGAGTTCCAGCCGCGCATCCCGCTGCTGGCCGAGGCCGTCCGCCGCAACCCCGGGCTCCGGCTCGGCCGCAGCGGCGCCGTCCTGGAGTCGCTGATCCCGGCGATCCTGGAGCAGAAGGTCACCTGCGTGGAGGCCTACCGGGGCTGGCGCCTGCTGCTGCGCCGCTTCGGCGAGCCCGCGCCGGGACCGGCCGGCTCGCAGGCCGGGCGGATGCGGGTGCCGCTCGCCGCCCGGCACTGGGCCATGGTGCCGTCCTGGGAGTGGCACCGGGCCGGCGTGGACGCCAAGCGGGCCTCCACGGCCGTCCGCGCGGCCCGGCTCGGCGGCCGGCTGGACGGCCTGGCCGCGCTGCCGGCAGAGGAGGCCGCACGGCTGCTGTGCACCGTGCCCGGCATCGGGCCGTGGACGGCGGCCGAGACGCTCCAGCGCAGCCACGGCGCCCCCGACCAGGTGTCGGTCGGGGACTACCACCTGCCGGCCATGGTGGGCTGGGCGCTCGCCGGCGACCGCCACGCGGACGACGAGACGATGCTGCGCCTGCTCCAGCCGTGGGCCGGCCAGCGCCACCGGGTCTGCCGCCTGCTGGCCGGCATCCCCGGCGCCCGCCCGCCCCGCCGCGGCCCCCGCCTCAGCCCGCGCGAGTTCCGCGACATGTGAACCCGCGCCCCCGACCCGGCCGCCGCACCCGGATCCGGCTACCGCACCTCGACGAAGGCCGCCGCGTCCCGGGGCGGCCGGGGGGCGGGCGGCGCCGCCGGGTGGCCCACGGCCACCGCGCCCATCGGGTCCCAGTCGTCCGGCAGGTCCAGCACCTTGCGCACGACCTCCCGGCAGAACATGGTGGAGGACACCCAGGCCGAGCCGAGCCCCTCCGCGTTCAGCGCCACCAGCAGGTTCTGCACGCCCGCGCCCGCCGACACCACGAACATCTCCCGTTCGGCCGCCGCCCGCCGCGCGTCCGGATAGCGGTGCGCGCCGTCGGTGACCAGGCACGGCACCACCAGGTACGGGGCCCGGCGGAGCAGGTCGCCGCGCGCCGTGCGGCGGGCCACGCGCTCCTCGTCGAGCCCGTCGGCGACCAGGTCGGCCTTCCAGACCTCCAGCATCGCGTCCAGCAGCCGGGTGCGCGCCTGCTCGCCCTCCAGCAGCACGAACCGCCAGGGCGTGGTGTGGTGCGGGGCGGGCGCGGTCACGGCGGCGGCCACGGCGCGCCGCACGGCCTCCCCGTCGACCGGCTCGTCGGTGAAGGAGCGCACGGTGCGCCGGGAGGTCACGGCCGCCCGCATGGCCTCGGCCGTGCCCAACCGGAACAGGTCGTTCTCGGGCGAGCGGACGAGGGCGGCGGCGCCGGGGCCGTCCTCCTCGGTGGTGCGCTCGGGCAGGCCGCGCACGACGACCACCGGCACCCCGGCGGCCTTGCCCTTGACGAGCTCGGCGGCGCCCGCGAGCTCGTCGGCCGCGGCGGTCACGGTGACGACGAGCGGGTTGCCGTTGCGGTCGGTGCCGCCGCGCAGGTCCTCCAGCGGGGCCACTCCGGCGGCGCCGATCGCGACGTCGGTGAGGCCGGCCCGCCAGGCCCGCCCGAAGGTGTCGGTGAGCAGCACGCCGACCCGCACGCCGAGGCGTTCGGCCAGGCCCCGGCGCAGTCGCCGGGCGGAGTCGTCCGGGTCCTCGGGCAGCAGCAGGATGGTGCCCGGCTCGGTGTTGGAGGCGTCCACGCCGGCCGCGGCCATGACCAGTCCGTTGCGGTTGCGGACGATCCGGGTGGTGCCGCGCTGGGCGACCAGTTCCACGGCCTCGGCGTCGATGGCCGCCTGCCGGTCGGCGGCGCGGGTGATCCGCCCCTCCGCCTTGCTGACGATCTTGGACGTGACGCAGAGGATGTCGCCGTCGCGCAGGCCGGCGGTGCCGCCGGAGGCGGTGGGCGCCGCGCAGGCGTCGGCGATGAGCGCCACCAGGTCGTCGCCGGGGCGGACCTCCCCGATGCCCCGCACGGGCAGCACCTGGTAGCCGTCGCTCCTGGTCGTCTCCGTGCTCATCCCTCGCGCACCTCCCCCGCCAGCTCCAGGGCGCGGCGGGCCATCTCGGCGCTGGCGGCCTGGTCCGTCATCATCAGCGGGACGGCGCGGCAGCGGATGCCGGCGGCCTCCACCCGCGGCACCGCGTCCGCGTCGACGGTGTCCACCAGCCAGCCGTCGAGCAGGCCCGGGCCGTAGTGCTCGGCCACGGCGGCGGCGGTGGTCTCCACGCCGATCGCGGTCAGCATGCGGTCGGCCATGCCGCGGACCGGCGCGCCGCCGACGATCGGGGACAGGCCGACGACCGGGGCGTCGGCCTTCTCGACGGCCTCCCGGATGCCGGGGACGGACAGGATGGTGCCGATGCTGACCACCGGGTTGGACGGCGGCAGCAGGATGACGTCGGACGCCGCGATGGCGGCGAGCACGCCGGGCGCGGGCCGGGAGTCCTCGGCGCCGACGGGCAGCACCGCGTGGGCCGGGACGGCGGCGCGCAGCCGCACCCAGTACTCCTGGAAGTGCACGGCCTTGCGGCGCCCGGAGCCCTCCGGCGCGTCCGGGTCGTCGATCACCACGTGGGTCTCCACGCGGTCGTCGGTCATCGGCAGCAGCGTCACGCCCGGCTGCCAGCGGTCGCACAGGGCCTCGGTGACCGCGCTCAGCGGGTAGCCGGCGCCGATCATCTGGGTGCGCACCAGGTGGGTGGCGACGTCGCGGTCGCCGAGTCCGAACCAGTCGGGGCCGACGCCGTAGGCGGCGAGCTCCTCCTTGACGCTCCAGGTCTCGCCGGCGCGGCCCCAGCCCTGCGCCTCCTCGATGCCGCCGCCCAGGGTGTACATGACGGTGTCGAGGTCGGGGCAGACCTTGAGCCCGAACAGGTGGATGTCGTCGCCGGTGTTGCCGATGACGGTGATCTCGTCACCGGGGCCCACGGCGTCCTTCAGCCCGCGCAGGAACCGGGCGCCGCCGATTCCGCCGGCAAGTGCTGTGATGCGCATGCGCACAGTCTGGCACCAGCCGCGGCCCCGGTTCGGCGGCGTGACCGCCCGCCGCCCCCGGTGGTGGCGGGCCTGCGGTACGGTCCCGGGGGAGTGCGCCGACGGCCCGTCAATCCTCCCGCGGCCTCCCGGGGTCCCACGCGGTCAGCAGGTGCCGACGGCGCCGGCCGCGCGCCCGGGCACCGCGGCGGCGCCGGCCGACCGCGTCCGCGCCCCGTCGCGGACGCCGAACGCCGCGCCGGTGCCCGTCCGGGCGCGGTCGCCGGCGAGGGAGGCGTGCGGGTTCATCTCCGTCAGCCGGGGCCCGTAGACGTGGATGCTGGCGGCCGGCAGCAGCTCGCTGTTGAGCACCTCGTGCACCGTCCCCGGGGCGGCCACGCGCAGCCGGCCGGGGGCCAGCCGCCGGCCGGCGTCCCGTCCCGCCCGCGCCGCGGGCCCGGCAGGGGCGCCGGTGTACTCGGTCAGCACCCCCTGGACCACGGTGAACACGCCGGTGGAGGCGCCGTGGTCGTGCCGGCCGCTGCCCTGCCCGGGCAGCCAGCTCAGCAGCCACGCCTCGTGGCGGGGGCCGGCTTCCAGCCGGGTGTACCAGCGGGTCAGCGGGTCGAAGCGGAGCAGCGGGAGCCAGCGTTCCGGTTCGGCCGCCAGCCGCTCGGCGACGGCGGCCAGGTCGGCGAGGGTGCCGGGGTGCTCGCCCCGGGGGACGGCGCGGTCGGCCAGGGCGAGCGGGTCGCCGGCGATGCTGATGTCGCTGAGCTGGGAGGGGTGCACGAAGGAGAGTCCTTGGGGAGGCGCGCCCGGCGGTGGTCGGGTGCGCGGCACGGGTCCCCCGGCCGTTCCGGGCGCGGACGGGCCTGGCCGCCGGATGACGGACGACGGAAGGGGAGGGCGGGCCCGTTCACGGAATGACGGACCGAGGAGGTTTGGCGAGCGCCGTGGTGGTGAGGCGAGTCAGCAGGCGCGACAACAACAGCCGCGGGTGGGGGCGGCCGGGAGCGGGGCTCGACCGGCGGCCGGAGGAAGCAGCGGCAGCGCGCGGGCCTGCGTGCCGAGCGGCGCGGCGGCGCTCCGGCGGGCAGGCGTGGTACGGGCTGGCATGGGAGGTAGAAGACCGCTTTGAGGGCACTTTGTCAACCGACTCCCGCATGGCGGACCGAGTGCTCGTCAAATCGGGTGAATCAGTCGCTAACGAGTTTTACCGCTGTGCGGAGGGGAAGACGAGGCGCACCGGCTCGTGCTGTGATCGTGCTGTGATCCATCTCGCTCCGCGGCGCCGGCGGGGAACCCCAAGCGCCCCCTGATCGTCGGAACTGACAGACGGTTCCGGCCGGGAGCCGCCGGGAGTCACTGTCGGCGGCCCCGGGGACGAGCCGCGGCGCGAGCGGACCCCTCCACCGAGAACGAAGGCGAATTGGTACGGTTTGCCCAACGGGCGCCACGCTACGGAGTCGTTTGCTCCCACAGAGTGAATGCGGCGCCTTTTAGCACATCGCAGCTTGACTACGCGTCAGCGACGCACTTGTAATTTCAGCCATGTCGTTGAACCGCCACTGGTAACGGCAACATCACGGGGAAGCAAAGAAGGGCAGGAGGCACGCCATGAGCGAGCTCTTTCAACTGGTGCTCGGAGACGAAACCGAAGAGGAGCTCGGCTGGCAGGAACGCGCGCTGTGCGCGCAGACCGACCCCGAGTCCTTCTTCCCCGAGAAGGGCGGCTCCACCCGGGAGGCCAAGAAGGTCTGTCTCGCCTGCGAGGTGCGCGCCGAATGCCTGGAGTACGCACTCGCCAACGACGAGCGGTTCGGCATCTGGGGCGGACTGTCCGAGCGGGAACGCCGCCGGCTGAAGAAGAGCGCCGTCTGAGCCCCCCGACGCCGGCCCGCCGCGCGGAACGCCGCCGATCCACTCCCGCGCGATGCCGCGCACCCCGCGCGGAACACGGCGCCGACCTCGCGGAACACCGCCGCGCCGCGCACCGGGCGACGCCGCCCGCCACGCCCCCGCCGACCAGACCCCGATGGCCGCGGGAGCCCGCACCACCACCACACCCGGCGCACGCGCCGCCCCCACAACGGCGCCACACCGCCCCAAGGCCCCACCTCGCGCATCGGCGTCAGGTGGGGCCTTCCCGTCTACCATCCCCCCGAAACGAACTAGGGTGGCCCAAGGGTCTGCCGAACGACCCCCGTCCGCCGTCCACACGAACCGGGGCCCGCTACCTCGATGTCTGTCTTCAACCAGCCACCGGCATACCCCCGCCACGTGGTCACCGCCGTGCTCGTCTCCCACGACGGCGCCCGCTGGCTGCCGGGGGTGCTCTCCGGCCTCCTCGGACAGGACCGACCCGTACAGCGGATCGTCGCGGTGGACACCGGAAGCACCGACGACTCACCGGCCCTGCTCACCCAGGCCCTCGGACCCGAACACGTCCGCCGCCTGCCCCGTGACGCCTCCTTCGGTGACGCCGTCGACGAAGCCGCGGCCCTCGGACCACTACCCCCGCAGAGCCTGCCCTACGCCACCACCCCCGACGGCGGCACCCCCGTCCAGTGGCTGTGGCTCCTGCACGACGACAGCGAACCCCGCCCCGACGCCCTCCGCCGCCTCCTGCGGGTCGCCGAGCAGAACCCCTCCGCGGCCGTCCTCGGCCCCAAGATCCGCAGCTGGTACGACCGCCGCCAGCTCCTCGAAGTCGGCGTCAGCATCGGCCGCGGCGGACGCCGCTGGACCGGCCTCGACCGCCGCGAACAGGACCAGGGCCAGCACGACCAGGTCCGCCCCGTCCTCGCCGTCGGCAGCGCCGGCATGCTGGTCCGCCGCGACGTGTGGGAACAGCTCGGCGGCTTCGACCCCCGCCTGCCGCTCATGCGCGACGACGTGGACTTCTGCTGGCGCGCCAACAGCGCCGGCCACCTCGTCCTCGTCGCCCCCGACGCCGTGCTCCGCCACGCCGAGGCCGCCTCCCGCGAACGCCGCCCCATCGACGCCGGCGGCACCGCCCGCCCGCACCGCACCGACAAGGCCGGCGCCGCCTACACCCTGCTGGCCAACAGCACCGGCGCCATGCTCCCCTACGTGGCCGTCCGGCTGCTGCTCAGCACCGTGCTGCGCACCATCGTCTACCTCCTCGGCAAGGTCCCCGGACTCGCCGCCGACGAGATGCTCGGCCTCACCTCCGTACTCCTCCGCCCCGGCGCCCTGATCGCCGCCCGCCGCGAACGCGCCCGACTACGCGCCGAGGACGGCTCCGCGCTCACCGGACTCTTCCCCGCCCCCGGCGCCACCGTCCGGCTGACCCTGGAACAACTCCTCGCCCGGTACAGCCGCAACGCCGACGTCGACACCTCCGCCGGCCGCCACGGCGCCGCCGAATCCGGCCCCACCTCCGACGAGGCCGACTTCCTCGAAGTCGACAGCTTCGCCCGGCTCCGCGCCCTCACCCGGCGCCCCGCCCCCCTGCTCTTCCTCGGCCTGCTGCTGGTCACCCTCGTCGCCGCCCGGTCCCTCATCGGAACCGGATCGCTCAGCGGCGGCGCCCTGCTGCCCGCCCCCGAAGGCGCCGCCGACCTGTGGCGCACCTGGACCGCCCAGTGGCACGACGTCGGCATCGGCACCGACACCACCGCACCCCCCTACACCGCGTTCCTCGCCGTGGCCGCCGCCCTCACCCTCGGCAACGCCGAGGCCGCCGTGAACCTGCTGCTGCTCGGCTCCGTCCCACTCGCCGGCCTCGCCGCCTACCTCGCCACCGCCCCCCTCGTCGCCTCCCGCGGCGTGCGCGCCTGGGCCGCCGCCGCCTACGCCACGCTCCCCGCCGCCACCGGCGCCATCGCCGGCGGCCGCATCGGCACCGCCGCGCTGCTCGTCGCCCTCCCCCTGCTCGCCCGCTCCGCGGTGCGACTCACCGGAATGGACGGCGGCGCCACCAGCCCCGGCGAGGACGACGGCCCGCGCTGGCGCGACGCCTGGGCGCTCGGCGTCGGACTCACCGTCGTCACCGCCTTCGCCCCACCCGCCTGGGCGCTCGGCGTCGTGCTGCTGGCCGCCGCCGCCCTCGCCCGGGTCGTCCTCGGCCGGCGCGCCACCGACGGCACCGGCCCCGGCCTCGGCGCCCTGCTGCCCCGACTGGTCGTCGCCCTCGGGCTGCCGCTGCCGCTGCTCGCCCCCTGGTCCATCGGCCTGCTCACCAGCCCCGCCACCCTGCTCACCGCCGAGGCCGGCTCCCCGGTCGCCCCGCCCGCCGGCACCCCCGCCGGCGGCGAGGTCGCCACCGTCACCGACCTGCTGCTGCTGCACCCCGGTGGCAGCACCCCCGTCCCCGCCCTCCTCACCATCGGCCTGCTGCTGGCCGCCCTGGCCGCCCTGCTGCGCACCACCCGACGGCACGCCGTGCTCGCCGGCTGGACCGTCGCCGTGGTCGGCTGGCTGTTCGCCGTCCTCGCCCGCTCCGGCCTGCTCGGCGACGGCACCGCCTGGCCCGGCCCGGCCCTCGCGGTCGCCGGCGCCGGCCTGCTCGCCGCCGCCGCCGTCGGCGCCGACGGCGCCCGGGAACGCGTCGCCGGCGTCAACTTCGGCTGGCGCCAGCCCACCGCCGCGCTCATCGCCGTGCTCGCCGGCCTCGCACCACTGGTCGGCGCCTCCTGGTGGATGGCCGGCGGCGCCGAGGACCCGCTGCGCCGCGCCGCGCCCGAGCAGGTCCCGGCCTTCGTCGCCACCGAGAACACCACGACCGACCGCGCCCGCACCCTGGTGATCACCGCCGACGACGCCGGCCGGGTCGGCTACGCGCTGCTCCGCGACGCCGGCCTCACCCTCGGCGACGCCGAGATCGGCCAGGACGCCACGGGCGGCGACGACCTCGCCGAGGTCGTCGCCAACCTGCTGGCCGGCTCCGACGGCGACGAGGTCACCAGCCTGGCCGGCTACGGCGTCCGCTACATCCTGGTGCGCGCCCCGGTCAGCCCGCAGATCGCCGGCGTCCTGGACAGCACCCCGGAACTCACCCGGCTCAGCCAGGTCAGCGGCAGCGCCCTGTGGCGCAACGACCTCACCACCGGCCGCGTCATCCTGCAGAACCCCGACGGCAGCCGCGAGGTGCTCGCCACCGACAGCGACGGACTCGGCGCGCACACCGACGTCCCCGCCCCCGCCGAACCGCAGGTGGCCCAGGACCCGGAACAGCCCGAGGAGCAGCCCGCGGACCAGCCCCAGGAGCAGGCCCCGCAGGGCGAGGCCGACACCACCGGTCAGCGCTTCGTCCGCCTCGCCGAGGCCGCCGACCCCGGCTGGCGCGCCACCCTCAACGGCGAACCGCTGACCCCGATCACCCTGGACGGCTGGGCCCAGGGCTTCGAACTGCCCACCGACTCCGGCGGCCGGCTGTCCGTCGAGTACGCCGGCTCCCCGGTGGCCACCGCGTGGCGCTGGGCCGCCGCCGTGCTGCTGCTCGTCGCCGTCGTCCTGGCCCTGCCCGGCCGCAGCCGGCGCGCCGACGACGACCTGCCCGACCCGGCCGCCGAGGCCGGCGGCCGGCGCCGCCGCGCCACCCCCGGGACCACCGTCCCCACCCCCGCCACCGCCGCGGTGGCACCGCCCCCCGGACACCCCGGACACCCCGGCGGGCCGAACGGCCCCGGCGCGCCCGGCGGCCCCAGCGGGCCCGAGGGCCCCCCCGGCCCAGGCGGCCTCGGCGGCCCGGGCGGCTTCGGCGGCCCCTCCGGCCCCGGCGGCGACCACCCCGGTGACGGCCACGGCCCGCTGCCCGTCGGCAGCGCCACGGAAGGACGGCAGCAGCAGTGAACCGCACCAGCATCGTGCTCGGCGCCGTGGCGGTCGCCCTCGCCCTGATCGGCGGGCTCGCCTTCGCCACCACCCCCGAGACCGGCCCCACCGGAGAGGGCGGCCAGCAGGTCCCCGTCCGCCGCACCACCGCGCTGTGCCCGCAGGTCTTCCACCAGGAGGACGCCACCACCACCTACACCGCCTTCGCCCCACCCAGCGAGGGCACCGGCGACGAAGGCACCGGCACCCTCTCCGACATGGGCGTCACCGAACCCCGCGCCGAACTCGCCGAACCCGGCACCCCCGCCTCCACCAGCTCCGACAAGGGCGACGCCGCGCCCGTCCTCGGCCAGGGCGAGGGCCGCTTCGCCCCCGGCTTCGCCCTGCAGGAGACCACCAGCGTCTCCGGCGACGACGGCCACCTCGCCGGCAGCGGCTGCGCCGCCCCCGGCTCCTCCTTCTGGTTCGTCGGCGCCGCCACCGTCGACGGCCGCAGCGACTACCTCCACCTCGCCAACGCCGAGACCGAGACCCCCGCCGTCGTCGACGTCGAGCTGTACGGCCCGGACGGGCCGGTCGAGGCCACCGGCGCCCGCAACATCACCGTCACCCCCGGCGCCTCCGTGCCCCTGCTGCTCAGCTCCTTCACCGAGCAGAAGATCGAGGGCCTGGCCGTCCACGTGCAGGTGCGCTCCGGCCGGGTCTCCGCCCAGCTGCACGACGACGGCGGTGCCGACGGCGCCGACTGGCTCCCCCCGGCCGGCGACCCCGCCGGCACCGTGCTCGTTCCCGGCCTGCCCGGTGACGCCACGAAGATCCAGCTCACCGTCGCCACCACCGGGGAACAGGAGGCCGAGCTGGCCGTGCAGATCTCCGGCAAGGGCGGCCTGTTCACCCCCGCCGGCACCGAGCGGATCTCCGTCCCCGCCAACGGCAGCACCACCGTCGACCTGGGCGACATCACCGCGGGCGACGCCTCGGCGATCCTGCTCACCCCCGCCGAGGGCGCCGAAGCCGTCCCCGTCGTCGCCGGCCTGCGCGTGCTGCGCGGCGGCGACGACGGACGGGACAGCGCCTACTCCGCCTCCAGCCCCGCCCTGGGCGAGACCGCCTCCGTCTCCGGCAACATCCCCGGCGCCTCCACCGTCTACCTCACCGCCCCCGGCGAGGCCGCCACGGTGCGGCTGACCGCCTACCCGGACGGCGCCGAACCGGCCACCGCCGAGGTCGAGGTGCCCGCCGGAGCCACCGTGGCCGTCGCCCCGCCCGAGGTGCCCGGCGACGCCACCTTCGGGCTCACCGTGGAACCGCTGTCCGGCGGACCGGTGCACGCCGCCCGCCAGCTCACCGGCGGCGGCGACGAGGCATGGAAGACCACCGTGCAGACCGTGGCCACCCAGCCCACCACCGTGCTGATGCCGCAGACCCGCCCCGATTGGACCGTGGTCCAGGCCGGCTGAGACACCCCCACGGCACCCGGCCGCCCGAGGCGTCAGGCCGCCCGCGGCGCCCGGCCACCCGTGGCGTTCGGCCACCCATGGCGCCCGGCCACCCAAAGCACCCGGCCCCCCCACGGCGGCCGGCCGGGTGGGTGGCCGCCGTGGGGTGGTCCAAGGGGGCAAGGGTGGGAGCGCGAGTTATCCACAGGCCGCGAGAAGGGGGATGCGCACGGTAGCCCCCGAATGGGATCCTGAAAAAGGGGGTCCCCCCAGGCCAATGGTGGGTTCAGGCGCGAACCCCTGGCATGTTCCCGGCACACCACGGGAGTGCCGCCCAGCCCCCAGCCCGGCATCACCCTAGGTCGGCATCACCCCAGCCCGGCATTCACTCCAGGCCGAAACGCGGATCCACGGTCTCCGGCGACATGCCCAGCAACTCGGCCACCTGCTCCACGATCGCGTCGTGCACCAGCGTCGCCCGCTCGTCACCCGGCTTCGCCCGCACCTCCACCGGCCGCCGGAACACCACGATCCGAGCCGGCTGCCCCTTCGACTCCGGCACCAGCTGCGCCAGCGCCACCCGCCCCCCGGACAGCTCGCTCGGCGTCGCGCTCTCCCACGGCACGTCCACCACCTCGAACAGCACCGTCTCCAACTGCGGCCAGCGCGCCGTCAACCGCTCCATCGACTCCCGCACCAGGTCGTCGAACCGCTCCGCCCGGGTCATCGCCACCGGGACGTCGGCGGGCGCCAGCGGGCCGCGCATCCCGCGGCCGTGCCGGTCCCGCCGCCGACCGGCGGGACGAGGGTCGGCGGGGCGCTGCGGTACGGAACTGTCCACAACGCCGAGCGTAGAGGATCGAACGCGCCCACCACAGACCACTTCACGCAAGCGCGCCACCCGCCCGCCACCAGCCGCGCCCAATGTCATACCGGTACGACACGATGACTACTTCCCGGGGGAGTGGTCGCGAGGGACCCGCCAGTGCGGTAACGTCCGGTTCCGTGAGTCCAGTACGTCGCTGTTCGCGCACCGCGTGCGGTCGTCCCGCCGTCGCCACGCTGACGTACGTCTACGCCGACTCCACCGCCGTGCTCGGCCCACTCGCGACCTACGCCGAACCGCACTGCTACGACCTGTGCGCGGAACACTCCGAACGCCTCACCGCCCCCCGCGGCTGGGAGGTCGTCCGGCTGGCCGTCGACCCCGCCACCACCCAGCCCAGCAGCGACGACCTCGAGGCCCTCGCCAACGCCGTCCGCGAGGCCGCCCGCCCCACCGAACGACGCGGCACCGACCGCCGGCTCACCGAACGCGAGGCGGCCGACCGCATGGAGGTCGCCCGCCGCGGCCACCTCAGGGTGCTGCGCCCGCCGGAGAACTGAACCTCCCGCCCCGACCGCCTCCCGCACCCCCACCCGACCTGCCGGTACTGTTCACGAACGGCCCCGGGCACCCGCCCGGCGGCGGCAACGACCGGCTCGGTGGAAGCAGATGGGCGAGAACGTGTCCCGTGACCTCAGCGCAATCGTCAAGGCGTACGACGTGCGGGGCACCGTCCCCGACCAGCTCGACGCCGACCTGGCGCGAGTCTTCGGCGCCGCCTTCGCCACCGTCACCGCCGCCCACGCGGTGACCGTCGGCCACGACATGCGCCCCTCCTCACCCGAACTCGCCCGCGCCTTCGCCGAAGGCGCCGCCGGCCGCGGTGCCGACGTCGTCGAGATCGGCCTGTGCTCCACCGACCAGCTCTACTACGCCAGCGGCAGCCTCGACATGCCCGGCGCCATGTTCACCGCCAGCCACAACCCCGCCCGGTACAACGGCATCAAGCTGTGCCGCGCCGGCGCCGCCCCCATCGGCCAGGACACCGGCCTCGCCGACATCCGCGCCCTCGTCGAGCAGTGGACCAGCGCCCCCGCCGGCATCCCGCCCACCGACCGCCCCGCCGGCACCCTCACCCGCCGCGACACCCTCGGCGACTACGCCACCCACCTGCGCTCCCTCGTCGACCTCAGCGCCATCCGGCCGCTCAAGGTCGTCGTGGACGCCGGCAACGGCATGGGCGGCCACACCGTCCCCGCCGTCCTCGAGGGTCTCCCCCTGGACGTCGTCCCCCTCTACTTCGAACTCGACGGCAGCTTCCCCAACCACGAGGCCAACCCGCTCGACCCGGAGAACCTCCGCGACCTCCAGGCCGAGGTGCGCCGCACCGGCGCCGACATCGGCCTGGCCTTCGACGGCGACGCCGACCGCTGCTTCGTCGTCGACGAGACCGGCGAAGCCGTCTCGCCCTCCGCCATCACCGCGCTCGTCGCCGTCCGCGAGATCGCCCGCGCCCGCGCCGCCGGCGAGGACAAGCCCACCGTCATCCACAACCTCATCACCTCCCGCGGCGTCCCCGAGATCGTGCTGGCCAGCGGCGGGAAGCCCGTGCGCACCCGGGTCGGCCACTCCTTCATCAAGGCCGAGATGGCCCGCACCGGCGCCGTATTCGGCGGCGAACACTCCGCGCACTACTACTTCCGGGACTTCTGGAAGGCCGACACCGGCATGCTGGCCGCCCTCCACGTCCTCGCCGCCCTCGGCGAACAGCCCGAGCCGCTCACCCGACTCGTCGCCGACTACCAGCGCTACGCCTCCTCCGGCGAGATCAACAGCACCGTCGACGACCAGACGGCGCGCACCGCCGCCGTCCGCGCCGCCTACACCGGACGCGACGGCGTCACCTTCGACGAACTCGACGGCCTCACCGTCTCCGGCCCCGACTGGTGGTTCAACCTGCGCCCCTCCAACACCGAACCGCTGCTCCGCCTCAACATCGAGGCGGCCGACGCGGCAGCGGTCGCCGCCATCCGCGAGGAGGTCCTCGCGCTGGTGCGCGACTGACCGCCACGCCACCCGCTCACCCGGACGGCCACACCACCCCGGCGCGGGCCCACCTCCCCCGTCCCACCCCCTCCCACCCCGGGCCGGCCGGGGCGGGCCCGCGCCGCGGCACCGCCCCGCTCCGCCACCTCACGCCACCGCCCCGCGGCCCAAGATCCTCCCGTACGCTGACCACATGAACCTCGCACCCACCCTGCTCGACATCCTCGCCTGCCCGGCCTGCCACGCCCCCCTGCGCGCCGACGACGCCGCCGACGAGCTGGTGTGCACCGGCGACGACTGCGGCCTGGCCTACCCGGTACGCGACGACATCCCCGTCCTGCTGGTCGACGAGGCCCGCAGCACCCGCTGACCGCGGCACCCGCCGACCCAGCCCTCCCGAGAGCACCGCACCCCGAGCCGGCCCCCGCCGAGCACCCGGCCGCGCCACCCGCCAAGCCCCTGACGGGAGCACCGATGGTTTTCGACGAAATGCTCCTCGACGACGGCGAGGCCATGCGCCGCTCCGGAGCCGCCGACCGGCTGCGCGCCATAGCGGGAGCCGGCGCCCGACTCCGGGCCGCCGTCCGCGCCGCCGAGGAGGGCGGCCTTGCCGCCCTCCGACCGGAAGGCCGCCCCACCACCGTGCTGGTCGCCGGCGACGTCCCCGCCGCCCGCACCGTCGCCGACACCCTCGCCGCCCTCGCCACGCCCTCGCTCCAGGTCCTCCACCTCGAACCCGAGCCCGCCGCGCCGCCCCACCCGCCCACCGAACCCCGGTGGACGCTCCCCGGCTGGGCCGGCGCGATGCAACTCCTGCTCGTGCTCTCCCCCCACGGCGACAGCGACGGCCTGCACGCGCTCGTCGACCGCGCCTACGCCCGAGGCTGCGCCACCGTGGCCGTCACCCGCCCCGGCACCGACCTCGCCCGAGCCGTCGAGTGGGCCCGCGGACTGACCCTGCCGTTCGTCCCCCAGCCGGGCGAACCGGCACCCGGGACGAACGACCAGCACGCGGACACTGCGGACGCCACGACCGCCGCAGCCGCCGACCCGGCGGCCGGCACCGACCTGTGGGCCCTGCTGGGCCCCGCGCTCGCCCTCGCCCACCGCGTCGGCGTCCTCGCCGCGCCCCCGGAGGCGCTGGACGGCGCCGCGGCCCGCCTCGACGAGATCGCCACCCGCTGCCGCCCCGACGCGGCCACCTGGGACAACCCCGCCAAGACGCTCGCCGTCGAGCTGGCCGGCTCCGTGCCCCTGCTGTGGGCCGCCGGCCCGGCCGCGGTCCCGGCCGCCCACCGCCTGGCGACGCTCCTGGCCGACCAGGCCGCCATCCCGGCCCTCGCCGCCCGCCTGCCCGAGGCCCTCACCGCCCACCGCGGACTGCTGCACGGCCCGCGGGCCGCCCGGACGGGAGCCTCCGGCGGTGCAGCGGCCGCGGCCGACGCGGAGGCCGACTTCTTCCGCGACCGCGTCACCGAACCCGACCGGCCGGCCCCGCACGTCGTCCTGCTCGACCCCGCCGGGGAGACCGCCACCGAGGAGGACGCGCCCAACGCCATCGGCCCCCTCGCCCGCCGGCACGCCGAGGCGGCCGGCGCCCCCATCGACGTCCTCACCGCCGCTCCGGGCCACCCCCTGGAACGCCTGGCGGAACTGCTGGCCCTCGCCGAGTTCACCGCCACCTACGCGGGGATCGGCACCGGCTCGTAGGGGCCGCCACCCCGGCAGGTGTCATCACCCCCCGGGCGGCCGGCCCACCGCCCCCCGGCCACCCCGGCCCGGCCATCCACCCAGGCCCGGTCCTGCGAGAACCGCCCTCGCCCGTCGAGGCGTCAACCCCCCGCCGCCGGAAGTTGTCCACAGGCCCGAAAGGGGGACTGCCGCCGCCGGTTCCGCCATGGGATCCTGGAATCAGGGGGGCCACCCGGCGTTCCCGGCCCAGTGCTGCCCGAATGCCACCGCAACCCCGCCCCGCCCGGTCCACCCCCACCACCCGGTCAGGGACCTCGGGCGACCGGGCCGACACCCGGCCATGTGACACTGCCCCCATGGACCTGCTCGACAACACCATCCGCCCCTACGCCTGGGGATCCACCACCGCCATCCCGCGCCTGCTCGGCACCGAGCCGACCGGCGAACCGCAGGCGGAGATGTGGATGGGCGCGCACCCCGGTGCGCCGTCCCGCCTCGTCCGCAACGGCACCCCCACGTCCCTTGACATCGTTGTCGGCGCCGACCCCGAGAACGAGCTCGGCAAGGACGTCACGGCCCGCTTCGGCCCCCGCCTGCCCTTCCTGTTCAAGGTGCTCGCCGCCGGCTCCCCGCTCTCCCTCCAGGTCCACCCCGACCTCGAACAGGCGCGGGCCGGCTTCGCCGACGAGGAGGCCCGCGGCATCCCCGTGGACGCCGCGCACCGCAACTACAAGGACGCCAACCACAAGCCGGAGATGATCTGCGCCCTCGAGCCCTTCGACGGCCTGTGCGGCTTCCGCGACCCGCGCCGCACCGCCGACCTCCTCGACGCGCTCGCCGTGTCCGCCCTCCAGCCGTGGATCGACGTACTGCGCACCCGCCCCGAGGAGGAGGCGCTGCGCGAGGTGCTGACCGGCATCCTGAGCGCCGACCGCCAGGCGTTCGCCGCCACCGCGACCGAGGTCGCCGCGGCGGCCGAGCGGGTCGCCGCGGCCGGCGGCCCGTGGGCCGAGGCGCTCGCCGCCTACGCCGGGATCGCCCACGCCTACCCCGGCGACCCCGGTCTGGTCGCGGCCATGCTCCTGAACCACGTCCGGCTGAGCCCCGGCGAGGCGCTCTTCCTCGGCGCCGGCGTGCCGCACGCCTACCTCAGCGGCCTCGGCGTCGAGCTGATGGCCAACTCGGACAACGTGCTCCGCTGCGGCCTGACCCCCAAGCACGTCGACGTGCCGGAGCTGCTGCGGATCGTCCGCTTCGCCAGCGGCGAGGCCGAGGTGCTCCGCCCGGAGCCGCACGGCGACGAGCAGGTCTACCCGGCCCCGATCGACGAGTTCCGCCTCAGCCGCCTGGTCCTCGACCAGGCCGCCGCCGACGGCTCCCCGGTCGAGCTGCCCACCGGCACGCCGCAGATCGTGCTGTGCACCGAGGGCCGGATCCTCCTCACCCCGCTGGACGGGGCAGCGGACGGCGCCGCGCTGGAGCTGACCGCCGGCCGTTCCGCCTACCTCGCCGCCACCGACGGCCCGGTCCGGCTGACCGGCAGCGGCACCCTGTTCCGCGCCACCGTCGGCGCCTGACCACAGGCCCTTGACCCCGTGGGCCCGTGACCACAGCGGCCCGGCCGCGGGCGCCCCACCGAAGGCGCCCGCGGCCGGGCCGCGCCGGAAAGCGGACGGCCCTCCCCACCTGCCACACCCACCGCCAGTCGTACCGAGCCGCCCAAGTGGTAAATGCCCGAAATGAGTAGGACGCGCCGCCGCGGGGCAGTCGTCGGCACATGAGCCGACGTATCACGGGCGGCGTCCACCACGCCGCGCACCCCCAGCGGATCGAGGCGGTCGCATGAGCACCCACGGCGGAACCCGCGCCGTCATCGCCGCGCTCCTCGCCAACCTCGCCATCGCCGTGGCCAAGTTCGTCGCCTGGGCCTTCTCCGGCTCCTCCGCCATGCTCGCGGAGGCGGTCCACTCCGTCGCCGACTCCGGCAACCAGGCCCTGCTGCTGCTCGGCGGCCGCCGCTCGCGACGCGCCGCCACCCCCGAGCACCCCTTCGGCTACGGGCGCGAACGCTACGTCTTCGGCTTCCTCGTCACCGTCGTGCTCTTCAGCATGGGCGGCCTGTTCGCCCTCTACGAGGGCTACGAGAAGATCCGCCACCCGCACGCCCTCGAAGCCTGGTACTGGCCGGTCGGCGTACTGGTCTTCGCGATCGTCGCCGAGGCGTTCTCCTTCCGCACCGCCGTGAAGGAGTCCAACCACGCCCGCGCCGGCCTCGGCTGGGTCGCCTTCGTGCGCCGCGCCAAGGCACCCGAACTCCCGGTCGTGCTGCTGGAGGACCTCGGCGCGCTCGTCGGCCTGGTGCTCGCCCTCGGCGGCGTGCTGCTCACCATGGCCACCGGCGACGCCGTCTGGGACGGCGTGGGCACCATCTGCATCGGCGTGCTGCTGGTGACCATCGCCCTCGTCCTCGCCGCCGAGACCAAGAGCCTGCTGCTCGGCGAGGCCGCCGGCCCCGAGGTCGTGGACGACATCAGCCGGAGCCTCGTCGACGGCCGCACCGTCACCGACGTCATCCACATGAAGACGCTCCACCTCGGCCCCGAGGAGCTCCTGGTGGCCGCCAAGATCGCGGTGCGCCACGACGAGACCGCCGCCCAGGTGGCGCGCGCCATCGACGCCGCCGAGGCCCGGGTGCGCGCGGCCGTCCCGATGGCCCGCCTGATCTACCTGGAACCGGACATCCGCCGCGGCGCCGTCACCGCCTCGACCACCCCGTGAACGGCCATCAGCACCCCCACCCCCCGGCACGGCGTGTAGCCTCGAACCAGCGAGACGTCGCTGCTGATGGCGGTCGGCGCCCACCGCGTGCCCGGCATGCCGTGCACCGCGGTCGGAGCCGAGGGCAGAGGGCCACCGACGGACTGCGCGCACCCGCGGGCCACCGCCCGCACGGACGCGACACCCACCGGGTCGTCGCGCCCGTCCACCGTGCCCGCACCTCCGCATGCCCGTGACCACACCACCATCGGGAGAACCACAGCGATGACCGCTGCCTTCACCGACTTCAAGGTCGCCGACCTCTCCCTCGCCGCCTTCGGGCGCAAGGAGATCGAGCTCGCCGAGCATGAGATGCCCGGCCTGATGGCGATCCGCCGCGAGTACGCGGCCAGCCAGCCGCTGGCCGGCGCCCGCATCACCGGCTCGCTGCACATGACCGTGCAGACCGCCGTCCTCATCGAGACCCTCACCGCCCTCGGCGCGCAGGTCCGCTGGGCCTCCTGCAACATCTTCTCCACCCAGGACCACGCCGCCGCCGCCATCGCCGTGGGCCCCGAGGGCACCCCCGAGGACCCGCGCGGCGTCCCGGTCTACGCCTGGAAGGGCGAGACCCTGGAGGAGTACTGGTGGTGCACCGAGCAGGCGCTCACCTGGCCCGACCACGCCGGCCCCAACATGATCCTGGACGACGGCGGTGACGCCACCCTGCTCGTGCACAAGGGCGTCGAGTTCGAGAAGGCCGGCGCCGCGCCCGACCCGGCCACCGCAGACTCCGACGAGTACCGCATCATCCTCGAACTGCTGAACCGCACGCTGCGCGAGACCCCCGGCAAGTGGACCGCCCTCGCCGCCGAGGTCAAGGGCGTCACCGAGGAGACCACCACCGGCGTGCACCGGCTCTACGAGATGCACCGCAACGGCACGCTGCTCTTCCCGGCGATCAACGTCAACGACTCCGTCACCAAGTCGAAGTTCGACAACAAGTACGGCGTCCGCCACTCGCTGATCGACGGCATCAACCGCGCGACCGACGTGCTGATCGGCGGCAAGGTCGCCGTCGTCTGCGGCTACGGCGACGTCGGCAAGGGAAGCGCCGAGTCGCTGCGCGGCCAGGGCGCCCGGGTGATCGTCACCGAGATCGACCCGATCTGCGCCCTGCAGGCCGCCATGGACGGCTACCAGGTGGCCCGCCTGGAGGACGTCGTCGAGACGGCCGACATCTTCATCACCACCACCGGCAACCGCGACATCATCATGGCCTCCGACATGGCCCGGATGAAGCACCAGGCGATCGTCGGCAACATCGGCCACTTCGACAACGAGATCGACATGGCCGGCCTGGCCCGGGTGCCCGGCATCGTCAAGACCGAGATCAAGCCGCAGGTCCACGAGTGGCGCTTCCCCGACGGCCACACCGTGATCGTGCTGTCCGAGGGGCGCCTGCTCAACCTCGGCAACGCGACCGGCCACCCGTCGTTCGTGATGTCCAACTCGTTCGCGAACCAGACCATCGCCCAGATCGAGCTGTTCACCAAGCCGGAGCAGTACCCCACCGCCGTCTACACGCTGCCCAAGCACCTGGACGAGAAGGTGGCCCGACTCCACTTGGACGCCCTCGGCGCCCGCCTGACCGAGCTGCGCCCCGAGCAGGCCGCCTACATCGGCGTGCCGGTGGAGGGCCCCTACAAGTCGGAGCACTACCGCTACTGACCCGACCGGCGCGGAACGGCCGCGGCCCCGGAGCATCCCGCTCCGGGGCCGCGGCCCTTTCCCGCCTCACCGACGGCCCCCCCGAACACCCGCTACGCGGGCGGCGCGAAACCACCGGACCGACTCGACTCCCCGCCCGCGGCCCCCGGCGCACCCGCGGCGCCCGGAGCCTCCGGAACCCGCGGCGGGGCCGCCGGAACCCCCGCGGCGGCACCCACCGTCCCCGGCTGGAAGGGCGGCGGCGCGCCCACGGAGTGCCCCGGCGCCGGCAGACTCCACCCGCCGGCCGCCGCCTGTCCGCCCGGCGCCTGCCCGGCCACCGGCTGCCCGTTCGGCCCCGGCACGGGGTACCCACCACCAGGAACGCCCTGGCCGGCCGGTCCGCCCACCCCGGGCGCCACCTGTCCGTACCCGCCGCCCGCACCGTGGCCGGGCGCCGGGGGATGGCCGCCGGGCCCGTGACCCCCGGCTCCCGCGGGCCCGCCATGGCCGTACGGGTAGCCCTGCACCCCCGGGTAGCCCTGCGCCCCTGGATAGCCCTGCGCCGCCGGATGGCCCGGCGCGGGCGCCGCGTACCCGTAGCCGGGGGCGGGGGCGGGCACCGCCACCGGGCCCTGCTGCCCGGCCCACCGCGCCGATATTTGCGCCATCCCACGCCGACGCCGCTCGCCCAGCACCGCCTCCAGATAGAGATCGGCCGTCACGCCCCGTGGCACGGGAGCCGCCGTGGCCGTGGCCACCTCCGACGCCAACCGACCGGCCATCGCCGCGCCCACCACCGGGTCGAGCTGCCGCCGGCGGGTGAGGTACTGCCGGACCCGCAGCGCCTGCTCGTCGCTGAGCGCCGACAGGTCCAGGGTGGCCGCCCACTCGGCGAGCTGCGGCGGCAGGTAGCCGACCTCCAGCGTCTGCTCGGGCACCCGCGTGAGCATGACGACCGTGCCGGCGAACAGGTCCCCGAGCCGCCGCCCCCGGTCCGAGACGAGCGAGGCCACGACCGCCACGACACCGAACGTCATGGTCAGCTCCACCACGCCGACCAGCTGGCGCACCAGCGCGTGCCGGAACCGGATCGGCCCGCCGTCGTCGCGCACCACCCGCAGCCCCATCACCAGCTTGCCCACCGAACGCCCGTTGGAGAGCGTCTCGATGGCCAGCGGCAGGCCGACCAGCGTGCCGACGCCCACCAGGATGGCGACGATCGTCGACAGGGAGGACTCCCCGCCGGTCAACCAGCCCAGCAGCAACTGGGCCAGGATCATCGCCACCCAGTAGATCGTCATGTCGATGGCGATGGCGATGCCGCGGCTCATCAGCCGGGCCGGCCGCAGGTCGAGCGCGACCGCCTCCCCGGTTACCAGATTCGCCACGGCGCCTCCCACTGGTCGTTGGTCCGTGCCTCGTTGATCGGTGCGTCGGGTACAGCCTCGGTCACGGAAGGGGCGGGCTGCAACAAGGGCCCCACCACCGGGCCGGCACCCCCGCCCCGGGCGCCCGGACCCCTTGCCTCCCGGGCGAGCGGGCCATGCGGCATGCTGGCCGGTGAGCGCCACCCCGTCCCCACGGACCCTCCACGGCGTGCAGCGGCGGAGGGATCGTGCCCCCGCACCGGAGGATCACCTGTGGACATCGACGTCTTCGTCGCCGCGCACCAGCACGAGTGGCAGCGGCTCGACGCGCTGTGCAAGCGACGCGGGCGGCTGAGCGGCACCGAGGCGGACGAACTGGTGGCGCTCTACCAGC